>CAVQKQ010000012.1:0-146639 GCA_963713085.1 uncultured Pseudomonadota bacterium | reverse complement strand
TTTCTAATTAACGTAGCCGCATATTGAGCTCAAAAGATCATCGCACATCCTAACACTCAAATTGATTATTATGTGCCAATTAATATCTGTGAAATAGGGTGTGTCCGGCGGCAGCTGTTTGAGTAAAATATTAAATACAAACAGCCTGAATATAGTTTTCTCCCTGAAAGGCATAATACCAGCCATCTCTAAACCCTTTGCGTCGTTGGGGTCCTTTGCAAGCGACTTTCGAACGAGTTAATTGGCTCGCCTTTAAGGTCGCATTACTGCTTATGGCTGATCTCCGCGTAGCCGGTGATCATGGCGGGCACTTCCGCCTAAATATCATCGCTTTTTTGAAGCTTGCAGTGCTCGAGGCGAATTATTACTGTTCTGCATAGGACTTGGCCTTCGTAGACCATTCATCGCTATTGTTTGGAACAATTTTTGCATTACCTTCAACAATTTTACCTTGCGGAGTTAATTTATTTAACAAGGCAATATCCACTAAATTGCCAGAAGATGTAATTGAAGCCGCTTTATGAGTAGCATTGATTAAGTTATTGATGGAGTCACGAAAGGATTGCTCAGCTTGCGTTGCTGTAGCCATTGCCTTCTCAGCTTGCTCGAGTTGTTTCCATATAGGCCCCAAGCTCGAATTATATGTATTCAACGCAACCATAGGATCTCCCCGATAAGAGGGGGTATTCATTCTATTCTTTGTAGAGTTATCTGCTTGT
The DNA here is from genome assembly GCA_963713085.1 of uncultured Pseudomonadota bacterium. Taxonomy (GTDB): domain Bacteria; phylum Pseudomonadota; class Gammaproteobacteria; order Burkholderiales; family Thiobacillaceae; genus PFJX01. Next base: position 145,920 of record CAVQKQ010000012.1, on the reverse strand, counting down.
GCCATTATTGTGCTTGCTTGCAAAGCGGTAACGTATTTTAATTTCATTGCTCGTTGAAATCTAAGGCTCGCGTCCAGAAACTCCAGAACCTTTTTTTCGAATTCCGACGCACTACCAAAACTTGGTTTTTTTACGCCCGCATAAAGTGTTTCAGTGTCTTTTATAGACTCCTCTAGTTTCTTTTCAAGGTCACCATACGTTATATCACCAGCATTGTTACTATTAAGTTCAATGTTTACCAACGATGTTAACCTTAAGGATGTCTCGCGCATTGCTTTATCGTAATGGTTGGTGCCAAATAAAAAATACCATGCACTAGACGCCATGATTAGCGTTGCCAATACAGTAATAACAATTCGTGTTGTCTTCGTTACGGACATGATGCCTCTAAATTAATGTAATTTGAAAAATATACCCAGACTGACGCCGCAAATATTGGAGACAAACAGCAAGAGTTTCCTACATTTATGAGAAAAGGGGCCAGGGTCGCGTTGTTATGTGGAAGAGTAAAAATAAACCCGACCCTGGCCCCTTTGATTCCTAAGTTCGCGCATGTGATGACAGGGGCCGAAACCAAGGATCTCAAGCGCCTCGCGCATCGAGTCCGTGCCGGTGCGGCCAAATCTTATACTGATTACTTTTAGTGTCATGATCGTCCTATTCGTGGTTTTGCGGACATGGTTGAACCATTCTCAGGTTGATTCGAGCCCGGCCCCTTTCGGCCCTCCCTTTGGCCCTCATTGCATTGCATCTTCTTTCAGCAAAACAACACGCTTATCTAGCATTACTGTTGTAATTCTATCAAGAGGTTCGGATAATTTGCTAATATTATGCCGTATTTCATCGTCAATACAACCCCGCATTTCTCATGGCCCCGATCTGGCATTCCAGTAATGCCACCCGACCTTTCTCAATTTCAAGTCTATTTAATTCTGCGCGCTGATCAATATCTTGTTCTTTAAGCTTGCTTTGGAGTCTATTTTCATACCAGATATCCTTCACCAAGCCACGAATTTGTTCTATTATCTTACCTACGCCTTTAAAGCTAAATACAGCAGGCGAGTGAATTTCAATATAATCGACTAACAGTTGATTTTCCGTTGTCACACGAGAAAGGGAGCCATTAAGAATGTTTTCCAGTTTCGCCCTAGACCCTGCTTTTAGCCCATCAATCACATACAGCCGATTGTAGATTATATTTAGCTGATGAAAAAATAGATGTAGGTCTGTAACTGTCCAGTCCTCTTGGGCAGTGAATTTTATAAAAAGCATAAGTAAATATCCCTAAAACGCACATCTCAATAATAACAATTAAATACCCCAATCAATACTGTGCATGCTGGCATTATATTTATAGTAGATGCGCGCATTACCTCATCGGAGCGATTGATTACGCTGCCAGTTTCGCATTACAGTGAGGACATTTGACATGAACATTGCCAACATATTCAGCACACGCTGGGCATTTTTTTAAAATGCGTGACCCGAGCACTTCCTTAGCGACCGCTTTAGTCAATTCTTTTGCCTTTACTTTCTTTCTAAGCATCTTCTTGAGGCCGATCCTTTGCTTTAATTCAGCTATAAATGATTCGAAGTTTGTGCTTTCACCAATAAAAAGCTTTGCATTATTGTCCTGATGTGCGAGCTTTATTTCTGAGGATAAGTCTTCGATTGATTGAATGACCGTATCATCTAAGATATCCCCCCAATTTTTGGATTTTGTCAAATTCATTCCATTAAGCCAAGCGGCTTTAGATAGGCAAAATAATTTTCCGTCTTGTCGTCAATTAGATGTGCATATTCGTAGTAAACATGCTCGTTATTGCATTCCGTCTTGGATATTACGCTTGCCAATTCTATGCGACGTTCATCTTTCTTTTTTTTCGACTCTCTGCTTAAACGACGCCTCATCACCATTATAATTTTTAATAAGCTCAAATAATCTCGGATACTTGGTGGATCCAAGAGCAAGGCAACCCTTGAACAGCCTTGATATTCCTAATTTTTTGTCGCTTATAAATCATGATGGACACGCAACAAATGAATTGGAGAGCTATTCTCCTTGACCAGAAGAGCATAAAGCGACAAATTATCGTCTGTACATATTCTGATTAGGCTTTCCGTTAGCTCGTCATATTTAACTGAAGCAAATATTTTATCATAATTTTCTTCTATAATGCCAAGGGCGATATTGATCGCTATTTTTGCGGATTCTATATGTTAGGTGTACGAAAAAACTCGGCTACTCTTTTTTCAAGTCCGCTCCTTAGAATCAAAATCATAATTTGATCCATTTGGCTGACTCTTGCCCCAGGCTTCTAAATACAACCATTTGGGCTCAAAATTAAATTCACCTGCTAAAAACGACTTGGCAAGACCATAATATACAGATTGTTCGTAACACTTTATTCCCCAATTGCCACACCTATTTATCGACTGGATAATATGAATTTTAATCAAAGGAGTGTAATAGCCATAACCATCGCCTGACTTGGATCGTTTGGCCGTAATCCTCAAAATATCGCTCCACTTGATCTTCGGTAATAAGATAAGCTACACAGGAAATTTCTTTTCTTATGAGCCCAAAGAGCCAATCATTAAAACTTCCATCGTCGAGTGCTTTGCCAGCCTCGATGTCAATCATTTTCTTACTTTCTTAAATCCACCCTTTAAGCCTTCACTTGTACCAATTAATTTATTTTTTGGATAAAAAGAAACGGCAACAGATGAAGACACTAACGTCAACATAAGCAAAATAATTATTTTAGGATTGCTTAATGGAGACCCCTCTTTACATGCGTTATATTCTCTGCAAGCAGCTGATGTTCCCGAGAAACCGCATACCGATGAGTAACTGTCTGATGATATGTTTATGCCAGTTTGCCGAACTGCCGATTCTTCTGCTCCAAGACCGGTATAATAACCGTTGCATCGAGAGTTTGAATCAATTACCATTCCAGCAATCACCATGATGAGTAAAGCGGTCACAATGGAAGCTAATACCGTAGGGTACAGGTGCGGCCTTTGTTCACTGTCTTTATAGCTCCCGAAATCAGCTTTTATTATCTGATAGGCCACATAAATCACCGTACCATACAAGATAATTTGACCAACCGGATTGGATGCCAGTAAAGCAAATAAGACAAATCCTAAAATCAATACAATAATTACACTGATCGCACCCATTATTTAAATCCCCCCAAGCTCGGCAATCATCATCAAACACACAAGGCTCATACTCCAAAGAATTACCGAGCGCCTCCACTGTCATTATTGGACCGGGTTCGTACCCGGATTCGCCGCCCTGATACGCCAAACGCACCGGGCAGTCTTATGTGCACCGGATTAAACGCTTCATCCTTTTCCCCGGCAAGGGACGCCACCGGCTGCCCTCTCCGAACCCCATGCAATAAATCTGAAAATCCTGAGTCGGACAGGGCTTCGACACGCTCAGCCCGAACGGAACGAATAAAGCCGTGTCGCCCGGTCAGGTGAAATAGGTTTCCCGAATGGCCTGGTCGATGCCGGCGAGGCCGAGCTGCAACTGGTCGATGAGCAGATGCAGCTCGGCCTGCGCCAGGGCGCCGGGGTTCACCGCCTCGACCGAGTGGCTCACCGCGCGGATTTCCGCCACCACTTTGCCGTTCTTCTTGAGCGTCAGGGCGCAGCCCTCGATCTCGCCCAGGCAGTGCAGGATGGCGCGGGGGAAGCGGCGCTCCTTGAACAGGAACTCCAGCACGTCGCGGCGGCGCACCGGTTCCTGTACCGAGCGGCGGTACATCTGGTAGCCGGTGAGGGATTTCAGCACGCTCATCCACTGGATGTTCTCGAACGGGGTGAGTTCGTGCTCGGCCGGCGGCACCAGGTCGGCGGAGCGGACGTCGATGATGCGGGAGGTCATGTCGGCCCGCTCCAGATTGCGGCCCAGGCGCACGAAATGGTAGGTCTCGTCGTGCAGCATGGCACCCGCCAGCATGCCGGTGATGGTCTGGGCGCCGCGCACCACCTGTTGCAGATAGGCGTGCCGGTTCTTGGGCCAGTACGCCTTCTGGGCATCCGCCCTGGCGGTCTGGTAGAGGGTGTTGATCGCCTCCCAGGCCTCGCTGGGCATCACGTCCCGCACGGTGCGGGCGCTCTCCCGGGCCAGGGACAGGGAACCCAGGATGGAGCCGGGATGGGTCAGATCGCCGATCAGGAATTTCATGATCTGGCGCTCGTCGTCCGCCAGGCCTTGTTTCTCCAACGCTTCCTGGTTGCCCAGGATGTAGCACGATGCTGGTCCAGCCCGGGCGGATGCCTTTCGGCAGGTCGAGCTGGAGATGGCTGGTGACGCCGATCAGGCGGGCGGTGTCCTCGGCCCGCTCGATGTAGCGGCCGATCCAGTAGAGGCTGTTGGCGACGCGGGAAAGCATGTCAGTTGCCCCCTTCCGAATCGACGATCCAGGTGTCCTTGCTGCCGCCGCCCTGGGACGAGTTGACCACGGTGGAGCCCTTGCGCAGGGCGACCCGGGTCAGCCCGCCGGTGGTGACGTAGGTCTCCTTGCCGGACAGGATGAAGGGGCGCAGGTCCAGGTGGCGCGGCTCCACCCGGGTGCCCACCAGGGTGGGCGCCGTGGACAGGGTGAGCATGGGCTGGGCCACGTAGTTGCGCGGGTTGCGCTTGATGGCGCGGACGAACTGCTCGCATTCCTCGGCGCTGGCCTGGGGGCCGATCAGCATGCCGTAGCCGCCGGATTCGTTGGCCGGCTTCACCACCAGTTCGGCGATGTGGGCCAGCACGTAGTCCCGCTCTTCCTTGTAGATGCAGCGGTAGGTGGGCACGTTGGGGATCAGCGGCTCCTCGTGCAGGTAGTAGCGGATCAGGTCCGGCACGTAGGCGTAGACCACCTTGTCGTCCGCCACCCCGGCGCCGGGGGCGTTGGCCAGGCCCACCTTGCCGGCCTTCCAGGCCCGCATCAGGCCGGCCACGCCCAGGGCGGAATCGGGGTTGAAGGCCTCGGGGTCGAGGAACAGGTCGTCGATGCGGCGGTAGATCACGTCCACCCGCTTCGGCCCGTCGATGGTCCGCATGGTGACGCAATCGTCGTCGTCCACCACCAGGTCGGAACCCTCCACCAGTTCCGCGCCCATCTGCTGGGCCAGATAGGAATGCTCGAAGTAGGCCGAGTTGTAGATGCCCGGGGTGAGCACCACCACCACCGGCTTGGCGACCCGGCGCGGGCTGAGGGAGGCCAGCATGTCGTACAGCTTGGAGGGGTAGTCGTCCACCGGCTGGATGTTCTCGTTCTCGAACAGGTCCGGGAACACCCGCTTCATCACCTGGCGGTTCTCCAGCATGTAGGAGACGCCGGAGGGCACCCGCAGGTTGTCCTCCAGCACATAGACGACGCCGTCCTTGTCGCGCACCAGGTCGGAGCCGCAGATGTGGGCCCACACGCCCTGGGGCGGCTTGACCCCCATGCACTGGGGCCGGAAATTGACCGAATCCTTGAGCAGTTCGCCGGGAAACACGCCGTCCCTGATGCACCGCTGCCGGTCGTAGAGGTCGGCGATGAACAGGTTGAGGGCCTTCACCCGCTGCACCAGGCCGCGTTCGATCCGGCGCCATTCCCGGCTGTCGACCACGCGGGGGATGATGTCGAACGGCCAGGTCCGGTCGATGGAGCCGTCCGTGTCGGAATAGACGGTGAAGGTGATGCCCATCAGCTTGATGGCCAGGTCGGCCGCCGCCTTGTATTCCTCGATCTCCTTGTCGCTCAGGCCGCGCAGGAACCGGCAGAGCTGCTCGGCCGCGGGCCGGGGTTGGCCGCGCGCCTGGATGAGTTCGTCGTGAAGTCCCTTGGTCGGGTAACTGCCCCAGCGGATAGCCATGCCTCTCCCTTCGGGTGTGATGCGGCGGGTGTCATTGTAACCCCTTGATTTCAGGCCACCCCTTGACGGACACCCGCGAATCGGTCCGCCCCGGCTTACGCGGGCATAGCGCTTTGCGATACGGCCGGGAACCGGGATAATCCCGTCCTCCCGAGGAGCGCTGCAACGGATTTCCGTCAGGCTCGGTGCAAAACGGCGCTCACCTGTTCAACCCGTGCCGGGCACGAGAACCAGGTGAGCACCCGCTTACCCGCCCCTCCTCCCGGCCACAGTTTTGAAGGAGCCTGCTGTGGCTGATTTCACCGATTACAAAGTGGCCGACCTGGCCCTGGCCGACTGGGGCCGCAAGGAAATCCGCATCGCCGAGACGGAGATGCCCGGCCTGATGGCCATCCGCGAGGAATACGCGGCCAGCCAGCCGCTGAAGGGCGCCCGCATCACCGGCTCCCTGCACATGACCATCCAGACCGCCGTGCTGATCGAGACCCTCACCGCCCTGGGCGCCCAGGTGCGCTGGGCCTCGTGCAACATCTTCTCCACCCAGGACCACGCCGCCGCCGCCATCGCCGCCGACGGCATCCCGGTCTATGCCGTGAAGGGCGAGAGCCTCACCGACTACTGGGACTACACCCACCGGATCTTCGAGTGGCCGGACGCCGGTGAGGGTCAAAAGGTCTATAGCAACATGATCCTGGACGACGGCGGCGACGCCACCCTGCTGCTGCACCTGGGCGCCCGGGCCGAGGCCGACATCGGCGTCATCGCCAAGCCCACCAGCGAGGAGGAGACCGTCCTGTTCGCCGCCATCAAGGCCAAGCTGGCGACCGATCCCAAGTGGTATTCCACCCGCCTGCACGCAGATCAAGGGCGTGACCGAGGAGACCACCACCGGCGTGCACCGTCTCTACCAGATGCACGAACGGGGCGAGCTCAAGTTCCCCGCCATCAACGTCAACGATTCCGTCACCAAGTCCAAGTTCGACAACCTGTACGGCTGCCGCGAATCCCTGGTGGACGGCATCAAGCGCGCCACCGACGTGATGATCGCCGGCAAGGTCGCGCTGATCGCCGGCTACGGCGACGTCGGCAAGGGTTCGGCGCAGGCCATGCGCGCCCTCTCCGCCCAGGTCTGGGTGACCGAGGTGGACCCGATCTGCGCCCTCCAGGCCGCCATGGAAGGCTACCGCGTCGTGACCATGGAATACGCCGCCGACAAGGCCGACATCTTCGTCACCTGCACCGGCAACTACCACGTCATCACCCACGACCACATGGCCGCCATGAAGGACCAGGCCATCGTCTGCAACATCGGCCACTTCGACAACGAGATCGACGTCGCAAGCGTCGAGAAATACGAGTGGGAAGAGATCAAGCCCCAGGTCGACCACATCATCTTCCCCGACGGCAAGCGCATCATCCTGCTGGCCAAGGGCCGCCTGGTGAACCTGGGCTGCGCCACCGGCCACCCCAGCTACGTGATGTCTTCCAGCTTCGCCAACCAGACCATCGCCCAGATCGAGCTGTTCACCCAGACCGACAAGTACCCGGTGGGCGTCTACACCCTGCCCAAGCACCTGGACGAGAAGGTGGCCCGCCTGCAGCTGAAGAAGCTCAACGCCCAGTTGAGCGTGCTGACCGACCAGCAGGCCGCCTACATCGGCGTGCCGGTGGAAGGGCCGTACAAGGCGGAGCATTACCGGTATTGATCCACCTTCCCCGCTTGCGGGGAGGGCGTTAGGGATAATTTGAGGGAGAAATTGTCCCTAACTGCCCCATGCAGGTGTGTGAGCCGGCGCTGTTAAAGCCGGTTTTCACAAGAAAGGCCGCTATTTAAAGTAGCGGCCTTTTCTTTTAATAACCAACCCGGATGCAGGTCGCAATTAAGTGGCGCTTTAATAGCGCATGCCGCTATTAAAATTTTCCGCATCAAGTTTTAATAGCGCACCGTCCAACCCGCAGGAATTCGTATGAACAGAACAACGGGGACATATCGGCAGTGCAGCGTCGCCGGGGAAAGCTATCGGGCCTATTTGCCCGCCCCGCTTCCGCCCCAGCCAGCGCTGTTCATCGATGCATCCTTACACGCGCGCCTGGACCGGGCCAACCGTGCCATCGGCCGCCTGGACGGCATTTCCGCCGTGTTGCCCGATACCGCCCTGTTCCTCTATTTCTACGTGCGTAAGGAAGCGCTGCTTTCCAGCCAGATCGAGGGCACCCAGTCCTCCCTGTCCGATCTGCTCCTGTTCGAGGGCGAACAGACCCCGGACGTGGCTTTGGACGACGTGCGCGAGGTCTCCAACTATGTGGCGGCCATGGACCACGGCCTGCGCCGCATGCGCCAGGACAACTTTCCCCTGTCGCTCAGGCTCATGCGCGAGATGCATGCCATCCTGTTGCGGGAGGGCCGCGGCGCCGCCCAGGACCCGGGCGAGTTCCGCCGCTCGCAAAACTGGATCGGCGGCAGCCGGCCCGGAAATGCCCGCTTCGTGCCGCCACCGCCGGATGATCTCATGGACTGCCTGGGCGCCCTGGAGAAATTCCTCCACGATCAGCCCGAGCCCACGCCGCTGCTCATCAAGGCCGCCCTGGCCCACGTCCAATTTGAGACCATCCACCCGTTCCTGGACGGCAATGGCCGCATGGGGCGTCTGCTCATCACCCTATTGTTGTGCGGCGAAGGCGCGCTGAGCGAGCCGCTGCTCTACCTCAGTCTCTATTTCAAGCTTCACCGCGAAGCCTATTACGACTGGCTGCAACGGGTGCGCGAGACCGGCGATTGGGAAGGCTGGCTGGGCTTCTTCCTCGCCGGCGTGGAGGAAACGGCGGAAGGCGCCACCGAGACGGCCCGTCGCATCCTGGCACTGTTCGAAACCGACCGCGGCCGCATTGCCCAGTTTGGCAAGGCCGCCGCCACCGGGTTGCGGCTGCACGAGTACATGCAGAAAAAGCCCATCTTCAGCGTCGCCCAGGCCATGCAAGGGCTGGACATGAGCGCGCCCACCGTTGCCGCCGCCCTCGCCCGCCTGCAAAAGCTGGGACTGGTAAAAGAGACCACCGGCCGCAAGCGCGACCGCGTCTATTCCTACGCCCCCTACCTCGCCATCCTGAGCGAAGGCGCGGAACCGATTCGATAGGGAGAGTCCATGTTCATCAACCAAATCCTCGACAACCTGCTCCAACCCGACCATCTGAAATCCCTCGCCGGCGCGGCCGCCTTCAAGCGCGGCGAGGCTTATTTCCGCGAGGGGCGGGTGGAGATTGAAGCCGACGAGGAGGAGCGGGTAGCCGGGACGGTGGAAGGGAGCGAGGATGAGCCCTACCACGCCTGGATCGAGGCCACGGCGGACGATCTGCGCTGTGATTGCTCGTGTCCGGTGGGCGACCGGGGAGAGTTCTGCAAGCATCTGGTGGCGCTGGCTTTGGCGCGGCTGGCGTCGGGGGATAAAGCCCCTCTCCCCAGCCCTCCCCCAGAGGGGGAGGGGGTAAGAAAAGGGAAACGCCGCGGCAAGGCAGAAGAACTCCGCGCCTTCCTGGAGGGCCAGGACAAGCCTCGCCTGGTCGAATGGCTGCTGGAGGCGGCCAACCGGGACCGGGCCACGCAGGAGCATCTGCTGTTGACCGCCCGGGCCGGGGGACCTGCTTCCGAAATGAAAAAGCTGATCACCGACGTGACCCTGGTGCGCGGCTTTCTCGATTACGACGACATGCCCGGTTTCGCCCGGCGCGCGCACGGGATGATCGACGCCCTGGAGCGTCTGCGCGGGGCCGACCTGATGGAACTGGCCGAGTATGCCGTCGAGCGCCTGCACCAGGCCCTGGAGCGCTGCGATGATTCGGACGGACACATGGGCGATCTGCTGGGGCGACTGGTGGAACTGCACGCGCGGGCCAGCGGCGAGGCCAGGCCTGAGCCGGCGGCATTCGCCCGCTGGCTGTTCGAGCGGCAGACGCGGGACGAGTGGGGCACCTGGCCGGGAGTGGAGGCTTACCTGAGTGTCCTGGGCAAGGCCGGCATGGCGGCATACGCGCGTCTCGCCTGGGCCGCCTGGGACGATCTGCCCGCCCTCGAACCCGGCGACCCAGACCGGGACCGCTGGGGCGGCCGCTTGCGGATCAAGGACATCGTGGCAAAGCTGGCAACGCTGAGCGGCGACCCCGAAGCGCGCGCGGAGGTCGAGCGCAAGGACCTGTCCAGCCCCTATGCCTTCCTGCGCATCGCCGAGATCTATCACGATGCCGGCCGGCACGACGATGCGATGGACTGGGCGGAGCGGGGTCTCGCGGCCTTTCCGAATAACCCGGACTGGCGGCTTCTGGATTTTCTGGTGGAGGAGTATTTCCGCCGGGACCGCCAGGACGACGCCATGGCCATCGCCTGGGCGCAGTTCGGCCGTTCCGGCGGCGTGGACGGCTACAGGAAGCTCATGGAACGCGCCCAGCGCACGGCCGAAGGGGCGCTTTGGCGGGAGCGGGCACTGGCCGCCTTGCGCGACGCGGCGGAGCGCCAGCGCGAGCAGTTCCGGCCCCTCCATGGGCGGCGCCCGGAACGGCCGGACTTCACCACCCTGGTGCAGGCCCTCCTGTGGGAGAAGGACTTGGACGCCGCCCTGGCCGAGGCCAACGCGGGCCTGTGCAATGCCCATACCCTGGTCGATCTGGCCCGCGCCCTGACGCCAAGCCGGCCGGAGGAGGCCATCGCCCTATACAAACGGGCGCTGCACCCCATCGTCGACCTCAAGAAAAACGATGCTTACGCGAAGGCCGCGGGGATCGTGCGCGCGGTGCGCGACCTGCTCCAGGGCCTGGATCGGGGAGCGGAGTATGCCGGCTGGCTGGCGGAGGTGCGGCTGGCCCACAAGCCCAAGCGCAACTTCATGAAGCTGCTGGACCAGCTCTGAAGCGCGCCGGCCGGCTTGCGGCAGGCCGTGACCACCCGCGCCGCCCTCTCGCGCGGGTGGCCCTGGGCGGCCTCCGCGATCGCCCTCAGGATGCTGCCGGACACCCTGTAGCCCGGCACATTGGCAGCCTCCATCCGCCTGGTTGCCGTTATATGATTGCCCGCATGGCCAAGCCCGAACCCATCATCCGCCCCACCCATCGCGACGACATCCCGGCATTGATCGAACTGCAACGCCGGGTCTATCCCTATATCCCCCATTGGACGGAGAAGAAATTCCGCCATCAGCTCGAGGTGTTTCCCCAGGGGCAGCTGATGGTGGAACTGGACGGCCGGCCAGCGGGCTGCGCCGGGTCGCTCGTCGTCTCCTGGGACGAGTGGGCCGGGCCCCATACCTGGAAGGAGATCACCGCATCCGGCACCTTCGACAACCACAACCCGGAGGGGCGCACCCTCTATGGCGCAGAGGTGTTCGTGGACCCGGACCTGCGCGGCTACGGCCTGGGGCACCGGCTGTACGAGGGACGCAAGGTCCTGTGCCGGGCCATGAACCTGAAGCGCATCATCGCCTGCGGGCGCCTGCCGGGCTACCACAAGCATGCCGAAGACCTCACCCCGGAGCAGTACGCCCAGAAAGTAGTGTGGGGCGACCTGCGCGACCCGGTGCTGGGCTTCCAGCTCCACGAGGGGTTTCACTACTGCGGCGTCATCGAGGACTACATTCCCGAGGACAAGGAATCCCTCGGAAATGCCTCCCTTATCGTCTGGCTGAACCCCGAGTTCGACCCGCAGCGCCCCACCGTCATTCCCGAAGGAGACATCCTGTGATCGTCCGCATCGCCGCCGTCCAGTATCTGCTGCGCCAGATCGACAACTGGAACGGATTCGAGAACCAGGTCCGCTTCGTCATGCAGGCGGCCGGCGACTACAAGCCCCAGTTCGTCCTGCTGCCGGAGATCTTCACCACCCAATTGCTGTCCTTCATGGACACCGGCGACATCCACGCCGCGGTGCGCCGCATGCACGAATACACGCCCCGCTACCTGGACCTGATGCGGGAGCTGGCGCGGAAGTGGCGGGTGTTCCTGGTCGGCGGCAGCCACCCCACCCTGCGCGAAGGCCGGCTCTACAACACCGCCTACCTGTTCACCCCGGACGGCGCGGTGTACGAGCAGGACAAGATCCACCGCACCCGCTGGGAGCGGGAGAAGTGGGACACCGACTACGGCGACAAGCTGAATCTGTTCGCCACCCCCTACGGCAAGGTCGCCATCCTGATCTGCTACGACATCGAGTTTCCCGAACTGGCGCGCCTGGTGAGCGAGGCGGAGGCCGACATCCTGTTCGTGCCCTCCTGCACCGACGACCGCCAGGGATTCCTGCGGGTGCGCTACTGCTGCCACGCCCGCGCCATCGAGAACCAGGTCTACGTGGCCATGACCAACACCGTGGGCAGCCTGCCGGTGGAAGGGCTGGGGGTGCATTACGGCCAGGCCGGCATCCTCACCCCGTCGGACTTTCCCTTCGCCCGGGATGGCATCGCCGCCGAGGGCACCCCCAACATGGAGCAGATCGTGGTGGCGGACGTGAACCTGGACAACCTGCTTAAGAACCGCATCAGCGGTACCACCATCCCCCTCTACGACAAGCGCAAGGACATCTACAACCGCCCGGTCGAGATCGTCAATGTGAAATGAGGGAAACCGGCTGAGGACTGGCTGTCGAAGCCCACTTCAATTGGCAAGGCCGCTATCGAAAGAAGCGGCCTTTTCTGTTGATGGCGTCACACCCTGCGCCCCGCCGGTCTGACGATCGGCCGTTGTTCACCAGCGCAGCAGGCGCGGGCCGACGGCGCTGCCGATCAGGGCCGGTAACAGCATGCCGAGCAGATACCAGGTGCCGATGAAGGGCGCACCCATCTCCGGACAATGCAGGCAGTAGACCAGCGCGCCGACGCTGCCGGCCAGCAGACCCGCCGCAGTACCGGCCAGCGGCAGACGGGTGGGAGCCAGGCCGCGCATGGCCCAGAACACGCCCACGAACACAGGCAGCGAGAGCATGGCGATGAGCCAGGGGCATTTCGCCCAGGTCTCGCCCATCAGCAGGTCCATGCGCAAGGCCGGCTCGGCGTTGGCCATGACGTAGGCGGCAAGCGCCCACATGGCCAGCACCGGCGTCGCCAGGCCGGCCGGCACCCAATCGAGTTGCCTGCCCGGCCGCGACAGGCGCAGGGTGGCGAGCAGGCTGGCCCAGGCCAGGCCGGCGACGAAGCCGAGCTTCGCCCAGAACATGGGCAGCAGCACCGCCTCGGCCAGGTCGGCGCGCACGCCCATGATGCCCAGCATCAGCACGGCCGCGACCAGCATGCCCGCAACAATGGCGATGGCGTAGCGGCGGCCGATGGCATGCCGCTCGACGGGTTCGGCCCCACTGGCCAGAAAGGCGACCAGTTCGTCGGTTCTCATGGCTTGTCTCGTATCAATGCGGCCAGCGTCTTGAGGCCGCGATGCACGCCGACCTTGACGGCCGACTCGGACATGCCGGTGGCGCGGGCGGCTTCCGCCACCGACAACCCCTCCAGCTTGGTGTGGACGATGGGCAGGCGCATGCGGTCGGGCAGTTGCGCCAGCAGCTTGTGCACATCGCGGCGCGCGTCGGCGGCCTCGCCGTCGGCCACGGCAAAGAATCCGGTCTCGCCGGCCTCGTCGAATGGATCGTGCAGCGCCTCCTTGCCGGTCCGCCGGCGCAGGAAATCCACCAGCTTGTACTTGGCGATGGCATGTACCCAGGCCGTCAGCGGCAGGCCGGGGTCGTAGGTTTGGCGCTGGTTGTGGATGGCCAGCAAGGCTTCTTGCACGAGATCTTCCACCTCATCCGGTAAACGGTTCAGGCGTTTCCTGAAGTAGGCGCGCAGATGCGCGCTCAACCCCCGCAGAAACGCACGGTAGGCCTCCTCATCGCCGTCGAGTCCGCGCAGCAGGGACTGCCTGAGGCGCTCCTCGTTGGGATTGGACTGGCCTTGTTCTGTCATTCGTTGGCGGGAGGCGTTTGGTTACACATACAAGCGTATCGTACAGGCCGTGTAGCGCAATCCATGTAGTCAGGTCCAGAGTCGAGCGGGCTTTCCATGTCAGGAAGGTAACCGCGGCCCACAACCTCCGCCCGGTCTTCGCCGCCTTGACGGTCGGCTATATGGGTCGAGCCGTGATACGCCAGATTGCCTCGATCTTCTGCTTGCGGCCATTACAGCCGGCATCGTCGTGCCGAGGCAGAAATTAGGGAAGCTGACTCAATGCCCGCAGTCGAGATTGGCGACAGGCGCTACCAGTGCCCTTAATTACTCGTGATGGGTAGGGACTAAACTGAATTCAGGGTCGACAGCAGCATCTTGCGGAAAAATCAGCGCTGTATACCGATTCATTTCGAGGATTTTCGATACTCTCCAGGTGGAGCAACCCCATGCGACCAGAGCGCCAGCAAATCATCCATTCACTGTTCAACGAGTACATCGAGATGTACGCCTCTCGCGACGACAGCCTGATGACCCGGTTCAGCGAGAATTTCACCGGTTATGCCGGTAGCTCCGATGTTCTCGTCAAAGACCGAGACGAGTGGATAAGGGTCACTAGACTGGATTTCTCTCAAGTACCCAACCGTATCCGCATCGAGATGCTGGATCTCGCCATGCAGGATCTCAGCGACGACATTGTCGCCGTCACCGCCTTCTTCCATATCCATTTGCCCATCCCCGACCATATTCTGTCGCAGGAGACGGCGCGTCTGTTACTGGTTTTCCGGCTCGAAGGCGAGAAATGGATGATTGCGCATAGCGGCATTTCCGTCCCCTATGGACTGGCCCGGGATGGCGAGATCTACCCAATGCATAGATTGCAACAGCGCAACCTCGAATTGGAGGCACTGATCGAGGAGCGAACCCGAGCGTTGGAAAAAGCCAACAGAAAGCTTGAGACACTGAGCAATACAGACGGGCTGACCGGAATCGCCAACCGTCGCGGCTTCGATCACATGCTCGCGCTGGAATGGGGGCGCGGACAACGTGCCGGTACGCCTCTGGCGCTGATAATGATCGATGTGGATCTGTTCAAGGATTTCAACGACCACTACGGTCACGTCGCCGGCGACGCCTGTCTGCAGGCGCTTGCCAAGGTCCTGGCACAAGCGGGGCGGCGCGCCGGGGGAAATGATGGCCCGCTACGGTGGCGAGGAATTCGTCATGCTGATGCCGAATTCCGGCGAGGATGGGGCGCTGGAAGCCGCACGGCGCATCCAGCAAGGGATCTGGTCGCTGGCACTGCCACACTCCGGAACGCCTCATGGCATCGTCACCGTCAGCCTTGGTGTGACCAGTATGGTTCCTTCAAGGCAACACATCGCTGAAGATCTGGTGCGCCAGGCAGATGCGGCGCTCTATCGCGCCAAACAGGCGGGCCGAAACCGTTTTGAAGCGGCCACCGGCCGCATGATGTGACGATGATTTGGCTTTTGGGCGGTGAGAGCCAGCGTGAATGTAGTCCTGTTTGGCAAGCGGCTGGACAACGCTTAACACTGGCCGTATTTTTTACACAGGTGGACGACAACAATAACAATCGTTCTTTGTTGCCGCTGGTTGGCCTTCCTCACCAACACAATTTTCCACCTCTGTAACCATCCTCCACGCCACCGCGAACTAACTTGTACAGGCAGCAACAGCGGAGCGTCCCGATCCGCTCGCGCCGCCGCCCTTCAACCAGACAAGGTGGGTCAGCATGCAGCTTGTTCGTTCCCCCTTCCGCACCCCGTTTGTTCGCGGCCTGATGGCCTTTCTCGCCACCGGCCTCCCCACCACCGGGACGGCGGACTGCACTGTCCAGAGCGGTCCGGGCACCATGGCCCTGGTGGAGCTCTATACCTCCGAGGGATGTTCCAGTTGCCCTCCGGCCGACCGGCAGTTGGGGCAGATGCGGCAGAACTTGAAGCTGGTGCCCTTGGCCCTGCATGTCGGCTATTGGGACAACCTGGGCTGGAAGGACGCATTCGCCCAGGATGAATTCGCCCGCCGCCAGAGTTGGCTAGTGCGGATTGCCGGCCGGCGCACGGTCTACACGCCGCAGTTCTTCGTCAACGGCACGGACGTGCGCCCCTCGGCCGTGGCCGACGAGGCACGCCGGCTCAATGACCAGCCGGCGCAGGCCGGCATCCGTCTCCAGGCCCATGCCGCGGGCGGCGATGCGCTCGCCATCGATGCCACGGCGCGGAGCGCCATCGACGGCGCCGCACTGTACGTGGCGGTGGCCGAGAACGGCCTCAGCACCCAGGTGCGGGCAGGCGAGAACGGCGGCCGCAGGCTCAACCACGAACACGTGGTGCGGGCCTGGATCGGTCCGATCAAACTGCAGGATGGCAGCGTCGAACTGCGGCGCAGCGTGCCCCTGGCGAAGGACTGGCGGCGCGATCGGCTGGAAGTGAGCGCCTTCGTGCAGGACCAGCACGATGGCCGCGTGCTGCAGGCCGTCGGCGCTAACCGGTGCCTGGGAAGTTGAGGATCGGATGATGACAGAGATGACACTTGAAACCGCTACGACGCCCACGCCACGCGACACCATCCATCCGTTATGGCTGCGCCTGACCCACTGGCTGAACGTTTTTGCGGTGCTGATCATGGTGACCAGCGGCTGGCGCATCTACAACGCCTCGCCGCTGTTCGGCTTCCACTTTCCGAACGACATCACCCTGGGCGGCTGGCTGGGCGGCGCCATCCAGTGGCACTTCGCGGCCATGTGGCTGCTGGCCGCCAACGGCGTGCTCTACCTGCTGCTCAACATCTTCAGCGGGCGGCTGTGGCGCAAGTTCCTGCCGCTGTCGCCTCGCGCCATATTCGCCGACCTGAAGGCTGCCCTGCACGGCCACCTCTCCCATGCCGACCCGCGCCTCTACAACAACGTGCAGCGCTTCGCCTACCTGTTCGTGATGGTCGACATCCTGCTGCTGGTGCTTTCCGGCCTGGTTCTGTGGAAGTCGGTGCAGTTCCCCATCCTGCGCGTGCTGCTGGGCGGCTACGACGCGGCCCGCTACGTGCACTTCTTCGCCATGGCCGGACTGGTCGGCTTCGTCGCGGTACATCTGGTGATGGTGGCGCTGGTGCCGCGCACCTTCCTGACCATGATCCGCGGCCGCTGAGGAGCAAGCCATGCGTAAATTGATTGCCCATCCCGACCAGGACGCCATCGTCAAGGAAGCCCTCGGCCGCCTCGATGTCCCCACCCGGCGCCTGTTCCTGCAGCGTTCCCTCACGCTCGGCGGCCTGGCGCTGCTGACCGGCTGCGACGTCAGCGATGCAAAGGGCGTTGGAACGGCCCTGCAGCGCATCTCCCGCTTCAACGACAAGGTTCAGGGCTGGCTGTTCGACCCCAACCGGATGGCGCCGACCTACACGGAGGCCGAGATCACCCGGCCGTTCCCGTTCAACGCCTATTACGGCGAGGACAAGGTGCCGGCGGTGGACGGCGACGATTTCCGCTTGGAGGTAAGCGGCCTGGTGGTGGACCGGCACGCCTGGACGCTGGCGGAACTGCACGCCATGCCGCAGACCGACCAGATCACGCGCCACATCTGCGTGGAAGGCTGGAGCGCCATCGGCCGCTGGGGCGGGGTGCGCTTCTCCGACTTCCTGCGCCGGGTGGGTGCGGATCTCTCCGCCAAGTACGTGGGCTTCAAGTGCGCCGACGACTACTACACCAGCATCGACATGCCCACCGCCCTGCATGCGCAAACCCTGCTGACCCTGACCTACGACGGCCAGATCCTGCCGGCCAAGTACGGCTACCCGATGAAGCTGCGGATGCCGACCAAGCTGGGCTACAAGAACCCCAAGCACATCCGGGCGATCTTCGTCACCAACACCTACCCCGGCGGTTACTGGGAAGACCAGGGGTACAACTGGTTCGGCGGCAGCTGAACCTGGCACCCAGACTAGGCTCAGACACCATGAGTCACGACAGCATGTCCAAGGACAGCGTGGTGAAGAAGGCATCTTCTCCCATGGCGATGCGGCCTATCCGCAAGGATCGGACGCCGCCCCGATCAACGTTTCAATCAGTAGAGGAGTGAATCATGTCACGAACCATCCTGGGAACCGGTTTCGCGGCCCTGGCATTGGCCGCGGCGGTCATGCTGGCGTTGAGCCAGGCCCCGCAAGCGGCGGGCAATTTACCCGATCCGAGCATCGACGAACATGCGTCCAACGGCAACACTGAAACCGCGGTGTTGGCCGGAGGCTGCTTCTGGGGCATGGAGGGCGTGTTCGAACACGTCAAGGGCGTCCGCGACGTGGTGTCGGGCTACGCCGGCGGCCACACCAGCAATCCGTCCTATGAAGAAGTCAGTTCGGGCATCACCGGCCATGCCGAATCGGTGCGCGTCACCTACGACCCTTCGCGCGTCACCTACGGACAACTGCTGAAGGTGTATTTCGAGGTGGCCCACGATCCGACCGAGCTAAACCGGCAGGGTCCGGACAGCGGCACACAATACCGCTCGGCCGTGTTCTATACCAACCCCGAGCAGAAGCGCATCGCCGAAGCCTACATCGCCAAATTGCAGTCGGCGCATGCCTTCCCGCGCCCCATCGTCACCCAGGTCGCGCCGCTCAACGGCTTCCATGAGGCCGAGGGCTACCACCAGGATTATCTGGACCATCACCCGAACCAGCCGTACATCGTGATCAACGACCTGCCGAAGATCACCCATTTGCGGCAGCAGTTGCCGGCCTTGTACGTCAGCAAATGAAGCGGGCGGGGAATACGGCTTTGTAACCATCCCGCGCGGCCATCCGAACTAAAGGGTGCAAACGTGAGAGAACTCGACCGGACAAGGTGACACACATGGACAGACGCATATTCATCAAGCTGGTGGCGGGCGGCGCCGTCGCCCTGGGATTATCCAGATTCACCCAGCCCGGCAAGGCGACGGCGGGGGAACGCATCGAAAAACTCGATCTCAACAATGCGGAATGGAAAAAGCGGCTCACCCCGGCCCAGTACAACATTCTGCGCGAGGAAGGCACCGAGCGCGCGTTCACCAGCCCTCTCAACCATGAAAAGCGCGCCGGCCTGTTCGTCTGCGCGGCCTGCGGGCTGCCGCTGTTCCCCTCCCGGTTCAAATACGACAGCGGCACGGGCTGGCCGAGTTTCTACGACGTGCTGCCCGGCCACGTGGAGACCAAGACCGACCATAAACTGCTGCTGCCGCGCACCGAGTACCACTGCGCGCGCTGCGGCGGCCACCACGGCCACGTGTTCGATGACGGCCCGAAACCCACCGGTCTGCGCTACTGCAACAACGGCTTGGCGCTGCGCTTCATTCCCGACCCAGCGTAACCACACCATCCCATCTTCGCCCGGATAACGGCCGCCGCATTTTCGCCTTGACCATCCGGAGGAATGCCGGCACCTGATGAACGCCACCGCCTGATAGGCTTTCATGGCGAACACAGACGCCCTCTCGGCGGTGTCCATACCGCGCCGACAACCACCGGACAGGGGAATGCTCCCGCCCCCGACCTGGGAGGGTACCCAATACCTCCGGAATTGCCGGAGCCTTTACCTCACCGATTTATTGATCCGGCGTAAGCGTGTTGCCCGCCCACCTGTACCGAGCCATTGAGCCTGATCAAGCTGGGTGCTTTTGGGAGGCACCTAAGATGGCGAAGCGGCACAGGGTGGAGTTCTGGCAAGGGCATCTTGCGGCGTGGCATCAAAGCGAACTGACGCAACGGGCGTACTGCGCGCAGCACGGATTGGGAGAGCGGGCGTTCTATCGGTGGCACCGCAAGGAGAAAGTAGCCATCGCGACGGGGAAGGCCACGCTGACCCTGGTTTCGATCAGCGTTGGTCCGTCCCCGACGGGCAGCGTCATCCGGCCCCACAGTCCGGGCGGCTGGCGAATCGAACTGCCAGCGGGAGAAATCCCTTGGCTGGCCGACCTGCTAAGGCAACTACCATGATGCCGAGCGAGAACCAGGTCTGGCTGGTGGTCGAGCCGATCGAAATGCGCGCCGGTATCGATGGCCTCTCGCAGCATATCCAGAACACCCTGGGCCGTTCCCCCTGCGACAGTAGCGCCTATGCCTTTCGCAACCGCCACCAGAATCGGCTCAAGCTCCTCATCTGGGATGGTACCGGCGTCTGGCTTTGCCAGCGGCGCCTGCCTCGTGGCCACTTTACCTGGCCAAGTGCTTACACCCCGGTGTGCACCCTGACGGCGGCACAGTGACAACGGCTCACTACCGGCGTGGATTGGCAGCGACTGGACGCCCCGCCACCGGCCCACTGGCGCGTGTAGCTCCCCATTCGGGTAGCCCTGCATATTTCCAAAGATAGTGCGCGGCCCCTGTATCCATACGGGTTGCGGCGGGATTGGCCGGGTAAAATCCCAGCATGGATTCGGGTACTGAACAGGCCCAGGCACTGGCCCTCAGCAAAACTGATTGTGACCTTCACGATTGGAATGGAAACACAGTTCAGGAACTGCTCGACCGGCTGCAACAGCAAGCCGCCGAAACCGCCCGGCCAAGTGCCGCCCTCAAGCACGCCAACGCCAAGAACCAGGCCCTCACCCTCGAACTCGCCCACCTTCGCCGCATTCGTTTTGGCGTGAAGAGCGAAGCGCTGACTGCGGAACAGCGCGACCTGTTCCAGGAAACCCTGGATGCCGACATCGCCGCCTGCGAGGCGGAAGCCGAGGCGGCGGTTCCGGAAGCGAAGCCGCAGGCGAAGCGCCCCCGTGCCGGCCGCCAACCCCTGCCCGAGCACCTGCCGCGCATCGAGCACCGGCATGAACCGGAATCCCGCACCTGCGGCCAATGCGGCGGGAATCTGGTCAAGATCGGTGAAGACATCAGCGAACAGCTCGACGTCGAACCCGCCCGCTTCTTCGTGCATCGCCACATCCGCCCGCAATACGCCTGCCGTGCCTGCGAGACCATCACCGCCGCCCCGGTCCCGGCCGCGATCATCGATGGTGGCCTGGCCGCCCCCGGCCTGCTGGCCTGGGTGGCCATCGGTAAATTCGCCGACCACCTCCCCCTGTACCGGATCGAACAGATCGCCGCGCGCCAGGAGGTCATCCTCCCGCGTTCCACCCTGGCGGAATGGATGGGGCGGGTGGGCGTGGCCCTGAGCCCGCTGGCCGATCGCCTGGCTGAGCGGCTCAAGCAGTCCCCTGTCCTGCACGCCGACGAAACCCCGGTGGCGCAACTCGATCCCGGCGCGGGTAAGACCAAGCGGGCCACCCTGTGGGCCTATCACAGCAACCGCCTGGCGGCGGGGCCACCGATCGTGGTGTTCGACTACCAGGCGAGCCGTTCGGGCAGCCATGCCGGCGCTTTCCTCGCGGGGTGGCAAGGCCACCTGATGGTGGACGACTACGCCGGCTACAAGGCGCTGTTCAAGTCGGGGATCATGGAACTGGCGTGCCTGGCGCACGCGCGGCGCAAGTTCTTCGACCTGTATGCGGCGAACCAGAGCCCCATCGCCCAGGAGGCGCTGGGGCGGATCGGGAAGCTCTATGCCATCGAGGAGGCGGGCCGGGGGCTGGATACCGACAGCCGACAGGCGCTGCGGCAACGCGAGGCGAAGCCGGTTCTGGACGCCCTGTTCGCGTGGTTGTACGCCACCCGGCAAGGGCGTGGCCGACGGCAGCGGCAACGCGAAGGCGATCGATTACAGCCTGAAACGCTGGGCGGCGCTGATCCGCTATGCGGATTCGGGCGATCTGCCGATCGACAACAATCCGGTCGAGAACGCGATCCGGCCGATCGCCATCGGCAAGAAGAACTGGCTGTTCGCCGGCTCGGAGCGGGCCGGGAAACGCGCGGCGGCAATCCAGAGCCTGATCGGCACCGCCCGGCTCAACGGCCTCGACCCCGCCGCCTGGCTGCGGGAAACCCTGGAGAAGCTGCCGGCCTGGCCGAATAGTCGGATCGATGAGCTGTCGCCGTTGCGGGGCGCTTCCAACTCCTGAATTGCGGGCCTTCGTTTTGGTGGGACGGCTGGACGCTTACGAACTTGTACCCGCAAGCCGACTTCGGGGCGCACCGCGTCCCGTCCTATCGGCTTACACTTTGCCCATGACCCTGTTCCAGACCACCGCGAGCATCATTTCCCTGGCCGCACTGGCCAGCTATCTCAATCATCGCTACGTGCGCCTGCCCGCCACCATGGGTCTGATGGTCATCGGCCTGGTGCTGTCCTTGTTTTTCGTGCTGCTGGGCAAGACCGGGATCATCGACGTGGCCCACGCCGCGAACTTCGTGCGGGGGATCGACTTCAGCGAGACCCTGCTGCACGGCATGCTGGCCTTCCTGCTGTTCGCCGGGGCGCTGCACGTGGACCTGTCGGACCTCGCCAGCCAGAAGGGCGTGATCGCCGTGCTGGCCACGGTGGGCGTGGTGCTGGCGACCTTCGCCACCGGCGGGCTGTTCTGGGGCGGCGCCCATCTGCTTGGGTTCGAGTTGCCCTTCCTCTACGCCCTGCTGTTCGGCGCCCTGATTTCACCCACCGACCCCATCGCGGTGCTGGGCATACTGAAGCAGGCCGAGGCGCCCAAGGCCCTGGAGATCAAGATTACCGGCGAGTCCCTGTTCAACGACGGCATCGGCGTAGTGGTGTTCCTCACCATCCTGGACATCGTGGTAAGCGGCCATGCCCCCGAGGCGAAGGAGGTGACGGTGTTCCTGCTGGAGGAGGCGGTGGGGGGCGTGGCACTGGGGCTGTTCCTGGGTTGGGTGGTGTACCGCCTGCTGCGTTCGGTGGACGCCTACCCGGTGGAGGTGCTGCTCACCCTGGCCCTGGCCGCGGGGGGCTACAGCCTGGCCGAGGCGGTGCACGTCTCGGCGCCTATCGCCATCGTCGTGGCGGGCCTGGTGATCGGCAACCACGGCCGAAGCTTCGCCATGTCGGACAAGACCCGGGAGCACCTGGATGCCTTCTGGGAACTGGTGGACGAGATCCTCAACGCGGTGCTGTTCGTGCTCATGGGCCTGGAGGTGATCGCCCTGACCCTGGCCTGGGGCTATCTGGCCCTGGGCGGTATCGCGATCCTGGCCGCGCTGCTGGCGCGGTTGGCAAGCGTGGGCCTGCCCATCGGCCTGATGCGCCTGGGCCGGACATTCAGCCCCGGTACGGTGCGGATCCTGACCTGGGGCGGCCTGCGCGGCGGCATCTCCATCGCCCTGGCCCTTTCCCTGCCGCCCTCGCCGGAACGGGACCTGATCCTGACCGCGACCTACATGGTGGTGGTGTTCTCGGTCCTGGTGCAGGGCCTGACCCTGGGGCCCCTGATCCGGAAGCTGAGCCCGTCCCTGGACGCCCGGAAATTTTGACCACCCAATTGTTTTACGGGGTCTGTTGATTGACGCTTCCCGTTGACGCCGCAGACCGATTCAGTGGGTCATACGCTGGGCCTTCTCCAGGTCGCGCAGGCGTCGGAAGGAGTCGATCTTTTTGGCATTCATCCGGCCCCGCAGCGCCAGCATCAGCTCGGCCGTGGACAGGGCGTCGGCCAGGGCGCTGTGGCGGGCATAGTTGCCGATGTGGAAATATTCCATCCACTGGTCCAGGGAGCGATTCTTCCTGGCCGCTTCCGGATACAGGGCCGGCGCGATGTAGGCCAGATCGGCCCAGGGATGGTCGAACCTGAGCCCCAGGAAGCTCCTCAGCGCCCGGTCGATCATGGTCTTGTCGAAGGTGACGTGGAAAGCGAGCAAAGGGGCCTTGCCCAGGTATTCCAGAAAGGCCAGCAAGGCGTCCGCCGGCGGTATGCCTTCCGTCTGGGCGGTCCCGCCGATGCCATGGATGAGGATATTGTCGCGGCCGCTGACCACCTCCTGGCGCAGCACGATTTCCAGGCTGTCCGACAGTTCGATCCTGCCGTCGCGCACCGCCACCGCGCCGATGGCGATCAGGCGATCCTTGTTCAGGTTGAGGCCGCTGGTCTCCACGTCCACCACCACGTAGCGGCTCTCGGAAATGGGGTCCGCCAAAGAGGGCGCTGGCAGCGCCTGCCAGGCGGCCAGGCGCAGGGCATGGTCCGGCGCCAGCGTGGGTTTGACGCCGAACAGCCGGTTCAGTCCGTGTTGCCACCAGCTCATAACTGGTAATCCACTTCCAGCTTGGTCTGCAGCTTGCGCGCCTGGCGAAAGGCCTCCTTGAGGATGCGGCGATCCAGGTCGCCCAGGCTGTCCGGATCGATCTTGTTGCTGAGCGGTTCGCCCCGCTGGCCCTGTTCATGATGCAAGCGTATCCGCAGTGTCTGGATGAACAGAAATGCGTCGCTCCAGGCCCGGGCGTCCTGGGGACGGGTGTTCATGGCCTCGGCCGCGTCCCGCAGACGCGACAGGGTGTTGGTGCGGGTGACGCCGTGGGCCAGGGCGTAGATCCGCGCCGCGTCCACGAACGGGGTCAGGCCGTTGAGCTTGAGATCGATGGTATGCCCTTCGCCGGTCACGAATTCCCGGACCAGGCCGAGGGGTGGACGGTTGCGTACCGCGTTGGCGGCCAGCTGGTGCAGGAAGCGGCTGTTCTCGGGTGCCGCTTCCTTAAGCCAGTCGCGCAGCGACTTGGCCAGGTGGTCGGCGCCGAACAGGGGCCGGAAATCGAAAAATATTGTTGAGTACAGCAGGGCCATGGGCTCGCCGTGGTAGATCCAGTGGTCGAAGGTGGACTTCCACTCATCAAGGGAAAGACACCACTTGGGATTGGAGGCCATCACCTCGCCATTGCAGAGCGGAAAGCCGCAGGCCGCCAGGGCCTCGTTGACGCGCCGTGCGAACGGCAACAGGGTGGCCCTGACCTGGTTCGGGTCCTGCCCCGGCTCCAGGTCGAAGATGATGCCGTTGTCCTGGTCGGTATTGAGCGTCTGCTCCAGACGCCCCTCCGATCCCAGCGCCAGCCAGCAGAAGGCGATTGCCTCGGCCGGGTCGTCCTTCTGTTCCAGTTCGATGATGCGACAGGTCAGGAGATCGTTGAGGATGGAGATGATCTGGGTCATCTGCTCCGCCGCCACCCCCTGGGCCATCATGTTCTGGGCCAGCTGACGGGTGTCGGCGGCGGCTTGCTTGAGGGCCTCCAGGTCGGCGGCGGCGCGGATGTTGCCGGAAATCTGGGTGACGCCGAGACGCTGCAGGGAAAACAGGTCCTTCTCGGACACCACACCGGTGAGACGCCCCTCATCCGCCACCAGGACATGCCGGAAGCCGTGGCGCGCCATGAGGATGGCCGCCTGGAAGGCCAGGGCACTCGAAGACAGGGCGATGGGCCGGGGTGTCATCACGTCGCGCATGGGGGTGGACAGGTCCGTGCCGGGCAGGATTACCCGGCCGATCAGGTCGCGCACCGTGAACACGCCCACCGGACTGCTGTCGTCCTCCACCACCACGATGGAGCTGATGGCGTTGTCACGGATGATCTCCAGGGCCTGTCTCAGGGGTGTGTCCGGTGCGCAGGTGACCGGGGTGCGCCGCAGGATGCTGGATAAGGGGCTGCGCAGGGACTGCTGCTCGGTGGCCGCGGAGGCATAACTGGCCTGGACCCCGCGCTGGGATTTCTCCAGCAGGATGGCGATGCGGCGCGTGCAGAAATCGTGGAACAGGTCCGACATCCGCACCAGGTCGTGAAAATTCTCGGCGCTGAGTTCGTAGGCGAACACATCGGTCTGGGCCCGGAACACGCTGATGGCCGACCGGTGGGCCATCAAGGCCCCCAGCGGGAAGGACTCGCCTTCCTGCAGCTCGATCCAGGCCTCCGCGCCCGGCTGTTCCCCCACAATCACCCCCTGCTTGATGATCAGCAGGCGCTTGACCGGACCCTCCTCGGGGGTCATGACCACCTCGCCCTTGGCGAAGTAGTCCACCTTGAGCCGCTCGGCCAGCCAGATCAGATGCTCCGGCGCCATGGATTCGAACGGCATGAACCGGGAAAGATGGTCGACGGTGGCGGCGATAAGGGGATTGGGCGGGGGCATGGTGTACCGGTCGGGTTGTCGTAGGTAAGACGGTGATGGCGAACCGCGTCTTTCTACACCGAAAACCCCGGCACCTCCAAGGCGGGTGCACCGTTCCGCCTGCCCGCGCCGGGCAGGGAACCCGACCCGACGTAGCCGGGCCGCTAGCCGCCGGGGAGGGTGACGCGGACCGTCAAACCGCCGCCTGGGGTCTCCTCCAGGGCGACCGTCCCGTCATGCAAGGCCACGATCTGACGCACGATGGATAATCCCAGGCCGCTGCCGGGAATGTCCGCGCCGGCCAGGCGGTAAAAGCGGTCGAATACCCGTTCCCTCTGCTCCGGCGGAATCCCGGGGCCGTTGTCCTTTACCGAAAGCACCACCGACTCCCCGTCACGATGCAGGTCCAGGTCCACCCGCCCGCCCCGGGGGGTATAACGCAGTGCGTTGTCCACCAGGTTGTTCAGCATCACCTCCAGACTGTCGGCCTGGCCCGACACCTCATGGGCTTCGCAGGCCCCCACACCCAGGTCGATCCCCTTGGCTTCGGCCAGGGTGGAAAAAGCGGACACCACTTTGCGGACAAGTTCATGGAGCCGGACCGGCGCGAACACCCTGGCCCGCTCATACGGTTCCAGACGGGCGGTCTGGAGCAATTGGGCCACCAAATGGCTGGCGCGCTCCACGCCGCCTTCCAACTGTTCCAGGGCCAGGTCGCGATCCGCCGGTGTCTGGCTGCGCCGCACCAGTTGCGCCTGCAGCTTGACCGCGGTCAGGGGCGTGCGCAGCTCATGGGCGGCATCGGCGATGAACCGGCGCTGGGCCGCCAGGGCCGCGTCCAGCCTTTCCAGCAGCTCGTTCAGGGCGCCCACCAGGGGCGCCACTTCCTCCGGCAACTCCGTGGTTTCCAAGGCATGGAGGCTGGGGACGTCCCGCTCCTTGATCTCCCGCCGCACCTGCTCCAGGGGGGCCAGTGAGCGCCCCACCGCCATCCAGATCAGGGACCCCAGGACCGCCACCAGCACCGTCAGCGGCAACAGCATCCAGGGCGCGATGCGCCGGAAAACGGTGATCCGGTGTGCGGTGGGATTGCCCACCTGGATGATCAGACCACTTTCGTTGAGCGTATAGAGGTGCCACTCCTCGCCTTGCCAGGTGAGAACATGCAGGCCGGGTTTCTGGGGTGGCGGCCCCACGTCATCCCGCGAGGTGTATACAAGATCTCCGTTGGCCTTCCAGATCTGGCTGACGAACTGGCCCTTGTCGTTCTTGTCCTGTGCCTCGTCGTTGCCGTCGTCGCTTTCCAGGCCATGGCGCACCACGCTGTAGGCGATCTGCTCCAGGCCGAAGTCGCGGATCCGGTTGAAGGCATTCCAGACCAGCGCGTAGGTGATCAACCCCACCAACAGGCCGGTCAGCAGCAGGGCGCTGATCTGCCAGATCAGGAGTTGATGGCGTATCGATCTCATGGCCCGGGGAGGGGATCGCTGTCCGGCTCCACCACCTTGTAGCCGACGCCGCGCACATTGCGGATCCAGCCCTGCCCCAGCTTGCGCCGCAGGTTGTGGAGATGGACTTCGATGGCGTTGCTCATCACCTCCTCGTCCCAGCCATAAAGCCGTTCCTCCAATTGTTCCTTGGACAGCACGGTGCCCGGCACTTCCAGGAAGGCCTCCAGCAGGGAGAATTCCCGATGGGACAGGGCAAGGCGCGCGCCGTTCAGGGTCACTTCCCGGGTCAACGGATTGAGCAGCAACCTCCCAAGCCGCATCTCCGGCCGGGATCGGCCCGCCTGGCGCCGGATCAGGGCCCGCGCCCGGGCGATGAGTTCGTCCAGGTCGAAGGGCTTGGTCAGATAATCGTCCGCCCCGAAATTAAGACCCGCCACCCGGTCCGCCACCGCGTCGCGGGCGGTCACGATCAGCACGGGGATCGGGTTGTCGCCCTGGCGCAGCTTTTTCAGCAAGGCCAGCCCGTCCTGGCGCGGCAGGCCCAGGTCCAGCAGCAACAGGGCATAGGTACCGGTTTGCAAGGCGACCTCGGCGGCCTTGCCGTCCCGGACCCAGTCCACGGCAAAACCGGCGAGTCTGAGACCTTGCTCCATCCCGGCCCCGATCATGGGGTCGTCTTCGGCCAACAGCAGTCTCATGGTACGCACCTGATTCGATAAGGCCCATTATGCCCAAAGAGACCAGGCGGAGTGGGCGACAACTCACCGGGCAAGGTCATGGCGCAGCCGGTAAGAGGAAATAAAAAAAGGCCGGGTCAGACAGCCCCGGCCTTTTTACCTTGAAGGTGCTTACTTGGCGGCGCCTTCTTCTTTCATCTCTTCTTTCTGCTCTACTTTCTTCGTTTCCTTCTTGGCATGGTGCTTGACGTGCTTGACGTGCTTGGCCTTCTTCATGGGCTTGGCGGCTTCGGCGGGCTTGGCGGCTTCGGCGGTAGCGGCGGCCTTGTCGGCAGCGGGGGCGGTCTTGTCGGCGGCCTGGGCGGCACCGAAGGTCAGCAGGGAAGCGGCGATAAACAGGGCGGACAGGGTCTTGGTCATTTGGATCTCCTAGGGTTGAGTAACTGCCTTACGTAGATTCGTTTGGCGAGGTTCATTCTCCGCAACCAGACTTAACGGCCACTTAAGGAAAAAGAAATTTTCAAAGCTCCACCTGGGCACCCAATTCCACGACCCGGTTGCGGGGCAAACGATAAAAGTTCGAGGCGTTGGCCGCGTTGCGCGCCATTACGGCGAACAGGCGCTCGCGCCAGAGCGGCATGCCCGAGCGCAGGGCCGGCACGATCGTCTCCCTGCTCAGGAAGAACGACGTGTCCATCAGTTCCATGGCCGAGCCGCAGGCGGTGCAGCCCAACAGGGCATGGGGCACGTGGGTGTCGTCCTTGAAACCGAAATGCACCTTCACGCGGTGGAAGCCCTCGCCCAGATCCGTGGCCTCAACCCGTTCGCCAGGCAGCACATGGGGGATGGATTCGATGAACACGGTCAGCAGCACCACCCGCTGGTGCAGTACCTTGTTGTGCTTGAGGTTGTGCAGCAGGGCATGGGGAATGCCATAAGGGCTGGCCGAGAAGAACACCGCCGTGCCGTCCACCCGCTGGGGCGGATTGAGGGCCAGCGAGGCCAGGAAGGGTTCCACGGCGATCCCCTCCCCCTGGAGGCGTTCCAGCAGGGCGGTCCGGCCCCGCTTCCAGGTGGTCATCAGCAGCAGGATCACCGCCCCATAGGCCAGCGGGAACCAGCCGCCGTGCGCCACCTTCAGGCTGGCTGCGGAGAAAAAGATCAGGTCCACGGCCAACAGGGACAGTCCCAGGAGCAGCACCAGGGTCCGGCTCCAGCCCCAGCGCCGGCGCGCCACCAGGGTGGCGAGGACCGTGGTGATGCCCATGGTGCCGGTAACCGCGATGCCGTAGGCGGCCGCCATGTTGTCTGAACTGCCGAAGGCCAGGATCAATACCACCACGGTGGCGTACAGCGCCCAGTTGACCCCCGGCATGTAGACCTGCCCCTCCACCTCGGCGGAGGTCTGGACCCAGTGCAGGCGGGGCAGATAGCCCAACTGGATGGCCTGTCGGGTGATGGAATAGGCCCCGGTGATTACCGCCTGGGAAGCGATCACGGTGGCGACCGTGGCCAGCAGCACCAGGGGCAGTTGGGCCCAGCCGGATACCTGCAGGAAGAACAGGTTTTCCACCTCGCTCGGCCGGCGCAGTAGCAGCGCTCCCTGGCCGAAATAATTCAGGGTCAGTGCCGGCAGCACCAGACCGAACCAGGCCATCCGGATCGGCTTGCGGCCGAAAGTGCCCCATGTCGGCATAGAGGGCCTCGGCCCCGGTGATCGCCAGCACCACCGCCCCCAGGGTGAGAAAGCCCTGGGCCGGCTGGCCCAGCAGGAACCGCGCGCCCCAGTATGGGTTCAGCGCCGCCAGCACCCGGGGAGTCGTAATCACGCTATGGAGTCCCAGCACCGCCAGGGTCGCGAACCAGACCACCATGACCAGGCCGAACGTGCGACCCACCTTGGCCGTGCCATGAACCTGGAACATGAACAGGCCAGTCAATACCAGCAGGGCGATGGGAATCACCAGGTGGCTGAGTCCAGGCGCCGCCACCTCCAGACCTTCGACCGCCGCCAACACCGAGATGGCCGGGGTGATGGCCCCGTCACCGTAGAACAGGGCGGTGCCGGCCAGGCCCAGCACCAGCACCAGCCGGCGTGTCCGGAACGACATATCGGGGGTCCGCTGGGCTAGCGCCATCAGCGCCAGGATGCCCCCTTCGCCGCGGTTGTCGGCGCGCATCACGAACAACAGGTATTTCAGCGAAACCACCAGGATGAGCCCCCAGAACACCAGGGACAGCACGCCCAGCACATTTCCCGGATCCACCGGCGCCGCCTGGGGACCGCTGAAGGCGGCCTCCAGGGCATAAAGCGGGCTGGTGCCGATATCGCCGTACACCACGCCCAGGGCGGCCAGGGCCAGGGCGGCGGTGGCGGGTGGGGTCTGGGGTTTCAGGCTGGAGGAACTGTCCATGGGGTCGGCAAGCGGGCGATGGCGCCGATCATACGCCGGCGCTCGGGGCTCGCTTTGACTCGGAACGCATGACGCGGAATTTCAAGCAACCAAGGCTCACCATTTCGACAGGTCCGCGCTCCAGTCTCTAGAATGAAATACCCGCCGACGGTGGGGGCGAGATCATAGAGAATGTTACGGTACGGCCGATTAATGCTTAATTAAGGCGCCGGCCCGGTTCGTGGCGGCTGAATATTCGGACCTGGGATCACAAGGACTTACTCGGGCAAGACCATGCGCATCCTGATCGTGGAAGACGACCCCATCCTGCTGGACAGCCTGACCCGCGCCATGCGGGCGGCGGGCTACGCCACGGATCAGGCCACCGACGGGGAGGCCGCGCTGAACCTGTTGCACGCGGAAACCTTCGACCTCGCCATCCTGGACCTGGGCCTGCCCAAGCTGGACGGCCTGCAGGTGCTGCACCAGGCCCGCTCCGCCGGCTGCCGCACTCCGGTGATGATCCTGACCGCCCGCGACGGGGTGGAGGACCGGGTCCGGGGACTGGACCTGGGCGCCGACGACTACCTCAGCAAGCCCTTCTCCCTGGTGGAACTGGAGGCGCGGGCCCGGGCCCTGCTGCGGCGCGGGCATGGCGTGGTGCCCCTGCTGGCCTGCGGCTCCCTCACCTACGACACCGTGGGGCGGCGCGCCCTGCTGGGCGGGGAGGCGCTGGAACTGTCCCAGCGGGAGATCTCGGTCCTGGAGGCCCTGCTGTTCCGCCTCGGCAAGGTGGTCAGCAAGGACCAGCTGATCGAGAGCCTGTGCGGCTTCAATGAAGAAGTGAGCGCCAACGCCATCGAGGTCTACGTGCACCGCCTGCGCAAGAAACTGGAGCCGGCCGGCGTGGGCATTCGCACCCTGCGCGGCCTGGGTTATTTGATGGACCGGATTTGAGGGACCCCATGAAGATCGCCGTCCAGACCCAACCATTCGACCTCAACGCCGAGGTCGCCACCCTGCACCGATCCAACCCCAAGGTGGGCGCCATCGCCGCCTTCCTCGGCCTGGTGCGGGACATCAACGACGGCCGGGGCATCGCCACCATGACCCTGGAGCACTACCCCGGCATGACCGAGAAGGCCCTGGCCGGCATCGTCGCGGAGGCTCAGGGCCGCTGGGAGGTGCTGGACGCCACAGTCATCCACCGGGTCGGTCCCCTGCACCCCACCGATCCCATCGTCCTGGTCGCCATCGCCAGCAGCCATCGCGGCGACGCCTTCGCCGCCTGCGAATTCATCATGGACTACCTGAAGACACGGGCGCCGTTCTGGAAGAAGGAGACCACCCCGGAAGGAGAGAAATGGGTGGATGCTCGGGAGACGGACGAGGCGGCGGCGGAGCGGTGGCGGGAATAATCCCCTCTGTGGAAAACTTATGACTTTGGCGAATTACCGGATCATCGGCCAATCCGGTCATAAACCACGCCCGTAGCCGGACGTTCGTCATCGTCCGATTTCCACGTCGACGATGGTGAGTAACCGACCCATTCCAGCCGACCACAAAGCATCATTCGACTTCGACCATGGAACCAGGGCCAGCACCGAAGTGCATTTCCTGGAATCGCCCCCAAGCTGCCACCGATCTTGCCGCTGGCCACCTTACGCGGGGCTAGAGCGCTCATACAGGGCGGGCCCAGTTTGCAAGAGATTTTGCAACGTTACGCGCAATTTGGCTGGCTGAACCGGCTTGTGCAGGAGCATGTGGCCGCTTGAGTGAACTTCGCTGAGCCGCTCCGGAGCAGTATCGCCGGTGATGATGAGAGTCGGGATTGAAGCCCCGAAATGCGACTCGATATGGTTGATTGCCGCAAGACCAGTGCTTCCCTCTCTCAGCCTGAAATCTGCGACCAGGATATCCGGCTTCAGACCCGTTTCGTCCAGCGCGGCAAGCAGGCTCGCGCTGCCTTCGGCAGTGATTACCCTGCAACCCCAGTTTTCCAGCAGCATGCGCATGCCTTCACGCACGTCCACCTCGTCATCGACCACCGCAATCAAGGCATTGGCGAGAACCGAGGAAGGCAGGATCGGCATCTCGGCAGTATCGACGCAGGCTTCCGGATCGCCGGCCGGAAGGGTGAAACGAAACGATGAACCGACTCCGGGGACCGATCGCAGCTCGACACAGGTGTCGAGAAGGCCCGCCAGACGGTGCACGATGGAGAGCCCGAGGCCGAGCCCCTTGCTGCGGTCGCGCTCCGGATTGCCGATCTGGACGAATTCCTGGAATACCCGTTCGTGCTGGTCTTCTGATATGCCGATGCCGGTATCGCGCACCTCTATCTCTATGCCGGCGTGGACTGACGTACATTGGACATCGATCTCTCCTGCCCGCGTATAGCGGATGGCGTTGGCGATGAGGTTGCGCAGAACTCGCTCGACCAGCGCCGGGTCCGACTTCGCGGTGATCTCGCCGCAATGTTTCACCATGCGCAAGCCCTCGGCCTCGGCCTGGGGAGCATATTCTGCGTACAGGCGCTCCACCAGCGGGGCGACCGGGAAGTGCACAGTCTTGGTCTCGACGATGCCCGCATCCATCCTGGAAATGTCTAGCAGGGACTGGAACAGGGTTTCGAGCGCCACCACGCAACGTTGAATCTTGTCGACCAGGCCACGCGTGTCCGGGTCGCTGGTGCGCTCCTCAAGCACCCGGGTGAACAGGGAGAGCGCATGCAGGGGCTGCCGGAGGTCGTGACTGGCTGCGGCAAGAAATTTCGACTTGTCGATGCTGGCCTGCTCGGCGACCTGCTTTTCCTGGCGCAACCGATCCACGAGATCGAGGTTCTCGAAACGCAGGGCGATGGTTTCCATCGCCACACCATGCGCCTGCCGCATCATCTGATGCAGCATGAACATATAAACCACAAGAGCAACCGCCATGCCGATCTCGCCCGGGTTGCCCCGGAGTGCGAGTCCCAGCGCGGTGAGTCCGACCTCGCTGTAGGCAACGGTGTAGAAGGACGCCGGCCACCAGGAAGTGGGGAACACCGAGCCGGCGGGCATGCCGATGATCAGTCCAAGCAGGATCAGTTGAGCCGGCAGGGCATCGGGCACGTAGAAAATGATGCCGGCCACGCCCCACACGACGCCTTCGATCAGAGACGTCCAAGTGATATAACGCGCCCAGCGGGCGGCGCCTTCTGGCTCCGGAGGGTGGGCGCGGTAGCGGAGTGCAAGGATGTACTGGCTTGCCGGCACGATCAATGCCGCGATGAACCAGATCAGCAGCTCGATCCTGTCCACGTATGCCCAAAGACCCAGCACGAGCGCCAGAGGCACAACCGGCATTAACGGGACGACGCCGAGAATGCCCTGAAAGAGCTGGCGTGTCGCCTCCGCTTCCAGACGCAGATTGGGATCCGTTTCAGGTGTGTGGCGGGTGGGTTTCATCCTGTCGTCGACATGGCCGCGCCCAGTCTTGGCATGCTCGGCATTCTAGTCCACGCCGTTGCACGCTGGGCGGTGCATGATGTTGCTGTTCCCCGAAGCAGCCGTATACGCAAGTTGACTGATCTGAGCCCAATGGCTGCTCTGGCCGTTTGAGTCAATACGCCAAGGATCCAAAGGGTTGCTTCTCTTATGACAAACGGTGTTTGGCAGTTCCAAGTTGGCCTTTGCGCTAAACATTCGATGTGGCGCGGAAGCCTCAAGAGAAGTCAGCGGAAGACCATGGCGCTGGCAAATGGTAATGGGTAGCTGCTGGCTTAATGTAATGCAAACCAGTCATATGGGGGCAGCTTATAATTGGTCAAAAATTTATACAGTAGATTCCTTAAGGGAGTGCGCCTACGTGAAAGTCATACTCGCTGACGACCATGACCTGTTTCGAGATGGTTTTGCCATGCTTTTCCAACAGTTGGAGGAAGGATCGACAGTGTTTAAGGCGAGTGATCTGGAGGAAGCCATGGAACTCGCTTCTTGCCATCCTGACACCGATCTGATGATCCTGGACTTGGATATGCCAGGCATGAAGAATGGCCGAGAAGGCATCAAACTCTTATCCAAAACCTTTCCGCAATTGCCTGTAGTTGTGCTCTCCGCCTGCGAAACCAAGGAAACCATACTGGCAGCGATGGCAGCCGGTGCTCTAGGTTACATCCCAAAATCCTCCAGCACGGCTGTGATGCAATCCGCTATGCGGCTGGTACTGTCTGGGGGGATATACCTGCCGGCGCAACTGTTACTTGAAGTTAGGGTAGGAAACCCTGGACATGATGATCAGGTCAAGCTGACGGTCCGGCAAAGGGATGTCCTGCGTCTCTTGGTAGATGGGATGTCGAACAAGGCGATCTGTCGTGTACTGGATCTTGGTGAAGGCACCATCAAGGTGCATATCGCCGCAATCTTCCATGCCCTGGATGTCAGAAACCGTGTGGAGGCTGCCAATGCTGCTCGACGGTTAGGGCTGATTGACTGAAGTAGGGCAGCGAATTCCCACTGGCCGATCCAGTCGGCAACCAACCAGCGAGAACCGCCTGATCATCTTGGATCAAGCTGATTCAGTTGCTGCTTGCATTCAATCCTTAGTCAACCTCGATCACAGCTATATCAAAAGATATAGTTACTAGTGTATTCATACTAGTTCGTTTCCCTGGCCACATTCATGTAACCGGCCGATTCCACGCGTCGCAATTACCTATACGTTTGAATGCCAGACGTACTTCATTTCTGACGCTCCATTTGAGGAGGTTACTATGTTCGCCAAGAAGATCTGTTTTATCGCTGCTGTTTTCATCATGCCTTTGTCTGCCCATGCGTCAGACAAAGACGCAAACAAAACTGATGTCGCCATACAAGCTCCCGATTGCTACTGGGGCGATGCCACCTTTGACGAGGCATGTACCGGTTTCTCGGCCAAGATGGCCGCCAACGTCGCACGCTACATAGCCGAGCACTCGCGCAACAACATGGCTTACAGGTCGATCAATGACCCGTCATCCATCGGGCCTTCCCAACAGGCCAAGATATGGTGAGTCTTGTCCATAAGTCACCCTAATGACGATGGCGAGTGGGGCGTTCTCAGCAATTGGCGTTATCCAACATTCGCCACCGCCAAAGTGCCTGGCGGCAGATCCAGACTGACAAGCGACTAGCTGAATGAACTTGTAATACTGCTGGTTCAAGTAGGCGTCGCTGTTGGCTGTCCTCGGTAAACGAGTTGGTGTCCTAAATGGCATTACATCCGTCGCCCACCTGGATCAATACCCACGGGACGCCCATTCGTCGCATTTCCAAAGAGGGGATAGAACATGAACAACCTGCGCAGACAGTTGATCAAAGGGGCCATTGCCACCAGCGTTGTCACGTTGACCACAAGCACGGGCCTTATGAAACCAATACTTGCCGAAGCCAATGATTTGAAACCGGCTGATTTCGGCGTCATGGATTTCGAGACGGTGATGAACGAGATGGGTGGACTCAAGGCCGAGACCAGCGAGGGTATCGACTTCGCGGCCCCCGATGTGGCTGAAAACGGGGCGATCGTGCCGGTGGAGGTGTTCTCCCATTTGCCCGATACCGACTCCATCGCCATCCTGGTCGAGAAGAACGCCATCCCGCTGGTGGCCAAGTTCGATTTCAGGAACGGGGGTGTCGGCCATATCGCGACCCGTATCAAGATGGCGGAGTCCTGTCCGGTGCATGCGGTGGTGCGGGCGGGCGGCAAGATCTACAGGGCTTCAAAGATGGTGACGGTGACCCTTTCAGGATGTGAGTTCGACCCGTCCCCAATGAAATCCAAAGACGAGAAGTGAGGAGATTGCCATGGCAGGAGCAATGAAGATTCGAGCCGTCATGGACGGAAACATGGCTGCCGTGAAGTGCATGATGAACCACCCGATGGAAACCGGCCTGCGTAAGGATGCTCAAGGCAAGGTGTTACCGGCCCATTACATCACCCAGGTCAGTGCCATGCTGAACGACGTCCATGTCATGGATGCCCAGATGGGAGGCGGTGTCGCCATGAATCCCTACCTGGCGTTCTGGATCCAGAACGCCAAATCCGGTGACAAGGTAGTGGTGAGTTGGGTGGATAACCTCGGCGACACAAATTCCGTCGGGACTGAAATCGTTTAATGACTGTCCAAGGAACCACATTAGTGATGTTCAGAACATGGTGTTCTGCAACGGGGAGCACAGCCGGGATCTACTCATCCTCATTCGGTTGTATCAATTTCGTACCAGGGTGGCGA
Source organism: uncultured Pseudomonadota bacterium (assembly GCA_963713085.1). Classification (GTDB taxonomy): domain Bacteria; phylum Pseudomonadota; class Gammaproteobacteria; order Burkholderiales; family Thiobacillaceae; genus PFJX01. Next base: position 109,384 of record CAVQKQ010000012.1, on the reverse strand, counting down.
TGGTCGGAATGCGTTAAGCCAGTCGTAATAACCGGCTAATGCCAGGCTTCCCATGCGGGATAGGCGGTATGTGGGCGATCGACGGTACAAATGAAAATGGGACCAAGATACTATTATGTCGGGTGGCATCGCACACAATCCCAGCAGGTCACGATGTTTGGGTCGAAGTGAATAAACGACTTGTGAGTGATAGAAGTGATTAGCACGGAGCAGTACGTAAAATCGTAATTACCCATCCTGGCAGTTGTATTCTCCATCTAGAGAATGAGGTGTGCCATCTCCTATCGCGCACACCGAAACGCTACGGTGGTTCATATGCTTTTCCCGAGGCAGCGGACTTTCAACACCCCCTTGCTCAGGTGGTCGCCCACTGACCGTTTGGCCGATTACCAATCCTCCGCGGACGCCAATCTGCCAAGTTAAATAATGGCTCGCTGGCTCTTAATGCGCCGCCTCCCAGTTCGCCCCCGCCCCCACCTCCGCCTTGAGGGGCACCGCCAGTTGCGCCACACCGCACATCTTTTCCGGCAGGCCAACCCGAATCACATCCAGTTCGGCCTCCGGCACCTCCAGCACCAGTTCGTCGTGGACCTGCATGATCAGGCGCGACGTCAGACCTGACGCCGTGAGCCAGGTGTCCACCGCGATCATGGCCAGCTTGATCAGGTCGGCCGCCGTGCCCTGCATGGGGGCGTTGATGGCGGCCCGCTCGGCGCCCTGGCGGCGGGGGCCGTTGCCGCCGCGGATCTCGGGCAGATACAGGCGGCGGCCGAACAGGGTTTCCACGTAGCCGTCGGTTCGGGCCTGGTCCCGGGTGCGGTTCATGTAGTCCAGCACCCCGGGGTAGCGGGCGAAGTAGCGGTCGATGTAGGCCTGGGCCACGTTGCGTTCCACGTTGAGCTGGGCCGCCAGGCCGAAGGCGGACATGCCGTAGATGAGGCCGAAGTTCACGGCCTTGGCCATGCGCCGCATGTCCGTGGTAACCGCCTCCAGGGCCACGCCCTGGACCTCGGCGGCGGTGGCGCGGTGGATGTCCACGTCCTCGGCGAAGGCCTTGAGCAGGCCGGCATCATTGGACAGGTGGGCCATGATGCGCAGCTCGATCTGGGAGTAGTCGGCGGAGACGATGACGTGGCCCGGCTCGGCAATGAAGGCCTCTCGAATCTTGCGGCCCTCCGGGGTGCGAACCGGTATGTTCTGGAGGTTGGGGTCGTTGGAGGCCAGCCGGCCGGTGACCGCCACGGCTTGGGAGTAGGTGGTGTGGACTCGGCCGGTTTGCGGATTGACCATGGCCGGCAGCTTGTCGGTATAGGTGGACTTGAGCTTGGCCAGGCCCCGGTAGTCCAGGATCAGCTTGGGCAGGGGGTGGTCCAGGGCCAGCTCCTGGAGGGCGTCCTCGTTGGTGGAGGGGGCGCCGCCCGGGGTCTTCTTCTTCGGCTTCAGTCCGAGCTGGGTGAACAGAATCTCCCCCAGCTGCTTGGGGGAGTTGAGGTTGAAGGGCTGGCCGGCGGCTTGGTGGGCCTTCCGTTCCAGTTCCAGCATTTCACCGGCCAGGAAGCCGGAATGCCGGCGCAGCAGATCGGCGTCCAGCTTCACCCCGGTGCGTTCCATGCGGGCCAGGATGGGCAGCAGGGGCATCTCGATGTCCCGGTAAACGCGATCCAGCCCGGCCTCGGCCGCCACCCGGGGATACAGGGCCCGGTGCAGGCGCAGGGTGATGTCGGCGTCCTCTGCGGCGTAGGCGGTGGCCCGTTCCACGTCCACCTGGTCGAAGCCGATCTGGCCGGCGCCCTTGCCGCACACCTCCTCATACTTGATGGTGGTCTCCCCCAGGTGGCGGGCGGCCAAGGTATCCATGTCGTGGCGCTCGTGGGCCTCCAGCACGTAGCTTTGCAGCAGGGTGTCGTGGACGATACCCTGCAGGTCCACGCCCTGGTTCATGAAGACGTGCCAGTCGTACTTCAGGTTCTGGCCCACCTTGGCCTTGTTGGGGTCTTCCAGGAGCGGCATAAGACGCGCCAGGGTAGCGACTAGATCCAACTGGGCAGGCGCGCCAGCGTAGTGATGGGCCAGGGGCAGATAGGCCGCCACACCCGGCTCAACGCTGAAGGACATGCCTACCAGTTGGGCCTGCATGGGGTCCAGGGAGGTGGTCTCGGTATCCAGGCAGATGAGGTCGGCGGCGGTCAGGGTTTCCAGCCATTTGTTTAGGGTGGTCTCGTCCAGGATGGGCTCGTAGCGGCGTTCGACATTCCCCTCTCCCGCAAGCGGGAGAGGGGTTAGGGGAGAGGGGCGGTCATCCGCGCGATTCTCCAAGTCCCCCTCTCCTCCAGCCCCTCTCACCTCCGATGACGATGCCCCGGCGGGGGAGGGGGGTGTCAATTCCCTGAGCCAGGTGCGGAAGTTGTAGCGGCCGAATAGCTCCATCAGCTTCGCCTTGTCCTCCTCCCCCCACTTCAGGTCGTTGGGGTGCACGCCCAGGGCCACGTCGGTCTTCACCGTGATGAGCTTGTGGCCCGTGGGTAGCCAGTCCAGGGCGCGGCGCAGGTTCTCGCCGACTGCCCCTTTCACCTCGCCGGCTCGGGCCATGAGGGCTTCCAGGTCGCCGAACTCGGCCAGCCACTTCACCGCCGTCTTGGGGCCCACCTTCTCCACCCCGGGCACGTTGTCAACGGTGTCGCCAATCAGGGTCAGGTAGTCGACGATGCGCTCCGGCGGCACGCCGAACTTGGCGGCCACCCCGGCCTCATCCAGCACCTCGTTGGTCATGGTGTTGACCAGGCGCACGTGGGGCGTCACCAGCTGGGCCAGATCCTTGTCGCCGGTGGACACCACCGCCTGCATGCCGGCCGCCTCCGCCTGGCGGGTCAGGGTGCCGATCACGTCGTCCGCCTCCACCCCCTCCACCATCAACAGGGGCCAGCCCAGGGCCGCCACCGTCTCGTGCAGGGGAGCGATCTGGGCGGCCAGGTCCTCGGGCATGGGGGGACGGTGGGCCTTGTATTCCGGGTACCAGTCGTCGCGGAAGGTCTTGCCCTTGGCGTCGAACACGCAGGCGGCGTAGGCGGTCGGGTAGTCCTTACGCAGTTTTTTCAGCATGTTGATGACGCCGTAAAGTGCGCCGGTGGGCGCTCCGTCCGGGGCGCGCAGGTCGGGCATGGCATGAAAGGCGCGGTACAGGTAGCTGGAGCCGTCCACCAGCAGCAGGGTCGGGGTCATGGGGCCTCCATCGGGGATGGGTGAATTCTAGCCGGACCCCAGGCGCACAATGCCGGCTAGAATTCCTTCGACCCAACTTCACTGGTCCCCCATGATCAATCCCAAACTCCCCCCCCAAGTCGATCCTGGCGGCAGCCTGGAAGCCCAGCTCTCCGCCCGGGAGTCCTGGCGCGTGTTCGAAATCATGGCCGAGTTCGTGGAGGCCACCGAGCGGCTGGGCCCCATACGACCGGCTGTGAGCATCTTCGGCAGCGCCCGGATATTGGCGGATTCCCCGTATTACACGCTTACCGAAACCATCGCCCGCAAACTGTCCGACGCCGGATTCGCGGTCATCTCCGGCGGCGGCCCGGGGGTGATGGAGGCGGCCAACAAGGGAGCCTTCTTCGGCACGTCCCCCAGCGTGGGACTCAACATCCAGCTCCCCCACGAGCAGCACACCAACGCCTTCCAGGACATCAGCCAGACCTTCCGCCACTTCTTCGCGCGCAAGGTGATGTTCGTCAAGTTCGCCAGCGCCTATGTGGTCATGCCCGGCGGGTTCGGCACCCTGGACGAGCTGATGGAGGCCCTGACCCTGGTGCAGACCGGCAAGACCCGCAGGATACCCATCATCCTGGTGGAGTCCCGGTTCTGGGGCGGGCTGGTGCAGTGGTTCCGGGACCGCCTGGTGGACGAGGGCATGATCAGCCCCGAGGACATGGACCTGATCCAGGTGATCGATGATCCTGACCAGGTGTCGGACGCCATCTTCAGTCATTACGAGACCCGGGGCTTCGAGCCTTCCGCCAAGGAACGGGAGATCCTGCTCAACCTCTGAGCCTGGCGCGGGGGACCCTCTGCTAAAATCAAATCAACCTACAAAGAGAAAAAATCATGCGCCTTGCCGCCCTCCTCCTTGCTTCAGCGCTGCTCATCGGCCAGGCCTGGGCCGAGGACACACCCAAACTGGAACCCGTGCCCGACATCCCGCCGCCGCCCGGCATAACGGATCCGGCCTTGGAACCCCAGATCACCATCATCCAGCGGGGACAGGATCGCATCGAGGAATACCGCATCCGCGGAATGCTCTACATGATCAAGGTGACCCCGCCCCACGGCAGGCCCTATTACCTGGTGGACCAGCGCGGCGATGGCAAGATGCGCCGTTACGACGACCTGTCACCCAATTTCCAGGTTCCCATGTGGGTGATCCACGAATTCTGAACACCCGCGTGGTTTACTAGACCGGTTCCTTGTTCCCAGAGCGATCGGATCGCTCGACTCATGGCTTCTCTCACCATTTCCAGAATTCCCACCGCAGCCGGCCTGGCCTGGGTGAAACAGGGCTGGACCCTGTTCAGGCTCGCCCCGATCCCCTGGACCGGCATGACCGCCTTCGTGTTCCTGGTGTTGATGGGCTTGGGCGCAGTGCCCTGGGTGGGGGGGTTGGCGGTGTACCTGCTCTCCCCCTTCATCGTCGCTGGCTATTTCTCCGCCAGCCGGGCGGGTGCGGAAGGCGGGCCCGTCACCTTCCTGCACCTGGGCGCCGGTTTCAAGACCGGACACCGGACGCTGCTGGTGATCGGCGGCATCTACACCCTGGGTTCGCTGTTGATCTTCAAGGCGGTGGCATTCTTCACCGGCGGCGACCTGATCATGCTGCTGACCCATCTCCAGAAGCCGGACGCCATGACGCAGGAGGAAGCGGCCCGGCTCATGGAATCGGTCATGCCCTCCCTGGCCCTCGGCACCCTGCTGCTGGTTCCCCTGCTCATGGCCACCTGGTTTTCCCCGGGCCTGGTCCTGTTCGAAGGGTTTCCCGCCGGCAAGGCCATCTGGTGGAGCCTGTGGGCCTGCTCGGTGAACTGGCGGCCGATCTTCTTCTATACCCTGCTCCTGGGCCTGCTCGGCATCGTGGCCATGCTCATCCCCCTGGGCCTGGGCCTGCTGGTTTTCCTGCCCTGGACCCTGACCGCCACCTATGCCGCCTACCAGGACATCTTCACCCCCATCGAAAACGAGCACGATTGATGAATACCCTGTGCAAGATCATGCCGCTTGGCACGGTCCTGTCCTGTTCGGGCACCTGCTGCGCGACGCGCGCATCCGCTGCACACTGAAAAACGGCATGACCCCGGGCGGGCAATTCCCCAGCGCCCCGAACGGTTACGAGGAATGGGCGCGGAGGTGCGGGCCCGGGTGAATGACGGGTGTTGTGCGGATGACCCAAGGGTAGGGAAATATCGGGGCTACGGCCCCATACTTACGCCATGCCTGAACTGTCCCTGTTCGCCGCCTTCCTCACCGGTCTCCTGGGTGGTGCCCACTGCGTGGCGATGTGCGGCGGCATCGTCGCGGCCATGTCGTTTCAGCCCCCCGGTGCAATCCGTATCGAACCTGGGGGGCGCCCCGAGGGCGGCCAGCCCTTCAGCTTTCACTTGGCCTACAGCGCCGGGCGCATCGCCAGTTACACCGCTGCCGGCGCCCTGGCGGGCCTGATCGGTTCGGCCGCCTTCCTGTCCGACACCCTGTTGCCCCTGCAGCGGGGCCTTTACGGCCTGGCCCAGGTGGTACTGATCCTGCTGGGCCTTTACCTGGCCGGTCTCAGCCAGACCGTGCTGGTGCTGGAAAAGGCGGGGGGCGGTCTCTGGCGGCGGGTGCAACCCCTGCTCGGCAAGGTCCTGCCGGTGCGCCATTTCGGCCAGGCCCTGGTGGCGGGAGCGCTTTGGGGCTGGCTGCCATGCGGTTTGGTGTACAGCATCCTGGTGGCCGCCCTGGCCTCGGGCGGCGCGGTCAAGGGCGGCATGATGCTGCTGGCCTTCGGTCTTGGGACCCTGCCCAACCTGCTGCTCATGGGCTGGGCGGCGGACACCCTGCGCGGCCTGACCCGCAACCCCTGGCTGCGGCGTTTGGCCGGCTTGACCGTGGTGGGGCTGGGCGTCTGGGGCCTGTTTCAGCTTTTGCGCTGAACCCGGACCAAGGCCTCGCGCCAATCCGGGTTTGGCGCCGTCCGGGCCAGCTTCACGTAGCGTCCGACCTCGTTTTCATACCAGCCGGTGTCATGCCGGTTCGGCTCCGCCTCATAGCCCCACCAGGCGCCGTTGCCGTCCTGTGCCAGCCACGCGACCCATTCGGGCAATTCGATCCCATCGGGGAATCCGGCATCAGGGGGCATTGAACTCCCGGGAAAATTCCGTCCGCAGCGGCTTGCCCGAGATATTGGCGTTCACCAGGAAGCGCAGGCTGTCCGGCGTATCGACGTGGAATTCCCCCAGATAAATGACGCCATCCGGCTTGCGCACCTCCAGGATGGGGATGCTGGAAATGTAATTACGCAGGTTGGTGGCCCCGGCATAGACCTGGCCCGACTGGTACTCGGCCTTTCCGCCATGGGCCTTTTTGAGGAGGGTGACGGTGAGCAGGGCCCGGCCTGCTTCCCGTTCCACGTTGTAGTCTTTGGCGGCCTCGGGGGTGAGTTCCAGGGTGGGCACGACGGTGCAATGCATCTCCAGGTTGCCCATGCGGGCCACCTCGTCGGCGACCGCCGGGGCAGCCACCAGCAAGGTGAATGAAAGCAGGAAAATTCTATGCATGTAACCTCCTCGATTGCCGGGTTTCATAGCGTCAATATAGGCCACGGCCTCGGTCGCCGTTGCTCCGGAACGGACCTAGGGACATGGTAGACTGCGCAGGCCTGAATGGGCACCGGCGCTGCGATGCGGCCGGTTTTCGAGGTAACCGCAATGACCCAGATGACCCCCCACGAGATCGTCCACGAACTGGACAAGCACATCGTCGGCCAGGACGACGCCAAGCGGGCCTGCGCCATCGCCCTGCGCAACCGCTGGCGCCGCATGCAGGTGCCGGACGGCCTGCGCCAGGAGATCACCCCCAAGAACATCCTGATGATCGGCCCCACCGGCGTTGGCAAGACCGAGATCGCCCGGCGCCTGGCGCGCCTGTCCGGCGCCCCCTTCGTCAAGGTGGAGGCCACCAAGTTCACCGAGGTGGGCTACGTGGGCAAGGACGTGGACAGCATCATTCGCGACCTGGTGGAGACCGCCGTGAAGGGCGCCCGGGAGGAGGCCACCCGCAAGATGGCGCTGCGCGCGGAGGAAGCGGCCGAGGACCGGGTGCTGGACATCCTGCTGCCCGGCGCCCGGGATGCCTGGGAGCTGAGCGAATCCGCGACCGCCGCCCACAAGGACGAATCCGCCACCCGCCAGAAATTCCGCAAGATGCTGCGGGAAGGCAGCCTGGACGACAAGGAGATCGAACTGGAGGTGGCCGCCCCCAGCATGCAGACCGAGATCTTCGCGCCACCCGGCATGGAGGAACTCACCAGCCAGCTACAAGGCATGTTCAAGAATCTGGGTGGACAGCGCAGCCATAAGCGCAAGCTGCGGATCGCCGAGGCCATGAAGCTGCTGACCGACGAGGAAGCGGCCAAGATGGTCAATGAGGACGAAATCAAGCTGTCCGCGGTGAAGAACGTGGAGCAGAACGGCATCGTCTTCCTGGACGAGATCGACAAGATCGCCGGCCGGGAAGGCCATGGGCCGGACGTCTCGCGCCAGGGCGTGCAGCGGGACCTGCTACCCATGGTGGAGGGCACCACCGTCACCACCAAGTACGGCATGATCAAGACCGACCACATCCTGTTCATCGCCAGCGGCGCCTTCCACCTGTCCAAGCCCTCCGACCTGATCCCGGAACTCCAGGGCCGCTTCCCCATCCGGGTGGAACTGCAAAGCCTCACCGTGGCCGACTTCGAGCGCATCCTGACCAGCACCGACGCCTGCCTGACGCGCCAGTACCAGGCCCTAATGGACACCGAGGGGATCACGCTGGAATTCACCCCGGAGGCCATCCGGCGCTTGGCGGAGCTGGCCTGGCAGGTCAACGAACGCACCGAGAACATCGGCGCTCGCCGGCTCTACACCGTGATGGAACGCCTGCTCGACGACCTTTCCTTCGAAGCCGACAAGCGCGGCGGTGAGACCGTGAGCATCGACGCGGCCTACGTGGACGGGCGCTTGAAGGCCCTGGCGGCCAGCGAGGACCTGGCCAGGTACGTCCTTTGAACTGCGCGCTGCAAAAAATCCCTTATCCCCCAATAAAAAAACCCTAGCCCATCCGGGGCGATGCCCCGGTAAAGTTGCAAAGTTTTGATTTTCTTGATTTCCGGAGATTTCCATGGCCAACCGTTCCACCCTCCAACCCAAAGTTGCCGCGGCCGCCAAGGCAGCCGATCTTTTCGATCTCGCCCGTGAGTGCTTCGAAGAACCGGCCGATATGGCCTACGCCAAGGACATCCTGGGCGCCGCTGCCTTTACCGGCGATGCCGGCGCCAAGGCGGCCCTGGACAAGGTGGCGGGCGACGCCATGTTCACCAAGGACTTCGTCACCCTGGCCATCGGCTATGCGGCCCTGGGCGACGCCGCCAAGGCCGGGGAGATGCTGGGCCAGGGCGCCGACTTCGCCATGGACGGCGGCGAGAAGGTGGCCGTGGGCATGGGCCAGTGGCTGGCCCTGAGCGATGCCACCGCCGCCGCGAAAGCACTGGCCGGGGCGCTGAAGGAGGTCTCCGCCACCGAGGAACTGTACGGCCTGGCCGGCGTGGTGGCCGAGCTGAACGACGCCGCCCTGTTCGGCCAGGTGACCGACAAGATCAAGACCAAGGCCGGCCGCGCCGGCGACTTCGCCCGCCTGGCCAGGCTGGTGGCCAGCAACGACAAGGCCAAGGCCGTGGAGATCGTCAACGAGGGCGCGGCCAAGTACGGCAGCCCGGCCGACCTGATCGTGCTGTCCGGCGCCATGGGCGAGATCGACTCCACCGCCGCCGGCGCCCTGTACGACAAGGCCCTGGACTCCGCCAAGGACTTCACCGCCCTGATGCAGGTGCTGGCCGCGGCCCAGGGCAACGCCGCCTTCACCAAGGCGGTGCTGGACAAGAGCGGCAGCGTCGCCACCGCCTCCGGCGAACTGCTACAGCTGGCCAATGCCTTCGCCGCCATCGATGACGCCGCCGGCGTGACCGAGATGCTGAACAAGGCGGAAGAAGCGATTGCCAACCTGGACGAAATGCGCAAGCTGGTGGAAGCGGTGGAAAATCTCGCCGCCAGCGACACCGCCAGGCTGGAACGGGTCAAGGCCAAGCTGGCCAAGCGCGAGGCCAACCAGGCCAAGTACCTGGAACTGCAGAACGAGGAAGGCAAGTGCACCACGGTCAAGCAGTACATCGCCCTGGCCGACCGCATCATGGCCGACCTGGACGACGCCGGTTACGCCGGCAAGGTGCTGGGCCTGGCGGAGACCATGATGCGCGAGGAAGGCGGTTTCCACTTCGCCCGCTTCAAGTCGCTGATTCTGGGCGTGGACCGTCTGGGCGATAAGGAACGGCTGGGCAAGCTTCTGGACGAGAGCGTGGCCACAGCCACCGACTTCGTCTGGTTCCGGGAAATTGTCCTGACCTGCGCCCGCGAGATGAAGGACGCCGAATACGGCAAGGCCCGCGCCCGGGCGTATGTGGAAGGCCGCGCCCTGGGCGACAGTCCCTACGACTACACCAAGATGGCCGAACTGGCCCGGGATGCCCTGGGCGACGCTGACCTGGCCGCAAAATTGCTCGGCGATGCCGCCAGCCGCGCCCACGACCATTTCGCCCTGGCCCACACCGCCAAGCTCTACCGCGACATCGGCGATCAGGCCAGCGCCGACGCCATGTTCGCCAAGGCGGTGGATGCATGCGGCAGCGGCGACGACTGCGTGCAACTGGCCAACCGCCTCAAGTCCTACGAGCTGCCCGTCTCGGAGATCGCCCCCCTGATGGATGCCTGCGGCGGCAAGTTGTCCTCCAACAACGACAAGCTGCGCTGGGCGGAGGGCGTGTCCGACCTGCTGATGGACGGCGCCTGGGTGGAAAAGGCCTTCGCCGGCATCGCCGCCGGCTTCACCGCCGACGCCGACAGGAAGCGCCTGGAACGCAGCCGTCAGATGCGCATGGGCTACCGCTTCTTCGGCCCCGGCGTGCAGGCCCACTGAGGCCTCCTCCAGGCACCACCGAAACGGCCGCCCGGGCACCACCGGGACGGCCGTTTTTCTTTGCCGGGCGCGGCTTGACGCCCGGATCGTCATGCTAAACTGCCCGCCATTATTATCACCTTGAGCCGGCTCTGACCGGACCCGAGGATGGCGGAAGACAGCGATCTCGAACGAACCGAACCGGCATCAGGACGCAAGCTGGACCAGGCTCGGGAAAAGGGCAATGTGCCCCGTTCCCGGGAACTGGCCACGCTGGCGGTCCTGTTGTCCAGCGCCGGGGTGATCGCCTTCCTGGGCCTGTTCATGTTCCAGGGCCTGGACCGGGTGATGCGCAACGCCCTCTCCTTCGACACCGCCTATCTGGCCAGTCCGAGCATGATGGGCCGGGGCCTACAGGATGCCGGCACCGACGGCCTGCTGCTGTTCCTGCCCCTGGCCCTGGCCGTGGTGGTGGCGGCGGTGGCCGCCAACGTCCTGATGTCCGGCTGGGTGTTTTCCCCCCAGGTGTTCGAACTCAACCTGTCCAAGCTGAACCCGATAACGGGCATCGGCCGGATGTTCTCGCTGCATTCCCTGGTGGAGCTGGTGAAGGCCCTGCTCAAGGGCGGGCTGATCGCCGGCGTGGCGGGATGGATGATCTGGCATCAGCGCGAAGGCATCCTGAGCCTTGCCGTGGAGCCCATGGAAAGCGCCATGGTCCACTTCGCCCAGATCACCATGTTCACCTTCCTCGCCGCATCGTCGGCCTTCGCTGTCATCGTCCTGATGGATGTGCCGTTCCAGCTCTGGGAGTACCACCACAAGCTGCGCATGACCAAGGAGGAGGTGCGCCAGGAAGCCAAGGACATGGAAGGGGACCCCCAGATCAAGGCGCGCATCCGCTCCCTGCAGCGGGAGGTGGCGCGTCGCCGGATGATGCAGGCGGTGCCCAAGGCCGATGTGGTGGTCACCAACCCGTTGCACTTCGCTGTGGCCCTGAATTACGAGGACAAGGGCATGAACGCCCCCCAGGTCATAGCCAAGGGTTCCCAGCTGGTGGCCGAGCGGATCAAGGAGATCGCCCGGGAACACCAGGTGCCCATCGTGGAGGCGCCGCCCCTGGCCCGGGCCCTGCACCGCCACGTGGAAGTGGGAGACACCATACCCGGCACCCTGTTTACCGCCGTGGCCCAGGTCCTGGCCTACGTCTACCAGCTCAACCAGTCCATGAACCCGGTACTGCCCACGGAATGGCAGGTGCCGCCCAAGCTGGACCCCCTGGCAAAGGCTGAGGCGGCCTGATGGCGGACGCGATCGCGATGCGCGGCATGCAGTGGCAAAAAATGGCCGCGCCGCTGCTGGTGGTGATGGTGCTGGGCATGATGATCCTGCCCCTGCCGCCATTCCTGCTGGACCTGCTGTTCACCTTCAACATCGCCCTGGCGATGATCGTGCTGCTGATCAGCCTGTACACCATGAAACCCCTGGAGTTCTCGGTGTTTCCCACGGTGCTGCTGCTGACCACCCTGCTGCGCCTTTCCCTCAACGTGGCCTCCACCCGGGTAGTGCTGCTGCGGGGCCATACCGGCCCCGACGCCGCCGGCAAGGTGATCGAGGCCTTCGGCCATTTCCTGGTGGGGGGCAACTACACGGTGGGCCTGGTGGTGTTCATCATCCTGGTGGTGATCAACTTCGTGGTCATCACCAAGGGCTCGGGCCGCATCGCCGAGGTGTCCGCGCGTTTCACCCTGGACGCCATGCCGGGCAAGCAGATGGCCATCGACGCCGACCTGAACGCCGGCCTGATCGGCGAGGACGAGGCCAGGCGGCGTCGGGCCGAGGTGGCCCAGGAGGCGGACTTCTACGGTTCCATGGACGGCGCCTCCAAATTCGTCCGGGGGGATGCCGTGGCGGGCATCGTCATCATGCTGATCAACATCATCGGCGGCCTCATCGTCGGCGTGGTACAGCACGACCTGAGCCTCGCCACCGCCGCCAACAACTACACCCTGCTCACCATCGGCGACGGCCTGGTGGCCCAGATTCCGGCCCTGGTGATCTCCACCGCGGCGGGCATCGTCGTATCCCGGGTGTCCAGCGAACAGGACCTGAGCGAGCAACTCACCGGGCAGATGTTCGGACGCCCCCAGACCCTGTTCATGGCCGCCGGCATCCTGGCCCTCATGGGGCTGATCCCCGGCATGCCCCATTTCGCCTTCCTCCTGGTCGGCAGCCTCCTGGCCGGCGGCGGCTACTGGCTGATCCAGCGCCGGCAGACCGAGGCGGCCCTGGCCAGGGTGGAGGAAATCCCGGCCCCGCCGGAGGAAAGCCTGGACGTGGGCTGGCACGATGTGGCGCCGGTGGACCGTCTGGGCCTGGAAGTGGGCTACCGGCTGGTACCCCTGGTGGACAAGAACCAGGACGGTGAGCTGTTGCGCCGCATCCGCGGTATCCGCAAGAAGATCGCCCAGGACCTGGGCTTCCTGGTGCCCGCCGTGCACATCCGCGACAACTTGCAACTCAAGCCCAACGCCTACCGGGTGACCCTGAAGGGGGTCACTGTGGCGGAAGGGGAGGCGGTGGCCGGCAAGTTCCTGGCGATCAATCCCGGCCGGGTGCTGGGCACGGTCCAGGGCCAGCCGGCGGTGGACCCGGCTTACGGCCTGCCGGCGGTCTGGGTGGACGCCAACCAGCGCGACCTGGCCCAGACCTACGGCTACACCGTGGTGGACACAGGCACGGTGGTGGCCACCCACCTCACCAAGATCATCAACGAACACGCCCCCGAATTGCTGGGTCGGGAAGAGACACAGCAATTGCTGGACCACGTGGCCAAACAGCATCCCAAACTGGTGGAGGACCTCACCCCCAAGGCCCTGCCCGTCGGCACGATCCAGAAAGTGCTGCAGAACCTGCTGGAGGAGCAGGTCCATATCCGGGACATGCGCTCCATCCTGGAATGCCTGGCCGAACACGTCGCCAAAACCCAGGACGCGGACGACCTTACGGCGGCGGTCAGAACCGCTTTGGGCCGTGCTATCATCCATGAAACCTTTGGAGGAGCGCAGGAATTGCCGGTGATGGCTTTGGAGCCTAACCTCGAGCACATTCTGATGCAGGCCCTGGCCTCCCGCAGCGAAGCGGGGGTTGGACTGGAGCCCGGACTCGCCGAACGGCTGGTGCGGGAAACGGTGCAGGCCGTAGAGCGACAGGAGGCTGCGGGAATGCCCGCGGTACTGCTGTCCCCACCCGCCATCCGTCCCGTACTGGCGCGCTTTCTGCGCCGATCCGCCCCCGGCCTTCATGTGCTGTCCCACTCGGAAGTGCCTGACGGAAAATCCATTCGTATCGTTTCCCTGATCGGTAGCGGCGCATGATCAAGAAATTCCATGCCCAATCCACCCGCGACGCATTGCGGCAAGTGCGGGATGCCCTTGGGGCCAACGCCATCATCCTCTCCAACCGCCAGGTGGCCGGGGGCGTGGAAATCATCGCCGTGGCCGACCTGGACATGGCCTCTCTGACCTCCCAAGCGGAACCCACCCTTTGGAGCGCGCCGGACAAACGGCCGGCGCAGGCCGGCCGTCCCGCCCAGACCGTCGCGGCCGAGCCCTCGCCGGCCGCCCAACGCCAACGCCCTGACAATGGCCAGGCCGACCCGGGCGATCCAAGCCTGGCCAGCTTGACTGATTACCTCGCCCACAGGGAAGCGAGCCTGATCCGTCCATCCCCGTCTCGCCACGCCGGCGGTAGCGACCAGCAACCCGCGCGACCAACCCGGCCGGCCCAGGCCACGCATGCCGACGTGCCCCCCTCTGCCACTGAGCAAGCCGACACCCGGCAGGCTTTCACCCCGGTGGACGAGCTGACCCGGGAGGTCCGGCTGTTGCGCGGCTTGGTGGAAGGCCAACTGGCGGGTTTCGCCTGGAACGACATGACCCGGCGCGACCCGATGCGGGCCGAGGCCATGAAACGCCTGCTCGCCGCCGGATTTTCCGCCGCCTTCTCGCGCCAGCTGCTGGACCGTCTACCCCAGGACGAGGCCGACCTGGCCCGGGCACTGAAGTGGCTCAAATCCACCGTGGCCCACAACCTCAAGATCGCCAGCGCGGAGACCGACATCATCGAACGGGGCGGCGTCTATGCCCTGGTGGGGCCCACCGGCGTGGGCAAGACCACCACTGTGGCCAAGCTCGCCGCCCGGGCCGTGCTGAGGCATGGCGCATCCAAGGTTGCCTTGGTCACCACCGATACCTACCGGATCGGCGCCCAGGACCAACTGCGCATCTACGGGCGTATCCTGGGCACCCCAGTGTTCGCGGTGCGGGACGAGAACGACCTGGAACTGACCCTGTCCGACCTGGCCGGCCGCCATCTGGTGCTAATCGACACCGTGGGCATGAGCCAGCGGGACAAGCGCGTGGCCGAACAGGTCGCCCTGCTTTCCGGCGAGGCACGCAACGTCAATCGCCTGCTGCTGCTGGGCGCCCCCAGCCAGGGCATGACCCTGGAGGAAGTGGCCCGGGCCTACAGCGGACCGGGTCTGATCGGCTGCATCCTGACCAAGATCGACGAAGCCCTCACCTACGGTCCGGTCCTGGATGTGGCCATCCGCCACGAGCTGCCGGTGCATTTCGTCACCAACGGTCAACGCGTGCCGGAAGACCTGCACCTTGCCAATGCCACTTATCTGGCCGACCGGGCCTTCCGGGTCAACCAGCCGGAATCGCCCTTCACTCAGGATGAAGGGGATTACCCGCTGCTGTTGGCGGCCGCCCAGCAAAACACCACCATCTCCGAACTGGCTGGAGGGGTAAGTGGTCCAGCTGGTTGAACCCCTCGATCAGGCCACCGGCCTGCGCCGGCTGTTTTCGGCCGAGCCGGCGTTTCACGCCGTCGGGGTGCTTGGCCCGGACCCGCGCCGCAACGCCCGCGCCAGCTTGGCCATCGCGCAGGGTCTCAGCCGACGCGGCGACCGGGTGCTGATACTGGACGAGGACCGCCCCCCCTACAACGTCGGCAGTACCCTGGGTTTGCTGGCGCGCCGATCCCTCGCCGACCTGCCCCAGCGACGTCCCATGGATGCGGTCATTCCCGCGGGTGAAAGCATCAAGCTGCTGTCGGCCCAGGAAGGCGTCAACCTGCTTGCCGCCTGGTCGGAACAGGACTTGCTGGAGATGACCGACGATTGGCGTGATGACGAGCCCGAGTGGATGATTCTGAATGGCCGCAGCGTCCGGGACGGGACCACCCTGGCGCAGACCGCCGGCATCAAGGTACTGGTGCTGCCCGGCGCGAAGACCCATCTGGCGAACAGCTATGCCATCCTGAAGGCGGCCTGCCAGGCCTGGGCGGGCGGAAACTGGTGGGTGCTGGTGGAGGGGGTGGAACCGGATGCCGCGCAACCTTTGTTCACTTCGCTGCGGGAAACGGCGGAAAGGTTTCTCGGGGTAGTGCCCGGATACCTGGGTACCTTGCCCCGGCTCAGGGGCTCCGGTTCCCAGTCGGTGGCCGATCCGGCATTGCAGGGCTTGTTGGCCGAAACCCTGTCCGCCACCCCCGCGGCCGAGATGGTGAGCTTCGGGCAATATTGGCAACGCATGTGGCTGTTCAGCCGGATGAGCGCTGAGTCGGCCAACAAGAAGAACCGAAAATGTTGAGCGTGGCGGCGGATACCGATAGAGACGCCTTGGTGCGCACCTATCTGCCCCTGGTAAAGCGCATCGCCTACCACATGATGACGCGCCTGCCGGCCTGCGTGGAAGTGGATGATCTGGTGCAGGCCGGACTCATGGGACTACTGGACGCGGTGGAGCGCTTCGACGACGAGCAGGGCGCCCATTTCGAAACCTATGCCACCCAGCGTGTGCGTGGCGCCATGTTGGACGAACTGAGGGATGCGGACTGGGCCTCGCGCAACGTGCGCAAGGCCGGCCGGCAGATAGAGCAAGCCATCCACGTGCTGCAGCAACGCCATCAACGCCCCCCGTCCGAGCAGGAAATCGCCGAGGAGATGGGCATGCAGATCCAGGCTTATTTCGAGTTGCTCAGCGACGCGCGCGGTGCCCAGCTGATTTACTACGAGGACCTGCACGAATCGGACGGGGACAACTTCCTCGAGCGCTTCGCGGACCACACCACCCACGGTCCATTCGACATCCTCGCGACCCACCACTTCAAGGGCGCCCTGGCCCAGGCCGTTTCCATACTCCCCGAGAGGGAGAAACAACTCATGGGCATGTATTACGAACAGGACATGAATTTCAAGGAGATCGGTGCGGTTCTTGGCGTTTCAGAATCACGCGTCTGCCAGTTGCACAGCCAGGCAATCGCCCGCCTGCGCGGCCGGCTGCGGGATTGGTCCGCCGGCCAGGATTGAGGAACCTATCCCGCCATGGATGTGATCAGCATCATCGGCATCGGCATCGGGGTATCCGCGATCCTGGTGGGCCAGTTCCTGGAAGGCGGGAATGTCGGCTCCCTGATGCAATTCACAGCCTTCATGATCGTGATCGGCGGCACCCTCGGGGCTGTCATGCTGCAAAGCAGCCTGAAGGTGTTTCTGGACGGCCTCAATCTGCTCCGCTGGGTGATTCAGCCCCCACGGATCACGCCGAAGGATACCCTGGACATGCTGTTGTCCTGGAGCCAGCAGGCCCGCCGAGGCGGCCTGCTGGCCCTGGAGCCATTCATCGAGCAACAACCGGAGCTGTTCCACCGTCGCGGCTTGCAGATGTTGGTGGACGGCGCCGAGCCCGAGGTGTTGCGGGAAACCCTGGAACTCGATCTGCAGGCATACGAACAACATACCCTGGAGGCCGCCAGGATCTGGATGGCGGCGGGAGGCTACTCCCCCACCATCGGCATCCTGGGTGCGGTGCTGGGCCTGATACACGTGATGGAGAACCTTTCCGACCCCTCCAAACTGGGGGCGGGCATCGCGGTTGCCTTCGTCGCGACCATCTACGGTGTCGGGGGGGCCAACCTGCTGTTCATACCCATCGCCAACAAACTACGCTATTGGGTCGGCCGGCAGGTGGCCAACAAGGAACTGTTCATCCAGGGCATCGTGGCCATCGCTAACGGCGAGAATCCACGCGTGATCGAGGCCAAGCTTCAGGGTTACCTGGCATGAGGAGCACTGCGACCGGGGCCGTTGCCGCCTTCCATTTCCCTGGCCTGCCCGCCCCGGCCCCCTGAACATCGCTCGCCATGGCGCGCAAGAAATTCTACCAGGACCGCGAGAATCATGACCGTTGGCTGGTGTCCTACGCCGATTTCATCACCCTCCTGTTCGCCTTCTTCGTGGTGATGTACGCCCTGTCCTCCGTCAACGAGGGCAAGTACCGGGTGCTGTCCGACTCCCTGATCAGCGCCTTTAAGGAATCCCCGTCGTCCGACAAGCTGATTCAGATGGCCAGCAAGCAACCTGAAATTCTCCAGGGGACCGGCAAGCCCATCGGCAAGACGATCACCCAGCCCCATCCCCAGGAGGCGCAGCAGCGGCAACAGGCCGCCGAACGCATGAAAAAGGTCGCAAAGAACGTCCTCGATGCCATGCAGACCCTGATCAAGAACGGTCAGGTACGAGTTACCCAGTCGCCCCGTGGGGTGACCGTGGAAATCAACGCCAGCGTGCTGTTCAACAGCGGCGAGGCGCGATTGCAGCCCCAATCCCTGGAAACGCTGTCGGCCGTGGCCAATGTGCTGAAAGGCGTGGACAACTCGATTCAGGTGGAAGGCCACACCGACAACGTGCCCATCAACAGCCCGGCATTTCCATCCAACTGGGAGCTTTCATCGGCCCGGGCTGGCAGCGTGGTCCGGCTGTTTTCCGAGCTGGGGGTGCCCGCCTCGCGCATGGTGGCCATCGGCTACGCAGACAATCGTCCGGTGGACACCAATGCCACCGCGGATGGCCGCAGCCGGAACCGGCGCGTCAATGTCCTGATCCTCAATGAAGCGGAAGGGGCCGTGCGGGAGATAGACATTCAGGATGAAACCAAGCCCGCCGAGGCAACCAGGAGTACCGCACCGAAAAACGACGGCCAGACCCACCGTTGAACTCGACCGATCAGATCAGGTTTTCTTCTTCGTTGTGATAGAAACGAAACACCTCCGTGCTAGATGTCGCTTCCAGGCGTTTCTCGATGTTGAGCGAATTGCCGCTCCCCTTCTCGGTTTTGATGTCCACCACCTGATTGGGTATGAAGCAGCCGGGCAGGGCCAGGAGCATGGGGGCCTGCTTGGTCACTTGGTTGGACATGAGCAGCAGGCCGGGCCACTGCCGGCCGTTATCCTGGCGGCGCAGGTGCACCGCCAACGCATTCGGTGCCAATAGCTGTACCCCGAAGAACACCTCGCCGGGCTTGGGCACGCGCAACCAACGCACCAAGCCTACACCCCAGTCGCCACTGCCCTGGCGCACGCCGACCACATCCCCCACCCTGACCTGGGAACCCGCGGCGTCTTGTTTCTCCAGGGCCAGACCGCCCATGCTGTCGTTTACGGTCTTGCAGCGCAGCACGACGGGCGCCGGGTCATGGCTGACCGTGCCGTAATGAATGGTTTCTCCCTTGTTCGGAGGCGCGATGAGTTGGTGTACCGCCTTGAGGCCGAAACAGATCTCCAACTCCTTGCCATCCCGATGGCGGCGTCGTTGCGACTGGCGCTGGAGTGATGCACCCCAGTTCAGCTTAAGTCTGCGCAGCATGCTGGGATAGGCCGGGTCCCGGGCGGCATCGGGAAGACCCAGCCGGGTCCGATCATCCGGATTGTTCAGATGGGAAGAGAGGATGGTCAGATGCTTGGCCAGTTCCGTGGTATTCAACAACAGGTCCCAGCGCGGGTTCAGGGGGTGGATTTCGCGTGTGATGGGCTTGGGCGGTGAATCGGTGTTGATTTCCACCACGAACAGTCCTGCTTGGCCCTTGACGGTCTCCTCGGCAGGGAAAATGTTGGCCAGATTGGAAAATCGGGCGATGATGTCCTTGGCCCAAGGCAGTTCCGTCTGGGGAAAATGGTATGGGTCTGCCAAGGCCAAGAGCAGAGTGGCCTTGTAAATCTGCTCCAGGGAAAGCATCTTGCCGCCCCCCTCCGGAATCGAGTCCTTGAGACCGTTGCGCAGGGCGTAATTGAAGGTCTGGTGCAAATCGACCCATGCGCCCGCCGGGGCAGCCTCATGGGTCTCGTAGCTTATTTCCAGTACGGCCTGAAACGATAACAGGATGCGCTGCAGGTAAAGCGGGGTCGGGTTGCCGCCGAACAAATGGAAACGCCGCTTCAGCCAATCCATCAGCAGCGATTTATAGGCACTGGCCATTTCCATGAGCAGACGCTGGGCCAACTCCGCTTGCCGTTGCGACTTGGCCGCCAACGGCAGGGAGACGGATCCGTATTGTTCATAAAGGGCCGCGACGATGTCTTCCACGACGGGACCCAGACGCTCCACCACTTTGGTCCGGATGTCATAGGAAACGTCCGACTGGTTCAGGGTGGCGAGATAATCCGCCATCTCCTCGGCCGCTTCCGGTGGATTGGACATCGGCAGACGAGAAAGCCAAGCCTCAACTTGCTTGGGCTTCGTCTCCAAGTTTATATTGCCCGGCGATTCTCGGGCGGGCAGGGCCGTCGCGTATCTTGGCAGCATGCTTTCCCGTCTCCAGTTTAAGCTTGGTGATTTTACTCACAGCCCCCATGGCCCGAAAGGGTTATTCATTCCTCAAGGATGCCTCTGATGAATCTGCTGGAAAAAGTTTTCGAGGGCATGCTTTGGCGCAGCCGATATGTGGTCATCTTCGCAGTAATCGCCAGCATGGCGTCCGCCATCGCCATTTTCTACATGGCCACGGTCGATGTGGTCTACCTCATCAGTCATATCCTGCATTATGCCGATCCCTCGCTGGCCGGCGCGGACCGCAAGATCATCCATGACGAAACCATTACCCACGTGGTGGAGGTGGTGGACGGCTACCTGCTGGCCACGGTCATGCTGATTTTCGGCCTGGGTCTGTACGAGCTGTTCATCAGCGACATCGACGAGGCGCGCAACAACAGCCGGGCCTCCAGCGCCATCCTGGTCATCGAGAATCTCGACGATCTGAAGCAGAGGCTGGCCAAGGTGATCATCATGATCCTGATCGTCACCATCTTCGAGATGGCCCTCAAGCTTCGCGTCGACGCCACCCTTGACCTGCTCTACCTGTCGGGCTCCGTTGCCCTGATCGGCCTGGCCTTGTACCTTACCCACGCCTCCGACGGCCATGGCGGCAAGGACATTCGCGCGAACGGCCACGCTGAACCCAAATCCGATTAGCCAGTCATATCTGTCGATGCCAGCCCAGGAACTCCCATGATCAAACGCCTGACCTTGTTTCTCCTCACCCTGGCAATCGCCACTTCCGCCCAGGCCTTCACCCTGACCGACAGCAAGGGCAAGACCCACACCCTGGCCCAGTACAAGGGCAAATGGGTGCTGGTGAATTTCTGGGCTACCTGGTGCCCGCCCTGCCTGCAGGAAATCCCCGATCTGGTCGCCCTGCACGAGAACAAGAAGAACAACCTCGTGGTCCTGGGTATCGCCATGGATTACCACAATCCCCAGGATGTCCTGCAATTCGCCGATCAGATGATGGTTTCCTATCCGATCATCCTGGGCGACGCCAAGATAGCCGCCCAGATCGGGGCGGTCACTGGCCTGCCCACGACCTACCTCTACAACCCCCAAGGCAAGATGGTGGCCTACAACGTCGGGGCGCTCACCCGGGAGACCGTGGAACGCTACATCAGCAGCAAGAAGTAGGCGGTTTCCATGCGCTGGCTGATCATTGCCCTGGCCCTGTGGTCTTTGCCCGGTCTGGCCGAAGTCAGGGATCCCCAGACCTACTTCTTCATGTCCAAACTGGGTGACTTCCAGGATGAGCTTGACACCGCCCGGCATGAAGGCAAGCAAGGTGTCCTGATCATGTTCGAGATGGACGACTGTCCATTCTGTGCCCGCATGAAGGCCACCGTCCTGAACAAGCCGGAGGTCCAGGACTGGTACCGCCAGCACTTCCTGATCTACGGCGTGGACATCAAGGGGGACGCGCCCATGACCGACTTCAAAGGCAACGCGACCACTGAAAAGGCGTTTTCCCTGGAGAACCGGGCCCGCGCCACGCCGGTGTTCATCTTCTACGATCTCGACGGCAATCCCATCACCCGCTTCACCGGCGCCACCCAGACTGCAGACGAATTCATGTCCCTGGGCCACTATGTGGTGGAAGGTGCCTACAAGTCCATGCCGTTCAATGTCTACAAGCGGCTGCCCCGCCCCCGATGAGAAAGGCCTGGCTGATCTCCCTGGCCCTGATGGCGGGTGGCGTCGGTGCCGCGGACAATCCGCCGCTCACCCTGGATGCCGTCCTGGCCCTGGCCGACGCCCCCCATCCCGACCTGGACCGGATGCGTTCGAGGCAGGCCGAGGCCCAGGCCGACGCGCAGCTCGCCGCCAGCCTGAACGATTTCCGTATCACCCTGGACGGCACCCTGCGCAGCGGTCGCAACCCAAACTACGACGACAAATTCCATCCCGACAATCAGATCCGCCTCAATGCCCGTAAGACATTGCTCGATGGCGGACGCCAGGAATCAAGCATCGCCGCCGCCCGGGATGAAAGTACGGCGCGCGACCTGCAGTTGCTGGATGTCAGAGCCCAGCGCCGGCTTACCCTGATGGCGCGCTATTTCGACGTCCTCCTGGCCGACATGGAATACAACGCGGATACGGAATATCTGGCCGTGGCCTATGTCAATTGGGACAACGCCAAGGACCGACAGGCGCTGGGACAGCTCTCAAAGGTGCAGCTTTCCGAGCTGGAAAACCGCTACGCCGATGCCCGTGTCCTGCGCAATGACGTCCGGCGCAAGCTGCGCGACAAGCGCATGCAACTTGCCACCGCCATGAACCGTCCCGGTCCCGTTTTTGAAGATCTGGAAGACCCCAAGCTGCCTGGCAATACCCGTAAGCTCCCTGAGGTGGATAGCCTGATTGAACGCACCCTTGCCCACAATCCCCAGCTGCTTGCCCAACGACAACTGCTGGCCGCCGCCTCCAAACGGCTCGATTCGATCCGCGCGGACAATCGGCCCAGCCTGGAATTCGAGGCGGAAACCGCCGCCTGGACCCGGGACTCCATCGGCCGGGACGAGGTTCGTGCCGGCGTCAATTTCGTCTGGCCCCTCTGGCAGGGCGGCCGCGTCGATGCCCGTCTGGCACAAGAGCAGGCGCGTTTTCACGAACTCCAGGCGGAATATGACGGACTGCAATCGGAACTGCGCCAGGCCGTTCGGGCCAACTGGGAAGATATCCAGTACCTGATCGACAGCGAGCGCGGCGCCGCCCAGGTCAATGCCGATTACCGCGACCTGGCCCTGGAAAGGGCGCGGGCAGAATACGAACTGGAACTCAAGACCAATCTGGGCACCAGCATGGCGGAAACCCAGTCGGCCCGCCTGCGCAAACGTGCGGTGGAATATCGTCTGGCACTGGCCTGGGCCCGTCTCGAAGCCCTGCTGGGAGAGCCGCTCGGCGCCGTCAAAGTGGAGGAAAAACAGTGATCGCACGCATATTCGCCCTGGCGCTGATCTCGAGCAACGCCCTGGCCGCCGACTTCCCCGCCGTCCTCGATTGGTCGGGGCGGGTGGTGCTTGCCATGCCTGTATCGGGGGTGGTGGAAAGTGTCACCGCCTATCCCGGCCATACGGTAAAAAAGGATGAACTCCTTGCCACGCTTGACCCCACCCTGTTCAAGGCCGGTGTCCTCGAAGCCGCGGCGGAAGCGCACCGGCTCACGGAAGACCAGGCGGACGCCAAGCGGGACCTCGACCGGGTGACCGAGCTATACGCCCGCACCGTATCCGCCACCACCGAACTGGATGCCGCCAAACTGCGCTATGCACGGGCCCAGGCCGGATTGGAAGCGGCCCAGGCCAGGCTGGAAAAGGCCCGGCGCCAATTGGCCGAATCCGAATTGCGCGCGCCGTTCGACGCCATGGTGTTGGCGCGCCATGCCGAGCCGGGTCTGGTGGCCGCCACGCCATGCCAGCCCAACCCCATATTCACCGTGGCGCGCGCCGACGAGATGCTCGCCCTGGCCACTTTGGATGCCGGTCAGGCCAGCGCGATTCGGCTCGGTCGCAAGACCGAGGTCGGCGTCGCCGGCAAATCCCTGCGGGGCGTGGTTCGCGGCCTGACCAGCGGGGCCGATGGCCACTACACGCTGGAAGTGGTTATCCCCCGCACGGGGGGGCTCATGGCCGGGCAACGGGCCACGATCCGACTTCCCTAGCAGCCCACGCGGTCAGGCCGCCCTGAGGTAGCGCGCCTTGGCGGCCCGGGCCTCGCGCGCCTCCTCGGCGCTGTAAGCCTTTCCCGACCAGAGCATGCTGTAGGCGATCTCCTCGTTGCCGTTCTCGCACAGATCCAGCACACGCCGGAACAAGGGCTGGAAGGTTTCCGAGCGGTGGCTCCGCTCGTGTTCCTCGTAGGATCGCCAGAAGGTCACGATCAGGGCCTCCCGGCCTTTCATCGGACTTTCCACCGCTTGCCCGACCGTGGAACCCTCGTTGGAAACACGGCCGGAGTTCATGGCCACGAAACCGCCCACGAAACCCGTGTCGGAATGGTAGGTTTTCACGTTCTCGCACAATTCCGCGACCCGCATTTCCAGGTCCTCGGTGCCGTATTCCGGCCTCAGGATCACCCGGTTGATGGTCACCACGCCATCGCTGTCAAAGCCATTGATGAGTGCGGACATTCCAATCTCCTTAAGAATATAATCATTTACTAATGCTACTGTCCCAAGAAAAGGCGCCTTGGCCGGGCGCCACGGTTAATACCTTAGTAAATCAGTCTGGTTTATGCAACCATATTTTTCATTTATCGCCCCGCCCGTGGCTTCCAGTCACGGAAAGGCGCGCACTATCATTGACATGACTAGCCCCGGCCGGGATAATCCGCGCCTCTTTTCGGCTGTGGTGATGTAGCTCAGACGGTTAGAGCGGTGGATTCATAACCCACAGGTCGGCGGTTCGATTCCGCCCATCACCACCACACCCTATTTCCCCCCACCTACCCCGCCCGGCTTACAATCCGCGTCAGCGCACTGACTCAGCAACGCATGGCCCGTAAAGTATTCATCCGTACCTTCGGCTGCCAGATGAACGAGTACGACTCGGACAAGATGGCCGACGTGCTCGCCGCCGGCGAGGGATTCGAGCAAACCGACGACGCCGAGCAAGCGGACCTGATCCTGTTCAATACCTGCTCGGTACGCGAGAAGGCCCAGGAAAAGGTGTTCACCGACCTGGGCATGGTGCGCCACCTGAAGCAGAAGAACCCGGACCTGATCATCGGCGTGGGCGGTTGCGTGGCCAGCCAGGAAGGCGCCGCCATCGTTCAACGCGCCCCCTACGTGGACCTGGTGTTCGGCCCCCAGACCCTGCACCGCCTGCCGGCCATGATGGCAAAGCGCCGGTCCACCGGACGGCCCCAGGTGGACATCTCCTTTCCCGAGATCGAGAAGTTTGATCACCTTCCGCCGGCCCGGGTGGAAGGAGCCACCGCCTTCGTCTCCATCATGGAAGGCTGCAGCAAGTACTGTACCTTCTGCGTGGTGCCCTACACCCGGGGCGAGGAGGTCTCGCGCCCCCTCGCGGACGTGCTGGCCGAGGTGGCGCAGCTGGCCGGCCAGAGGGTCAAGGAGATCACCCTGCTGGGCCAGAACGTCAACGCCTACCGGGGCGCCATGCATGACGGGGAGACGGCGGACTTTGCCCTGCTGCTGGAACTGGTGGCGGAAGTCCCCGGCATTGAGCGGATCCGCTACACCACCTCCCATCCCCGGGAATTCACCCAGCGCCTGATCGACACCTACGCCAAGGTGCCCAAGCTGGTATCGCACCTGCATCTGCCCGTGCAATCCGGCTCGGATAGGGTTCTGGCGGCTATGAAGCGGGGCTATACGGCCCTGGAATACAAGTCCATCGTACGCAAGCTCAAGGCGGCCCGACCCGACCTGTGCCTGGCCAGCGACTTCATCGTCGGATTTCCCGGCGAGACCGAGGTCGATTTCGCGGCCACCCTGAAGCTGATCGAGGAGGTGGGCTTCGACGCCTCCTTCAGTTTCGTCTACAGCCCCCGGCCCGGCACCCCCGCCGCCTCCTATGCCGACGACACTCCCCAGGCAGAGAAGATGCGGCGACTCTACCGTCTGCAGGAACTGGTCAATCACCAGGCCGCGGCCATCAGTACCGCCATGGTGGGCAGCGTTCAGCGGGTCCTGGTGGAAGGCCCGTCGAAAAAAGATCCCAATGAGTTGTCCGGCCGCAGCGACAACAACCGGGTGGTGAATTTCCCCGCGCCTTCCCGCCTCATCGGCCAACTCATCGACGTGCGCATCACCCAGGCCCTGCCCCATAGCCTGCGGGGCGAGACCGTGATCGCGGATTCGTGAACTTCCCGAGCTGATGCCGACCTTCACCTTCACCCCCGCCGACAATGCCCGCCTGGCAAACCTGTGCGGGGTACTGGACGAAAACCTGCGCCAGATCGAGACCGCCCTCAATGTTTCCATCGCCCGCCGGGGCGAGGTGTTTCAGGTGGTAGGCGAGAAGGAGGAACAGGCCGCCCAGCTGCTCAAGGACTTCTACCAGCGGGCGCGCAAACCCCTGGACATCGACGACATCCAGCTGGCCCTGGTGGAGATCGGCCACAAGTCCGAATCGGGCGAGACCGAAGACAACATTCCGGTGCTGATGACCCGCCGCACCGGACTGCACGGCCGGACCGCCCGGCAAAACACCTACATCCGCCAGATGCAGGAGTTCGACGTCACCTTCGGCATCGGCCCCGCCGGCACCGGCAAGACCTACCTGGCCGTGGCCGGCGCGGTGGATGCGCTGGAGCGGGATCTGGTCAAGCGCATCGTTTTGGTACGCCCCGCCGTGGAGGCCGGCGAACGACTGGGTTTCCTGCCCGGCGACCTGGTGCAGAAGGTGGACCCTTACCTGCGCCCGCTTTACGACGCCCTTTACGACCTGATGGGCTTCGACAAGGCCACCCGGGCGTTCGAACGGGGCGTCATCGAGATCGCGCCCCTGGCCTTCATGCGCGGCCGCACCCTCAACCACGCCTTCATCATCCTGGACGAAGCCCAGAACACCACGCCGGAACAGATGAAGATGTTCCTGACCCGGATCGGCTTCGGTTCCCGCACCGTGGTCACCGGCGACGTCACCCAGATCGACTTGGCCCGGGGCCAGAAGAGCGGCCTGGTTGAGGCCAGGGATATCCTCAACGCGGTGCGCGGCATCGCTTTTACCGAATTCCAGAACGACGACGTGGTGCGCCACCCCCTGGTGGCCCGCATCATCGATGCCTACGACGCCTTCCATGCCCAGCACAAGCCCCATCCTTGAGCTGAACTGCCAGTTCGCCGTCAAGGGAGATATGCCCGGCCGGGCCGATTTTCGCCACTGGGCCAAGGCTGCCCTGAGAACGAACGTGACTGCCACCCTGCGGCTGGTGGACGAGGTGGAGGGATGCAGTCTGAACCGTGACTACCGGGAAAAAGACCATGCCACCAATGTCCTCACCTTCGCCTATGGCGCAATGGAGGAAAATGGCCCCCTGTGCGGCGATATCGTCCTGTGTACGCCGGTGGTGGTGCGGGAGGCAGCCGCCCAGGGCAAGGACCCGGCCGCCCATTACGCCCATCTGACCGTTCACGGTATGCTCCACCTCCAGGGATACGACCACGAGGCGCCTGAAGACGCGGTAACGATGGAGGCGGTGGAAAGCTTTATCATGCAGCGGTTGGGATTTCCCGATCCTTATCAAGATCATGAGTGACGACAGTAGTCCGCGACCTGGTTTTCTCGAACGCCTCACCGCCTGGCTCTCCCGTGAGCCCGACAACAAGGAGGAGCTCCTGGAGTTCCTCCACGCCGCCTACGAAAAGAATCTGCTGGATGCCGACGCCCTGTCCATGATCGAGGGGGTCATGCAGGTGTCCGAAATGCAGGTGCGCGAGATCATGATCCCGCGGGCCCAGATGGACGTGGTGGACATCAACGACCCCCACGAGGAGTTCCTGCCCTATGTAATCGAGACCGCCCACTCCCGTTTCCCGGCCGTGGATGGAGACCGGGACCATGTGGTGGGGATACTCCTGGCCAAGGACCTGCTGCGACTGTGCGTCGGCGAGGAAGTGAACCTGCGCGACATGCTGCGCCCGGCGGTGTTCATCCCGGAAGCCAAGCGCCTCAACGTGCTGCTGCGTGAATTCCGAGCCTCCCGCAATCACATCGCCATCGTGGTGGACGAATACGGCGGCGTGGCAGGCCTGGTCACCATCGAGGACGTGCTCGAGCAGATCGTCGGCGACATCGAGGACGAGTACGACTACGACGAGGCGGAGGACAACATCATCGCCGAGGACAAGGGCGGTTTCCGGGTCAAGGCCCAGACCGAGGTCGACGACTTCAACCAGGTCGTGGGCAGCAACTTCACAGATGACGAATTCGATACCGTGGGCGGCTTGGTCACCCACGCCTTCGGGCGTCTGCCCAAGCGAGGAGAGACGGTGGAGATCGCCGGGCTGCGCTTCCAGGTGCTGCGCGCCGACAGCCGCAAACTCCACACCCTGCACGTGGAGCGGCTGCCCATGCCAGTTCCGCCCGTCATCCAGTAAGTGAATGCTCACCTTGCCAGGACCACCCGTCCCGGCTAAGTTACGTGTCGATTGAATTGACGTCGGCAGGCCGCATCTCTACCTGACCGACCCCAATAAAGGATTCCCA
Organism: uncultured Pseudomonadota bacterium; assembly: GCA_963713085.1. GTDB lineage: Bacteria > Pseudomonadota > Gammaproteobacteria > Burkholderiales > Thiobacillaceae > PFJX01. The sequence goes on along the minus strand of CAVQKQ010000012.1, from coordinate 81,316 downwards.
TGACACCCCCCTGGAACGATTACCTGTCCGGCCAAGGCGCCAGACTTGTCAACGGCAGCGTGGCCGATTTCGGCGATCCCGCCGGCGAGCTGGCCGCAGCGGCAAACCAGACCGTACTCGCCGACCTGTCCCATTACGGGCTCATCGGCCTCAACGGCGAGGAAGCCCAGACCTTTCTCAATGCACAGGTCACCAACGACCTGCGCGGTCTGAGCGAGAACACCGCCGTATTCGCTGGCTATCTCTCGGCCAAGGGCCGCATGCTGGCCAATTTCCTGGTCATGAAGCGGGGCGAAGACCTGCTGGTCATGCTGCCGGAGGCCCTGCGCGAGTCCATCCAGAAGCGCCTCGCCATGTTCGTGCTGCGCGCCAAGGTGAAGCTGCGTGATGCCGGGGAAGAATGGGTCCGTCTGGGACTCAACGGTCCCGAAGCGGGGCGATTGGTGAGCGGCGTGCTTGGTACCGACGCGCCGGCGGGCAACATGGCGGTGGTCCATGGCGACCAGGCCTTTGCCCTGCGCCTGGGCGACAGCCGTTTCGACCTGTTCGTCTCCCCCACCGCTGCCACCGGCGTCTGGCAGCGGTTGTCCGCCATGGCCCGCCCGGTGGGCACGCCGGCCTGGGACTGGATCATGGTGACCGCCGGCGTGCCCGTGGTGTTACCCCAGACCCAGGACCACTTCGTGCCCCAGATGGCCAACATGGAAATCCTGGGGGGCGTGAGCTTCACCAAGGGCTGCTACCCGGGGCAGGAGATCGTGGCCCGCAGCCAATACCTGGGCAAGGTCAAGCGCCGCTTGTTTTTGGCCCATGTGGACGTGGAGGCCTCGCCCGGCGACGAGTTGTTCAGCGCCGAACCCGCGGACCAGGCCGCTGGCCAGATCGCCAACGTGGCCCCCGCCCCCGGCGGCGGCTGGGATGTGCTGGCAGTGGTGTTGAGCCCCGCCGTGGAATCCGGCGAGGTTCGCCTCAAGTCCCGGAACGGTGCCACCCTGGCATTCCGCCCCCTGCCCTATCCGGTGGCATGAGTTTCAACTATTACGTCTGGTACCGGGTTCTTCGCGATGACCGGGATACCGAAACCGCCGTCCGCGCCATGATGGCCCGCCTGGGTTGCCGCACCCGCACCCCAGGCCGCCTGCTGAAGAAGCGGGACGAACCGGACCTGTGGATGGAGGTTTACCAGGATGTGTCCGCAACCGAGGAATTCGAGCGGAGGCTCAGCCAGGCGGTGGATGAGTTCGATGTGGAGATGTTCCTCGACGGAAGCCGGCGCACCGAGTGTTTCCGGGCAGGCGATGACGTACCGATGGCCTGCGCCACCCCCTGACCCTGGATACCCCTCGGATAATTTCCATGAGCAAACCCGGCGAACGCAAGCTGCAGATCCTGCAGGTCCTGGCCCAGATGCTGGAATCGGCCCAAATGGAAAAGATCACCACCGCCGGCCTCGCGGCCCGGCTGGAGGTATCAGAGGCGGCCCTGTACCGGCATTTCGCCAGCAAGGCCCAAATGTACGAGGGTCTGATCGAGTTCATCGAACAAACCCTGTTCGCCCTCATCAACCGCATCTCGGCCGAGGAAACTCAGGGGCTGGGCCAGGTGAAGGCCATGCTCCAGATCCTGCTCGCATTCGCGGAAAAAAACCGGGGCATGACCCGGGTACTCACCGGCGAAGCATTGGTTAATGAGAACGAGCGCCTTCAGTCCAGGGTCAACCAATTGCTGGATCGGGTGGAGGCCAGCCTTAAGCAGTCCTTGCGCATTGCCGCTAGCCAGGGGGGACTGGCAGCCGCCACGGATGTCGCCACCGCCGCGAACCTTTTACTGGCCTGTGTCCAGGGCCGCTGGCAGCAATTCGTGAAAAGCGGCTTCACCCGTTCGCCGCTAAGCCAGTGGGAGGCGCAATGGGGTCTGTTGTCCAAGGGGCTGGCAACACTGCCCCAGATTGCCTAGGCAATAGCCCGGTGCATGCCGGGCTGGGTGTCAATCATCTCTGGAAAGGCGAGGGTGCGGCAGACAGATACGTCCCGTGCCCGGATTACTTGTACTGACGCCATTCGGCCGGGGTTTCGTCCTTGTCCCCATGGGGCCGCTTGCCCCAGCCCTCCATGTGTGCCTGATAGTTCTTGGTACGCACTTCCGGCTGCTCCATGTTCTCGCGCTGCACATGCTCGGCGTAATACACGAGGGCACGCTTGATACGGATCATCAGCGTGTTTTCGAGATGGAACCCCTGGCTGAGCAAAAGGATTTCCACATCCTGCAAGGTGTAGCGGGCAACACAGTAGCGGACTTGCAACGAGAGGGCATCCAGGGCAACCACCTCTAGGTCCGGCAGGTCCGCCAGTTGCCGCAGCGCGCGTTCCACCTGGCCTGGCGGCAGGGGATGGAAGACGATCTCGCGACGTTTCTCGATGTCGCAGGGTGTCGTCATCCGATTCCCCCAATCAGTCCTTGCGGTCTTGCAGGAGGGCGAGCCCCTTGAGAAGGATCAGGGCCTGGTTGAACTGATAGTCCGTCTTGCTGGCCAGTACCCCCCCTTCGGACTTGGACTTATCCGCCTTTTCGCTGTCCTTGCCCGTGTCCTTTTCGGATTTGGTCTCGGAATCCTTGGATTTGGCCTCACCCTGAGTCGACTCCTCGTCCTGAGGATTCGCCAGGTGCTTCTCCAGGTCGGCTTCGTGCAATTCCATCTTGGGGGCATCCGTGGGGGAGATGGTCGCCTCATCCACAACGATATCCGGGGTAATGCCCTTGGCCTGGATGCTACGGCCGTTGGGCGTGTAGTAACGGGCGGTGGTCAGTTTGATGGCGGTGCCGTTGTTGAGTGGAATGATGGTCTGCACCGAACCCTTGCCGAAGGTTTGCGTGCCGATGATCACGGCGCGCTTGTGATCCTGCAGGGCACCGGACACGATCTCGGAGGCGGAGGCGGAGCCGCCGTTGACCAGCACCACCATGGGCACGGTCTTGACCCAGGCGGGCAGGGTTTTCAGATAGTCCGTCTCGGTGGGGCGCAGATAACTGTCCTTGCTGTTGGTGAGACGCATCTTGGCATCCTCGGTGCGGCCATCGGTGTAGACCACCAGGTCGCCCGGCTTGAGGAAGGCCCCGGACACGGATACCGCGGTATTGAGCAGGCCGCCGGGATCATTGCGCAGGTCAAGTACCAGGCCTTTGAGGGCGGCACCCTTGTTCTGCTCCTGGAGGTCCTTCAAGGCGGCCACCAGATTCTCGCCGGTATGCTCCTGGAACTGGGTGATGCGGATATAGCCGAAACCCGGTTCCGCCAGCTTGTACTTGACGCTCTTGATCTTGATGACGGCGCGGGTCAGCTTGATGGTGAGCGGCTTGTTCTCGCCCTTGCGCACGATGGTAAGGGTGATGTCGGTGCCGGGCTTACCGCGCATTTTCTTCACCGCATCGTTGAGGGTCATGCCCTTGACCGGTGTCTCGTCCAGCTTGACGATCAGATCCCCGCTCTTGACCCCTGCCTTGAAGGCGGGCGTGTCCTCGATGGGGGATACCACCTTGACGAAGCCGTCCTCCATGCCCACTTCGATACCCAGGCCGCCGAATTCGCCCTGGGTGCCCACCTGGAGTTCCTTGAACTCTTCCGCATCCATGTAGGTAGAGTGGGGGTCCAGACCGGCCAGCATGCCGTTGATGGCCCCGGTGATGAGTTTCTTGTCCTCCACCGGTTCCACGTAGTCGCTCTTGATCTTGCCAAAGATCTCCGTGAAGGCGCGCAGGTCTTCAATGGGCAAAGGTTCCGGATCGTGCTCGGCGATGGCGGAGTAATTCAGAGTCAGGGCGATGCCGAATACGACACCGAAAACCACCAGACTGATTTGTTTTATCTTGCTTGACATGCTGCCTCTTGCTTACTTGAGATTGACCCAACTGAGGGGATCGAAAGGTTTACCTTGATGGCGCAGTTCGAAATAAAGACCCGGCTCGTCCTGGCCCCCGGTGGCCCCCACTGAAGCCACCACGTCGCCCGCGCTCACGGACTCACCTGGTTGTTTATACAAGCTTTCATTATTGCTGTATAGGCTGAGATAGCCGTCTCCGTGGTCGATCACCAGCAGGTTGCCGAAGCCCCGCAGCCAATCCGCGAAGGCTACCTTGCCTGACCCCACGGCATGCACGTCGGTTCCCTGGCGGGCGCGAATGAACAGGCCTTTCCAAGCCGGGCCACCCCCTTCCCTGCTCTGGCCGAACCTGCGCAGGATTTCCCCCGCCACCGGCAACGCCAGCTTGCCGCGCAGGCGCATGAAATCCAGTCCCGCCAGCGTCGCGTCCGCGACCTTGTTCACACGCTGGCCAGGCTTTCCGGATGGAGGCGCGGTCACCTTACTGGCCCGGCTCAAGGCGGCCAGCCTTATGATCAATCGGGTCAGTCGCTTCTCGTCCCGTACCAAGGTGTCGATCTGTTTGCGATGACTGCGGATTTGCCGGGACAGCTTGTAAAGCACATCCTGACGTTCCGCTTTCTCGGATTCCAGTTCGTGCTTCTGGGCGATCCGATCGCTTTTCACTTGGGCCAGACTGTCGTTCTTTTCCTGAGTCTTCTTCTTCAATTCACCCAGACGCGCCAAACTGGCCCGGTACTGGCCGATCAGATCCGCGCGGGCCCGGCCTATATAGCCGTAATACTCCAGGTTGCGCGCCACCTCGCTGGGATCCTGGCCGTTGAGCATGAGTTTCAGGGCATCACCCTCACCCTGCATATAGCGTTCCCGCAACAATTCATCCAGGCGCTTTTCCTGTTCATCCAATTGCATCTGGGTCGTCCGGGTCTCTTCATTGAGCGCGGCCAGGGCGCGAGCCAGGTCGTTCTGGCGAGCCGCCAGTTTGCGCAGGCTGCGATTCACGTCGGAAATGCGCCGCTCCGACTTCTTCAGGGCATCGGCCACGTCGGAACGGTCCTCGCTGGCCTGTTCCAACTCTTGCTGCAAGGACTGGATGCGCTCCCGCAGGTCCTTCAGCTCCTGCTGCTTGCCGGCATCCGGAGCCGCCGTCGCCGCCAGGGCACAGAAAAGCATCAGGCCCAGGAAAAGCCCGATGGCAAAGGGTTGTTGCAAGTGAGAACCTGACATGGGGTAAACGCGACTCGACCAGCAAGGGGCGCGCTATTGTCCCATCACTTCCGCCGCCAAGCCCAGGTTTGCCGCGCATCGCGTTCCGCGCCGTGAACTATGCCTACTCGAATTCGATCAGGGCGTGGCCCGTCATCTCCAAGGGTTGAGGCAAGCCCATCATCTTGAGCAGGGTTGGCGACACATCTTCCAGGGCGCCTCTGTGCTGGAGCCGGGCGTTGCGGCCGATATAAATAAAGGGCACCAGATTCGTGGTGTGTGCGGTATGGGGCTGGTTGCTCGCGGGATCACTCATGTTCTCGGCGTTTCCGTGGTCGGCCGTGATCAGCACCTCGCCGCCCACGGACTGCACGGCCTCGACCGCCCGGCCTATGCATTCATCCACCACCTCCACCGCCTTCTTGGCCGCCTCGAATACCCCGGTATGGCCCACCATGTCGGTATTCGCGAAATTGCAGATGATCGCGTCGTACTTCCGGCTATGAATCGCCTCCACGAGCTTGTCGGTCACTTCGTAGGCGCTCATTTCCGGCTTCAGGTCGTAGGTGGCCACATGCGGCGACTGGACCATGATGCGATCCTCGCCCGGATAGACCATTTCCTCTCCGCCGTTGAAGAAGTAGGTGACGTGGGGATATTTCTCGGTTTCCGCGATGCGCAATTGGCGCAATCCCAGTTGCGCGACATACTCGCCGAATCCGTTGCGGATGCGCACTGGCGGGAAGGCCACAGCCACGTCGAAATCCTCGCTGTAGCCGGTCAGGGTGCAATAGGCCGAAAGCCTGGGCCATTGTTCCCGCTCGAACTCGGAGAAATCCGGTTCGATGAAGGCGCGGGTAAGCTCGCGCGCCCGGTCGGAGCGGAAATTCATGAAAACAATGGCATCCCCATCCTGCACCCGCGCCGGCGCTTCGCATTCCGGGACAATGGTGGTGGCCTTGACGAATTCGTCAGTTTCGCCGCGCCCGTAAGCCATTTCCAGTCCCACCACGGCATTGGCTGCCGAGAACTCTGCTCGGCCCGAGGTAAGCATGTCATAGGCCACTTTTACCCTCGGCCAGCGGTGATCCCGGTCCATGGCATAGAAGCGGCCGATGATGGATGCGATTCGACCGCCCTTGAGCGCATCGATCTTGTCTTGAAGCCTGCGCAGGTAAGCCTCGGCACTCTGGGGCGGCGTATCGCGGCCATCCAGGAAGGCGTGCAGATAGACCCGCTCCAGTCCTTCGCGCAGGGCCATTTCCAACATGGCGTGAATATGGTTTTCGTGGCTGTGCACGCCGCCGTCCGAGAGCAGGCCCAGGATATGCAGGGCGCCGTTTCCGGCCTTGGCCTTGGCAATGGTGTCCTTGAGGGCGAGATTGACAAAGAAATGGCCGCTGCCGATGGCCCGGTCGATGCGGGTGAATTCCTGGTACACGACACGCCCGGCGCCGATGTTGAGGTGCCCCACCTCGGAGTTGCCCATTTGCCCGGATGGCAAGCCGACAGGGGCCTCCGACGCCTGGATCAAAGTATGTGGATAGGTCTTCCAGAACCTGTCCCAATTGGGCTTGTGGGCGCAGGCAATCGCATTGAAGCTGTCTGCTTCGCGACAACCGAAGCCGTCAAGAATGATCAGCACTACGGGCTTTACGGCGGGTTCAGGCATTAGCAATTTTTATCATCTGGCGGTCAGTTTTCGCGAGGTATTTTAGTATATTTGAATACTTTACGCGATATACTGAACATGGCTGTTTGATTACATAACAAACCGCAATACGGAGACATCATGATTACCGGGTCCACGGAACTCATCGACAAGGACGAACACATAGAACAGGCTTCCCGCGCGCTCAAGGCCATGTCCCATCCCCTCAGACTCAAGATTCTATGCGTGCTCGGCGACAAGGAAGTGAGCGTGCAAGACATCGTTGAAAACGTCGGGACATCCCAAAGCAACATCTCTCAACACTTGGCCATTCTGCGTGACAAAGGTGTATTGCGCACCCGAAAAGACGCAAACCGGGTTTACTACCGGGTAGGCGACACCCGGACGCTTCAGCTGATCGGCATGATGCGCGATGTTTTTTGCGGTTTTACAAAATAACGCCTGCCATAAGGCAGCGAGTGGGCCTTATCTATACATAAGTAAAATTAATTGCTATATTAGCGCTCACTGATATATAGCCGCCAACCACTCTGCGGCGCTTGAGAATTCAGCAAGGAGCGTTGATATGCATCATGCCAAGCTACAACGGCTGGCGGCCGCTGTTATGTTGGCCCTGGCCGCCAATACTTCCGGGGCGGACACCCTCGAGTTCCGCCAATGCGTGGATGCCGCCCTGTCCCAGAACCCCGACCTGGCCATCAGCAAGGCACAGATCGAGCAGGCCCAGGCTGCGGTGCGCCAAGCCGAGGGCAACAGGCTGCCCCGCCTCAATCTTTCCCTCACGGCGACCAATACCAATGACGCGCTCAGTGCGTTCGGGCTGAAGCTCTCCCAGCGCGGTGCCACCTTTGGCGATTTCGGCGCCGGCCAATTCGATCCGACCAATCCCAACGTCCTGGCCATAGCACCCCGCGACCTCAACCACCCCGGCTCGGTCAGCAACGTCAATCCCCGCATTGAATTGCTGGTGCCAGTCTACAACGGCGGCATGGTGGCCGGCTACGTTGATACCGCCAAGGCTTACGTCCGCGCGGCCCAGTCCGGCGACATCATGGCGCGCCAGCAGGTCGTAAAGCAGGTGCTCATGGCCTACCAGGGCGTCCACACGGCCCGGGCCTACATCCAGGTGGCGGAACAGGGCCGGACCGCGGCGGAAGAATTCGTGCGCATCACGGAAAACCTGCACAAACAGGGCATGGCGGTGAAAAGCGACGTGCTGTCGGCCAGGGTCAATCTGGAAGAGGCGACGCTCAAACTGACCGAGGCCAGGAATGCCGAAGCCGCGGCCCTGGACCAGTTGCACCTGCTCATGGGCAAATCCCTGGACGAACCCCTTGATGTCGGCGCACCGGTCATGCCTGCACTCCTGACCGGCAATGACGTCGATCTACGCCGCCAGGCCAGGGACGGCAACCCCGGCCTCGATGCTCTGCGTCATCAGGCCGATGCCGCCGGTGCCCAGGTACGCGTGGCCCGCTCCGGCAAGAAACCCCAGTTCAACGTCATGCTGCGCCAGGACTGGAACGACGATACCGTGGGCTTTGACGCCGCCTCGTATACCGTGGCCGGCGTCCTGACCTGGACCGCCTTCGACGGTGGCAGCGCCAATGCCGCCGTCGACCGGGCGGAGGCCTCCCGTTCCGAGCTGGCAGCCAAGCTGCGCCAGGCCGAGGACGGCATCGGCTATCAGGTGACCGACGCCCACCGCAAGGCGCTGGAAGCCGAGACCCGGATCGCGGTCCGGGAGGCAGGCGTGGAACAGGCCACCGAGGCCCAGCGCCTGGTCAAGAAACGCTATGAAAACGGCGTCGGCACCCTGGTGGAACTGCTGGCCGCCCAGGCCCAGCTGGACAAGACCCGGGCCGACCTGGTGGCGGCCCGTTACGACCAGGCCGTCAACCGTGCCGAACTGAAGCGCGCCCTGGGCGTGCTCAACCCCGAACAACTCTGATCTTCAGAAAACCGTGCTGATGGTGAATGACATGACCCACCGTGTTCCCCTGAAATCCCTCCTGTTCCTACTCGCACTGACCGGCGCCCTGGTCGGCTGTGGCGGTGACGAACACGCCAAGACCGCCCAAGCGGCCCGACACATGGTGCGTGCCCCTGTGAAAGAGATCCAGCCCTCGCAAACCGAGGCCACCACCTCCATCCCGGGCACCGTTGTGGCTCTGGAATCGGTCAGCGTGGCCTCGCGGTTGATGGGCTACATCAAGGATATCGCCGTGGCGGAAGGCCAGTCCGTCAAGGCCGGCCAGCGCCTGTTCACCATCGACCCGCTGGACGTTGAAGGGGCCGTGGCCCAGGCCCGGCTTGGACTGCAACAGGCCGAGGATGCCAGCAGGGACGCCAAGGCCGACTACGAGCGTTTCTCCGCCCTTTACAAAGATGAGGTTGTGACCCGGCAGCAGTACGAAAAGATGAAGCTGAATCACGATATCGCCGTCGCCCGGGCGGCCCAGGCAAAAGCCGGCCTCGGCACCGCCCAGGGCCAGCTCAAATACGCCGTGGTCACCTCCCCCATCAATGGCGTGGTGACCCGCAAGCTGGCCATGGAGGGCGATATCGCCGCGCCGGGCCAGCCTGTGCTGATGGTGGAGAACCCCGCCAAGCTCCAGGTGCAGACCAGTGTCACCGAAGCACTGTTCAAGACCCTGAAGCTGGGCCAGACCGTACAGGTGGTGGTGGACGGCCTGGAAGAACCCGTCACCGGCAAGGTGGCGCGCCTGTCCCCCGCAGCCGATCCCATGTCCCACAGCTATAGCGTCAAGCTGGATGTGCCCGCCCCTGGACTGATGAGCGGCAGCTTCGCCCGGGTGCTGTTCCCCGCCGGCAGTCGGCAGGTCCTGGCCGTGCCCAAGGCTGCCGTGCTGGAGCGGGCCGGCATCACCGGCGTGTTCGTGGTGGACGCCCAAGGCCTGGCCCAATACCGCATGGTGCGCACCGGTGCCAACCTGGGTGACCGGGTCGAAATCCTGTCCGGCCTCAACCCCGGAGAGCGGGTGGTGACCGGCAACACGGACGCCGTCAACAACGGCGACCAGATCCAGGGGTAAGCCATGAGCGCGTTGAATGAGCAAACGGGTGAGAACGCGATGAACATCGCCGGTAGGCTTGCCAGGGCCTTCCTCACCTCCAAGCTCACCGCCCTGATGATCATCGCGGTGACCCTCACCGGCATACTGGCCCTGATGGTCACGCCCCGGGAGTACAACCCCCAGATCGTGGTGCCGGCCGCCAACATCATCGTCGCCAAGCCCGGCGCCTCCGCCACAGAGATCCGGAACTTGGTGGTGAAGCCCCTGGAGGCCATCATGAACGCCCAGTCCGGGGTGGACCACACCTATGGCTACGCCAGCAATGATTTCGGCCTGGTGACGGTGCAGTTCAAGGTGGGCGAGAACCAGGAAGACTCCCTGGTGAAGATGTACAACCAGCTGATGCAGAACATGGACCGGATCCCCCCCGGCGCCATGCAACCCGTGGTGCGTCCCATCAACGTGGACGACGTGCCCATCCTGACCCTCACCCTCAGCTCGGCCAGCCTGGACGATTTTCACCTGCGGGAAGTGGCCCAGCGCCTGCTGGAGCAGGTGCGCAACGTGTCCGGCGTGTCCTTCACCCAGATCATCGGCGGCCGCGCCCGGGCGGTGAACGTGTGGATCGACCCCCAGCGCCTGGAGGCCGCCGGACTGACCCTGGACCGGGTGGACCAGATGTTGCGGGGCACCAACGTATCCGCCCCCCTGGGGGAGCTGACGCGGAACAACTTGGCCACCCCCCTGCGCCTGTCCGGCTTCCTGGGCTCCGCAGACGAGGTGGCCCGGATCGTGGTGGGCGTCTCACCCCAGGGCCGGCCGGTGTACCTGAAGGACATCGCCCGGGTGGAGGACGGCCCCGCGGAGATCGAGGAAGCCACCCGTTTCGCCTACGGCCCCGCCGCCGAAGCCAAGCTGAAAGGCGAAAATCCGGCGGTGACCCTGGCCATCGCCAAGAAGGCCGGCACCAATGCCGTGGTGGTGGCCGATGCCGTCCTGGCCAAGGTCAATGAACTGAAGAAGCAGGCCATCCCCGCTGAGGTACAGGTCGCCGTCACCCGCAACGACGGCGCCAAGGCCAACGCGGCGGTGAACGAGCTGGTCATGCACCTGGGCATCGCCATCGGCTCCGTGGTCCTGATCCTGGTGATCTTCCTGGGCTGGCGCGAAGCCGGCATCGTCACCCTCACCGTGCCCCTGATCCTGTTCGTGGTGCTGGCCGTGGGCCTGGCCTTCGGCCAGACCATCAACCGCATCACCCTGTTCGCACTGATCCTGTCCCTGGGACTGCTGGTGGACGCGGCCATCGTGGTGATCGAGAACATCCACCGCCATCTGCACCACGGCAAGGGCGGCGATTTTGGCCAGATACTGGTCACCGCAACCAACGAGATCGGCAACCCCACCAACATCGCCACCATCGCCGTGATCCTGGCCTTCGTGCCCATGGCCTTTGTCACCGGCATGATGGGCCCCTTCATGGCCCCCATTCCGTTCAACGTGCCGGTGGCCATGATCGCCTCCATCGTCATCGCCTACATGGCGGTGCCCTGGGCCTCGAACCTGTGGTTAAAAAATAAGGCCGCGAAATCCGCCCTGGCCCATGCCAAAACCCTTGAAGAAAAGGGGGCGGAAAAACAGGACCCCCTGCACCGGGCCTATGTGGCGGTACTCACCCCCCTGATCAACTCCGCCACCAAGCGCAACATCACCTTCCTGGTGGTGCTGGGCCTGCTGGCCGGGGCCATGCTCATGCCCGCCTGGCAGTTTGTGCGTCCCGCCGGCCTGAACGGCCCCCTGTCGGCCCTGGGTGTGGAGTTGAAGATGCTGCCCAACGACAACACCAACACCATGCTGCTGCAGGTGGACATGCCCGCCGGCACGGCCCTGGCCGCCACGGACCAGGTGGCCCGGGCGGTGGGCGGCGTGCTGGCGGCGGAATCCCACGTCACCAACTACCAGACCTTCCTGGGCCTCACCGCCCCCATCGACTTCGCAGGCCTGGTGCGGGGCGACATGATCAAGCGGGGCAGCAACCTGACCCAGATCCGGGTCAACCTGGTGGACAAGCATGAGCGGAACGTTTCCTCCCATGAGATCGCCAACCGGCTGAACGAGACCCTCAACGGCGTGCGCCAGGCCTTCCCCACGGCCAGGATCAAACTCTACGAAACGCCCCCCGGCCCGCCGGTCCAGGCCCAGATCCTGGCCGAGCTGTATGGCCCGGACTACGACAAGCTGCGGGGTGTCGCACCGGAGGTGGACGACGCCTTCCGGCAGATCTACGGCATGATCAACGTGGACGATTCGGTCACCGCCAACCTGGACAGCTTCCACATCCGCGTGGATGCCGAGAAGGCCCTGTTGTCCGGGGTCGCCCCCGGCCAGGTGGCCCAGCTGCTGCGCAACTACGTGTCCGGCTTCAATATCGGCACCCTCCACGCCACCGACGCCCGGGAACCCATCGACATCGTGGTGCGCCTGCCCAAGGCCCTGCGCGCCGACCCCGAAACCCTGATGAACCTGCGCATCACCAATCCCCAGGGCACCCAGATACCCCTGTCCGCCGTGGCCACCGTGGATCGGGTGGTGGAGGCCAAACCCATCTATGACCGGGACCAGCACCCCATGGTGATGGTAGGCGGCGAGCTGCTGAAATCCAGCCCGGTCTACGCCGTTCTGGCCCTGGATCGGATGCTGGACGGCAAGAAACTGTCCAACGGCGCCAAGTTCACTACTGGCAATCTGGGCTTCGCCCAGGCCCAGCCCAAGGACGTGGTCGATTACACCCTGCTGTGGGGCGGCGAGATGCGCCTGACCCTGGATGTTTTCAGAGATCTCGGCTCGGCCTTCATCGTCGCCCTGATCCTGATCTACCTGGTGCTGGTGGGCTACTACAAGTCCTTCGTCCTGCCCATCATCGTCATGGGCGCCATCCCCCTGACCATGGTGGGTGTATTCCCGGGCCACTGGGCCACCAGCCAGGCCTTCACCGCCACCTCCATGATCGGCGTCATCGCCCTGGCCGGTATCGTGGTGCGCAATTCCCTGCTGCTGATCGACTTCATCCTGGACTACCGCAAGCAGGGCTACCCGCTGGAACAGGCCGTGATCGAGGCGGGCGCGGTGCGCTTCCGACCCATCCTGCTCACCGCTCTGGCCATCATCCTGGGCTCCGCCATCATGATCACCGACCCGGTGTTCGGCGGGCTGGCGGTATCCCTGATCTTCGGCACCTTCGCCTCCACCGCCCTGACCCTGGTGGTCATTCCCCTGATGTATTACCTATGGCAACGAAACCTGAAAACCACTTGAAACCGAGGAGTCTTACATGAGCATCGAACGCATCATCCGCATCATGGCCGGCGTCATGATCCTGCTGTCCCTGGCCCTGGCCCAGTTCACCGGCCAGGTCGACCTGACGCATCTGTCCTGGCTGTGGCTCACGGTCTTCATCGGCCTGAACCTGCTGCAGTCCGGCTTCACCGGCTTCTGCCCGCCCGAAGACCTGCTGAAAAAACTGGGTTTCAAAGAAGGTGGCAGCGCTTGTAGCAGGTAATCGTGGTACTGAGTTGGTAGGCGCGGACCTTACCCGCGCCAGATGTGGGTTCATGCCAACTGCACGATCTGGTTCAGCACCGCGCGAATTTCCGCGAATGGTGCATCGGCCAGACGTTTGAGGGGATGCGGCGAAGCACCGCGCACACGCCAATCGAAGGATTTGGGTTGGTGGCACAAGACATAGCTGGTCTTGCCCGTCCTTGCCCCTTTCGCTACGCCGACCGCCACCGCGAAAGGGTTGTCGGCGTTGTACTCGGCGGTGGTCATGGGCAGGCCGATCACCAGTGAAGTCCGCGCGTTGAACGCACGTGGCGACAGCACCACGAAAGGATGGGGATCGCGCATCTCTCGCCCGGCCTGGGGGTTGCAATCGATCCAGATGACATCCTGGCGCTCCGGCACCCAGGCAGTCTTGGCCGCCGCTACCACCGCTCGGCCCCAACCGGTTCGATCGCCATCGCCTCCCCGCCATGACGGTCCGGATCGAAACGGGCAAGACGCTGTTCAAGGGTCAAGGGCGCGTCGGATAGCGGTGTGATCACCACCCGCCCGTCTTCCACGGTAATGCGGACCCGCTGATCGGCGTGGAGATGCGCCTCACGCGCCACCGCGGCGGGCAGCCGCACCCCCAGGTTGTTGCCCCAATGCTTGATGTCGAGAATGGCCTCGGTCATGGTCTGATTCCTTGATGATGTTTCAACGAAGTATAAACATCGTCGGCGTCGCAGGAAACCATGCCCGTACCGATACCCTTCAGAACATCGCATCCGGCTTTCTCGTTGGATAATTCCAGCCAAGACCAAAATAACCGCCTTGGAGGCATTGTCGCGCCATGTCCGACCCATACGAGTTCGACGTCTTTCTCAGCCACAACAGCAAGGACAAACCTGCCGTGCTTGAACTGGCGACTGCCCTGCGCGAATCCGGAATCATTGTTTGGCTGGATACGGATCAATTGCCACCCGGCCAGAACTGGCAGCCCCTGATTGAGCAAGGGATCAAACTCTCCCGGAGCGTCGCGGTTCTGATTGGGAAAGATGGTCTCGGTCCCTGGGAAGACGAAGAAAGGCAAAGTGCGTTGATGTTGGCGGTCAGGAACAAGCGACCCGTCATACCCGTCGTACTGCCGGATGCACCCGGTTGCCCCGAACTGCCCCTGTTTCTCACCAACCGCACATGGGTGGACCTGCGACCGGCCATCACCGATGGCCACCTGAATCGGCTGATCTGGGGCATTACCGGCAAGAAACCGAACCACCGTGCGACAGCCCCCCTGGCTATCGCACCCCTGCCGGTCATACCCGCCCAGAGCCTGGCTTCAGGCACGCAAGCCGGCACAGGTCCCGCCACCAACCCCTTCGATCCCTGGAACCCTGCCGTCCCGCCGCGTTTCTTCGGCCGCGACAAACTCCTGCGCAAGCTGGGCGAGGCGCTGGACCAGGGGCGCAGTGTTTCGCTGGTGGGGGATTCGCGTATTGGCAAGTCCTCTCTGCTGCAAACCTGGGCGGATATGGCAGGACAGCGTGGGCGTATCGTCAGTCTGGTCAGTGGAGAGGGTGCTGAAGCGGAATCATGTATGGCATTTGTCCAGGCAATAACCAGAAAGCCAGTGCAGCACCTTGCACCTGATCATGCCGCGGACGTGCTCACGAATTGGGCTTTTGCCGCAGCGCTACCCCCTCTCATCTTGGTAGATGAAGCGGAGCGCGTGCTGGCCCAACTGCCGCACCGTTTCTTCGAGCGCCTGCGCGGCATGTTGGGCCGGGTCTGCCTAGTGCTCGCCTCGCGCAAGGAGATCGGCGACATCCCGCGCGAAGACCATCTCACTTCCCCCCTGCTCAACCGCCTGGAACTGCAACGCCTGGGCCTGCTGGAGGACGAGGGCGTGAACGGCATCCTCGGCCTGGGTTCGGGCGTCCTCACCCCGGAGGATGGCGACCTGATGCGGGAGTGGGCCGGCCGCCACCCGTTCT
The DNA here is from genome assembly GCA_963713085.1 of uncultured Pseudomonadota bacterium. Taxonomy (GTDB): domain Bacteria; phylum Pseudomonadota; class Gammaproteobacteria; order Burkholderiales; family Thiobacillaceae; genus PFJX01. Next base: position 65,988 of record CAVQKQ010000012.1, on the reverse strand, counting down.
ATCTGGTTCTGCTGGGGCATTACCTGTGGGACGCGCAGCGTCATGGGGAGAGCGTGGGTGTAGCGCTGGAGGAGTTCCAGGAGAATGCCTTCCAGCGCCTCGGCGAAGTCTGGCAAACGCTGACGGCCCACGAGCAGCGCTTATTGGCGAATGCCGTACTCGGCGACAGACATGAACTTGATGTCACTCTTAAGCGACGCGGCCTGCTGGACGACGGCCACGCCTTCGGCCGGGTCCTGACGAAATGGCTGGAACGGCGTCCATGAACGCCCCCGCCTTGCCGGGTTTCTGGCGTTTCGCCTGGATGTTCTTCATGCAGCCGGTGAGCCTGCACCGGCGGCTCAAGGCGTGCGGGATCGAGCAGCCCGATATTTCCGGCTGGACGTATTGGCGCAAGCGGCGAGTACTCGGCCCCGCCTATGCCGGATATTTTGCGCGACTGGCGTTCGTGCTGAGCTTGCCGGTTCTAGCGGTATCCATCTTGTGGCCGGCCGAATTGGCTTTAGGGCTTGGGCTGCCTATGGCCAAAGTGGCGCTCAACGTGGCGAGCGGCGTGGCGGTCGGCGTGGCGGTCGGCGTGGCGGCCGGCGTGGCGGCCGGCGTGGCGCTCAGCGTGGCGGTCGGTGTGGCGGGCGGCGTGGCGCTCAGCGTGGCGGTCGGTGTGGCGGGCGGCGTGGCGGCCAGCGTGGCGGGCGGCGTGGCGGTCGGCGTGGCGGCCGGCGTGGCGTTCGGTGTGGCGGGCGGCGTGGCGGTCGGCGTGGCGGCCGGCGTGGCGTTCGGCGTGGCGGTCGGCGTGGCGTTCGGTGTGGCGGGCGGCGTGGCGGCCGGCGTGGCGGCCGGCGTGGCGGGCGGCGTGGCGATCCTCCTTTCTTACCCGCGCCTCCCCATTTACCCCTTAGAGGCGTTGGTGGCGTTGGGACTATTCCTGACTCGGAGCCGACACCCCGCGCGCACCCTGCGTCTTACCCCCGTGCTCTTTCACGACCTCAGTTATCTCCCCCATCCTTTCCTGGCGCGCCACATTGTCGAAGCCGCCGATGCCGATCCCGACCTGGCGACACGAGTGCTGGCAGCCTGCCAAATCGCGCCCGGCCAACGCCGCGCCGGGGCGCGCGCCCTGGCCGAGTTGCAGGCAAGGGAATTGGCGGCACTGGCCCGTCAACATCGATTCCAGGCCGGCGTGGACCTGCAGGGCCGTTGGCTGCCCGGCAAGGATGCCGACAGCCATCTGCTACGCGCCTTGTCCGAAGCCGCGCGTTTCCTGGCGGCCGCCCAGGGGTCTGCCTCGCCCTATCTGGCCCGGCAACATCTGGACGCGGCGGAGCGGCGGCTGGCCGGCATCGGCAATCTGCTGCTGGGTTCCAGGGAACCCTTGGCGCGCTTCGTACCCGATACCCTGGTGGCTTGGCGCACGGTCTTGGCCGAGATGCGCGCGGAATACCAGAGGGCGGCGGTGGATCAACTGCCCAACCCCTTCATCGCCGGCAATCCGCTCTCCGGCGAGCAGCCATCGGGAAAGGAAGTCTTTCGTGGCCGCGAGAAAACCATCCGCCAGGTGGAAACCCTGCTGGCCGGCAACCAGGCGTCGCTGGCGTTGATCGGTCCGCGCCGTTGCGGCAAGTCTTCCCTGATCAACATGTTCAAGGTCTGGCTGCCGGACACCCAGGTGGTGCTGTTCGACTTGCAAGACAACCCGGCCGGCACGCCGGAGGGTTTCTATCGCGCCTTGGCGGAACAAGCCCGCAGGCAGGCCAGGCAGGATCGCGGCCTTGATTTGCCGGGGTTTCCCGAGGGCGCGCCCATCGAGGCCTTGCGCGCTTGGCTGGATGCGCTGGAACAATTTCCCGGCGTGGCCCGATTCCTGATCTGCATCGACGAATTCGAACGACTGCCCAGCCTGTTTCCCGGCCAGGGTGGCGAACTGGCCTCCTCCGATGGACTGTTCACCATTCCGGACATGCGGCCCAGTCGTGGCAGGGAGTTGCTGCAATTCATGGGCTTGCTGCGCGCCACGATTCAAAATCGGCGCCGGGTGCGCCTGCTGGTGGCAGGGTCGGCGCCGTTCGATGAATTGGACCACTTGTGGAGCGATCATTTCATCAACTTGCGCGAAATCCGTGTCGGCTATCTGGACGAGGCAACTTGTGTGGCCCTGCTGACCCGGCCAGTTTCCGAGTTTCCAAGCAATGCGATCCCCGAGACCGTGGCCCGCGCGGTGGTGGCCCGCACCGGCGGCCAGCCTTTTCTGGTCCAGCTTTACGGGTCCCTGCTGGTGGACCGGCTCAACGAAGAAATGCAAGTCGGCGACGCTGGACGACATCGAGCCGGTGGAACGGGATGTGCTCGACCAGGCCAATTATTACTTCAGCCATGTCTGGGGCGACCTTCCGCCGGACGCCAGGCCGGCGCTTGGCACCGCCCTGGAGTGCGGCCAACCAGTCCAAGTCGATACCGCTACACGGCGCTGGCTGCGCCGCCGCCTGATCGTGTCCGAGGAAGGTGACTTGATGGTGCCGGTGTTCGGCCGCTGGGTGCGGGAGAACGTGTCATCCGGCTGAGGCGGCCTGTCGCTGGAGGCGCCAAGTGAGCGATAATTCGTCCGCAACACAACTCTGTAGATTAGGGATTTGCCGCGCGCTTGGAATACCAACAACAGCGCGCCTGTCCCGCATCTCAACCGACAAGGAAATCGATGGATTTCGCCCTAAACAATATCTGGCTCATCCTGCTGGCCGCGGTGTCCGGCTTCATGCTGGTGGGCGGCGGCCTGTTCGGCCGCCTGTCCGGCATCAAGCAGGTGGACCCGCAGGAAGCGGTCATGCTGTTCAACCATGAGGACGCACTGGTGCTGGACGTGCGGGAACAGTCCGAGTGGGTCGACGGCCATATCTCCAAGGCCAAGCACATCCCCCTTGGCCAGATCAAGAACCGGCTCAACGAGTTGGAGAAGTACAAGGTCAAGCCCATCGTCGCGGTATGCCGCAGCGGCAATCGCTCGGGCACTGCCTGCGGCCAGCTCAAGAAGGCCGGCTTCGAGAACGTTTACAACCTGGCCGGCGGCATGAACGCCTGGGACCAGGCGGGCTTCCCCAAGGAGTGACCAGGACAGTGACAAGGAATTGAACATGCCTCAAGTGAAGATGTATTGCACCGCCGTCTGCCCTTATTGCGTCATGGCCGAGAGACTGCTCACCAAGAAGGGCGTCACCAACCTGGAGAAGGTCCGGGTGGACCTGGACCCGACCCAGCGCGAACACATGATGCAGATCACCGGGCGCCGCACGGTGCCCCAGATCTTCATCGGCGACCACCATGTGGGTGGCTTCGACGACCTCTCCGAACTGGACGCGGCCGGCGAGTTGGAGCCGCTGTTGGCCTGATCCTGGCGGCTTGATTTCCCCCGGGCAGACGCCATCTGCTCCCTAGATCAATCTTCGGAGCACCCACCATGGAACTTGTCTGTCCCCAATGTGGCGCGGTCAACCGCGTCCCGGACCAACGCCTGAATCAACAACCCAAATGCGGCAAGTGCGGCGCCGAGGTCCTGCCCGCCAAACCCGTCGAATTGACCGGTGCCAGCTTCGACAAATTCGTTGCGCGCAACGAATTGCCGGTCCTGGTGGATTTCTGGGCGCCCTGGTGCGGTCCCTGCAAGCAGTTCGCCCCGGTGTTCAGCCAGATGGCCGGCCAGTACCTGGGCCGGGTGCGCTTCGCCAAGGTCGATACCGAGGCGGAACAGCCGCTGGCGGCCCGCCACGGCATCCGCAGCATCCCTACCCTGGCCCTGTTCAAGGGCGGCCGCGAGGTGGATCGGGTGTCCGGCGCCCTGCAAGGTCCCCAACTCCAGGCCTGGCTGGCGCAACACGGATAGCGCGCCGCCACAGCCAGCAAGCGTCATATGCGGGGGCTATAATTGCCCCGCTCATTACCCCGACCTTTGGAAAACACATGACCGACCAGCAACCGCAAGAACAGGCCCAGCCCGTATTCAACATCGAAAAGATTTACGTGAAGGATCTTTCCGTGGAGGTGCCCAACGCCCCCGCCATTTTCCTGGACCGGGACGCCCCCCAGATCGACATGCAGCTCAACACCCAGAGCACGCCGATTGAAGACGGCATCTACCAGACCATCCTGACCCTCACCATCAATGCCAAGATCAAGGACAAGACCGCCTTCCTGGTGGAGTTGCAGCAGGCCGGCATCTTCCGCATCCAGAACCTGCCCCAGGAAGCCATGGAGCCCGCCCTGGGCGTGGGCTGCCCCAATATCCTCTTCCCCTATGCCCGGGAGGCGGTTTCCGACGCCGTGCTGAAGGCCGGCTTCCCACCCCTGATGCTGCAGCCCGTCAATTTCGAATTGATCTACATGCAGCAGCAGCAGACGCGCGACCAGCAGCCCAACTAAGCTTACCGGGCGGCGACGGGCGAAATGTATATCGCCGTATTGGGGGCCGGTGCCTGGGGCACCGCCATGGCCATCCGCCTGGCAAGCCATGGCCAGGTCAGGCTCTGGAGCCGCTCGGCGGATCACGCGGCGGCCATGGTGCGGGAACGGAGCAACAGCCGATACCTGTCGGGCCAGCCACTGCCGGACAGGCTCCAGGTTGGAAGCGATCTGCGGGCCACCCTCGCCGGGTCGGATCTGGTGGTGTCGGCGGTCCCCACCGGCGGGTTCCGCCACCTCATGCATGCCCTACGAGACTTGGATTGCAAAACACCCCTGGTCTGGCTATGCAAGGGCTTCGAGGAGGGCAGTCGCAAGCTCCCCCATGCCGTGCTGGCCGAGGCCTGGCCGGACCATCCCCCTGCCGCCGTGTTGTCCGGCCCCAGCTTCGCCCTGGAGGTGGCCCAGGGTATGCCGGCCGCCCTCACCGTGGCGGCTAAAGATACGGACTTCGCGCGCCAAATCGCCCAGTATCTGCACGACCCCAAACTGCGCCTTTACGCCAGCAGCGACGTGGTGGGGGTGGAACTGGGGGGGGCGGTAAAGAACGTCATCGCCATCGCCGCCGGCATCTCCGACGGCCTGGGCTTCGGTCTCAATGCACGAGCCGCACTCATCACCCGGGGCCTGGCGGAACTGACCCGGCTGGGCCTGAAGCTGGGCGGCCGGCCGGAGACCTTCATGGGTCTGTCCGGCATGGGCGATCTCATCCTCACCTGCACCGGCAACCTCTCCCGCAACCGGCAATTGGGTCTGCGCCTGGCGGTTGGCGAAAGCCTGGAAGGGGCCTTGCGGGAGCTGGGCCATGTGGCGGAAGGCGCCATCACCGCCATCGAGGTGGACCAGCTGGCCCGGGAGCTGGGTGTGGAGATGCCGATCACCGAGGCCGTGGCCGCAATCCTGAAGCAGGAATTTCCCCCCAGGGAGGCCGTGGCCGCCCTGCTGTCCCGGGAATTGAAAGACGAAGGACCCTAGACAGCCGGTTGGGCGAGGTCGGACCGAAGCGACGCCCGTTGGATTCCCCACGATGGTTCAAAACAACATGCTGGAAATCGCCACGTCGGAACCACCAGGCGTACCCCCTCAGGTGGTCTTCGAGCATCGCCTCGGCGCATGGTGGTCGGCGCATCTGCGATCCGGCCCCGCCCGTTCCTATCCCATTGCCTGGCGCCTGCCTGACCTTGCCAGGCACGTGGGGGCTGAGGCCTCGGCCCGGGCCCGCCATGCCCTGGCCTTGACCCTTTACACCCTGGGCCGCTTCGAGGAAGCGAAGAACACCCTGGTCGGACCGCATGATGCCAATCTCGATCCGGCGGCATCGTCCCCTGCCACGCAGTTCCTGATGGCGCGCTGCCTGTGCGTTCAAGGGCAAGTCACGACGGGATCGGCGCTTGCAATGTCCGCATTGGATCAAGCCCCGGCGGACCCAATCGCCCTGCTCGAGACCACCTACCTTCGCTTCCTGCTGGACGACGCCAGTGCCACCCTGGCGCTGTGCCGACGTCATGGCGAGATTGCCCGCTCGGCTCCGGACGGAACCCGTTGGGTCTCCCTGCTGGATTACTGGGCCCGCGCCAGGCTTGCCCTGCCAACCCCCGGCGGCCCGGCGCACGCCGCCATGGCGGGGCTGAGCACCAGCATGCCGGCACTGGCCGCACTGGCCCAGGCCATCCACGCCGAGGCCATGTTCCACCAGGCGCCCGCCTGGGGGCAGGTGTGGCTGGATCTGGCATTGGAGGCGTGCGAACGGTTAGGCCAACATCATTGCAAGACCCGGCTCCTGGTCCTGAAGTCCCGCGCCCTGGAAGCAGCAGGACAACTCCGCGAGGCGGACCGCTTCCACCAACTCGCCCATGCCTTGGCGCGGCGCCAGGGTGCCTGGCTTTACCTCGATGCCGCCGCACACGAGATCTGAAGATCCGAGGCACTACCCCGTTCGTCTATGCCGCAAGGCTTATCCGGTCTTGATCCCTTCAGGCCAGCGCCGCCACGCCATGGTGGGGGAAACTCACGGTGAACAGGGCCCCGCCCCCCAGGCCGTCGTCGATGCCGACATCGGCGCCGTGGCGCAGGGCCACCTCCTGGACGATGGCCAGCCCCAGGCCGCTACCGGGCTGGCCGCTACCGGGTATGCGGTGGAAACGTTCGAACACCCGCGCACGCTGGTCGGGCGGGATGCCGGGACCGTTGTCTTCCACCTGCAGCCAGCTTCTGTCCCCGTAGCCGACCCGGACCGTGATATGCCCCCCCGTCGGCGAGTAGCGGATGGCATTGTCGATGAGGTTGTCTATGAGGTCCCGCAGGCTCGCCTCGTGGCCCCTTACCGGCAGTTTGCGGGTCAGGCCCTCGAAGCCCAGGTCGATGTTCTTGCTCAGGGCCTCCGGAACCCAATGTGCGGCCGCTTCCTGGGCCACGCGATGCAGATCCAGCATTTCCATGGGGATATGCTGCTCGGCCTCGGGCTCGTTGCGGGCCAGGGTGAGCAGTTGGTTGACCAGATGGCTGCAACGCTGGGCCCCGGCGCAGATCCGTTCCAGGCCTTCCCGCACCGAATCGGACACCTGTTCACGCTTGGTCAGCTCGGCCTGGGCGCGGAGTCCGGCGAATGGGGTGCGCAATTGATGGGCCGCCTCGGCCACAAAGCGGCGCTGGCCGTCCATCATGCCCTTGAGCCGTTCGATCAGGGCATTCACCTCCTGGATCAGCGGCCGCACCTCGCCCGGCGCCCGGGTTTCGTCCAAGGGGCGCAAATCGTTGCGGGGCCGCGCGGCCACATCCCGACGCAGACGCTCCAGGGGCTGGAAGCCGCGTTTCAGGCCGATCCACACCGCCACCCCCGCCACCACGATGAAGATGAACTGGGGAATGACGATGTTGGCCAGGATGCTGCGTCCCAGGGACTGGCGGTTGGTGATGGGCTCCCCGGCCTGGACCAGGAGCATCTCGCCCCGGCGCGAGGTGTAGGGAAAGGTGGCGATGCGCAATTTGCGGCCCTGGAATTCATTATCCCGAAGGCTTGGCCCGGTCTGCTTGAAGTCCGTGGTACGAAGGGCCGGCAGGGCGCCTGTGGCGGCGATCAGGCGGCCCTGGCGGTCATGCAGGGCGAACAGGATTTCGCCTTCCGCTTCGGGGAAGAGTTGCTTCAGATCGGGAATGCTGCCCTCCGGTTGCATGGCGTAGCGGCTCACCAGGAGCCTGGCGCGCTCCATAAGCACCAGATCGTAGGGTTTGTTGGACAGGTTGACCGCGGCCAGATAACCGGTAACGGTGGAAAACAGCAGCAGGAGATAGAGCGGCGTAAACAGCCAGTTCACCAACTGGTGGCGCAGCGAGAGGGTGTCGTCGTCTTGCATGAACAGGCCCGATCCGGATGCAGGCTGCTAGGTTCGGGGCAGCGGGACCAATATGCAAGTCCCTCGGACCGCTTTAGCCTCCGGTCACGGGCGGGAAGATGGCGATTTCGTCGTTTTCCCGAAGCGCGATCTCCAAACCGGCGATGTCCTGGTTGACGGCCACCCGGAAAGCCCGGCCCGGAGCCAGTTCCTCGCTCCAGACGCCGCCCCTGGCGCGCAGCCAGGCAAGCAGGTCGCCCAGATTGGCGACATCTGCGGGCAGATCCGGGTATTCCTGGCTCAGGCCAAACACCTCACGCAGTCGGGCAAAGTACAGCAGTCTGATTTTCATGCCGGCAACTCCGAAAAATAGGGGCAACGAGTCGGCTGTGTGGTCTGCAATATTCCGGCTGCTGGAATCGGGGAAGCTTCGCTCATGGTTGTCTGATCCACGCCTGAATGAAAGCGGCGATGGCCGCCACATCGTTCAATTGAAGATGCCGGATATTACCGGGCGGCGGGACATCCGCGGCCACTGCGATGAAATTGCGATCATCCGGGTGCAGCCAGGGTTTGCCGTTGGCCTCGCGCCAAACCTCCAGCTTGGGCAGGGTGGCATGCTTGAACCCTTCCACCAGCACCAGGTCGCAAGGAGCCAGCTTGGCCAGGTGATGGTCCAGGGCCAGAGCCAGGTCCGGCTCCGGCGCACCCGCCAATTCATGCACCAGCATCCAGCGATGGGGCGAGGTGAGCAACACCTCCCGTGCGCCGGCCTGGCGATGGCGCCAGGAGTCCTTGCCTGGCACATCCGCCTGGAAATCGTGATGGCTCTGCTTGATGACGGACACGGTCAAACCCGTGGACCCGAGCCGAGGCAGCAAGCGCTCGATCAGGGTGGTCTTGCCGCTGCCGCTATAGCCGGCGATGCCTAAAACCTTCATGGGTCAGTGGTTGCGGGGTTGCTTGTGCGTGCCATCATGGGGGTAGCGATCCTGGCCGCCACATGACCGAAGTCAAGGAGATGGGTGAAAGAATTGTCCAAGATCAATACCGCACTTTTCCTCGCTCGCACACTTCGGGCCAATTTTGCCGTGCACCACGCTGACTTGGGAACATGGAAAACCTGATCGACCGCTTTGGCCGCCGCATTGAATATCTCCGACTTTCGGTCACCGACCGTTGCGACCTGCGTTGCGCCTATTGTATGCCCGAGGGTTTCAAAGACTTCGAGGAGCCGGATCACTGGCTGACCTTCGACGAGATCGAACGACTCCTGGGTCTGTTCGCGGGACTGGGCCTGAAGCGGGTGCGCTTCACCGGCGGCGAGCCTCTGCTGCGTCGAAATGTGGCCGAGTTGTGCCAGCGGGTGGCCGCCATTGCCGGCATCCAGGATCTGTCGCTTTCCACCAACGCCACCCAGATGGCGAAGATGGCGGGCGACCTGAAGCGCGCCGGCGTCAGCCGCCTCAATGTCAGCCTCGATTCCCTGCGCCCGGAAGGCGTGGAAAAGATCAACGGCCGCCCCGTGCTGGGCAAGGTGCTGGCCGGCCTGGAAGCGGCCCGGGAAGCCGGTTTCGGCCCCATCAAGATCAACATGGTGGTGATGCGGGAAAACATCGACGAGATCGACGCCATGGTCGCCTACTGCATGGCGCGCGGCTTCGTGTTGCGCCTGATCGAGATCATGCCCATGGGCGACACCGCCCGCAAAATGGGCTACGTGGACCTGCAGCCCATCAAGGCCCAATTGCAGCTGCGCTTCGACCTGATCGACACGGTCATGCCCGGCGGCGGCCCGGCCCGCTACCTGGGCAGCCGGGACGGCCTCTTCACGGTGGGCTTCATCACCCCCATCTCCCAGCATTTCTGCGCCACCTGCAACCGGGTACGCCTCACCGTTGACGGCATCCTGCACCTGTGCCTGGGGCAGGAGGAGCGCGTGGACTTCCGCAACCTGATGCGTGGTGGCGCCACCGACCGGGAGATCGTCGAGGCCATCCGCCTGGCCATCGACCTGAAGCCGGAGCGCCATGAATTCCGCGAGCAGCCGCAGAAGCTGGTCCGCTTCATGAGCATGACCGGCGGCTGACCGCCTCAGCCACGCCGCACACCGCCAGCCAAACTCTTGCCACGCAGCGGCGGCAAGGCGCACCGGTCCCAGAGTCGGGTCGCCTGTTGCCAGAATTCTGTCGGCGAGGCCACGTCCGCTTCCATATCCAGTCCCAGAAAATCCGCCGCCTGCTTCAGGACCGGCATGGGATCGGCGTCATTCAAGGGTGCGGCCAGGGTCTGCTTGCTGAGCTTGCAGCCGTCGCTGTCCAGAACCACAGGCAAATGCAGATATTCCGGCGTTACCAAGCCCAGAGCCTGTTGTAGCGCGATCTGGCGCGGGGTCGAAGCCAGCAGGTCGGCACCCCGGACCACGTGGGTGACGTCTTGTGCGGCATCATCCACCACCACCGCGAGCTGATAGGTGAAGACGCCATCCGCCCGCTTGAGGACGAAGTCGCCGCATTCGCGGGCCACGTCGCAGCCCACCCGGCCCTGCAGTCGATCTTCGAAGTCGATGCGGACATCCGGTACCATCAGCCGTAGGGCCAGGCCATCCGAGACCTGTCGACCCAGACAGCGGCCCGGATAAACCGGGCCATCCACACCGATGCGCGCACCCTCGCCGATCTGCTTGCGGCTGCAACTACAGCCATAGACCCGTCCGGACTGCTGCAGCATCTCCAGCACGGACCGGTAGGCGTCGCCGCGCCGGCCCTGCCACATCACCGTCCCATCCCATTCGAAACCATAGGCCTCGAGGGTGCGCAGGATGGCGTCCGACGCCCCCGCCACCACCCTTGGCGGGTCAACATCCTCAATGCGCAACAGCCAAGTGCCGCCGTGGACACGCGCATCCAGATAGCTGCCCAGGGCGGCGACCAGGGAGCCGAAGTGCAAAGGTCCGGAAGGGGTGGGCGCGAATCGCCCGCGATAGCCAGGCAACATGGGCCCATCATAGCGCCCGACCGCCATGGGCCGGCCCGGATCAGATCAGGGCTGGCGAGGGCATGAGTTCAGCCGTGGCCGGCATGCCCGCGCGCTCGTACAGGCCGACCATTCGCTCGGTCATGTGCTGGGAACTCCATCCCCGGGCATAGTTCCGGGCGCTGCTCTCCAGGGTATCCATGGCGCCGGTGTCGCGCAGCATCCCCGCCACCAAATCGGCAAACCCTTGCGGATCATCCCGGGCGATGCGACAGCCGTGGCCCTCCCGGAGGACATCCTTGGTGCCCATTTCCGCCAAGGCGACCACCGGCGTGCCCTGGGCCATGGATTCCAGCAATACCAGGCCCTGGGTCTCGGTTTTCGAGGCGAACACGAACAGGTCCGCGGCCCGGTAGCAATCGGGCAATTCCGTGTGTCGGTCAAGATAGCCCATGAAACGGATCAGTTCGGCCACGCCCCACTGTCGGGCATGGCGCTTGAGCTTGCGCAGGGCGGGGCCTTCTCCCGCCATCAGCAGAAGGACGTCCGGCACCTGCCGCCGGAGCAGGCCCAGCATCTTCAATAAAAAACCGATATTTTTCTCGAAGGCCACCCGGCCCACAAAAAGTAGCACCGGCTGGTCTTCGGGTATGCCACGCTCGACCCGGAAACGCCGGCCATCACCCGGCTCGAAAGCGGCGGCGGGCAGGCCGGTGGGTATGATCTCGATGGGCGTGGTCACGCCGTAATCCACCAGGGCTTGGCGCATGGGACCGGAGGGAGAAACGATGCAATCCACCCGATTGCACTGCTTGCGCGAGATGCGCCGGGCCAAGGCCTTGAGCCAGGGGTGAGGCAGGAACGGAATGTAGTGGTAGAAATATTCCTCGAACAGGGTGTGGTAGGTCTCCACCACCGGGATTCCGTGGCTGCGGGCAAAGGCCACTCCGGCCCTATGGGCGGCGAAGGGGGTATGGACATGCACCACGTCGAAGTCTTCGCCCAATTCGTCCAGACGCCGGCGCAGGGCGGCGGGCCGGATCAGACGGTCCTCCGGGTCGAAGGGTACCCGCCGGCCAGGAACCCGCACGATGCCGTGCTCATCCCCCGTTGTCCGGCCGTAATCCGGGACCACCAGGGTGACCTCATGACCGGCCGCCCGCAGTTCGCCGCGCAGGGTCTGGATGGACGTGGAAACGCCGTTTACCCGGGGGAAATAGACATCTGAGATCAGCAAGACCCGCACATCGGCTCCCGGCACGAGAAACGAATAGTGAATACGGCCATCACGTTACGCTTGGGTGACATCACCGTGAGGTTTTCGAGACAGTGATGTGGCCGGTACTGTACGTCACGGCTCTGCATCCTGTGCGTTCGGGAGTATGGGATAGACATATCATGTGCGCGGATTGGAATTGCATGCACCCTGATGACACGTACCCACTGACTTGGCTTCATCCGTCGCGGCCGAGATCACATGGTGCCGATGGAGAATACGAACATGCGCCCACAGCTACCTGAAGGGAAGCTGTCGCAGGCAAAGGCAAGCTTATCCATGGCTGTTGCAGTCGATACGCATAAATTAACTAGAACCCTTTGTTGACGCGGGAAAATGCGGCCAATTATAGTGCGCCAATGCAGGCCGAACTGGATGCCCTCGAAACCAAGCTCGCTCAGATGTTGGAGCGCTATCAAGCCATGCGTGGCGAGAACCTAAAATTGCGCCAACAGGTGGTCGCCTTGGAGAACGCCAACAAGCGGCTGTCGGAGCGTGTCGATGAGGCTCGCGGACGCATGGAAACCCTGTTCAACAAGCTTCCGGACTGACATGGCAATCGCCCCCAACAACGTGAGCCTCGACGTCGCCATCATGGGGCGCGAATTTCGCGTGGCCTGTCCTGAAGAAGAACGGGACAGTCTGCTCCAGGCCGTGCAATACCTGGACCGCAAGATGCGCGAGATCCGCGACACCGGCAAAGTGATCGGCGTGGAACGCATCGCCATCATGGCCGCCCTCAACATCACCAATGATTACCTCAGCGCCCGTCCCGCCGCGCCGGACACGAGCGAGTATCAGGAACGTCTGTCCCGCCTGGCCAATCTGCTTGATCAGGCACTGGCCCAGCAAGATAATCTGTTCTGAAGGCACCGGGTTTCACGGGTGCCCTATCAATCTCCCTGCTGCGTACGCGAGGATCGTGCATTCTTTGAACCGATACGCGTAAGCGCAGACTGCGGTATTTAGGTTGTGGGCGTGCGCGTGGCCTGTCCATGTACCCGATACAACCGAACCGCGGCCGACTTGAACCTCAGGGTTCAGGACTAGCGATCCAGACGGCGCAAGCGGGGAGACCCCTTTCAGCATGACACATCCCGATCCCAATTCCGATAAGCGCGCCTTGCGTAGCCGACTGCGCGGCATCCGGGCCGCCATTCCCGATGCCATCCGTAAATCCGCGGGCCGCCACCTGGTTCGCTACGCCTTGCGCAAGCGCCTGCTGCGCCAGCGGCGGAGGATCGGCTTCTATATCCCCGCAAAAGGCGAGATCGATGTCATGCCCTTGCTCAACCAAGCTCGGCAGATGCGGGTGGATTGCTATTTGCCCATCGTGCCGGGTCGTGGCCGCAAGAAACTCTGGTTCTCCCGCCTGGGTGATCATCAGGCCTGGCGCTTGAACCGCTACGGCATCCCGGAATATCACCATCCCTCCGCCAAGTGGGTACGCGCCAATAGGCTCGACATGGTGTTCATACCGCTGCTCGGCTTCGACCGGCGCGGCTTCCGCATCGGCATGGGGGGAGGCTATTACGATGCCAGCCTGGCCTTCCTCGGCCAACGCCTGGTTTGGCGCAAGCCCCGGCTGATCGGCGTCGCCTTCGCGGCGCAGCAGGTTGTGGAAGTACCCCGGGACCCATGGGATATCCCGGTAATCGGCATTTTGACGGAACAGGGATATCGCCCCAGCGGCCCCGGGTAGGCGGCCGGGTCAATAACGGTAAGAGGCGTTCCCGCTCAGGTAGGGGTTGGATTTGGGATCCGGTGTGGGCAGCTTGAGCCATACCTGTGCGGACTGATCCGAGGCCAGGGCATGGTTCGCGCCATCGGCGAAACCGCCCACCCATGCCGAGGGAATCACCAGATTGGCTGCTTTGGCAATTGGGACATGGTTATTGGTTTCCAGTCCGGCGGCCGACCACTTGCCATGATTTTCCGGATTCAGGCTCCCGACCAGTACGCCCCGGGCCTCCGGCGTGCCGGCATAGGCCGCCCAACGCAGATATTTTTGCGGATTCGCCATACGCAGGTATATGGCCTCCGAAAAGCGTGGATCCAGGCCGGCGGCCATCCAGCTCAGAAATAGATTGGGATCCATGAACTCGGCCCAGTTATGCACGGTGGCTGGATCGACCAGTCGGCCCAATACTCGCGGGTAAGTGCCTGGGGAAAAAACGACCGTGGCCAGGGCGGTCATGAAGCGGGGCTCCGTCACGGCATCAAGCCATTCGGCAATTAACTTCGGATTTTTGAAGGCCTGACCGTTGCGGGTTGAATCAAGCATGAATTCCAGCCAAGCCTCCGGAGAATCCGGTGCGACGACTGCTGCTTGGCGCGCGGCAGCGGCGGAATTCATGGCAAGGCGCTCGATCACCTTGCCGTCAGGCTGTGTGACGACCGTTACGCCGATCCTTGCCGACCACTGGGCATCTATTGTTGCTTGCGGCGCTGAATAGGCCACAGAGTTTGTCCCCATCAACAGCGCGGCCCCCACCCAGCTTATTTTCATTGTGTATGGTTATTAAATTCAGTTGGTTAGTAACGTATTGACAAATACTAACATGCCTCATTCGCCGCAAAGAAAAAGGGCGGAACCGAAGTTCCGCCCTCATACCATGTTACTTCCGCGAATTACTTGGCGGCGGGAGCAGCAGGTGCGGGGATGAAGCCAGCGAACGGGTTGGCCATGTTGCCGTAGGTGGCGGGATTCATGAACGCACCCCAGGTGCCGTAGGTGGCGGGGTTGGCTGCGGTGTTAGCCCACTGGGTGTACAGGTTGGGGTTCAGGGGAGCCATCATCAGGTTCATGTTGGCGGGGGCCAAGGGGGCCGTGGCCCAGTTCATGTACATGTTGGGGTTCAGAGGAGCGGCCATCATCTGCAGGACACGGGGATCCAGAGGAGCACCCGCCCACTTCATGTACATGTTGGGGTTCATGAACGGAGCCATGGCGGCGGTGTAGAAGTTGGGGTCCATCGAGGCGGCCAGCCACTTCATGTAGACGTTCGGGTCCAGGAAGGCGGCATAGGACTTCAGCATGTCGGGAGACATGCCGGACTGAACCATCTTGGTGTAGGTGGCGGGGTCCATACCCATCTGCATCATACGTATGGCAGTGGCGGGATCCATCAGGTTGGTCATGGCAGCCACGGCGGCCTTCGGGTCCTTGGCGACGTCAGCGGCTCTGACGGGGTCCAGCAGTTGGGTGGCGGTTTCTTCGGGGCCGGTAGCGAATGCGGCTTGGGCAACCAGGGCAAGAATCAGGGCGGACAGCTTTTTCATTTCTAACTCCTAAGGGGTTGACGGGGGAACGGGAATCAGGGAACTCTCAACTGAGACGTCAGTATAGGGTGGAATATTAGAACATTCGATTACTAGATTGGCTTGTCCTACTGACGGCCAACCCCTGTTGCTAGAATGCAACAAGTCTTTGCAATACCATGGCCGGCGGGACCTAGCGACTAGTCTCCCAAATACGCGGCACGCACTTTTGGGTCTTGCGTCAGGCTTTTGGCGTCACCGGCCAGGGTGATGTTACCGCTTTCCAAAACATAGGCCCGATGGCTGATCTTGAGCGCCAAATGGGCATTTTGCTCGACCAGAAGCAGTGTAACCCCTTCTTTTATAATGGCCGCAATGGTTTCATATATCTTTTGTACCATGAGCGGCGCCAATCCCATGCTGGGCTCATCGAGAAGCAGCAACCGGGGCCGCCCCATCAGCGCACGAGCGATGGCCAGCATTTGCTGCTCGCCACCGGACAGGGTGCCAGCCAGCTGACCGCGACGATCTGCGAGTCGGGGAAACAGGCCATAAACGCGCTGCGCGTCCGCCTGGATACCCGCCTTGTCGCGACGCAAGTAGGCGCCGATATTGAGATTTTCCGCCACCGTCAGACGCCCGAAAATACCCCGCCCTTCCGGCACCAAGGTCAACCCACGGGCGACAATGGCATGGGTGGGTTGGCGTTGGAGACGCGCGCCGTCGAAACGCACCTCACCGCCAACGTGCACCAGGCCCATCACGCCTTTGAGGGTACTGCTCTTGCCGGCGCCGTTGGCACCGATCAGGCTGACCAGTTCGCCCTCGGCCACCTCGAAATCAATGCCGCGCACGGCCTGGATGCCGCCATAGGCCACCTTGAGTCCGCGCACTTGCAGCAGGCTCAAACCTCGCCCCCCAAGTAGGCGGCGATGACGGCAGGGTCTTTCTGGACCTCCAGGGCGTCCCCTTCGGCGATCTTGCGGCCATAGTCAAGCACCGCCACCCGGTCGCACAGGCCCATGACCAGTTTCACGTCATGTTCGATCAGAAGCAGCGTCAAACCACCTTCCCGCAACCTGAGAAACAAATCCCCCATCTGGCGACGCTCCGCCTGGTTCATGCCTGCGACGGGTTCATCCAGGGCCAGCAGGCGCGGATCCGTGGCCAGTGCCCGGGCGATCTCCAGGCGCCGTTGCTCGCCATAGGCCAGATGGCCGGCCAAGCTGCGGTTCTTGCCTGCAAGGCCAACATAGGCCAGGAGTTCCCTCGCCCTGGCGTGGATCGCGGCTTCCTCGCGTCGGGTCCCGGCGCCCCGCAGCACCGCGCCGATGACGCCCGCCCGGGTACGGGGGTGGCGGCCCACCATGACGTTTTCCAGCGCGGTCATGTTGGCGAACAGGCGGATGTTCTGAAAGGTTCGGGCGAAACCCCGTTTTACGATCTGGTGGGGCTTGTGATTATGGATGGCCTGGCCGTCCAGCCGCACCTGCCCCGAAGTTACCGAGTACAGACCGGTCATGCAGTTGAACAGGGTGGTCTTGCCGGCGCCGTTGGGCCCGATCAACCCATAGATCTCGCCGTTATTGACCGACAATGACACCTCCTCAAGAGCAGCCAAGCCGCCGAAGCGCTTGGTGACCTGTGCCACGGTGAGCAAGGCTTCAGCCATGGTCAGGCCCTGGCGTCGTATAGGTCGGCCTGCTCCTGTTCCGCGACACCATCTTCGGCCGCGAACTCCCGCTTTCTCATCCTGGACGGAATCAGGCCGGCGGGACGGAACAGCATCATGGCCACCAGGGCCACCCCGAACAACAGCATGCGCAGGTCTGAGGGATCCACCACCACATGGCCCAGGGTGGTCCGCTGCAGGTCGCCCAGATAGCGCAGGGCCTCGGGAATGACGGTGAGCATGACCGCGCCCAGGATCACACCGGGGATATTGCCCATGCCGCCCAACACGATCATGCACACCACCAGGATGGATTCCCACAGATTGAAGCTCTCGGGACTGATGAAGCCCTGGAAGGCCGCGAACAGTCCCCCCGCCAGGCCGCCGAAGGTGGCCCCCATGGCGAAGGCCAGCAGCTTCACGTTGCGGGTGTTGATGCCCATGGCCGCCGCCGCCACCTCATCTTCCCGCAGCGCCGCCCAGGCCCGGCCGATGCGGGAATCCTGCAGGCGCATGGCGATGAAGATGGTCACCAAAGTGAAAGCCAGGAACAGGTAGTAATACAGGTGGGCGGAGGTCATGGTCACACCGGCCAGGTGCAGCGGCTTGCCCAGGGAGACAGTGCCAAATTTAACCGGATCGATCAGGTTGATGCCCTGGGGCCCGTTGGTCAGGTTGAACGGTGCGTTCAGGTTGTTCATGAAGATGCGGATGATCTCGCCGAAGCCCAGTGTGACGATGGCCAGATAGTCGCCCCGCAGGCGCAGCGTGGGCGCGCCCAGCAGCAATCCGAACAGGCCGGCCAGCCCCGCGCCCAGGGGCAATGTCACCCAGAAGGGGAGATGCAGGCCGAAGTGGGGGCTCGCCAGCCAGGCATACAGGTAGGCGCCAATGGCATAGAAGGCGATGTAGCCCAGGTCCAGCAGGCCGGCGTAGCCCACCACGATATTGAGGCCCAGGGCCAGCATCACGTACAGCAGCGTGAAATCCATGACCCGCACCCAGGCGTTGCCCAACCCGGCGGTAACGATGAAAGGCGCGACCAGGAGCAAGGCAGCCAACAGGGCGAATGCCAGCCGGGGCCGCCCACGCAAATACCTAAGCGCGGCTTGCAACCCGTTCCCCCAACAGGCCTGACGGCCGGAAGATCAGCACCATAATCAGGACGAAGAAGGCAAATACGTCCTGGTAGTTGCTGCCCAGGAAGCCGCCGGTGAGGTCGCCGATATAGCCGGCGCCCAGGGCCTCGATCACTCCCAACAGCAGACCGCCCAGCATCGCCCCGGCGATATTGCCGATGCCCCCCAGCACTGCTGCCGAGAACGCCTTCAGGCCGAGCATGAAGCCCATGTAGTAATGGGCCAGACCGTAGTAGGCGCTCACCATCACTCCGGCGATGGCGGCGATGGCGGAGCCGATGATGAAGGTGGCGGAGATCACCCGGTCCACGTCCACCCCCATCAGCTGGGCCACTTCCTTGGACTCGGCCGTTGCCCGCATGGCCCGCCCCAGCCGGGTCCGTTCCACCAGCAGCCAGAGGCCCGCCATCACCAGCAGGGACAGGGCGACGATGAAGATCTGCAGATCGGTGATGGTGGCCCCCAGGAGGATGTGGTGCCCCCTCGGCAGCAGGGGCGGGAAGGACACGTACTGGCGGCCCCAGATCAGCATGGCCAGGTTCTGCAGGACGATGGAGACGCCGATGGCGGTGATCAGGGGGGCAAGGCGCGGTGCCTTGCGCAAGGGGCGATAGGCGATCTTCTCGATGCCGTAACCCAGAATCATGCAGGCGGGGATGGCCAACGCGACCCCGCCCAGGACCACCACCAAACCCGGCAAATGGGGCGCCACACCAGTGATAAGGCCGATCACGCTGAGCGCCACCATGGCCCCGATCATGGTCACCTCGCCGTGGGCGAAGTTGATCAGTTCCAGTATCCCGTAGACCATGGTGTAGCCCAGGGCCACAAGGGCGTAGATGCTGCCCAGGACCAGGCCGTTGATCAGCTGCTGGATGAATATATCCACGGTACCCGTCATCCCGGCCGAAGCCGGGTACTAGAAATATCTGGGGCCGGCACGATCACGCCGGAAGGCTTACTGGCCGCTTTTCACCGTCTCCACCACCTGCCAGGCACCATCCTTGACCCGATAGATGGTCACCGCGCCACCCTTGGTGTCGCCTTTGGCATCGAAGCGCACGGGACCGGTCACCCCCTGGATATCGGTCGTGGGCAATTCGGCCAGCACCTTGGCGGGGTCCGCGGAATCGGCCCGCTTCATGGCATCCACCACAACATATACGGCATCGTAGGCGTATGGAGCATAGACCTGAATCTGGCCGTATTTGGCTTCGAATTTCTTGCGAAAATCGACCCCGCCCGGCATGGAATCGATGGGTAGTCCGGGGGACGAGGCGGTGACGCCCTCGGCATCGGCGGCGGCCAGTTTCATGAAGTTGGCGTTCTGCAAACCGTCGCCGCCCAGCAGGCCGGCCTTCAGGCCCAGCCGCTTCATCTGACGCGCCATGGGACCGCCCTGGGGGTCCATGCCGCCGAAGAAGACCAGATCGGGCGCCTTGCCCTTGATGCTGGTGAGGATGGCTGTGAAGTCGGTGGCGCGGTCGTTGGTAAATTCCCGCGCGACGATCTCGCCACCGGCGGCCTTGGCGGCCTTTTCGAATTCATCGGCCAGGCCCTGGCCGTAGGCGGTGCGATCGTCGATCACGGCGATCTTCTTCGCGCCCATCTTGGTTACCGCGAAATCCCCCAGCACCTTGCCTTGCTGTTCATCGTTGGTCATGACCCGGTAGGCGGTCTTGTAACCCTGGGCGGTATAGGCCACCGCGGTGGCGGACGGGGAAATCTGGGGGATGCCCGCATCGGCATAGATCTTGGAGGCGGGAATGGTGGTCCCCGAATTCAGGTGGCCGATCACCGCATCGACCCCCTCGTCCACCAGCTTCTGGGCGACGATGGTGGCGGTCTTGGGTTCAGCCTGGTCGTCCTCACCCAACAACTCCAGCTTTACCGGCTTCCCCGCCAGGGTCAGGCCCTTGGCGTTGATCTCGTCCACCGCCAACTGCGCGCCGTTCTCGTTGTCCTTGCCGAGATGTGCCTGGGGACCGGTAAGAGGGGCGACGGAACCGATCTTGATGACCGTCTCGCCATTCGCGGGTTGCTTTTCACCACATCCGGCCAGCGTCAATGCGGCCGCGATAGCCAGAGCCGAGACCGCCCATTTGCCGAACATCACCATTCACCCCCAAATACATGAAGAACTGTCCAATATATATCACAGCGGGCAATAAAAAAGCCGGGGAAGGCCCCGGCCTCGACTCCAGGAGAGCCCGACTTACAGGGACAGCACCCAGTCGGCCAGGGCCTTGGCATCGGCATCGGAAATCTGCGGGTGCGGGGGCATGGGGATGGTGCCCCAGACACCCTTGCCACCCTTGTGGATCACGCCGACCAGATGCTCTTCGGCCTTGGCATCACCTTTGTACTTCTTGGCCACATCTTTGAAGGCGGGGCCCACCACCTTCTTGTCCAACTGGTGGCAGCTCAGGCAGGCATATTTCTGGGCCAAGGCCTGGTTGGCGGAAGCCACACCGGCGGACAAGGCCAGGGCGGCGGCGGCGGCGATCACGATTGCTTTCATACAGAAACTCCTTGTTTTGCGAAATAGGGCAACCACGTGTTTTGCGAAATGCGCGGCGCATGTTACTGGACGTCACGGTGACTGAACATAGTCAATAAATCAGTCAATTGGACTATCTCAGGTAGGCAATTAACGCCAGCGCAGACATATGCGTTGACGCTGTTTTTCACCGGTTTTTGCAGGCCGGCGGGAATGTCCGCAATGTCATCCGCCAGCTTGAACAGCAGGCTGGCGGCATCCGCCGCCCGGTCCGCGGCCCGCTTCCACGCCGAGAGGTCCGGTTCCGGGCCGGTCAGCACCACCACCCGCGGCGGCGCCAGGCAATCCCGTAAGGCCGCCAGCAGGCTGGGGAAGGGCGTGGGCTGGTCGGCCATCTGGGGCAGGAACAGGCGCACGGTTCGTTCCGCCGCACGCTGGTAGTCCGGCTCATCCGTCAGCAGCGCCAACCGACCCAGGGCCAGGGCCGCCACTCCGTTGCCCGAGGGGGTGGCGTTGTCGTAGCCCGGCTTGGCGCGCTGGATCAGCTGTTCGTGGTCATGGCTGGTGAAGAAGAATCCGCCATCCGTCTGGTCCTCGAAATGAACGACCAAGGCCCGTGCCAGGGCCTGGGCGAATACAAAATCCTCGCTCCGCCAATCGGCCTGGAGCAGTTCCAGCACCGCATCCAGGAGAAACGCGTAATCGTCCAGATAGCCCCGGTGCCGTGCACGGCCCTGCTGATAGGTGGCGGCGAGTCGGCCGTCGCGCCAGACCAGGCGATGCAGGGCGTCCAGGGCAACCCGGGCCATGGCTAGCCAATCCGGCCGGTCGAAGCGGCGGGCGGCGCGGGCCAGCCCCTTGATCATGAGCGCGTTCCAACTGGTCAGCACCTTGTCGTCCCGCCCCGGCCGAATGCGGCCCTCCCGGGCGGCGAACAACTTGGCGCGGGCCGATTCCAGAAGCATGCCGGCCTC
Source organism: uncultured Pseudomonadota bacterium (assembly GCA_963713085.1). GTDB lineage: Bacteria > Pseudomonadota > Gammaproteobacteria > Burkholderiales > Thiobacillaceae > PFJX01. The sequence continues at coordinate 44,412 of CAVQKQ010000012.1, read as the reverse complement.
GGCCGCAGTCATTCCAAACTGCTGGGCCACCTCCGGCAATTCCCGCTCGACACTCAGATGCCAGGCGTGGTCCTCGAAATTGGGCGTGGAATCCAGGTCCCAGTGGGCCCGCGCCACCGCGTACTCCTCGGGGGATAGCAGGGCCGCGGCCTGCTCCGGCGTCCAGACGTAGAACTTGCCCTCCTCCTGCTCCGAGTCCGCGTCCAGGGCCGAATAGAAGGCCCCGTCGGGGGTGACCATCTCGCGCCGCAGCCAATCCACCAGCATCTCCGCCGCCCGCGCGAACAACGGATTGTCGGTAGCGGCCCAGGCGTCAGCATAGAGGCCCAGCAGGGGGCCGTTGTCGTAGAGCATCTTCTCGAAATGGGGGATGGCCCAGTGGGCATCCGTGGAATATCGGAAAAAGCCGCCCCCCAGCTGGTCCATCAGGCCCCCACGGGCCATGTTCTCCAGGGTGAAGAGGGCCATCCGGCGCGCCTCCGGGTCGCCGGACCAGAACAGGAATTCCAGCTCCGCCGGACGCGGGAACTTGGGCGCCCCGCCGAACCCGCCATGGACCGGGTCGAAGCCCCGCTTGATGCCATCCACGGCGGCCCGGATGGGCGCGTCGTCCAATTCCCCGGCGGCGGGTGAACCGGGCACGCTTGCGGCTATGGCGGCCCTTAGCGAGGCATTCTGCTCGTCGATCTCATGGCGCTTGGACCGATAGGCCAGGGCCGCGCCCTCCAGCAGCTGGGTGAAGCCGGGCAGGTTGAAGCGGGGCATCTTGGGAAAATAGGTGCCGCCGAAAAAAGGGGTGCCGTCCGGGCTCAGGAACATGGTCAGTGGCCAGCCCCCGGCCCGGCCGGTGAGCATCTGCAGGGCGGCCTGATAGATCTGGTCCAGGTCCGGCCGCTCCTCCCGGTCCACCTTGATGCAGACGAAATGCGCGTTCATCACCGCCGCTACCGCCGGGTCCTCGAAGGACTCGTGGGCCATGACATGGCACCAGTGGCAGGTGGAATAGCCCACCGACAGCAGTATCGGCTTGTCCTCGCGCCTGGACTGTTCCAGGGCCTCCGGCCCCCAGGCCTGCCAGTCCACCGGGTTGTCCTTGTGCTGCAGAAGGTATGGACTGGTTTCGAGGGCGAGACGGTTGGACATGGCGAACTCCGAAGGCTGGCCGCCAGTTTAGGTGAGGCTCGCCTAATCCGACAATTATTGTCGGGATTAACAGGTCTGCCCTTAGCGACCACTTCTGGTTCAGGTACGGTCTGTTAGGCGGTTGCGCAAGGCGCAGCCAAATACCCGACTATATTTCTCGACATTGATCCTTCACTGCCTATATTGGGTGCTCAGCCGCACCGTGCGACCGGTCGGCGCGATGAAGAGGAGACCATAATGAATACCCCCCTGAACGATGTCGTCGTGCATATCAAGGAATCCCTCGACGAGGAAACCCTCATGGAACTTGAAGGTGGAATCCGCAAGGACACGGGTGTGGTCTCGGTCGGCCACAACCCCCACCAGCCCCACCTGCTGGTGGTGGTCTACGACTCAAACATCGCCCATGCCTCCAGTATTCTGCACGGCTTTCAGGAGCGGGGACTGCATGCCCAGGTGATCGGCATGTAATTGCCAGGAGGGGAGCGGTTTGCCTTGCACAGCCAGGAGGGGATGGTGTGGCTTCGCGGGAATAGGAGATTGAATGTGAGAATGCTTCTAATGGTCGAAATACCCCATGAACCCTTCAACTCTCTCGTCAGAAGCGGGAAGATTGGCGAGATCATGGGGCGAATCCTCGAAACTATTAAGCCTGAGGCTGCCTACTTCACCGAGCAAGACGGTACACGCGGCGGGATCTTCATCATCGACTTGAAGAGTCCTTCGGATGTGCCCGCGATGGCGGAACCGTTCTTTCTTCACTTCCAGGCCAATTGCAAATTCAGGATCGCGATGACCCCAGAGGATTTACAAAAGGCCGGTCTGGAGGAACTGGGCAAGAAGTGGGGTTAGGACTGGTGATACACAGCCGCCAGGCATATTGGCAAAGTGCATGAGGCCTAAACACCCCTTAGCTATCCAGACGCTCCCCATGGTCCACTGAAAGAATGCCGACACAGGATAAATTCCGGAGCATCCCAGTGGGCGACTGTCATGGCTGATCACCATGAATCGCGACGGCCATGTGGCCGGCTGGACATTCCCGGCTATCGCGACACCTATCAAGCCTGATTGAGCAGTGCGAGGGTGGCCTCGGTCATCAGCGCCATCTCCGGTGCCTCAATGACATAAGGCGGCATGAAGTAGACCGTATTGCCGATTGGGCGGATGAACACCCCCCGGTGCAAGGCGCTCTGGTGGAACCACGGGGCGAAGCCCGGTGGCGCTTCCCTTATGTCGAAGGCCCAAATCATGCCCTGATGCCGGAAGTGTTCCACGCGCGGATGGCCCGCCACTTCCGCCAGCAGCTCCGTGAACCGGGTCGCCTTCTCGCGATTGGCGGCGATCACATCGTCCTGCTCGAAGATGTCCAGTACCGCCAGGGCGGCCCGGCAGGCCAGGGGGTTGCCGGTGTAGGAATGGGAATGGAGGAAACCCCGGGCAGTGGCGTCGTCGTAGAAGGCGGCGTAGACGTCGTCGCTGGTAAGCACGCAGGACAGGGGCAGGTAGCCGCCGGTAATGCCCTTGGACAGGCAGAAGAAATCGGCAATATCACTGACTTGTGCCGCTTGTCCCTCTCCCCCAGCCCCTCTCCCGCTTGCGGGCGAGGTGGGTAAAACCTGTTCGCAAGCGAACATCGTGCCGGTGCGGCCGAAGCCCACGGCGATCTCGTCGGCGATGAGGTGGATGCCGTATCGGTCGCAAAGTTGCCGGGCCCGGGTCAGGTAGGCCGGGTGGTACATGGCCATGCCGGCGGCGCCCTGAACCAGGGGTTCCAGGATCAGGGCGGCGGTGGTTTCGGCATGCTCGTCCAGCCAGGCCTCCAGATCGTCGGCGGCGCGCAGGGCGTAGGCCTCGGCCGATTCCCCCTCCACCGCCAGGCGCCAGTCCGGGCTGGCCACTTGGTGGCTGGGGCGTAGCAAGGGCGCGTAGGTGTCCTTGAACAGGGGCACGTCGGTCACCGACAGGGCTCCGAGTGTCTCGCCGTGGTAGCCGTTCTTGAGGGAGATGAACCCGGTTTTTTCACCCCGACCGCTATTGCGCCAATAGTGGAAACTCATCTTCAGGGCGATCTCGGTGGCGCTGGCGCCGTCCGAGCCGTAGAAGGCGTGGCCCAGGCCGGTGAGTCGGGCCAGGCGTTCCGACAGCTCCACCACCGGGGCGTGGGTGCAGCCGGCCAGCATGACGTGCTCGATGCGTTGCAGCTGGTCGATGAGGGCGGCGTTGATGCGTGGGTTGGCGTGGCCGAACAGGTTGACCCACCAGGAGGAGATGGCGTCCAGATAGCGGCGGCCGTCGTGGTCGATGAGCCAGGGTCCCTCGCCTCGCGCTATGGGCAGGGGCGGCGCCTGCTCCAGGTGATTCATCTGGGTGCAGGGGTGCCAAAGGGCAGCGCGGGTACGGTCCAGCCAGTCGGCGTTGCTCATGCCGGGGGTCCGGAAACCCGGCTTATCGGAAGAACCCCTTGGACAACAGCTCCATGGTCAGGAGCCGATAGTCGTGGGCGCCAGGACTGTCGGCGGAATAGGCGAAGATGTCCATGCCGTGGGCCGGGCTTTCGGACAGGGCCGAGTCGTCCTGGATGCGGGTCTCGCACAACTTGTCGCCATAGCGGCTCTTGAGCGAGGCCAGGGCCTCCCGGCTCTGGGGCTTGGACTCGTCGAAGCGGGTAAGCACCACGCGGCGTTCGATCCGGCGCTTGAGGGGTCCTTCCAGTACATTCAGGGCCAGATCCAGGCGGTTCAGGCCCTGGATCGCGAGGAAATCCGCCGTCACCGGGATCAGCACCCGGTCCGCCGCGAATAGGGCGTTGAGGGAAAGCACCCCCAGGGTCGGCGCGCAGTCGATCAGGACGGGGACACCCTCCCAAGCCAGGGTTTCCCCGATCCCCTTTTTCAGAAGGCCGGCCACGCCGGGGGTGGCCCCCATCAGGGCGTCGATCTTGGAAAGGTCCGGATGGCCGGCCAGCAGGCGCAGGCCGTTGCCGAGCCGGCGAACGAGGCGCTCCAGGGGCGCCTGCCCCCGGAAGAAGGCCGCCAGGGACCCGTCCGCGGGCAGATACTTCACGCCCAGTGCCAGGCTGACATGGGCTTGGGGGTCCAGGTCGATGACCACGGGCTTGCGCTCCAGAAGCCCCAATGAAGCCGCGACGTTCAGGGTCGTGGTGGTCTTGCCCACCCCGCCTTTCTGATTGAAGACCGCCACGACCGCCATATCTCGCCTCCCAGGAATGAGTCCGAGAGCGTACTCAGCTACCCCCGGCTGTGCAATACGATTCTCCCCAGGCCCGGATCACTCCACGGTGACGGACTTGGCCAGGTTGCGCGGCTGGTCGACGTCGGTGCCTTTCAGCACGGCGACGTGATAGGCCAGCAACTGCAGGGGCACGCTGTAGACGATGGGCGCGGTGCTGGGGTGGATGTCCGCAAGGGTGAGGTTCTGGTAGCGGTCCAGTTCGATCTTCACGTTGTGGTCGGAGAACAGGAACAACTCGCCGCCCCGGGCCCGCACCTCCTGCAGGTTGGACAGCACCTTGTCCAGCAGGGGGTCGTCCGGCAGAGCGCAGATCACCGGCATGCTGGCGTCCACCAGGGCCAGGGGGCCGTGCTTCAACTCGCCTGCGGGATAGGCCTCGGCATGGATGTAGGAGATCTCCTTGAGCTTCAACGCCCCCTCCAGGGCGATGGGGTAGAACGGGCCCCGCCCCAGGAACAGGGCGTGCTGCTTGTCGGCGAAGGCGTCGGCCATGCCCTTGATGGCGTCGGACAGGGCCAGCACCACCTCCACCTGGCGCGGCAGGGCGTGCAGCTCATTGACCAGTTGCTCTTCCCTTTCAACGCCGAGCCCGCGCCGCCGGGCCAGGGCGAGGGTGACCAGGCGCAGGGCGGTTAGCTGGGTGGTGAAGGCCTTGGTGGAAGCCACCCCGATCTCGGGGCCGGCACGGGTCATCAGGGCCACATCGGATTCCCGGGTCAACGAGGACTCGGGCACATTGCAGATGGTGAGGGAGCCCACGTAGCCGGCCGTCTTGATGCCGCGCAAGGCGGCCAGGGTGTCGGCGGTCTCGCCGGACTGGGAGATGGACAGGAACAGGGTGCCAGGCGGCACCACCACCTTGCGGTAGCGGTATTCGCTGGCCACCTCCACAGCGCAGGGGACCCCCACCTCCTCCAGCCAGTACTTGGCCACCAGGCCGGCATGGTAGCTGGTGCCGCAGGCGACGATGTGGACGCCCTGGGTGCGGTCGAACAGCGCCTGGGCCTTGTGGCCGAAGCTCTCCTCCAGCAGGCGGCCCTTGTGGATGCGGCCCTCCAGGGTTTCGGCGATCACCGAGGGCTGCTCATAGATCTCCTTGAGCATGTAGTGTTTGTAGGGGCCCTTGTCCGCCGTGGAGGCGGACAGTTGGGATAGACGCTCGGGCCGCTCGACCGGGTTGCCGTCCGCGTCGATGACGCGGATGCCGTCCCGACGGATCTCGGCCACGTCGCCCTCCTCCAGGAACATGAAGCGCTGGGTTACAGGCAGCAGGGCGAACACATCGGAGGCGATGAAGTTCTCCCCCACGCCCAGCCCCACCACCAGGGGACTGCCGGCCCGGGCCACCACCAAGCGGTCCGGATCGTCGGGGGTGGATACCGCCAGGGCGTAGGCCCCCAGCAGGCGCTGGATCGCCAATTGCACGGCGCGCACCAGGTCGGGCTCGGACGCAAGAATGTGGGCCAGGAGATGGGCGATGACCTCGGTATCGGTCTCTGAGGTGAAGATGTAGCCCTGGGCCTGGAGCTCCGCCCGCAGCTCGGCGTGGTTCTCGATGATGCCGTTGTGCACCACCGCCACCCTTTCGCCGCTCATGTGGGGGTGGGCATTGCGCTCCGCAGGCATGCCGTGGGTGGCCCAGCGGGTGTGGGCGATCCCCAGGCCCCCTTCGGGCTTGGCGAATGCCGGGCTGGCTTCCAGCATGCCGCGCAGGGCGGCCACCTTGCCCACCGAGCGAATCCGGCGCATATGTCCGTCGTCGCTGCGCACGGCCAGGCCGGCGGAGTCGTAACCGCGGTATTCCAGACGCTGGAGCCCCTCCATGAGGATGGGCACAACATTGCGTTGGGCGATGGCGCCGACGATGCCGCACATGGATCCGTACTCCTTTATTTCTTCTTGGTCGGCCGCTGCCAGCCGGGGATGGTTAGCTGCTTGGCCCGGGACAGGGTGAGCTGGCCCGCTGGGGCGTCCCGGGTCAGGGTGGTGCCGGCACCCAGGGTGGCGTCCTTGCGCACGGTAACGGGGGCTACCAGCTGGGTATCCGAGCCAATGAAGGCCCCGTCCTCGATCACCGTGCGGTGCTTGTTGGCGCCGTCGTAGTTGCAGGTGATGGTGCCGGCGCCGATGTTGACCTTGCCGCCCACGGTGGCGTCCCCGACATAGGACAGGTGGTTGATCTTGGAATTGAAGCCCACCTGGGCGTTCTTCAGTTCCACGAAATTGCCGATGTGGACCTCCTCCGCCAGGTCGGTGCCGGGCCGGAGCCGTGCATAGGGGCCGATCCGGGCATTGGCGCCGATCCGGGCGCTGTCGATGTGGCAGAACGGCTGGACATGTACCCCGGCCGCCACTTCCACGTCCTTCAATACGCAGTTGGCGCCCACCCGCGCGCCGTCTCCCAGAATGACCCGGCCCTCGAACACGCAGTTGACGTCGATCAGTACATCGCGGCCACAGGTCAGTTCACCGCGCACGTCGATCCTTGCCGGGTCGATAAGCGTCACGCCCTGGCTCATGAGGACCTCGGCGACATTGCGCTGGTACAGGCGCTCCAGCTCGGCCAGCTGCGCCCGGCTGTTCACCCCCAGGACCTCCCACTCGGCCGAGGGGTGACAGGGCATGACCCGCTCCCCTTCCGCCGCGGCCATGCCGATCACGTCGGTCAGGTAGTACTCGCCCTGGGCATTGTCGTTGGTCAGGCGCGCCAGCCAGCCCGCCAGCTTGGCGGTAGGCAGGCACAGGACGCCAGTGTTCACCTCGTCAATGGCCAGCTCCTCGCGTGAAGCATCCTTTTGCTCGACGATGCGCTCCACCTGGCCACTGCTGTCGCGCACGACGCGACCGTAGCCGGCGGGATTGGCCAGGCGCACCGTAAGCAGGGCGATGGCGCCGCCTTGGGCGACGAGGAGCATCTCCTGGAGGGTCTCGGGACGGATCAGGGGGACATCGCCATAGAGGACCAGGGTGAGGCCTTCGGGGTCCAGATGGGGCACGGCCTGCTGGACCGCGTGGCCTGTGCCCAGCTGAGGCTCCTGCCTGGCCCAGACCAGGTCATCCCGAGCGATGGCGCTGGGCAGGGCCTCGCCGCCGTGGCCATAGACCACGCAGATGGTCTTTGGCACGAGGCTGTCGGCCGCCGCCAGAACATGGGCCAGCAGGGGCTTGCCTGCCAGGGGGTGGAGTACCTTGGGCAGTTCCGACTTCATGCGGGTGCCCTTGCCTGCGGCAAGGATGACGATGTCGACGGGGGTGGGCATGGGGCGTCAGTGAAGAAAATCGCGCATAAGTATAAACAGGCGCCATTCCCTTTGTCCGGAGACCGGAAAAGAAAACGGCAGCCCCGGGCTGCCGTCGGCGCGCGGGTGCGTTGGTCTCAATGCCTGATCTTGCGCAGCTTCTGGATCGCCGCCAACTGGGCGACGGCTTCTGCCAGTTCCGCCTGGGCACGGGCATAGTCCATTGATGAGGTACGGTTCCTCATGGCATCTTCCGCCTGGCGCTTGGCTTCCAGCACCCGGGCCTCGTCCAGGTCGGCACCGCGCATGGCGGTGTCGGACAGGATGGTAACCACGCCGGGCTGCACCTCGAGGATGCCGCCTGAGACGTAGATGAGGTCTTCCTCCTCCCGGTCCGGCGCCTTGATACGCACAGAACCCGGCTTAAGGCGGGTAAGCAGAGGGGTGTGACGGGGATAGATGCCCACCTCGCCCATCTCGGCGGGCACCACCACGAACTCGGCGAGTCCCGAGTAGATGGCGGCTTCCGCGCTGACGATATCGACGTGTATGGTCATGGCCATGTTGGCTCTTCCTTAGTGGATGGTCTTGGCTTTTTCCACCGCCTCATCCACGGTGCCGACCATGTAGAAGGCCTGCTCGGGCAGGTGGTCGTATTCGCCGTTGACGATGGCCTTGAAGTTGGCGATGGTGTCCTTGAGGGACACGTACTTCCCGGCCGCGCCGGTGAACACTTCCGCCACGAAGAACGGCTGGGACAGGAAGCGCTGGATCTTTCTTGCGCGGGCAACGGCCACCTTGTCCTCCGGCGACAGCTCGTCCATGCCCAGAATGGCGATGATGTCGCGCAGTTCCTTGTAGCGCTGCAGGGTGGCCTGCACCGAGCGGGCCACGGAATAATGCTCTTCACCCACCACCAGGGGATCCAGGATCCGGGAGGTGGAGTCCAGGGGGTCCACGGCGGGATAAATGCCCAGTTCGGCGATCTGGCGGCTCAGTACCAGGGTGGCGTCCAAGTGGGCGAACGTGGTGGCCGGGGACGGGTCGGTCAGGTCGTCGGCGGGCACGTACACGGCCTGGAAGGAGGTGATGGAGCCGGTGCGGGTGGAGGTGATGCGCTCCTGCAGGGCGCCCATCTCCGAGGCCAGGGTAGGTTGGTAGCCCACGGCGGACGGCATCCGGCCGAGGAGGGCGGACACTTCGGTGCCGGCCAGGGTATAGCGGTAGATGTTGTCGACGAAGAACAACACGTCGCGGCCCTCGTCGCGGAAGTACTCGGCCATGGTCAGGCCGGTCAGCGCGACTCGCAGGCGGTTACCGGGCGGCTCGTTCATCTGGCCGTAGACCAGCGACACCTTGTCGAGCACGCCGCCTTCCTTCATCTCGTGATAGAAGTCGTTGCCCTCCCGGGTCCGCTCGCCGACGCCGGCGAACACGGAGAAGCCGGAGTGCTCCACGGCGATGTTGCGGATCAGCTCCATCAGCGTCACGGTCTTGCCCACGCCGGCACCGCCGAACAGGCCGATCTTGCCGCCCTTGGCGATGGGCATGATCAGGTCGATCACCTTGATGCCGGTCTCCAGGATCTCCACCGATGCAGCCTGGTCGGCATAGGCCGGCGCCTTGCGGTGGATCGGCATGTGCTGGTCGGCGTTGACCGGGCCGGCCTCGTCCACCGGCTCGCCCAGCACGTCCATGATGCGGCCCAGGGTGGCCTTGCCGACGGGCACGGAAATGGCGGCGCCCGTGTTGCGGACCATCGCGCCACGGCGCAGGCCATCCGTGGAGCCCATGGCGATGGTGCGCACGACGCCGTCGCCGAGCAGTTGCTGGACCTCGAAGGTGAGGTCCGGGCTGTCCATCTTCACGGCGTCGTAGACCTTGGGCAGCGCCCCGCGGGGGAATTCCATGTCCACCACCGCGCCGATGATCTGTACGATTTTTCCTTCGCTCATGGCTGTCGTTTCCTAGCTAATATCGATTTCTTGAACGGCCGCCGCCTTGGCTGCGGATTCTGGTCTCGTCGTAACGTTCACTGCGTTCACGTTAGCCTCGCCCAATCCTTGCCAATGCGGCGTCATACCGCCGCCGCCCCGGCGACGATTTCGGAGAGTTCCTGGGTGATCGCGGCCTGGCGGGTCTTGTTGTAGACCAGCTTGAGCTCTTCGATCACGCTCTTGGCGTTGTCGGACGCGGCCTTCATGGCCACCATGCGCGCGGACTGCTCGCACGCCATGTTCTCCGCCACGGCCTGGTAAATCAGGGCCTCGATGTAGCGCACCATGAGGCCATCCACCACAACGTGGGCTTCCGGCTCATAGATGTAGTCCCAGTGATGCTCGGACTTTTCCATCGCCTCTTCCCCGGTCAGGGGCAGCAGCTGCTTCATGGCGGGCTCCTGCTTCATGGTCGAGATGAAGCGGCTGTAGATCAGGTGGAGGGCGTCGATGCGGCCTTCCTTGTAGGCATCCAGCATCACCTGCACCGGGCCGATCAGCTTCTCCATGTGCGGTGTGTCACCCAGGCCGGTGAGCTGGGAGGCCACGTTGGCGCCCAGGCGCTGCATGAAGCCCAGCCCCTTGTTGCCGATGACGCAGACATCCACTTCCAGCTTCTGGTCGTCCCAGGCCTTGAGCTTGTTCAGGCCGAGACGCAGCGCGTTGGTGTTCAGACCGCCGCACAGGCCCTTGTCCGTAGTGACGATGATCAGGCCGACGCGCCGGAGCGAGTCGCGGGCCACCACGAAGGGATGGCGATACTCTGGATGGGCCTGGCTGAAGTGGGCGGCCACGCGGCCGATCTTCTCGGCATAGGGTCGGGCATGACGCATGCGGTCCTGGGCCTTGCGCATTTTGGCGGCGGCCACCATCTCCATGGCCCGGGTGATCTTGCGCGTGTTCTCCACGCTCTTGATCTTGCTGCGTATTTCCTTGCCGGCTGCCATTTCGTGGTTCCCCGATCAGTAAGCCGCGCTGGTCTTGAAGTCGACAATGGCGGCGGCCAGCTGCTTCTCGGCCTCACCGTCCAGGTCGCCGGTGCTCTGGATCTTGTCCAGGATCGCGGCGTAGTTGCCCTTCAGGTAGGACTGGAGGGCGGACTCGAAGGCCAGGGCGCGCTTCACTTCCACGTCGTCCATGTAGCCTCGGTTCACGGCGAACAGGGTCACCGCCATCTCGGCCACGTTCATGGGCGAATACTGGAACTGCTTCATCAGCTCGGTCACCATCTTGCCGCGCTCCAACTGCTTGCGGGTGGCCTCGTCAAGGTCGGATGCGAACTGGGCGAAGGCCGCCAGTTCCCGGTACTGGGCCAGGGCCAGTCGGATGCCGCCGCCCAGCTTCTTGATGACCTTGGTCTGGGCGGCGCCGCCGACCCGGGACACGGACAGGCCGGCGTTGATTGCGGGACGGATGCCGGCGTTGAACAGGTCGGACTCCAGGAAGATCTGGCCATCGGTGATTGAAATCACGTTGGTCGGCACGAATGCGGACACGTCGCCGGCCTGGGTCTCGATGATCGGCAGGGCGGTCAGGGAGCCGGTCTGGCCCTTCACGGCGCCGTTGGTCTTCTTCTCGACGAAATCGGCGTTGACGCGGGCGGAGCGCTCCAGCAGGCGGGAGTGCAGGTAGAACACGTCGCCGGGGTAGGCCTCGCGGCCCGGGGGCCGGCGCAGCAGCAGGGAGATCTGGCGATAGGCCCAGGCCTGCTTGGTGAGGTCGTCGTAAACGATGAGGGCATCGCGGCCGGAATCGCGGAAGTACTCGCCCATGGTGCAACCGGCGTAGGGTGCGAGGAATTGCATGGCGGCCGGATCGGAAGCCGTGGCGGCCACCACGATGGTATGCGCCATGGCGCCGTGCTCCTCCAGCTTGCGCACCACGTTGGCGACGGAGGAGGCCTTCTGGCCCACCGCCACGTAGATGCACAGCACGCCGGTGCCCTTCTGGTTGATGATGGCGTCCACCGCCACGGCGGTCTTGCCGGTCTGGCGGTCGCCGATGATCAGCTCCCGCTGGCCGCGGCCGATGGGCACCATGGCGTCGATGGACTTGAGGCCGGTCTGCATCGGCTGGGATACGGACTGACGGGCGATTACCCCGGGCGCGATCTTTTCGATGGGCGAAGTGCCGGCGGCGTTGATGGGGCCTTTGCCGTCGATGGGTTGGCCCAGCGCGTCCACGACCCGGCCGAGCAGGCCCTCGCCGATGGGGACCTCCAGGATGCGGCCGGTGCATTTGACCGTGTCGCCTTCGGAGATGTGTTCGTACTCCCCCAGCACCACGGCGCCGACGGAGTCCCGCTCCAGGTTCAGGGCCATGCCGTAGACGTTGCCGGGGAATTCCAGCATTTCGCCCTGCATCACTTCCGCCAGCCCGTGCACACGCACGATGCCGTCGGTGACGGAGACTACCGTCCCCTGGGTGCGCAGCTCCGAGCCGGATTCCATGTCCTGGATCCGGCTCTTGATCAGCTCGCTGATTTCAGACGGGTTGAGTTGCATATCGACTCCGATTTTCTAATCAAGCTTTCAGGGTAACGGCGAGGTTTTCCAGACCGCCGCGCACCGACGCATCCATGATCTCGTCGCCCACTTGTATCAATACCCCACCGATCAGGTCGGCATCGACCGACTGGGTGGCATGGACCTTGCGGTCGAATTTGGTTTCCAGCTTGCTCACCAACCCAGCCATCTGCTTGGCCGTGAGCTCGTAGGCGGTGGTGATATGGGCTTCCAACACCCCCTCCTGGACGGCCTTGGCCAACTCGAACAGGCCCACGATCTCGGGCAACAGGGAGAGACGCTTGTTTTCGGCCAGGAGACGGACCAGGTTGCCACCTTCCGCGCCCAACTTATCGCCGCAGACGGCCAGGATCAGTTCGGCGATCCGCGAGTTAGGCACGGATGGGTTGGCCGCCAGATCCTGGATCTGGGCGTCCCCCGCCACTTGCGAAAGCAGCGCGAGACGACTGGACCAGGGACTCCAGCTGTCGCCTTCGGCGGCAAGTTTGGCCACGGCATCGGCGTAGGGGCGGGCTAGGGTCGCGCGTTCCATATCAGTATTGTCGGCTCACAGCTCGTTCTTGATGGCTTCGAGCAGGTCGGCATGGGCCTGGGCGTTCACCTCTCGGCGCAACACCCTTCCGGCCCCGGCGACCACCAGGGCCGCCACTTCGCCGCGCAGGGCTTCCCGGGCACGATGGCTTTCCTGTTCGATTTCGGCCTTGGCGGCGGCGATCATGCGGTCGCCCTCGTCCTTGGCGGCATTTTTTGCTTCGTCGATCAACTGGAGCGAACGCTTTTCAGTCTGGGCAATGATCTCGGCTGCCTTCTGCTTGGCTTCATGCAGATCTTCCGTCGCGCGTTTGGCGGCCAGTTCCAGCTCCAGCTTGCCGCGCTCGCCGGCGGCCAGGCCATCGGCGATCTGTTTTTTGCGGGCCTCCAGCGCATTGACGATGGGGGGCCAGATGAACTTCATGCAGAACCACACGAAGATCGCGAAGGTGATGGACTGGCCGATCAGGGTCAGATTTATGTTCATGGCTTAACCTCTTTCGGTTAAGTGGTCGCTTCGATCAAGCAGCCACCGCGAAGAGGACATACATGGCCAGACCCACGGCGATCATCGGCACCGCGTCCACCAGACCCATGACGATGAAGAACTGGGTGCGCAGCATGGGGATGAGTTCGGGCTGGCGCGCGGCCCCTTCCAGGAAGCGGCCACCCAGGATACCGATGCCCACGGAGGCGCCCAGGGCACCCAGGCCCATCATGATGGCGCCGGCGATATAAAGCAGTGCGTGTTCCATGCGAATTCCCCTTTCAGTCGGATTTCAGCTAGTCAAAAATTGGATCAGTGGTGTTCCTGATGGGCCATGTCCAGGTAGACGATGGTCAGGGTCATGAAGATGAAGGCCTGCAGCGTGATGATCAGGATGTGAAAGACCGCCCACGCCCATTGCAGCACACCGCCGGTGAGCGCCAGCGCGGCTCCGCCCGAGAACATGATGGCGATTAGGATGAAGAGCATTTCGCCAGCATACATGTTGCCGAACAGTCGCAAGGACAGGGAAACCGGTTTCGAGATGAGGTTCACGCCTTCGAGCAGCAGGTTGGCGGGCATGCCCCACTTGCCGAAGGGCTGCAGGGTGAGTTCGCTGGCGAACCCCCCCACGCCCTTCATCTTGACGCTGTAGTAGAGCACCAGGGCGAAAACAGTCAACGACATGCCGAAGGTGGCATTCGGGTCGGTCGAAGGGACAATTTTAAGAAAAGGCACGCCCAGGGCGCCGGCCAGATGGGGGAGCCAGTCCACCGGCAGCAGGTCCATGAGATTCATCAGGAAGATCCAGATGAAGATTGTCAGGGCGAGGGGGGCAACCATGGGATTGCGGGCGGTGAAGGAACCCTTGACGCTGGAATCGACGAATTCGACCACCCATTCCACAAAGTTCTGCCAAGCGCCGGGCACCCCGGTGACCGCTGTCTTTGCCGCCATGCGGAAAAAGAACAGAAAAATGGCGCCCAGCAGGATCGAGAAGCCCATGGTATCGACGTTGATGGCGACGAAGCCCATATCCTTGGCTTCCTTTGCCGAGTGGGCCAGGGTCCAAGTGCCCTGTTGCAGAACCTCACCATCATGGCGCTGGTAGCCGGCGGGCAGTTTCCCGAAAGTCAGGTTCTGCAGGTGGTGCTTGATGTATTCCGTCGAGGTGTGCGCTTCTGCGGACATAACTCTTCAACCCGTCAATCAGTATTCAGGCCAGCCGCCGCGATCACCCATGCCAGCTGTCCCACGACAAAACCCACGATCATCGGCAGCGGCGCCAGCCTAATTAGGCCCAGGCCCACCGCCATCAGTAGCGTGACAACAAAAAACCGTTCCAGACTGGAACGGTGAAACGACCTCAGGTGACGCGCTCCATCACAGTGATAGTCATGGACCCCCCGCCACCAGCGAATAACCATCAGGCAGGAATTTGCACAGGCCACTACCCCGCCATACCAAGCAGCCAAACCCGTCCTTGGACCCTGCCAGAGATATCCTGCCGCGCCGACGGCCGTCACGCTTAACGTTTGCAGCGCGAGGGCAAAAAACATTAGCTGTTTAGTATATTTCAATTAGAGAGACTAATGCAATCATCAAAGCGATTGATGAAACCTGAGTGAAACAGTCATTTAATGCGGTGCAGCAATCCGTCCAGTTGGTCAAGACTGGCGAACTCGATGCTGATACGACCCACCCCTTTCTGGTTGGCGGTGATTTTCACCCCCGTTCCCAGCTTTTCGCTCAGATCCTCTTCCAGACGTATCACGTCACGGTCCTTATTCTCCCGCTTTTTCGCCACCGGTCTGAGCAGCCTGGCCACAAGCCGTTCCGCCTCGCGCACGGAATAACCGAGCCGTACCACCTCATGGGCGGCATCCACCTGCTTGGCGTGGGACAGGGCCAGCAGGGCGCGGGCATGGCCCATGTCCAGGTCACCGTTCATCAGCAATGACTGCACGGGTTTGGCCAGGTTGAGCAGACGCAGCAGATTGCTGACCGCGACCCGTGAACGGCCTACCGCCTCGGCGGCGGTCTGATGGGTCATGGTGAATTCCTGGATCAGGCGATGGATACCCTGGGCCTCTTCCAGGGGATTGAGGTTTTCCCGCTGGATGTTTTCGATCAGGGCCATTTTCAGGGCGGCCTCGTCCTCCACCACCCGCACCAGGACCGCCACTTCCCGGAGACCGGCCAATTGGCTGGCACGCCAGCGTCGTTCGCCGGCGATGATCTCGAAGCGTCCGCCGGGAATGGCACGTGCCAGGATGGGCTGCATCAAGCCCTGGGAGCGGATGGAGTCCGCCAGTTCCACCAGTGCCGACTGGTCCATGCGGGTCCGGGGCTGATACTTGCCCGGCACCAGGCTTTCCACCGGCAGGGTGAGCAGACGCTCCCCATCGTTGGTATCCCCTTCGCCCAACAGGGCATCCAGGCCTCGTCCCAGTCCTTTTGGCTTAGCCATGACGCATTCCCTCTTGTTTCTCGATCAGTTCCCGGGCCATCTGCAGATAGGCCTGGGCTCCCTTTGAATTGCGGTCGTATTGCAGCACCGCCACGCCGTGGCTGGGAGCCTCGGCCAGACGCACGTTGCGCGGCACCACGGCGTCGAAGACCTTGGCGCCGAAATGGGCCTTGAGCTGGTCGGATACATGCTGGGCCAGGGTGTTTCGGGTGTCGAACATCACACGGACCACCCCGTCGATGACCAAGGCCGGGTTCAGTCTCGCCTTGATTTTCTTCACGGTATTGACGAGGTCGGCCAGGCCCTCGATGGCGAAGTATTCGCATTGCATGGGAATGAGGACCGCGTCGGCCGCGGTCAGGGCATTGACGGTAAGCAGGTTGAGGGCCGGGGGACAATCGACGAGGATAAAGTCGTATTCGGTGCGGTCCGCGGACAGGCCCCGCTTCAGTCGGAATTCCCGCTCCTTGCCGTCCACCAGTTCAACCTCGGCACCGGCCAGGTTTCGGTTGGCGGGCAACACGTCGTATCCCGCCGACTCCGAGCGGAGGCGTATCTCAGCCAAAGAAGCAAGGTTCAGCAATAGATGGTAGGTGGTCTTTTCCAGCGACTGTTTTTCAACGCCGCTACCGGTGGTGGCGTTACCCTGGGGATCAAGATCAATGAGCAGGACGCGTTTGCCGAGACTGGCCAGGCTGGCGGCAAGGTTCACCGCGGTGGTGGTCTTGCCCACCCCGCCCTTCTGGTTGGTGACGGCGAGAATGCGGCTCATGCGGTCCGCTCCATGATGATCAGATGGCGGTCGGCCTCCAGGCCCGGCACATGCAATTGTTCCTGGCGCTTCAAGCGAGCGCCCGTGAGCTGGGCAATTTCCTCATTGGGATAGAGACCTTTCATGGCCAACCATTCTCCTCCCGGCCGCAACAGATGACTGGTCAAGCGCACCAGTTCCGAGAGGTCGGAAAAGGCCCGGGACACGATCTGTGGGAAGCCGTCCGGTCGACGGTAAGCCTCCGCCCTGGCGTGCTCCACCGTGACATTGGCCAGCTTCAGCTCGATAGCGGCCTGTTGCATAAAGCCACATTTCTTCTGGCTTGCATCCATCACGGTCACGCCCAGCTCCGACCTGGCGATGGCCAGGGGAATGCCGGGTAAACCGGCACCGCTTCCCACATCCAGAAGGGGGCCGGCGCCGACAAAAGGCAGGATCGCCAGGCTGTCCAGTAGATGATGGGTCAGCATGCGTTCCGGCTCATGGATGGCGGTCAGGTTATAGGTCTTGTTCCACTTGACCATCAGTTGCAGGTATTCCAGCAAGGCCACTTCCTGCTTCGGCCACAACTCGATGTCCATTGCCGATATGGCCTCCGTGAGATGGGTGACGATATTCACCTCCGGGTCTCCCTCGCCAGCAGTTCGCCGCGCTTGAGATACACCGACAACACCGATATTGCCGCCGGCGTCACGCCCGAAATCCTGGCGGCCTGACCCAGGGTGGCGGGGCGGACCTGGTTCAATTTCTGCCTGACCTCGATGGAAAGGCTGGTCAGGGCCGTGTAATCGAAATCCTTCGGCAAGGGCTGATCTTCCTGGCCACGCTGGCGCTCCACCTCAGCTTGCTGGCGGGCCACGTAGCCGGAATATTTCGCTGCGATCTCCACCTGTTCCCGAGTGGCCTCGTCATCCACACCTGGCTCGGCCCCCGGCAATGTCATCAGGCTTGCGTAACTCACCTCCGGGCGGCGCAGCAGATCGAACAGGTTGTATTCCCGGTCGATGGCCTTGCCCAGCACAGCCACGGCCCGGGCTTCGGGCAGGATGGCCGGATTGACCCAGGTGGATTTCAAACGTTCTGTCTCCCGGGCGATGGCCTCGCGTTTGGTCTCGAAGCGGGCCCAGCGGGCGTCATCCACCAATCCCAAGCGGCGGCCCGCTTCAGTCAGGCGCTGGTCGGCATTGTCTTCCCGCAACGAGAGGCGGTATTCGGCGCGGCTGGTGAACATGCGGTAGGGCTCCAACACCCCCCGGGCCGTCAGGTCGTCCACCATGACACCGAGATAGGCCTGGCCGCGGCGCGGCCACCAGGGTTCCTGTTCGCGCCGGTATAGGGCCGCATTGAGACCCGCAAGCAAACCCTGGGCGGCCGCTTCCTCATACCCTGTGGTGCCATTGATCTGGCCGGCGAAGAACAGCCCGCGGATGGCCTGGGTCTCCAGGCTGGGCCTGAGGCCGCGCGGATCATAGTAGTCGTATTCGATGGCGTAGCCAGGGCGCAGGATCTGGGCCTTTTCCAAACCTCGGATGGAGCGCACAAGAGCCAACTGAATGTCGAAGGGCAGGCTGGTGGAGATGCCGTTGGGATAGAACTCGTTGGTCGTCAGCCCCTCGGGTTCGAGGAAGACGTTATGGGCATCCTTGTCGGCGAAGCGGGATATCTTGTCCTCGATGGAAGGACAATAGCGCGGCCCCACCCCTTCTATGATGCCGGTATACAAAGGTGAACGGTCCAGGCC
Source organism: uncultured Pseudomonadota bacterium (assembly GCA_963713085.1). Classification (GTDB taxonomy): domain Bacteria; phylum Pseudomonadota; class Gammaproteobacteria; order Burkholderiales; family Thiobacillaceae; genus PFJX01. The sequence continues at coordinate 26,252 of CAVQKQ010000012.1, read as the reverse complement.
CTGGCGGATGATTTCATGGGTACGTTCGTTGGTCTGGGTTATCCAGCACGGCAATTGGGCCGGATGCATGTCTCGGCCCCCCATGAACGAAAACACCGGTACCGGATCGTCGCCCGGCTGTTGCTGCATCATCGAGAAATCTATGCTGCGGCCGTCGATGCGGGGCGGTGTGCCTGTCTTCAGGCGTCCCACGGGGAGGTTTAACTCCCGTAGCCGAGCCGCCAGGGATATCGCGGGGGGATCACCCATGCGTCCAGCCTGGAAATTCTCCAGGCCCACATGGATCAGCCCGGCCAGGAAGGTGCCCGTGGTGAGCACGACTGCCCGTGCACCGAACTCGATACCCAGCTGGGTCTTGACGCCACAAACGGTATCCCCGTTCAGTACCAGATCATCCGCGGCCTGCTGGAACAGGGTCAGATTGGGCTGGTTTTCCAAGCGCGCGCGTATCGCCTGTTTGTACAAGGCCCGGTCGGCCTGGGCCCGGGTCGCACGCACCGCCGGCCCCTTGGAGGAATTCAGGATGCGGAACTGGATGCCGGCCTCGTCCGTGGCGATCGCCATGGCCCCACCCAGGGCATCCACTTCCCTGACCAGATGGCCCTTGCCGATCCCACCGATGGAGGGATTACAGGACATGGCGCCCAGGGTTTCGATGTTGTGGGTGAGCAGGAGGGTCTTGGCCCCCATGCGTGCCGATGCGAGGGCCGCCTCGCTCCCGGCATGGCCGCCGCCCACCACTATCACATCGAAATTTTCCGGGAAAATCATGCGTTTATCTGGCGCGATCGGCTTGAACGAGGCAGCGCATTGTACGCCATGCCCCCGCATGTTTCACGTGAAACACTCCCTCAGGCATGGGCGTAAAGCTTGTGGTAGAGCCCGCCTCGGCGCATCAATGTTTCATGATCGCCCTCCTCGACCACTTTGCCGTTTTCGAATACCAGGATCCGGTCCGCCTGCCTGACCGCCGACAAGCGATGGGCGATGATCAAGGTGGTGCGGTTCTTGAGAAACGCGGCCAATGCCTGGTGCAGTTGCCGCTCGGTCTCGGTATCCAGGGCGGAGGTGGCCTCGTCGAGAATGACCACCAGGGGTTGCCCCAGCACCATGCGCGCAATGGCAAGGCGCTGGCGCTGGCCGCCGGACATACGCAGACCGTTTTTTCCGACCATGCTATCCAGACCCTCCGGCAGGCCGGCCACCAATTCGTGCAGTTGTGCGATCTCCAAGGCCTTCCACAGGTCCGCGTCTGCGCCCTCGCGGCCCAGGGTCAGGTTATCCCTGACCGAAGCGTTGAACAGCACGGGGTGCTGCAGCACCACCCCGACATGATCCCGTATCCTGGGCCAGCCGATATCGTCCACATCTGCGCCCCCGTAGCGGATATGGCCGGAATTGAGTGGGTAGAGACCGAGCAAGACCTGGATCAGAGTGGACTTGCCGCCCCCCGATGCGCCCACCAAGGCAACCTTCTCGCCCGGGGCCAGGTTGAGGGTGACGCCATCCAGGACCGTTTCACCTTCGCCGTAAGAGAAGCAGGCGTTTTCCAATGTCACGCCAACGGTCGTGTTTCCGCTGAATGGATCGGCTTTGGCATTACCTTCGCTGACGGGTTTCAGCGCCAATAGCCGATTTATCCTCCCCAAGGCGGCATTCGCGGCATACCACGCATACTGGATATTGATGATCTCCTGCACCGGCGACATCATGAACCAGAGGTAGCCGAATACCGCCAGCATCTGGCCGATGCTCAACCCCGAGAAGACCACCATGATCATGGCCATGGCCCGAAACACATCGAAGCCCGCCAGAAACACGAAGAAGGAGACCCGGTTCATGGCATCGGACTTCCAGGCATAGGCCGCCGCGTGCTGACGGATATTGGCGGCCTTGTCGGCCACCCGGGCCAGATAGTGGCGTTCCCGGTTCATGGCGCGGATTTGGTTGAGCGCGTCCAGCGTCTCCGAAAGGGCTTCCTGAAAGGCCTCGAAAGCGCTGTTCTCACGCTTTTTCAGTTCCTTGACCTTTTTTCCCAGGCGCGTGGAGAAGGTGATTACCAATGGGTTCAACAGCAAAATGAACAGGGCCAACCGCCAGTTCATCCACAGTAGGACCCCGGCGACGCCTATCAGGGACAAAACCGCGACAAGAAACCCGGAAATGGAGGCACCAAGGAAGCCGTCCACCGCATTGAGATCCGTCACGAAATGGGATGTAACCCGACCGGATCCCAGGGTTTCATATTCAGAAAGGGCGATCTGCGACAAACGATCCAGCATGCGCGCGCGGATACGAAAGACCACCTCCTTTGAAACCAGGGAGAAGGTTCTTGTCTGCCATACGTTCAGCAGGATGGCGGACAACCGCAGGCCCAAGGTCAAGGCCAGTGCAATCAGGATGAATAGAACCGGGCCGTGCCAGGCGGGTGGAAACCAGGGCGAGAAGAAGGCGATGAATGCGCCCGGCTTGTGCAGCAGAACCTCGTCCACCAGGATGGGCAGGAACAAGGGAACGGGAACGGAACACGCCACGGCCAATATGGCGATCAGGTTTCCCTTGGCCAGGGCCTTTCGATGATTTTTCAAGTCATCAAGTATTTGCGGCCAGGACACGGAAAAGTCAGGGGTCATGTCTGAATTTCGTCAGTAATGCCATGAAATGGTTACTGAATTTATATACAAGCGAGTTAGGTCCGTTAATCTTTCTTAACCCATTGAATACATATAATTAATTATCAGGTATGCATGGCACGATAGTTGCTTTGTATGGTTACCTCAAAATTATCTTGGGTAACACATGTACACCGATATTGATCAATCCGCGCCAGACGGCAACTCTCTGTATACACCAGGCTACCGGCGATGTTCTGCGATTGAACGCCGTTTCCCTCATATCGCCAATGAACTGACCAGCCGCTGGGGCCAGGGTACCGTGGATGTCTATCTCGACAGCCTGCTGATTGATTATCGTGGCGGCCGACTCGGTTTCCCAGAGGACGTCCTCGAGGAACTGGTGTTTCTGGCGGGCGTGCGTTGGTACATCGTCCATGCTTCATCCACCCTGGTGGACGAGAATCGCATGGAAGCATTTCAGTTCGGGGTCACGGATTGGGTCCAGACGAAACATCTACCGGTGAAGGATGCCTGGTTACTTGTCTGAGGTCTGTCTCACTTGCCTATGCAAAATCGGCTAAAAATCACGCCTAAAAGATCATCCGCCGAGAACTCCCCTGTGATTTCTGCCAAGGCGCGATGGGCCAGCCGTAACTCTTCAGCGAAAAACTCCAGCTGACGTCCTGCCGCGCGGGCGCCCGACAAATGCATTTGACAGCGCCGCAAGGCGTCCAGATGCCTGACGCGTGCGGTGCACACCCCTTCGCCCGGGGCTTGCCAGCCGGCAAGTTCCAGGAGTCTCCCGCGCAATAGTTCCATGCCCGCGCCGTGTTTGGCGGAAAGCCATATTTCCGACGAATTCCCAGCTTGGTGGGGAATCTCCCCGGTCAAGTCGATCTTGTTGTGGATGGTAATCACCGGGATCCCGGGCAGGCGTCGCAGTATGGCCGCCTCCTCGGGGCCAACGCCATGGCTTGCATCGATCAGCAACAAGGCTATATCCGCCTGCTCCACCGCCGACCAGGTGCGCTCGATACCCATGCGCTCAATCGTGTCGCTTGTCTCGCGTAGGCCCGCGGTATCGACGATGTGCAATGGCACGCCCTGGATCTGGATGGCTTCCCTGACCGTATCGCGAGTCGTTCCCGCAATCTCGGTGACGATGGCGACTTCGTAGCCAGCCAGTTGATTCATCAGGCTGGACTTGCCCACATTCGGTTGCCCGATCAGGACAACGTTAAGGCCGTCCCGCAGTAATGCGCCCTGACGGGCCTGGGCCAGCACCTCGTCCAGCCTGCTGGAGACACTATCAAGTTGACGCCAGGCATCCGCCTTTTCCAGGAAATCAATGTCTTCCTCGGGAAAGTCCAGGGTGGCTTCCACCAGCATGCGCAGGTGGATGATGGCCTCTTTGAGCTGGTTGATCCTGCGGGAAAATTCGCCTTCCAGTGCCCGGACCGCGGAACGCGCCGCTACCTGACTGCCTGCGTCGATCAGGTCGGCGATGGCTTCGGCCTGAACCAGATCCAGCCGGCCGTTGAGGAAGGCTCGCCGACTGAACTCGCCGGGCTCGGCAATACGCGCCCCCAGTTCAAGGCAACGTTCCAATACGTTTTGCAGCACCATGGGGCCGCCGTGGCCCTGCAGTTCCAGGACATGCTCGCCGGTGAAGGATTGGGGGCCTTGGAAATAGAGAGCGATGCCGTCATCCAGGGCGGCGCCCTGGGCATCGAGAAATCGCGCGTGCACGGCACGACGAGGCGGCAATTCCCTGCCCAGCAGTCCTTGGATCATCCCCGCCAAGTCTCGGCTGGACACCCTGACCACGCCGATCCCGCCCTTCCCGGGGGCGGTGGCGACGGCTGCTATGGTGTCTTGTACATATGACGGCATGAGCCGTCCCAAGTTAGTGCTTACTGTCGTTGGCTGCTTTGTTACCGTGGGCGATTACGGTATTTATGCGCCACTGCTGCAGAATCGACAGGACATTGTTGACCAGCCAGTACAACACCAGGCCGGCGGGGAAAAACAGGAACATCACGGAGAAGGCCACCGGCATGATCATCATGACCTTGGCCTGGACTGGGTCCGCCGGGGCCGGGGATAGTTTCACCTGAATGAAGGAGGTGATGGCCATGACAACCGGCAGGATGTAATAGGGATCCGGCTTGGACAAATCGGTGATCCAAAGGGCGAAATGCGCCTGGCGCAGTTCCACCGTCCCCAGCAACACCCAATACAGGGATATGAAAACCGGGATCTGAATGAGGATCGGCAGACAGCCACCCAATGGGTTGATCTTCTCCTCCTTATAGATCTTCATCATGGCCTCATGCAGCTTCTGGCGGTCATCACCGAAGCGTTCCTTGAGATGCTGCAGGCGAGGGGCCAATGTGCGCATTTTGGCCATGGATTTGTAGCTGGCCGCCGACAAAGGATAAAAGGCCAGCTTGATCAATACGGTAAGCACGATGATGGCCACACCCCAGTTGAGCACCAGCTTGTGCAACCAGTTCAACACCACAAATATCGGGTAAGCCAATACCGTCAGCCAGCCAAAGTCCACGACCAGGTTCAGGCCCGGGGCCAGTTCCTTGATCTTCTCGAGTTCCTGGGGGCCGGCATAGAGGCGCATGGAGACGGTTTTCTCTTCCCCGGGCGCCAGCTTGACGGCCGGCATGATCATGCCGGCGGTGAATTCGTCATTACCCAGGGAACGGGTATAAAACTCCCGCTGGCTGGCATCGGCAGGATTAGGCGTCATCCAGGCCGCGAAAAAGTGGTGCTGGACCATGGCCAGCCAACCGTCCTTGGCGGACTTGACATGCTCGTCCTTGCCCTTGGCGATCTTATCGAAAGGGACCTTCTGGAATTTGTTCTCCTGGGTGTAAATCGCCGGCCCGGTGAAGGTATGGACAAACTTCGATTCCCCTTCTGGGGGCTGCCCATTCCGCAAGAACTGGTAATACGGGAATCCCTCGATAACAGCCGTGCCAGTGTTTTTTATCCGTGTGTCCACGTCCACCACATAGCTGCCGCGATGGAAGATGTAGGTCCTGGTTACCTCGGCGCCGTTGACATCCGCTTTCAGGTTGAGCCTGAGGTCATTCTGGCCATCCTTGAGGCGATATTCCCCTGGAACCAGTTGGAATACGGTCTTATGGGTCGGCAAGGTGCCCCCGATGAATCCGAGCTGGGCGAAGTAGTCGTGCTCCGGCCTCTCCTCAAACAACTGGAAGGCCTTGCTGGCATCCTCGTTGCGGCGGTAGTGAGTAAGCACCAACTTCCGGATGTCGCCGCCGTTGGCGTCTATTTCCGCATCCAGAACATCCGTTACCACGCGGGCACGGGCACCGTTCTGTACTACACCTGCTTCAGGCTTGGTTTCGGCTTGGAGCGTCTGTCCCGGTTGCGGGAGAGCGCCCGCATTGCTCGCGTTGCCCGCGTTGGTGGTGGCTTCCACTGCCGGCTTGGGATGGGTGTACTCCTGCCAGTTCTCCCAGAGCAGCATGATAGAGAGGGAGAAAACTACGAAGGCGATAAGGCGCTGGATATCCATGGCAGTTCAGAGATGATTGGGGGTGGTCGCGATGCGCTTCAGGACACAAGTCTTGCAGACCACGAGTCCGTCGAGAAATTCATCCTTTAATACAATTTCCGTATCCATAGACTTTATGCGGGCTACGAAATCCAAACCTGGGTATTCATGCTGATTCAGTCTGAACCACTCACGCAACAGACGTTTCACCCGATTTCGTCCCACGGCTGTGGGAATGACTTTCTTTGGGACGATCAGCCCCAATCGAGAAAATGACAGCCCATTGGGTCCGGCAAGAACATCCAAACCGCTTCCGCGCCGGCTACAGCGAAAACTAAAAACGGATGAAAACTCATCCGTTTTTCTTAGTTTCTTCCCTGATCCGAAGCTGAGGGACTCCGTACCGGGAATCTTGGCTTGGTCCAATGCGGTGTCGCACACGGCTCCAGCCGGATAACCGGTAGGTCAGACAGCGAGGCGCTTGCGGCCCTTGGCACGGCGAGCATTGATCACCGCCCGCCCGCCTTGTGTCTTCATGCGTGCGCGAAAGCCGTGAGTACGCTTACGACGGACGACGGAAGGTTGATAGGTGCGTTTCATGACAGAACCCCTGAAGTAACGACTTCGAAAAAGCTCCGCATTAGACCGCTAGCACCATGATTTGTCAAACTTTCCCGGTTACCAAAAAGTGGGTGTTAAAATGCCGCCACAGCTATTCCACCCCACCTCATTTTCTGCTCATGGACGATTTCTGGAGTCACTGCCTCGCCCATTTTGAGCGGACGGTCAATTCCCAACAACTCAGTACCTGGTTACGACCGTTAAGCGTCGTTGTAGCCCCAGGCTTGATCGAGGTGACCGCGCCAAGTCGGTTCGTTGCCCAGTGGGTGCGCGATAAATTTCTTGCGGAAATCGAGCAACTGGCCAGGGAATTCTTTCCGACCCCACCTTCTATCACGCTAACCGTTGGGAGCGAAAAAACCGCATCGGTACCCAAGGGAAACGGGGTTGAAAACCCTGTGCCTTCTGACGCACCAAAAAAGAATATTCCGGAGCACAAAGCGAAGTTGTCCACCACGGCTTCGCAACAACCACCAATCAATGAAAGTCGTCTCAATCCCTCATTCAATTTCGACACCTTCGTACCCGGAAAGGCAAACGACATGGCCCGTGCCGCCGCCTTGCAGGTCGCGGAGAACCCGGGATCCGGCTACAACCCTTTGTTCGTCTACGGCGGTGTGGGTCTAGGAAAAACCCACTTGGTCCAGGCTATCGGCAACCGCGTGGTTGAACTCGATCACAAGGCGAAGGTGCGATACATCCATGCCGACCGCTATGTTTCCGACATGGTGCGTGCGGTACGCGCGAATTCATACGAAGACTTCAAGCGTCGCTACGACTCTCTGGACCTGCTGCTGATCGATGACATCCAATTTTTCGCCGGTAAGGAGGGTACCCAGGAGCAATTCTTCTACACCTTCAACACCCTGATCGAAGAACACAAACAGGTCATCATCACCAGCGATACCTTCCCCAAGGACATGGAAGGTATCGAGGAGCGCCTGAAATCCCGCTTCAGTTGGGGCCTCACCGTGATGCTGGAGCCCCCAGAACTGGAAATGCGGGTCGCCATCCTGCTGGACAAGGCTCGACAGGATAAGATCAGCCTGGATGAGGGCACCGCTTTTTTTATCGCCAAACAGGTTCGTTCCAATGTGCGGGAACTGGAAGGCGCCCTGAAACGGGTTATCGCGTTTTCCAGGTTCAACAAATTGGCTATTTCCGTGGACTTGGCGAAAGATGCATTGAAAGACCTGCTCGCAGTACAGAACCGCCAGATATCCATCGAAAACATCCAAAAAACCGTGGCCGATTATTTCAAGATCAAGATCGCCGACATGTACTCTAAGAAACGCACCCGCAATATTGCCCGCCCTAGGCAGCTGGCCATGTATCTTGCGCGGGAACTGACCGACCTCTCTTTTCCCGAGATCGGTCAGGCCTTCGGTGGGCGGGATCACACCACGGTACTGCATGCCTGCCACAAGATCGAGGAACTCAAGCTCAGCGATCCTGCCCTGCGCCGTGACTACAACCTGCTGGTTCAGGTATTGACGGGATAAGTCTGTGGACAAGCTATGCAAGCAATGTGGAAAAGAATGATACGGGACGCAGACCTGTTATTTGTCCACAATGTGTCCCCCAGTGCCACACAGGCTTGTCAATATCTTTTTCAACAGTTTAAACCGATGATTTTGATAAACTTTCCAGGCTTATACAGAAAACGACCCTCACCTATTACTACTATCAGGAAGATATAAATGCTTGTACTTAAATCCTCAAAGGACGCCTTGCTCAAGCCTTTGCAAGCCGTGGCCGGCGTGGTGGAACGCAAGCACACCCTCCCTATTCTTTCCAATGTTCTGGTCGAAGTTGTGGGGGGACGTGCAGCCCTGGTTGCCACGGATCTGGAACTGCAAATAAGTACCTGGGCGGAAGAACAAGGCGCGGCGGATGCCGCCTTTACGGTATCCGCACGCAAATTGCTGGATATCTGCCGCACGCTTCCCGATGTGGAACCCATCAGCCTGAATTTGTCGGGGGATTTGCTCAAAGTCCAGTCGGGACGTAGCCGGTTCAGTCTGCAGACCCTGCCTGCCAGGGATTTTCCCAAGTTACAAATCCCCGACGGCCAAGGGGTTTCCTTCAGCGTACCGCAGAAGGAGATGAAGCATCTGCTTTCCCGGGTACAGTACTCGATGGCCGTCCAGGACATCCGCTATTACCTGAATGGCATGTTGTTCTCGATACAGGGCAAGCGGCTTACGGTCGCGGCGACCGACGGACACAGACTTGCGGTGGATGCCACGGAGTTGGAACAAGACCTGGCTCAGGGGGTGGATGTTATCCTGCCGCGTAAAACCGTGCTGGAACTGGTAAAGCTGCTTGGCGACAGCGATGATCCCCTGCATATTCAGGTGAATCAGAATCAGGTGGTATTCCGCCGACCCGACTTCGAACTGAGAAGCAAGGTCGTAGACGGCAAGTTCCCTGATTGGCAGCGGGTCATCCCCATCGGTCACGACAAGAAGTTTGCGATTGCGAGGCAAAGGCTGTCCCAGTCCCTGACGCGTGCCGCAATTCTGACCAACGAAAAATACCGGGGGGTACGCATCGCCCTCACTACCGGCAGCCTGCGTATTGCCTGCAGCAACAACGAGCAGGAAGAGGCCCAGGAAGAACTGGATATCGATTACGCTGGGGAACCGCTCGACATTGGCTTCAACGTCCAGTATCTGCAGGACGCCCTGAACAACCTGGATGTGGACACCGTGCAATGTTCGTTCGGTGATCCCTCCAGCTCCATGCTGATCACCATAGCCGGAGATGAAAACTTCAGCTATGTGGTGATGCCCATGCGTATCTGATCAAGCGCTACGCCAAGTAGGGAGGGGCTTCCCCCCCGGCCTATGCATTCAATCAAGAGAACAGGACGTTTCACGTGGAACATCAGCAGAACGGCAGCAACGGCGGTTACGACGAGTCCAGTATCCAGCAACTGGAAGGCCTGGAGGCGGTGCGCAAGCGCCCCGGCATGTACATCGGTGATACCTCCGACGGCACCGGCCTGCACCATATGGTGTTCGAGGTCCTGGACAACGCCATCGACGAAGCCCTGGCCGGATACTGCGACGACATCAAGGTCATCATTCACCCGGACAATTCCATATCGATTTCGGACAACGGCCGCGGCATCCCGGTCGGTGTGAAAATGGACGACAAGCACGAACCGAAGCGCTCCGCCGCGGAAATCGTCATGACTGTCCTGCATGCTGGCGGCAAGTTCGATCAGAACAGCTACAAGGTTTCAGGTGGACTGCATGGCGTGGGCGTGTCATGCGTGAATGGATTGTCCAAGTGGTTGCGCCTCACCATCCATCGAGACGGCAAGAAGTACGCAATGGAATTCCATGGCGGGTTCCCGGTGGATCGGATTATTGAGATCCAGAACGGTGTAGAGGTATCTCCCATGAAGGTACTGGGAGATACGGCCCGACGTGGTACCGAGGTTCATTTCCTGGCCGATGTGGATATCTTCGGCCATGTGGATTTTCACTACGACGTTCTGTCCAAGCGCATCCGCGAGCTTTCCTTCCTGAACAACGGGGTTAAGATCGAGTTGCTCGACGAGCGGGACGGACGCCAGGAAAACTTCGCCTATTCGGGCGGGGTCAAGGGTTTCGTGGAATACATCAACCGCTCCAAGCAGGTGCTGCATGGCAATGTCTTTCATGCCATCGGGGAAAAGGACGGGATTACGGTGGAAGTGGCGATGCAGTGGAACGCCAGCTACCAGGAACAAGTGCAATGCTTCACCAACAACATCCCTCAACGGGATGGCGGAACCCACCTGACCGGGCTGCGCAGCGCCATGACTCGGACACTGAACAAGTACATCGAGGAAAACGAGGTAGCCAAGAAGGCCAAGGTGGATACCACCGGCGACGACATGCGCGAAGGACTCACTTGCATTCTCTCGGTGAAAGTTCCGGACCCGAAATTCTCATCTCAGACCAAGGACAAGCTGGTCTCCTCGGAAGTGAAGCCAGTAGTGGAGGAAGTGGTGGCGCAAAAGCTGGCGGAATTCCTTCTCGAGCGGCCGGCCGATGCCAAGATCATCTGCGGCAAGATTGTCGAGGCGGCCCGGGCGAGAGAAGCCGCCCGCAAGGCTCGGGAGATGACGCGACGCAAGGGCGTGCTGGATTCCGCCGGCCTCCCCGGCAAGCTGGCGGACTGCCAGGAAAAGGATCCCGCCTTGTGTGAACTCTACCTGGTGGAGGGCGACTCCGCCGGCGGCTCAGCCAAGCAGGGCCGGGACCGCAAGTTCCAGGCCATCCTGCCGCTCAAGGGCAAGATCCTGAACGTGGAAAAGGCCCGCTTCGACAAGATGCTTTCCTCCATCGAGGTGGCCACCCTCATCACCGCGCTGGGTACCGGCATCGGCAAGGACGACTACGATCCTGCCAAACTGCGCTACCACCGCATCATCATCATGACCGATGCTGACGTGGACGGCTCCCACATCCGTACCCTGTTGCTGACCTTCTTCTACCGGCAGATGCACGAATTGGTGGAACGGGGCCACATCTATATCGCCCAGCCGCCCCTCTACAAGGTCAAGCAGGGCAAAAGCGAGAGCTATATCAAGGACGATTACGAGCTCAAGCAATACCTGCTGCGAGCAGCTTTGAACGGCGCCTCACTGATCCCGGCCACGGGAGCAGAGCCGTTGGCCAAGGAGACTTTCGAGAATATCGCCCGGGAATTCCTGCTAGCCGAGGCCATGATCGAGCGGCTGGCCCGGCGCATGGATGCCGACGTGCTCTACACCCTGCTCAAGATCCCCACGATCAGCCTCAATACCGAGGAAGAGGCCCAGTCGGCGGCCGCGTTGCTGGGCAAGGAGCTGGCCAAGCTGGGCCCGACCAAGATAAAGCCCATCCGCTACGAAGGCGACATCGGCTGGCGCCTGGAGATCATCCGCAGCAAGCACGGAATCGGCCATACCAGTTACCTGGATGCCGATTTCATCGAAGGGGGCGATTACGAACAGTTGCGCCGCACCTCGGAAATCCTGGTAGGACTGTTGCAGGAGGGCGCCGAGATCCGGCGCGGTGAATCCCGGACCCCAGCCTACGACTTCAAGCAGGCCCTGGATTGGTTGCTGGGCGAGGTGAAGAAGAACCTGGGCATCCAGCGCTATAAAGGGCTGGGCGAGATGAACCCGGAGCAGTTGTGGGAAACCACGATGGATCCCAAGGTGCGCCGCCTGCTGAAAGTGCAGATCGAGGATGCCATCGCCGCCGACGGCATCTTCACCACACTCATGGGGGAGGAGGTCGAGCCGCGCCGCCACTTCATCGAGACCAATGCTCTGGGTGTGCGCAACCTGGACGTCTAATGACGGCGCGGGCAATCAGCCACTCATGTCATTCATCAATGTGACGACTTGCGGGGCCTATCCTTAGTAATCACCGCCCTCCCATGCAACTGGAACGTATTCTGCAAGCGCAGGGATTTGGAACACGCAAGGTTTGCCGGGCCTTGGCGCGAGCAGGAAGAGTAGCCGTTGCCGGAACACCCTGTACCGAACCTTTTGCCGAATTCGACCCCCAGGGCCTGGAGATCGATGTGGCGGGGGTCCCCTGGCTGTGTCGCGAGCGGGTCTATGTGATGCTCAACAAGCCGCCGCACTATGAGTGTTCCAGTTCTCCGCGCCATCATCCCAGCGTACTCGGTCTGTTGCCGGATCCGCTGGTGACAAGAGGCATCCAGCCAGTCGGCAGACTGGATGAAGACACGACGGGACTGCTCCTTTTTTCCGATGATGGTGCGTTTATTCATAATTTGATTTCACCCAAGCGCAAGGTGGAGAAGGTGTATCGGGTCGGCGTCAAACACGACCTGAACGAAACCCAAATAGCGGCCCTGTTGACTGGCGTGAAACTCCATGACTCGCCTGAGCCCGTGGCCGCGTTGGCCTGCGAACGCCTGTCTCAAACCATGCTGGATATCACCCTCAACGAAGGCAGATATCACCAGGTGAAGCGCATGCTGGCGGCTGCGGGCAATCGCGTAGTAAGCCTGGAAAGAATCCGGATCGGACGCTTGTGGCTTCCGGATGATCTGGCGCCGGGGAACTGGCGTTGGCTGGAACCAACCGAACTGGCCGAGCTGGGTTTGTCGCCTTCGCAACCGGAATCCTGAGCAGCCGTCGGACCCGGACAGGCCACGATGGCCCGTATTCCATCAATCGGGGTAAAAACTTGTCAGTCGTGATATTCAAATCGATCGGCACACTTTCCCAATGCATGGGCCCGGCCGGCATGGAGTCGACGCATGCCTTTCCCATTTACACGGGCCCATATTGGGTGCGGCCTTATCCCCGCAATATTCCGCCGGGGGTATGGTCATTTCAAATGAGCACCAGGCCAAGAATGCCCAGGATCAGCAGCATGATGCCGGCGGTGACGATGTGGTTGTTGGGTTCGAGCACATTGCGCCGGATTTCCAGCTGAACGTGGTCAAGCTGGATATCCGGGGCCGTGATCGGCGTTACCTCGAGTTGATACACGGCATCCTGCACTACCTGGAACAGCAGCAGATGCTCGCGGAAGGTCGGGTTGGACAGCGACACATGATTGACGCCCAGGGTGAAGGTAAGGGGTTTGGCGGCGACCCCGTCCTTGAAAAGCGTGGCGGCATAACGGTCTTTGGGTGGCTGGCTCTCGTCCATGTTGGGGGCAAACTCGCCATGGGCCGAGAAGATCAACCCCAGGGGTGCCATGTCCTTGGACAGTTGGAATGTGTGGGAACGCCAGGACCAGGACTGATCCTGGGTGTCCACCTTGGCCAAAGGTAGCAGCATGGCCTGCTCACCGGTATAGAACTTGGCGTAGATCCAATAAGCTGGGCCGGCCAGGATGCCTGCGGCAAGGAGTAAAAGGGAAAGTATTTTCATTGGGGGGAGTGGACTTGGCTCGTGTTACCGGCCAGCAAATGGGAAAGAAAGGCCCGTAGTTTGGCGGGTTTTAACGGTTTATGCAGCACCGGCAGGCCACTGTCGTTGATGGCCTGGATGGTTTCCGGAGCGGTATCTCCAGTGAGAAGCAGGGCCGGAATGTCTGGCCCGAAGGCCGCCCGCAATACGGCTACCGCTTCGATCCCGTTGCGTCCGTCGTTGAGACGGAAATCGGAAAGGATGATGTCCGGGCGGCGACCCAATTCGATGAGTTCCGCGCGTACCTGCTCCGCATCCTCGCCGGCTGCCAGGGAGACGCCCCACTGATCGAAAACCTCCACCATGGCCTCGAGAATGCTGAGGTCGTCGTCGATGAAGGCCACCAGCGCATGTTCCAACGGCAAGGAGAAACTCGGGCTTGCCGTGAATTCCTCCCTCGCGGATAGACGCCTGGGATGGCAACGGGCGATCTGGAGGTGGAAGCAGGAGCCACGGTGCAACGTCGATCGGACCTGAATGGAGCAGCCGAGCAGGCGGGCCAGGCGCGAAACGATCGCCAATCCGAGTCCCAGGCCCTTGTCGCGATGGCGCTCCGGATTTTCCAATTGGAAATATTCTTCAAAAATCCGCGCTTGATGGACGGGAAGAATGCCTCTTCCCGTGTCCCATACTTCCAAGCGTATCCAATCCTTTCGCACCCGGCGGCAGCCGACCAGGACTCGGCCGTGGTCGGTATAGCGCAGCGCATTGGAGATTAAATTGGCAAGGATGCGCTCCATCAGCACGGGGTCGGTATAGGCCCACATCTTGGTGGTGAGGGACTGCAGGCGGAGGCCTTTTTCCTTTGCCAGAGGGGTGAATTGATTGCAGATATTCTCCAGGATTCGGGCCAAGGGAAAACATTCCGGATGAGCCTCCACGATGCCCGCGTCGAGCTTGGAGAGATCCAGCAAGGAATTGAGCAGACTTTCCATGGCCGAGGCAGATGATTCAATATGGTCGGCCAGGCGCTTGGGTTCGCCATCCGGCAGTCGTTCCCGCAGTGCGGAAACCAGCAAGGTCATGGCGTGCAAGGGTTGGCGCAGGTCATGGCTCGCCGCCGCGAGAAAGCGCGATTTGGCCAGGACCGCCGCCTCAGCCGCCTGTTTCTGGCCGAGCAGTTCCGCCGTGGCCTCCTGGACCTTGCGTTGGAGGCTGTTCTGGCTCTCTTGCAAGGCATGTGCCATTTTGTTGACGCCTCGCTCAAGCTGGCCGATTTCCCCAAGCGAGCTTTCATCCACGCGTTCGGAAAGGCTGCCACCGGCGAGTCGATGCACGCTTTGAATGATCCTGTGCAGCGGCCTGCTCACGCCGCCTGAGAGGCGCCATGCCAGGATCAGGGCAAGAAGTATGGTCAGCAGGGCCATGCCCGCCGTTGTCAGGACCACCTGGGAACGGGTCAACTCGATGGGGTCGCGACTGATGGCGACCACGACATAGGAGGCGGTGTGGCTGGTTTCGCCCATCAAGTCGAGATAGGGGTCGTTTTCCTGGCTTGTGGGCAGGTGCACCGGATAGGAAAAGTACAGCATGGAACCATCACGCCAGAAGGATTCCTGGGGCACCCCGGCCAGTGGCGGCAACAAATGCGCGTGGCTGCTGACCACTTGCCAGCCCTTGCCCCCCGTGATGCCGATGGCCTGGGCATTCCGGGTGTTGAGTTCGAAGTCCAGCAGACGTTTTACATAGGTCAGGTTTCCCGAAAACAGGTCATAGGCGACGGCCTCGGCTAGATGCCGGGAGGTATCCTTGCCCAAGCGCTCCAGTCCGAGCTCCGCTTCGGTGACGCTGCGATGGGCAAAATAGGCGGCGAAAAGACCCACCGCAACGAGCAGGGGCAACAGCGCGACGATGAGAATGCGTAGACGCAGGCTCAAGCCGGGTTGATCCGATGCCGGAGACCATTGCCCGTTATGCATGGGATTGATTGGATGTAAGCGCTTGCTAACTTTCGTTGTCGAGACCCATCTTCTGGGCCACCAGAACGGCCTCGGTGCGGTTGTTCACCTTGAGGATCCGGAAGATGGCCGCCAGGTGGATCTTGACCGTACCCTCGGTGACGTCCAGGGCCAGGGCGATTTGCTTGTTGCTCTGGCCCTTGGCCAATTCACGGAGGACTTCGACCTGGCGAGAGGTCAGGGCGGTGCCGTGGTTGGTTGCCGACACGGTGAAGCTGCCACCCAGCAGACTGGGCGGGATATAAACACCGCCCGCCAACACCAATCTAAGAGCGCCGAGAATCACGTCGCTTGGGGAGGATTTCGTAACATAGCCAAGGGCACCGGCGGCCAGGAGTTTCTGGATATCGTCGAGCTGCTCCGCGGCGGAAAGGACCACCACCGGAAGATCGGGGAAGGCGGCACGGAAGCGGATGACGCCTTCCACCCCCGACATGCCGGGCATGAAAAGATCCAGCAGGGCAAGATCAACCCCATATCCATCCCGGTGCATAGCCTCGAACGCGGTGGGATAGTCGATCGCTTCCACCAGTTCCACATCCGGGTCCAGCTTCTGGAGCACCGGTTTAACCCCCTCCCGGAACAAGGGGTGGTCATCAGCCAACAGGATTTTCAAGATAACCCCCTGCTTAAGTTATATGAGCTAGCACTTACGACTAATTTCCCCTAACCATTTCAGGGATTAGTATGCGTTACCCGTTGCAAATGCAACCCCTGGAACCGGGGTCAGGGAGGTAACCAACAACTATTTCCGTTTGCGCCAGGCTTATGCCTGGCTTTTTTTTGCTGTTTACGGGTTCAGATGCCCAGGCGTTGCCAGATGGTGCTGGTGAGGGCCGCCTGATTCAGGGCATAGAAATGCAGCCCTGGAGCACCGCCCGCCAGCAGCCGCTCGCACATGGCGGTCACGAAATCCAGGCCGAAGGACCGAACCGAGGCGGTGTCGTCCAGGTAGCTCTCCATCTTCCGTGCCATCCAACGTGGGATCTCGGAGCCACACATGGCCGAAAACCGTGATAGTTGACTGAAATTTGAAATGGGCATGACGCCGGGCACGATGGGGACGGTCACCTCCAGTTCATGACAGTCTTCGACGAAATTGAAGTAGGCATCCACGTTGTAGAAATACTGGGTGATGGCCGCATTGGCGCCGGCGTCCACCTTGCGCTTGAAGTTGTTCAGATCTTCCCGGTAGTTTCGGGCCTGGGGATGGACCTCCGGGTAGGCCGCCACCTCGATCTCGAACCAGTCGCCGGTCTCTTGGCGAATGAATGAGACTAGTTCGTTGGCATAGCGGAACTCGCCAGGCGCGGCCATGCCGGAGGGTAAATCGCCACGCAGGGCGACGATGTGGCGGATGCCGTGGCTGCGATAGGTCTCCAACACCGCGCGAATGTTTCCCCGGGTCGAGCCCACGCAGGACAAGTGCGGCGCGGCGGAAAGGCCTTCGGACTGGATCTCGACCACCGTTTCCAGGGTTCGCTCCTGGGTGGAGCCACCCGCGCCGAAGGTGACCGAGAAGAATTTGGGCTTGAGCTGGGCCAACTGGCGCCGGGTTTCCCGGAGTTTCTCCATGCCCTCCGGGGTTTTGGGCGGAAAAAACTCGATGCTGTAGGTGCGTTCGGTCATAGCATGTGTCGTTTGGTCAACGGGGAGATTCTATAAGACCTGCCGCCGGGTTTGACATCAGGCCATGGCAACGCCCAGGGCCCTGCCAATCAGCCAAGTCGCGAAGCCGGCGCCGGCCCCGATCGCCAGCATGCGTGCCCCGCCCCTGAGCGCGTGCCTGCCGGTGAACAGGCTGATGGCCGCGCCCACGCCGAACAGCGACACGGCGGTGGCGATCAGCACGCCGCCGAAGGCATGACGACCGGTAAGGAGGACATAGGGCAGCAAGGGAATGACGGCGCCCAGGGCAAAGGCGATAAAGGAAGAAATGGCCGCGCCCCACGGCGAACCCAGCTCATCGGGATTGAGGCCCAATTCCTCCCGGGCCAGGGTGTCCAGGGCCCGGTCCGGATCCTCGATCAAGGTGTCCGCCATGCGTCGCGCCTCCACCGCCGAAATGCCCTTGGCCTGATAAATCAGGGCCAACTCCGCCGCCTCCTCCTGGGGGTATTGGTCCAATTCCTCGCGTTCCAGGGAAATCTGATATTCGTGAAACTCCCGCTGGGATCGCACCGAGACATATTCCCCCGCCGCCATGGAGAATGCCCCCGCCAGCAGGCCCGCGGTGCCGGAGAGCAGGATCACGTCGGCCGCGGCACCCGCCCCCGCCACGCCCAGGATCAGGCTGGCATTGGAAATGAGGCCGTCGCTGACGCCGAACACAGCCGCGCGCAGATTGCCGCTGCCGCTGGAGTTGTGGCCCTCGGCACTGATCTGGTCAAGGTGCACCGGCGTGGTGTGGGGCGGCGGCGCATGGTAGAGGCTCATGCCACGAACCTTCATGGCCGACAAAACGTGTTTGAGGGGGCGCACTCCGAGCCGGGGAATCAGCCAACCCACCAGGGCGGTGCGCGTGTTCGGCTTGAACCTGGCCGGTGGCTCGGCGCCGCTCTTGCGCATCTCCGCTTCCCAGATGGCGGCCTGCTTCTCGGCGGCCCGGGCCAGTTCCAGGAACAACACCTGACGCGTGGTGCCGGACTCGGTGTCGGAAATGATGCGATAAAGCCAGGCCGAGCTTTTTTCCTCTATCCAATTATCCAGGGCGTGCATGGTCCAGAAGCGTGTTTCGAAAGCGCGGATTATCCGCCTGTTTCCCCCATGATGCCGCGCCGATATTGCACCGCCTCGGCGATGTGGCCGGCGGTCAGCTGCTCGGAATTGGCCAGGTCCGCGACGGTGCGGGCCACGCGCAGGATGCGGTGATAGGCCCTGGCGGAGAGGCCGAGCCGGGTAATGGCCTGTCTAAGGAGATCCTGACCGGACGTGTCCGGGACGCAGAACCGTTCTATCTCACGACCCATCAGGGCGGCATTGGCCTTGCCCTGGCGCGCGATCTGGCGCCGACGCGCGGCCTCCACCCGAGCGCGTACCGTGCGGGTGGCCTCGCCACCGGCAGCCTGGGTCAATTCCGCCTCGGGCAAGGCGGGGACCTCGATGTGCAGATCGATCCGGTCCAGCAAGGGCCCCGAGATGCGGCTGCGGTAGCGCGCCACCTGCTCGGGGGTGCAGCGGCATCTGCCGGACGGATGTCCCAGGTAGCCGCAAAGGCAGGGGTTCATGGCCGCAATGAGCTGGAAGCGGGCCGGAAAGTCGGCTTGGTGCGCGGCGCGGGATATGGTGATGCGGCCGGCCTCCAAGGGTTCGCGTAACGCCTCAAGGGCCTTGCGGTCGAACTCGGGAAACTCGTCCAGAAACAGGACGCCGTGGGTGGCCTGGCTCACCTCGCCGGGGCGAGGCGGATTGCCGCCCCCTACCAGGGCCACTCCGGAGGCGGAATGATGGGGCGAGCGGTAGGGGCGCCGGCGCCATGCTTCCGTGGAAAAGGCGCCAGTCAGGGAAAGCACGGCGGCGGACTCCAGGGCTTCGGCCTGGGTCATGGGCGGCAGTATTCCGGGCAGGCGGCAGGCCAGCATGGACTTGCCGGTGCCGGGAGGGCCGCTCATCAGGATGGAGTGTCCGCCCGCGGCGGCCACCTCCAGTGCGCGCCGGGCCGCCTGCTGGCCCTTCACGTCGGCCAGGTCGGGATACTCGGGCGTGCCTGATGTTTCACGTGGAACAGCGATGGGCAGCAGCTCGCGCCCCATGAGATGGGCGCAGACGGCCAGCAGGCTGGCGGCACCGTATACCCTGGCGCCTTCCACCAGGGCCGCCTCCTCGGCGCTGGCCTGCGGCAGGACGAAGCTGCGGCGGTCGCGGGCGGCGCTCAGCATCATGGCCAGGGCGCCGCGGATCGGGCGCAGTTGTCCGGTCAGCGCCAACTCGCCGGCGAACTCGTATTCGCCAAGCCGGTCTCCGGGCAACTGTCCGGAAGCGGCCAGCAGGCCGATGGCGATGGGCAGGTCGAAACGCCCGGATTCCTTGGGGAGGTCGGCCGGGGCCAGGTTGACGGTGATGCGGCGCTGGGGGAACTCGAAGCCGGATTGCTGCAGGGCGGCGCGCACGCGATCACGCGCCTCCTTCACCTCCGCCTCCGGCAAGCCCACCAAAGTGAAACTGGGCAGGCCGTTGGCCAAGTGCGCCTCGACCACCACCTCGGGCGCTTCCATGCCAGCCAGGGCACGGCTGGTAACGACGGCCAGGGTCATGAGCCGGCCTCCCTAATTGTATTTACTGGGCATCTTCCGCGCTGCGCTATCCCCTGGCAAGCCTTTCGCGGCGTTCTCCGAGTGGTTCAAGCCCTTGGTTTTTTGCGCAACCCCTGCCGCCCCACCCAGTCCCGGGCGAACTGCTGGGCCACGCGACCGGAGCGGCCGCCGCGCTGGATCGCCCATTGCAAGGCTTCCTGGCGCATGGCCGGCGAGTCCCCCCCGCCCAGAGCGGCGACCCAGCCGGCCACGATGGCCAGATAGTCATCCTGGTCGAAGGGGTAGAAGCTCAACGTCAGCCCGAAACGATCGGACAGGCTGATCTTCTCCTCGGTGCTTTCTCCGGGACGGATTTCGCCGCCAAGATGCTGGGTGGCCTCGTTCTCGGCGAAAAACTCCGGCATCAGGTGGCGCCGGTTGGAACTGGCATAGATCAGCACGTTGTCCGGCAGGCCGGAAATGGAGCCGTCCAGGGCCGCCTTCAGGGGCTTGTAGCCGGCCTCGCTGGGCTCGAAGGAGAGATCGTCGGAAAACAGGATGAACTTCCAGGGCTGGCCTTCCAGGCGGGCGGTGATCTCGGGCAGGTCCATCAGGTCGTCCCGATCCAGTTCGATCAGGCGCAGCCCGGCCTTGGCGTGGCGCGGCAGCAGGGCCTTGATCAGGGAAGACTTGCCGCAGCCCCGGCTGCCGGCAAGGAGCGCATTGTTGGCCGGCAGGCCCTTGAGGAATTGGCGCGTGTTCCGGTCCAGGGCGGCCTTCTGCTCGTCGATGCGGGACAGGGCCTCCCAGGGTGGGCAATTGAGGGTGGTTACCGGCAGGAGGCGGCCGAACCCCGCGCCTTGGCCCATCGGCTTGCGCCAGCGGCAGGCCAGGGTGGCGCGCCAGTCGATGCGCGGAGGCAAGGGCGGCAGCCAGGCATCGAGGCGGGCCAGCAGGTCGTTGGCCCGGGCCACCAGCAGGGCCAATTCGGGGGATACCTGATAGGCAGGGGCCGTGTCCTCCTCTTCCATGTCGTCCCAGGATTCGCTCAAGTCCGATACTCCGCGTTGATCTTGACGTAGTCATAGGAGAAGTCGCAGGTCCACACCGTGGCCGCCGACTGTCCGCGCGCCAGGTCGATGCGCACCAGGATCTCGGGTTCCGCCATGACCGCCGCGCCCTGCTCTTCCCGGTAAGCCCGCGGCCCGGCCGCCCTGCTCCGCCACCAGGACGTCGCCCAGCCAGAGGCGCAGGCGGTCCACGTCCAGATCGCCGATGCCGGCATAGCCCACGGCGGCCAGGATGCGACCCAGGTTGGGGTCGGAGGCGAAGAAGGCGGTCTTCACCAAGGGGGACCGGGCAACGGCATAGGCCACCTGTTTGCATTCCGCCTCGTCGCGGCCGCCTTCCACGCGCACCTCGATGAACTTGGTGGCGCCCTCTCCGTCCCGCACGATGGCCTGGGCCAGCTGGACCATGACCTCGGTGATGGCGGCTTGCAAGGCCGGGAAGCGGGCATCGCCGTCGTCCATGATGACCGGCGCAGCGGTGGCGCCGGTGGCGATGAGGATGCAGGCGTCGTTGGTGGAGGTGTCGCCATCCACCGTGATGCGGTTGAAGGACCGGTTCACCGCGTAACGCAGCATGGCCTCCAGCGCCTCGCAGGACACCGGCGCGTCGGTGGCGACGAAGCCGAGCATGGTGGCCATGTTGGGGTGGATCATGCCGGAGCCCTTGGCGATGCCGGTCACGGTGAATTCGACGCCGTCCAATACCACCCTGCGCGAGGTGGCCTTGGCCACGATGTCGGTGGTCATGATGGCCCGGGCGGCATCGGCCCAGTTGGCCGGCCCGAGATCGGCCACGGCGGCCGGCAGGGCGGCGACGATCCTGTCCACCGGCAGCGGCTCCAGGATCACGCCGGTGGAAAAAGGCAGGATCTGTTCCGGCTTCAGCTTCAACTCGCCGGCCAGGGCGGCGCAAGTCCGGCGCGCCCGCTCCAGGCCCTCCTTGCCGGTGCCGGCGTTGGCGTTGCCGGTGTTCACCACCAGGGCGCGGATGCCACGGGTTTGCGTGCTCTCGGCGTGGATGTGCTCCTTGCAAACGGTGACCGGGGCGGCGCAGAAACGGTTCTGGGTGAACACCCCCACCACCTCCGAGTCATGGGCGACGGTCATGACCAGGAGGTCCTTGCGCCCGGGCTTCTTGATGCCGGCGCTGGCGATGCCCAGCTCCACCCCGGGCACGGGCAGCAGGGTTGCGGGATCGGGGTCGGCGAGGTTGACGGGCATGAGCGGCCTTTGTGCGGATGAATGATCGCATTTTAGCGAAGCCCGATGGTTTGCCTCAGCCCTTCTCCACGCCGGAAGGCGGATTCATAGCCAGTGCACCTTGCCATCGGTGAACGCCAGCGCGACGCGGACCGTCTTGCCCGGATACAAGGCCTCGGCGGCGCGCCGGTAGCCGGCCATCTGTTCCAGGTGGGCAGTCGCCCGCCGGGCCGGGTCCGGCTCGTCCAGGCCGCCGGTCTTGAAATCGAGCACCCAGACCTCGGTCATCGAACTCCACCAGGCGGTCGATGCGGAACAGCCGCCCGTCCCGGGCCACGAACTCCATTTCGTTGTGGGCCCCGCGGTGGCGCGCGGGATCGAATGCGGGGCCCAATTCCGGCGCGGCCAGGATGGTGCGCGCCGCCGCCGCAAGCCGGGCCGCCTCTCCCGGATCCATGCCCAGGCGGGCGGTTATGGCGGCTTCATCCCCGCCTGCGCTGAGTTGCTCCAGCCAGGCATGCAGCCGAGTGCCATGGACGGCCTCAACGGTGACAGGCTGCCTGCGGCTGCCAACGGCCGGGTACGGCCCGGCCGCGGGCGAAGGCGGCAACGCTTCCGCGCCGCCGGCATCCGTTTGTTCCCGCCATGCCATTTGCGGTACGGCACCGGGCTCGACCCGGGCCAGGGCCACGCGCAGCAGGTCCAGCCAATTGACGGACTCCGGGCCCGCCTCGGCCGCTCCCACGCCGGAGACGAACAGCGCCTGGCGCGCCCGGGTCATGGCCACATAGAGCAGATTGAGGCGTTCCCTATCGGCCTGTTCCTTCTCCTGGGCGAACAGGTCATCCCGGCCCGGGCCGCGCCATTCCTTGGGGCCATACAGGGAAAAATGGGTCGGTCGGTCGGCCTCCGGCGGCCAGTCCAACAGCACGCCGTGGCTGTCGTCCCTGCCATCGCTGGCATCGGTCTTGATCAGGAACACGATGGGCGACTCCAGGCCCTTGGCGCTGTGGATGGTGAGCATGCGCACGGCGTCTTCCGTGACGGCGGGCGGCTCGTCGGGCCCCTCCTGGCCGGCCTTGTCCCGCAACAGGCGCAGCTCGTCCAGGAAACGCGGCAGGCTGGGGTAGCGTCCGCCGGACAGGGACAGGGACAGGGCCAGAAAGCCCTCCAGGTTGCCGAGTACCGTGGTTCGCAGGGCGGGCGGCACAACCCGGGCATAGGCCTCGATCACGCCGGCCTCGTGGAAGATCCGGTCCATCAGGTCGTGGACCGGCAACCGCCCCGCCTGTCGACGCCAGGAAGCCAGAAGAGCAGCTGCGCGAAGCACGTGGTCGGGTACCTCGGTCGCCTCGGCCCAGGCGGCGAGCCGGTCACACCAGGGCCCTTCCCCACGCGCCAGATGCTGGAGATCCCCATCGTGGAATGCGAACAGCGGCGATCGCAGGGCATGGGCCAGGGCAAGATCGTCGTAGGGGTCCGCCAGCGCCTTGAGCAGGGCGGTCAGGTCCAGGGCCTCCAGGGTGGCGAGCAGCTCGCCGCGCCGGTCGGTGACGAATGGAATGCCGGCCTGCTTGAAGGCCGCCTCGAATACCGCGAGGTCGGCCCGCTTCGCGTAGAGCACCGTGATGTCGCGGTAGCAGGCGGGACGACCGCCCTCTTCCGCCACCATCAGGCGCCCACCACATCACGGATGCGCGCCGCCACCCAGTCCGCTTCGGGCTGGCGCTTGTGGGGCTGCGTTGCGGGCGGCGTGGCGAGGGGATCGCGCAAGGCCGGCGCCTCGCCAGGTGCGGCTTCGGTCGCGGGCGGCGGTGCCGCCACATGCAGTTCGCACCAGCCGGGCAAGGCCTTCTGATGGGCGGTGTGGCGCGCGAATACCGGGTAATCCGCCCGCTCCGCGAACACGGCATTGACCCAGGCCACCACGGCGGGGGCGCAGCGCCGGGTTTCGTTGTGGGGAAAATGCCGGGCACCGAAATGCTCGCCCAGCCATGCGGCGGCCGCCGGGAACAGGCGCGGCTCGGCCCGGCGGAAGCGGTAGATGGATTGCTTGGGGTCCCCCACCAGGAACACGCCGGGCCGTTCCGCGTCGGCCCCGTAGGCCTCCAGCCAGCCGCGCAGGATGCGCCACTGGAGCGGGTTGGTGTCCTGGAACTCGTCCAGCAGCAGGTGTTTCCAGCGCGCATCCAGTTTCATGTACACGGCGGCGGCGGCCGACTCGTCGTCCAGCAGGCGGGCCGTTTCCAGCTCCGCATCGGTGAAATCCAGGCCGCCCCGTGCCTGCTTCAGGCGCTGATAGGCGTCCAGGTAGGCCTGGCCGGCGATCAGGCCGAGGCGGTGCAGGCGCAGGGCGCGCTGCTCGGCCAGGCGTTCGACCGCAAGCTGGACCTCTTGGCCGAGGCGCTGATGCAACACCAGGTAACGCGCGGCGCCGTCGCTGCCCAGCCGCCGGTTCAATTCATTGCCGGGCTTGCGCGCCAGCACGGTGTTCTTCTGGGTCAGGAATACGGCGCGCAACGCCTCGAAGGCCAACGCCATGTTTTCCTCCCTCCCCCCCGGGGGAGGGCCGGGGAGAGGGAAATGGCTATGGATTCCGGAAACGCGTTCCCTCTCCCCCAGCCCCTCCCCCGGGGGGAGGGGGGTATCCGCAGCTCGCCGATCGCCTGTTCCAATTCCTCTGCCCGTTCCAAGTCCCCCTTCAGACCCGCCGCGCCATTGAGCGCCATCAGCACCTGATATTCCCGGCATTCCGCGCCGAATCCCGGTGAAGCGAACAACTCGGCGACGACGTCCTCCTTTTCGCTCACCCCGAGCATGCCTTCCAAGTCCCCGCAAGACTCGGCCACCGGTTCAGACGCACCCTGGCTAGCCACCCACCATTCCGCGCGCTGGTCCAGTAAAGACTCCAACAACCCGCGCAATGTACCCATGGGCAACTCGGCCGCCAGCTCGGCGAAGGCCCGCTCCGCCAAAGAGCCCCGGCTGTGGCCCAGGGAACGGGTGAATTCCTGCCAGGACTCCTCCCGCAGCAGGGCCATCTGTTCCACCACCGTGCCCGGTTGGCGCAGGGATAGGGGCGCGTGGTCCAGCAGATGGAAGAACCAGCCGTGGAAGGTGGTGATCATGGGGCCGGGCCGGGCGGTGAGGACCTGTTCCAGCAGGCCCCGGGCCTTGGGCAATTTCGCTCGGGCCTCGGCCTCCGGCAAGCCGCGCTGCACCAGGAAGTCCAGCACCTCCCGCTCCGGGCGCAAGGCCAGGTCCGTGAGCCATTCATCCAGGCGGCTGCGCATCTCCGCCGCCGCCTTGCGCGTGAAGGTGATGGCCAGCAGTTCGGAAGGGTCCGCCCCCGCCAGCAGCAGGCGGATCATGCGCGACACCAGGAGCCAGGTCTTGCCGCTGCCGGCACAGGCCTCCACCACCGCGCTTGCGGTGGGGTCGAGGGCATGAAGAAGGGGGTTGCCGGAGTGCCGCATGGCCGGATTCTATGCGTCGCCATTGCCGGATAGCGGCAATGAAGTGACAAAAAACGTCAGTTGGACCGTCGTGCTCCAGCCGTTCCCGACATTTGCCCGGGGTCGGACCGTGGATGGCCATGGTGAAACCCCAGGCCCGGAAACCCCTATTGGCAAGGCATTCGAGAAAGATTAAAGAAGATTCGGGAGATGTCGATAAAGCCAGCGGCTGGGGTGTTGCGCGTACTTGGCACGCATCTCGCTCATAGAACCACGCCACGCCTCCCATGGCATTGCCAGACAGGGCCCGGCGAGTTGCTTAACTTAATCAAGGAGTCAGACATCATGATGCAAACGCGTACCCGCTCCGGCCAGTCCGGTTTCACCCTGATCGAACTGCTGATCGTCATCGCCATCATCGGCATCCTGGCCGCCATCGCGATTCCCGCCTATCAGCAGTACACCAGAAAAGCAAGGTTCACTGAGGTGGTCAGCGCGACCGCTCCGGTCAAGTTAGCCGTAGAGGCTTGTGTAAACGATGGGTCTTGTCTGTCAGGCTCGGGGGCTACTGCCACCATCTCGGGTATCGTCGCTGGCGCTGGCGGCAACTTCATGGCTATGCC
>CAVQKQ010000011.1:0-142824 GCA_963713085.1 uncultured Pseudomonadota bacterium | reverse complement strand
TCATGGTCGCCCAGGAACATGTACCTGGCGCAACGTTGCGGTCGATCTCAATACAGCAGGACCGTGACGATCAGGCAAGTCCCAGTGGCAGTCCGGATGAAACAAGCCCCGCAACGCGGGGCTCGATTAAGGCGCGGTCGGAAGTAAGGATTCTGGAAATTGCTCAGGCCGCAGCCGCGACCGCCGGCGGAATCCGCTCGATCAAGCGGTGGTCGAAGGGCTTGGGCAGGATGTAGTCGCGGCCGAATTCCAGCTTCTCCAGGTTGTAGGCCTTCAGCACCTCGTCCGGCACCGGCTCGCGGGCCAGGGCGGCCAGTGCCCTGGCGGCGGCGATCATCATGGGCTGGGTGATGGCACTAGCTCGGGCGTCGAAGGTGCCCTTGAAGATATAGGGGAAGCCCAGCACGTTATTGACTTGGTTCGGGTAGTCAGAACGACCCGTGGCCATCACGGCGTCGTCTCGCACAGCCCGGACCTGGGCGGGTGAGATCTCCGGGTCCGGATTGGCCATGGCGAACAGGATGGGCTTAGCGGCCATGCTCTTGACCATATCCGGACTCACCAGGTTGGGACCGGAGACGCCGATGAACACGTCGGCGCCCACCATGGCCTCGGCCAGGGTGCGCATGTCGGTGGTCTTGGCGAATTCCTGTTTGTGGGCGTTGAGGTCGGTGCGTCCACTGTGGATGACGCCCTTGCTGTCCACCAGGGTCATGTTGGCCCGGTTTCCGCCCATGGCGATCAGGAGGCGCATGCAGGACAGGCCGGCGGCGCCGGCGCCGAGGCAGACCAGCTTAACCTCGTCCAGCTTCTTGCCCTGCACTTCCAGGGCGTTGATGAGGCCGGCGCACATGACCACGGCGGTACCGTGCTGGTCGTCGTGGAACACGGGAATGTCGAGCCGCTCCTTCAGCGCCTTTTCTATTTCAAAACAATGCGGTGCGGCGATGTCTTCAAGGTTAATGCCACCAAATGTGGGGGCAATGTTCACCACCGTTTCGATGAAGCTTGCCACGCTGGGGGCGGCCACTTCGATGTCGAACACGTCGATGCCTGCGAAGCGCTTGAACAGCACGCCCTTGCCTTCCATGACCGGCTTGGAGGCCAGGGGCCCCAGGTTGCCCAGGCCCAGGATGGCGGTGCCGTCGGTGATCACGGCCACCAGGTTGCCCTTGTTGGTGTAGCGATAGGCGTTGGCCGGGTCCTTGGCGATCTGGCGCACCGGCTCGGCGACGCCGGGGGTGTAGGCCAGGGACAGTTCGTATTGGGTGGTACAGGGCTTGGAGGATTCGACGGAGATTTTCCCGGGGCGGGGAAACTCGTGGTACTCCAGAGCTTTCTGGTTCAGGTCGCTCATGTCTTCCTCTTGTGGACGGATGGTATCGGCCGTTTCACTCGTTATAAGGCGCCGTGTCCGACCGTGGCCGGAGTTTAGCTTGCTGCATTGCAAAAATACAGGCGGCCGCCAATATGGGGCCGGGCCAGAATCCTTGCGATTGGTTAAAATTTCATGTCTTTCATCAAACCACCGCCCATCGCCATGCACAGCCTTTTCGACTCCCGCCAGACCTTCGATGCCGGCAACGGCAAGACCGGTACTTTCTATTCCCTGCCCCAACTCGAAAAGGCCGGCATCGGCGCCATTTCCCGCCTGCCGGTGTCGATCCGCATCGTGTTGGAATCGGTGCTGCGCAACTACGACGGCAAGAAGATCACCGAGCAGCACGTGCGGGAGTTGGCCAACTGGAAGCCCAACGCAAACCGCACCGAGGAGATCCCTTTCGTGGTGGCGCGTATCCTGTTGCAGGACTTTACCGGCGTGCCCCTGCTGGCCGACCTGGCCGCCATGCGCTCCTACGCCGCCGGCACGGGCAAGGACCCGAAAAAGGTGGAGCCCCTGGCACCGGTGGAACTGGTGGTGGACCACTCGGTGCAGGTGGATGTATTCGGGCGGCCCGATGCCCTGGAACAGAACATGAAGATCGAGTTCCAGCGCAACCGGGAGCGCTACCAGTTCATGAAGTGGGGCATGCAGGCCTTCGACACCTTCAAGGTGGTGCCCCCGGGCGTGGGCATCGTCCACCAGGTGAACATGGAATACCTGGCCCGGGGCGTGATGGAAAAGGATGGTGTCTATTACCCGGACACCCTGGTGGGCACCGACTCCCACACCACCATGATCAACGGTCTGGGGGTGGTGGGATGGGGCGTGGGCGGCATCGAGGCGGAGGCCGGCATGCTGGGCCAGCCCGTGTATTTTTTGACCCCGGACGTGGTGGGCGTGGAACTCACCGGCAGTCACCGGGAAGGCGTCACCGCCACCGACATCGTGCTGACCATCACCGAGATGCTGCGGCGGGCCAAGGTGGTGGGCAAGTTCGTGGAATTCTTCGGACCCGGCGCCGCCGCCCTGTCCGTCACCGACCGGGCCACCATCGCCAACATGGCACCGGAATACGGCGCCACCATGGGCTTCTTCCCGGTGGACGAGGCCACCTGCCAGTACTACCTGGCCACCGGCCGGGACCCCGCCAAGGTGGATGCGATCCGCAACTACTTCCAGGCCCAGGGCTTGTTCGGCATTCCCCAGACCGGCCAGTGCGAGTACAGCCAGACCCTGCAGTTGGATCTTTCCACGGTGAACCCCTCCGTGGCCGGCCCCAAACGGCCCCAGGACCGGATCAACCTGTTCGCCCTGAAGGAATCGTTCGAGACCCTGCTGGCCCTGCCCAAGGACCAGGGCGGATATGGCAAGAGCGAAGGCCGCCAGGGCGAAGGTTTGCAGCACGGCGACGTGGTGATCGCCGCCATCACCTCCTGCACCAACACCTCCAACCCGGGGGTCATGCTGGCCGCCGGCCTGCTGGCGCAAAAGGCGGTGGCCAAGGGCCTGAAGACCCCGTCCCACGTGAAGACCAGCCTGGGCCCAGGTTCCCGGGCCGTCACCGAATACCTCAAGAGCACCGGCCTGGTGGAACCCCTGGCCCGGCTGGGCTTCAACGTGGTGGGCTACGGCTGCACCACCTGCATCGGCAACTCCGGCCCCCTGCCGGAGGCGATCGAGAAGGAGATTCTGGACAAGGACCTGGTGGCCTGCTCGGTGCTGTCCGGCAACCGCAACTTCGAGGCCCGGGTACACCAGAACGTCAAGGCCAACTTCCTCATGTCGCCGCCCCTGGTGGTGGCACTGGCCCTGGCCGGCCGGGTGGACATTGACGTGGAGAGCGAACCCCTGGGCCAGGGCAGCGACGGCCCCGTATTCCTGAAGGACATCTGGCCCACCAGCCAGGAAGTGGCCACCCTGCTGCCCAAGGCCGCCGATGCGGCGACCTATGCCTCCCTCTATGCCGACGTGGGCAAGGACAACCCGCTGTGGGATGCGGTGCCCGCCCCCGCCGGCCAGGTCTATGCCTGGGACGCCGCCTCCACCTACATCCAGGAACCGCCCTTCTTCAAGGCCGGCGCCAAACCCAATGCGGTAATCCGCAACGGACGCGCCCTGGCCATCTTCGGCGACAGCGTCACCACCGATCACATCTCCCCCGCCGGCAACATCAAGGCCGCCGCCCCCGCCGGCAAGTACCTGGTGGAGCACGGCGTGGCCCAGCAGGACTTCAACAGCTACGGCGCGCGCCGAGGCAACCACGAGGTGATGATGCGCGGCACCTTCGCCAACGTGCGCATCAAGAACCTGATGATCCCGGGCAGCGAGGGCGGCATCACTTTGCACGACGGTCGGCAGATGCCCATCTACGACGCCGCCATGGCTTACCAGGCGGATGGCACGCCGCTGTTGGTGTTCGCCGGCGAGGAATACGGCACAGGATCCTCCCGCGACTGGGCGGCCAAGGGCACCCAATTGCTGGGGGTGAAGGCGGTGGTGGCGAGGTCTTTCGAGCGCATCCACCGTTCCAACCTGGCCGGCATGGGCGTGCTGCCCATCCAGTTCAAGGAAGGCGTCGACGCCAAGTCCCTGGGCCTGGACGGCAGCGAAAGCTTCGATCTGCTTGGCCTGGAAAACGGCATCACGCCGCAGCAGGACCTGACCCTGGTTATCAGGCGGAAAGACGGCAGCAGCCAGAATGTGGATCTCAGGCTGCGCCTGGATACCCCCATCGAGATCGACTATTTCCAGGCGGGCGGCATCCTGCCCTACGTGCTGGATCAGCTGCTGGCCTGACGCAGGTCCCGGCCCCCCCGGGGATTCCCCGGGCCGGGGCCGGCATCGTCCACAACCTCAATACGGAACCAACATGAATGCATCGAAGCGACTCGTCGCCGGCCTGGCCCTGGCCGCCGCCCTACCCGCCCACGGCCAGCAAGCCGCGCCGTATGTCCCCAGCGCCCCGCCGGTCATGGTGATGCCGGCGCAAGCCGGGGCCAATCCCTTCCTGCAATTCGCGCCGCCGCCCACCTTCGGCTTCAACCCCTTTGTCCTGATTACACCCCAGGCCCCGCCGGGGCCGGCGAAGCCCTACACGATGCATCCATCCGTGCCCCCGGAGGTCAAGAAACAGATAATGCAGATGGCCATGCCGCTCATGGCCAACTTAATGCACATGACCATGCCGGACGCCATGAACTGGTTCGTCGTGAAGTACAAGGCCAAGCCGGGACTGAGCTTCAACGACGTGCTGGATTCCATGAACCTGCGCGCCAACCAGCTCAACTTCAAGCACGTGGGCGAAAACCTGATGTGGAAGGACTTCAAGGCGGTGCTGGGGGACAACGACGCGCCCCGTGTCGAGGTGCACAGCTACTGCGACATCAAGGTGGGCCGCGACCTGCTGCGGATCAGCCCCGAGTTCGTCGCCTTCCTGCCCTGCCGGATCGCGGTCATGGAAGACAGCGACAAGAACATCTGGGTGGTGATGCTGGACTGGAACCTGGACTGGATCAAAGGCTACGAAAACCAGATGGGCATCACCCCGGAACTGGCAAAGGGCGCCATGGAGATTCGCGACAAGATGGACCAGATCATGCGGGCGGGGGCCAACGGCGATCTGTGATCCGGCTTGAGCGCGGCGGAAGGCGGGGCATGGCCGGTTGCCTGCCTGTTCCCGGGACCGGCGCAGCTAGGCAACCCCGAACCGCCTGTCACTAATTGCCCGGTCGGGTGCGATGTCGCCTCGGCCACGTCTGCTGTGGATCACGGTCGGTAATCTGGCCAGGTTGTCCTGATCCTCCAAGCCAGGCTCCTCTTCCCGCTGTTTCCCTTGCAGGCCGGCCTGTCGCTGGCGCCGTTGGCTACGTACCTGGATGCGCACATACTCCACCAGGTCTGCTTCCAGAAAAACCCACGACCGGCCGATCCTGGCGCCGGGCAATTCGCCCCTCATGGCCATTTCGAACACGGCAGGACTGCTGATTTTCAGAAATTGGGCGCACTCATCGAGGTCGAAGGTCTGCATCTTGACTCCTTTCGGGTTCGGAAACGGGCGGCTTGGTCCAGGCTGAAGCGCGAAGTCGGGGGGTCTTGGCCTGTAGACCCTGAGAACAATTGGCGCGACCTGGGAGCGTGACCGAAGCTTAGAACCCGGCCCTTCCGGCAGCAATACAACCTAGTTGGGGTCCGCTTCGTCTCGGCAATGCGTCAGTCATGGGGACTGGGCAGGATGCTGCAAAAGGCGCGAACGATATGCTTCTTTGCAGGAAACTGGGCAATGCTCTTTCCGAGGTGGATGTCGCCAGAGGCGAATCTGTCGAGACGACCGGAACGGCTGGATACAATCCATTCCGACTCTGACTGATAGTCATAGTAGCCATATAGCCAAAGGAACTTCATTTCTTGCGACAACCATGCGCTATCTATTTGGGTCGGCCCTGCCATAAGCACGCATGAACTGCGCTGCCATCGCCGTACAAGCGGTCGAGATGTGTCCCGTGCCATCAACAGTCAGGACCGGCCAGCGGAGCTCACCGCGGTTCACTGCTGGTGCAAGAATGTAATCATGTCCTCCAATGAGTGGAAGTTGGTTCGAGTGCAGCATCGTGCATGTGACGAATGCACCCCCTGTGTACAGTGCAGCCTGATAAATTTTGCTCGCGACGAACCCGAAGTCTCGAAACGCGTCCGTGTAGAAGGTGGCAATAGCTGAGCTGCGCGTTTCGGTGTTTAACGACACCTTCGGGAAAGTCCAGATTCCCGCCTGGAAGTGACCATCTGCGTGAACCTCAGTTGCCCAGCCGCTAGCATCAGCTGCGGTCGATGATGCTAGCCCATCGAATACAAGCGAAGGTCGTCGCCCTGACTTGAACGCGTACCACCAACCCGGGTCTGATATGGCCGCAGCCCCTGCCTGTAGTACATCGCGAAGTGGCTCATTAATAATATCAACCACTAGTGGCTTCGCTGGCATGCACTGCCATATCAACGCGGGTATTTCTCCAAACTCGTAGTCCGCGACGAAATTCACGCGCTTGCGCTCGAAGGTCCGCTCTAACGCCTCGTCCAACAAGTTGTCAGCTACAGTCATTATTAAGAACCTCCGACGAAGCCCAAATCTCTTAGATCTGTGCGCGTTTTATGAATAACTCCCACAGAAACTCAGCCACACCCTCCTGCGACAGATGTTTGTCGCGGCTGCTATTCCAGGCCATTCCCATTGATTTGAAGTAGAGATACTGGTCACTCTTCTCAACACTCAGCATCTCGTTATACGACCCGTGAGCGGCTGACGCGTCATACGAAAAGGCAATACCACTAATGCGTCCCAGCCCTTCGAACCGCACTGAGCACTCGGCAATCTTCTTGCCATTGCGGTACATGATTGCCGCCATCCGACGCGTGTCGATGCGGTCAAATGTGCCCTTCACGTCAGGATTGCGTTCACCTATGGCATTGACCGACCCCTCGAAGAACTTGCACACAAATTCAAAGGTCGAGCGTAGGAAATCGTCACTGTCCTTCTCAGTGAACTCCTTTTTCAGTCGCAGGTTACTCGAACGCGGTAATGATGCTGTTTTCAGAGCGAATTCCTCCGATAGGGCAGTAGCTGCCACAGACGTGCGAGCAATCGGTTTGGATATAGCGTTGATGCCAACAGCCTCAACCGCGCGGCGCACCTGCTTGGCAACATCAGTAAGTGCTTCATCGCGATCGGGCCAGGCCATGATGGGTTTGCCGTCTCGAGGCGCA
This sequence comes from uncultured Pseudomonadota bacterium, assembly GCA_963713085.1. Taxonomy (GTDB): domain Bacteria; phylum Pseudomonadota; class Gammaproteobacteria; order Burkholderiales; family Thiobacillaceae; genus PFJX01. Next base: position 135,686 of record CAVQKQ010000011.1, on the reverse strand, counting down.
GCTGTCAGCTTGCCAAAAGGAGCGCTTTTCCACTCGCAATGCCGCAAGATGACGGGGATGACGCGTGCCTCGCCTGCGTTATGGCGCTCCATGGCTCTCGTCATCTCTCGCGAGTAGCAATAAGGCGAGCTGATAAAGTCCGAACTCACGAGAAGCAAGATGATGTCCGCAGTCTCTAGATTACTAAATATGGCGTCATCGACATCGTCACCTGCGATGATGCGTCGGTCGTACCACGCGTCAATCAAACCCTGGTTCTTCAGCAGTGCCAAGTGCGCTTCAAGCTGGTCGCGTAACGCCTCGTCCTTGTGGCTGTATGAGAAGAACACGCTTGCCATCGTTACTCCCTAATCTCAAGCGCGCGTTCGACGCGCGCAGCACTTCTGTGACTCAACCATCGGACGACTCTCGAATCTATAAGTAGTCGCTTCTTCTAGTTTTTGGTGATGCCTGACAATCGCATTGTCTCCGGCCGCATTTCACCTCCTTGATAGCTTCTCAAAGGCAGAAACCACCTGATTCTCCGAACCTTCAAGGCTTACTTAGTGGAACGCTCGCAGGCTACTGGTGACAATTCTGCTTCCGTGCCGGCTTGCCGGTCCAGCCTCAATAACTTGCCGCCGGTGCGCTGTCCCCGCCGCCGAAATCCACCTTGGGCGGCGCCGAGATGGCCTTCTCGTTCTCCACCGTGAAGTTGGCCTTGGGCTTGTGGCCGAACATCATGGCGGTGAGGTTGCTGGGGAAGGAGCGCACCGTCACGTTGTAATCCTGCACCGCCTTGATGTAGCGGTTGCGGGCCACGGTGATGCGGTTCTCGGTGCCTTCCAACTGGGCCTGGAGGTCCCGGAAACCGGCATCGGCCTTGAGTTGCGGATAGTTTTCCGACACCACCAGCAGGCGGCTCAAGGCGCCGGAGAGTTCGCCCTGGGCGGCCTGGAATTTCTGCAGGGCGGCGGGGTCGTTGATCAGTTCCGGCGTGGCGGCGATCTGGCCCACCCGGGCGCGGGCGGCGGTCACCTCGGTGAGCACCTTGGCCTCGTGTGCGGCGTAGCCCTTCACCGTATTCACCAGGTTGGGCACCAGGTCGGCCCGGCGCTGGTACTGGTTGAGCACCTCGGACCAGCCCGCCTTGACGGCCTCGTCCTGGGACTGCAGGGTGTTGTAGCCGCAGCCCGACAGGCCCAGGGCGGACCAGAGGATTACGGCGGCGATCAGGATGGTGCGCATGGCGGTCTCCGGAAAATGGACAGGGTGAATATCTAGGCGGCCGGCGGGTTTTGCAAGCCGGCCAGGGTCTGCCTGGCCAGCACCAGGTCTTCCCAGGCCTTGGCCTTGTCCGCGCCGTTGCGCAGCAGGTAGGCGGGGTGGTAGGTCACCACCAGGGGCACGCCGCGATACGCGTGGACGTGGCCCCGCAGGCGGCCGATGGGGGTGTCGGTGAGCAGCAGGCTCTGGGCGGCGAACCGGCCCAGGGCCAGGATCAGTTTGGGCCGGATCAGGTCGATCTGGCGCTCCAGGTAGGGCAGGCAGGCGGCCACCTCCTCCGGCTTCGGGTCACGGTTGCCGGGGGGACGGGATTTGAGCACGTTGGCGATGTAGACATTACTGCCGCGCTTCAGGCCCAGCCCCGCCAGCATGGCGTCCAGCAGCTTTCCGGCCTGGCCGACGAAGGGCTCGCCCTGGCGGTCCTCGTCGGCGCCGGGCGCCTCCCCCACGATCAGCCATTCGGCGTGGATGTCCCCCACCCCCGGCACCCCCTGGGTGCGGGTCTTGTGCAGGTCGCACCTGGTACAGCCGCGCACCGCCGCTTCCAGGGCGTCCCAGTCCATGCCGGTGATAGTCTGGTCCGCCTGCTCGGCTGGGGCGGCAACCACCGGCGACCGGGCTTCGCCGGTTTCGGAATCACCGCTGGGCGCTGCGGGGCGCAGGCGCCAGACCGGCCAGAGGCCCAGTTCCTTCAGGCGTTGCTCCCGGGAAGCGATCACAGGCACAACCGCATGATCAAGGCATCCTCCCGGCCGTTGTCCGCCGGGTAATAGCCCCGGCGCAGAGCGATCCCCTCGAATCCGAGGTGCTGATAAAGCTTCACGGCGGGGGTGTTGGATGGCCGCACCTCCAGATAGAGGCACTCGGTGACATAGCCGCGGGCGATGTCCAGCAGGTGTTCCATCAGCTGGTGGCCGAAGCCCCGGCCCTGCCAGTCGGGAGCGACGCAGCAATTAAGGATGTGGCCCTCTCCCAGCACCGTCATCATCACCCAGTAACCGGCCAGCGTGCCGTCGATTTCCCCGATCCAGCAACCATAGCCGGAATCCAGGCAGTCGCGGAAATTACCCAGGGTCCAGGGGTAGGGATAGGCGGCCCGCTCGATGCGGATCAGTTGTTCCAGGTCGACCGCCGCCATGGGGCGGAACTGCATTTCCAGGGGTTTGATGACGGCGCTCATCTTCCCCTCAGCGCTCGCAGATCTTCAGGGCCACTTTATCGCGGACATAGACGGGTTCCGCAGCCTCCGGGGTCAGGCCCTCGCCCCGGGCGAAACGAGGAGCGGCCAACCGGGCCATGGCCCGGGCATGGGGGATGACCTCGCCGTCCCAACGGGACAGGCCGGTCGACAGGCGCGCGGACAGGGCCGGATAGGCCGCGAATCCCGAACCCACGCCGATGAAGTCTCCTGCCGGCGGCAGTGGTGCCGCCTCGGGCGGACAGACCACCGGCCCCGACAGGCATCGCCAATCCTGGCCATCGCGCTGGTAGATCGCGGCATAGACCTCGTTCATCCGGGCATCCAGGCAGGCCACCACCCGCGCCGCGCCGCTCTCCTCAGCAAGGGTTTCCAGGGTGGAAACCCCCAGCACCGGCAGATCCGCTCCCAGGGCCAGGCCCTGGGCCACGCCGCAGGCGATGCGCAGGCCGGTGAAGGAACCCGGGCCCATGCCGTAGGCCAGGCCGTCCAGTTGCCGCAACCCCAGGCCCGCTCCGGCCAGCAGGTCCATGACCATGGGCACCAGCAGCTCGGAATGTTTTTGGCCGGCATGTACCCGGCGGTGGGTGACGGCGCCTTCCTGGTAAAGCGCAACGGTGCACCATTCGGTGGCGGCGTCGAAGGCGATGAATTTCAAGATGTCTCGGCAGGCGGATGTTGGGGTGGATTTTACGGGATTAATCAAGCGCGTTGCTTCACGGCGGCAGCACGTACAGCTCCAGCAACACCCGCTTCCAGGGGTCCCGGGCCTTCTGAAGGTGCAGGATGCGTCCCTCCACCTTCACACCCCTGTCCATGAGCCGGGCCAGATCCATGTTGTCCGCGCGCGGCGCATAGCCGATCTGGCTGCCGAACCACTCCACCCGCACCGCCCTGGGATCGTAGGGATTGGCGGGATCCCGGCGGAGACGGACGGGATCGCCGATCGACATCAGCGGAAACAGGGCGCCTCCCGCGTAGTGCTGGAATCCGGCCAGCTGGGAGGTCTGCAGGATCATCCGGAACTGGCTGTCCGCCCAGGCCGATCCCGTCAGGGCCAACAGCAGACAGACAAGGGAAAAACGGCGCATAGCCAGGACCCGGCTGGTGCGGCTTCGGCTCCTCATCAACATGATGCCCCCTTTTCCCGCGATGCTTTCATTCTAGGCGCCAGGCCGTCGCGGCGGCGGATCAGCCGAAGAACGCAACGGCCTCGTCCCGTTTGCGGGTGCGCCGCATGGGCGGCAGGGCCTGCCAGATGCGCCGGCCGTAGGGTTTGTCCACCAGGCGCGGGTCGCAGATCATCAGCACGCCCCGGTCGGTCTCGCGCCGGATCAGACGTCCCGCCCCCTGCTTCAGGCTGATCACGGCATGGGGCAGCTGGTAGTCGAAGAAGGGATTCTTGCCCGCCCGCTTCAGGGCATCCACCCGCGCCGCCAGAACCGGATCGTCCGGCGGCTGGAACGGCAGGCGGTCGATCACCACCAGGGACAGGGCATCCCCCGCCACATCCACCCCCTCCCAGAAGCTCTGGCTGCCCAGGAGCACCGCGTTGCCGTGGCGGCGGAACTCGTCCAGCAGCTCGCTGCGGCTCTTCTCGCCTTGCAGCAGCATGGGGTAGTCCAGGCCGGAACCGGCCATGCGCGCCTGCAGCAGGCGGTGGGCCTCGTTCATGGCGCGCAGGCTGGTGAACAGCAGGAAGGCGCGGCCGCCGCTGGCCTGGATCAGGGGCCAGGCCGCCGCCACCACCGCCTCGGTATAAGCCGGCGAGTTGGGGTCCGGCATGGCCTCGGGCACATAGAGCAAGGCCTGGTTGGGGTAATCGAAGGGGCTGTCCCAGGTCGCGGTTTCGGTTGTGGTTTCGGTTGCGCTATCGGTCTCGATCTGGGCCAGGCCGATCTCGTGCAGGTAATGGCTGAAGTCTCCCCGCACCGAGAGGGTGGCGGAAGTGAATATCCAGGCCCGGGGATCGTCCTCGATCTGGCGCGCGAACAATTCCCCGGCGTTGAGGGGCGTGGCGTGGAACAGCACGGAGTGGGTGGCGGCCTCCAGCCAGCGCACCACGCCCTCCTCCGCCATGGGCGCAAGCCATTGCTCCAGGATGGCGGCGGCCTCGTGGCAGCGTGCGTGGAGCCGGGCCAGTTCTTCCGAGCGCTCGGCCTGGCTCTCCAGCAGGGCCTCCAGACGGGCGAGCCGGGTGGTGAGGCCGTCCAGTGCGGTCCGGAATTCCTGGCGCTCCAAGGCACGGGCCGCCGGCAGCCTGGCCTGGGCCAGGCCCAGGGCCAGGCGCGTTTCCCGGGCGGCGGTCTCCAGGTCCCCTGCGCCCTGGGGAAGGTCGGGGAAATCCGGCGTGGTGAGGGCCGCCTCCATCCGCACGTCGCGGCTCAGGTCCACCAGCATGCCGGTGGTCACCGTCTTGCCGAAGAACAGGCTGGCGGTGGCGGGAAGCTGATGGGCCTCGTCGAAGATCACGGCGTTGCAGGCGGGCAGCAATTCCCCGGCGCCCTCGTCCTTGAGCCACACGTCGGCGAAGAACAGATGGTGGTTGACCACCACCAGGTCGGCCTCCAAAGCCTTCTTGCGCGCCTTCAGCACGAAGCAGTCCTTGTGGTGGGGACAGTCGCCGCCCAGGCAATTGTCCCGGGTGGAGGTGGCCCAGATCCAGGCCGGCGCGTCCTCCGGCACCTCGTTGCAGGCCATGCGGTCGCCGGTATCGGTGATGGCCGAGAATCGGGCGATGGTATGCAGGTGGAGGGCCTCGTCCCGGCTCTTGAAGCGGCCGTCCGCCAGGGCCCGCTCCAGATGGTAGTGGCAGACGTAATTGGCGCGCCCCTTGAGCAGCGCGACGGTCACCGGCCGGCCCAGGGCCTGGCGCACGGCGGGGATGTCGCGGTGGAAGAGTTGGTCCTGGAGGGTCTTGGTGCCGGTGGAGATGATGACCTTGCCGCCAAACGACATGGCGGGGATCAGGTAGGCCAGGGTCTTGCCGGTGCCGGTGCCGGCCTCCAGGACCAGGCGGGCGCGGTTCTCCAGGGCAGCGGCCACGGCGCGGGCCATCTCAAGTTGTTGGGGGCGTTGCCGATAATGGGGAACGCATCGGGCCATAGAACCCGAATCGGCGAAGCATTCATCCAGTTGCATCTGACGAGTTTAGCTGCTTGTCCGCAAGTGAGGAGAAGACGTTGATCAGATTGCCGCTTATGTTCGGGCTCATGATTTCCGTGCTGGTGACCGGGACACCCCGGGCCGAAACCGTCAACATGACCCTACCGTCAACACTGGTCGCCCAGGCCGAATACCGCGAGGGCCGGCCCGACAAACCCGCGGTGCTGCTGCTGCACGGGTTTCTCCAGACCCGCGACGCACCCACCATCCACCGCCTGACCGAGGCCTTGGCGGACGAAGGCTACACGGTGCTGGCGCCCACCCTGACCCTTGACGTCACGTATCGCAGCCAGAGTCTGGCCTGCGAGGCGACCCATCGCCATACCGTCGGCGCGGCGGTGCAGGAATTGGACGCCTGGGTCAAGTGGCTAAAGGCGAATGACCACAAATCCATCATCATGGCCAGCCACAGCTTCGGCAGCGTCGAGACGCTGGCTTATCTTTCAAGCTACCCGGACCGCGCGGTCCGGAAGTTCATCGGCGTCAGCATCGTCGAAGGGGAACTCAAGGGTGGGGAGAGTACCCGGGCCGGCTTGATCCGGCAGATCCGCATCAAGCTCCGTGCAGGCAAACATGGCCTAGAAATGCACCCGTTTTCCTTCTGCCACAACTTCCTTTCCACCCCCGAGAGCATTCTCAGCTACCTGGAATGGAGCCCGGACAGGATCCTGGCCGCCATCAATAAGACCCGCGTGCCCATCACCTTCATCATGGGCAGCAAGGATGACCGCCTAGGCGCGGGCTGGATCGAAAAACTCAAGAGTACCAAGGCCAAGGTCATCATCATCGAAGGCGCCAACCATTTCATGGACGGCCAGTATGAATTCGACCTGACCGACCAATTCCTCTCGGAAATCAATAACCACCGACCGTGAAAGCACTCAGCATCGGGCGCATCGCCCTCTATTTTCTCGTTCTCGCAAGTCTGCTGGTATTGGGTTTGGCGACGTACTTTTGGGAGGAGATCGGCCGCACCACCCAGGCCCTTCATACCCATGAAAACCAAGCCGCCCGCCAGGAAATGGCCGAGTCTCTACAGGCCGTCGTCGAGCGGATGCGCGGGGTCGGCGAAGACCTGGCCCAATGGGACGAGACCAAGCAGCAACTGATCTTTCCCGAGTACTACACCCTATGGCGCGATAACCGCGTGCGCAACGTGGGGCTGTTGCCGAACAGCGCCGATACCGTGGCGCTGTATGACAAGTCGGGGAAGATCCTGCTCGACGCCAATAGCCCGGACCCCATGCCGACGCGGATGACCGGCACGGCGCCCAAGGCCGTCCTGTTCCGTGATCAGCGCCATGACCATGAACATCTGTATTACTTCATGCCGGTCCACGCGGACCCCGAGGGCAAGATCCTGCTGGGATACCTGGGCATCAAATTCGACCTGTTGGGCGAACTCAAGCTGACGCGGGCCTACCGCTACGCGGACCTCTCGTCCCTGAAACTGGACCTACCTCTCCATGGCAGCATCGGCGTGGACCAAGCCATGGAACACATCACGGTCACGGCCCGGCCCAATCCGGAACTGACTGCATTCAGGCAGCTTCTGGAAAGCACCATGGTCCGGCTCGCCGTGGCGATGCTGGGCACCCTGTTGTTCGCTGCCTGGCTGTCGCATCGACTGCTGGTGCGCCCGTTGCGCGGATTGTCCCGGGATATCGACGCGCTGCGGGAACACGACATCGCCATCCAGGGGCCCAGTCCGAAGGCCATGTCGTTGCCCGTGCTGGAACTGGAGAACCTGCGCAATTCCTTCAACGACTACCAATCCCGCCTAGCGGGACTGCACCGGGACCTGGAGAAAAGCAGTAAGGATTTTCACGGCCAGGCCCGCCAAGACGCCCTGACCGGCGTGTTCAACCGGCGCGCCTTCGATGAGGACTGGCGCCATCTGGAGCATGACCGGCGTCTGGAAAACGTCGCCCTGTTCCTGTTCGACTGCGACCACTTCAAGGCCATCAACGACAGCTATGGCCACAACGTGGGCGATGCCGTGATCAGGTCCATTGCCCAGTGCCTGGAATCGGCACTGAGGACGAATGACCGGCTCTATCGCATCGGTGGCGACGAATTCTGTGCCATCCTGACCAATTCCGAACAAGGACATACCGAAACCATCGCCGAGCGCTGCCTGGAACATATCCTGGCCCACAACTTCCGCCAGTACGGCCTGAGCGAGCCCGTCACCATCAGCATCGGCATCGCGGTCGGCAGAGGCGAAAAGCTCTCCCTGAACGAACTGCAGAAACGCGCCGATCTTGCCATGTACAGCGCCAAGCGTCCCGGCGGCCAGAAGATCGTCTTCTACTCGGCGGCGATGGGCAGCACGGAAGCCCTGGTGGCGAATCGGGAGATCAACGCGGTATTCCAGGCCATCCAGGACCCGGGGCTGATCGAGATCGCCTATCAGGCGGTGATACGGCTGCCCATGATGCAGGTGGAATATTCCGAGGCCCTGACCCGCATCCGCTTCGACGGCGCGCTGATCATGCCCGACGCCATCTTCCCCATCGTCCAGGACCGAAACCTGGATGCGGAATTCGACCTGGCCATCATCCGCGCCATCAACCGGGACATCGACCTGGGCATCCTGGCACCGGGTCAGGGGGTTTCCATCAACATCACGGCGCCCGGCATCGTCAACGCCAAGGTGGTGGATGCGATGGTCGCCCTGCTGGAGGCCGAAAGGGGCCGGAAGATCGTGGTGGAGATCACCGAAACCGCCCTGATCTCCCAGATGGAAACCGCGACCAGCAATATCGAGCGGCTGCGGACGGCCGGCGCCCTGGTCGCCCTGGACGATTTCGGAAGCGGCTATTCCTCTCTGCGCTACCTGTCCTCCATGCCCGTCGACCTGGTCAAATTCGACATCAGCATGGTGCGCCTGCTGGAGAACGGAGACCGCAGGCAAAAACTGGTGATCGAAGAGATCGCCCGCATGGTCATCACCGCCGGCTACGAACTGGTGGCCGAGGGGATCGAAACCCGATCCCTGCTGGACAGGGTGATCGGGCTGGGCTTCTCCCACGCCCAAGGCTTCTATTTCGGCCGGCCGATTCGCCCAGCGGGGCTGACCACGCCTGTCCCCGCGTCAGCTGAGGTAGTTGAACAGGGATAGGTTGGCGGTCTTTGCGTAGGACTGCTGGGCCGCCTGCAGCGTGGTCAGCCGGGTTTGCAGTTCGACGATGGCGGCGGCCTGATCCACCTGCTGGAGATCCCCCAGGGCGTTCTTTTCCTGCAGCATCAGGGCATTGCTGGTGGCGCGAACATCCGCAATCTCGGTTTGGGCGCCGGCGATGCGGTATTGGATGTGGTCCAGCTTGCCCTGGGCGCTGTCGATCACCGCCACATAGGCATTGATGTCCGCCTGGGTGATGGTGCCGCCGGCCAGGTCGGTCGCGGCCTGGCCCAGTTGCTGGAGCAGGTCGCTGCCGGCCACGCCGCTCTGAAACACCGTGTCCAAATTGTCGTTGACCTGGACCTGGCGTCCGTCGGCGATGGCGACGTTGCGTGTGCCGCCGGGCTGGGGTGTGCCCACATACGTGGTGGCGGCTCCGCCGCCCGCATTGTCGAAGGGCTGGGTCGTGGTCGCGAACCCGCCGAAGATGTAATTGCCCGAGGCGTCCCTGGTGTTGGCCATACCCAGCAGCTGGTTGACCAGGGTCTTGAGCTGGTCGGCATTGGTGGTGAGCAGGGACGGATCGCTGGAACCGCTGATCCCCACCAGCAACGCGCGGGCTTGTTGCAACGTGGTGCCGAGGCCGTCCACCACGGTATTTTCGTAATTCAGGGAAAAGTCCGCCTGGTCCTGGTTGGCGGCATACTGGGTGCGCAACGCGATGCGGCTGGTGAGATCGATGATCTTCTGGGTGGCCAAGGGATCGTCCTTGGGGGCGAGAAGTTTGTTCCCGCTGGCGATCTGCTGGTTCAGGCGGGCGATGCTGGCCTGGTTGTCCTGCATCGCGGCCAGGCTTGACGCGAAGAACGTCTGGGAATCAATGCGCATGATCCGGCTCCTTAACTAAGTACGCCCAGCAGATCGCTGAACAGGCTGCTGGCCACCTGGATGGCCTTGGCCGAGGCCTGATAGGCCTGCTGGAAGCGGATCAGATTGGCCGCCTCCTCGTCCAGGTTAACACCGGATACCGAGCCTTGGGCACTCTTGGCCTGGCTCAGCAGGCTGGTGAACGCGGTGGTGTTCAGATCGGCGCTGGAGGCCAGCGTCGCGGTGCGGCTGACCGTCTGGTTATAAACGTTTGCGAAGGTCGCCGTGCCGTTGTTCATGATCGTGCTGGTCTGCAAGGCAGCCAGGGCCAGGGCATTGGCGTTGTCGCCCACCCCGGGAGTGGGCCCGGCGGCGGCGGCCGCCACCTGGCCGGTATCGGTCAGGACCATCCGCATGTTCCGTGCGTAATCCTTGAGGTTGATGTTCCAGCTGTCTCCCGCAACGGGCGCCAAGTCGGCATTCAGAGTGAAGCCCAATCCCGAGGTAAGTGCGGCCAGGCTGGGGTCGGTGGCGATGGTGACGGCGTTGGAGGTCAGGGTGTAATTCGTGCCGTCGAAGCTGAGGCTGTAGTTGGCGTTGGTCAGCTGCAAGTCGTTGCCCAGGGCTATGCTCAAGCTGCCGGTATTCCCGGCCGCGCCCACCACGGGATCGGTGAAGAAGGCGGCGCCGGGGTTGAGACTGTAGTCCAGGCCGGCGCCTTGCACCTGGTTGACGGAAATGCCGACCGCCAAGGCGATGCGGTTGAGATCGTCCATGGCCGGCTGCAGGACCTGCTGGCGCTGGGCCAGGATGCCGCCCAGTTTTCCGCCGGAGATGAGCGAGGCGTCCAGCGTGATGGATGTCCCGCTGAGGTTGAGGGTCGGGACCAACAACGCGCTGTTGTTGGGGTCCGTGGTGGTCCCCATGCTGAAGGCCTTGGTTCCCGACACCAGGGCCTGGCCGCTGCCGATGAACACGCTGAAGCTGCCGTCACCCTGCTCCACCGTGGAGACATTCACCAACTGGTTGAGCTGGGACAACAGATTGTCGCGTTGGTCGCGCAGGTCGTTGGCAGTCTTGCCGTTCAGGGCCTCGCTGCGGGCGATGTTGTCGTTGAGGGCGGCGATCTGTCCGGCCAGGGTGTTGACGCTGGTCGTCAGGCCGGTGATGTCCTTGTTGGACGAGGTCTGATAGTCGCTCAGCTTGCCGTACAGCGTGTTGATGCGGCCGGCCAGGTTGTTGCCGGCGGACAGCAGGACCTGGCGCGCTGCACCCGATGTGGGATCGTTGGCCACTGCGTTGGCGGCGGCGAAGAAGCTGTCCAGGGCGGAGGACAGACCACTGTCCGAATTGCCGAGAAGGGCGTCCACCTGGGAGGCCTGATCCGCATAAGCCTGACTGCTGGAAAGCTGGGTCTGATTGAGCAGCACCTCGCTGTCCAGGAACTGGCTGTACTGGCTGCGGACCGCGTCGATGCTCACGCCAGTGCCCAGATACCCCGCCCCCGTGTAGGTGGCGGTGGAGGGGGTATAGCTGACCGTCTGGCGGCGGTAACCGTCGGTATTGGCGTTGGCGATATTGTGTTCGGTGGTCAGTATCCCCGCCTGGGCTGCGTTCAGCCCGGAGACCCCGATGCTCAGCAATGACATGGCAACCTCCTGTTGCACCCGCGCCCGGCTTCGGGCGCAAATTTACGGCCTTCTGCCGTCATACCCCCGCCATCGCCACGCTGGCGATGACGGCCTTCAACTTGTTTCCATACCGGGGATCCGTGGCGTAGCCGCCCTCCACCAGTCCCCGGGCGAACGCGTCGGCGTCCCGGCCCGCGCCCACCGCTGCGCCGTAGCGGGATTTCAGCAATTCGGCGTAATCCTTGAAACCCGTGCCGTAGTCGTCGTAGGCGCGGAATGGCTGGGAGAGCTTCATGGCCTGGCCCTGTCGGTATTCGGTGGTGAGCGTCTGCGCCACCTGGCCGGGCCACTGGGCTCCGGACTTGATGCCGAACAGGTTGTGGCTGGGCAGTCCGTTGGCATCCTTGATCTCCCGCGCGCCCCAGCCCGACTCCAGGGCGGCATGGGCGAGGATGAAGCGGGACGGCAGGCCGGTTTCCTCCGCCGCCTGCTCCGCGTAGGGACGCATGGTCTCCAGGAACCGCTGCTTGCGGTCTCCCGCGGAGGAAACGGAGGCCGTGGCGACGGTGGAAGCATTCGTCGTCGGAAGCCTTGGCTCGGCGGTGGAAACCGGCGATACCTTCGCCGTGGCGCCGCTCTGAGGGGCCTGCTGGATCGCCGGCGCCGATGACGCGGGTGATGGGATGTCCTCAAGCGGGGTGGCCGCCTGGGCGGACTGGCCAGTCATGCGTTCCAGCTGCTTCACCAGCATCGCGGCGAAGCCCAGCCCTTTGCCGCTTGAAAGTTTGGCGGCCCATTGCTGGTCCAGCAGTTCCTGGTAGAGCTTCATGCTTTCGCCGCCGGTCATAGGATCGTCCGCGTCGTTGAAGCGGGTCTCCCGCATGGTCTTGAGCATCTGGCCGATCATCATGGATTCAAACTGCCGGGCCGCGCCCTCCAGGGCAGCCTTGTCGCCCCTGGCGGCCTTGGCCTTCAGAGCCTGGGCATCGGCCACGCCGATGGCGAGGGTGTCGGGCGCGGCGGAGATCACCTCAGATCACCTCCAGATCCGCCTTGAGCGCCCCGGCGGCCTTCATCGCCTGCAGGATGGCCAGCAGGTCCTGGGGCGTGGCGCCCACCGCGTTCAGCGCCTTCACCACTTCGTTCAGCGAGGCGGAGGACGGCATGACCATCAGCTCACCCTTCTCGTTCTTCACCTGCACGTCCGCCTGCTGGGTCACCACGGTCTGGCCGCCGGCCAGGGCGTTAGGTTGGGACACCTGGTTCTCGGCGTTAATGGTGACGGACAGGTTGCCGTGGGCGATGGCGCATTTCTCCACCTCCACCAGCTGGTTCATGACGATGGAACCGGTACGTGCGTTGATGACCACCTTGGGGGTGGGGGTGCCCGGGTTGAGGTTCAGGTTCTCCAGGCGGGATAGGAACACCACGCGCTGGCCCAGGTCCGCCGGGGCCTTCACCTGGATCAGCCGACCGTCGAGGGGCACGGCGACACCCTGGCCGAAGTTCCGGTTTATGGCGTCGCTGGTACGGCTGACCGTGGTGAAATCGGACTCCTTGAGTTCCACGTGGATATAGTCGCCCTGGCCCAGCCGGGTGGCGACCGCCCGCTCCACCGTGGCGCCCGAGGGGATGCGCCCGGCGGAGAGATGGTTCACCTGGGTGGAGGAGCCGCCGGCGGAGGCGCCGGCGCCGCCCACCAGCAGGTTGCCCTGGGCCATGGCGTAGATCTGGCCGTCCGCGCCCTTCAGGGGGGTCATCAGCAACGTACCGCCGCGAAGGCTCTTGGAGCCGCCCAGGGCGGATACGGTCACGTCCACGCTCTGGCCGGGCTTGACGAAGGGCGGCAACACCGCCGTGACCATGACCGAGGCGGTGTTCTTGGTGGCCAGGTTCTGATTGTTGGTCATGCCCAGATTGCCCATCAGGTTGGAGAGGCTCTGGGAGGTCAGGGCGGAGGTGTCGCCGGTATTGTCCAGACCCACCACCACGCCGTAGCCCACCAGCTGGTTGTCGCGGACGCCGTCGATGTTGGCGATGTCCTTGATGCGCTCGGCCCTGACCGGCAGCGCGGCGAGGATCAGCAACAGGGAAAGGCAAAGACGTTTCATGTCGGGCTCCTCAGAACGGCAGCACGGTCAGGAAGAAACGCGCGAACATCGTGTACATCTGGGACTTGTCGATGCTCTGGGTGCTCTTCGATTCGAACTGCACGTCCGCAAGCTGGGTGGAATTGATGCTGTTGTCGGGGGTGATCAACTGGGGGTTGGCCACACCGGCCAGGCGTATGTACTCGGTCTGGTTGTTGATGGAGACCTGCTTCTCGCCGGCCACCTTCAGGTTGCCGTTGGGCAGCACCTCGGTCACGGTCACGGTGATGGCGCCCGACACGGTATTGCTGTTGCTGCGGTTGTCCGTGTTCTCCAGCTTGTTGTCCGCCGACGGCGCCAGGCTGGTGGCCCCCAGGACGTTGTGATACCCCAGTATCGTGGGCGACGGGACACTGATGGAACCGCTGACCTTCTTCTCGTCCGTGGTCTGGGATTTGCGCGAGGCGATCGTCTTCTCCACCAGGTTCACCGTAAGCGTGTCGCCGACCTGGCTGGCGCGCCGGTCCTCGAACATGCCGTTGCCCAGCCGCGGACGGGTGGTGGCCGCCTGGAAGATGGCGCCATGGTTGTCCGCCACGGCAGCGGCGGGAACCGGGCGGGCGCTCATGGGCTGCTTGATGCGAGTGGCGGGCACGGCGCTGCAGCCGGCCATGCAGAATACGGTGACGATGGCGAGTGGGAGGATCTTGTCCATGTTCAGTTCCTCATGCCGCCGCCATTACCCGAACCTCAGAGCTGGGTCAGACGCTGCAGCATCTGATCCGAGGTGGTGATGGCGCGGGAATTCAGCTCATAGGCGCGCTGGGCGATGATCATGTTCACCAGTTCCTCGGCCACATTCACGTTGGAGGTCTCGATGAAGCTCTGGTTGAGCGTCCCCAGCGAGTTGGTTCCCGGGTTGTTGACCTGGGGCGTGCCGGAGGCGGCGGTTTCGATGTACAGGTTTTCCCCCTGGCTTTGCAGACCGGCCGGGTTGATGAAGTTGGCAAGCTGGATCTGGCCCAGTTGGGATACCGTGCTGGGATTGCCCGGCAGGGTCACGGAAAATACGCCGTCCTTGGAGATGGTGATGGCCTGGGCATCCTGGGGGATCTGCATGGTGGGTTGCAGGGAGTAACCGCTGGCCGTGACCACCGTGCCCTGGTTGTCCACCTGGAAGGAGCCGTCCCGGGTATAGGCCACGCTGCCGTCGGGCAGTTGGATCTGGAAGAAGCCCCGCCCCTGGATGGCGATATCCAGGGCGTTGCCGGTCTGCTGCAGGCCGCCCTGGGTGAAAATCCGCTCGGTGGCCACGGTGGTGGCGCCGACACCCAGCTGGAAGCCGGAAGGCAACTGGGTCTGCTGGGACGACTGGGCCCCTGGCTGGCGGATCACCTGGTAGAGCAGGTCTTCGAAAATCGCCCGGCCGCGCTTGAACCCGGTGGTGGACACGTTGGCCAGGTTGTTGGAGATCACGTCCAGCTGGGTCTGCTGGGTATCCAGGCCGGTGCGGGCGATTTGCAGCGATCTAAGCATGGTTCAGTCCTCTCAGGCTGTAGCGCTCAACACCTTGTCGGTGCTGCGGCTGTTGTCCTCGGCGACACGCAGGCTGCGCATCTGCATCTCGAACTGGCGCGCCAGGCTCACCATGTTCACCAGGGCCTCGGCCGGGTTGACGTTGCTGGATTCCAGGGCGCCGGACACCAGTTGCGCCCCGGCATCGGCCTCCGCCGGCTGACCGTTCCTGACCCGGAACAGACCGTCCTCACCCCGCACCAGATCGGCCTCCGGCGGATTGACCAGCTTGATGCGGCCAGCGATGGCCACGGCATTGAGGCCCTGGCCGATGGGCACGGTGGATACAGTGCCGTCCTTGCCGATCACGACGTCCTGGTCCGGCGGCACCGCCAGCGGGCCGCCATCGCCCTGGACATTGAGGCCGCCGGCGGTCTGCAAAATGCCGTTCTGGCTGACCTGCAGGTTGCCCATGCGGGTATAGGCCTCCTGGCCGCTGGCATCCTGCACCGCGATCCAGCCCGGCCCGCGCAGCGCCACGTCAAGAGGACGCTCGGTTTTCTGGATGACACCCTGGGTGAAGTCGGTGCGCGGGGTGGTCTCGATCACGAACGCCCGGGTCTTGGCGCCCTCCCCGACCACCGGCAGGGCCCGGAACACGTTGAGCTCCTGGCGGAAACCCTGGGTGGAAATGTTGGCCAGGTTGTTGCTGACAACCGCCTGCTGGCGCGTGACCTCACGCGCGCCCGTCATGGCGATGTAGATCATGCGATCCATTCAACGCTCCGTTCAGGCCTCATGCTCGATCAACCCGGCGGTCAACGCAGGTTCACCAGGGTCTGGAAGATCTGGTCCTGGGTCTTGATGGTCTGGGCGTTGGCCTGATACATGCGCTGGGCCACGATCATGTTGACCAGTTCCGCGGTCAGATCCACGTTGGAGTCCTCCACCGCGCCGGATTGCAGGGTACCCAGCACGCCCGACCCCGGAGCACCCGGGATGGATGGACCGGAGTCGGCGGTCTGGACCCATTGGTTGTTGCCGATGGACTGCAGACCGTTCGGGTTCAGGAAGCTCTGGGTGACGATCTGTCCCAGCACCTTGTTCTGGCCGTTGGTATAGCGGCCCTGGATGGTGCCGTCCGAGGCGACGGACAGGCTGGCCAGCCGACCGGAAGAGTAGCCGTCCTGGGACAGGGTGGAAACGCTGAAGCTGCTGCCATATTGGGTGAAATCCGTCATGTCCAGGCTGAAGGTCAGAGGATTGGCGCCGGTATTCAGGACGCTGGCCGGAATGGTGACGTCGAACGCCACCGGAGCCGCGCCGTTGATGCCTGTCGCGGCGTCCAGGATTCCGGCCCCGTCGTACACCATCGCCAGGTTGTTGCCGGCGGCGGCGCCGTTGAGATCGACCTGGGTGCCATTCACATAGCCCGCCACGGTCCACGAGGAGGTGGGCGTGGCGCCGGTGCTGACCGAGTTGTGCTGAAAATAAAGCACCATGCTTTGAGGGTTGCCGCCTTCGTCATAGACCGTCACCGAGGTGGTGTGATCGAAGGTGGTGGCATCCGATGGGTTGATCGCGGTGGCGGCGGGAATGAGCGTGCTGCCGGAATCCAGATTCGCCGCGAGGATGGCCTCCGTGGTGGACTTGGGCGGCGAGGGCGCCTGGGAAATCTGCAGGGGGATCGGCGTGCCGCCGACGATGTTGCCGGAGGCATCCAATCCCCAGCCGGTGAGTTGCAGGCTCCCGTTGTTGACGATGAAGCCGTCCTTGTCCAGGCTGAACTGGCCATTTCGGGTATAGGAGATGGCCCCGTCCTGGACCATCTGGAAGAAGCCCTCGCCGCTGATGGCGATATCCAGCGGCGAATTGGTGACGGTGACGGTTCCCTGGGTAAAGTTTTGCGCTACATCGGCCACTTTGGTGCCGATGCCGATCTGAATGCCGCCCGTGCCATAGAGCGAGGTGGCGTAGACGTCTGCGAACTGGGCAGTGCTGCTCTTGAAGCCGACCGTGCTGGCGTTGGCCACGTTGTTGCCGATGACATCCAGGTTTGTGGCGGCGCTGGAGAGCCCGCTCAATCCTTGCTGAAAGCCCATCTCTCTCTCCTTAAAAAACCTGTTTGATCTGGTCGAGGGTTAAATAGCCCAGGTTGGTCACTTCCGCCTCCAGGCCGCCGCTGTTGAGGGTCACGCTGCTCACCGTGCCCAGGCTGTAGGTGGTGGCATCGACGCTGTTGCCGCCGGCGCTGGCTTTCACCTGGAAGCTGTAGGTCCCGGTATCCACGGCGTTGCCCTTGTCGTCCAGCCCATCCCATGAAAAACGCAGCATCCCCGCGCCCTGCTGGCCGAGGTCGATGGTCCTGACTATGGTGCCCGATGCATTCACGACCTGGACCTTGACGCTGTCCGCGGCCGACGCCAGTTCCGCTCCGCCTATGGCGCCCGAACTGGTCAACTGGATCGCGTCGCCCTGGGCCAGCACGGAATGCCCCACCAGGCTTCCGGCCTGGAGAGCCTGGCTGGCCGCTATGAAACCGGATAACCCGTCATTGAGCTTGTTGATCCCTTCCACCGTGGACATCTGGGCCAACTGGGTGGTGACCTCGGCGTTGTCCAGGGGATTCAGGGGATCCTGGTTCTTGAGCTGGGTCACCAGCAACTTGAGGAATCGGTCGCTAAGCTCCTGGGTCGAGGAAGCGGCGGCACTCGCTGCGGATTGGGTGCTGTCGGTTACGGCGGCTACGGACATGGATCAAGCCTCCTTATGTTTGGGCGATGGCCAAGGTGCGCTGAAGCAGGGTCTTGGCGGTTGCCATCACTTCGGCGTTGGTCTGATAGGAACGGGACGCGGAGATCATGTTAACCATCTCCTCCACCACGTCCACGTTGGGATAGGCCACATACCCCTTGCCGTCGGCCAGAGGATTCTTGGGGTCGTAGACGAGACGGGGCGGGGATGGGTCCTCGACCACTTCCTTCATGCGCACCCCCTGCGCCCAGGGCGCGCTGGGGCTCACCGGCACGGCCTCGAACACAACCTGCTTGGCCCGGTAGCTCTCGCCTGTGGAGGAATGAGCGGAATCCGCATTGGCCAGGTTGGAGGCCACGGCGTTAAGCCGCATGGATTGGGCGCTGAGGGCAGAGGCGGCGATCTGGAACACATTGGTCAGCGACATTCAGCCCTCCCCGCTTACTTGTCCGGACCCACGGCCATGGCCATGGTCTTGAAGGCATTGCTGGCCCGATCCAGCAGGAACTGGTAATGCAGGGCATTCTCGGCAAACTGGCCTTTTTCCACATCCATATCCACCGTGTTCCCGTCCAGGCTGGGCTGCACCACAGCACGGTATTTGTTCAGGCCAGCGGACAGCCCCCCCAGGGACCCCGCCGTATCCAGATGCCCCGGGGAGGTACGGTTGAGCTTGAGGGGGCCGCTTTCGGCCCCCATGGCGCTTTTCAGCGCGGTGGCAAAATCCAGGTCGCGGGCCTTGTAGTTGGGGGTATCGGCATTGGCAAGGTTGGCCGCCAGGATCTCCTGCCGCTTGGCGCGCAGATCCAGTGCGGACTGAATAAAGGCGATTTCGTTATCGATCTTGCTCAGCATGCTGGGACTCCGACACATCCACCGGACCGGCAGACGCTTCGAGGTCACAGCAGCAATTGTCGTGCCAATGGAATAATGAACGCCATCCCTTTGATTAATAGGGAAAGTCTGAATGCTAGGCAGCGCTGACGGGGAAGCGGCCGGCAAGAGCGGCCGGGAGCGGCAAAATCTGCCGCCAGTGGCATCTGCCGGTACCGGCCAATTTCCGCCCGAATCGACGCGCTAGCCGGCCGATCCACTCACGGGAAAACCCGATTCTCGCGGGCAAGCGTATGGCTTCGCGGACGACGTCGCCTACTTTCAGGGCCGGCAGGGGGCGTACCATGATGGCACGTGAAACCGGGGGAACAAAACTTGCTCAATCCACTCATCCATGGATGTCCGGCAAGACATTCGTCATGACGCATTCAGCCTTTAAATCCGTTTTCTGCCTGATCCTGGCCATGACCGGCATATCCGGCAGCGCCCTCGGCAATGACCAGGATCTGGGCGCTTTGAAAAGAGGCGCGGAACAATGGCTGACACAAGAAGCTGCCGAAGGCTTGCCAACCGCCCGCGCCAAAGTTCGGATGGGCCAGATCGACGACCGGCTGCGACTTCCAGTCTGCCCTGCGCCCATCTATTTCCTGCCGGCGGGCGCGCGACTCTGGGGCGCTGGCAGCATCGGGATCCGCTGCGCGGCCCCCGCCAAATGGAGCCTGTATCTGGGCTATCAAATCCAGTTGACCGGGCCGGCGCTGGTCGCGAGACATCCCCTCCCCGCCAGACTGGCCTTGGGTACCGGCGATGCGGCTTTGGCGCAAGTCGATTACGTAACCAATCCTAGCGCCTATCTGCAGTCCCTCCCCCCGGGCGCCATGGTCAACCGACCGGTGCCGGCCGGCGCCCCCATCCTGCTCGACTGGATGGTTTTGCCGCAGGTCATCCATGCCGGGCGCAAGGTACGGCTGTTGGTCAGCGGTACCAATTACAGCGTCGTACAACAGGGCACCGCGCTCAACTCGGCCCAGAATGGCGAGATGGTCAGGGTCAAGACCGGTTCGGGCCGGATTGTGCAGGGAATCGCCAATCAGGAGGGGGAAGTTGAAATTCGTCCCTAAAGCTGTCCGCCGATCTGCCGTTATCAGCCCTGTCAGGCGGCCAGGAGGTGAACATGAAAATTGACGGTCCAATTAAAGGCGTGGCGTTCCCACGCGGCAAGGAGGTTAAATCCGGCAAGGCCAGGAGCCAGGACGATCGGTCGACGGCCTCCACGGTGAGCGACGAGGTCCAACTCACGGACAACTCCGCGCGGATACGAGAACTGGAGGCCCAATTGGCTGAAATCGAGGTGACCGACCCCGGCAAGGTGGAGGCCATACGCCAAGCCATCGCCGACGGCACGTTCAAGGTCGACGAAGAGGCCGTGGCGGAAGGGCTGGTGCAGGAATCCCTGGAAAACATCGCCCACCAGGCCAAACGATGAGCGCGCTGGATGACTGTCTCGACCGGCTTGCCAGGAGCTTGGAAGACTTCATCAAGCTCCTGGAACAAGAGGCTCGCGCCCTGTCCGGCGGCGACTCGGAAAGTCTGGCCCCGATCGTCGACCAGCGTAACCTTTACAGCGTACGCTTGGCGGAACATTGGCAGACGCTGGCCGGTCTTCTGAACATACCTGTCAACGCGGGCTTGGTCGCCTTCAGAGAGCGGGCCTACCCGGATCTGCGGCCGCCGCCCGCCTGGCATCGTCTTGAAACGCTGGCCCGCGAGGCCGAACACCGCAACAAGGTTAACGGCCAGTTGCTCGAAGAACAGATGCGCCGCACCCAGGCCGCCATGCAGGTATTACGGAACGTGGCCGCCAGTCAGAGCCTGTATGGGGCGGACGGTCGCGTTACCGATTTCATGACAACCCAGAGAAAGATAGACAGCGCATGAACACATTGAACCTGATCGTCACCGGCATGACCTGCATGGGCTGCGTGAATAGCGTGAAGAGACTCGTTTCCGCCCTGCCCGGGGTCGCCAGCGTGCAGGTGGATCTGGCTTCAGGCCGGGTCGACGTGGTTCACGACCCGGCCCAGGCGGACCTGTCCGCCATACGCCAGGCCATCGAGGGCGGCGGTTATCAGGTCAGCGCCTAAAAATCCGCAGTACTGCCGAAACTTTCACAAAGTCGCTCCAGGGGCTGCGGCGTAGCGAACAGGTCGCCCTGTGCATAATCCACTCCCAACCGCCGCAGGGCATTCGCGGTCGCCTCGTCTTCCACATATTCGGCCACGGTCCTGACCCCCATGATGCGCGCCACCTTGACGATGGCCTCCACCATGGCGGCATCCACCGGGTCGTTGACCATGTCCCGCACGAAGGCGCCGTCTATCTTCAGGAAGTCCACGGTCAGCGTGCGCAGATAGCCGAACGAGGATAGTCCGCTGCCGAAATCGTCCAGCGCGAAATGGCAGCCCAGGGCACGGAGATCCTCCATCAGCCTGAGCACGGAATCCAGGTTGGACACAGCCGCCGTCTCGGTGATTTCGAAGCAGAGGTGGCGCGCCATGGCGCGATTGGCCTCAAGGGTTTCCCGGATGAAGGATTGAAAATGGGCATCGCTGAGGGAGGCCCCTGACAGGTTGATGCCCAGCACCACCCCCGCCTCGCGCAATCCGGGATGATCCGCGCATTCGATCAGGGCATGCTCGATCACCCAGCGATCCAGCAGGGGCATGAGCTGGAAACGCTCCGCCGCCGGTATGAAGGCCATGGGCAGAATCAGTTCGTCATCGTTCGCCAAACGAAGCAGCAGTTCGAAATGGGGCGGCAGACCCTCATCGCCCAGCCCCACGATGGGCTGGTAGTACAAGCGCAATTGGTCCTCTTCCATGGCGCGGGCCAGGCGGCTGGCCCATTCCATTTCTCCGCGCCGCCGCGCCACGTCTTCGTCCCCGTGGTGGTAGCGGCGCACCGTGTTGCGTCCCGCGTCCTTCGCGGCATAGCACGCGGCATCCGCCGCGCTCATGAGTTGGACGGTATCGGTCCAGTGCTCGTCGAATTCCACCAGGCCTATGCTGGCGCCGACCTGGTACATGCGCCCTTGCCAGACGAAACGATAATCCTCCACCAAGTGGCGAAGCTTATCGCCCAGGCGCTCTCCCGTGGCGACATCGCATTGGCTCAGCAGCACGCCGAACTCGTCGCCCCCCAGCCGCGCCAGCACATCGCTGCCGCGCACCTGCCGGGCCATGCGCATGGCCAGTTGACGTAACAGTTCGTCGCCGGCCAGGTGGCCGCTGGTGTCGTTCACCACCTTGAACTGGTCCAGATCGATATAGAGCACACAATGCCGCGCTTCGCCGATCCGCGCGCTGGCTAGGGCCTGGCTCAAGGCCTCCTCGAAACCAAATCGGTTGAGCAAGCCGGTCAGCGCGTCATGATTGGCTTGCCAGGCCAGCTTGGTGGTCGCGGCCCGGATCCTTTCCTGCAGGGTTTCGTAGGAAGCCTTGAGTTCGCTTGCCATGTGGTTGACGCCTTGTTCCAGCAGGGCGAACTCGCCGCCCGCCGCCAACTTGACCCGGGCATTCAGGTCCCCCGTGCCAATGCGTCCCACGGCCTCGGTCAATCGGGCGATGGGAATCACGATGCCGCGCCCCAGGCGCCAGGCAAGCAAGCTGGCCAGCGCTATCCCGAAGGCGGTGATGGCGAGTCCCGTCGCCAACATGGTTTGCTGCCGGGCCTGGGTCCGCGTCCGCGAGATTTCCAGCGCGACATAACCCATCAACTCGTTGCCATGCTCGGACATTGCCACCTCCGCGGTAGGCAGGCGCGGCTGTTGCACCGAGGATGAAACAAGCAACACGGAACCGTCGGCGGTGGTCAGCACGGAACTGGACCAAAGGTTGCCATTCCTGACCCGGGGCGCTCCCAAGGTCAACAGCACCTTGCCGTTGCGATCGGCGATCATGACCGCCCGTACATCGCCCTGCTTCAGCATGGGTCGCGCCAGCTGATCCAGCAGTTCCACATCGCCTGCGAACAAACCCAGTTCGCAGGCTCTGCCCAACTGGCTGGCCATGGCCTGGGCACGATCTTCCAAGGCTCGCTCCATCTCGGCATAGCGGGCCTGGATGAAGTACCAGGACAGTCCCGTTGCTACCAGGATGAGCGGCAACAGGGCCAGCATCATGACCCTGGACAGGATCCCCCGGTTATTCATTCTGGGCCCCCATGCGATGCCGGATTTCGTTCTCGTCACTCAGGACCAGGTCGAGGGAACGGGCCACGTAGGTATTGAAATCGACCAGGAAGGCCGTGGGATATTGCGGCGCTGCCAGTACGCCGCTTTCCGGGCTCCAGCGGGCGGCTATCTGGGCACCTTGTTGGCCAATCTGTTGCGGAGAGGAGTAGACCACCGCCACGGCGCCGGCCTTGGCCAATCCCTTGGAAAACCCCACCACCGGCACCCGGTATCGATAAGTGGTCAGCAGCACGTTCTGGACATTGCCGGTATTGATGGCAATCCGGTCGGGCAGCAGCAGCAGCACATCCGATCTTTCCAGCACCTTGCGCAAGGCCGGTCCCACGTCCGCATCCTGTTCCACGGTTTCCACGTTCAATTTGAGGCGCCGGCGCGCCGCCTCCAGGGACAAGGTCTTCAACAGGCTGGTGTTGTCCTCGGAAATGACGATGCCGACCCGGTTCCGGTCCGGGAAAGCGGCATCTATCAGGCTGAGGGATCGGGCAACAGGCTGGTCGATGAAGACCGCGGAAATGCTGCGCCGGCTCAGGCGCGCCGGCCACTGGATCTGTTCGAAGGCGGTCCTGGGCACCATCAGGCTCAGCACCGAGGCCTGGCCGTCATGATTGTCCGCGACGAATTTTGTGGCCTTGATGCCGACCGGGACCATAAGGCGGTTATCCCGGCTCATCTCCCGCATCTGATCCTCGCTGAGATCGCTCAACTGCCAGACTTTGACCTCCCTGTGCTGCCCGTAGGCCGACCGGAAAGCATCCGCCAGATCAAGATAGGCAGACCCTCCCTCGCTCAGGATGAGATGGATAGGGCCGTCGGCCACGGCCGGCCTTGCTGGCCATGGCCACGCCAGTATCAAGGCGAGGGAGAAAAGCAGGATCCGGATCAAGGCAGGGACAACTTCGATTCGGGATCAGAAATCCAGTTGCAGTGAGAGGAAGGCCCGTTCATCGAAGATATTGCCGTTTCTCGCATCGAATTCGATGTAGCTGCCGCCCAGATTCTGCCAGGTCAGCGCCACCACACCGTGCATACCGTCCAGCTTGAAGCCTTTGGCGATGCGGGCATCCAGTCTGTGGTAACCGGGCAATGGGGCCAGGCCGATGGGCTCAAAGGCGGAGACCCAATATTGTGACAATGTCATATCGACCTCCCTCGGAAATCGATGCATCAGATGTAATCCAGACATATGCGAGGGGGAATATCGCTTCTCATCATTGTGGCTGTCGATACTCAATACGGCATAGTTGGCTAACACTAAGGTATTGCGCGAGGGCTGCCACTTGAGTTGCGCCTCGACCCCTTCCTGGTCGGAACCGCTCTGCGTGACGTAGCTTCTGGGAGAGGTGGGATTGATCCCTTTGCAAGAAGCGGATGTCCCGGTGCACTCCAGGCTGATGTAATTGGAAAGATGTTCTCTGAACAGCCGCAGATCCAGGGTCAGGCCTTGCTCAGGCCATTGGCCGAGATAGCCGATCTCCCTGCTGACCAGGCGTTCAGGCTGAAGATCGCCGCTTGCCAGGATATAGGACGTCGACAAGGGCAAGGTCAGCAGCGGCGAGCCGTCCGACGCCAACAGGTTGAGCCGGGTATCGGCATCGGTCTCGTACAGCACGGGATTGCGATACGCCTTCGACACGCCGAGACGCAGGGAATGATGGGGGGAAGGCTGCCAGTGCAGGGTCATGCGCGGCGAAAATTTGCCACCGACCTTGCCGTAATCCTCGTAGAACGCGCCGGCATTCAACAGCCATTGCGGCTGGAAACGCCATTCCGCATGCCCGAACACCCCCCATGAATCGGCCTGCAGCGTGTCAGGGGTATTCCAGTAATACACGGAGCGCACCTCGTCGCGCCGTACATATCCCCCCAGGGAACTGCGCAGGCCCTGCCCATGCTGGGTATTGACCTGGAATTCACCATGCCAGCGCTCCCCCAACAAGTCGCGCATGTAATAACTCCCGGCGGGAACAACGGGCGGAAGCGACATCACCGGCACCTTCTCATCCAGGAACAGGTGGTTGAAGTAGGCCTTGACCAGCAACTCCCGGTCATCGGACAGGTTCTGTCGGTAATCTGCCTGCATGAAATAACTGGTGACGTCCTGGTCGTGGGGCTGGCTGGCGGCGTCGCTCAGGTTGCCCTGCCCCCTGCTTCCATCCAGGTAGCCGGCCTGGACGCTCAGGGCCTTGCGGTTGGCCAGGTCAAAATCACCCCGGTAGCTGAACATGTCCGATTGCTGGCTGTCGTTCAGATTAGAAAAACCGTCATCCTCGCGATGACCCAGCGTGATGCGCTGGCTCGCGCCTTCCCCGCCGCCGGCCCAGCGGAACCAGTCCTCCCGCCGGCCGTGGTCCCCGTTGATCAGGTGCAGCATCCGCCCGGCGACGTCATCAGGGTGCCGTGTGATGATGTTTATGACGCCGGTGGTCGCATTGGCCCCGAAACTCGCCGCATTGGGTCCCCGGACCACCTCGATGCGCTCGATGTCGTCCACGGCCAGGGGCAGGCTTTCCCAGTCCACCCCGCCGGTCGTGGCCTGGTAGACCGAACGGCCATCCACCAAAACTTGCAAGCGCCTGGAAAATTCGTCGGCAAAGGTATGGGAAACACTGGGTGACCACCCCCTCGAGTAGCCCACGAACATCCCCGGCACCAGACGGAACAGGTCCGCTAGGGAATGGTAGCCCGAGGCCTCGATCATCCGCCGGTCGATCACCGTGGTGGAGTTGGGCGTGTCCATGAGAGGCTGGGCAATACGGCTGGCGGTCAGCACCGTGGGCAATTCGCCGAGAAATACCGCTTCGGTCAATTCCTGGCCCGCGGCCGGACCGGCTGCGGCAGAAAGGAACAAAGCGACGACAAACCCTTGCTTCACCATGAAATCACCTCCCCGGCATCCTTGGCGATATCCGCCAGATAAGCGGCATGGGCCGCCGACTCGTCCGCGTTGGCGCGCACGATCCTAATCTGTCCCCGGGGTGCCGGGGTCGCGGCCAGCCCGCTGGTGGAGGGGAAAGCCACATCGATGCCCAGGCTCTCCTGGCCACGGGTCATGGCCAGATAGACCTCCGCCAGGAGTTGGGCGTCCAGCAAGGCCCCGTGGAAGGCACGGCCGGAATTGTCCACGGCATAGCGCTTGCAAAGGGCATCCAGGTTGTTCTTTTGGCCGGGATGGATCTCCTTGGCCAGTTTCAGGGTATCCAGCACATTGCAGCATTGCGTGATGGGCGCCATGCCCAGCCGGTTGAATTCGGTATTGAGGAACCGGATGTCGAAGGGCGCGTTATGGATCACCAGTTCCGCATCCCGAACGAACTCCAGGAACTCCTGGGCGATATCCGCGAAACGCGGCTTGTCGGCCAGAAATTCGTTGCTGAGGCCGTGGACCTGCATGGCCCCGGCATCGATCTCCCGCTCGGGATTGAGATAGACATGATAGGTCGCGCCGGCGGCCCGTCGATTTAGGATTTCCAAGGCTCCGATCTCGATCACCCGGTGCCCGAGGGCGGGGTCCAGGCCCGTGGTTTCCGTATCCAGCACGATTTGCCGCATCACTCCCTTCCTTTCATCGCCATGCGCACCCCTTCGTTGGCCAGGGCATCGGCCCGCTCGTTCTCCGGGTGCCCGGCGTGGCCCTTGACCCAATGCCACTCCACTTGGTGGCGGCCCGCCTGCGCGGCAAGCTCACGCCAAAGGTCCTGGTTCTTGACTACGCCCCCACCTGTTGTCTTCCAGCCCCGGCGGATCCAGTTGGGCAGCCATTCGGAGATGCCCTTCTGGACATATTGGGAATCGGTGTGGACCCGGACCCGGCAGGGGCGGTTGAGGGCCTTGAGCCCTTCGATCACCGCTTGCAGTTCCATGCGGTTGTTGGTGGTGGCAACCTCGCCGCCACACATGGCCTTTTCGGATTCGCAGAACCGTAGCAGGGCGCCCCACCCGCCCACTCCCGGGTTGCCTTTGCAGGCGCCATCGGTGAACAGGTCGACGAGCTTCATTTCCTCCATGGTTTTCATTGTGCGGTCTTGCGGGGGGTAGGCGCCCATGCCGGCCGCGTCAGCCAATTGCCCTCCCATCTCGGCGCGATCAGGCGCATGCCGTGGACCCGCTTCACCGCATGGATGAGGTAGATCCCGCCCCCCAGCGCCCACCAGCGATCGCCGGCCGCCTCCAGGGAATCCATGCGCCCCAGACAACCTCCCCTTGCGAATGGGAGCGCGTAGCACCCCATGCGTCCGGCAACGATTTCAAAGTCGAGCAGGGCCAGCCAATCCTTCAGGCGCGCCAGATGGATGAATCGGCCGTTCCAGGGCCAACCACCCTCCCCGCGCGAGACCAGGCGCCGCATCCCCCACAAACTCAAGGGATTGAAGCCCGCGATCAGTATCTGCCCCTCCGGCCGCAGCACCCGTTCCGCCTCCCGCAAGACCTGGTGGGGGCTGGCGGAGAACTCCAGCACATGGGGCAGGGCCAGCAAATCCAGGGACTGGCCGTCTATCGGCAATTGCTCCGGCAGACAGGCAACCTGCCCCGTATCCAGACCGCAACAGAAACGATAGGGCATACGGTTGACCCGCAGGAAATCCACGCCGCAGGCCCCCACCTGCATGGCGTTGAAGCCGAACAGGTCGGCACACACCGTATCGAACCAGTCCTGTTCCCGGCCCAATACGTAATGTCCCATGTCGCTTTCGAACCAGGCTTGCATACAATCTGTGCTATCAGACCCTGTGATAAAGGTTGTACATGGCTATTGTCGAAGCCGTCCCCGCCTTCCGGGACAATTACATCTGGACGATACATGATGGCCGGTCAGCGGTTCTGGTGGATCCGGGAGAAGCCGGGCCAATTCTAGCTTGGCTGAATACCCATAAGTTGATTCCGGTCGGTATTTTGATTACCCACCACCACGGCGACCATATCGGCGGCCTGCCGGATCTCCTTTCCCGCTGGCACCTGCCTGTATTCGGCCCGGCCGGCGGGGGCATCCCCGGGGTGGACCACCCGGTGTCGGAAGGCGACCGGGCGGCACTCCCGGAATTGGGCCTGTCCTTTACGGTCTTGGAGACGCCGGGGCATACCCTGGATCATGTCTGCTACCTGGGCCACGGTCTGATGTTCAGCGGCGACACCTTGTTCTCCTGCGGCTGCGGCCGCCTGTTCGAGGGATCACCGGAACAAATGCACGCCTCTCTGGAACGCCTGGCCTCGCTCCCGGGGGATACCCTGGTGTATTGCGCCCATGAATACACCCTTGCCAATATCGCCTTCGCCCTGGAGGCGGATCCGGAAAACGCCCGGTTGCGGGCACGTCACCAGCAAGCTCTCGCCGCGCGGCGAGCAGGAAAACCCACCCTGCCCACCACCATTGCCCAGGAAAAGCTGACCAATCCCTTCCTGCGCAGTCAGGAACCGGCTTTGCTTGTCGCGGCATCGCAACATGCAGGCCAAAAGCTCAGCCCAGGCCTGGCAGTGTTTTCCGCCTTGAGGTCGTGGAAAAACGATTTTCACTAAGCCGCGCGCCAGTCGTAATTATTCCGCAATAATATTTTTGGCTTGGTCATCGGCACCCGGGCCATTAAAATCTCTTTTCCGAACATGGTATTAAGCCTCTGGCAACACCCCGCTCATGAAAAGAATCGTCACGACTCTCTGCTGTGTTACCAGCCTTGCCGGACCCATCCATAAAGCGCTGGGCGCCGATAGTGCCGCACCGGAACTCAAAATCAGCTACGCACTGGAATCGGTATCACCGGTACAGGATGACAGGTCTTCAACCAAGGAATCCAGCCTTTGGCCCAGGATTCGCGCCGGTTTTACCCTGCCCGATTCCGATCCGGACCTGACCCGCGTCCACGAAGATTGGTATGCCAATCATCTGAGCTATCTGGAACGGGCCATCCAGCGCAGCAGACCCTACCTGTACCACATCGTCGAGGAGGTGCAGAAGCGCGGCATGCCCATGGAGATCGCCCTGCTGCCCATGATCGAGTCGGCCTACAACCCCATGGCCCTCTCTCCGCAAAAAGCTTCGGGCATCTGGCAGTTCATCCCCGCCACCGGCAGGATCTACGGCCTGCAGCAGAACGCTTGGTACGACGGCCGTCGCGACATCCTCCAGGCCACCCAGGCAGCCTTGGACTATCTGGACAACCTCCACAAGCAATTCGGCGATTGGGAACTGGCCCTGGCCGCCTACAACTGCGGCGAAGGCTGCGTCGCCCGGGCCCTGTCCCGCAGCCACGGCAACGACTACGCCAGCATCAGGCTGCCCACCGAAACCCGCCATTACGTCCCGAAACTGATCGCGGTGCGCAACATCCTGATGGATCCGGAGCGCTTCGGCCTGACCCTGGACAGCATCGCCAACGAGCCCTATTTCATGCGGGTCACCCTCAACCATCCCATGGAGGCGCGCAATGCGGCCCGCATGGCGGAGATGGACCTGGATGACTTCCTGGCCCTGAACCCGGCCTTCCAGCGGCGTGTCATCTACACCGATACCCAGGGCGTACTCCTGTTGCCGGCGGACCGGGTGGAGACCTTCCAGTTCAACCTGCACCGGCCCGGCGCGGTCAAGGGCTTGCAGAACTATTCGGCCCGCTCGGGCGAGCTGGCCAGCCGCATCGCGTCCGAATTCGGCGTGACCGTGGCATGGCTCAAGGAACACAATCCCATCAAGCTTTACCGGGGCAGGATCGCCCGTACCCAGACCTTGTTGGTGCCCAACGTGAAGCCGGCCGCCAAGGTCGCCGCCATCGAAAAGCGTACCCCTTCGGCGGAAAAGCATTTGCATACCCATACCGTGCACCACACGGTGCGAGCGGGCGACACCCTCTCGCGACTGGCCAAGCGCTATAACGTCAAGCTGTCCGATCTGCGTCGCCTCAACGACAACTCTGATCGCCTGAAGCCCGGCACGATCCTGGCCATCCCCCAGAGCGCGGGCTGAGCCGTGGCCGCGCCGGGCTAGGCCATGCCCCGTCCCGGCACTGAATCCAGCAGTAGGCGGGTGTAGGCCTCGCGGGGCTGGGTCAGCAGCGCCT
Source organism: uncultured Pseudomonadota bacterium (assembly GCA_963713085.1). Classification (GTDB taxonomy): domain Bacteria; phylum Pseudomonadota; class Gammaproteobacteria; order Burkholderiales; family Thiobacillaceae; genus PFJX01. The sequence goes on along the minus strand of CAVQKQ010000011.1, from coordinate 105,947 downwards.
CCGTGGCCCCCTCCTCCACGATCCTTCCACCTTGCATGACCGCCACCCGACGGGCCAGATAACCCACAACCGATAGATTGTGGGTGATGAACAGGTAGGCCAGCCCCTGGGCACGCTGCAGGTCCGCCAGCAGGTTGAGGATCTGGGCCTGGACCGAGACGTCCAGGGCGCTGGTGGGCTCGTCGAGGATCAACAGCTTCGGTTCCACCGCCAGGGCGCGGGCGATGGCGATGCGCTGGCGTTGCCCCCCGGAAAAGGCATGGGGATAGCGTCCCAGTGCGTCCGCCGGCAGCCCCACCTGGTCCAGCAACGCCAGTGCCCGTGCCCGGCGTGCTGCGACATCCAGCTCCGGCAGCAGCGCGGCCATGCCCTCTTCCAGGATCGCCCCCACCCGCATGCGCGGGTTCAGGGAGGAAAACGGGTCCTGGAACACGATCTGCATCTGGGCGCGCTTGCGCCGCAGGCCCTCTCCCGCCATGCCGGCCAGCGCCTCACCGGCCACCGTCACGGTGCCGCGGGTGGGTTCGATCAGACGCAGGATGGCCCGGGCCAGGGTGGTCTTGCCGCAGCCCGACTCGCCCACCAGGGCCAGGGTCTCGCCCGCCGCCACCGCCAGGCTCACGCCATCCACCGCCCGGGTGTAGCCCACGGTATGCCTGAGCAAGCCCTTGCGGATCGGGAAATGGACGGCCAGATCCTGGACGGCCAGGATCGGGAGTCCGGCCTGCTCCCCGGTAGCCGGGGGCGAAGGATGAACCACCTTTATGACTTGGGTTTCTCCCCCGCTCACGTCCCTTCGCTCACCAACGGGCGATGAAGATGTCTCCGCCAAGTGGCAGCGGGCGAAATGCCCCGGCGCCACCTCATGGAAGGCCGGAACTTCCTGCCGGCAACGCTCGAACACCGCCGGGCAACGCTCGGCAAAACGGCAACCCCGGATATTTGCATCCGGCGCCGGCACCCGACCGGGCAGGCTGTCCAGACGTTCACCCCGCCGTTCCAGGCGTGGCAGGACGGCGAATAGTTTCCGCGTATAGGGATGGCGGGGTTCGCCATAGAGCTGGTCCCGGCTGGCCCATTCCACGATCTGGCCGGCGTACATCACCGCCATCCGGTCGGCCATGTCCCGGGCCACGTCCAGATCGTGGGTGATGAGCAGCAGCCCCATGCCACGCTCGCGCTGCAAATCCTTGAGCAGACGCAGGATCTGGGCCTGGATGGTGACGTCCAGGGCGGTGGTGGGTTCGTCGGCGATGAGTAGATCCGGCTCCCCGGCAAGCATGGTGGCGATCAGCGCGCGCTGGCGCTGGCCGCCGGAAAGCTGGAAGGGATAGGCGTCGAGACGGTCGCCGGGCAGGCCCACCGCCTCCATCAGACTGAACGCCTCGCCGCGGGCCGCCGCGCCGGCCAGGCCGCGATGGGCGGCCAGGGCCTCACCGATCTGCTCGGCCACGGTCATCACCGGATTGAGGGAGGTCATGGGCTCCTGGAAGATCATGGCCAGGCGGCCGCCCCGCACCCGGCCCATGGCCTGCTCCGGCAGGGCGAACAGATCCTCGCCCGCCAGAAATACATCGCCGCCTGCCACACGCCCGGCGTCCGGCAACAGTCGCATCAGGGCCAGGGCGGTCATGGACTTGCCGCAACCGGACTCCCCCAGCAGGGCGACGCATTCCTTCGGGCCGATCTGGAATGAGACCCCATCCACCGGCACCAGCGTCCGGTCGCCGGCGGCGATCTCCACCCGCAGGTCCTTGACCTCCAGACCCTGACCGTTGGGCTTCATGCCCGTTCTCCCCGCTTCGGATCCAGGGCATCCCGCAACGCATCGGCGAACAGGTTGGCGGCCAGGACCAGCACGAACATGAACAGGAAGGCGGCGGCCAGCTGCCACCACACCACCGGCTCCCGTGCCAGTTCCAGGCGCGCGCCGTTGATCATGTTGCCGAAGCTGTTCATGGCCGGGTCCACGCCCACCCCCACGTAGGACAGCACCGCCTCCGCCAGCACCAGGCCTGAGAAATCGATGACCACGCTGATCAGCACCAGGTGCATGACGTTGGGCAGCAGATGGCGAACAAGGATGCGGGTGTGGGTAAGGCCGAAGGCCCGGGCCGCCTGGACGAACTCCAGTTCCCTCAGCTTCAGCGCCTCTGCCCGCAACAGACGAGCCAGGCCGGTCCAGCCGGTAAGTCCCAGGATGGCGCACAGCGCCAGCAGGCGCACGTCGCTGCGGGCTGCCGCAGTATCGAACAACTCGGCATGGGCCTCGATCTGTACCTGGACCACCAGGACTGCGGCGGCGATGAGCAGGACCCCGGGGATGGAGTTGAGGGTGGTGTAGAGGTATTGGATCAGGTCATCCACCCGTCCGCCGAAATAACCCGCCGCAATCCCCAAAGCCAGGGCGAAAGGCAGCATCACCAGGGTAGTGAGGGTGCCGATCAGCAGACCGGTGCGGATGCTCTTGAGGGAGAGATAAAGCACGTCCTGGCCCACCTTGTCGGTGCCCAGGACGTGGTAATGGGGCGCCAGGGCGATCAGGAGTCCGATCAGGAGGGAGATCGCCATCACCGTGGACAACAGTGCCCGATGGGAATGTCGGCGCCCACCAAATCTCCCCAGTACCGCGACCAGCAGCAGTCCAGCTGCCAAACCACCGCCCAGACCCGTCCCGCTCCATTTCAAAATATCCGGCCAGAAATCCCGCTCCGGATCGGCAAGATCGGCCCCGCCGAACTTGAGGCGTGGGTAGTCGCGGGCTTCGCGGCCATCCGGACCCGGCATGCTCTCCTTGACGTAGAGGTGGGTGGCGAAGGGGGCCGAATAGGTCTTTTCCTCATCTTTCCGCAGGGACGCGAGCAAGGTATCCAGGACGGACAGCACCTCGCCGCCATACTGTGCCGCCCGGCCTGGCTGATCGGACAGGCGTTCCTGGTAATGCAGGGAATCCAGCAGGCCGATGGCCAGATAGACGGCCAGGACCACGACGCTGGCGGAACCCAGGCGGCCGCCCATCATATGCCGCCAGGCATCGCGCAGGTGTTCCTGGTTTCGGGCCAGCCAGACCAGGGCGGCCACCCCCGCCAGGAGCAGGAACACCAGGGCATCGGACCAGAGGAGGACGGGCTTGAAAATCATTCCAGGCGCACCCTCGGGTCCACCACGGTGTAGGAGATGTCGGTCAGCACCAGGCCGACGATGTAGAGCACGGATCCCAGGAACACCATGGAGCGGACGATGGCGAAATCCTGGGCCTGGATGGCGTCGATGGTGTAGCTGCCCAGGCCGGGAATGCCGAAGAAGGACTCGATGATCAGGCTGCCCATGAACAGGCGCGGGATCACCACCACCACCCCGGTGAGGATGGGGATCATGGCGTTGCCCAGGACGTGGCGGAACAGCACCCGCAGCTCGGACAGGCCCTTGGCCCGGGCTGTACGCACGTAGTCCTTGCCGATCTCCTCGACGAACAGAGCCCGGTAGAACCGGGTGGAATCGCCGATGCCCGCGGCCAGGCCAACGATCACCGGCATGATCAGGAATTTCCAGCCGTCCAGGCCGTACTGGAAGCCGGAGATGGGGAACCAGTGCCAGACCTTGCCCATCAGGTACTGGCCACCGATCACGTAGAACAGGCCGGAAATGGACATGAGGGCCACGCTCAGGATCACCCCGCCGGTATCCAGGGGTGTCCCCCGGAAGAACACCAGAAGCAGGGCAAAGCTGATGTAGACGAACAGTCCCAACACGAAGGTGGGCAGGGCGATGGACAGGCTGGGCCCCATGCGGTGGCCGATCTCCCGGGCGATGTCACGGCCGTCGTCCGCGGCGCCGAATTTGAAGGCGAACAGCTTCAGGGATTTCTCCACGAACAGGGTGTCGGTGACCCGGGCGGTGCCGCCGGCCTTGGGATTGAGGAACAGGGGCTTGTCGTAGCCGTGCTCGGTCTTCCAGCGCTGCACTGCTTCCTGCGTCACATGCTTGGCTCCCAACTGGATGCGCGCCATGTCGTCGGGGGTGTTGACCAGGAAGAACAGGGAGAAGGTGATCAGGTTCACCCCCAGCAGGATGGGGATGGCATACAGCACCCGGCGAAAAATGTAGTTAAGCATGGGCCGTCGCCTTCTGCCGCCGGCGATAGGCGGCCACGGCGGGCCAGACGGCGGCTGCCAGCACGCCAAGGGTCACGAACAGGGGCCAGAGCACCGGACGGTTCCATTTGGCCCGGTAAGCGTCGCGCAGGGCGGGCTCCACACGCCGGTACTTGAGCTGGTTCTGGGCCATGAGGTTGGGCTTGGCGTTCAGGACCCAGCCATGGCGCAGGCCGAAGCTCTTGGGGTAGAAGGCGAACACCCAGGGGGCGTCCACCCGCACGATCCCCACCATCTGATCGATCACCGCCTGGCGCGTCGGACCGTTGTCCATGTCCTTCATCTTTTCGAACAGGCGGTCGAATTCCGGGTTCTCGTAATTGGCGGCGTTCTCGCCATTGGTCGCCACCTTCTTGTTGGGGCCGTAGAGCAGGAACAAAAAGTTCTCCGGGTCCGGGTAGTCCGCGTTCCAGCCCCACTCGAAGATCTGGGCATTGCCCTTCAACATCTTGTCTTGGAACCGGTTGTAATCGGTGGCCCGCACCACCAGCTGGATGTTGAGCCGGGCGAACTGCTTGCGGAACCAATCCAGTCGCGACTTGGCTTCCGGACCGCTGGCCATGGTGTCGAAATAGAGGGTCAGGGGCTGGCCGGTAGCGGCGTCCCGCCCGTCGGGATAGCCGGCCTCCGCCAGCAGGTGCTTGGCCTCCGCCAGGGAACGGCGCTGGGGATGCCCTCCATGCCCATCCCGAACCCAGCGGTAGACCACCGGATTGATGCCGGCCTCGCCGTCCCGCTCGCCGAAGATGCCCGGTGGCAGCGGCCCCTGGCCGGGTAGGCCGCGGCCGTTCAGGAAGATGGAAATGAACTCCTCGTAGTCCAGGGCGATGGACAGGGCCTGGCGCAGTTTCCGGTGTTTATCCGTCAAGCCGCCCACCACCGAATCCAGCATGTTGAAGCCCAGATACCAGTTGGAGGCGCGCACCGCCGTGGAGAGCTGGATGCCCCGCTCCCGCATGTCCGGAGTCAGGTCCGGCCGGCCGTCGGCGCCGATGCGAATGGCCTGGTCGAAACTGTCGGAACTGACCCCCGAGGCGTCGTAATAGCCCTGGAGAAATTTGTTCCAGTAGGGCACATCCTCCTTTTCCAGTGTGTAGACCACCTCGTCCACCATGGGCAGACGCTTGCCCGCGTCGGCCAGCAGGCCCGCTTCCCGGTCGCCCGGGTCCCCCTCGCTGGGGTAATGGTCGTCGTGGTAGTTGGGATTGCGCAGCAAGCGCATGACACGGTTGGGATCGTTCTCCGCCAGATAGAAGGCGCCGCTTCCCACAGGCTGCCAGTCCAGGGTGAAGTTCTTCTCCTCCATGCCTGGCTGCTGATAGAAGCGTTCCGCCTCTTCCGGCACCGGCGCGAAGAAGGGCATGGCCAGCCAGTACATGAACTGGGGGTACTTGCCCTTGATGCGGATGCGGTAAGTGTAGCGGTCCACCACATAGGCACCGGCGAAGGGAAAGGCGTTCAGGTCCAGATAGGCGTCCTTCGGCACCGTCCTGGCCGCCTGGCCCAGGGTCCGGGCCAGATCCCCCAAACCCACGATGTGATCCGCCATCAGCCCCAGGATGGGGGACTGGATCCGGGGGCTGGCGAGACGTCGGATCTGGTAGACGTAATCGGCGGCGGTCAATTCCCGGGTGCCCTTGTCGGCGAAATCCTGGAAACGGTCGATGGCGGCCAGCTCATCCGTCCGGATCGGCACGTAGCGCGGATTGCCGGCGGCATCCTTGGCGAAACAGGGATGGGGCTGGTAGCGGATGCCGGGGCGCAGCCGGATCTCGTATTCCGAATAGGCGATCCGGTCCGGCGCCGAGTCGGCCGGCAACCGCCGGCCAGCGGTATCGAAATAGCTCACCTCGGGCATCCCCCGCGTGGTCTGGGGTTCCAGCTGGTAGGGCCGTTTCAGGAAGTGATACTGAAGGGGCGGCTCGTAGATGTTGCCGAGGTAGACGTACTCGTTTTCACTGTAGGACCGGGCCGGATCCAGGTGCTTGGGGCGATCGCTGAATGCGGAATACAGCACGGCACGGCCCGGTGCGTCATCCGGATAAGGGCTGTTGAAGGGCTGGGAACAGCTGGCGAGCAACGCCAGCGGGAACAGTATGACAAGGAGGCGCATCGGGGCCGGTGATCGGATCGTTCCCGCAGCGCCTCCCGGGGGGTCAGTCGAAGGGGTGGCGGCGGACGATGGTCTCTTCCCGGTCTGGACCTGTGGAGATGATGTCCACCGGTACTTCGCACAGTTCTTCCATGCGGTTCAGGTAGCTCTGGGCGTTGGCGGGCAGCTGCTCGAAGCTTTTCACACCTACGGTGCTCTCCTTCCAGCCAGTCCATTCCTCGTAGACCGGGGTGCAGTCGGCCAGCATCTCGGAGCCCACAGGCAGGATGTCGCACACCTCGCCTTCCAGCTTATAGCCGGTGCAGATGCGCACCGTGTCCATGCCGTCCAGCACGTCCAGCTTCGTGACGCACAGGCCGGACACGCCGTTAATCTGGATGGCGCGTTTAAGGGCCGCGGCGTCGAACCAGCCGCAGCGCCGGGGTCGGCCGGTGGTAGCGCCGAACTCGTGGCCCTTCTCCGCCAGCCACTTGCCGTTGTCGTCGAACAGCTCGGTGGGAAAGGGACCGGAACCGACCCGGGTGGTGTAGGCCTTGGTGATACCCAGGATGTAATGCATTGCGGACGGACCCATGCCGGATCCGGTGGAGGCGCCGCCGGCGGTGCAGTTGCTGGAGGTGACGAACGGATAGGTGCCGTGGTCGATGTCCAGCAGGGTGCCCTGGGCACCCTCGAACAGCAGGTTCTCGCCCCGCTTGTTGGCCTCGTAGAGCAGGCGCGGCACGTCGCCCACCATGGGCTTGATCCGCTCGGCCAGCTCCATGGCCTGGTCCAGGGTCTGGTGGAAATCCACCGTCTCCCACTTGAAGTAATGCTTGAGCACGTAGTTGTGGTAGTCCAGCACCTCCCCCAGCTTGGCGGCGAAGCGCTCCCGGTGGAACAGGTCCTGCATGCGGATGGCGCGGCGGGCGATCTTGTCCTCGTAGGCGGGGCCGATGCCGCGGCCGGTGGTGCCGATCTTGCCGGCGCCCTTGGCTGCCTCCCGTGCATGGTCCAGGGCCACGTGATGAGGCAGGATCAGCGGACAGGCCTCGGAGACAACCAGGCGGCCGGCCACGTCGATGCCGCTCTTCTCCAGCATTTCCACTTCCTCCATCAGTGCTTCGGGCGAGACCACCACGCCGTTGCCGATGAAGCAGCGCACGTCGTCCCGCAGGATGCCGGAGGGGATCAGGTGCAGCACCGTTTTCTTGCCGTCGATCACCAGTGTGTGACCGGCGTTGTGGCCGCCCTGGAAGCGCACCACGCCCTGGGAGCGGTCAGTCAACCAGTCGACGATCTTGCCCTTGCCTTCATCACCCCACTGGGTGCCGATCACCACCACGTTCTTGCTCATGTCGTTTATCCGTGAAATCGAGGTTTAAAGAGGTACCACGTTCCAACCGTCGCCCTCGGGCGCCAGCCTGCGATCGCATCCGGTCTCGGCCCGGTGGGCCTCCTGCCCCGGCATTTCCACCACCAACCGTTGCCCCGCGCGGCGGAGTTCGGCGACCTTGGCGCGCAGGCCGGCATCCTCGCCATGGGGTGCGAGGATGCCCGTCCCGGCCGCCGGATCCGGCAGGCAGTCCAGTATCTGGCGCAAATCCAGGGAAAAGCCGGTGGCCGGACGGCTGCGTCCAAACACCTCACCCGCGCCATCATAGCGCCCGCCCAGGGCCACGGCGCGGGCTTGTCCGCCTGCGTAGGCGGCGAACATCACGCCGTTGTGATAGCCGTCGCCGCGCAAATCCGACAGATCCACCGCCACGCCGGCCCCCTCACCCGCCGCCAGCAGGCGCCCCAGCTCATCCAGGGCCAGGCGCACGGCGGCCACATTGGGCAGGACGGCGCGGGCCTCGCTCAGGGCGTCCGTGGTGCCGTATAGCGCGGGAAGGCGACGAATGGCGTCGCGCCACGGGTTGGCGACAGCCTCCGTCAACGCTGCCACTTCCGGCACGTCCTTTTGCCGCAGGGCGACGAACAGGTCGCCGGCCAGGCCCTGATCCAGGCCCGCTCCCTGGATCAGGGCGCGGTACAACCCGGCATGGCTCAGGCTCAGGCGAACATTGGGGACGCCGGCGTTGTCGAGGGCGGCCAGCAGCAGTTCCTGGATTTCCAGGTCCGCCTCGATGCCGGGATGGCCGAACAGTTCGGCGCCGATCTGGAACGGCTCCCGGCTGCCCTGTAGGCCGGTGGGCTTGGTGCGCAGCACCGGGCCGGCATAGCAAAGACGGGTCACCCCCTGTCGGTTGATCAGGTGGGCATCCACCCGGGCGGCCTGGGGCGTCATGTCGGCGCGCACCCCGAGCATCCGGCCGGAGAGGCCGTCCACCACCTTGAAGGTCTTCAGGTCCAGGTCCTGGGCGGCACCGGTGAGCAGGGAATCCAGGTACTCCACCAAGGGCGGGCAGATCAGGTCGTAGCCGTAGGCATCGAACAGGTCCAGCAACCGCCGCCGCAACGCCTCGGCCATCCGGGCATGGGGCGGCAGGATGTCTTCGAGATATTCGGGCAGGAGCCAGGCGGGTGTCACAAAGTCCTCACTAAGCAATCCGGGTGAAGCGACGGCCACTCCCGGCGGCATACGATCTCTTGCCTGCGAGCGGAGACACCCCCGCGACCATGCCCAACCAGGCCATCATTGCGTCAACAGCAGCAGCAGCAGGCCGGCCAGCATCGAGAACAAGCCCATGAAGCGCAACTGGCCATCGCTGAACCGGATCATGCGGGCAAAGGCCTCGCGCCAGGCGGCGGGCGCGAGAAACGGCAGCACCCCTTCCATCACCAGCATCAGAGCCAGGGCGGGTATGAAGATCTCCTTGAGACCCACTATCCGCCGCGCTTTCCATTTCCCGATGCCGCCTTCATCGCGTCTGGCGCTTACTTGCCACCGCCGCGCGGGGACTTCATGTAGCGGAAGAATTCGGAATTGGGCTGCAGCACCATGACGTCGTTCTTGCTGTTGAAGCTGTCCCGGTAGGACTGCATGCTACGGTAGAAGGCATAGAACTCGGCATTCTTGCCATAAGCCTCGCCGTAGATCGCCGCCGCCTTGCCATCCCCTTCACCCTTGACGCCCTGGGCTTCCCGATAGGCCTCGGCGATGATGATCTCGCGCTGGCGGTCGGCATCGGCGCGGATCTTTTCCGCCTCCGCGGCGCCGGTGGAGCGCAGTTCGTTGGCCACGCGCTTGCGCTCGGCATCCATGCGGCGATACACCGATTCGCTCACCTCCGCCGGCAGGTCCACCCGCTTGATGCGCACATCCAGCACCTGGACCCCGTAAAGACGCGCGTCCGCATCCGCCTTGCCCTGGAGAGAGGCCATCACCTCGTCCCGCTCGCCGGACACCACATCATGGACGGTGCGTTTGCCGAACTCGGCGCGCATGCCGTCGTTCACCGTCTGGGCCAGACGGTTTTCGGCACGGCGCTCATCGCCATTGAAGCTGACGTAGAACTTCTTTACATCGCTGATGCGCCACTTCACGTAGTAGTCCACCAGGACGTTCTTCTTCTCAGAAGTGATGAAACGCTCGGGCTCGGCCGTATCGATGGTCAGCACCCGGGTGTCAAAGTAGCGCACGTTCTGGACGAAGGGGATCTTCAGGTAGAGACCGGGCACCTTGTCGATCCGGACCACCTCGCCCAACTGGAAGACCATGGCGGCCTGACGCTGGTCCACGGTATAGACGGACAGGGACAGCAGTAACAGTACGACGACGATGGCAATAACGATATTGGCGTGGCTCTTCATGGCCGCTCCTCCCGATCACGGCTGCGGAAGGCATCTCTCGACCTGAACAGGCTATCGCTGGCGGGGGATTGGGTGGGCGCCACCTCGACCGGTTGCTTGGGCCCGCTATCAGCCGTCGTCTGGCCGGGCTGGGTCATCTGCATAAGCTTGTCCAGAGGCAGATAAAGCAGATTGCCGCCCTGCTTGTCGTCCACCAGTATCTTCGTGCTGCTGGACAGGATCTGCTGCATGGCATCCTGGTACATGCGCTCCCGGGTGACCTGGGGTGCCTTGGAATACTGGGCCAGCACCTGCTTGAAGCGGGATGCGTCACCCTCGGCCTGATCGACGACGCGCTTCTTGTAGCCATTGGCCTCCTCAATGAGACGTGCCGCCACGCCGTGTGACCTGGGAATCACGTCGTTGGCGTAGGCCTGGCCCTCGTTCTTGAGACGCTGCTGATCCTGGCCGGCCTTCACGGCATCGTCGAAGGCGGCCTGCACCTGCTCGGGGGGCTGGGCGTTCTGCATGTTCAGTTTGCTCACGTTGATGCCGGTCTTGTAGCGGTCCAGGATCTCCTGCATCAGCTTGGTGGCCTTGGCGGCCACCTCGGCCCGGCCCTCGTAGAGAACAAAGTCCATCTTGCTCTTGCCGACGATTTCGCGCATGGAGGTCTCCGCGGTCTGCTTGACCGCGGCATCCGGATCCCGGTTGGCGAACAGGTAGTCCACCGGATCCTTGATGGTGTATTGCACGGAAAATTGCAGGTCGATGATGTTCTCGTCGTCGGTAAGCATGAGCGACTCAGACAGCACCTTGGCCTTGACGTTGTTGTGGTAGCCGACCTCGACCGTACGAACCTGGTCCACGTTCACCACCTCCACAGTCTCCACCGGATAGGGCAGATGCCAGCGGGGGCCGGGCAGGGTGGTTTCGGCATACTTGCCGAAACGCAGGACAACGCCGCGCTGGCTCGCATCGACGATGTAGAAGCCGGATGCCAGCCAGACCGCCACGGCCAGCCCGATCAGCAGGCCCGCGCCACCCGGAATGGAGAATTCGCGACCGCCGCCGGAGGGCGGTTCGACACCCCCGCCTTTGCGCCCGAATAGGCCGTTCAGACGACGGTTGAAGTTCTTCCAGAGTTCATCGAGATCCGGCGGGCCACCACTGCCTTTGTTGCCGCCGTTCTGGTTACCCCATTGGGGGTCGTTCCAGGCCATTTGAATTCAAGTTCCCTATTGAGGTGTGAGGAGGCGCTCTTCCGGGATGACGCGTGCTGATTGCGCAAATTCGGCCAAGGCCCCGCGCAATTGTTCGATTCCGACACCCGTCCTCGCGGAGAGCCAAACAGCCGCGATCTTACCATACTCATCCCGCGCCAAATGCGGCTCGGCACCGGTCAAATCGATCTTGTTCATGACGTTGAACTGCGGTACCCGATCCGCGCCGATCTCCTTCAGAACCTTGTTCACCTCCTCGATCTGACGCGCGCGGTTGGGACTGGCGGCGTCCACCACATGCAGCAACAGATCGGCATGGGCGGTCTCCTCCAGGGTGGCATGGAATGCGGCCACCAGGCTGTGAGGCAGACGGGTGATGAAGCCCACCGTGTCGGAGATCACGACCTGCCCGGCCTCGGGCAGCCACAGCTTGCGCGAGGTGGTGTCCAGGGTGGCGAAGAGCTGGTCGGCGGCATAGGCGCCGGCCCGGGTCAAGGCGTTGAACAGGGTGGATTTGCCGGCGTTGGTGTAGCCCACCAGAGACACCGACAGCACCCCGCCCCGCTGCCGGCTGCGGCGCTGGATCGCCCGGCTGTTGGCCAGTTTTTCCAGCTTGGCCTCGATGGTCTTGATGCGGTTGGCGATGATGCGCCGGTCCAGTTCCAGCTGGGTCTCGCCCGGGCCGCCACGCATGCCGATACCGCCCTTCTGCCGCTCCAGGTGGGTCCAGCCCCGCACCAGGCGGGTGGCATAGTGGCGCAGTTGGGCCAGCTCGACCTGTAACTTGCCTTCGTTGCTACGGGCGCGCAGGGCGAAGATATCTAGAATCAGGGCGGTCCGGTCCAACACCCGGCATTGTATGCGGCGCTCCAGGTTGCGTTCCTGGACCGGCGACAGGTCGTTGTTGAAGATGACTAGGCCGGCACCGGCCGCGCGCACCAACTCCGCGATCTCATCCGCCTTGCCGGAACCCACGAACAATGCGGCGTCGGGCTTGCCACGCCGGGCTTCCACCTTGGTTGCCACATTCAGGCCAGCGCTGGAGGCTAGCAGGGTGAGTTCACTGAGGCTCTCCCGGTAGTCGGGATCGCCGAAATCGAGAGAAACCAGGACAACGGCCTCTCCCCGCTCGGGCCGTTCAAACATGCAGGGGGATCAGGATTCTTCGCCTGGATGCTGGATGGTCACGGGGCGGGCGGGCACAACCGTGGAGATGGCGTGCTTGTAGACCATCTGGGTGATGGCGTTTTTCAACAACACCACATATTGGTCGAAGCTCTCGATATGGCCTTGCAGCTTGATGCCGTTCACCAGATAGACGGATACCTGCACCTGCTCCTGCCGCAACGCGTTGAGAAACGGGTCTTGTAGTTGCTGCCCTTTGCCCATGGCTTTTTCCTTTAATGGCAATCTTGTTTAGAAGTGGGATTCTATCCACTTTTCTTAAAAGATTAACCTTGTTCTTCAACAAGTTCCGGTCGGCCGAAATACCAACCCTGGCCCAAGTCCACCCCCATGTCGCGCAGCATGAGGTGGGTAGCCTCATCCTCGACGCATTCGGCGACGGTGACGATCCCTTCGTGCCGGGCGAACACCGCCAGGCTTTCCACGATGGCGGCAACCTTCCTTTCCCTGCGCATGTTGGCCACCATCCAGCCCTCGATCTTGAGAAATGAGATGGGCAGGCGCGCCAAATAAAGAAACGAGGAATAGCCGCTGCCGAAATCGTCCAGGGCGAGGCGAAAACCGAAGTCCAGCAAGGGCTTAAGGTCCGCCTCCAGAGTGTCCAGGTTGGCCAGGAATTGGCGCTCCGTGATCTCGAACACGATGGGCTTGATCGGACCGAATTTCACGCCGCAGGTCCGGCAGAATTCCTGGGCATTGGCCAGCATCTCTTCCACAAGCTCCCTACGGGCCAGGAACTGGGGCGACAAATTCACGAAATGGGCGAAATTCGGACTTGCCTCTCCCGAGCCCAGGCTGCCGGCGCACCGCGACATGGCTATGCGGCTGACGATGCGGTCGATCTCCTGCATCAGTCCCAACCCTTCAGCGGCCTCGATGAACTCCCCGGCTGGCAGCAAGCCACCGTCCGGCAGGATCACCCGGGCCAGGGATTCATCGGCCACAACCACCCCCGTTGCCAGGTCGACGATGGGTTGTGCGGCCATCCGCACCCGCTTGTCGCGCAGCGCGCGTTTGATGACCTGGGCCGGCCAAAGCACCCCCCCCGCATCGCGCACCTCGATACGGTCGCGCCCATTGAGCTTGGCCTGATAAAGGCAGGTATCGGCCAATTCCAGGGTCCGGTGGATTTCTACATCCTGGCGTCCCGGCAAACCGATCCCCGCGGACAAGGTGACCGGCAACGCGCCTGCATTGGTCTGGATCGCGTCGTCCCTGACCCGGGCCAGCAGGCGCTCCACCACGTATACCGCCTCGCTGGTGTCGGCATTGCGCAGGAACACCAGAAACTCCTCCCCGCCCCAGCGGGCCACCCAATCGTCCTCGCGCAGGCCGCCTTTCAGGCGATTGGCCACTTCCTGCAGCACCTGGTCGCCGATGGCATGGCCGAATCGGTCGTTCACCTGCTTGAAGTGATCAAGGTCCAGCATGGCGATGGCGAACCCCTCGTCATGCCTTCGCGCCCGGGCCAGTTCCTCGTTCAGGCGGGTCTCTCCGGCGCGCCGGTTGAGAATACCCGTGAGCAGATCGGTCAAGGCGAACTGTTCGAGTAGATTGCGTTGCCGCGACTGCTGAAGATGCAGCCCCATCCAGTCCGCCACCAGTTCCATGAAGGCGATATCCGGCTCATGGAACCCGGCTTCGGTTCCGCCACGGCTCATGAATGCCAAAACGCCGTGTATTTCTTCGCCGGCCCAGATCGGCAATCCCGCATAGACCACCATGCCCGCCCCCGTCACCAGTGGGTGGTCGCGGAATGCGGCATGATCGCGCAGATCGTTGATATAGCGGGGCTCGCGCGCCTCGAGGACGTGCTTGCAGATGGTGTCGCCCGCGGCGAGATGGGTCCCCTCCGGCATTACCCCCAAGGTATCGTGCACATAGCGGGCTACATAATCGCCGTCGAACTCGCCCAGGATGGCGAGTTCCATGCCCAATGCGGTGCAGGCCGAAGAAAGCATGGCATGGAAACGTTCGTTGTCGCTCAGCCCGTGCCTGGTGGCGAGTTTCCACAACGCGTTGAGTCGCTCGGCATAGCGCGCTGTTTCCTGCAACTCAACTTGGCAGGTTAGATAACTTTTCTCCGCATTTGCCTCATGCAAGGCCATTCCATCGCCTCATACCCTCGCTGAATAAGTTCGCACTATACGACGGAGGGTTTGCGACAAAATACTATTTCCATGTGGATCAACCCGTTATTGGCCTTCCGTATCAATTTTTTCATGGGGAGTTAGGGATTTCCGTAATACTTTTCCTGGTAGCTATCCGACCGACAGACGGTCCATGCGCCCTAGCCGGCCCCCCAATAAGGCGTGGCGATACCCTCCCCCAGATCCGCCTCCACCAGGCGACGGCGTACCTCCTGCAGCTTCTCGATCAGCGCCGGTTCGGCCTGCCCGTAGGCGTCGGCGTCGGGCGTGCGCTTGACCACCACGCCCAGCAGTTCGGTAATGGCGTTGCCAATGGAGTTCTGGCTGATGGTGACGATCAACTTGCCGACGTCGTTACGGTAGATGAGCTGCTTGAAGGCCGGCTGCCAGCGGATCGAATTGGCGTACTTGGCGTCGTGGATGCAGCGGTCCCGCACCATCTTGGCGGTCTTCAGCAGGTCGTTGTTGAATTGCAGCCGGTTCTCCACCAGATCCGGGAAATAGATGTCCCGGGGCAAAGGCGCGTTGCGGGTGGACACCTGCCCGAAGAAGGTGCGGTAGAAGTCGATGAAACCCATCAGGATGGTGTCGTACTCCCGCCAGAACCGAATTTCCTTGAGTGACTCGGCGCCGCCGGTCACCTCCCAGCTCGGCAGGCCCTGAGGATAGCCGGTCAGCGCGATCTTGCAGGAACCCATCTGGCACGGCCGCAAAATCTCCAGGTCCAGTTCGTCGAAGAAGGCCCGATACACGTCGCGCATGTAGGCCTGGAATAGGGAATGCTGGCCGCCGTCGGTGAGGTTGGGGTTGCTGGCATCGGCGATGGGCGCATCGCGCAACCGGGCCTTGTCGAAGACGATGAAGTGGTTGTGCAGCATGCGGATGCTGGGCACCCCCGGCGAGGTCAGCGGCCAGGTGGCATCCAGGCTGGCCTCGCCGGCCAGAACCAGGGCACGCTCCGGGTCGGGGTACTGTTCCAGCATGTACTCGATGATCACCTGATTCATCCGGTTCCAGACGTTCTTCACCCCCTCCGGCACCTGGGTACGCCGCACCGGACGGCCAAGGGGATCCAGAATGCTCTGGGAGGTGTTGTAGATGATGGAGGTGTCGAACTCGTTGCTGTGGCCCAGGGCCTTGCGGTAAAGCAGCAGGCCTTCCGGGTTCTGCAGCAGGCCGTTGTTGTGGGCCAGGTCGTTGAGGTTTTCGGTGCTGTTGAAAAACTCGTTGGGCTTCATCCCCTCCGGCACGTCCAGGGGGATGGGGCGGAAGGGCGTGACGATCTCGCGGGGGCCGGACTGCATGGCGGGGCTTCTTTTAGGTGGGGGGATGGCGGGGGATTGCAGCACGGCTTAGGGCGGCCGGGCAAAGCGGGGGATTTTATCGGGACATAGGCGGCATTAATGCAGGGTAACGCCTAACACGTGTCCGGGAAACGATAGGGCATGGTTTTGGGGACAAGGGGGACTAAATGCCGGAAGCGACCAGTTGGTGTGGAGGTCGGAGTGGTTTCAGATTGGCCGTAGGGGTCACGGATGAAGGCCAGAGTGCACCCCGCATAGATACTGTTATGACCGTCAAGCGATCTGGAGAGCGGGGTGCGTCATGATTCATATTTCATTCGGAAGAAGGCTCTGCGCTTTTCCGCCCTTGCGCTCTATTTTTCCCGCGTGTTCGATTCGTCAGCCTGAAAAAGCTCAATAGCCGTCTTGAGAAGCAAGACAAGACGATTGGGAGAATCTGGCAGAATTTGGAATCCGAAGTGTTGATAGAACTCATCTGCTTTCTGGTTCTTGGCATCGACCAGAATCGCTGAAATACCCACTTCGGATGCCACTCGCACTGTCCGCTGCAAAGCATCCACCAACAGATGTCCACCAATCCCTTGCCCTTGTGCGTGAACTGCAACGGCAAGCCGGCCGAGCAATACAATCGGAATTTTTCGGGGAAGGGTTTTAGCAACAACCGCAGGCAACGTTTCAGTTTCAGCCTCGCCTACAGTCAGGCTATAGAAACCGAGAACCTGTTGTGGTCTTCCAGTATCAACGGCAACGTAGCTACGGGAAATCCCTTTGCGAGCATGCTGTTTTGCGGTGCGACGAAACCAACTATCAAGCACTACATGACCACAAGAAAATGCTTCAGTGTCGTGATGACTTTGAAGCGACTGTATCTGAATCTCCATTTCTGACTGCCTTCTTGTATCGCTGCACAGCCCCCTTCAGCGCAGCATTAGGCGCAGGTGGGTTGTCCAGCAGGTTAGCAATGAAGACGGCATCACGACGGGTTAGCTCGATACGCGTATAGGAATCTATGATCGTCCGAGCTTTTTCAATTGCAGCTTGAACGATGAATTGATTGACTGTAACGCCAACAAGCGCTGCTGCTTCCTCCAGTTCATCTACTACTGGCTGAGGTGCACGTGCTGTGATGCGGCCTCTTTCTTCTGTATTGGTTGCCATATCGAATTTGCGTTTTCAGTGTCGGAGTCAGTGTCGGAGTCAGTGTCGGAGTCAGTGTCGGAGTCAGTGTCGGAGTCAGTGTCGGAGTCAGTGTCGGAGTCAGTGTTGGAGTCAGTGTCGGCTTACGCGAATATTCGATTGATCGTATCTTTGGTTTGCGGCAACATTATCAGTATATCAACATGGTGCCAGTTTGGCACCATGTATTTCAAAAAGATTCTTTCTTCACGCTTGCAAACGAATGGTTCCTATGGCCGATCTTCGACCACCGCCGCAATGAGGCTGGGCGACCGCTGATGCCTCCACTCTGACCTACGTAGGGGCCCGGTCGAAGGCCGGCCTTCCCCACAGCCCCTTCAACCCCGCCCCTTGCCCCGCCGCTTCTCCAGCCGCTCCGCCGTCCTCTCCTGGCGCGGCGTGACCGGCTTGGCCTGGCGTTCGTCGAAGGGGTTGTGGCCGGACTTGAAGTCCACTCTCAGAGGCGTGCCCTGTAGGTTGAAGGCCTTATGGAAGGTGTTTTCCAGGTAGCGCTTGTAGGCGTTGGAGATGCCTTCCAGATGATTGCCGTGAACGATGATCACCGGAGGATTGCTGCCGCCCTGGTGGGCGTATTTGGGCTTGGGCCGGAACAGGCCGGACTTGGGCGGGTTGTGCTGGACCACGGCATCCTGCAACACCCTGGTGAGGCGCGGGGTGGAAAGCTTGATCATGGCGGCCTTGTAGGCCTCGTCCACCGATTTCAGCACGCCTGCCACGCCGCTGCCGTGCAGGGCGGAGATAAAGTGGAACTTGGCGAAGGACAGGAACTCCATGCGCCGCCCCAGTTCCAGCTTGATCCGGTCCCGCTGGTAGGCGTCTACGCCGTCCCATTTGTTGACGGCAACCACCAGGGCCCGACCAGCTTCCAGCACGAAGCCCCCCAGGTGGGCGTCCTGGTCGCTGACTTCCTGGTGGGCGTCCAGCACCAGGACCACCACGTTGGCGTCCTCGATGGCCTGCAGGGTCTTAATCACCGAGAATTTCTCGATGGCCTCGACCACCCTGCCCTTGCGCCGCACGCCTGCGGTGTCGATGAGGGTGTAGGGGCGTCCGTTGCGCTCAAAGTTGACGTATATGGAGTCCCGCGTGGTGCCGGGCTGGTCGAAGGCGATGACCCGCTCCTCGCCGACCAGGGTGTTCACCAGGGTGGATTTGCCCACGTTGGGCCGGCCGACGATGGCGATCCTCGGGTGATCCACCGGCCCGGACTCGTCCTCGCCCGCCTCGAAAGGCTCCAGGGCAAGTTCGATTAGTTCCCGCACCCCCTCGCCGTGGGCGCTGGATACCGCCACCGGCTCGGTCAGGCCCAGTTCGTGGAACTCCGCCACCGCCGTGGCGCTGGGCATGCCTTCGGTCTTGTTAACAGCCACCAGAACGGGGCGGCCGCTGCGGCGCAGCTTGTCGGCGATGGTCTTGTCCTGGGGCGTGATGCCTGAGCGGCCGTCCACCAGGAAGATCACCACGTCGCCTTCCGCCACCGCCTGCATGGTCTGCTTGGCCATCTCGGCCAGGATGCCGGTATCGGCCACCGGCTCGAAGCCGCCGGTATCCACCACCAGGTAGGGCCGAGAGCCCACCTTGCCGTGGCCGAAATGCCGGTCCCGGGTCAGGCCGGGCAAGTCGTGGACCAGGGCGTCACGGCTCTTGGTGAGGCGGTTGAACAGGGTGGACTTGCCCACATTGGGGCGTCCGACCAGAACGACGGTGGGGATCATGACTCGAGAAAGGGCGCCGTTGCGGCGGACCTTTCCCCTTCACTGGATCTTGAATGCATAGATGCCGCCCTTGGAGGTCTGAACCACCAGGCCGGACTTGAGGGGATATATCACGCCGTTGATGGCGCTGCCGTCGGTGGCGGCCCGGGCGGCGAAAGCGCCGTCCTCTGCGTTGATCAGGTGGACATAGCCTTGCAGATCGCCCACCGCCACGTAACGCCCCGCCACGGCCACCGGGCTGGACAGCTTGCGGTCACGCAGCTTGTCCTGCTTCCAGGTATTGCTGCCGCTCCCCTTGTCGAAGGCGAACAAGGCATCGTGGTCGTCCGCCACGTATACAGAATGGTCGTCCATGTCCACGCCCCGCAGAGCCGAAATGTCCCGGGCCCAGATCCCGTTGCCGGTGACGCGGTCGACGCAGGCCACCCGGCCCTGATAGGCGGCGGCACAGATCATGCGGTCGTCCATGGCCAACGGGCCGGCCACATCGGCGATGCGCTCCAGATCGGTCGCCCCTTTGGGCAGGGCCACGTTCACCTCCCACTGGGGCGCGCCGTTGTTCAGGGCCAGGGCGGTCAGCTTGCCGCCGGCCTGGCCGGCATACAAGGCTGTATCGGTCAGCAACATCTGGCTTTCCTCGCGCAAGGTAAGTACCGGTAGGCGACGACTGTAATTCCACCTGACCTTGCCGGTGGCCGCCTCCAGCAATGAAATCCCGCCGTCGTTGGTCCGGGCGGCGACCACCCCGCCATGAGCCGTCGGCGGCACCAGGATCTCCGAGGAAAGCTTGGCCCGCCAGGCCGGCGCACCATCGGCCGTCTTGAAGGCCAGCAGGTCGCCCTTGACGGTGCCTACCAGTACCAGGCCTTCACCCACGCCCACGCCAGCGGAAAGCGGCTGCCCGGCCTCGATACGCCAGGCCTCGCGGCCGGTCGCCAGGTCGAGCTTGACAATGCGGCCTTCCCGGCCGGCGGCATACATGGCCTGGCCATCGGTGCCGGGCGAAAAGAGATAGGGGTCGGAGGGGCCAACATTGGCTTCCCAGGCCCGGATCAGGGTGGCGCTCGCCTTGAACTCGGTCAGTTCGGCCGGCTTGACGGCGGATCTGCCCGAGCCGAACCAGCCGCCGAACCAGGAACAGCCTGATAGGGTGATTGCGAGCAACAGCGGAATGGCACGTTTCAGCACATCAACCTCCGAGGGCTTCCAGGCGGATCTCGACCAAGGGTTTGAGGGCGCTCTTGTCGCCCAGTTTTTCCAGGGCCAGCTTGTAGGCGGCCTTGGCCTCCGCAGTATTGCCCTGAGCCACCAGCACGTCCCCCTTTACCTGGGCGGCCAGGCCCTGGAAGGCGGGATCGAAGGGCTGCGCCAGCAGGGCCAGTGCGCCGGGGAAATCCTTGTCATCGAAGCGCAGGACCGCCAGCCGGATGCGGGCCATCTGGGCCACCCCGTCGTCCTTGGCATGATCCAGGGCATATTCGTATTGGGCCCGGGCGCTCTTCAGGTCGCCCGCATCGTAGTTGATGCTGCCGGCCAGCCAGGCGGCCGGCGTGGCATACGCGCTGTGGCTCTTGTTGTCCATGATCTGGGCGGCGATCGCCTTGGCCGTCTTGGCATCATTCATGGTTGCGGCCTGGATCGCCCGGTCGAACAGCATGGAGGCCTCCGCCGCCTGATTGTGGCTCCAGGTCTGCCAGCCGCGCCAGCCGGCGGCCGCCAGCAGAAACACGGTCACACCCCAGATCACCTTGTTGCCGTGTTGTTTCCACCATGCCTTCGCCTCGTCGAGTTGTTCCTGTTCTTCCAGATCCAGTGCCATTTCTTTCCCCTTAAGCTTTCAACAATTCCATCGCATTCGCCAGCGCGACCCGGCGTTGTTCGCCTTCGCCGCGCAAGGGCTTGACCGCCACCTCACCGGCCGCCGCCTCGTCCTCGCCGATGATGACGGCATACCGGGCCAGGCTCGCGTCGGCCTTCTTCATCTGGGACTTGAAACTGCCCCCACCGCCGTGGAGCACCACGGCCAGGCCCACATCCCGCATGGCTTCCGCGGCCTGGAGGGCATACCGGGCCGCCGCATCGCCGACATTGACCAGGTAGACGTCCGGCCTCTCCGGCTCCGGCGCCAACCCGGCCTCCTGCATCATCACCAGCAAACGTTCCACCCCCATGGCGAAGCCACAGGCGGGGGCGGGCTTGCCGCCTAACTGGGCCACCAGGCCGTCGTAGCGTCCGCCGGCACAAACCGTGCCCTGGGCGCCGAGGCGATCGGTAACCCATTCGAACACGGTATTGTTGTAATAGTCGAGGCCTCGCACCAGACGGCTGTTGATCCGGTATGGAATGCCGGCGTCTTCCAGACCCCGTTTTACCGCCTCGAAGTGTTGCAAGGCGGCTTCATCCAACTCGTCCATCAGCCTGGGGGCCGCTTCCACCAGGGCCTGCATGGCCGGGTTCTTGGTGTCCAGGATGCGCAGCGGGTTACTGTGCAGGCGGCGCCTGGCATCCTCGTCCAACCGGTCCAGGTGGGACTCGAAGTAGGTGACGAGTTTTTCCCGGTGCCGGGCCCGCGCCTCGGGACCGCCCAGGGTATTGATCTCCAGGTCGATGTGCTGCGCAAGACCCAGCATCCGCCAGAGCCGGACGGTCATCAGCAGGTGCTCCAGATCCAGATCCGGGCCTGCGAAACCCAAGGCCTCGATGCCCACCTGGTGGAACTGGCGGTAGCGGCCCTTCTGGGGGCGCTCGTGACGGAACATGGGGCCCTGGTACCAGAGCCGCTTGCCGCCGTCGAACAGCAGATTGTGCTCGATGGCCGCCCGCACGCATGAAGCGGTGCCTTCCGGGCGCAGGGTCAGGGATTCCCCGTTCAGCTCGTCGACGAAGGTGTACATCTCCTTCTCGACGATGTCGGTCACCTCGCCGATGGCGCGCTTGAACAGACCGGTGTGCTCCAAGATGGGGGTACGCATCTCCCGGTAGCCATAAGCAACCAGCCATTGGCGCACGGTGCGCTCGAAATAGCTCCACAGGGGTCCATCGGCGGGCAGGATGTCGTTCATGCCGCGCACGGCGCGGAGGGCATTGCTCATGGTGGGTCAGTGGTCTTTCTTGGCGCCGTAGCTGCGCTTGACATAAGCCTCGACGATGGCCTGGAATTCCTCGGCGATGCGCTCACCCTTGAGGGTGACGGTCTTCTCCCCGTCCACATAGACCGGGGCCACCGGGGTCTCGTTGCTGCCCGGCAGGCTGATGCCCACGTTGGCATGCTTGGATTCGCCCGGCCCGTTCACCACGCAACCCATCACCGCCACGTTCATGGTCTCCACACCGGGATACCGGCCGCGCCAGATGGGCATCTGGGCCCGCAGCCAGGTCTGGATGCTCTGGGCCAGTTCCTGGAACACGGTGCTGGTGGTGCGCCCGCAACCGGGGCAGGCGGTGACCAGGGGGGTGAAGGAGCGGATGCCCAGGGTCTGCAGTATCTCCTGGGCCACCTGAACCTCCACGGTGCGGGATTCGTCCGGGGCGGGGGTGAGGGAGACGCGGATGGTGTCGCCGATGCCTTCCTGGAGCAGGATGGCCAGGGCCGCCGTGGAGGCGACGATGCCCTTGCTGCCCATGCCCGCCTCGGTCAGGCCCAGATGCAGGGCGTAGTCGCTGCGGGCGGCCAGGTCCCGGTAGACCTTGATCAGGTCCTGCACCCCGGAGAGCTTGCACGACAGGATGATACGGTCGGCCGCCAGACCCAGTTCCTCGGCCCGGGCGGCAGACTCCAGCGCCGAGGCGATCAGGGCGTGGCGCATGACCTCGTCCGGCTCCTGTGGCTTCGGACGCCGGGCGTTGTCGTCCATCATGCGCGCCAGCAGTTCCTGGTCCAGGCTGCCCCAGTTGACGCCAATGCGCACCGCCTTGCCGTAGCGGGCAGCAGCCTCCACCAGGGTGGCGAACTGTTCGTCCTTCTTCGTGCCCCGACCCACGTTGCCCGGGTTGATGCGCAGCTTGGCCAGGGCCTGGGCACATTCCGGCACAGCCTTGATCAGGCGATGGCCGTTGAAATGGAAATCGCCGATCAGGGGGACGTCGCAGCCCCGGGCATCCAGCTGTTCCCGGATGGCGGGGACGGCCCGGGCCGCTTCCTCGGTGTTCACGGTCAGGCGCACCAGTTCCGAACCGGCCTGCCAGAGAGCGTGAATCTGGGCCACGCTGCCTGCCACGTCGGCGGTATCGGTGTTGGTCATGGACTGCACCACCACCGGCGCCCCGCCACCCACCGGCACGTGGCCCACCATGACCCGATTGGTGGGGCGCCGCACGATCACGCTGCTGGTATTCATATCGAGTTCCGGCTCATTCCAGGGTCAGTCTGGCCACTTTCTGGCCGATGAAGGGGGTGAGATCGATGCTGTGACCATCGAAGCTAAGCCGCACCTGGGCCGCTTCCCCCACCACCAGACGGAACGGGGAATCCCCCTTGAAGGTCTCCATGGTCCCCGCCAGGACCAGTTTGGAAAAACGCCGGCCTTTGCCATCCACTACCTGGATCCAGGCATCGTGCCCGGCTTCGAAGCGCAGGCTGTGGGCTGTCGCACTCGACGACTGAATTTCCTGCGCGGGTGGAGCCACTGTTATTTGCGGCGGTGTTGCCGGCATCGCCGGTACGGCCGGCACTTGGGCGGGGACTAGCGTAGCGGGAACAGATGTTCTTACAGCTGCCGAGGCCATCCCTTGTTCCGGCGCCGATGGAGCAGTCACAGGGGCCGTTTGGAGCGGTGCGGGTGCCGGCATCTGCGCGGAAACGGCCGGTGCCGCGAGGGTGGCCGGCGCCACGGGCACCGGAAGCGGCTTGAGCACTTCCGATGTCTGCTGGGTTGCCGGCAGCTGGGGCAGCAGGGCATCTTCCCCCTGACGCAGCCAGTGATAGACCAAGGCGACCAGAACGATAAAACCCACCATGCCCAGCATCGGCAACAGCAGCCAGCGTCTGACTCGGCTGGTGGAAAAAGTCACACCTTCGCTGGGCGCGGTGATGGTTTCGGAAACTGTCTCCTGGGCATCCACCGGCGCGATCAGTTGTTGCGGCTCTAGATCAAGCAGGCGTGCGTAGTTGCGGATGAAACCGCGCACGAAGACCGGCCCCGGCAACTGAGCGAGATCCTCCGCCTCGATGGCTTCGATCTGGCGCGGGGTCAGTTTGAGCTTGTCGGCTACCTTGGCAATGCTCAATTCCCTGTCTTCGCGCGCAGCCTTGAGAACCACGCCGAAACCGGGTTGTACCGTCTCGCTCACAACATGCTTCCCAGTTGGTCATATTGGCCGGTGACCAGCCATTGCGCCTGCATGGACTCGGGGAATCGCCGCTTCAGTTGGGCGGCGTAGCTGGCTGCGGCCTCCCGGTCGCCTAGTTGGCGCTCGACCCGCACGCCCAGCCATAGGGCCTGGGCCCCCGCCACCGAGGCATCCGTCAGCTGGCGTAACAGGCTGCGGGTAGCCAGCCAATGCCCCTGGCGGTAATGCACGTCCGCCATGCCCAGGATTGCGTAAGGCATGCCGGGAGCGCGTTTCAGGGCGCGCGCGAAATATTGTTCGGCCTTGGCGATATCGTCCTTCTTGAGGCTGCAGGCGCCCGCATTGACCAAGGCGCTTTCCGGCGTGGCATAGAGCGGATTGCTCAGGGCCGTCTCGAAATGCTTCAAAGCCTCGTCGATGCGGTCGCGCTGGCATAGGAACAGACCGAAATTGTTGTGGGCCTCGGAGTATTGCGGGGACAATTCCAACGCCCGGCGGAAATGCTGCTCGGCCTGGGCATCCTCCCGCAGTTCGGCATGCACCAGGCCGAGCACGTTGTAGGCCGGCGGATAATGCGCGTCGATGTCCAGGGCGTGATGGAGTTCTTCCAGGGCCACGGCGTACTGGCCCCTGGCGAAATAGCCGGCACCCAGTTCGGTATGGACCGCGGCGCCGGAATTGGCCTCGCCGAGGGCCCGGCCATCGGAGCCCACATTGTTGCCCTCGCCCCCCGGGTTCCCTGTCGACTGGGCCGCGCATCCGGTCAACAGCAGCAGGACCACCAGCAGAAACTTGTTCATGCCATCAACTCCATGTGACCGACGACGCGGCGGGACTTGTCTTCCACTTCGCCGGCCAGCTGGCCGCAGGCGGCGTCGATGTCGTCGCCCCGGGTCTTGCGGGTGGTGGCGATCCGGCCCCCGGCCATGAGCTGGCCGGCGAAGCGCCGCACGGTTTCGGCGGACGAGCGCTTGAAGCCGGAATTCGGGAAGGGATTGAACGGGATCAGATTGAACTTGCAGGACACGTCCCGGGTGAGTTCCAGCAATTGTTCCGCATGTTCCGGGGTGTCGTTGACGCCCGCCAGCATGACGTACTCGAAGGTGATGAAGTCACGAGGCCCATCCTGCACATAGCGCTCACAGGCCGCCATCAATTCCTTCACGGGGTACTTACGGTTGATGGGCACCAATTCGTCGCGCAGCGCATCGTTGGGCGCGTGCAGGGAGACGGCCAGGGCCACCGGCATCCGTTCCCGCAGCCGATCCATGGCCGGCACGATGCCGGAGGTGGATATTGTCACCCGGCGCTTGGACAGGCCGTAGGCATTGTCGTCCAGCATCAGGGAGACGGCGGTCACCGTGTTGTCGAAGTTGAGCAGGGGTTCACCCATGCCCATCAGGACCACGTTGGAGATGATGCGTCCTCCTTTGGGGTCCCGGCCCAGTGCCTTATTGGCCCACCACAGCTGGCCGATGATCTCCGCCGCCGAGAGGTTTCGGTTGAATCCCTGCTTACCGGTGGAGCAGAAGGCGCAATCCAGGGCGCAGCCCACCTGGGTGGAGACACACAGGGTGCCCCTGTCGTCCTCGGGGATGAACACCGTCTCGACCCGGTTCCTGGGCCCCACCTGCAGCAGCCATTTGCGGGTGCCGTCAGCGGAACGCTGCTCATGGCCCAGCTCCGGCGGCCGGATCTCGGCCACTTCCGGCAGGCGGGCACGCAGGGACTTGGCCAGATCGGTCATCTGCTCGAAATCATCGGCGCCGAAGTGATGCAGCCAGCGCAGCACCTGGCGGGCACGGAACGGTTTCTCGCCCAGGCCTTTAAAAAAGCCAGTGAGGCCGTCCAGATCGAAATCGAGCAGATTGACGCGATTCAAAGGGGCCTGGCCTAGCGGGAGAATACTTGGGAGGCGGGGAAGAAATAGGCGATTTCCACCGCGGCGGTTTCCTGGGCGTCGGAACCGTGCACCGCATTGGCGTCTATGCTCTCGGCGAAATCGGCGCGGATGGTGCCGGCGTCGGCCTTCTTGGGATCGGTGGCGCCCATCAACTCCCGGTTCTTGGCGACGGCGCTCTCGCCTTCCAGCACCTGGATCATCACCGGGCCGGAGGTCATGAAGGCCACCAGGTCGTTGAAGAAGGGACGACCCTTGTGCACAGCATAGAAACCCTCGGCTTCGGCGCGCGACAGGTGTGCCATGCGGGCGGCGACGACCTTCAGCCCGTTGGTCTCGAAACGGGAGTAAATCTTGCCGATGACATTCTTGGCCACGGCATCGGGTTTGATGATGGAAAGGGTACGCTCAACAGCCATTTTTACTGTGCTCCGGGAGATAAAAGGGAGGGGATGGAAATCTTTGAAATGATACGAAAAAGCGCGCGCAAGTTACCATGAAACGCCCCTAAAATAAAGGCGACCCGCCGCGGGCGGAGCAACTTGGGAGAAATGCGTGGCTAGTGAAAACGGAATGCCCGAGGGCGAGGATGTCAAGAAAAAGGCCTTGTTGCGACTGGCGGTTGCCGGCCTGGTGACTGTCGCCGCCCTGGCCGGCCTGTGGTGGTTGGACCACAGCAAGTCCGAGAAATCCCGCCCTGTCGTGGAAGCACCGGTTCCCGCGCCGATCCTGGCCGCCCCGGAGGCGAATCCGGCCCCGCCGCCCGCGGAGCCGGCACCCGTTTCCGATACCGGCGCCCCCGCCCCAGCCGGCCCCGCTCGGGAGGAGGCGCCCCTTTCCGAGCCCGTCCCTGCCGGTGAAGCCCCCCCGCCTCCCAGGGTCAGCAACCACTATGGCATGCCGCCCGCCCCTAGCCAGCCCGTCCAGAAGCCAACACTGGCATCCCCGAACCCGGCGCCAGCCCTTGACGGTGCTAGCTTCGCGGTCCAATTGGGGGTATTCAGCGACCCGGCCCATGCCCAGGAAATGGTTGACACACTCAACAAGAAGGGCATCCATGCCCGCATGGAAATACGGGTTCAGGTGGGTCCGTTCCTTAACCGGCAGGAAGCGGAAAAGGCCCAGGCTGAACTTCGCAAACTGGGACTTAACGGACTCGTTGCTCCGGCCGCCGCCATGAGATGATCCAGCCGGGCTCATCCGGCCCGACCTGGAAGCCGGCATCGGTGCCGATCTCCGCCACCCAGGCCAGGCGATCACCAGCATAGACCAGGGGTAGGTGGGGCCGCACCCAAGGCGGGATGCCGGCTTCCCTCAGAAGGTTCTTCAGAGTGCGTGACGGGCGATTGCGATCCGGCTGCAGCCGTTCACCGCCCTGCCGCCAACGCACGGTGGCCGCACCCTCCAGACGCACCCCCTGACCGACCATGGGCTGAAATCGAAGCTGGCCGGCCGGCCCCAGATCCATTTCCTCTTCGCCTCGCCAATTCAGGACTTCATCGGTTTCAGTAGACTCCCTCTGAACGATTCGCACCCGGTCTTGAAACCGGCGCAGCGAAACCGGGCCGAAATCCACCCGCAGCAAGGCATCCCAACGGGCGCGGAGCAATTGACGCAAGGCCTCGTGCAAGGCATCGCGGCGGATCACGCCCCCCCTCGCCTCCAGGCCTTGGCGCAACAGATTGCGTGCCCGGGCCTCCGGCAATGCATGCAAGCGCTCAATGGCAAAACCATTCTGATCAAACGCCCCGGCCCCATCCAGCTGGGCAAGGTCGTCCATCAGCGCGGCGCACTCCGCGAACTGGCCGGCCGCCTGAGCCAGAGCTGCGCCGATGCCCGGCGAGCGGCCCTCCAGTCCCGGCAGCAGGGCATGCCGAATTGCATTGCGGGTGTAACGGACATCGCGGTTGCTTTCGTCTTCCACCCACGCCAGGCCGGCCAGTCTCGC
The DNA here is from genome assembly GCA_963713085.1 of uncultured Pseudomonadota bacterium. Classification (GTDB taxonomy): domain Bacteria; phylum Pseudomonadota; class Gammaproteobacteria; order Burkholderiales; family Thiobacillaceae; genus PFJX01. Next base: position 78,055 of record CAVQKQ010000011.1, on the reverse strand, counting down.
ATAACGCTCCAGGTCGGTCCGGGCGAATTGCAGCAAAGGCCGCACCAGCAGTATCCGGCTGTTTCTCAACCGCCGCGCCGCGGGCATGGCGGCCAGACCTTTCAGGCTGGTGCCGCGCAGCAGGTGCATCAGCACCGTTTCCGCCTGGTCATCCCGATGGTGGGCCAAGGCGATACAGTCCACCGCCAGTTGGCAGAACACCCGGTAACGCGCGGCCCGGGCGGCGGCCTCCAGGCCTTCGCCATCCAGTTCCACCCGGACCGGCACGACCTCCAGGGGGACGTCCAATGCCTGGCAAACCTGCCGGCAATGACCGACCCAATCGTCGGCATGGGGTGAAAGCCCGTGATGCACGTGTACCGCCGACAGGGAACCGATTCGGTCCCTGCTCTGGACGAGCAGATGAAGCAGGACCGTGGAATCCAGCCCCCCGGAATAGCCGACCGCAACCCGGCTGGTCTGGGACATACGTTCCGCCAGGAACGAAGCTACCTCGTCCTGGAGATCAGGCGCGGCCTTCTTTGTATTTGCCATAGCCCATCAGACGGGAATAGCGGTCGTTAAGCAGGGCATCGATGGGCCGGGTTGCCAGATCGCCGAGGGCACTGGACAGGGCCTGGCGCAGCGTTTCGATCATGGACTCCGGCTGTCGATGGGCGCCTCCCAATGGTTCGTTCACCACCTCGTCGATGAGTCCCAGGGTCTTCAGGCGCGGCGCTGTGATGCCCAGGGATTCCGCGGCCAACGAGGCCTTCTCGGCGCTCTTCCACAGGATCGAGGCGCAGCCTTCCGGGGAGATCACCGAATAGGTGGCGTACTGCAGCATTATCAACCTGTCCCCCACTCCAATGGCCAGGGCGCCCCCGGAGCCACCCTCGCCGATCACGGTGCAGATGATGGGGGTCTTTAATTCCGCCATGACGTAGAGATTGCGCGCGATGGCCTCGGACTGGCCGCGCTCCTCGGCACCGATTCCGGGATAGGCCCCGGGGGTGTCGATGAAGGTGAGCACCGGCAGCCGGAACTTCTCCGCCAGGCGCATGAGGCGCAGGGCCTTGCGATAACCCTCGGGACGGGGCATGCCGAAATTGCGGTATTGGCGTTCCTTGACGTCGCGGCCCTTCTGGTGGCCGATGACCACCACTGGTTCACCTTCGAAGCGTGCCAGCCCGCCCACGATGGCAGGATCGTCGGCATAGGCTCGATCGCCGTGGAGTTCCTCGAACTCGGTGAACAGGGCCCGGATATAGTCCAGGCTGTACGGCCGTTGGGGATGCCGCGCCACCTGGGATATCTGCCACGCGGAGAGCTTGCCGTAGATCTGCTTGGTCAATGCGCCGCTCTTCTTTCGCAGGCGCTCGATCTCCTCGGAAATGTCCAAGGCAGGGTCGCTCTGCACCTCCGACAGCTCTTCGATCTTGGCTTCCAGCTCAGCGATAGGCTGCTCGAAATCGAGAAAGGTAACCTTCATTGATGCAACGATCCGGTTAAAGGGGCCCGCATTTTACAGGAGTGCACAAATCCCAAATTAATCGTGGCCATGCGCATGGCCATGGGCGCCGTGGACATGGCCATGGGCCACCTCCTCCGGGAGGGCGACCCGGACTTCCTGCACCCGACACTGAAGCCGCAGGCTTTGGCCAGCCAGGGGATGGTTGCCATCCACCACCACCTTGCCCTCCGCCACGTCGGTCACGGTATAGAGCATGACCTCGTGGCCGTCCTCGCTGGCGCCCTCAAGCTGCATGCCGACACGGACATCCTCGGGAAACAGGTCGGCCGGCTCGACGCGCACCAGTTCGGCGTCATATTCGCCGAAGGCATCCTCCGGCTCCAGCAGTAGATCCAGTTCCGCCCCCACCGACTTGCCTTCCAGGGCCGCTTCCACCTTGGGGAAAATGCCGTCGTAGCCACCCTGAATATAGGTGGCCGGGGCATCCCCCTCCGCTTCCTCCAACAACTCCCCGGCGATTGTGGAGAGCTGGTATGTCAATGTAACTACGGTATCTTTGCCAATCAGCACTTCAAAGCTCCTTTACCAGTTTGAGCACCTCCGCGGCGTGCCCCTTGGGGGTGACGCCGAACAGGGCATGGCGGATTTTTCCCGCGGAATCGATGATGAAGGTACTGCGGTTCACCCCTTCGCGCATCAGGCCATCCACTTCTCTTGTCACCAGGACGCCATAGGCCTGACACGTCACGCCATCCTTGTCCGCCAGCAGGCGCACGGTAATGCCGTGCTTGTCGCGGAAAGCGCCATGGCGGATGCAATCGTCACGGGACACCCCGAGCACCGCGTACCCCAGCTTGGCAAACTCGGCTTCCCGGTCGCTGAACTCAATGGCTTCCGTGGTGCAGCCCGGTGTGTCATCCCTGACATAAAAAAACAATACCAGCGGACTTCCCCGATAATCCGCAAAGCTGGCAATGGTCATGTCCGCATCAGGCAATTCGAAGTCCGGTGCCTTAACGCCCGGTTTAAGCATGTCTTCCACTCCTCGGGATATGTCGAAAGCATTATATGGGTAAACGCAAACCTGCCGGCTCGGGCATTTCCTCGCCCGATTTTTCCATGTCGGACTTTTCCATCGGCCAACTCCTGGGGGGCATGGCACCGGAAGTCTTCCTGGCCGAGTACTGGCAGAAAAAGCCCCTGTTGGTCCGTCGTGCCCTGCCGGGATTCGGCGGCTGGCTTGATCGGGATGGCCTGTCGGCCCTGGCGTCTAGGGACGATGCGGAAAGCCGCCTGGTCAGCGTCCGTCGGGGACGCTGGAGCCTGGAGCATGGTCCCTTCGAGATGGTGGATCTCGATGGCCTGCCGAAACGGGGCTGGAGTCTGCTGATCTCCGGCGTGAACCATCTGTTGCCGGAGGCGGATCTGCTGCTGCATGCCTTCGATTTCGTTCCCTACGCGCGCCTGGACGATCTGATGGTCAGTTATGCCCCGGCCGGAGGCGGCGTGGGGCCCCACTATGATTCCTACGACGTGTTCCTGATCCAGGGGCAAGGCCGCCGCCGTTGGGAAATCAGCCACCAGCAAGACCTGGAACTTCTGGATGGCACACCTCTCCGGATCCTGAAGCATTTTCCCGTGGACCAGACCTGGACCCTGGAATCCGGCGACATGCTCTATCTGCCGCCCAAATTCCCCCACAATGGCGTGGCCCTGGAAGATTGCATGACATGGTCCGTGGGATTCCGCGCCCCCAAGGCCCTTGAGATGGCCAGCCAATTTCTGGTCTATCTCCAGGATCACCTGGAGGAAATCCCGGGCATCTACGCAGATCCTGATCTGAAACGCCCGCGCCACCCCGGCGAAATACCCACCGACCTGTTGCGTTGGGTGGAAAAAACGATTCGTTACATATCCTGGAACAAACGTGATATCAGCGATTTTCTGGGCCGATACCTGAGCGAACCCAAGCCCCATGTATTTTTCGATCCCCCGGCCCGACCCATGCCCTTGTCAAGATTCCGCAGGGATGCAGCCAAATTGGGGGTCATGCTGGACCCCCGAACCCAACTCCTGTTTCGCGGCAATGCCTTGTACATGAATGGGGAACGCGTCGAATCCTCCGCGAAACTCGCAGCCCAACTGCGTGAACTGGCGGATAAAAGACGGCTGCCGGGAGCGAGAATTCGTGACGAAGAACTGATCGAGCTTTGCCGTTATTGGCACTCGGTGGGTTACCTCAAGCTCCAATGCGATTAGGATTTCCCATATCCAGGGCCAATCCAGGAAGCCGTGGCGGAAAATGCGCACGCAGTCGGTATTTCCCTGCCCGATATTCTCAGGAATCTCCCGGCGGAACATCCCCGTAAATTCTTTCTTGACTTTGGCCCAATCCCCCCTAGCGTTGCTAATTATTTTTGCTAGAATTCGGCTCCGTCGGTGCGTCTTGTGTACTGATTGTCTAATGTATGTTGATCAACTTCATTAAGGGAACTCTAAATGAAATACTCCGTCCTCCTCGCTGCCCTGCTGGCATTTTCTCTGACCGCTTGCGGTAAGAAAGAAGAAGCCGCTCCCATGGCTCCTCCCGCCGAAATGGCCGCTCCGGCCCCCGCCCCCATGGAGCCCCCAGCCGATGCCGCGCCTGCCGCGCCTGCCGACAACATGGCTCCCGCCGCACCTGCCGACAACATGGCTCCCGCCAAGTAATCGACGCACAGTGCGAAAAAACCGGCCTTCGGGCCGGTTTTTTTTCGAGCTTCCGCTGCGCGGTTGGCGTAAACCGCATCTGTGGCTGATGCCAATAATTCGGCAGATCCGTCCATCTAAAGTCAGCACAACTCCGACTTAAGCGCAGAAATCAACATAGGTTATTGATTTATCAGAACATAGCCACTTGGCACCATTACTGCTTCTTGACCTACAACCAATCAAGAAGACTGGAAGCCAAAATGGGCATAACCTTGACTCGAATGTTGCTGGTGGCCGGACTGATCGGCTCCGGCGGCGCCCACGCATTCGTTATCGACGGCGACTTGAGCGACTGGGGAATCCAACGCACTGGCAGTGCCGATGACTGGACTCCGAACAGCAGCGTCGTTACATATTCCATCGAAGATCAACACGCCAGCTATCTGGCTCCCGGCTATGGCGGCCAAGCCTACGACGCCGAGGCGATGTACGTCACCTGGGACGCAACAAACCTCTATATCGCCATCGCCACCGGCCATTCCCCGCTGACCACCAATAACCCGAATGCCGACAACTATGGTCCGGGCGATATCGCGATCGATTTCGGAAAAAATGGCAGTTGGGACTTCGGCATTGAACTGACCGGTAGTGGCACCACCTCCAGCGGCCATGTTTATTCCGACGTGACCTGGGCTTTGGGCTTGTGGAAGCGCGACGGCGCCTGGACCGGGTATTACGACCCCGCTGCCCCAGGAAATCTGGCGCATGGCCGACCCCGCCCACCCAACTTCGATCCTGAGCGGCACGGACGTCGGCACCGGCACCGTCGCCTATACCACGGTTGGACAGAATGACTATGGCCAGTGGGCCGGTGACCTGCATTACTTCTACGAGGTATCGGTGCCCTTGTCGTCGTTCGGGACCAATTGGTTCCCTGACAACACGTTTGCCTTGCAATGGACGCAAAACTGCGCCAATGACAGCATCCTGATCGATCCCATTGTGACCACCACCGTACCGGAGCCCGGCACCCTTGCGCTGCTACCGCTGGGCCTGATTGGCCTGGCCCGCATCCGCCGCAGAAAGTCAGCCTAAGGCTTGTTCCAACCGCGCCACAGCCGCACGGATTCGCTCCAAGGAGGTAGTGTAGGCGAACCGGATATGACGGCTTGCCGCGTGCGAGCCGAAATCCGCGCCCGGCGTGATAGCCACGCCGGCTTCCATCAGTAATCGCTCAACCAGGGTTTCCGCATCAAGCCCGAAACGGCCGATTTCCGCATAGATATAGAAGGCCCCTTCGGGTTCTGCGCCAATCCGGAACCCGAGGTGTTGCAATGCCGGCAGCAGCCAATCCCGGCGGCCGCGCAGTTCCGTCTTGCGCATCTCCAATATCGCGCGCGTGGCGGGCGACAGGGCCGACAAGGCGGCATGCTGGGCGATGGTGGGCGCGGACAGGAAGACGTTCTGAGCCAGGCGCTCGATGGCGGGCATCAGGGTTGCCGGGGCCAGCAGCCAGCCCAGGCGCCAGCCGGTCATCAACCAGTATTTGGAAAAGCTGTTGATGACGATCACATCCTCGCCCAGGCCGGCCGCGCTGGGCGGCGCGTCTTCATAGACCAACTCATGGTAGATCTCGTCGACAATCAACCAGCCGCGCTTCTCGCGGACCAGGGCATGAATGTTTGCCAGTTCTTCTGTTGGAATCAGGGTGCCGGTGGGATTGCCCGGATTCGCCACCAGCACCCCGCGGGTATTCGGTCCCCAATGCCTGGCGACCAGTTCCGAGGTGAGTTGGTAACCGGTTTCCGGCCCCACCGGCACACCGACGCCACGCGCCTCCACCAGACGGGCAAATTGGCGGTTGCAGGGATACCCAGGATCAGCCATGAGCACCTCCTCGCCGGGATTGAACAGGGCGGCCATGGCCAGCAGCAGGGCACCCGATGCCCCCGGCGTGACAGCGATCCGGGCGGGCTCGAGCGCCACGTGGTAGCGATCGGCGTAATACCGGGCGATGGCCTCCCGCAAGACGGGCAGTCCCAGGGCGGGTGTGTAATGGGTATGGCCGGCGCGCAGGGCGGCGATCCCAGCCTCCACCACCGGCTCGGGGGTGGGGAAGTCCGGCTCGCCCACCTCCATGTGGATGATGTCCCGACCCTGGCGTTCCAGCTCTCTGGCCCGCGCCAGGATGGCCATGACCCGGAACGGCTCGATCTCCAGGGCGCGTCGCGCGGTCATGGCATGAATACCCTGAATCAGCCCAGGTGTTCGTCGATGAACGCGCGCACGAAATGCTCGGACTTGGCGCTGTGGAACCGGGCCTTCTCCTCCCCTTCCCTGAACAGCAGGACCGTGGGGAATCCCCGGCAACCATAGCGGCCGGCCAGCTTCATGTTTTCATCCTCGTCCACTTCCACCTTGACCAGCCTCACCTTGCCGCCGTAGGTGGGGATCACCTTCAGCAGGACCGGCGACAGGAAATGGCAGGGGCCACACCAGTCGGCCCAGAAATCCACCAGCACAATCTGTGTCCGTGAAGCCTCGATCACGTCCTCCTCGAAATGATGCAGGTCGGTATCGAGGATGCACTTGTCGCACACCGCGTCGTGATGTTTATGGTCATGGTGCTGCAGGGTCATGATTCGCTTACTCCAAGCGGGCAAAGGGGTCTTGCCGATAAAACGCATTCAGTTGTTGGTACACCGCCGGGAAACCTTGCTTGACCAAGTCCGGCAGTTCGAAAAAATACTCCGACAGCACCGCGAAGAACTCCGCCGGGCTCTCCGCGGCGTAAGGGTCGATACCCGTCTCCCGGCCAGCGTCCACTAGCCGGCAGAAAGCGCCATAGGCGACGGCGAAGGCGGCGGACCATTTCGCCACATCCATGTCCCCGTGCAGGGGCGGCACCCCATTTGCTGTGCCGTTCCGCATGTCCAGCTTGTGGGCGAACTCGTGGATCACCACGTTGTAGCCCTCGCGGTAGCCGGACCAGGCCACGTCGTCCAGCGACAGGATCAGGGGCCCGCCCCTCCAGGCCTCTCCGCTCAGGGGCTGGCGCACCCGGTGCACCACGCCGAAATCATCGGTGACGTCCCGCTCCGGCACGAATTGCTGGGGGTAGATGATCACCTCGTTCCAACCTGCGTACCAGTTGTAGCCCAGATGCAGGATGGGCAGGGCCGCCTGGCCGGCGATGACGGCGAGCTCCCGGCCGCTCGGAGCCGCATCCGCCACCGGGGTGAAGGTCTTGTCGCCGAGCAGGCGTAGCGCCAACCGCCTCAGCGTCACCCGCTCCTCGCCGGTAAGGCCGTGGAAAACCGGCAGAGCCAAGACTTCCCGCCAATCCTGTTCAGAAGGCGATGGCAGGGGTGCGGGCCTGCCGAACAGCGCCTTGAACAGGCCCGCCATCCGGCCTCAGCCTTCTTCCCGCGCCGCCCGCTTGCGTTCGTGCTCCTTCAGATAACGCTTGCGGATGCGGACGGTCTTGGGGGTTATCTCCACCAGTTCGTCCTCGGCGATGAACTCGATGGCCTTTTCCAGGCTCATGTCGATGGGCGGCACCAGGCGCACCGCCTCGTCGGTGCCGGAGGCACGCACGTTGGTGAGCTGCTTGCCCTTGATGGGGTTCACCACCAGATCGTTGTCCCGGCTGTGGATGCCGATCACCATGCCTTCGTACAGCCTGTCGCCGGGGCTGACGAACATGCGGCCGCGATCCTGCAGCTTCCACAAGGCGTAGGCCACCGCCTCGCCGTCCTCCTGGGAGATCAGCACACCGTTGCGCCGTTCGGCGACGCCGCCCTCCTTGACCGGAGCGTATTCGTCGAACACGTGGGAAAGCAGGCCGGTGCCCCGGGTCAGGTTCATGAACTCGCCCTGGAAGCCGATCAATCCACGCGCCGGGATGCGGTATTCGATGCGTACCCGGCCCCGGCCGTCCGGCACCATGTCCAGCATGTCGCCGCGACGCAGGCCCAGGGTCTCCATAACCGCCCCCTGATGGCCCTCCTCGACGTCGACGGTAAGCTGCTCGTAGGGCTCCAACTCAACGCCATCCACCACCTTCTTGACCACCCGGGGCCGGCCCACGGCCAACTCGAAGCCCTCTCGGCGCATATTCTCGATCAGGATGGACAGGTGCAGTTCGCCACGTCCCGAGACGTCGAAAATGTCGGCGTCCTTGGTGTCGTGGACCCGCAGCGCCATGTTGGTGAGCAGTTCTTTGTGCAGGCGGTCGCGGATCTGACGGCTGGTGACGAATTTGCCCTCGGTGCCCGCCAGGGGGCTGGTATTGACCATGAACTGCATGGACAGGGTAGGCTCGTCGATCTTCAGCAGCGGCAGGGCTTCCGGCTGCTCCGGGTCGGTGATGGTGGCGCCCAGCACCAGGTCCTCGATGCCGGTGATCTGGACAATGTCGCCGGCCAGACCTTCCGGCAACTCGACCTTGTTCAAGCCCTTATAGCCTAATACTTGGCCGATCTTGGCCTTGATGGGGGTGCGCTCGTGCTCGGCCATCTCTGCGTCGGTGCCGAACAAGACCATGACCTGCTGGCCGGTCTTGACCCGGCCGCGCTGGATGCGGCCGACGCCAATGCGGCCCATGTAAGTGGAGTAGTCCAAGGCAGAGATCTGCAACTGCAGAGGCGCCTCCTCGTCGGTCGCGGGCGCCGGTACGTGCTTCAGGATGGTCTCGAACAGGGGCTTCATGCTGTCACGTGGCGCATCCATATCCATGGCCGCCCAGCCGTTGAGGGCCGACGCATAGACTATGGGGAAATCCAGCTGTTCGTCCGAAGCATTCAGTTTGTCGAACAGATCGAAGGTCAGGTTGACCGCGTTGTCCGCGTCGGCGCCGTCCCGGTCCACCTTGTTGACCACCACGATGGGCTTCAGGCCCAGGGCCAGGGCCTTCTTGGTGACGAAGCGGGTCTGGGGCATGGGGCCTTCCACCGCATCCACCAGCAGCAGCACGCCGTCCACCATGCCCAGAACGCGTTCCACCTCGCCGCCGAAATCGGCGTGGCCTGGGGTGTCGACGATATTGATGTGGACACCCTCGTATTCCACCGACGTGTTCTTGGCCAGGATGGTGATGCCCCGTTCCTTCTCCAGGTCGTTGGAGTCCATGACCCGTTCGTCCACATGCTGGTGGGCGGCGAAGGTGCCGGATTGACGCAGCAATTTGTCCACCAGGGTGGTCTTGCCGTGGTCGACGTGGGCAATGATGGCGATATTCCGTAAGGCGCGAGACATGACAGTCCTGAATTTAGCAAAGTCTAATATTCTACACGGACCCGGCGACAAACCGCCGGTTTTTCAAGCAGTTGGACGCACTTTGCCGGCTGCTTCCCTGGCCCGCGCCCGAGCTTGCTCGATGTCCTCGCCTTCCGCCAATACGACCCCCATGCGCCTACGCGAAAATGCCTCGGGCTTGCCGAACAAACGCAGGTCGGTACCGGGTACCTGCAAGGCCTCGTCCACCCCCTCGAAGCGGATGCCGCGCCCTTCCAGGCCGCCGTAGATCACCGCCGAGGCACCCGGGTTGCGCAGGGAGACGTCCACCGGCAGGCCCAGGATGGCCCTGGCATGGAGTTCGAACTCGTTCTGGCGCTGGGTCGCCATGGTCACCATGCCGGTATCGTGGGGCCGGGGGCTGACCTCGGAAAACCAGACTTGGTCGCCCTTCACGAAGCACTCCACGCCGAAGATGCCTTGCCCGCCCAAATCGTCCGTGACCGCCCGGGCCATGGCCTTGGCTTGTGCCAAGGCGGCGGGCGACATGGGCTGGGGCTGCCAGCTTTCCACGTAATCCCCCTTGACCTGGACATGGCCGATGGGCGCACAGAAATGGGTTTCCACCCGGCCGTCCTGACCCATGGCCCGCACCGTCAGCAAGGTGATCTCGTAATCGAAGTCGACGAAGCCCTCGACGATGACCCGGCCTTTTTTCACCCGGCCCGCGGCGTTGGCGTAATACCACGCCTCGGCCAGGTCCTCCGGCCCGTCGACCTTGCTTTGTCCCTTGCCGGATGAGGACATGACCGGCTTGACCAGGCAGGGATAGCCGACTCCGCCCTCGCCTTCCACCGCGGTTTGCATTTCACCCAGGGAATCGGCGAAGGCATAAGGGGAGGTGGGCAGATTCAGGGTCTCCGCCGCCAGCCGCCGGATGCCCTCCCGGTTCATGGTGAGATTGGCCGCCCGGGCAGTGGGCACAACGCGGCAGACGCCCGACTTCTCCAGTTCCAGCAGTGTTTCGGTGGCAATGGCCTCGATCTCCGGCACGATCCAATGGGGTTTTACCGACTCGATCAGGCGCCCCAGGACATTGCCGTCGCTCATATCGATGCACTGGGCATGGTGGGCGACCTGATGGCCGGGGGCATTGTCGTAACGATCCACGGCGGTCACCTCGACCCCCAGGCGCTGCAGGGCGATGATTACCTCCTTGCCCAATTCCCCCGCCCCCAGCAGCATGACCCGGGTGGCGGAAGGGGACAGCGGCGTACCGATCTGCATGATTCTCGACTCCTATAGAAATCCCAATCTCAGCCTGACAGCTTATAGTGAAAGAAAGCACCCCACACTGCTCCTATCCGAGGCAAGCCATCATGCGTGTCCTTCTTCTGGTCGCGACCCTGATCACGAGTTTATTTACCGTGCCCGGCCTGGCCGCCGACTGGCTGTATCTCACCTACCCCGGGGATACCCTGATCGGCATCGGCAAGCAGTATCTCAAGAACCCCCGGGACTGGCCCAAGGTCCAGGTGGCGAACACCCTGGCGGACCCGAGGAAACTGCCCGCCAACACGCGCATCAAGATCCCCGTCCAGTTGCTCAAGGTCACGCCCGCGCCGGTGACGGTCACCGCAGTCACCGGTAACGTGCGTTTCCGGTCGGCATCCGGCTCTTACCAGCGCCTGAGGGCGGGTGACCAGCTGGTCGGCGGCGAGACCGTGATCACGGGTCCCCGCAGCAGCTCCGCCTTCCGGTTTGCGGACGGCACCAGCCTGACCCAGCAGGACTCCAGCAGGATGAGTTTCGGGCGCCTGGCCGCCTACGGCAAGACCGGCATGGTTTCCACGGAACTCTCCCTGGAAAGCGGCCGGCTGGAAGCCCACGCCGCGAAACAGCTCGCCCCCGTCGGCGGCTTCCGCGTGGTCACGCCGGTGGCGGTAGCCGGCCTGCGCGGTACGGATTTCCGCCTGAATCTGGCCGAAGACGGCAGTGCCCTGCGCAACGAGGTACTGGAAGGGACGGTGGCAGTATCTGCCCAGGGCAGATCCGTCAGCGTGGCGGGCGGATTCGGCAGCGTGACCGAGAAAGGCAAGCCCCCCGCTCCGCCCCGGCCCCTGCTGCCCGCCCCTTCGGCGGACGGCCTGCCGGCGAGGATTCTGCGACTGCCCCTTGGATTCATCTGGCAGCCCGTGCCCGGCGCACAGCGCTATCGGGTCCAGGTGGCGGCCGATCCCGAGTTCGCCCAAGTCCTGACGGACGATATGACGACGGAACCCGCCTTCATCTGGCCGGACGACTTGCCGGACGGCCATTACCGGTTGCGCCTGCGTGCCATCGATGACGTCGGCCTGGAAGGCCGCAACCTGGATCACGCCTTCGAACTGGATGCCCGGCCCTTGCCGCCGATGCCGACCAGCCCGGCCCTTGGTGAACGCCTCTATCGCCAGGACATACGATTCGCCTGGAGCGCCGCCGTCGGGGCGACGGGTTATCTCCTCCAGATCGCGCCCACCCCGGAATTCAGCAGCGGAGTGATCGAGCGTCGCCTGCCCGCCATGCTCCAGCACGAAGAGACCCTGCCCGAAGGCACTTGGCATTGGCGCATCACCAGCCTGGACGAGACCGGCCAGGCCCATGACTGGAGCCCCCACCGGGCATTCCTGGTCCAACTCCTGCCGGGTGCGCCGACAGGCGGCGAGGCCCAGGTAAGTCCCGGCCAGGTTAGCTTCGCCTGGTCGCCAACCAAAGGGGCGGCGCGCTATGCGTTCGAATTAGGCGGGGATGCCGCGTTGTCCAATCCGTCGATAAAACAGGAAACGGAGCAGACCACCCTGGAGCAGAAGTTGGAACCTGGAAAGTACTTCTGGCGCGTGCGCGGCCTCGAGGCGGACGGTCAGGCCGGTGCCTGGAGCACCTCCAGCCCGGTCATATTGCCGCCGAAACAGCCAGCCGGCCTAGCGCTCCAGGTCCAGGACGACAAGCTGGTCGCCACCTGGCAGGGAGAGGCCCAGTCCTTCATCGTGGAATTGTCGGCGGATGCCGGCTTCGGCAAGCCGATTGCCCAGATTCAGGCAACAGAAACCAAGGCCAGTCTGGAAAAGCCGGCGCCCGGAACCTATTGGGTCAGGGTCAAAGGCGTGGGGGCGGAAGGCGTCCAGGGTCCGGCCAGCGAAGCGGCCAGCATCGAGATTCAGCGCCCCCCCTGTCTCTGGTGGCTGATGCTGCCCTTGTTGCCCGCCCTCTGACGGCCGCACCCGCCTTGCCCAAACCCTGGAAGCGTGGCGAATGCCAACCGTCTCGTCTGTGGTATCTGAGAATTGACCTCACAGGCACGTCGCATCGCTTTGGATATCAAGGGGCGGCAATCCGCAAGAAGCGGCCTGAGGAAGTCACCCGGTTGACTGGCTCAAGCCCGGCCATTGCGGCCGTTCATGATGTGGTGCTTGGTATGAGTGAACCGCAGATGTTGCTAGCGGGCCAAGGTGCCAAGAAATCCGTGGAAGGCGGGCGCAGCGCCCTCCTAAAACCGCAAGGGGCTACCGCCCCCTGCAACGCCCTAAAGCCAGTCAACGTCAGACCATTTACACTGTCGCTAATTCAAGGCGGTTTCGCCCCGACTTTTTGGCACGATAGAGCGCTGCATCAGCCTGGAGCACCAAATTTTCAGCGATTTGTTCCCTTAAAGGAACCAGACTGGTCACGCCAAGGCTGACGGAAACGATGCTATGGGGTGATCCAGAGTGTGGCAGTGCCAGCAACCAGATGTCTTGCTGGATGTGCCGTGCGACCTCCAGCGCCTCATCCTCGCTCGTATTCGGCATAAGCACGACGAATTCCTCGCCACCGTAGCGTGCCACCGTTTCCCCAGCACGCCGCGCCGCTTTTGCTATTGCTTTGGCAAGAGCCTGCAGACAGGCGTCACCGGCGACGTGGCCGTAATGGTCGTTGAAAGCCTTGAACAGGTCTACATCGATCATTATCAGTGCTAGCGGCGTGCCGGCGCGTTGCCCACGGTCCCACTCCTGTGTAAGCATGTGATCGAAGCGGCGACGGTTGGCGATGCCGGTCAGCCCGTCCAAATTGCTCAGCGTTTCCAGCTTTCTATTGGCTTCTTCAAGCGCCTGGGTACGCTCCGCGATAAGTGCCTCCAATTCGCGGTTGCGCACTTGCAACCTGTCCATTGGGTATATCTCGCCGTCCTGGGCAAGCCCGAAGGGGACGGAGATGCCGCTGTGCACGATCATCCAGTCCTCGCTTTCGCGCCGGAAAACCAGCACCAGACGCGCGCTCTCCCGCGAGAGTATGTGTTCGGGGATCGGCAGATGAATATGGAAGAATGCGGTGACAATGACAACGTCGTCGCAGAGATCCTGCATCTTGAGGTCCAGCACCTCAATGCGAATACGGTTGGGTATCTGAGAAAAATCAAGTCTGGTGATCGTTATCCACTCGTCTCGATCTTTGACGAGAACATCGGAACTGCCGGCAAAGCCACTGAAATCTTCGCTGAACCTCGTCGTCAGACGGACGTCACGCGAGGCGTACATCTCGATGTACTCGTTGAACAGTGATTGGATGAGTTGCTGGCGCTCTAAACGCATGGGACTGCTCCTCAGGGCGAGCGTCGAAAATACCTCGAAATAAATCTGTATACATCGCTGATATTTCCGCAACGGTAATGTTACTCCCGATATTTCAGAAGCAACTTGGATCATAGGTATCGCGGCTACCCCCTATAGTCGACTGTTAAGGCGCGCAGATTAGGAAGTGGTTGTGGGGCGCTACTTCTCCTTCGATGCAGAAGGAAGCAGGCAATTGTGAACGGCGGCTTTCTGGTCAGGTCCTGCGGCTGTTTAGGCCGAATAGCCGAACCAAGCTGCAACCTGGTGAACGACAGCGCTCCCCCAGATTCCAGTTCGGAGAATCTCCCCGCCAGCCCCCGCTGGCGGGGAGAGGGGGTCACCCTGCGCTGATTAAGGCCCGTGCCCGCCAGCCACTCACCACCCGCCTCTGCTCCGTCTCATCCAGCCGAGACAGGCTGCGGTTCACCGCCGACACCACCGCCAGCACCGAGGCGGTGATGATGTTGGCGTGGAGGCCCACGCCGAACACGCTGCCGGGCAGGTCGTCCTGGGCCAGCTCCACGTAGGCCACGGCCCGGGCATCGGCGCCCTGGCCCAGGGAACGTTCCTCGTAGGACTGGATGCGCACCGGCAGGCCCATGCCCTGGGCCAGGGCATGGATGACGGCGTCGATGGGGCCGGTGCCCTCGCCTTCCAGGGTCGTCTCCCGGCCGGCCAGCCGGGCCGTGAGGCGCAGGCCCTGGGCCGGGCCGTCCTCGAACAGGTGGTGTTCCCGGTACTGGATGGGCTGATCTGCTTCCAGATAGGTCTGACGGAACAGGTCCCAAAGCTGGCTGGCGCTGACCTCGGTACCGACGGCATCGGTATGGCGCTGGACCACGCCGCTGAATTCCACCTGCATGCGCCGGGGCATGACGATGCCGTAGTGCTCTTCCAGCAGGTAGGCCACGCCGCCTTTGCCGGACTGGCTGTTGACCCGAATGATGGAGTCGTAGCTGCGGCCCAAGTCCGCCGGGTCGATGGGCAGGTAGGGGACTTCCCATATCTGGTCTTTCTGCTGCACGGCGAAGCCCTTCTTGATGGCGTCCTGGTGGGAGCCGGAGAAGGCGGTGAACACCAGGTCGCCCACGTAGGGATGGCGCGGGTGGATTGGCAGCCGGGTGCAGTGCTCGGCGGTGCGGGCCACGCCATCGATGTCGGAGAAGTCCAGGCCCGGGTCCACGCCCTGGGTGTAGAGGTTGAGGGCCAGGGTCACCAGGTCCACGTTGCCGGTGCGCTCGCCGTTGCCGAACAGGCAGCCTTCCACCCGGTCGGCGCCGGCCATCAACGCCAGCTCGGCGGCGGCCACGGCGCTGCCCCGGTCGTTGTGGGGGTGCACGCTGAGGACAACGCTGTCCCGGCGGGCCAGGTGCCGGTGCATCCACTCGATCTGGTCGGCATAGACGTTGGAGGTGGCCACCTCCACCGTGGCGGGCAGGTTGATGATGGCTTTGCGTTCCGGCGTGGCGCCCCAGGCCCCGGTCACCGCGTCGCACACCGCCTTGGCGAATTCCAGTTCGGTGGCGGTGAAGGTCTCCGGGCTGTATTCCAGCACCCATTCCGTCTCCGTCCGGGCCGCGGCCAGTTCCCGCACCAGCTTCACGCTGTCCACGGCCATGGCCACCACCTCCTCCTTGCCCATGTTGAACACGGTCCGGCGGAAGCTGGGCGAGGTGGCATTGTAGACGTGGACGATGGCCCGGCGTGCCCCCGCCAGGGATTCCATGGTGCGGCGGATCAGGTGCTCCCGGGCCTGGGTGAGCACTTCGATGGTCACGTCGTCGGGGATGAGCCGCTCCTCGATCAGCCGGCGCACGAAGGCGAAATCGGTCTGGGAGGCGGAGGGGAAGGCCACCTCGATCTCCTTGAAGCCGATGCGGCAGAGGGTCCGGAACATGCGCAGCTTGCGCTCGGCGTCCATGGGCTCGAACAGGGCCTGGTTGCCGTCCCGCAGGTCGGTGCTCATCCAGACGGGGGGCGAGGTGATGGCCCGGTCGGGCCAGGTGCGGTCCTGAAGCCGGACCGGGGGGAAGGGGCGGTACTTGCTATGGGGCTGCTTCAACATTTTCTTGACTCCTGTGTCGTCGGTAACGGGGGGGACGTGCGACACAACGGCTGCCAGGCTGTCGCGGGCTCGTGGCCTGGCAACCGAGGGGCAGTCGGAACAGTGGAAGCGGCAAGGGCAGGTACATGGCGGACATGGCGTTCTCCGGTTTGGATGACGACGGGCGTCCGACGGATCGGGACGCGACTATCCCGTGAGGGAATGGGTGTACGGCGAGGGAAGGTGTGTTTTATGCGCGCGTGACGCGCAGCAGCAAACCGCGACCCAGGAACAGGGCCATGGCGGTGGAGAAGAGGGTCTGCTGTTGATTCATGGAGGGCAGCGTAGCGAAGTCGACGGCGCAACGTCAACCCTTGTGGCTTTGGGGTGGCGAAGGGGTGGCTTTGGGGGGTGGCGTGGGAGCAGCCTCTCCTCCGACCGGCGAGGGACTGCCCTCAGTCGTCCACCCTTCCCCCGCGCAAGGCCTTGATGCGGCCCCGCTGAGCCTTGCCGTCCAGGCGCTTGATCTGGGAAGAGCGGGTCGGCTTGGTGGGCCTGCGCACCCGACGGATCACCATGACGCCTTCCACCAGTTCCTGGAGCCGGGCCAGGGCCTCCGCCCGGTTCTGCTCCTGGCTGCGGTAGGCCTGGGCCTTGATGATCACCACACCCTCCTTGCTGATGCGCTGGTCGTGGAGCAGTAGCAGGCGCTCCTTGCACAGCTCGGGCAGGGACGAGGCCCGGATGTCGAAGCGCAGATGAATGGCGCTGGAGACCTTGTTCACGTTCTGCCCTCCGGCGCCCTGGGCGCGCATGGCGGAGAACTCCACTTCAGTTTCGGGGATGACGATGCTGTAGGCCTGTTTCGACATAGGGATTAAGCCAAGGCTCCGCGGAATGGCAGCCGGGTTCTTTTGAAAGCCGGAAGCGTGGCCCGGACGACCGGCGCTGTCACGCGCATCCTGCCACCCATGGTAAGAACCTCTCCCTTGCCCGTCAGCGGGCTAGTGCCACAAACCGGCGCTGTCCAGGGGGAGAAGACTGATGACGGTGTTATATCGGAAATACAGCTCGACCTGGAAAGCGATCGATGAAACGTACCAGGCGATCACGAATCCCGCACCGCACAGCATCCGGTAGCGCGCCCACAGCTTGCCGAGGCTTCCCTTCAACCGCTTGCCCACTGCCTGGCCGAGTTGCCCATGGAGTTTCCGGCGTCCCCAAAACTCGGCCACAAACCACAATCCCGCGGTTATCAGGAAAAGGACCACCACCCGCCTTGCAGGGGGACCGCTCAAGGCACCGTTGCGGGCGAGGAAGAACAGCACCGTGGACAGCATGGTGACCCCGGCCACGGCGAGCAGAAGGAAGGACCCATGCAGCTTGGTCAGGGCCGAGGAAATGGCCGGCAAGGCGCGCGCGGCATAATCTTCACTGACCATGCCGTTCTGCTGACCCGCTGCTGGCGCGTCGGTCCCCGCCGCGGCGCCTTCGACTATCTGGAGGTTCACTTCCGAATCAAGAAACTTCGTGACCGCTTGCGTGAGCGGCGCCTTGCTCGCGGGACTGAGCAACCCGTGGGCTTTCACGCTCTGCTCCAGCTCGGCCAGGTCGTTCTCCAGCAGCCGGTCGGCCAGCCCGTGAAAGTTGTAGACGTCCTGTTGGGGTCCGTAGGCCCGGATCGTGAATGCCTGGTCGCGGACCTTCACGTCGGCGCTGTTCACCGGAACGGACACCCGGTAATAGCAGGTTATCCGCTGGTCCAGGCGGCGGGCCCATTCCTGCAGCACGACGCCGCCCGTGGTCGATGCCAGCCGGGCGTAGTCCTGCAGGGGGACGCGCTCCTGAAATGTTTCCTCATCCTCCGGGTCATCGCCGCCGACCTCGGGAAATACCTGGCTGCTGGTGGTGCACTCGAGCCAGGCGATGCGGTGGGTCTTGCCGGTGGCCGCGCAAGCTTCGCAGAGGATCTCACCGGTCCCTTTGCAGACCGAACAACGCACCTTGCCCGAGGCGCCGCAACGTTGGCATTGCACCTTGCCGAAACCGCACATCAGGCAGAGGACCTTGCCGGTCCCGTTGCAGTGGGAGCAGGGAACACGCACGAAGGGTTGATGGACCTGATTCGACGTCTTCTGGCGCTCGTCGGAATTCATGTACTGGGGCTGTTTTTCCTTGTAGCCCCGCCCATAACACACGTTGCAGGAGACTTTCTGGGTACCTTGGCAGTGGGTGCAATCAACCTTGCCGGTTCCATGGCAGTTCGAACAGGTAAGCGTCTTTGCGCCGTCGCAGTTCAGACAGCGGACGTTCCCTTTGCCCTTGCATTGTGCGCAGTCCGTCTCAACCCCGACCCGGGGTACCCGGTGCCGGCAATCATCCGGGCCCAGCTTGCACAGGTAATCGTCGACGGTGGCCGCGGCCCACTTCTCCATGAGGGGACCGGCGGCTTGGCTGGCCTCTTCCAACTGGGTTGCCACGACCTGTTCAACCACACCCCAGGATTGCTCATGTTTCACATCGCCGGGCAGGGGCCCGTTCGCCCCGGTGGTTGCCACGGAAAATTCCGCCTCGTGCCGGATCATCAGCCGGATAGCCAGATCCTGTTCCCGGGCCGGGGTCAGCGACAGTTCGTCCGGGCCCACCGGCCGCACCAGCCGGGCGACCTCCGAAAGAATGCGTTCCGTCAATGTCATGGGCGTGCCTTTGCCAATTCAATCCTGATCAGGGGTGCCGAGCGTGTCCGGAATTCACGGTTTGCTGCGTCTTCCAAGGCGATGGATGGCGTACGCTACCCTCCGCCATTGCGGGCCCGTAAGGCCGGTGGCCCTGGGGCGAATATCCGGCTTGTTAAAATATCCGGGTACGCGCCGCCGACGAGGCGGTATTTTTCCCGGAACCCAGGCGTTTTTCGCCAGCCGAACCTCCGCCCCGAACCCTGTAAGGAACCCCGCCCATGAACGCTCTGGCTGATCAATTCGGCCTCGACTTCCTGGCCGCCCCCTGGCTGCCCCAGGTCGTCACGGTCATCGTCGCCATTGTCGCCCTCAACGTCGGCATTTATTACCTGCTGCGCCGCATCGAGCGGATTGCCGATGAGACCGCCACCGTGTGGGATGATGCCCTGATCCGGGCCCTGCGCCAACCCCTCACGGTGGTGCTCTGGATAGTGGGCGTGGCCTTTGCCGCCGAGATCGTCCACAAGCACACCGGCGCCCCCATCTTCGATTTCGTCGCGCCCACCCGCAACGTGGTGGTCATCGTCTCCCTGGCCTGGTTCCTGCTGCGGCTGATCCGCAACGTGACCCACAACATCGTCAACGGCCGGGCGGCGGCCGGCGAAACCGTGGACCACACCACCGTGGACGCCCTGTCAAAGCTGGGACGCTTCTCGGTAATCATTATCGCGGTGCTGGTGATCCTGCAAACGTTGGGATTCAGCATCACCGGCCTGCTCACCTTCGGCGGCATCGGCGGCATCGCCGTGGGCTTCGCCGCCAAGGACATCCTGGCCAACTTTTTCGGCGGCCTCACCATCTACCTGGACCGGCCCTTCGCGGTGGGGGAATGGATCCGTTCCCCGGACAAGCAGATCGAGGGCACGGTGGAATACATCGGCTGGCGCCACACCCGGGTGCGGGCCTTCAACAAGAATCCCATCTACGTGCCGAACGCCCTGTTCACCACCATCGTGGTGGAAAACCCCACCCGCATGACCAACCGGCGCATCAAGGAGACCATCGGCATCCGCTACGCCGACCTGGACAAGATGGCCGCCATCGTCGCCGACGTGCGGACCATGCTGGAGAACCATCTGGAGATCGACACCGGCGCCACCCTGATCGTCAACTTCAACCAGTTCGCCGCCTCGTCCCTGGACTTCTTCATCTACACCTTCACCAAGACCACGGCCTGGGTGGAGTTCCACGCCATCAAACAGGACGTGCTGCTGAAGGTGGCGGAGATCATCGACCGGCACGGCGCCCAGATCGCCTTCCCGACCCAGAGCCTGCATATCGAATCCCTGCCGGGTGAGACGTCTGCTGCTGGAGCCGAAACGGCGCCCTGAAGACCCGACCCGAGCGTCAGTGGTGCCCGGACTCCAGGGCACCCAGTGGGGCGGCCACCCAGCGGTGGATGGTCAGCGCCCCCACCCCGCACAAGGCCATGAGCACCACCAGGGGCATGGCCGTGCCGTCGTGCCAGAGCCCCACCAGGCTGCCCGCCAGGGTGGCCAGGCCGAACTGGATCGCCCCCATGAGGGCGGAGGCCATGCCCGCCTGCTGGCCGTGGGTGGCCAAGGCCGCCGAGGTGGAATTGGGTCCGATGAAGCCCAGGCTTGCCACGTAGAGAAAGAACCCGATCAGCACCAGGGCCGGCGGCAACCAGCCCAGCACCGCGCCCAGGGCCATGGCCAGTCCCGCCAGGGCGGGCACCCAGACCGCCCGGTGCAGCAACTGTGTGATCTGCATGCGCTTCAGCAGCCGGGCATTGAACTGGCTGAGCACCACGAAGCCCAGGGCATTGAGGCCGAACACCCAGCCGAAGTGGGCCACCGGGATGCCGTACAGTTCGATCAGCACATAGGGCGAGCCACTGATGTAGGCGAACATGCCGGCGAAGGCCAGACCGCCCACCAGGGTGTAGCCCAGGAAGGCCCGGCTGGCCAGCAGGCGGCCGTAACCCACCAGGATGCGGAGAGGATGCAATGAGGGCGGATGTCGCGTGTCCGCGGTCTCCGGCAGGCCCTTGAACACGGCGATCAGGCCGATTAGCCCATACAGCGCCAGCACCCCGAACACCCCGCGCCAGCCCAGCAGGGCCACCACCCAGCCGCCCACCATGGGCGCCAGGATGGGCGCCAGGCCCATGACCAGGATCAGGCGGGAAAAGGCCCGTGCCGCATCCCGGGCATTGCATCGGTCCCGCACCACGGCCCGGACGATGACCATGCCGGCGCAACCGCCCAAGGCCTGGACAAAACGCCAGGCCGCCAGGGTCGCCACGCTGTCGGCCAGGGCGCAGCCCACGGAAGCCGCGGTAAATACCGCAAGTCCCGCCAGGAGGGGCCGCCGCCGCCCGAACTGGTCGCTCACCGGACCGTAGAACAACTGCCCCAAGGCCAGGCCGATGAAAAAACTGGCCAGGGTGAACTGGACCGACCCGGCCTGGGCCCCCAGGCCTTTCTCAATGGCGGGAAAAGCTGGCAAGTACATGTCGATAGACAGGGGCCCAACCGCGATCAAAGCGCCAAGCAAAACGAGCAGGGGGATAGAGAGCGATTGCAAGACTTGTCGGAAGCTGAAAATGGGTAGGTCTGGAATGGGTTACTGCACTGCATCATACCCTCGGCCGGACAAAGGGTTGACTCAACGGAACCCGCGCATCGGGAGAGTGACCAATAGTCCATTTGCACTAGTAGAGTGCATGGATTCATGGTATTGGTGCATCACCCGAGAGAAATGCGGTTTTGTTTTGCAGTTGTCCAATGCCCCGGATGTATGGCCAGGCCTTGTTTCATGGCCATTTATGCGCCCCTGGCAAATACCCGACTATATTGATATACTACTTGCGCACACAGGGTATGAAAATTGCTTTAACCCTTTCATCCGGCATGTGAAATATCGGTGCGACGGAGGCACCTGAGGAGATGGCCATGAACTTGAATAAGACAATGACCCTGCTGATGATCGGCCTGACGTTTGCCGGCTATGCAAGCCGAGCCGGCGCAGAAACAAATTCCGCGACGACTATGGATGCGATGACGTCCCTCCAAGGCTGTCATGTCCTGATGACGGAAACGGAATGCGGCAGCTACCTGAACACCTTGGCCACCCTGCCCCCCGGCGAGGCCCGAGACCGCTTCCTGTTGGCGCACCGGGCCATGATCAGCGAGCGGATCGTCAGCTGCAACTGCAACCGCATCATCAAAGAGCCGGTGGTCTTCCCCTACAACCAGCGGGTACTGCGCCAGGCCATGCGCCAGATGTAAGGCATCGCCGTCGTTCACCCGCCCAGAGACGCGGTGACGATCTCCCGGGCCTCGCTTACGATGGCGTCCAGGTGCTCGGCGCTCTTGAAGCTCTCCGCGTAGATCTTGTAGATGTCTTCGGTGCCCGAGGGACGGGCGGCGAACCAGCCGTTTTCCGTGGCGACCTTCAACCCACCGATGGCGGCGCCATTGCCCGGGGCCTTGGTGAACTTGCCGGTGATGGCCTCCCCCGCCAGTGTCGCGGCGCTCACCCGTTCCGGGGTGAGCAGCTTGAAGGCCGCCTTCTGGGCCGGCGTGGCGGGGGCGTCGATGCGCACGTAGTAGGGCGTGCCGTGCTTGGCCGCCAGCTCCAGGTAGTACTGGCCGGGGTCCTTGCCTGTCACCGCCGTAATCTCCGCAGCCAGCAGGCCCAGGATGATCCCGTCCTTGTCGGTGGTCCACACCGTGCCGTCCCGGCGCAGGAAGCTGGCCCCGGCGCTCTCCTCGCCGCCGAAGCAGAAGCTCCCTTCCAGCAGGCCTTGTGAGAACCACTTGAAGCCCACGGGCACTTCCACGAACTTGCGGCCCAGGCCGTTCACCACCCGGTCGATCAGGCCGGAACTCACCAGGGTCTTGCCCACGGCGGCCTCGATTGACCATTGCGGGCGATGGGTCAGCAGGTAGTGGATGGCCACCGCCAGAAAGTGGTTGGGATTCATGAGCCCCATGGAAGGCGTGACAATGCCGTGGCGGTCCACGTCGGCGTCGTTGCCCCAGGCGATGTCGAAGCGGTCCTTCAGGTCCACCAGACTAGCCATGGCGTAGGGGCTGGAGCAATCCATGCGGATCTTGCCGTCGTGGTCCAAGGTCATGAAGCCGAAGCTCGGGTCCACCTTGTCGTTCACCACCTGGATGTTCAGGCCGTATTTCTCGGCGATGGGCCGCCAGTAGGCCACCGCCGCGCCGCCCAGGGGGTCCACGCCGATCTTCAGCTTGGCGTCGCGGATGGCCTGAAAGTCGATGACGTTTTCCAGATCGGCGATATAGGGTGCCATGAAATCTTCCGCATGGGTGTTGGGCGCAGACAGGGCCTGTTCGTAGGCCATGCGCTTCACCCCGCGGTTGCCGTCCGCCATGAGGGCGTTGGCCCGCTGCTCGATCCAGCCGGTGGCATCGGTGTCCGCCGGACCGCCATGGGGCGGGTTGTATTTGATGCCGCCGTCCTGGGGCGGGTTGTGGGAGGGGGTGATGACGATGCCGTCCGCCCGCAGGTCCGGATGGATCCGGTTCCAGGCGAGGATGGCGCGGGAGATGACCGGGGTCGGCGTGTAGCCGTCCTTCGACTGGAGATGGGTCTCCACGCCGTTGGCCGCCAGCACCTCCAGGGCGGTACGCTGGGCCGGCGCGGACAGGGCGTGGGAGTCCTTGCCCAGGAACAGCGGTCCGCTGATGCCCTGCTGCCCGCGGTATTCGCAAACCGCCTGGGTGATGGCCAGGATGTGGGCCTCGTTAAAGCTCAGGTTGAAGGCGCTGCCCCGGTGGCCGCTGGTGCCGAAGGCCACGCGCTGGGTGGGCTGGGACACATCGGGCTGATTACGGTAGGCGTCCAACAGGGCCTGGACGTCGATCAGGCTGTCGGCGGGGGCGGGCTTGCCGGCGAGGGGATGTGGCATGGTGCTTCTCCGTTGGATTTGTTCTCGATCTAAGGGTTGAATGTTACGTCTCCCGGCCCGGCAATGGCAGCCTTGGCTCGGAACGACTAAGCTTCCTGCCCACTCATTTCTACAAGTAGCGATGTCCGCACCACCTCCACGCCGCCCCGAACTCCTGGCCCCCGCCGGTTCCATGGCCATGCTGGAAACCGCCCTGGCCTACGGCGCCGACGCGGTCTATGCCGGCCCGCCACGCTACAGCCTGCGCGCCCGCAACAACAGCTTCAAGGATGCCGATGCGCTGGCGGCGGGCATCGCCACCGCCCACCACCAGGGCAGCAGGTTCTATGTGGTGAGCAACATCTATCCCCACAACGCAAAGATCAAGACCTACCTGGCGGACATGTTGCCGGTGGTGGCACTCAAGCCCGACGCCCTGATCATGGCCGACCCGGGCCTGATCGAGCTGGTCCGGGAAAACTGGCCGGACCTGCCCATCCATCTCTCGGTCCAGGCCAACACCGTCAACCACGCCGCCGTGCGCTTCTGGGCACGGCAGGGCATTACCCGGGTGATCCTGTCCCGGGAGCTGTCCCTGGACGAGATCGCCGAGATCCGCCAGGCGTGTCCGGACACGGAACTGGAGGTGTTCGTCCACGGCGCCCTGTGCATCGCCTATTCCGGCCGCTGCCTGCTGTCCGGCTACTTCAACCACCGGGACCCCAACCAGGGCACCTGCACCAACTCCTGCCGCTGGGACTACAAGGTCAAGCCCGCCGAGGAGGCCGCCAGCGGCGACATCCAGCCCCAAGCCGAACAGGTCTGGCTGCTGGAGGAAGGCACCCGCCCCGGCATGCTGATGCCGGTGGAGGAAGACGAGCACGGCACCTATCTGCTCAATTCCAAGGACCTGCGCGCCATCGAACACGTGCAGCGGCTGGTGGAGATCGGCGTGGACTCCCTCAAGATCGAGGGCCGCACCAAGTCCCCCTACTACGTGGCCCGTACCTGCCAGGCCTACCGCCGGGCCATCGACGACGCCGTCGCCGGCCGGACCCTGGACCCCGCCCTGCTTCGGGAGCTGGAAGGACTGGCCAACAGGGGCTACACCAGCGGCTTCTACCAACGCCACCCGGACCGGGAACACCAGAACTACCTGCGCGGCCATTCCGAATCCGACCGCAGCCTGTACGTGGGCGACGTGCTGGGCTACGGCGCCGACGGCCTGGCGGAGATCGAGGTGAAGAACCGCTTCGCCATCGGCGACCGGCTGGAAGTCATCCACCCTTCCGGCAACCGGGAAGTGCTCGTCCGGGAGATGCGTGATCCGGATGGCCTGGGCATGGAAGTGGCGCCGGGCAGCGGCTACCGGGTGCGAATCCCACTGCCTGAAAATTGCGACGGCGCCTTCCTGGCGCGATTCGTGTGACGGGAAGCGGCGTGGCCGGAATGACGGATCTTCGCGCGCCCTGGCCGGTCGCCGGGCTGGCGGCATTGCTGGCGGTCTGCCTCACCTGGCTGCCGGACCGACCGGTGGCGGCGTTCGGCTGGCTGGGGTCGGCTAAGTGGACAGAGCCGTGGCGCTGGCTGACCTGCCATTTCGTGCATCTCGGCGGACGGCATCTTCTGTACAACCTGGCCGCCCTCGCCTGCCTGGCCGCCATTGCCCATTTTCAAAGACGGCGACACGGGTTTGCCGGCGCCCTGCTGGCGGGCATGCTGGGCGTCTGCCTCGGCCTGACTTGCCGGGCCGCAGGCGTCACCTGGTATGTGGGCCTGTCCGGTGCCTTGTATGGGGTATACGCCTGGCTCGTCCTGGGCATGGCCTCGCATCGGGGCTGGCAAGGACGGACGGCCTGGGTCCTATTCATCTGCGGCCTGGCCAAGGCCCTGTTGGATGCCCAGGCCCCCATCGGCGCCCCGGGCCTGACGGGTATACCGCTGGCACCGCCGGCCCATCTCTATGGTCTGATGGGCGGCACCTTGTGGGCGGCGCTCTGCTACCTGCTTGGTCTGCGCCGGGAGAAAAAGGCCAGCATGCCCAGGGCCACGATGCCCAACTGAGCCGTCATATCCAAGCTTCCGCCGCCGCCACCACCGCCTCCGCCCGGAACGGTAAGGACGGTCTCGGTCGTGGCGCTGGCCGCAGTGTTGTCCGTCACCGTTAGACTGACCCGATAGGCGCCTCCCGTGGTGGTTTGCAGGCTGGCCAGGACGCTGGCGCTATTGCTCAGGCTTGCCCCGGCCGGTCCAGACACCAGGGTCCAGTTCCAGCCCGTGATGGTCCGTCCCACGGCGGCGGTGCTGGTGCCGCCGTCCAGGCTGATGTTCGCGTTCTGCGCCAGCGGGTCCAGGGCAACGATGGCGGCGGCCGGCGCCAAGGCCTGCGTCATCGACTTGTTCGCATCCAGCATGCCGGCGCCGCAGGTGCTGGTGGTGCAATTGCACTGCCCGTCTATACCGGAACCGGTCGCACCCACGGTGGGGCAGGTCGGCAGGGCCCCATCGACGGGAAACGGGTCCGCCGCCGCCTTGATCCTGCCGATGATGTCCGTGACGGACAGGCCCGGATGGACCTCCAGCATCAGGGCCGCCACACCGGCTGCGAGGGGGGCCGAGAAACTGGTGCCCACGTTGTAATTGAAGCCATCCGTGTAGCCGTTGGCGGCCGGAACGGTCGTCCCGAGATTGGTAGTGGTATTGATGGGGAACAGGCATTCCTCGCCGATGCCGGTATTCACGCAGTTTCCGGCCGGCGCGCTGACGCCGACCTGCGAGCCGAAACTGCTGTAACCCACCTTGGTGCCCACGTGGCGCAGGCCGGCGACCGCCAACACCCCCGGGCAGTTGGCCGGTTCCTCGACGGCACCCGTTTCATTGCCCGCCGCCGCCACGATCACCGTCCCCTGGGCGGTGATGTCGCTGATGGCCTGCTTGTAGGCGCTGCTGCAGGTGCCCGGGCCGGCCAGGCTCAGGTTGATGACGCGCGCCGGATTGGCGTTATCGGCCACGCCGGGAACGCTGAGCCCCGCGGCCCAGCGCATGGCGGCGATGATGTCCGAGTCATAGCCGCCGCATTTGCCCAGAACCCGCAGGGGCAGGATGCGGCCGTTGCGCGAAAGGCCGGCGATACCCAGGGCATTGTTGGTCGAGGCGGCGACAATGCCGGCCACCCGGGTGCCGTGCCAGCTGCTGTCGCTGATTTGGGTACCCGTGCCACACAATTTGTCGGTCTTGTTCTGGGCAGTGATGTAATCGCCGGGATCCGAGGGATCGCTGTCGCGGCCGTCTCCATCCCCGGAATTCGTGGCGTCGGCGATGAAGTCATAACCCGGCAGAATCTTGCCGCTCAGGTCGGGATGGTCCGGGCGGATGCCGGTATCGATGATCGCAACCACCGGCCCCGCCGCCCCGAGCAGCTTATCCCAGGCCGAAACCGCATTCAGCGCGGCGGGCTGTACTGCCTGGAGATACCACTGGCCAGCATAAAGTGGGTCGTTCGGAATCGCCTTGATCCGCTTGAGGCGGTCGGGCACGGCGAAGGCCACGTCCGGTTGAAAGGACATCCGCCGGGCCAGTTCCTCGGAGTCCATGCCCTTGGTCCGGAATACCTGCATGCCCGGGGCCGGCTCCTGCACCGACTGCAATGCCAAGCCCAATCTGCTGCCCAGGCGCCAGGCACGCACATCGGCCGGAGCGTGCTTGAGTTCCGTGGCATCTTCTTTGAATTTCACGATTACCCGCGCTTCTGACTGGGTGGGGACGTCGGCCTGAACAGAGGGCGACAGCAGGCCGACGATCAGCGCGGCCAGGCAGGAGAGCATTCTGGGCAACATAAATCCTCACTGTTGAATTCGTTTTAATGCATCCAAGTCGATCCGCTCGATCCGCGGCCATGCACCCAATGAAGCGATCGCCCGCCGACAGACCGGATCCGAGGGGGTACACGTCAACAGATAGGCGTACTCCCGATCCGAAACCGCAGTGACAAAGCGTACACCGACACCCGCAACCTCCGATAGTTGGTCAAGCAGGCCTCTCTCGGCCCCCGGCGTGGCATGGTGAAAGCGAACAATAACGCGGACTGGGAGGGGTTCGTTCCGAGGGATCTGGGCGCAGGCGGCGCTGCTGAACAACGCGATAAGCATGAGGGCTCGATATGTCATGGCATGTTCCCCGCTCAGATATAACCACCAAGGAATCCCCCTTCCGACCGGGCCGGACCGTGCAGCCTTCAGGGCTGCGGTGTGCCCCGAATCCTGCCGCCCCAAAGCCTCGACCACTGAAGCCAACATTAGTCTGAATGGCAGCCATCCGAGTTCCCCATCGGCCCGTAGAAGTCGATGTTACACACCGTTACGTTTGGTAACCCCTGGCCCCGCCTTCCCTTCCTAACATGAACTTACCGGGGACATGCAATACGACTCATTGGTCAGTCCCCCTTAGACGGAAGGAGCAAATCATGAAACTGAAATCGAATGCCTTGATGGCCGCAATGCTCGGTTTGGCCGTGCTGTCCATCCCCACCGGCGCCTCGGCACGGGATCGGGACTGGAACGATGGCCCCCGCTGGGACCAGCGTGATCGTGGTTGGGAACATCGCAATCAGTGGGACAACCACCGCGACTGGCGCTGGGATGGCCACCGCTACATCAGGGGACGTGACCGGGTGGTGATCTATGGTCCGCCCGTGGTGTACGGCCCCCCCACCTACTACGGGCCCGCGGTCTATGGTCCGTCCTACTACGGTTATCCGGACAGCCCCTCGTTGACGATAGGCATCAACCTGCCGCCCATCGTGATCCACTAGGGTCGTCCCAAACCCGCCCCGACGCGGGGCGGGCGCGCATCGTCAAAACACGATGGCCCGTTCCGCCGCCAGCACGCTCCAGCCCCTGGCGATGCGGTAGAGCACCCAGAGGCCCGCTGCCAATGCCACCAGAACGGCAAACGGGATGCCGATGAAGGTCAAGGCCAACGCCCCCGCCACCAGCACCCAAAGCAGGGCGAACCAGAAGGTCCGGATCTGCCAGCGGAAATGGGACTCCAGGTAGCTGCCGCGCACCTCGCGCTGGTTCATGTAGTTGAGCACCACGGCGATGATGGACGGCCAGCCGGTCAGGAATGCGGTGACGACGAAGGCCGCGCTCACCAGGCCCACCAAGGCGCTGAAGGTATGGAGGCCATAGATCACGTGGGTCAGGGTGATCATGCCCTGGGTGGGCCGAATGTTTTCCGGGTTGGGGTTCGGGTCCATGCTTCCTGTCTCCGCTGCTTGGTTGGATTGTCGTTAGGGTAAAACAGATTCCATGGGATCGGGATGGCGCCAAGGCGTTCCCATCCCGTCCTTCAAGTCCATCGCCAGGGCGGCGGACCGCTCCGCCACGTCCGGCAGGAATTCCAGGAAATCCGACTCGAACCCCTGGTAGTCCGCCAGCAATTCCGCCACCGCCCCGCCCAGGCCATTGGGTTGGCGCAAGCGGTGGTGCGCCATGCGGTCCAGGGCCAGTCCCACATAATCCGCTTCCGCGTAGGACGCCAGCCAGTCGTCGCCGCGCATATGCGGCAGAAGGCCCGCCAGCCGTTCGGGAAGGTCTTCGGCACGCCGGGCCAGCAGGTCGTAAACCTCTGCCGTGTATGCCGCCAGGGGCTGGTGATGCAGCCGCTCCCAGCGCGATGCCAGGAAATGATCGTAGAACAGGTCCACCATGATGCCGGCGTAGCGGCGCCGCGCCGGGCTCACCCGTTCCCGGCTGCGCCGGAACAGGGGGTGGGCGTCGGTGAAGCTGTCGATGCGCCGGTGCAGCCAGACCCCGGCGGCCAGGTCGGAGGGCAGGCCGGCGGGCAACGGCCCCTTCACGAAATCCCCCATCATGCCGCCCACCCGCAACGCCGCATCGGAGCCGGCCAGGTAGCAGTGGGCGAGGAAGTTCATAGCTTGGCGACAGTCCTCAGGAGGCGACGACCGAGATTCGCACTCCCTGGCATTCCACCACCTGGCCGGCGCGGATCTTGGCGGTCTTGCGGCTCTCCGGCTTGCCGTCCACGGTCACCCCGCCCTCCGCCACCAGGGCCTTGCCCCGGCCGCCGCTTTCCGCCACGCCGGTGAGCTTGAGCAGGTTGCACAATTCGACGAATTCGCCGCGCAGTTGAAATTCACTGTTTTCCATGAGGTTCCTAAGGGTTGGGGGCCAGCAACACCACCGGCTCCAGGTGCACCGTTTCCTGCCCGTCCGTGAGCCAGACCTGGCCGTCCTGGATGGTGCATTGCAGGCGCATGGTGCGGTTGGCCAGGGCGGTCAGGGCCTGGCTGGCCGCCGGCGGCAGGTTGATGACGGTCAGGTTGGTCTGGCGTTCCAGCTTGCCCCGGTTCTGTTCCCACCAGATGTCTGCGGTGCGGGCGCCGTAGCTCACCACCACCACCCGGGACGACCGGCCGCAGGCCTTGCGGGTCCATTTCTCGTCCGGCAGGCCCACGTCGATCCACAGTTCTATGGCCCCGGTCAGGTCCTTGCGCCACAGATCCGGCTCGTCATCCACGCACAGGCCCTTGCCGAATCCCAGCTGCCCGTGGGCGAACAGGCAGAAGGCCAGCAGGCGCACCATCATGCGCTCGTCGGTCTCGGAAGGGTGCCGGGCCAGGGTCAGGCTGTGATCGCCGTAATAATTGCGGTCCATGTCGGCGATCTGGAGGTCGGCTTTGAAGATGGTTGCTTTGAGGGCCATGGGGGTAGTAAAAGTTTAAAGGGGCAGGGAAATCAGGCGTCGAGACGGGCGGAAATTTCCTGGATGAGCACCCAGGGTGCCGCCACCACGGCCCAGAACTGGCTCTGCTGCGCGTGCCACAGCAGGGCCTCTTCCGAGGTGGCCCGTGCGATGTCACTCCGGGCCAGCCAGGCCTCGATGGCGGCCTTGTCGTCCCTGGCCATGGCCAGGGCCACCTCCACCAGATCCAGGTTACCCGTCACCCTGATCACCACGCCCCGGGCGAAGTGGCATTCCAGTTCGTTCCAGGTCAGCCTGCCGGTCTCGGCATTGAGTTTGGCGCGCAGGAGCTCTTCGGGTTCGTTGTCCATGGTCGGGCAAAATCGCGATCAGGCCGGCATTCTACAGGGCCTGCTCCGGACGCCAGGCGACCGGCAGCGCATCGAGCCAGCCAAGCTGCACCAGCACGGCCGCGAAGTCCGGCGCCAGAGGCGCTTCCAGCAGCAAGGGCGCCCCGCTCACCGGATGGGCCAGGCGCATTTCAACCGCCGCCAGCAACAGCCGGTGACAGCCGAACAGGGTCTGGAACAGGCGGTTGTGGCGGCCCTTGCCGTGGGTGGCGTCGCCGATGACGGGATGGGCAAGGTGCTTCATGTGGCGGCGCAACTGGTGCCAACGGCCGGTGCGGGGAGACAGCTGCACCAGGGCGTAGCGGCTGGTGGGATAGCGGTCCACAGCATAGGGCAGTTCCACCGTGGCCAGCCGCCGATAGCGGGTCAAGGCGGACTGGGGCTTGTGCCGTTCCGGCCCCCGACTGGCATATTCGTCCGCCATGGGCGGCAAGGCATGGTCGATCTCACCCGCCTCCGGCGGATGGCCCCGCACCACCGCCAGATAGGTCTTCTCGACTTCGCCCCGTTCGAACTGGCCGCCAAGCGCCCGCCCCACGTCCCGGTCCAGGGCGAACAGCAGCAGGCCGGAAGTGCCCTTGTCCAGGCGATGCACCGGCCACACGGGCTGATGGATCCGGTCGCGCAGTATCTGCAGGGCAAACCGGGTTTCGTGGCGGTCCAGATTGGTCCGGTGCACCAGCAGGCCCGAGGGCTTGTGCACGGCGATCAACGCCTCGTCACGGTACAGGACGGGAAGCGCGTCCCTAGGCTCTGGCACCTACTTCCTGCCCTTGCAGGGGAAACGCGCCTTCAGAACCTTTTCCAGCACCAGGCCCGCAGGCTGCTTTTCGCTCTCGGGATGGGCGCCGATCCATTCCACCAGGGCGTTGGGCATCTGCTCCTTGTCGCCCTCTTTAAGGCAGAAAGACGTCTTGCCCTTGCCATAGTGGTGGGCGGCATCCAGATAGCCGTTCAGGTAGCTGTGGCACATCACCGAAAGGGCCCGCACCCTGTCCGCACCCTTGCACATGCGCAGGATCACGCTGCCGTCGTTGCCCTGATAGCCGGCGGCCGACACAGACAGTGAAAACAGCAGGCCTGCCAGGGCCGACAGGAGCGATTTGCTAGCCATTGTCTGCATCGGACGCGCCTCGAAGGGTCATGTATCGAAGGTACCAGCATTTACATGCCCGTGATGACAGTACGGATATGGTCAGACGTCAAGCGCACACATATTGAAGTCACATCGTGACACCACGCTGCTCATGGTTATATCCCCGTGAGCGAAACCTATACTGCATATACAAAACTGCGTGTCACCGGGGTCGCAGAACCGGTTCCCGGTACGGCATCACGGGCTATCCCATGTCGCGCAGGCGCCCGTGCCAAACCAGTGCGGCATCGAGTCGAGAGAAGGAGACTGTTATGAGCAAAGTTCTGGACGAAGTCCTGACCGCGAACCTTGGCTATGTTTCGACGTTCGGCGACAAAGGCAAGCTGCCCATGCCGCCTGGCCGGCGGTTCGCCATCTTGACCTGCATGGATGCCCGCCTGGACCCGGCCAAGTACGCCGGCCTGGCGGAAGGCGATGCCCACGTGGTCCGCAATGCCGGCGGCCGGGCCAGCGACGATGCCATCCGTTCCCTGGTGATCTCCTACAAGCTGCTGGGCACCAAGGAGTGGTTCGTCATCCACCACACCGACTGCGGGATGCAGACCTTCACTGACGACGTGATGCGCAAGCTGCTGCGCAGCAGCCTGAAGGCCGCCAGCGTCGACGCCTCCGGCTGGCATGACGCGGGCGGCGGCGGCGGCTCCCCGGAAGGCGAGCACGTCAGCTGGCTGACCATCGCCAACCAGGAGAAGAGCGTGCTTGAGGACGTGCAACGCATCCGCAACCATCCCCTGGTGCCGGGCGACATTCCCATCTACGGCTACATCTACGACGTGGGCTCCGGCAAGCTGAACGAAGTGCCGGAAGCCACGGCGGCGGGCAAGGCCCGCTAGACGCAGCCTGTCGGAACCGACTGGCTCACACCCCCCTCCCCCGCCGGGGGAGGGTCAGGGGAGAGGGCCGCGACCGGACCGGTCGCGGATCACCCGAAGCATCCAGTAATGTTTTTTTAACAGCCCCACGCCGCTATTCCAAATCCGCCAGGAACCGTTCCCGCGCCGCTTCCAGTGCCGCCCGCGACGCCCGCGCCTTATCCACGTCGGACTCGTCCCCGTACAACAGGTGGGCACAATCCCCGTAAAACCGGGCGAACGCCGCCATCACAGCCGCCTCGTCCAGCCGGCGATCCGGTTTGGGTGGTTCCGCGACCGGGCCATCCAAAGGCTTCAGCACCGCGAAACGGGGAATCATGCGCTGGCCGCCCTGCTCCGAGGCGGCGGTCATGGGGCCGGTCTTCACATAGACCTTGCCCTCATATTCGAAGCGGGCGCCCATGGGGAGATGTTGGAATTTCATGGCGGCAATCGGCTGGCTGGAACCCGACAATTCTAGCCTTGGCCCGCCCTGTTCAGAACGGTGCCGGGCTCTCGAAGTCCAGCCATTCCCCGGTCACGGGGTGGGCCAGTCCCAGGGTGGCGGCATGGAGCAACAGGCGATTGGTCCGGTCCCTCACGCTTGGCGGCGCATAGAGCTCGTCCCCCAGGATGGGGTGGCCCAGGGCGGCCAGGTGGACGCGCAACTGGTGGGAGCGGCCGGTGACGGGTTCCAGTTCCAGGCGGGTGGCATCCGCCTCGGCCGACAACACCCGCCAGCGGGTGACGCTGGGCTTGCCGCGCTGGTGATCGATCATGCGCAGGGGCCGGTTGGGCCAGTCGACGATGATGGGCAGGTCGATTTCGCCCCAGCCGTCCAGGCTGTCCGCCGGCACCGCCAGTACCCCGCCCACCACCGCCAGATAACGCTTTCTCACCCGGCGCGCGGCGAAGGCCATGCTCAGGACGCGCTGGACCTCGGCGCCCCGGGCCATCGCCATCAGGCCCGAGGTGGCCATGTCCAGCCGGTGCACGACCAGGGCATCGGGAAACCGCGCACTGGCCCGAACGCTCAAACAGTCCTGCTTGTCCGGCCCCCGCCCCGGCACCGCCAGCAGGCCGGAAGGTTTGTCCAGCACCAGCAGGGCGTCGTCTGCATGGACGATGTTCAGTCCAGCCATGGCCTCGGGCATCGCCAGCCTGCTACGCCCAATACCTGGCCTTGTCCGGCAATATCCAGCGCACCCCGCCCCGGGGGTCTTCCTTGTCGCCCCGGTAGCGGGGGATCAGGTGGATATGCAGGTGCGGAACCGACTGGCCCCCGGCCGGGCCGTGGTTGATGCCGATGTTGTAGCCGTCCGGCCGGTGCCGCTCGTCCAGGAGGGTCTTGCCCAGAGTCAGGGCCTTGAGCAGGGCCAGCTGCTCCGCCTCGGTGGCCTCGAACAGGGTGGCAAAATGGCGACGCGGGATGATCACCGTGTGGCCGGGCGAGACAGGAAAACCGTCCTTGTAGACCACGGTGTGCTCGTCCTCGGACAGGATGCGGGCCGGGTCCAGGACGCAGAAGGGACAGGGTTTGAAAGTGGCGTGAGACATGATCGCGGTAATGAACGGACGGGATGGCGCGGATTATCTCGCGCTCCTCCCTGAGCGCGGGCCGTCAGCCGCTCCGACTCATGCAAAGTGGCCAATAAATACGCGCTGAAGCAACACCGAACACCTGGGATAGAATCCGTCCAATGGTTGGCCCTCGATAAGGACGCCCTAAAACATGAACAGCCTCTGACGCATGTCAAACCCCGTCCGCACGGTCCTGTATGTACGCCTGCCGGTTTGGAAGATCTGGCCGGGCGGGGTGGTGTATCTCGCCGACTTCATCCACAAGCAGCGACCGGAACTGCGTCAGGAGATACTGGATCTG
Organism: uncultured Pseudomonadota bacterium; assembly: GCA_963713085.1. Taxonomy (GTDB): domain Bacteria; phylum Pseudomonadota; class Gammaproteobacteria; order Burkholderiales; family Thiobacillaceae; genus PFJX01. The sequence continues at coordinate 43,377 of CAVQKQ010000011.1, read as the reverse complement.
GCGCTGATCGAACCCGGCCAGCGTCGCGCCAGGCTGCGCGAGCGGCTGTTGGAATTGCGTCCCGACGTGGTCGCCTTCTCCTGGCGCAACATGCAGACCTTCGGTCCCCACCCGGAAAACGACGCCCTGGAGGTGGTCATGAGCTTCGACCACTCGCCGATCCTGTGGCGGCGGGTCAAGGCGGCCTGGGACGCGATCGGCATCATCTGGGACTACGCGATGGCGCGGTTGCGCAATTTCGGCTTCCTCCGGATGGCGCGCCGGCTACTGCCCGAAACCCGCCTGGTGGTGGGTGGTACCGCGGTTTCCATCTTCGGCAAGTACATCGCCCGGAAGTGTCCGAACGACACCGTGGTGGTGGTCGGCGAGGGCGAACAGGCGATGCTTTCCATCGTCGACGGCTTCGACGCCCCCGCCGGACATCACTGGTACAAGGACCCCGCCGGCGCCCTCATCCATCGTCCCGCCGAGGAGAGCTTCGCCCTGGCCCAGCTGACGGCGGTGGATTTCGGCTACATCGAATCGATCTTCTCCGGATTCCGCGACTACCTGGACGGCACCATCGGCGTCCACACCAAGCGGGGCTGCCCGTTCCAGTGCCATTTCTGCCTGTACAACAAGATCGAGGGCGAGCGCCAGCGCTACCGCGACCCGGTGGAGGTCGCCAAGGAGATTGAAACCCTGAGCAAGGTCTATGGCGTCCGGCACATCTGGTTCACCGACGCCCAGTTCTGCTCCACCCTGCGCAGCACCCGGCATGTCGAGGCCATCCTCGACGAGATGATCGCGCGCGACGTCAAGGTGCGCTGGACCGGCTATCTCCGTCTCAACCACCTGACCCACGACATCGCCGCCAAGATGCTTCAGACCGGGCTGGAAAGCATCGACCTGTCCTTCACCGGCACCCAGGAGGTGATCGACAGCCTGACCCTCGGCTACGACCTGGAACAGCAGATGGCCGCCTTCCGCCTGTTCAAGGACGCCGGCTACACCGACCAGCAGGTCAAGCTCTACATGCCCCTCAACGCGCCGGGCGAGACGGTGCGGACCCTCAAGGCCACCATCGCCTGCATCCGCGATCTCTATGGCCTGTTCGGCCGGGAGAACGTCCTGCCCTTCATCTTCTTCATCGGCGTCCAGCCCGAGACGCCCATCGAGCGCCGGCTGGTCGCCGACGGCTACCTGCCGGCGGACTACGACCCGCTCACCCTCAATCCCTTCCTGATCAAGAAGCTGCTCTACAACCCGCCGCCCCTGGGCCGGATGATCGGGCGCGCCTATCTCGAGGCCTACGAAAGCCGGGGCGTCGCCGACGATTACGTCGGCCGGGCGACCATGGAAATCCTCGAACGCAACCTGGAAAACGTGGAGCCCGACAGCGACGGCGGGGTGCCCGTCGTCGTGGCGCTCAACGCCTGATTCAAGCCGGGTTCAGGCGGACGGCCACGGCCGCCGATCAACCCACGTAATCCCGCTTGCCCAAGACCACGCCGTTGTGGCGCAGGATGTCGTAGGCCGTGGTGACGTGGAAGAAGAAATTCGGCAGGGCCCGCTGCAGCAGGTATTCCAGGCCGGCATAGGTGTTCACCGTCTCGCCGCGCCGGATCACCACTTCCCGCCCCTCGGAACCGTCGATCTGCTCCGGCTTGAAGGTCTCCAGATAGGCGATGCTCTGCTTCACCCGGCCGATCAATTCGGGAAAGGTCCGCTCGGTATGCGCCATGGCCGGCGCCTCCGTCCCGGCCAGCCGCGCCGCCCCGTTGCGGGCGTGGTCGGTGGCCACCTGGACCTGCTTGGCGAAATTGAACATGTCCGGATACAGCCGGTAGCCGGTCAGGAAATCCGGGTCGATCTTCCCCGCCTCGCAGTGGGCCGCCGCCTTTTCCAGGATCGCGGCCAGGTTGTTCAACATGCGGATGAAGACCGGCACCGAGGCCTGGTACATGGTGATTGCGGTGGTCATGGCTTAACTCCTCAAACAGGGTGGAATGATCATGGCGAATCATAGGACCGGCCGGGTTGCGGTTCACCCCCGGCCAAGGTGGGGATTAACAAGCTAGCCCTGTCGCCCATGGAAGTCGATACCGCCTGATTAAGCGGCCCTGTAGGGCAGATGCCGGGCCATCTCGGCCTGGTAGTCCGCCACGGCGTCCTGCTCCCGGGCCAGGAAGGCGGCCAGTGTCGGGCGCATGCGGGCATCCGCGATCCAGAACCCGGACCAGGTGGGCACCGGTTCGAAGCCCCGCGCCAACTTGTGCTCGCCCTGGGCGCCGGGCTCGAAGCGGCTCAGGCCCTGGGCGATGGCGTACTCGATGCCGCTGTAGTAGCACAGCTCGAAATGCAGGCCGGGACAGGCGATGTCCGTGCCCCAGTGGCGGCCGAACAAGGTGGTCCGGTTGCGGTAGCAGATGGCCGAGGCCACCGCCTCCCCGCCCCGCCAGGCGACGAACACCACCAGGCGCCGACCCAGGCCGGCGGCCATGCGGCGAAAGAACGCCAGGGAAAAGGCCGGGTGGTTGCCGTGGCGCGCGAAGGTATCCCGGTAATGCCGGTGGATGGCCGACCACAGGGGATCGTCGCTTGCATGCCTGCCCAGCTCGTCCCCATGGAGGACCTCGATGCGCAGGCCGGCCTCGGCCACGGCGCGGCGTTCCCGCTTCAGCTTCTTGCGCTTGTCGGCGCTGAAGCCGGCCAGGAAGTCCGCGAAGTCCCGGTAGCCCCGGTTGATCCAGTGGAACTGTACCCCGCGCCGCATCAGCAATCCCGCCGACACCAGCTGTTCCCGCTCCGCCTCGGTCACGAACAGGCATTGCCAGGACGACGCCCCCAGTTCCGCCGCCAGATCCACGGCGCCGGCGATGAGTGCGGGCGCGATGGTCCCACCCTCCCCCGGCCGGGTCAGCAGGCGCGGCCCTGGCGAGGGCGTGAAGGGCACCCCGGTGACCAGCTTGGGGTAGTAGTCCAGCCCCGCCTGGCGCCAGGCGCTGGCCCAGTGCCAGTCGTGGGAAAAATCGCCGAAGGAGTGATGCCGCAGATACAGGGGCAGCAGCCCGGCCAGCCGCTTGTCCGCATCGCGCAGGGCCAGATGCATGGGCCGCCAGCCCAGTTCCTCCGCCGCCGCGCCGGTCTCCTCGGCCCCGCTCAGGAACGCCCGGCTGACGAAGGGATCGTCGCCCGTGTCCAGGGCCTGCCAGTCCGCCTCCGACAACGCGCCGGCGCCGGCCAGCAACTCCACGGCCAGGGTCAAGCCGGGGCGCCTCCCCGGCGCCAGACCAGGCAGCGGTTGTTGGCCGGCATGGCCCGGTCCTCCAGCAATTCGAGCCCGATCGCCGCCGCCAGGGCGTTCACCGCCTCGAAATCCCGGATGCCCTGGTGGGCGCCCCGCTCCTTCAGCCAGACCTCGAACTTGGCGTTGCTCTCGCTGCTGAACCGGCCGTCGTAGTTGAAGGGGCCGTAGACGATCAGCTTGGCGTCCTCGGCCAGGATCCCGTCCAGGCCGGCGAACAACCGCTCCACCTCGGGCCAGGCCATGATGTGCAGGGTATTGGCGCTGAACACCGCGTCGAAGCGCTGCCGGGGCCAGGCCCCGTTCACGTCCAGCTCCAGGGGCGGCGGCGTGTTGGACAGGGCCGCCTCGTCCAGCCACATACGGATGCCCGCCAGGTTCTCCAGCCGGTCCGAGGCCTGCCAGATCAGATGGGGCAGCGCGGCGGCGAAGAACACCGCGTGCTGGCCGGTGCCGCTGCCGATCTCCAGGACCTGGCGCCGGTCCCGGAAATGATCGCGCAGAACATCGAGGATCGGCTCCCGGTTGCGATCGCAGGAGGGGGAATGGGGTTTGTCGGCTTGGTCCATGTCAGGTCGGGGCGGGTTCATCCAACCGGCAATGTAATCCGCTTGCCCAAAACCTTCCTCTCGCGCCTCGGTGCCACCGCTCCGCTCATCCGAACGGCGCGACACCGATCAGCCAGGCATGCCCCCACCTGGCGAACACCACCCACGCAACCAGGCCGACCACCGCCGCCGCCGCATCCCGCGTCCACGGTCCGGCGGCGTAGCGCGTGCCCGCCAGCCTGTCGCGGCGCCGCGCCGAGATGAAGTCGACCACCGCCCACGCGAGAAACGCCCCGAACAGCAGCATGTCGCCGGCCCGGCCGTTGGCGATCAGGTGCGCGAAGGCCCACAGCTTCACCCCCGCCACCATGGGGTGGCCCACGGCGGCCTTGATGCGGGTGCCCGGCACGTAGGCCGCCACCACCAGCACGAAAGCGGGCAGGGTCAGCAGCGCCGCCAGGTGCCGGGTCCACACCGGCGGATTCCACAGCTCCGGCATGGCCCGGGTCTCGCCATAGCCCCACACCAGCAGCACGAAACCGGCCAGGGAGACGAGCGAAACCACGGCCTTCCAGGGCTTCTCCCCCATTTGCGCGATCCGTTCGGCACGCCAGCCGTCGGCGAAGATGCGCACCGAATGGGCGCCGAGAAAGATCACCAAACCCAGTATCAGCAAAGTCATGGACAAACCTCCAACTAGAAAAAGGCGCGGGTCATGGCGGGCAGTGTTTGGTAACCACGGAACGTTCGCGCCCGAACAGTTCAGCCATCTGAGCCTGGGTAAGCCAAACCGTCTCCCGCTCCAGCCGCACATCCAGCGCAGGCCCGCCCTCCGCCGTCTGGTAAAGCAGCACTTCTCCCTGAGTCTCTTTCATTGATATGGCTCCAACTGTACCTGGCTGACTATGAGGTCGCCGCCACTTCCGGCCCCATATCCCCCAGTATCTCCCGGAACTGCTCCAGCGCCGCCTCCAGGTCCTCCATGATCTCGGCGGCGATCACTTCCGGCGCGGGCAGGTTGTCGGAATCGGACAGAGATTCGTCCCTGAGCCAGAAGATGTCCAGGCTGGCCTTGTCGCGGTTGACCAGATCTTCGTAGTCATACGCCCGCCAGCGGCCCTGCGGTGTCATCCCGAGCCCAGGCGAGGGATCTTCCGACCATGTCGGCTTGCGGTTGTGCCGGGTCTCTCCCACCTTTGCAAAGGGGGGCCGGGGGGGATTTGCCGGACTGCGATCGTCCTCGACACCATTCATCCCAAAGTAGCACTTCACGAACTCGTCCAGATCCTCCCGCTTCAGCGGATCGGTCTTTAGCGTGAAGTGCCTATTGGTGCGCAGGTCGTAGATCCACAGCTTCTTGGTCCACGGGGTTTCTGCGGCGGGCTTCTTGTCGAAGAACAGCACGTTGGCCTTCACGCCCTGTGCGTAAAACAGGCCGGTGGGCAGGCGCAGCAGGGTGTGGACGTCGCAGTCGTGCAATAACTTCCTGCGTATCGTCTCGCCGGCCCCACCTTCGAACAGCACGTTGTCCGGCAGTACCAGGGCGGCGCGGCCGTTTTGCTTGAGCAGTGTCTTCACGTGCTGGACAAAGTTGAGCTGCTTGTTCGAGGTGGTGGCCCAGAAGTCGTCGCGCTCGACGCTGTCGCGCTCCTTGCCGACCTTGCCTTCCTCGCCGACGATGGTGGTGCTGCTCTTCTTGCCGAAGGGCGGATTGGTCAGCACCAGGTCGAAGCGCTCGCCGGGGTCGGCGGCCAGCGAATCGCCCACCGCGATCGGCTCGAAGTTCCCTCCCTCCGCTCGGGACAAGCCCTGGCTGCCGATGCCGTGCAGCAGCATGTTCATGGCGCACAGCCGGGCGGTGGCCTGCACCAGCTCCCAGCCCTTGAAGCTTTCCCCGCGCAGTTTCTTCTTCTCCGCCGAGGTCATGTTGGGGTAGTGCTTCACCACATAGTCGTGCGCCGCCAGCAGAAAGCCGCCGGTGCCGCAGGCCGGGTCGGAGATGGTCTCGCCGGGCCGGGGCGCCATGGCATCGACAATCGCCTGGATCAGCGGGCGCGGGGTGAAGTACTGGCCCGCGCCGGACTTGGTGTCCTGCGCGTTCTTCTCCAGCAGGCCCTCGTAGGCGTCGCCCTTCACGTCGGCGCTCATCGACACCCAGGTTTCCCTGTCGATCAGGTCCACGATCAGCCGCCGCAGCTTGGCCGGGTCCTGAAACTTGTTCTGCGACTTGGCGAAGATCAGGCCGAGCAGGCCCTTCTGCTTGCCCAGCTCCTCCAGGGTGTGGCGATAGTGGTCGAACAACTCATCGCCATCCCGCCACAACAGGCTGGCCCAGTCATAGCCGGCAGGCACCGGGCTGGCCTGGTTATAGGGCGGCCGGCTGCGCTCGTCGGCCATCTTCAGGAACAGCAGATAGGTGAGCTGCTCGACATAGTCGCCGTAGCTCATGCCGTCGTCGCGCAGCACGTTGCAGTAGTTCCAGAGTTTCTGGACGATGGTGGCGGTGTTCATTCCTTACTCCATTTCAGCCAGCCGCTTCAGAGCGATCATCAACCCCGGCAAACGACGCTGGCTCATCGCATCGCCGGGCAGGTGTCCGGCCAATGCCTCCAGAAATGCTGGTGTGGCCATCAAGGCACCAAACTCGTCCGCCAGGTAGCGTCTCAATTCCCCGGGCGCTGCGCTTACTTCGTCGATCAGCCCGGCCCGGCCATCGACCACCGTGACGATATCTTCGAGGTCGTGGCTCAGCAGGAAATCGCCATTGCCCCGGCCCTTGAACGCCTCCAGCTTGGTCGCCACGAAAACCGGGGCGTCGATCAGGCGGATGGTCAGTTCTTCGTTCAACATCACCGGCCGCGCCGTCTCGATGGCCAGCGGATACCAGCGATTGTGGAAGCTCAATACGCCCTCCGCCGAAGGCATCAGATCGACCTCGATACCCTGACAGCGCCAACGGCAGATTGGCGCATCGGGCGACTGATCGTGCACGAAACCCAACGCCTGAAAGCGCGTTTCCATGTCGTGGTACTCGCGCACCGTCGCCACCTGCGCCACCAGATCGACATCCTCGGTCATGCGCACCACCTGCGCCCGCACCGACGTCACCAGCAAGCCGGTCGCACAGCCACCGACAAAGACCAGTTCATCGCATAGCGTTCCCAAGGCACGCGCCACCGCGTCAGGATGGCCCGATTCGGATCGGCCGCGCCCGGCACTGCGCTCACTGCAAGCGCTCCAGCAACAGCTTGCCGGCCAGTTCACGCTCGCGCGCCTGCCCCATGCGCAAGGCATCGAACAAGGCCAGAAGTTCATACAGTTTCGGATCGTCCAGCGCCGCCAGCGGCAACTTTTCGTACAATGGCAGCAGCGACGTACCGCGCACCGTGCCCTCAGGATGCGGCCAGACCGGCGGCATCTCCTCCGAAAACAGGACCAGGTCTTTCAGGGGAGAAACCGCATAAGCCGTCGGGAAGCCGATGGTCACCTCGCCGCGCACGGGCGGGTAGCAATACAAGGCCCCATGTAGGACGAAATCGCGCAATGCCGCCATGACCGGACGCGGTCCCTCGCCCAGATCGACCGCCAGCCGCGCCGCCATCAGCCGCTGCACCGCGGCATGCGCCTCGAACTGCGACAAGCGCAGACTCTTGCCCAACTCGGCATAAGTCAGCCTATCGCCGGCCAGCAACGCCAGCTTCAACACCACCACCAAATCTTGCGGCTTCAGGACCCATTGCCGGTTGCCGCCTCTGCGCAGGGTGGCGGACTTGTCCTGGGAGGCGACTTTAGTCATCACAGCTCACCAATATTCGCTATATGCATACAGCATATATACTGCGTTACTACTTGTCTAACATGAAGTTAATCGAATTTGTTGTCACTATAGTTATAAGCATTTGCTATTCGCAAATAGCGAATGGAAACGCAGTTCAGCGCGATTTGAGCCTGCCCCATCTAGCCTGGTTGCGAATGTTCGTGCCCGGCTTCCACCCAACTACAACCGAACCTCGATCCCCAAGCTATCGCCGGATTGTGCCGTATATCCCCACTTCGCTTGCTCAGAAGGATCGGTCCAAGCCTGGGTGTACGCATTATCGTAATTAAAGAACAGTTCAACGTTTGGCGAGTGCTTCACAACGTAAGACAGCGACTCTTTTTCTGGGTGGCCATAAATACTGCCGTCTGACGAGACGAGAACCTTCCGGGGCTTTAGAGCCTTGATCAACTCCGGGCTGCAATTCTTACGGCTGCCATGATGATTCAGCTTGAGCAGGTCCAGCCGGACCGGCTTCCCGCGCTCTTGCACAAGCCGCTTCCAGGCGGTCAGCACAATCGACGGGTCCGCATCCCCGGTAAACAGGGCGGATTTCCCGTCGTGCTCCAGCAGGCAGGTGATGCTGCTCAGGTTGGTCGCCCCCACATCCTCGTGTGCCCACGGTGTTCCGGACCACACATCGACTTGAAGCGGCCTTGGAGTGGGTGGCTTTTTCCTGGCCTTGATTTCCCGTTCCATCGGAACCATGGCTTTGCTCATCTCTTCTTCCCACTTGTCGGCCAGTTCCCGCATCTCGCCAGGCCCCGGCCCCAGCAGCGTGACCCGCATGGAACCCGGCAGAGTGATATCCGGAAACCGGCCCTCATGGTGTGCCATGGCGGCTCCACCGCCAAAAGCGTTGTTCCAGGGGACGGCACCGCCGGCAAGCAAGTTGGATAGCGCCTCACCCTGCCTGACGCTCTTGCTGCCGATTCCATCGGAAGGCAGCTGCGGCCGGCCGTTGAACCAGATTTCCCGCAGCTTGACCGGTACCTCCGCGCCCACTTTTACCCATTCAATAAGGCCCTCCATGTGGTCCTCGTCGATATGCGTCGCCACGGCCAACTCGATCTGCGTGAGCCCCTCGCTTGCAAGGCGTTCCAGATGAGGCCGGAGATACGTCTTGAAGCATCCGGCCCGGCCCGCATCGATCACCATGGCCCGCTTCGGGCTACCCCAGGTAATGACGAAGCAGTCCCCCGAACCCGCCGGCAGTGAAACGATATTCATCGCAACCTCCCCTTGTCTTAAAACGAAACCCGACGACCAACCCAACCCGTGGCCAGGACCTCGCCACAGACCCTGGGCCACTCAACAAAGCATAGCCATCAATGACCGGGGCAGATGGGCCACTTACCCAAGCCCACGAGAGAACGCCCTGGAAAGAATGGACTGGCGCAGGCGCTCGGCGCGCCTGAGGTTGGCATCCACCTGGACCTCGGTTTCGCGCAGGAGGGAGAGGCGGCGGTCGACTTCGGCGACGATGCGGAGTTGCTCGACTTGTGGAGGCAAGGTGAATTTCATTCCCTTGATCTCACCAAGATTGAGGTGTGGGTGTGCAGATCCGGTTGCGCCCCGTGTTGCTTGGTTTCTGACATCTGGGCCATTCAATGAGTACATGAAATACGAAACCGAAACGCTCTTGTCGGGGCGAAAAAGGCACATACCTCTGGGACAGACAAATATTGGCCCCATCAGGAACCATCGCACCCCAACCAAGGCTCAATTCGCGGCTGTAGACGATGTCTCCACTTTGTGGAACGCGTCTCGCAACTTGCAGTAAATACTCTTGTTTACTGACCACCCGCGCACTATCTAAACGCAAATGCCCGCCGACCACATCACTGTGGGCCAATTGCCGGAAAACCAGCAATCTCGTACTTCGGTGTTCGGTGCGCACTATCCACAAAGATTGGGCAAAGCTGCTCAAGCGTCGCCCACGCCCACCCCTCCGGCAATTCGGGCAGGTCGGTGGTGTCCGGCGCGGCGGGTTCCTTGTATTTGCCCTTGCCTTGTAACCACTGGCTGCGGCGGGTTTCGAGGATGCGTTGCAGGAGTTGGGCGCCGGTCTCGTAGCTGCGGCCTTCGCGGCGGGCGCGTTCGGCTTCGGTTTCGACCAGGCGGCCTTCGACGGCGGCTTTGAGGACGGCGGCTTTGTAGCGCTTGAGGTTGGCCTTGACGCGCTTGAGGTTGGCGACGGCTTCGTCGAGGCGGGAGAATTGTTTTTCGATTTCCGCGACGATGCGTTTTTGTTGGTCGAGGGGGGCAACGGGGAATAGGTATGGCGCGAGTTGATCTGAAATTCACACGAGGGCGATCACCCGCATTTAGGTGTGTGGCAAACGAAACAAATTCCGCCGAATTCAAGAAGTACTGGAGATACCGACTATCGAGGCTCTCAGTCTTCGGGAAGTACGATGAATTCAGCAGAACAAAGACCCTCAAAGTCCGGCCGATAGACCTTGTTCAAATAGGGGCGCAGTCGACCATACAGCACATCGCCCGGTTGAAAATGAACCGCCGAGCTTTTCATTGTGGATGCGGGGACTGTGCCCAATAGGCGCATCGTGTGAGCTTCCACATGCTCCATCCCGATGAAGAGAAGATGTGGTTCTTTCTGAGGGCTTTACCCGAGGCCTAGTTGGTCTAATTACATCGCCGAGTGGGCGAAGAGTCGTAGGCTGAGTTAGTGCAGCATAGTCCGCGATTCGTTCTTGGACCTTCATGCCGCCAAGCTCTCGTTCAATTGCTCAATGAGCGTGTTCAGCTCATCACCGAAGAGCTGATACACCTTGCCCAAACCGGTTTTGTCATTTCGACCCCTGTCCCGAGCGTAGCGAGGGAGCTTGGGAGAAATCCTGCTATTGGCGTGCAAGGAAGATCCCTCTCTGCGTTCGGGATGACAAACGAGTGGGCGTTCACGATGACAAACGAGGGGGCGTTCGGGATGACTGCGGGTGGTGGCGACGATGTGGTCGCGGATCATTTCATCCGTCCCTTGGCCTTGCGATACACCGCGCTGTCCTCTCGCTTGCCCACGGCCACCACGACCACCACCACCCGCTCGTCGAAGACCTGGTAGACCAGCCGGTAGCCGGCGGCGCGCAGCTTGATCTTGTAGCAATCGGGCAGGCCGGAGAGGTGGGCGGATTCGACGCGGGGGTTTTCCAGCCGCTCCAGCAGCCTGGCCTTGAATTGCTCGCGTAGCGGGCGATCGAGCTTGTTCCACTCCTTCCAGGCGGTTTCCCGGAATTCGAGGCTATAGCTCATTCGGCTCCACCTTGACGGTGGGCTCGTGTTCGCGTTCCTTGACCAGACGGGCGAGGTCGATGTCGTCGAGCTTTTCCATCATGGCCTCGAAGGCGGCAGCGGGCACCAGGTAGGCGGCGGGCCGGTTGTGGTTGAGCACGGCGACGGGGAAGCCTTCCGAATGCTCGATGACGGCGGTGGGATTCTTCTTCAGTTCGCTGATGCTGACCGACGCGTTGGTGTAGAGCAGTTCCATGAGAGGCTCCTTCAGGATATTAATCTGGTCGTTATTGTAGTCTTTTATTTGGTCTTATTTGTCATTTCGACCCCTGTCCCGAGCATCGCGAGGGAGCTTGGGAGAAATCCCTGTCTCGAACCAATGCGAGAGATCGTCTTCGTGCATCGAGATCCCTCACTTCATTCGGGATGACAGGACAAGCCAAGGTCATCGGCAAGATCGCGCCACGCCGGATTTGCCTGCATGACCAACGCGTTCTTCTTTTCCCGCCGCCACTTCTTGATTTGCTTCTCCCGCGTTATCGCGGCGTACACATCCGAGGTTTCCTCGAAATAGACCAGCCGGTTCACGTTGTACTTTTCCGTGAAGCCCTTTACGGCGTTGGTTCGATGTTCGTGGACACGGCGCACGAGGTCATTGGTCATGCCGACGTACATCACTTGGTTGTTCCGGTTGGTGAGGAGGTAGACGAAGTAGCGGTGGTCACGGGGCATTGGATTTCTCCCTGCGGTCGAAATGACAAACGGGGGCGATATGACAACCGGGGTGAAATGACAAATGGAGCGAAATGACAGAGTGGTCATGCCGCCAAGCTCTCATTCAACTGCTCGATGAGCGTGTTCAGTTCATCGCCGAAGAACTGATAGACCTTGCCCAGCCCGCCTTCCTGGGCGAAGGGGGCGTATTCGAAGTCGTCCGGTTCGATGCCGAGGTTGGCGGCGATGTGGTCGCGGATCATTTCCAGCCATTTCATTTGTTCTGGGGTGAAGCGGCCCTCTCCCCCTGCCCCTCTCCCGCTTGCGGGGGAGGGGAGTTGTTGTTGGGTGCCAGCCAGGCCTTGAAGTTGGCATTGACCCGTTCGGGGAAGGGCACGAGTTCGTTGTCCTGATGGATGGCGAAGCGCACCAGCGAAACCAGGTCGGTGAGGATGCGGCGGCCGCTGGCGCCTTTGACCTTGCTCGCTTCCAGCGCGGCGTAGGCCTGCCAGAGCTGGGATTCGTTCCACAGGTAGGGCGGCTTTTCGATGGCGTCGGCGAGTTCCTTCACGGCCTCGAAGGTGAGGCGCTGTTTGTAGGGTTTGCTGTAGAGGATTTGCAGGGCGGTGATTTCGTCTTTGTGGTCGGCGATGAATTGCTCGAAGGATTGGACCAGGCCTTTGGCGCGGTCGAGGGCGGCCTGGCTGAAGCCGGCTTCGATGACCTGGTCCTGGCTGACGTGGTCGATGGTGAGTTCGTTCTTGGCTTTGATGTCGAGGATGAGTTGGCGCAGGGCGGGGTCGCAGAGGGGTTTGGCAGCGGTGGTGCGGGCGGCAAGCGCTGCTCCCTCACCCCGGCCCTCTCCCGGGGGGAGAGGGGGAAAAGCGTCGGGGTTTAGGGACTCGACTAGCTGGTGGGCGAGGTCTTTGAGGCCGAGGCCGCCGCTTGCGACGCGAATCCTGGCGTCGTCTTCCGCGCTGATGCGGTGTTCCATCCGGGCCAGGCGGCCGGCGATGCTGGTGATGACGTCGTCTTCGGTGTTGCCGAAGGCGACGGCTTGCAGCAGGCGCTCGAAGCTGACGCTGGGCTTTTTCTCCATGGGGCGGGCGTCGGTCTTGTCCTGCTCGCACACGCCGACGGCGTCGATGATGACGAAGTGGTCCTTGGCCTGGGCGTCGGGGGTGACGGCCCTGAGGTCGTCGGGCTTGATGACGCGCACGCCGCGGCCTTTCATCTGCTCGAAGAAGCCGCGCGATTTGACGGCGCGCATGAAGAAGACGATTTCCACCGGCTTGATGTCGGTGCCGGTGGCGATCATGTCGACGGTGACGGCGATGCGCGGGTGGTAGCTGTTGCGGAAGGCCTTGATGAGGTTCTGCGGGGTGTCACCGGTGGTGCGGTAGGTGATCTTCTGGGCGAATTCGTTGCCCTTGCCGAATTCCTCGCGCAGGATTTCGACGATGTTTTCGGCGTGGTTGTCGTCCTTGGCGAAGATGAGGGTCTTGGGCACTTCGCTGCGGCCGGGGAAGATTTCGCTGAACAGCTTGTCGCGGAAGGTGCGCACGATGGTGCGGATCTGGTCCGGGGTGACGACGTCGCGGTCGAGCTGGTTGGGGTCGTAGGCGAAGTCGTCGTCGAGTTCTTCCCAGCGGGTCTTGCGGGTGTCGCGTTCCTGCTTTTCCACGTAGTAGCCGGCTTCGACCTTGCTGCCCTGCTCGGTGATGGCGGTCTTGATGCGGTAGACGTCGTAGTTGACGTTGACGCCGTCGGCCACGGCCATCTCGTGGTTGTATTCCATGACCAGGTTCTGGTGGAAGAAGCCGAAGGTCTGCTTGCCGGGCGTGGCGGTGAGGCCGACCAGGTAGGCATCGAAGTATTCCAGCACCTGCGCCCACAGGTTGTAGATGGAGCGGTGGGCCTCGTCGGTGACGATGATGTCGAAGGTTTCGATGGGGATGGCGGGGTTGTATTCGATGGGGTCGGGCTGGGTGAAAAGGCTTCCCTCTCCCCCGGCCCCTCTCCCGCTCGCGGGCGAGGGGAGGGTCAGTTGGTCCACGGGGATTTCTTCCAGGTCGGCCGGCAGGTCGCGGCCCTTGAGCATGGAATACATGCGCTGGATGGTGCAGATGCAGACGCGGGCGGTGGTGTCGATCTGGTTACCCTTGCAGGCGCTGGACGATGTATTCCTCGCTGAACTTGTAGTTGTTGTAGGGCGAGACGTATTGCTGGAATTCCTTGAGGGTCTGGTCGGCGAGGTTGCCGCGGTCGACCAGGAACAGAATGCGCCGCGCCCCGGCGAACTTGATCAGGCGGTAGATGAAGGAGATCGAGGTGAAGGTCTTGCCCGAGCCGGTGGCCATCTGGATCAGGGCGCGCGGGCGGTTTTCCTTGAGGGATTTTTCCAGGTTGTGGATCGCGGTGATCTGGGCGGGCCAGAGGCCTTCTTCTTCCAGCGGCGGCATGGCTTGCAGGCGGGTGAGGAAGGTGGAGGGCGGTTGGTTTGCTTGTAAATCGCCCTCTCCCCCAGCCCCTCCCCCGCTCGCGGGGGAGGGGAGGTAGGCGAGCCATTCGGCCAGCAGGGCTGGCTTGTGGAAGGCGAATACCGGGCGCGAGCGCGGCGTGGGATCGAGGCCGTTGGTGAAGCGGGTTTCGATGCCGGTGGACTGGTAGGAAAACGGCAACGGGTTGCGCCAGACGGGCAGGCCGGCGGGAAGTCCCAGCGTGTATTTGTCCGACTGGGTTTCGACGCCGGAGAGCGTATGGCCTTCCTTTTTGGCCTCGATCACCCCCGCCGCCTTGCCGTCCACATACAGCAGGTAGTCGGCGAACCCGTAGCCGGGGAGCGGGAATTCGCGGATGGCGACACCCCGCGCGACATGGATGTTTACGGCGGATGCGTCGCAGACATGCCAGCCGGCCGCATTAAGCAGCCTGTCGATGTTCTCCCTGGCTTCGGCTTCTGGACTCATTGATTATTGCTTGTCGGTCTCCGGCCAGAATCCAACCTCAAGGCGGGATCGGCGCCCGGCGTTCCGGGGCGCCCATTCAGAGCGGCGCGAGCGCGGAAGTCAGGTCATTTTTTCCGGCCGGTCTCGGCGCAGCGGATGATGGCCTCGTTGCTCTTCAGGTCCAGGCATTTGCGCAGGTCGCCCCTGGGCAGGTGCCGGGACTTGGCATGGTGCCGGGACTTGGCATGGTGCCGCATCGGGTGAGCGGCCTTGGGCGCGGCCTTGGGTGCTGCCTTCTCCATGGCCATGGAGGATTCCATCCGGGCTGTGGACGGCGCCGGGGCCATGTCGCCCGCCATGGCGATACTGCCTGCACACAGGAGCGAAAGCGTGATCAGCCAAGTTTTCATTCGACCTCTCCTTTGATATTCAGCGAACCTGGGTCATTTCGATGCGTAGGGATTCATTATTCGTTCTAGACCAAGCGCCAACGGCCTCTGCCTGAATCCTACATCAAGACTGGCGCGGCACGGCCTTAGACAGCCAGGTTTCCCTTTATGGCAATAAGCAAATGGGATGCACGCCGCCTTTCAGGGCGCCATTCGGCGACCTCCCTCTCCCGGCTTCGCCACCCTCCCCCGCAGGGGGAGGGTTCATTTCTTGGGATTCCGGCCCCGGGGGCGGCGGCCGGCGGGGGCTGGCGCGTCGGGCCGGGCCACGGGTTGGGCGCGGCCGGCGCCGCGCCGGGGCGGCCGGGCGGGGATGGCCTCGGCCGTGCCGGTATCCGCGCGACGGGGGCCGGTGCGGCGGGGTTCCGGGGCTGCCTCCGGTCGGGACGGCCGGCCGGTGGTCGCGGCACGGGGGACATCCTTCTTGAAACGCGCCGCCCCTTCACTGCGCTTGGGCGAGTCGGCAGCCGGCTTGCGGGTGGCTTGGCCGCCGGCAGTGCGGGCCTCCTGTCCGGGCTCGGGCCGGCGCGCGCCTTCGAAGCGGCGGCCGGTGCCGGCGGGCTGGAAGCTGGGGATGAGGTGCTGCTTGCCGTTGCCGATCAGGTCTTCCCGGCCCATGTCCTTGAGGGCGTCCCGCAACAGGGGCCAGTTCTCCGGGTCGTGGTAGCGCAGGAAGGCCTTGTGCAGGCGGCGGATTCGGCCCTGCTTGACCACGGGCACGGCCTGGCCGCCGCGCAGCACCTTCTTCAGGGGGTTGAGTTCCGTGTGGTACATGGTGGTGGCCAGGGCCATGGGAGTGGGCAGGAAGGTCTGCACCTGGTCCAGGCGGAACTTGTTGCGCTTGAGCCAGAGGGCCAGGTTGAGCATGTCCTGGTCGGTGGTGCCCGGGTGGGCGGCGATGAAATAGGGGATGAGGTACTGCTCCTTGCCGGCCTCCTGGGAGTACTTCTCGAACAGCTGCTTGAAGCGGTCGTAGGCGCCCATGCCCGGCTTCATCATGTGTTGGAGGGGGCCTTCCTCGGTGTGCTCCGGGGCGATCTTGAGGTAGCCGCCCACGTGGTGGGTCACCAGTTCCTTGACGTATTCCGGGGACTTCACCGCCAGGTCGTAGCGCACCCCGGAGCCGATCAGGATCTTCTTGATGCCCGGCAGGTCGCGGGCCTTGCGGTAGAGCTGGATCAACGGGCCGTGGTCGGTGCCCAGGTTCGGGCAGATGTCCGGGAACACGCAGGACAGGCGCCGGCAGGCGGACTCGATCTTCGGGTCCTTGCAGGCCATGCGGTACATGTTGGCGGTGGGGCCGCCCAGGTCGGAGATGACGCCGGTGAAACCGGGGGTCTTGTCGCGGATGGCCTCGATCTCGTGGAGGATGGATTCCTCCGAGCGGCTCTGGATGATGCGGCCCTCGTGCTCGGTGATGGAGCAGAAGGTGCAGCCGCCGAAGCAGCCGCGCATGATGTTGACCGAGAAGCGGATCATCTCCCAGGCCGGGATCTTGGCCTCGCCGTAGCTGGGGTGGGGCGCGCGGGCGTACGGCAGGTCGTACACCGCGTCCATCTCCGGCGTGGTGAGGGGGATGGGCGGCGGGTTGAGCCAGAGGTCGCGCAGGGCCACCCCGTCGCCGTGGGCCTGGACCATGGCCCGGGCATTGCCGGGATTGGATTCCAGGTGGAACACCCGGGAGGCGTGGGCGTAGAGCACCGGGTTCTTCTCCACCTGCTCGTAGGCCGGCAGGCGCAGCACGGTGTGGGCGCGGGCGGCGTGGATGGCGGCCAGGCGTTGTTCCTTGGTGATGAAGCGGATCGTGTGCGTGGGGATTTGTTTTCCCTCTCCCCCATCCCCTCTCCCGCCTGCGGGAGAGGGGGGAAGTGCGCTTTTGGTGGCTTGATTGATTCGCAAGGGACTGCTCCCCTCCCCCGCAAGCGGGGGAGGGGCTGGGGGAGAGGGTTTACGGCGCATCACTTCCAGATAGATCGCTTCAAGTACCGCTTCCGTCTCACCCAATAGCTGGTTATTCCAGAACCTCAGTACATGAATTCCCTGCTCCTCCAGACATGCGCTCCGCTCCTGGTCATATCCCTGCTGCTCGGCATGCTGGCCGCCGTCTAGCTCGATGGCGAGCTTCAATTCGTCGCAATAGAAATCCAGAATGTAGCGCCCGGCAGGATGCTGGCGGCGGAATTTCAAATCCAGGAATCGTTTGGCGCGGAGCACTTCCCACAGGAGTTGCTCCGCGTCGGTTTGGTGGCTACGCAGTTCCCGGGCATAGGCGAGGATATCCGAGGGAAGTGGCTTGGCTAGGTTTGCGCGCAGGCCCTCTCCCCCAGCCCCTCCCCCGCTTGCGGGGGAGGGGAGTGAACCATCGCCCGCAGGCGGGAGAGGGGCGCGCGTAGCGCCGGGAGAGGGGGACGCCGCATAGGGGTCCGGATGCCTGTCCACGCCGCCCGGCGTATCCATGGCCAGGGAATCCAGCTCGTGCCAGGGGTTGCCCTCATCGTCGGAAGGTTTCCAGCCGTGGGGCACCATGAAGGCGGTGCCGCGCAGGTCGCGGATTTGGTCGATGGGTTCGCCGGCGGCCAGGCGGTGGGTCAGCTCCACCAGGGCGCGTTCGGCGTTGCCGAACAACAGCAGGTCGGCCTTGGAGTCGGTGAGCACGCCGCGGCGCACCTTCTCCGACCAGTAGTCGAAGTGGGCGATGCGGCGCAGGCTGGCCTCGATGCCGCCGATCACCACGTTGACGTCCTTGTAGGCCTCCCGGCAGCGCTGGGCATAGACGGTGACGGCCCGGTCCGGGCGTTTGTGGGGTGCGCCTTCAGGGGTGTAGGCATCGTCGGAGCGGATCTTCCGGTCCGAGGTGTAGCGGTTGACCATGGAGTCCATGTTGCCCGCCGTGACGCCGAAATACAGGTTGGGCCGGCCCAGGACCCGGAACGGGTCGGCGGATTTCCAGTCCGGCTGGCTGATGATGCCGACCCGGAAGCCCTGGGCCTCCAGCAAACGCCCCACCAGCGCCATGCCGAAGCTGGGGTGGTCGATGTAGGCGTCGCCGGTCACCAGGATCACGTCGCAGCTGTCCCAGCCCAGTTGCGCCATCTCCTGCTTCGACATGGGCAGGAAGGGCGCCACGCCGAAGCGCTTGGCCCAGTAGGGGCGATAGGAGAAGAGGGGCTTGGGTGATTCCACGAAACAATTCCAGATAAGGCCGTAGGAAGACCGCGACGGCGGCGCGAAGTTCGCCG
The DNA here is from genome assembly GCA_963713085.1 of uncultured Pseudomonadota bacterium. Classification (GTDB taxonomy): domain Bacteria; phylum Pseudomonadota; class Gammaproteobacteria; order Burkholderiales; family Thiobacillaceae; genus PFJX01. The sequence continues at coordinate 25,127 of CAVQKQ010000011.1, read as the reverse complement.
GGCGACAGGGCGCGGTCATGACAAGGTCACGAAGACTACCCTAAAGATGCCGGCCGGTTGACCGTTAATGCCGCAACCACTCCAACCATAGCCCTTGCGGAAAAGCCATGTCACTACCCTTGGAACGCGAAGAGATCCAGCACCTCACCGAGGAACTGGAGGTCATCATCGCCGCCCACCTTGCCTGGTTCAAGCAGGTCAACCGCACCCTGGTGTGCGGCGGCCAGGTGAACAAGGCCGATCTGGCGGAAGACGCCCACCTGCGCTCGCCCTTCGGCCAGTGGTACTACAGCCGGGAGCCCCACCCGCTGGAAGAGAACCTGGACTTCAAGGACCTGGGCGTGACCCAGCAGGCCATGCATGCCGCCGCCCGCCTGGCCCTGCTGGACATCATGGACGATAAACGCCCGACGCCCGGCCTGTTCGACCAGTGCATCGACCTGGCCCTGCGCCTGAACACCACCCTGCGCCGCATGCAGCTGGAGATCATCGGCGAGTTGCTGACCACCGACAGCCTCACCGGCTGCGCCACCCGGCGCGGCATGCTGGGCCGGCTGCGGGAGGAACACGAGCGGGCCCTGCGCATCCAGCGGCCCTGCTGCCTGTGCCTGTTGGATTTCGACCGCTTCAAGCGCATCAACGACGAGCGGGGCCACCCGTCCGGAGACGCGGTGCTGCGCCAATCCATGAAGTTCATCGCGGGGACGCTGCGCAAATACGACTCCATCTACCGCTACGGCGGCGAGGAATTCCTGATCTGCCTGCCGGGCACCCCCCTGAAGGACGCCGGCCTGGTGGTGGAGCGCATCCGCGAGGGCCTGGAACGCCAGCCCATCCGCCTGCCAGACGGCGGCCTGCTGAACGTGACGGCCTCCTTCGGCATCGCCGAGATGCAGCCCAAGCTGGCGGTGGAGGAAACCATCGCCAACGCCGACATGGCCCTGATCCGGGCCAAGGAGCATGGACGCAACCGGGTGGAGTTGTGGTCCACGGTTTAATATCCCGGCATTCCCTCCAAACCGTTGCCGCTTCGTGAATCCCTACCCCCTGCTGCGCCCCCTGCTGTTCAAGCTCGACCCTGAAACCGCCCACAACCTGACCATGGCCGGCCTGCGCCATCTGCACAGCCTGGGCCTGATCAAACCCTTCCTGCCGCCGGTGCCGGCGCTGCCGCGGCGGGTGATGGGCCTGGACTTCCCCAACCCGGTGGGCCTGGCGGCGGGTCTGGACAAGAACGGCGAGGCCATCGACGCCCTGGCTGATCTGGGTTTCGGCTTTCTCGAAATCGGCGCGGTGACGCCCCGGCCCCAGCCCGGGAATCCCCCGCCGCGCCTGTTCCGCCTGCCTCAGGCGGAGGCCATCATCAACCGCATGGGCTTCAACAACCTGGGGGTGGACCACCTGCTGGCCAACCTGGAACGCACCCGCTTCAAGGGCATCCTGGGGGTGAACCTGGGCAAGAACCTCACCACGCCCATCGAGCGGGCCGTGGACGACTACCTGATCCTGCTGGACAAGCTGTACGGCAAGGTCAGCTTCGTGGTGGTCAACGTCTCCTCCCCCAACACCAAGAACCTGCGCGCCCTGCAGGGCGGCGAGGAACTGGACGCCCTGCTGGCGGCCATCAAGCGGCGCCAGACGGAGTTGACCGACAGGCACGGCAAGTACATGCCGGTGGCGGTGAAGATCGCGCCCGACCTCACGGACCCGCAGATCGCGGATATCGCCGGCCTGCTCCGGAAACATCATGCCGATGCGCTGATCGCCACCAACACCACCCTTTCCCGGGAAGGGGTGGAGCACCTGCCCCACGGCAGAGAGGCCGGCGGGCTTTCCGGTTTGCCGATTCGGGCAATGTCCACCAGGGTGGTGGCCGCCTTCCATGCCGCCCTGGCCGGCGAGCTGCCCATCATCGGCGCCGGCGGCATCCTGTCCGGGGCCGATGCCCGGGAGAAGGTGGCGGCTGGCGCGGAACTGGTGCAGTTCTATACCGGGCTGATCTATCGCGGCCCGGCCCTGGTGGCGGAGTGTGTCGAGGCCCTGGCGTCCTAGCGCCCGCCCGATCGGAGAACGGCATGCGAATCGGCATACCCAAAGAAATCAAGGACCACGAATTCCGGGTCGCACTCACCCCCGCCGGGGCTGCGGATCTGGTCCGGGCCGGCCATGACGTCATGGTGGAAACCGGCGCCGGTGCCGCCATCGGCCTGGATGACGCCACCTATCTCAAGGCCGGCGCCCGGGTGGCGCCGGACGCGGACGCGGTCTACCAATCGGACCTGGTGTTCAAGGTGAAGGAACCCCAGCCGGAGGAAGTGGCCCGCCTGCGCCTAGGCCAGATCCTGTTCTGCTATTTCCACCTGGCCGCCGCGCCGGACCTGGCACGGGCCCTGCTGGACAAGGGCGTCACCGCCATCGCCTTCGAGACCGTGCTGGACGCCGCAGGCCATACCCCCCTTCTGGCCCCCATGTCCCAGATCGCCGGCCGCCTGGCCATCCAGGCCGGCATGCAGGCCCTGGAGATGAAGAACGGCGGTCGTGGCGTGCTGCTGTCCGGGGTGCCCGGGGTTTCGCCCGGCCGGGTGGCGATCCTGGGCGGCGGCGTGGTGGGCGCCAACGCGGCGCGCATCGCCCTGGGCATCGGCGCCGACGTGACCCTGCTGGATCGCGATCCGGATCGCCTGCGGCGCTTCGACGACCAATACGGCGGCCGCCTCAAGACCCGCTACTCCAACCCGGGCAACATCGAGGAGGCCGTGCTCCAGGCCGACCTGGTGGTGGGCGCGGCCTATGTCCACGGCCGCCGGGCGCCCCGCCTGATCGGGCGGGCGACGCTGCGCGCCATGGCGCCTGGTGCCGCCCTGGTGGACGTGGCCATCGACCAGGGCGGCATCGCCGAGACCTCCCGTCCCACCACCCACTCGGACCCGTTTTATGTGGCGGAAGGCGTGGTCCACTATTGCGTGGCCAACATGCCCGGCGCCGTGGCGCGAACCGCGACCCTGGCCCTGGCGGAGGTCACCCTGCCCTATCTGCTCAGGCTGGCCGCCGGCCCCCGGACGGCCATGGAACAGGATCCGGGCTTCGCCGCCGGCCTGAACCTGACCGCCGGCAAAATTACCCATCCTGGCCTGGCCCGGGACCTGGCCGGGACGTTGGGAGTCTCGCCGAGCGACTGGCGCAGCCTGGCCTGGTAACGGCGAAAAACCCTGCGGTCCGCGTGGCTGACTGGCACAGCCTTAGCCTGTAAGCTGCCCGCTCCCGCCGTTTCGGCCGGGAAACCCAATCAATTCAAGCAATGTTTGAGGAAGTGAATCTATGAGCGATCCCTTTGTGGCCGGCAAGGACTCCATCGAACTGACCCTGGAGCCGGGCGAATACTGGTGGTGCGCCTGCGGCCGATCCAAGAGCCAGCCCTGGTGCGACGGCTCCCATGCCGGCACGGACTTCTCCCCCCTGCCGTTCAAGGTGGAGACGGCTGGGCAGTATTGGCTGTGCGCCTGCAAGCACACCGCCAACGCGCCCTTCTGCGACAACGCCCACGAACTGCTGGACTGATCCCCCCGACCCGCCCGCGCGGGTCGTCGTTTTCCCGCAAACACGGTTCCCCCCAAGTTGTTCGCGGCCCCGGCAGGGGCGATAATCCCGCGGCAAAACCACCCCCACATGGAAAACTACCTACTCATCCTGATCGGCACGGTGTTCGTGAACAACATCGTGATGTCCAAGATCCTGGGCCTGTGCCCGTTCATGGGGGTCTCCCGCAAGCTGGAGACCGCCATCGGCATGGGGGCGGCCACCACCTTCGTGCTGACCCTGGCCTCCGGCGCCAGCTACCTGATCGACACCTACCTGCTGGGCCAGGATCTGGCCTACCTGCGCACCCTTTCCTTCATCGTGGTGATCGCCGGCATCGTCGGCTTCACCGAGATGTTCATCAAGAAGACCTCGCCGGTGCTGTTCCGCGTGCTGGGCATCTACCTGCCGCTGATCACCACCAACTGCGCGGTGCTGGGCATCCCCCTGCTCAACGTGCAGACCAAAAACGATTTCGTCGAATCCCTGTTCTTCGGCCTGGGCGGCGCCATTGGCTTCACCCTGGTGCTGGTGCTGTTCGCCGCCATGCGCGAGCGCCTGGAGGCGGCGGAGGTGCCTTTGCCCTTCCGGGGCACCAGCATCGCCATGATCACCGCCGGCCTCATGAGCCTGGCCTTCATGGGCTTCGCGGGGCTGATCAGGTAATGCTTTCCGCGATTCTGGTCATGGCCGGCATCGGACTGGTGCTGGGCGGGGTGCTGGGCGGGGCGGCCATCAAATTCAGGGTCCAGGACGATCCCCTGGTGGAGAAGATCGACGCCATCCTGCCCCAGACCCAGTGCGGCCAGTGCGGCTTTCCGGGCTGCAAACCGTACGCCGAGGCCATCTCCAAGGGCGAGGCGGATATCAACAAGTGCCCCCCGGGCGGCGTGGACGGCATCAAGCGCCTGGCCGATCTGCTGGGAGTGGACCCCAAGCCCCTGGGCGAAGGCCTGGAACCCAAGCCCAAGTCGGTAGCCATCATCGACGAGGACATCTGCATCGGCTGCACCCTGTGCATCCAGGCCTGCCCGGTGGACGCCATCATCGGCGCCGCCAAACAGATGCACGTCATCATCGCCGACCAGTGCACCGGCTGCGAACTGTGCCTGCCTCCCTGTCCGGTGGATTGCATCCACATGGAAGTCATCACGGAAGACGTCACCACCTGGAAGTGGCGCTATCCCATGTATCACATGAAGCACATCGCATGAGCGTTCAGCTCGGCAGGCGGCAGGCGCGCTCCGTCCCCCTCGCGGGAAACGCGCGAGGAACGAGGATGCCCCGATGAGCCGGCACCTGTTCAGCTTCAACGGCGGGATCCATCCTGAGGACCACAAGACCGAATCCAACGCCAGGCCCATCCGGGAGATGCCCCTGCTGCCCCGCTACGTGGTGCCGTTGCTCCAGCACATCGGCGCACCGGCCAGGGCCCTGGTCCAGGCAGGGGACCGGGTGCTCAAGGGCCAGCTGATCGGCGCGCCGGAGGACTACGTGTCCACCGGAGTCCATGCCCCCACCTCGGGCCAGGTGGCGGCGGTGGAAGCCCGGGGAGTGCCCCATGCCTCCGGCCTGTACGACCAGTGCGTGGTTATCGAGGCCGACGGGGAAGACAGGAGCGTCGAGTTCCAGCCCCTGGATTGGCGGCCCATGGACCCCAGCGCCCTGCGCAACCGCCTCCGGGAGATGGGCCTGGCCGGGCTGGGCGGCGCGGTGTTCCCCAGCTACATCAAGCTCAACCCCGGCGCGCCCGGCAGCATCCACACCCTGATCCTGAACGGCGCCGAGTGCGAGCCCTGGATCACCTGCGATGACCGGTTGATGCGGGAACGAGCCGCCGAGGTCGTCCAGGGCGCGGCGATCATGGCCCACATGCTGGGGGTGAAGACCATCCTGGTGGGCATCGAGGACAACAAGCCGGAGGCCATCGCGGCGATGCGGGCGGCGGCGAAGGAGGCCGCGGCGACCGACATGGAGGTGGTGGCCATCCCCACCCTCTACCCCGGTGGCGGCGGCAAGCAGATCACCTACACGCTCACCGGCCTGGAGACGCCCAGCGGCGGCCGCTCCACCGATGTGGGCGTCCAGGTCTTCAACGTCGGCACCGCCTACAGCCTGTACCGGGCCGTCAGCCTGGGCGAACCGATGCTGTCCCGGGTTGTGACGATCACCGGCCACGTGGCCAAGCCGGGCAATTTCGAGGTCCGGCTGGGCACCCCCATCGTCGATCTGATCCGGGTGGCCGGCGGCGCCAAGGCCGGAGCCACCGGCGAGATCGTCGGCGGCCCGATGATGGGATTCGACCTGATGGACAACGATTCCCCGGTCACCAAGGCGGTGAACTGCATCATCGTCAAGGACCCCGAGTCGTTTCCCGCAAAGCCGGTGGCCCTGCCCTGCATCCGTTGCGGCGCCTGCGCCCGGGCCTGCCCGGCTGACCTACAGCCATTCGAGATGTACTGGTTCAGCCGGGCCAAGGACTTCGGCAAGGCCCAGGGCTACCACCTGTTCGATTGCATCGAGTGCGGCTGCTGTTCCTACGTCTGCCCCAGCCACATCCCATTGGTGGACTTCTACCGCTTCGCCAAGAGCGAAATATGGGAGCGGGAGCGGGAAAAGGCCGCCGCCGACCAGGCACGCATGCGCCACGAATTCAAGGCCTTCCGGCTGGAGCGGGAAAAACGGGAAAAGGCCGAGAAATTCGCAAAGGCGGCCAAGGCCACCAAGGCCGCCGCCCAGGCCGAGGGCGGAACCGGCGCGGCGGCGGACCCGGAGGCGGAAAAGAAGAAGGCCATCCTCCAGGCGGCCCTGGAACGGGCGCAACGGTCCAAACAGGCCGTGGTGCCTAAGAATACCGACAACCTGCCGCCCGCCGTCGAGAAGCAGATCGACGAGATCGAGGCGCGCCGCGCCGCGGTTGCGGGCCAGCCCGACCAGGAAACCAGCGAACCATGATCGGCTCCCCCTTCATCCTCAACCGGAACAACTCCGTCGCGGCGGTGATGTTCAAGGTCCTGGCCGCACTCATCCCGGGCATCATCGCCCACGCCTGGCTGTTCGGCCCCGGCATCTGGGTGAGCCTGCTGGTCTGCAGCTTTTTCGCGATCCTGTTCGAATCCCTGCTGCTGCTCATGCGCGGCCTGCCCCTGAAGCCTTTTCTGTCCGACGGCTCGATCCTGGTTACCGCCTGGCTGCTGGCCCTGTCCCTGCCCACCCTGGCGCCCTGGTGGATCTACGCGGTGGGCATGCTGTTCGCGGTGGTGGTGGCCAAGCACCTTTATGGCGGCCTGGGCCAGAACCCGTTCAACCCGGCGATGGTGGGCTACGCGGTCCTGATCATCAGCTTTCCCGCCGCCATGACCCAATGGCCCGCCCCAGTCGGCGTCGCGCTCCACAGCGTGAGCCTGGCGGACGCCTTCGACCTGGTATTCGCCGGGCCGGGATCCATCACCCCGGACGCCTATACCGCCGCCACCGCGCTGGACACCTGGAAGACACAGGCCAAGCTGGGCAAGGCGGTCGCCGACATCCTGGGCATGCCGGCGTTCGGCCATTTCGGCGGTCGGGGCCAGGAGTTCGTGGCCATGATGTACCTGCTGGGGGGATTGTTCCTGGTGGCCAACCGCCTCATCACCTGGCATATCCCGGTGGCGTTCCTGGCCGGCCTCGCACTCACCGCCGCCGGCCTGAACCTGCTCGACCCAAGCCACCACGCCCCCGCCCTGTTCCACCTGCTTGCCGGGGGCACCATGCTGGGGGCCTTCTTCATCGCCACCGATCCGGTGACGGCCGCCTCCACGCCAAGGGGCAAGCTGATCTATGCCGCCCTGGCGGGCTTCCTCACCATGATCATCCGGGGCTTCGGCGGCTATCCGGATGGGGTGGCCTTCGCCGTGCTGCTGATGAACGTGTGCGTGCCCTTCATTGATGCCTACACCCAGCCCCGGGTGTTCGGCCAGGGCCTCAAGCCAGGTGGGCGGCCATGACGCCGGCCCTGCGCGAGACCATCAGCACCGCCCTCACCCTGCTGGTGTTCGCGGTGGCGGGCGCCGCCCTGCTGGCCGGGGCCCACAGCGCCACCCGCGCCAATATCGAAAAAAGCGAGCAGATCGAAAAGCTGGCCCTGGTTTCCCAGACCCTCGCCCCGGGCAGCTTCGACAACGACCTGATCCGGGATGCCCGGCCCCTGCCCGCCGACCCCCTGCTGGGCCTCAAGCAGCCCGGCTCGGCCTATCTCGCCCGCAAGGGAGGCGCCGCCAGCGCCGTGGTGCTGGAGGCCGTCGCGCCGGATGGCTACGCCGGCGACATCAAGCTGCTGGTCGGGGTAAAGGCGGATGGGCGGATCTCCGGCGTGCGGGTCACCGCCCATAAGGAAACCCCGGGCCTGGGCGATTACATCGACATCAAGAAGAGCGACTGGATCAGGCAGTTCGACGGCAAGTCCGCCGAAGACCCGGCCGGCGACGGCTGGAAGGTGCAGAAGGACGGCGGCGAGTTCTATTCCATGGCCGGCGCCACCATCTCCCCCCGCGCCGTGGTGAAGGCCGTGCACAATGCCCTGCTCTACTTCGAACGGCACAAGGCCGAACTGCTGGCCATAGAACCGAAGGAGGCGACCAAGTGATCTCCGCCGAAACCCGCGAAATCATCGTCAACGGGCTCTGGAAGCAGAACCCGGGCATCGTCCAGCTGCTGGGCCTGTGCCCCTTGCTGGCCATCAGCAATACCGTGGTGAACAGCCTGTCCCTGGGCCTGGCCACCACCCTGGTGATGAGTCTCTCCAACGTCTCAGTGGCCCTGGTGCGCAACTACATCCCCCACGAGGTGCGCATTCCCGTGTTCGTGCTGATCATCGCCGCCCTGGTCACCGTGGTGCAGCTGGCCATGAACGCCTGGGTGCACCCCCTGTACCTGGTCCTGGGGGTGTTCATCCCCCTCATCACCACCAACTGCATCGTGCTGGCCCGGGTGGAGGCGTTCGCATCCAAGCGCTCCACCTATCACTCGGTACTGGATGGCCTGATGATGGGCCTGGGCCTCACCGCCGTGCTGGTGACCCTGGGCGCGATGCGGGAGATCTTCGGCAAGGGCACCCTGTTTTCCGGCGTGGACCTGGCCCTTGGCCCCATGGCGGCCCACTGGGTGATTCCCATCGTGCCGGACTACAAGGGTTTCCTTCTGGCCATCCTGCCGCCCGGGGCCTTCCTCGGCCTGGGCCTGCTCATCGCCGCGCGCAACTGGCTGCAGAACCGGCCATAGCGGATTCCTTGCCGACCCACCCGAGGCGCTTTCCCGCCCAAGTCTCCCCACACCGGCAAGGGGCGTCGCGGGCCGTTTTTCTTCTATCATTGGGCCATGAACGCCGCCCGCCGCCGCGCCATGTTCGAGCGCCTCAAGGCCAACAATCCCAAGCCCGCCACCGAACTGGCATACCGCACCCCGTTCCAGCTGCTGGTGGCCGTCATCCTGTCGGCCCAGGCCACGGACAAGAGCGTCAACCAGGCCACCGCCACGCTGTTCCTCATCGCCGCCACCCCGGAGCGGATGCTCAGCCTGGGAGAGGATGGCCTCAAGGCCCATATCCGCCGCATCGGCCTGTTCCAGACCAAGGCGAAGAACCTGCTGGCCACCTGCCAGATCCTGCTGGACAAGCACGGCGGCGAGGTGCCCCATGACCGGGCCGCGCTGGAGGCCCTGCCGGGGGTGGGACGCAAGACCGCCAACGTGGTGCTGAACACCGCCTTCGGCGATCCCACCATCGCGGTGGATACCCACATCTTTCGGGTCGCCAACCGCACCGGCCTGGCGCCGGGGAAGACCGTGCTGGAGGTGGAAAGGAAACTCATGCGCCACGTACCCGCCGAATTCCGCCAGGATGCCCACCACTGGCTCATCCTTCATGGCCGCTACGTCTGCAAGGCGCGCAAGCCGGATTGCGGCCCCTGCGTGATCCGCGATCTGTGCGATTTCAAGGACAAGACCCCATGAGGGCCGCCACCGGACTGGCCCAGGGCCGCCGCAGCGAACCCGCCCTGGCGGCGGAGGCGGTGGAAGCCGCCATGGACCTGGCCGGTTTGTCCATCGCCAGCGCCGTGGTGTTGTATCTCAACGCCGACTTCGCCAAGGATCCCCAGCCGGCCATCACCGCCGCCGCTCGGGCGGCCAACTGCCTGCAGGTGGTGGGCTGCACCGCGGCGGGGGTGTTCACCGAGGAGGACTGGGTGCTGGATGCCCCCGCCGCCGCCGCCCTGGTGCTGGGGGAAGGCATCAACCTGCGCAATGCCCAGGACGGCACTGCGCAGACCCTGACCTACACCGCCCCCAACGCCCTGGACATGCACTGGCTGACCCGGGCCGGCCCACGCTTCGGCGGGGTGTCGGGCGACGCCACCGGCCAGGGGCCGTTCTCGGTCTGGAGCGGCGGGCGGGTTCAGGCCAACGGGCGCTGCGAGTTGGAATTGTCCGGCGCCCAGCTGCGCATCGGGGTTTCCCAGGGTATCCGTCCCATCTCCAGGCCGGCGGCGATCCGGGGGGTCAGCGGCCACGACATCGCCATGGTCGGCGATCAGACCGCCCTGGCCAGCCTGGTCAGGGAACTGCCCCTGGGCGTCCGGGCTCCGGAACGGATACCGACCCACCTGCTGATGGCCGGGATCACCTACGGGGACCGGGAGAACGCCGTGGAGGAAGGCCGCTTCCATCTCCTTCCGGTGGTGGCCACCGACGCGGCCGGCAAGACCGTCACCGTGGCCGCCGAACTGACGCCGGAACTGGACCTGTTCTGGGCCATGCGCCAGCCTCAGGCGGCGGAGCACGACATGAAGGCCATGATCCGGCGCCTCTCCGACAACACCCTGCGCCCCCCCAGCTTCGGCCTCATGTTCCCCTGCCTGGGCCGGGGCCCCTATTTCTACGGCGGCCAGGACCGGGACATTCAGGCCCTGGCGCGCCAGTTTCCGGACATGCCGTTCATCGGCTTCTACGGCAACGGCGAGATCGCCCACATGGACAGCGCCAACCGGCTGCTGCAATACAGCGTGGTTCTGGCCCTGGCCTACGCGGACGAGGACTGAGCCCCTTGTTCAACCCCAGCCGCGACCAGGTGCGCCAGTTCTTCTTCGAGGCCTGGGCCAAGTTCCGGCAACGGCTTCCCCTTACCGACCTGGAGGCCCTGGCGCTGGAACACATCGGCCGGCATCCGGAATACCACGCCATGCTGGAACAGCCGGAACGCTACCAGGAGCGGGAATGGCCGCCGGAGATGGGGGAGACCAACCCCTTCCTGCATCTGTCCATGCACCTGTCCATCAGCGAGCAGCTTTCCATCGACCAGCCCGCCGGCATCCAGGCCGCCTATCGGGCGCTGTGCCTGCGCCTGGGCGACGAGCATGCCGCGCAACATGAGGTGATGGATTGCCTGGGCGAGATGATCTGGCAGGCGCAACGCTACAATCGCCCCCCCGACGGCGCCGCCTACCTGGCTTGCATCGAGAACAAATGTCATTCCTGAAACGCGACCGGTCGGGTGCCGAGTGGGCATCCAACCTCCTGGCCTGCAACCTCTGGCTCTATCAGTTCCTGCCCTTCCTGAAATGGCGGGACCGGGTCGACAAGGCCAGCCTGCGGGCCGACGGCATCGCCGGCTTCACCGGCGCCCTGATCGTCCTCCCCCAGGCCGTGGCGTTCGCCACCATCGCCGGCCTGCCGCCGGAATACGGCCTCTACGCAGCCATGGTGCCGGCCATCATCGCCGCATTGTTCGGCTCCAGCTGGCACCTGGTGTCGGGGCCCACCACGGCCATCTCCATCGTGGTGTTCGCCTCGGTCTCGCCCTATGCCGACCCGGGCTCGCCCGCGTACATCGGCATGGTGCTGACCCTGACTTTCCTGACCGGCCTGTTCCAGCTGATCATGGGCCTGGCCAAGATGGGGGCCCTGGTCAACTTCATCTCCCACACTGTGGTGATCGGCTTCACCGCCGGCGCGGCCCTGCTTATCGCCGCCAGCCAGGTGAAGAACTTCTTCGGCCTGGACATCGCCCGGGGCTCGCCGGTCTACGAGGTGATGCGCCAGCTGCTGGTCCAGATCGGCCACATCAACCCCTACGTCACCGCCGTGGCCGTGATCTCCCTGATCGCCGGCCTGCTGGCGCGCCGCTTCCTGCCCAGGATCCCCTACATGATCGTGGCCATGGTGGTGGGCGGCATCGCCGCCGCCATCCTCAACCACAACTACGGCCAGGAGGCCACCGGCATCCGCACCGTGGGCGCCCTGGCGGCCAGCCTGCCCGCCTTCTCGCTGCCGGACTTCTCCCTCACGGCCCTGAAGAACACCTTCTTCTCGGCCCTGGCGGTCACGCTGCTGGCCCTGACCGAGGCGGTTTCCATCTCCCGGGCCATCGCCACCCGGTCGGAGCAACACATCAACGGCAACCAGGAGTTCATCGGCCAGGGCCTGTCCAACCTGGTCGGCAGCTTCTTCTCGGCCTATGCCTCCAGCGGCTCCTTCAACCGCAGCGGCGTCAACTACGAGGCCGGCGCCCGTACCCCCCTGGCGTCCATGTTCTCGGCCGGTTTCCTGCTGCTGATCCTGTTCCTGGTGGCGCCCCTGGCCGCCTACCTGCCCATCCCTTCCATGGCCGCCGTGCTGTTCCTGGTGGCCTGGACCCTGATCGACTTCCATCATATCGGCGCCATCCTCAAGGCCCACCGGGAGGAGGCTGTGGTGCTGGGAGTGAGCTTCCTCGGCACCATCATCGACCTGGAAAAGGGCATCTTTTTCGGCATCGCCACCTCCCTGGTCTTCTATCTCTCGCGCAGTTCCAAACCGGCCATCCGGGCGGTGGTACCGAGCCCGGACGAACAGGACGATCCGCGCCGCAAGTTCATCGTCGAGACCGGCGCCGAGCCCACCTGTCCCCAGCTCATGATGATGCGGATCGAGGGTTCCATCTTCTTCGGCGCCGTGGACCACATCCAGCACGCCTTCGCCGCCGTGGACGAAAACGTTCCCAGCCAGAAGCACCTGCTGCTGTTCTCGAAGGGCATCAACACCATCGACCTGGCCGGAGCCGAACTGTTGGCCCGGGAGGCCCAGCGGCGCCGGCGGCTGGGCGGCGGCCTGTACCTGTGCGGCGTGCGCGACGCCACCTGCCGCATGCTGCGCCAGGGCGGCTACCAGGCCGAAATCGGCGAGCACAACATCTTCGCCCACAAGCCGGAGGCGATCGCCGCCATCTATGGCCGGCTAGACCCGGAACAATGCCGCGTCTGCCGCACCCGCATCTTCCGGGAATGCCGCGCCTACCTGCCCAATGGCGCGGCGCGCGCCTCGGATGACGTGGCAAGCGAGGCGGAAAGCACGGGCTTCAAGCGTCTGACCGAGATCGTCACCCGCACCGGCGACGACGGCACCACCGGCCTGGCAGACGGCAGCCGGGTGCCCAAGCACGACCCGCGCATCGAGGCCATCGGCCAGGTGGATGAGCTCAACAGCCAGATCGGGGTGTTGCTCACCGAATCCCTGAGCACCGATGTCAGGACCCTGCTTTCCGACATCCAGCACGACTTGTTCAACCTGGGGGCGGAACTGGCCTGGCCGGCCCAGACCCAGATCACCCAGGATCATGTGCTGCGCCTGGAGCAGGCCGTGACCCGGCTGAACGCCAGCCTGCCGCCCCTGAAGGAGTTCATCCTTCCGGGCGGCACCCGGGCGGCGGCGGAGGCCCATATCTGCCGTACGGTCTGCCGCCGGGCGGAACGGCATCTGACCCGGTTGGCGGAGACGGAGCTGCTCTCGCCCAAGCTGGGCCAATACCTCAATCGTCTTTCCGACCTGCTGTTCGTGCTGTCCCGCCAAGCCAACAGAACGGCAGGCCATCCGGAACCCGCCTGGCGCGGCCCGGGAAAATGAACACCGGCGTAATTTCGAACATCGCCTTGTAGTTTGCGGCAGAATGGCCGGACCTGATCGTCTGGTCCGGACAATTCCATCATGGATAAGAGGAGATTCCCATGCATCCCACACGACTTTTCCTCGCCCTGAGTCTCTCGGCCCTGGCTTCGGCCGGCTGGGCGGCTGATTCGGCCAGCCCCGATGCCGGCCCGACCTCCACCCCCGCCGCCGCCCCGGCAGCGGCAAGCGCTTCGGCGGACATACCCAAGACCACCGAGGAGTGGATCCGCTACCTGTCGGACTTCACCAAGAACGGCGAGATGCTGGCGGATCCCAAGAAGTTCGTCGCCGCCCTGGCCGCCGTGTCCGAGCCGGGCTTCCTCATGGAGGCCCTCAAGGATATACAGGATCCCAACCTCTACATGCAGTCCATGTCCACCCTGATGGATCCGGGCGCCTACGCCAACTACACACGCTACATGGACCCCGCCGTGGTCAACGCCTGGACCCAGGCCTTGTTGGACCCCCAGTTCGTCAACGCCCTCAGCTATGTCATGACCGACCCGGGCAAACTGATGCGCTGGATGATGACGCCTCTGGATCCCAAGTTGCTGGCCGTGGTGATGAACGCCCTGAACCCCAATCAGTACCAGCGCTGGGCCACGGTGGTGGCGGACCCGCGCGCCGCGAGCATGGCCACGGCGCCGATGAATCCCAACTGGTATGGAAGCTGGATGGGCGCGATGGCGAGCCCGCAAAGCTACGGCCCCACCATGGGCGCCGTCATGGCCCCCGCCTATGCCGGCATGGCCGCGGTCCCCCAAATGGCCGCCCCCGCCGGCTACCCCATGATGTTCCCGGTGCCGTGGCCCGGCTACGCCGCCCCGCGGTGATATCGCGGGCGGAGAAGCAAGCGCCTCCACCCGCCTGGCCGACATGGCTTACGACCGCGATCTTGAAACCCGCATCGAACTGTTATCGGTAAACTGGCCGGGGCTGTCCCTGAAGAAGATGTTCGGCGGCCTGGGCTACCTGATGAACGGCAACATGGCCTTCGGCATCTGGCGGGACAAGCTGGTCGTCCGCTGCGGCCCGGCCAACTACGAATCGGCCTTGTCCAGGTCCGGGGTCGGGCCCTTCGATGTGACCGGACGCGCCATGACCGGATGGGTGCTGGTATCGCCCGACACCCTGGAAATACCCGGGCAACTGCTGGCATGGCTGGAGATGGGCAGGGATTTTGCCGCGACCCTACCCACCAAGTGAGGCGCCGGGTTGCAACGGCATGACCGTGGAGGTTGCGCGGCCGGTCACTCCGACCCTTGACCCGCCTCGAGCCAGAGCAGTTGTTCCAATCGGCGCCCGCGCCTTTCCTCCACCCGAACCCTGGTCATGGCGGCCGATCCCACCTGGATGCGGTAGGCATGTTCGGGCGGCGTGCCCAATACCCGGCACATGACCATGCGGATCACCCCGGCATGGGCCACCACCAGGATGTGGCGGCCGGCATGGCTGGCCAGCAGATCGTCGTAACCCGCGGCGACGCGGGCATAAAACCGCTTTAGCGGCTCGGCGCCGTCGGGCCGATTCCCCACCGGATCGCATTTGAAATTGAATATCACGTCCCCATCGCCGGCCTTGAGTTCGGCAGGTGTCTTGCCTTCCCATGCGCCGAACGCCACTTCCTTGAAACGCGGTTCGAGGCTCAGGGACAGGCCGGTTTCCAGGGCGAGGGCCTGGGCGAAATCACGACAGCGCGCCAGGGGTGAACTAACGATGGCCTGCCAGGGCCGGACCCGATCCACAGCCCGCCGCATCTCCTCCCAACCTTTCTCCGAAAGCGGGTCGTCGGTCTGTCCGCGATATTTTCGTCCCCCGACAGGTTCGCCGTGGCGCAGGAAATCCACCAGGGTGTGGCCATCCGCCATGGTCAGCGCCCCCGCAGCAGCCGTTCCACCTCCCGGCGCATGGCGTCCACCTCCAGGACCGCCAGTGCGGCGCGGGAGCCCAGCGCGGCGATGCTGGTGCCCAGGGCCGCGCATTGCCGGTAGGCAGTTCGGCTCTTGAGGCTGGCAGCCAACAGGGTGATGCCGAATTCCGGCAGCATGCCGAGGACCTCGCGGGCCAGCAGGGTGTTGGGCTGCATCTGGTTCACCACCAGACGGGCGTCCAAGTCCGGGTTCTTGTGCCGGGCGGCAGGGATGGCCTCGCGGATGCGCAGCGAGGCCCACAGGTCCAGGGGCGAGGGGATGACGGGCACCAGGGCCAGGTGGGCGACGCGCAGGGCGCTTTCGGTGACCGGCGCCGCGGCTGCCGGCGGGCTGTCGATGACGATGTAGTCATAGGCCTCGGCGCGCTTGCGCAGGGCCTTGTGCAGCTTGCCCTCCTCGCCCGAGAAATCTTCTACCTCGGCCGGAAAATGCTCGCCCATGCCGGCCCAGTGGCGCGAGGTGTTCTGGGGGTCGGCATCGGCCACCAGGACCCGCTTGCCCCGATCGCCCAGGCTACCCGCCAGTAGCATGGCCAGGGTCGTCTTGCCGGCTCCGCCCTTCTGATTGACCACGGCGATGATCTTCGCGCCCATCTTTCGCTCCTCGATTGCAAGACGAGATGGTAGCGCCGCCATCCGTCCCCCGCAGCCACACAGGTATAATTTCCCCTATTTCAAATACAGGGATTCGCGCCATGGGCTTTCTCGCCGGGAAGAAGATTCTGATCACCGGAATGATCAGCAACCGTTCCATCGCCTACGGCGTGGCCAAGTGCTGTCACCGGGAGGGCGCGGAACTGGCCTTCACCTATCAGGGCGAGAAAATAAGGGACCGGGTCATGGGCCTGGCCAAGGACATGGGGGACGCCCCTCTGCTGTTTCCCTGCGACGTCTCCAGCGACCAGGAGATCAGCGACTTGTTCGGCGAACTCGGCAAGCGCTGGGAAGGCCTGGACGGTCTGGTCCATTCCATCGCCTATGTGCCCAAGGAGGCCCTGGACGGCGGCTACATCGATAACGTAAATCGGGAGAATTTCCGCATCGCCCACGATATCTCCAGCTACTCCTTCACCGCCCTGGCCAAAGCCGGCTTGCCCATGATGGCGGGCCGCAATGGCGCCATGCTGACCATGACCTATCTGGGCGCGGTACGTTCCGTCCCCCATTACAACGTCATGGGCCTGGCCAAGGCCAGCCTGGAATCCAGCGTCTATTACCTGGCCGCCAGCCTGGGCCCGAGAGGTATCCGGGTGAACGGCCTGTCCGCCGGCCCGATCAAGACCCTGGCCGCTTCCGGCATCGCCGATTTCAGCAAGCTGCTGGCCTGGGGCGAGAAGCACTCCCCATTGCGCCGCAACGTCACCATAGAGGAAGTGGGCAATACCGCTGCCTTCCTTTTGTCAGACTTGGCCAGCGGCATCACGGGCGAGATCACCTACGTCGACTCAGGCTTCAACAGCACGGCCGGCCTGGCGGTCGAAGAATAGCCCGGCGCTGGACTAACACGACACGAAAAAGCCGGGAATTTCCCGGCTTTTTTCTGACCCTCGATGGGGGACGCTTGCTTCGGTCTTATTCTGCCTTGGGTTCAAGCGCGGAGGGATCGATAGTGACCTTGGCCTTGGATTTCAGATCTTCCATGTAGGCCCGGATCTCCTCCTGGGCAACGACCCGTTTCATATCGTTGTGGATCCGTTCCACTTGTTGCGCGGGGGGCGTCACCGCATTGATCCGGTTGATGCGGTAGAGGCGATATCCCTCGCCGGTCTCGACCCCGGTGTAGGCCGGTAACTTGGCGGCATCCACGCGGAACACAGCCTTGATCGAAGCGGCCGGCAGATTCAGGGGCTGCATGCGGGAAACGGTCATGGGCGCAGATAAACCGGTCACAGCCTGACCTGCCTGTGCCGCCTGCAAAGCCCGCTTGCCGGCCTCCACGGCCAGCTTGAGGGCGGCCTGGGCCGCCAATTTCTTGCGGATCGCCGCGGACACCTCCGCCAGGGGCTGCATACCGGCGGGCCGGTATTCCAGCACCCGGGCGGATACCAGGGTGTTGGGAACGACTTCCACCGCCTCCACGTTCTGATGCTTATTCAGGCTGTCATCGCTGAACACCTGGTCCAGCAGCTTGGCATTGGCCAACAATGCGGGCTGTGCTTTGTCTTTGCTGATCCAGCCGCTCTCCTCGATCTTGAGGCCGAATTCCTTCGCGGCCGGCTCCAGGCTGTCGGGCTGCTCATAGACCATATTGCTGAACCGCTCGGCGGACTCGGCAAAACGGCGCTGGGCCTCCTGTTGGCGCAATTCCTGGATGATCTCCTGCTTGACCGCGTCGAAGCCCAGCTTCGCGCCGGGAACGATGCCGTCCAGACGGATGATGTGATAGCCGAATTGGGTCTCCACCGGGCCGCTGATTTCATTCGGCTTCATGCTGAACACCGCGTCCGCGAAGGGCTTGACCATCGTGTCCCGGGTAAAGGTGCCCAGATCGCCACCCTTTGCCGCAGAGCCTGGATCCTGGGAGTCTTTGCGCGCCAGTTCGGCAAACTTGGCCGGCGCCTTGCGCACCTCCGCCAAGATCTGTTCCGCTTTGGCTTTCGCGGCTTGGCGTGTCGCCGCATCCGCGCCCTGATCAACCTTGATCAGGATGTGGCTGGCCTTGCGCCGTTCCGGTTCCTGGAATCTGGCGGCATTGGACTTGAAGTAATTGCGCGCCTGTTCTTCGCTGACCTGAACCGCCTCTCCCAGCACTGCCTGGGACAGCACCAGGTACTGCACCCGTGCCTGAGCCGGGGTGGCGTAATCCGCTTTATGGGCGTTGTATTCCGCCGCCACGGCGGCATCATCGATAGTGACGGCGTTGATGTATTTCGCTTGGTCGAAGATGGCCTCGTTGATTTCCCTCTGCTGGGCCAGCAAGCCGGCCAATGGCCGCGCGCTGGCCTTGGCCACCAAGGCACCCTGGCCATAGCCGATTTGAACCTGCTTGAGCAGCAAGTCCTGGCTGATCAGCTTCAGCAATTCCCCCTGGCTCATGCCCTGGCTTCTCAGCCAGGCATCGAGTCGGGCAGGCGAGAACTTGCCGTTTTCCTGGAAGGTGTCGACGCCGGTAACCACGTCCTGCACCTGGGGAGTGGAAATCAGGAATCCCGCCTTTTCCGCGCCGTTGGTAAGAATCCGGGTGTTGATCATCTGGTCCAGCACCAGCTTGCGCAACGCCTTCTCATCCACCTTGCCACCGAGCTTTTCCTGCTGGTCCTTGAGGGAGCGGATGAATTCCCGCTGGCTGATACCGCTGCCGTCGACCTCGGCGGCGGGGGCTTGTTTGCCCCCGTGGGAAAAGTAAGAATCGATTCCCCACAACGCGAATGGAATGATTATCAGGCCGAGGATAACTTTGGCAATCCAACCCTGGGCTCGTTCACGTATGGCTTCTAGCATGGCTTCGGCAATCAGTCAGGTGGAATAAAAAAAAGGCGAACAGGTGTTCGCCTTTGAGGTATTGGCGGAGTGGACGGGACTCGAACCCGCGACCCCCGGCGTGACAGGCCGGTATTCTAACCGACTGAACTACCACTCCTAAAATCTAAACTTATCGTATCTATCTCTAGTCCGACTGGTGGGTGCTGACGGGGTCGAACCGCCGACATTCGCCTTGTAAGTGAAAGATCGACCCTTGAGCGCTTTCCAACGAAGCGCGGAGTTTATAGAAGTTGCAGGGTGTTTTCAATCCAAAATCATTCGCCATACCAGGGCGACCGCTATGCAATCCCGAAAAAAAACCGGCCTTATCGTGCCGGTCTAAAGCCGGGCATTGCGCCCGGCGGGAGGTAAATTTCAGGCTAGCTGAATACCGTGGCAAGGGGCACCCCTAGAAATCATCGCCACGGGCTTCCAGTGCGGTCCATCTGCTCGTTTAGCAAAGCCTGTGTTCCTTTTCGGGCAAAGAAAAGCCCGGCAGGGCCGGGCTATGAACGTTTGACTTCGCTCGCCGTTGAGGAGGCACAAGACATATCGGCAGGCGAAAGAAAATCTTGAACCATGCCCTGCTGCTAGAAGAAAAAACCCGCCTCCAGGCCGGGTCGAATGCCAGGCTTTGCGCCCATCCAGGGATGGTTAGGTTCCTATCCGCTTGAAGTCGTTTAGCAGGTCAGGATACGGGCATGCGATGGCTGGAAAGAACCTGAAACAGTCCTTCGCCTAGCTTGAAAGTCGCTTTCCTGGGTGGCTGGTGTACCTCCAGAAGCGGCCTCCTGCTGCCTAATTCTGGTGGCTCTATGCCGTTCGGTGTGGAACTGGACTTCAGCAAACATGACGGAGGCAGCCGACGGAGAGGGGAACGGCGGGAGCCAGCGGGTTGGCGGGCAGATGCTTGAGTTTGGACATGCGCAGGTAAGCGATGGCGATAAAGTTCTCCACCGTCCGGAAGCCTCTGGCCGCGGTTTTGGTCTGCTGCAACAGCCCATTCATGGCCTCGACGTAGGCATTGCTGCGGCCATCGAGCATGCCGCGCACCACGCCGTCGAAACGCTCCTTCAGGGTCTTGGCCAAGCGCTTGAACGGCTCCAGTCGGCAGCGCTGCGCCCACGACAGCCAAGATCGCAACGCTTCGCCCGCCTGCTGCGCGCAGTTGCTCGCCAGCGCCCCGGCATACACCTCCCGCAACGCCTGCTTCAGGCGCCAGGCCCGCGCGCTCTTCAGATTGGAGCGTTGCAGCCAATGCATCGACTCGGTCTGATTCCGACTCCAGCCCTTGGGGTTCTTGCGCATGCCCCACGTCAGCCCCTTGAGGACCTTCCGGTCGCTACCGCCCAAGGCCTCGCGCACGGCTGCCGGCTGGGCTCGCATTTCCTCCCGGCGCACCGCATCCATGGCCTCGGTCGCCAGGGCCACGACATGAAACCGGTCAAAGCTGATGGCCGCCTGCGGCAAGGCCTTGCCCACGCCCAGGGTGTAGGCCGCGCTCATGTCCATGCAGACGTGGGCCACCGCCGCCGGGTCGCCGCCATGCGCGACCAGATCCTTGGCAAAGGTGACGACGGTCTCGTGGTCTCGCCCCGGACAGGCAAACAGCAGACGCTTGGCTTCCAGGTCATGCACGACTGTGATGTATTCGTGTCCCTTCTTGACGCGGGTCTCGTCGATGCCGATCTGGCGGACCGGGCTCATATCGTCTTGGGCGCGAGCGGCCTTGATGTAGTGGCCGATGCGCGTCCACAGGCGCTTGGATGCCACACGCAGGAGATTGGCGGCTTGTGCCACCGGCAGTTCCCGGCACAACGAAAGGGCCAAGGCTTCGAACAGCAGGGTGAAGCCGCTGCCTTCGCGCGCCCAGGGCACGGCGACCTGGCTCACCTTGCCGCAGGCATCGCACTTCACGCGCGGCACATCGGCATGCAGCCAGGCTTCAAACTGGAAGAAGTCGAGATGGCGCCAGTCGCGTCGTGCCCGGTCGTGGATGCCTTGGTCGGCCGCGCCGCACTCCGGGCAGGCCAGTCGCCGGGCATGACACGAAACCTCGAAGTCGATGCGCCGCTTGGCGGCGTTGAGGTCAACCTTCTCGACCGCCCACGGCGCTTGCAGGCCCAGGGCGGTGGTGAACAGCATTTCTACGGGGTGATTCATGGCGCGCTCGCTCGGCTCTTCAAGCACCAATTAAGCCAGGCCCGTCATGTTTGCTGAAGTCCAGTTCCACACCGAACGGCATAGAGCCATTCTGGTCAGCAAGACATAGGCCATAGTAGCTGTTCTGCCATCAACTTCGGGTTAGTATGTAATAGATCGATTATATTAACTAACAAACAGAAATACACAGGGAGCGTAGGGTGAAAGTCATCATCATTGTCCCGACCTACAACGAACGGGAGAGCGTTGGGCCTCTGATTGAGGCCCTTCATAACCAGTTCACCACCATGCATCACGACATGAATGTGCTCGTCGTTGATGACAACTCACCAGATGGAACTGCGGGTGAGGTTCGTGCCCTGCAGGGGCAATTCCCTACGGTTCAACTGATTGAAGGTCGTAAAGCGGGACTAGGTGCGGCTTATATCAGGGGAATGGTCTACGCCATGGAGCAGATGGCAGCTGATGTCGTCTTTGAAATGGACGCTGATTTCTCACATAAACCTGAGGATGTGCCCCGGTTAATGCATGAAATTGAACGTGGGGCTGATTTCGTCATAGGAAGTAGGTACGTGAAGGGAGGAACCATCCCAAGCAATTGGGGGTTTTTTCGCCGCCTTAACTCACTGGGTGGCAATGTGGTGGCCCGATATGTAGCGGGTATCTACCGTGTGCGTGACTGCACTGCGGGATTTCGCGCAATCAGGATATCAATCTTGCGTGACATCGATTTCTCCCGCCTTCGAGTCCAAGGATATGCATTTCAGGTGGCACTGCTACATGCCGCTGTGACCGACGGCGCGAAGGTCGTCGAGGTGCCGGTCGACTTCATTGATCGCACCCAGGGCGAGTCCAAGCTTGGCCTGTCGGACATTATCGAGTTCATCGAGAACGCCTGGTGGATACGCTTGCATAGTTCACGGACCTTCATCAAGTTCGCCATCGTCGGTGCAGCTGGCGTGGTAGTGAATCTTGGCTTTTTTACCCTGCTAATGGCGCTGGGCGTGAACAAGTTCCTGGCCTCACCGATCGCCATCGAAATTTCGATTGTGTCGAACTTCCTGTTCGACAATCACTGGACGTTCCGCTGGCGTAAGACCAAAGACCGGGTGCAAATCAAGGGACTGAAGTTCAATGCTATTTCGCTAGTCGCATTGGGGGTGAGCTATGGAACCTTCTTGGCCATCTCGCACGCCTACCCAACCATGCCCCCCCAGATTCCGCAGTTGGTAGGTATCATCCCAGCGACCCTAGTCAACTATTTTTTGAATTCCTACTGGACCTTCAAGCATGTCGATGTCTGATGGTCTCGCCTCCGGCGCAGACACCGGAAATGGAAAATGGCCTTGTCGTGTGGGTCTGGTCGAGATGCTGAAAGGATCGAGTGCCCTATCTGTGGCAGATTAAATGGCCTGCAATCGCTCGTCTGGCATTCTCTATGAAACAAGCACTTACGGGCCTCTTTTTCAGGAGAGGAATTGCACCGGCCACCTTGCGGAGCTGTTTAGCATCGCCACTACACCTTTAATGCTAGCCAAGAGAAGAATAGTAGACGAGGGTCGTTCAGGGAGGCTCAGTTGGTTGATGTCGCAAATTGGAGGGTTGTCCTTGAGCGACGGCCGGTGTGATGCATCTGCATTAGGCACACGATGGCAAGGAATGCGCTGGGTGATCGTGGTGGCCATCATCCTGCGACTAGTGGTGGCCCTTTGGTCAGAGCACATCAGACATCCTGATGAAGTGTTCCAGTATTTGGAGCAGGCCCACCGCTTGGTATTTGGTTACGGAATCGTGCCCTGGGAATATCGATTTGGCATTCGCAACTGGCTGCTGCCTGGCATGCTGGCTGGCTGGTTGCACTGCCTGAGCTGGCTGGGTCTTGGCCAACCGGCTTTCTATGTGCCTGCAACCAAATGCGCACTAGCGTTGTTGTCGCTTAGCCTGGTCTATGCATGCTACGACATAGGGCGCAACCTCTTCTCTGAAAGAGTTGGCCGACTTTCTGCCGTCTTTGCTGCGATTTGGTACGAGTGTTTATTCGTCTCGACCATACCGGCTCCTGAAGTGATCAGTACCTTGGCGATCGTTCACGCAGTAGCACTGGCGACTAGACCTCGGAGCCTCAATAACGTGCTTGCCTTGGGCTTGCTGATCGGCCTAGGGGTCTCTTTGCGCGTGCACTATGTCGTGCCGGTGCTATTCCTCAGCATTGTGGTGTGGCAGCGCTGGGGATGGCGTGCTGCGTTCGGCTCCGGTGCTATGGCATTCTTGGTCTTGGCACTGGCCGGATGGCTGGACTACTGGGCCTGGGGCGTCCCTTTCTACTCTTTCTATGGTTCCGTCCAGCTCAACCTCTTGTATGGCATCAGCAGTGTGTTTGGCCAACAGCCACCGTTGTGGTACGTCAAAATGCTTTTTTCCCAATCGGCTGGCATGTATCTGGTGGCACTGGCCTATGCTGTGGTGCGCTGGCGCCGTTGCGGCCTGCTGCTTGTCATGGTGTTGGCAGTGCTGGTTCCCCATTCCGCAATTGCGCACAAAGAGTATCGCTTCGTTATCCTTGAAATGCCTTTCCTGCTGGTGTTACTGGCTGATGCCGCAGTCGAAGGAGTGCGCCTGATCCGGACTCAGCGTGCCCAGCAATGGTCTGGAGCCGTTGCGCTAATCTTGTTCTGCGGGATTTCTGCTGTCTATTGCGTCAAAAGAGGCGTCCTCCATCGTGATGATCGACTGATGGCAACACTGCAATTGGGAAAGCAACCGCATGTGGATGCGGTGCTAGACCTAACGGGACCTTGGTACCAGTCTGGTGGCTATTACTACCTGCATCACGATGTGCCCTATTACTTTCCCGAACAAGTGAAAGGTATGGCGCCATCTGAATTCCATGAGTTTGCAAGCCATATTCTGCTCAGGGTGCCGTACTGGTTTAATCCAAAGGCGGTGAAACATATGGGACCACCTAAATTCCGCGCCTTCGCTAACAATGTTCTTCTCCGCGCCCATGTGAATATCCCACCAAGCTTTGTTGTCGAGTCTGCGTATGGTTCAGTGCTGCTGCTTACGAATGCCAAGCCGCCCGCGCGATTCCGACAATTGCCAGCACTAAGTAACCGAACCTGGCTTGGCTTGCCTAAGCCAATCCCATATTTGAAGCCAACGGTTAAGCCACGCTTCTGATCCTGGGTTGGGTCCTTGCTTCCAAATCCATCTTGGGGATTGCCTGTTAGGATCCAGTGGCTTGTCATTGGATATTCACAGTTAGCGATGTCAGAAACGGATTTGTTTGACGCATTTGGGGCAGATGAGAGTAGTCACTTGGGCATGACTGATTCCTTGGCAAGATGGATAGTAGTTTTGGCCGAGGAGCACGAAGTGCTGTACATCTTGGCGAACGGCGGGGCAACCACTGGTAGCCGACCACAACGACACAGTGGGCTGAGTGTCTCAATTGAGGCGAGAGCGGACAAATAAGGCGCCAGCCTCAATGGTAGAAACAGGTTGAGGGACTAAACCCGCCACGAGGGCGGGTCGAGTTCTAAGCTTAGCGCTTGGCAGGAAGGCAAGATTTAGGCTGCGCTCAATCCCCGCCCGGGTGGTAGAAGGTCGCCGGCCCAAGTGGGTTTCGGAGATCCACTGTGAACACGTAGCGTCGACCACCCGGCGCATCGAACCAGGCCACCAGGGTGCGATCCTCGATGTCGCTGCTGGCCCAGGTGAACGGGATGGGGTGCGTGGGGCGGTCGTTGATGGCCCGGGCTCCCGACTTCGACACTTTCGTCCCGATTTCCCAGGAATTCGATGCAGAATTCCTGAAGGAACAATGGGTTAGCGGTTTGTCCGCTTTTGCGTTGTAGTGACACGTTATTTCGCTAGGATTATTGATAGTCATCGACGGCCGATTTACAGTGGCGACATGTTCGTGAAGATCACCACCTCCGGTCCACGGCAGTACGTCAAACTCGTCGAAGCCTTTCGCGATGCCGCCGGCGTCTCTCGCCAACGCATCATCGCCACCCTCGGGCGGGTGGAATCGATCGTA
>CAVQKQ010000010.1:0-144046 GCA_963713085.1 uncultured Pseudomonadota bacterium | reverse complement strand
CAATCCCGTTCATGGACCTGGTACAGGCTGGTGCCCACGTCGCAGATGACGAAATCGGGACGGGGCAGGTCGTAGTCGGCCATGGCCCGCTCCACCAGTTCCCGGTGGCGCCCGGTCACGTAGGCCAGTGTGACCTCAGGCAGCGCCACGAAGCGGTGGAAGCGCGGCCGGGCCGAGGGGGATTCCGGCTGGGTGCCGTTGGGCAATAGGGTGCGGTCCAGGTCCGTGGCCAGGAGGATGGCCTGGTTCGCGGCCGGCGCCATTCAGCGTTCCCCCGCCGGCGGCACCCGGCAGGCACTGTAGAAATCGTAGTACTCGATGGCCTCCAGGATGCCCCGGGCATACCCGGCCTGGGCGAAGTAGATGCGCTCCACCTCGGCCAGGGCGCGCAATTCGTCGTTGTGGCGGTTGGCCACCACCACCGCCAGGGTGTTGCCCCGCATCATGTCCTCGTCTGCGCCGGACCCCCCCGCAGCCAGGATGTGCTCCAGGGGGATGCCCCACTGGTCCGCGAACCAGCGTACCGCGAAGCCCTTGGACGCGCGCACCGGCACCACGTCCAGGAACTGGCCGAAGGAGAAGGTGACGTTGACGGTCTGGTCGCCCTGGTGCAGCAGGCGGTTGATCTCCTCCAGGGAAGGCGCCACCTGGGGGTCGATGTAATAGCTGACCTTGAACCGTCCCTGTTCGTCCTTGGGCTGACGCTTCAGGCCCGGCAGCTCGTCCAGGATCGCACGCACGGTTCCGGGGGTCCAGAGGTGGTCGATATGCCGGGTCCAGGCCTTGTCCACGGTGTATTCCGGCGCGAAGTGGATCTCTGTGCCCAGGCTGGTGATGAGCACGTCCGGCATGGGAATGCCGTAGCGGCGCATGACCTTGAGGGCGGACTCCAGGGAACGGCCGGTGGCGATGCCGAAGCTGGCGCACTTGCGTTTTTCCCGCACCACCCGCACGAATTCCGCCAGGGATTCCGGATCGCCCAGCAGGTTCTGGTCCAGGTCGGTGAAGATGGCCCGGTCGTGGTAGAGCATGGGGCGGCGCGGCGGCGGCGCCTTGGCGGGGCCGCCCCGGGCCAGCAGCGGCTGCACGGCGGCCAGGTAGCGCTGCGCGTGGGCCGACCAGGAATAGTGGCGCTGCACCCCGTGCAGGCCTTCCTGGGCCAGGCGCGCCCAGTTGCCCTTGTCCTTCATCACCTCCATCATGGCCGCGGTTATGTCCTCGGGATTGAGGGGGTCGACCAGGTAGCCGTTGTGGCAATTGCCGATGATGTCCCTGGGTCCGCCGTCGAAGGTGGCGACAATGGGCAGGCCCGAGGCCGCCGCCTCGATCAGGGTCAGGCCGAAGGGCTCGGTCAGGGCCGGGTTGACGAACACCCCGCCCGAGGCCGCCGCCAGCCGGTAGAGCATGAACACGTCCTCGCGCTTGTGGTGCTTGGGGTAGGCCACCCGGCCGTAGAGATCGTAGCGGTCGATATCCAGCAGCAGGTCGCTCAGCACCGTCTGGGCGCCGGTATCCAGATCGCGGATGTCATCCCGGTTGCCGGCCACCACCACCAGGTTGGCCATGTCCTGGAGCTCCGGGGATTCGCCGTAGGCCTGCACCAGGGTGGCAATGTTCTTGCGCTCGTCGGGCCGGGACAGGGCCAGGATCATGGGTTTGGCGGGATCGGCCAGGAACCGGGCCACCTCGGCGGCGATGGGGGCGCGCTGCTCCCTGCCGTCCGGCGGCATGAAGCGCTTCAGGTCCGTGCCCGGCGGGATGACCTGCATCTGCTCCGGCTGGTAGTGGTCGTACATGCCGTACTGGTCTTCGATCTCGTTGGCGGTGGAGGCGATCACCAGGGAGGCGGTGCCCAGGGTCAGTTCCTCCGCCTCCACCCGCCGCGCCATGTGATAGCGGGCCTCGATCAGGTCCCGCTTCAAGCCCGAGGCCAGCAGGCGGCGGCGCTTGACCCGGCCCAGGGAATGGCCGGTATGCACCAGGGGCACCCCCAGCAGGTTGGCCAGTCGGGTGCCCACGTAGCCGGCGTCGGCATAGTGGCTGTGGACGATGTCGGGGGTACGACCCTCGGCGCGCAGGAAGGCCAGGGCGTTGTCGGCGAAGGAGTCCAGGTGGTCCCAGAGTTCCTCCTTGCGGATGTAGCCCTCCGGGCCTGCGTCGATGCGCACGATTCGTGCATTGGGAGCCAGGGTCTCGATGGGCTGGGCGTAATCCGCGCTCACCTGGGGGTCCGCCACGCGCCGGGTCATCAGGTCCACCCGGGCCACCCCGGGCAGCTCCGCCAGGGCGCGGGCCAGTTCCACCACGTAGAGGGTCTGTCCGCCGGTATCCGCATCCCGGCCCAGCTCCAGGTTGGTACCCCTGATGAGGCCGTGGACGCTGATCAACAGGAGATACAGCCCGGTTCGATTCGTGGCGGATTGGTGCATGGAGGCAGGTTGGGTCATGGCGTCCCTATCTTCGCGAAGCGTGTTGCCGGGCGGCTTGCCCATCGGCGCGGGCGAACCGCATACCGCGTCGATGTCGGCCTCCGTCGACCGCCCGGGTTACCGATGCCGGTATCCCTCTTCGAGTTCAGTTTGGGACAGAACATCACGGGAGGGATGATATTTTGCGGCAAAAGCATTTTTCAAGCCTGAACGCCCCGGACATATCCGTCAACCTTGTGCAGCGCCATTGCTGGGATAATGCCATCCCATGATCCGCCTGCAATCCCTCACCCTCATCCGTGGTACCAAGCCCCTGCTGGAAAAGGCCGACCTCTCCCTCAACCCAGGCGAAAAGGTCGGCCTGATCGGTGCCAACGGTTCCGGCAAGTCCAGCCTGTTCGCCCTGCTGCGGGGGGAACTGCACCCCGACGCGGGCGACGTGGATTTCCCCGCCGCCTGGCGCATCGCCTACGTGGCCCAGGAGACCCCGGCCCTGGAACGTCCGGCGGTGGAATACGCCATCGACGGCGATACCACCCTGCGCCGCCTGGAGGCGGACCTGGCCGAGGCGGAGACGGCCCATGACGGCCACAAGATAGGCGAGATCCACGCCCACCTGGGAGATGCCGACGCCTATACCGTGCGCGCCCGGGCCGAACAGCTGCTCACCGGCCTGGGCTTTTCCCAGGCCCAGATGCAACAGTCCGTGGCCAGCTTCTCGGGGGGCTGGCGCATGCGCCTCAACCTGGCCCAGGCCCTGATGTGCCCCTCTGACCTGCTGCTGCTGGACGAGCCCACCAACCACCTGGACCTGGACGCCATTCTCTGGCTTGAAGACTGGCTCAAGCGCTACCCCGGCACCCTCATCATCATCTCCCACGACCGGGACTTCCTGGACGGCGTGGTCAACGTCATCGCCCACCTTGCCGACCGCAAGCTGACCCGCTATGGCGGCAACTACTCCGCCTTCGAAAAGCAGCGCGCCATCAACCTGGCCCTGGGCCAGTCCGCCTTCGAGAAACAGTCCCGGGAGCGCGCCCACCTGCAATCCTTCATCGACCGCTTCAAGGCCAAGGCCACCAAGGCCAAGCAGGCCCAGAGCCGAATGAAGATGCTGGCCAAGATGGAAGACCTGGCCCCCATCCACGCCGCCGCCAGCTTCAGCTTCGAATTCCGCGAGCCGGAACGCGCGCCCAATCCGCTGCTGGTGCTGGAGGACGTGGTGGCGGGGTATACACTCCCCTCCCCCGCAAGCGGTGGAGGGGCCAGGGGAGAGGGGGCGAAAACCATCCTCTCCCACATCAACCTCAACCTCCAGGCCGGCCAGCGCATCGGCCTACTGGGGGTGAACGGCGCCGGCAAGTCCACCCTGATCAAGACCCTGGTGGGGGAACTGCCGCCCCTGGCCGGCGAGTTCACCCAGGGCAAGGGCCTGGCCGTCGGCTACTTTGCCCAGCACCAGGTGGAGATGCTGCGCCACGACCAGTCCCCCATGTGGCATATGGCCCGGATCGCGCCCCGGGTGCGGGAGCAGGAACTGCGCAACTTCCTGGGTGGCTTCAACTTCTCCGGCGACATGGCCTCGACCCCCATCGCCCCCTTCTCCGGCGGCGAGAAGGCGCGCCTGGCCCTGGCCCTGATCGTCTGGCAGCGGCCCAACCTGCTGTTACTGGACGAACCCACCAACCACCTTGACCTGGAGACCCGGGAGGCGCTCACCGTGGCCCTGGCCCAGTTCGAAGGCACCCTGGTGCTGGTGTCCCACGACCGCCACCTGCTGCGCGCCACCACCGAGGAATTCCTGATCGTCGCCGACTGCGGCCTCAAACCCTTCGACGGGGACCTGGACGACTACCGGGACTGGCTGTTCGAGACCAAGCTGGGCAAGGCCCGGGCCGCCAGGGCCGCGCCCGACCCTAGACCGGCGGAACCCCAGGCCGCCGCCCGGGACAGCGGCGACCGCAAGGAGCAGAAACGCCAGGAAGCCGAGGCCCGGCGTCGACTGTCCGCCAACCGGAAGCCCATCGAGGCCCGCATCAAGCGCCTGGAAGAACAAATCGCCCGGCGCAATGCCCGCAAGGCGGAGCTGGAGGCCCTGCTGGCCGATCCCGACATCTATGGCGAGGACCGGAAAGACGCCCTGAAGGCCCACCTGTTCGAGCAGGCCGATCTGGCCAGGGAACTGGAACAACTGGAAGGGGAATGGCTGGCGCAGCAGGAGGCGTTGGAGATGGTGGAATGAAGCAAGCGACCATCCTTGACCCTAGATTGGGCCGCCAAGCCCGACATGTTGATGTGCTGCGCTTTTCATTTGGATGGCGCCGCGCCGCTGCCCAACCCGCCATTCCGCTATCGGGCACCTTTACTGCCCACCCACCGAAAACGACAACGCCGCGTTGCCCGCCACGGCCGGGCCGGCCTGCAGGGTCATGAGCTGGGCCAGGAGAGAGAAGGTGGTCTTGCTCTGCAGATCCTCGTCGCCGATGTAGAACCAGCTGCCCCGGTAGTGGACCGCCACGGCCGCATTTTCCGGGCGATTGGGCGACGAATCGATCCGCAGCACCCCGTCCAGCATGCTGTTCCAGTCGAAGTCGGCGCCCGACGCAGTATGGGTGCGCGTCACCCGCCCCGCAGCCCGGTCGGCCTCGGGGGTGTTCACCCCCTGGGAGAGGTAATACAGCACCCCGGTCATGGCCCGCGTCGTCACGGCGATGCTCCGACGGTCCGGGACGCCGATGCCGATGAACACGCGGTAATGGGTGAGGCTGGGGTCCAGGTTCAACAGGGCGCGGAAGCGGACGGCATCCGGGTCATTGGCGGCCTCGTCTGCGATGCGCAGCTCATAGTCGCCGTTCTCCCCGCCATCCCGCCCGAATCCGACCAAGCCCCGGGTCTGCAAGGCGCGCAGAGCGCGCACCGCCTCGCGGAAATCGCGAAACTCCGGCTCATAGTCCGGGGTCGGTCCCGACGCGGAAGGCGCGTTCTTGAGATCGTTCATGGTCTGCACGGTTTCCAGCATGACCCGCTCGATGGACCAGCCCGAGCGGGTCAGCAGCAGGATGTTTTCCAGGCCGATGGGCGTCAGCATCTGGCGCACGAACTTGTCGCCTTCCAAAGGGGTGTAGAAAAGGGAAGGCTTTTCGTTGTAGCTGGCCGAGACCGGGCCGATGGAATAGGTGGGATCGACGTCCGGCGGCAACGTCGCCCCGAGGCCGAGGCTGCGGTTGAATTCCAGCGCCGAGACGACGCGTTCGACGTTCATGAAGTAGATGCGGTCGCGGTACTTCAGGCGCACCAGATTCAGCAGCAGTTCCTGGTCGTTGGTCTGCTGGATCGCCATGTTGTAGTCGAGACGGTTGCCCCTGATGCTGTTGGGCCCCATATGGGCGCAACCGCCCAGGGCCAACATCAGCGAAAGCGATAGCGTTGTTCTTCTCATGACCTTGCGCATGGCTGTTTCATTCCTATGATCCATGGTTCCGATTGGCCCCGAAGCTGCATGAAGGGCCTGGTGGCCACGCCGGCGGCCGGGAAGCGGTTCAGTGGGCAAGCGGTTATTGGAGGTACCGAAAGCCCTGTACTTGCGGCAGCGGCGATGTTATCACGGCATATATTTTCCTATAAAAACAGGACGTCCTATTCGATGTCATATCCGATCCGGCACCTCTGTCCGGCACTTCTCCGGCAGCCGCACGGACCGGGTAGCGTCCCTGAATCCCCCTTGTGGTGGAATTTTCGGCAGAATACCCGCGCGATTTAGCCGACTCCAACCCGGCAACCGAATCTGGCTGCCAAGATACGATCCCAAGATCCAATACCAAGGCCCAACCGAGAAACCGATCATGAGCAAGCCACTCGCCACGGAAACCCTGAAGCAGTTCCGCATCATCATCGCCGCCGTGCGCCACCACTTCCGCGTCCTGGAAGATGCCTGCGGGGTGTCCGGCGCCCAGGTCTGGATCCTCGCGGCCATCGCCGAACACCCGGGCATCACTGTGTCCCACCTGAGCGAGGTCCTGTCCGTGCACATTTCCACCGCCAGCAACATGCTGGAGAAACTGGCCAAAGCGGGGCTAGTGGAACGCCAGCGCAGCGAGACCGACCGCCGCGTGGTGAATCTGCAGCTCACGGCCCAGGGCCGGGCCACCCTGGACCGGGCGCCCCAGCCCCTGACCGGCCTGGTGCCCCATGCCTTGGAAAGCCTGCCGGAAAGCGCTTTGGCCCAACTCCATGAAGACCTGGGCATGCTGATCCGGCAGATGAACTACGTCGATCTCAATGCAGCCAATAAACCGTTGTCCACGCTTGTCCGTTGAACCCGTCGGCAAACCTTAGAAAGGAACCTGTCATGAACAATCCGGAAGAGAACAAAGAGAACACCCTGGAAACAAGCATCCAGTCCAAATTCGCCGGCTTGGATACCAATCGCAAGGTCATGATCGGCCTGGGCGCGGCCCTGGTCGTGTTGGCGGTGGCCTTGTATGCCTGGAAAGTCGCGGCGGTGGGCGCGGTTGAAGACAAGCTGGCCCAGAGCCAGGCACAGCATGTCCAAGCCAGGGCCGAGCTGATCGAGCAGGCCCGCCAGCTCGACGCCCGCGGCAATGAGGAGGCGCTGCGCCGGTTCGGCACCCCCCTCGCCTGGGCCGTGCGCCGGGAGGTCATGGCCGCCAACCTGGACCAGGTGGACCAGTATTTGACCGACCTGGTGCAGATTCGGGGTTTCCAGTCCGCCCTGCTGGCCAATCCGGAAGGCAAGGTCATCGTCGCCAGCGACCGCAAGCAGATCGCGGCCCAGTTCTCCAGCCTGTACCCGGCGCAATACCTGCAGGCCGGCGAGATCCAGGTCGAGCAGGTCCCGGAGGGCAAGCTGCGCGCCGTCATCCCCATCATGGGCCTGAACCGGCGACTCGGCACCCTGGTGCTGGAATACACGCCGCCGCCCTTTACCCTGCAATGAGACTGTCTGCATGAGCCTCTGGCAGAAGCTCCTCGTCACCGTCGCAGCCATGCTTGTCGCCAGCTTCGCGGCGGGACGGCTGTGGCTGCTGGCCTTCAACTTCACCATCCCCAGCTACCTGGCCGGCATGGTGGGCGGACTGGCGGCCCTGCCGGTCTGGGAACTGCTGCGCCGGACCGGCAGGAAATAGCCATGGACCTCCGCCGGGCCTGCGCGGCCTGGGCCTGCTGTCTGATCCTGGCCTGCCCCGGGCCGGCGGCCGCCGAAGGGGCGCCCGCCTATGCCATCGACCTGCGGGTACCCAAGGACCAGCGCCCATTGCTGGAAAACCACCTGGACCTGTACCGTTGGCGCACCAGCGAACGCCTGGACGAAACCCAGTTGCGCCGCCTGGTCGCCCAGGCCCCGACCCAGATCCGCGCCTTTCTCGCCAGCGAGGGTTTCTATTCGCCCCGGGTCGCGGCCAGTCTGGAACCGGCCGGCACGTCCTGGAAGGTCCTGCTCAATGTGGACCCCGGCGCGCCGGTTCGGATCGGCCGGGTCGACCTGAAGATCGCCGGATCTTTCGACGACGGTTCGGCCGGGAACCGCGCACGGCTGGAAAAGCTGCGCGCCGACTGGTCCTTGCGCAGCGGCGCGGTGTTCCGCCACGCGAATTGGGAAAGCGCCAAGCGCGCCGCACTGCGCGCCCTGCTCCTCGACAAATACCCAGCCGCGGCTATCTCCGCGAGCCAGGCCACGGTGAACCCGGAGGCCGGAACCGCGGACCTGGCCATGACCCTGGACAGCGGCCCGGCCTTCAGCTTCGGACCGCTGCGGATCCAGGGACTGCGGCGCTACCCGGCCAGCGTCGTCGAGCGGCTCAATCCCATCCGGCCGGGGGAGCCCTATGCCCAGGCAAAGCTGCTGGACCTGCAGTCTCGTATCCAGGACAGTCCTTATTTCACCAACGCCAGTGTCCACATGGACATCGACCCGGCCCATCCCTTGACGGTGCCGATACAGGCCGAGGTGGAGGAAAACCGTGCCCGCACTTTGGGCTTCGGCATCGGCATGAGCACCGATACCGGGCCCCGCGCCCAGGTTGACTATCGGGACCTGAACCTGCTGGACCGGGCCTGGCGCCTGTCCGGCAGCCTCAAGGTGGCGCAGAAGGAACAGATCCTGGGGAGCGAGTTGCAATTTCCCCAGACGCGCCAAGGCAACCGGGACAGCATCACCGCCACCCTGACCCACACCGACGTGGAAGGCCAGGTTACCCGCGCTTTGACGCTGGGGGCCCAGCGCAGCCGCATCCAGGGGAAGATCGAGACCACCCGCGGCCTGCGCTACTACAGCGAACAACAGGACATCGCCGGAGCCCCGGGCGACCGGCGTTCCTCCCTGGTTCCCTCCTGGTCCTGGACCCGGCGGGATGTGGACAGCCTGCTATATCCGCGGCGCGGCTACCTGCTCAACGTGCAGGCCGCCGCCGCCCATCAGGCCCTTTTGTCGGATAGAAGCTTCGTGCGCGGCTATGGCAAGGCCACCTGGTTCCATCCCGTTGGCGACAAGGGGCAGCTGATCCTGCGCGGCGAGTTGGGCGCGGTGGCGGCGAACAGCCGCGACGGCATCCCCTCGGACTTACTGTTTCGCACCGGCGGCGACCAGACCGTGCGGGGCTACGCCTACCAGAGCCTGGGGGTAAGCGAAGGCGACGCCATCGTCGGCGGGCGCTGGCTGGCCGTGGCCAGCGCCGAGTACGTGCGCTGGCTTACACCCACCTGGGGCGCGGCCTTGTTCGTGG
Source organism: uncultured Pseudomonadota bacterium (assembly GCA_963713085.1). GTDB lineage: Bacteria > Pseudomonadota > Gammaproteobacteria > Burkholderiales > Thiobacillaceae > PFJX01. Next base: position 134,874 of record CAVQKQ010000010.1, on the reverse strand, counting down.
ATGCCGGTGACGCCGCGGACCAGGCCAGCGACCTGCACCCCGTCCTGGGCTACGGGCTGGGCGCCCGCTGGCGGAGCCCCATCGGCCTGCTCGGCCTGGACCTGGCCTACGGCCAGGAAACCGGCGAGACCAGGCTGCACTTCGCCGTGGGCTTCAACTTCTGATGCGCGCCCCGGGGCATTGGCGACGCTGGTCGTGGCTGGCACTCGTACCACTCCTGGGCGCAGCTGTCGTCTGGATCGCGGGCAGCGAGCCCGCCCTGCGTTTCATGGCGCAACAGGCTGCGGGACTCAGCGGCGGCAAGCTCGCCATCCAGGGCGTGCACGGTTCCCTCTACGGCCCTCTCCGCATCGAATCCCTGGTTCTTGAAGGTGAGGAAAAGCGCTTCGAGTTGCGCGGTCTGCTTCTCGACTGGTCGCCCAGGGACCTCTGGCACCGCCATCTCCGGATCGGCGAATTGGACCTGTCGGAATTGAAGATCAGCGAGATCAAACCCAGTTCCGAACCCCTGAAGTTGCCGCAGACCCTGCGCCTGCCCTTCAGCCTGGAACTGCCCAGGGCACGGCTCAGGCGCCTGATCATCAAGACCGGCACCGGCGAATGGACACTAAGCGGCATCGAGTTCGGCCTCGCCAAGCCGGACCGGACCTACCAACTCGACCTGCGCGCCTTCGCCACGCCCTGGGGCGATGGCCAGGCCCGGGCCAGTCTGGCCGATACGGCGCCCTTCGGCCTGACCGGCCAACTCCGTTTCCGCCATGGGAGCGGCAGCCTGGCCGGCAATCTCGAGGCCAACGCGGCCGGTCAGCTTGCCCGCATCGGTATCAAGGCCGCCGCCACCCTGGCTGGCGGGCAAGGCACCGCCGACATCCTGCTCACCCCCTTCGCCCACCGCCTCCTGGAAGCGGCCAGCATCACCGCCCGGGGCATCGATCCGACCGCCTGGGACAAGGCCTTGCCGCGCGCCGACCTCAGCCTCTCCGCGGCACTGCGCAGCCTGGATAAACAGTCCTTTGCCGGCACCGTATTGCTGCGCAACGACCTGCCCGGCACCTGGGACCGGGGCCGCCTCCCGCTGCGGGAACTGGCCGCGCGTCTCGACGGCACCCGCACCGGCATGGACCTGGCGGATCTGCGCCTGGACCTGGCCAAGGCCGGCCAGTTCACCGGTGACGGCCGGGTCGATGCCGGCGGCGCGGTGCTGGATCTGCATACCAAAAATTTCGACCCCAGCGGGCTGCACAACAAGCTGCGCTCCCTGCGCCTGGCCGGCAATCTCCATGTCCAGGCCGACCCTGGGCGCCAGCACCTGCTGGCGGACCTGGCCTACCAGGGGTACCGGTTGCACCTGGATGGCGAATTGCGCGATCGGGTCCTGCATCTCGGCGAAGCCCTGCTCAGTTCCGGCGGCGGCAGCCTGGGTCTGTACGGCACCCTGGGCCTGGACGCCGACCACCCCTTCGAACTGGCCGGTGCCCTGTCGGGCTTCGACCCGGCCGCCTTCGGCGCCTACCCGCCGGCCCGGGTCAACGCCTCCTTCAATGCCGTCGGCCATCTGGCTCCCGGGGTCGAGGCGAGCATCAACTTCGCCGTCGCCGACAGCCAATTCCGCCACCGGCCCCTATCCGGCCAGGGCAACCTGCGCGTGGCGGCGCGGCGCCTTTGGGACAGCAACGCGGTGTTGCGCCTGGGCGCCGACCGGCTGGAGCTGAAAGGCGCCTTCGGGGCGCCGGGTGACCGGCTGTCCCTGCAAATACACGCGGACCAGCTGGGTGTCATCCACCCCGCCCTCTCGGGCCGCGTCGTGGCCGATGGCGAGGTCTCCGGCAGCCTGGCTGCGCCGTCCGGCCACCTTGAACTCCGGGCGGAAGGGCTGGCCTGGGGCAAGGATTACCAGCTGGGCAGCCTGCACGCCAGCGCCCGCCTAGATAAGGGGCTGGACGGGGAACTGGTCCTGAACGGCGAGCTGGCGCACCTGCGGACCCCGCAACTGCGCTTGGACCAGGCCAGCGTCCTGGCCCAGGGCCGGCGTGGAGGGCATACCCTCAGCCTGACAGCGCGCAATCCGGATCTGGATCTGGACCTGGATCTGGCCGGCGCCTGGGTCGAGCAGGACGGCAGACCGGGATGGTCCGGCAAGATCCGGCGCCTCGCCAACCAGGGACGCTACCCGCTGGCCTTGCTATCCCCGGCGCAGCTGCAATTCGGCGCCGATCGCCTGCACCTGGCGGCGGCCAGTTTCGCCGCGCTCGGCGCCCGGATCAAGGTCGTGGATGCGGTCTACCGGCCGGGTGTTTTCAGCAGCCGGGGCGATTTCACCGGCCTTTCCGTTGCCGCACTGGGAAACTTGGCGGCCTGGCCGAAGGAACTGGGCGGCGATCTGGTTCTCGGCGGCGACTGGGACATCAACGCCGGCGATCAGGTGAACGGACGCATCACCCTGGCACGGGAACGGGGCGACCTGATGCTGACCGCGGTTTCCATGCCGGCCACGGCCCTGGGCATGAATCAGCTGACCCTGGCGGCCGAGGCCAAGGACGACCGGTTGCAGGTCAGGCTGGCGGCCAACGGCGCCAAGCTGGGCCGACTTCGGCTGAATGGAGAGAGCCGGCTGTCGCGCCGGGGCGGGGTCTGGGGCTTGGCCAGCGACGCGCCCATCCGGGCCGACGCCGACCTCGCCCTGCAATCCCTGGCCTGGGCCACGCCCTTCATCGACAAGAGCGGCGAAACCCTTTTCGATGGCAGCCTGGCGGCCCGGCTGCAGGCCGGCGGTACCCTGGCCACGCCCCGGCTCACCGGCACGGTCTCGGGCGAGCGTTTCGCGCTGGCCTTGCCCGATCAGGGCCTGAATCTAAAGGATGGCCGGTTCCAGGCCGAACTGCGCCAGGAATCAGACCAGAATATCCTGGTCTTGAAAAACCTGAGCATACGGGGCGGCGATGGCACCCTCACCGGCCAAGGTCGCCTGGCCCTGCGCAACGACCGGCCGGACCTGCGGTTGACCCTGATGGCGGACAAGCTGCGGGTCATTTCCCGCCCCGACCGTCTGCTGATCCTGAGCGGCGACGGCAGCGTGGCCCTCGATGATCGCCAACTCCGCCTCAGCGCCAAGCTCAAGGCCGACCGGGGCCAGATTGAACTAACCGGGGAGGACGCCCCTACCCTGAGCGAAGACGTGGTGGTCTTGGGACGCGAGCGCAATGCCCCTGCCAAGGCCATGCGCTACGCGGTCGCCCTGGATCTGGACCTTAACCTGGGCGAGCACTTCCTCCTCAAGGGTCGCGGCATCGACGCCCAGATGGGCGGCACCGTAAAGCTGAGCGGCCGCCAGGGTGCGCCGCTGCGGGCCAACGGCAGCATCCGGGTGGCGAAGGGGACCTACGCCGCCTACGGCCAGAACCTGGAGATCGAGCGCGGCATCCTGAATTTCCAGGGGCCTGTCGACAACCCGGGGCTCAACATCGTCGCCTGGCGCAAGAACCAGACCGTGGAGGCCGGCGTGGCCATCACCGGCACCGCCCAGGCCCCGGTGGTCAAGCTGGTCTCCAATCCCAGCGTCCCGGACAGCGAGAAACTGTCATGGCTGGTGCTGGGACACGGCATGAACGAAACCGGCGGCCAGGAGTTCGACGCCCTGCAGGTGGCCGCCGGCGCCTTGCTCGGGGCTGGCCAATCCGTCACCCTGCAGCAGCGCATAGCCCATGCGGCGGGTCTGCAGGAGGTGAGCCTGAAGGGCGCCGGCACCCTGGAAAGCGCCGTCCTCACCCTGGGCAAGCGCCTCTCCTCCCGCGCCTACCTGAGCTACGAACAGGGCCTGGCCGGCACGGAAAGCCTGGTGAAAATCAACTATACCCTGACCCACCGCCTGTCCCTGCGCGGCCAGGGCGGCACCACCCCGGCGGTGGACCTGTTCTATACCTTCAGCTTCGATTGATTACCTGCCCTTGAAACGGAAGCTCCGCGACGGCGGAGCACCTCCGGTCGATGGCATCAGGCCAAAAAGAGCGCCCTTCCGCGCGACGATTCGGTGCATCGCCTTCACGCCTTTACAACGACCTTGCTACCGCTGTTGGCGGTAATCACGGCCTTGATCATCTTGACCCTCATTGCGCTGCTCTTCATCCTTGTCCTTCCTGCCCTTGCCATGCGCTTCGGCCTTGTTCTCCTGACCCTTGCCATGCGCTCCGGCCCTGGTCTCCTGACCCTTGTCTTGCGGTTCAGGTTGGGGATGTTTCAGTTGCTGATCCCGCTGGCGGTGCTGCTGTTCCAATTGCTGCTGCTGATCCCGTTGACGCTGCTGTTCTAGCTGCTGTTGGTGCTGCTGCGCTTCTTGTCGCTTCTGCTCGATTTGTTGTGGCAACGATTGCTGTCTCTCACGTTCTTGTTGCCATGGCTGATTCTGTTGGCGCTTCTGTTCCAATTGCTGCTGCTGTTCCCGCTGACGGCGCTGCTGTTCCAATTGCTGCTGCTGTTCCCGCTGACGGCGCTGCTGTTCCAATTGCTGCTGCTGTTCCCGCTGACGCTGCTGCTCCAGTGCCCGTTGCTGGGCCTGCTGACGCTGCTGCTCCAGTGCCCGTTGCTGGGCCTGCTGCCGCTGCTGCTCCAACTCCCGTTGCTGGGCCTGCTGCCGCTGCTGCTCCAGCTCCCGTTGCTGGGCTTGCTGCCGCTGCTGCTCCAGGGCCCGCTGTTGGGCCTCTTGACGCTTTTGCTCTATTTGCTGTGGCAGAGATTGCTGCCGTTCCTGTTGCCACGGCTGATTCGGCTGGTGTTGTTGTTCTTGTTGCCGTTGCCGTTCTTGCTGCCATGGCTGATTCGGCTGCCCGCGCTGTTGGAAATGCCGCTGAGTCACGTCCTCGTGCGGCTCGTAGCGGTAATTCTCGGATCGGATCGCATGTTGCTGTTCTGGCGCGTGTGGATAGCGGTCCCCCGAATACTGACGCTGGTAGAACGGCAAGGGCGCGGGAGGCGGCGCGGCACGGCGGTCCCATTGGTCCCATCCGCCTCGACGCTGTTCCCAGTCGCGGCCCCAGTGTTCGCCCCAATGTGGCGGAGCGTCGTCACGCCAGCCGCGGAAATACGCAGGCGGATGGCGGTAGTAACGCACCGGAACCCGCAGTACATAGAGCGGCACATCGTATCGTTCCACCGGGTCCCAGGGTCCGTTGTACCAACTGCTCGCATACCAGTCGTCTCCGTGAAGTACCCAGTAGAGGCCGTCGTAAAAAAAGTAGTTCGAATCCACGTGCGGATCATAGTAGACGGGGTAGCCCGGTACCTCGACGAGGTCCGGATACCGCGACATGTTGATGCCGATGTCGACACCGGGATATCCGATGCCGACGGAGACCTGACTGGGTCGCTGGCCGGAGGCCTGGACCGGGGCCAATGGGAAAACTAGCATCGACATCGCGATGACGAGGTAGCGTATTTTCATTTTGTGTTCTCCAATTTGTGATCCGGTGATCGCCGTGATGGCCAATTACACCGGTTACTTGCCTCTGACGCGGCCAGGGCGACTTTCACAACAACCAGGACATGCAATGTCTTCATGCCGACAAGAACCATTCCCCATGCAATCGTTGAGTAGTTCGGGCTTCGCCTTGGCGGCGATGACGAAGCCGGTAACGACCGCATCCGGGCCATCGCCATGCGTCAAAAGCATTTTAGTAGTTTGCTCGCGCGCAATGAATTTATCTGTGCGGTAGAACACGTAGTTTGTTCAGATAGGGTTGGTTCCCGTGCGCATTTCGGCTTCCAGATCCCGCTTATAATGGTGGCGCATATCTCCCATGCGCCCTGCCGCAACCCCCTTTTCCTTCCCTCGCACCCAGCATTCCAAGCCATGGCCCAATACGTAATGTCCATGCTCCGCGTGAGCAAGATCGTCCCTCCCAAGCGCCAGATCATCAAGGACATCTCCCTGTCCTTCTTCCCCTGCGCCAAGATCGGCCTGCTGGGCCTGAACGGCTCCGGCAAGTCCACCGTGCTCAGGATCATGGCGGGCGTCGACAAGGAATACGACGGCGAGGTGCAATGGCTGGCCGGCATCTCCATCGGCTACCTGCCCCAGGAACCCCAGCTCGACCCCGACAAGACCGTGCGCGACGAGGTGGAGGCCGGCCTGGGCGAGGTCATGCAGGCCCGGCAGAAGCTCGAGGAGGTCTACGCCGCCTACGCCGAGCCGGATGCCGACTTCGACCAGCTGGCAGAGGAGCAGGCCCGTTTGGAGGCCATCATCGCCGCGTCTGGAAGCGATGCCGAGCACCAGATGGAGATCGCCGCCGACGCCCTGGGCCTGCCCGCCTGGGAGGCCGTGATCAAGAACCTGTCCGGCGGCGAGAAGCGCCGGGTGGCCCTGTGCAAGCTGCTGTTGCAGAAGCCCGACATGCTGCTCCTGGACGAGCCCACCAACCACCTGGACGCGGAGTCGGTGGAATGGCTGGAGCAGTTCCTGGTGCGCTTCCCAGGCACCGTGGTGGCCGTCACCCACGACCGCTATTTCCTGGACAACGCCGCCGAATGGATCCTGGAACTGGACCGGGGCCGCGGCATCCCCTGGAAGGGCAACTACTCCTCCTGGCTGGAGCAGAAGGAAGCGCGCCTGGAGACCGAGAACAAGCAGATCGACGCCCACATGAAGGCCATGAAGCAGGAACTGGAATGGGTGCGCCAGAATCCCAAGGCGCGCCAGGCCAAGTCCAAGTCGCGCCTGGCCCGGTTCGAGGAAATGAACTCGGTGGAATACCAGAAGCGCAACGAAACCCAGGAGATATTCATCCCGCCGGGCGAGCGCCTGGGCGACAAGGTCATCGAATTCGACGGCGTCTCCAAGGCCTTCGGCGACCGGCTGCTGATCGACAACCTGAGCTTCCAGGTGACGCCCGGCGCCATCGTCGGCATCATCGGCCCCAACGGGGCCGGCAAGTCGACCCTGTTCAAGATGCTGCAAGGCCGCGAACAGCCGGACAGTGGCGGGATCGACATCGGCCCCACCGTTAAGATCGCCTCCGTGGACCAGTCCAGGGAAGGACTTCCCGACGACAAGACCGTGTTCGACGCGGTTGCCGAGGGCGCCGACATCCTCACCGTGGGCCGCTTCGAGATGCCCAGTCGGGCCTACCTGGGCCGCTTCAACTTCAAGGGCGCCGACCAGGGCAAGATCGTCGGCAAGCTCTCCGGTGGCGAGCGGGGCCGCCTGCACCTGGCCAAGACCCTGATCCAGGGCGGCAACGTGCTGCTGCTGGACGAACCCTCCAACGACCTGGACGTGGAAACCCTGCGCGCCCTGGAAGACGCGCTGTTGGAATTCGCCGGCTGCGTGCTGGTGATCTCCCACGACCGCTGGTTCCTGGACCGCATCGCCACCCACATCCTGGCCTGCGAAGGCGATTCCCAGTGGACCTTCTTCGCCGGCAACTACCAGGAATACGAGGCGGACAAGAAACGGCGCCTGGGCGAGGAAGGGGCCAAGCCCAGACGGATACGGTACAAGCCCATAAGTCGGTAAACTGGGATACATGTCACCCGTCGGGGAGCCGTTCATGATCGACATGGAATCCATACGCGCCGCCAGCGCCAGACTCGTCGCCGCAGCCAGTTCTCCGGCACGCGTGATTCTGTTCGGCTCCTATGCGCGCGGCACGGCGACGGAAGACTCCGACCTGGACCTGATGGTCATCGAGAAGGATCTGCCGGACAAGGCGGCGGAATACCTGCGCCTGCGCCACGCCATCGGTGCCATCGGTGCTGGCGTTGACGTGTTGGTCTACTCGGAAGAGGAAGCCCTGCGCCGTGGCCAAGTTCCCGGCACCTTGCTCTACTGGGCGTTCAAGGAAGGCCAGGTGCTGCATGACAACCTCCCTTGACGAGGCCCGGCGATTCCTGAGCCTGGCCGGCGACGACTTGGCCGCTTTCCGGGCCCTCGCGGCCTTGCCCCACATCCGCCAGGCCGTCGCTTTCTTTCATGCCCAACAAGCCATCGAGAAAAGTCTGAAAGCCGTGCTATTCGCCCGGGGCGAGGAATTTCGCAGGACCCACGACCTCTATGAGCTTGCCGACCGTCTGGAAAAAACCGGTGTCTTCCTACCCCACAACGCCGAGGAGTTGGCGCAAATCAGTCCCTATGCGGTGGAATACCGCTACGGCGACGATATCGTCCCGACCCTCAGCCAACAGGAAGTGGATGCCCTCGCTTCACGGATTCTGGACTGGGCGACGGCAACCGTCGGCGGGATCGAGACATGACGGCGCGGCCTCCCAGCATGGCTGCCCTTCGTTTGCGAAGTAATCAGGGAACTGCGAACAGCCAATGGGCACTTTCAGATTCCTGCACCTGACCGACCTGCACCTCGGCATGGCTGGCCAGGCGCCCCTATGGCCAAATGTCGAGGAGATCTTCTTCGCCGATCTGAAAACGCTGCTGGAACAGGTTGGCCCCTGGGATCTGGTCCTGTTCACCGGCGATCTCACCCAGCGGGGAACCCAAGCCGAGTTCGACGCAGTCGACAAGCTGTTGCAGAAGTTCTGGGCCAGATTCGAGGAATGGGGCTTCACGCCGGAACTGCTCGCCATTCCGGGCAATCACGATCTGGTCCGGTCCGAGGATGAAGCCGATCCAGCTCTGATCAACCTTCTGCACAGTTGGCATGTGCCGGAAGTGCAAGCGTCCGTGTTGGACAAGGCCGATAGCCCGCAGCGCCGGATCATTGCCGCCGCGTTCCAGAACTACGCGCATTGGTGGGAACACACCCCCATCCCGAAACCCGCTCAGCTCGTCAACGGCTTGCTGCCGGGGGATTGTTCGGCCACCTTTGCGGTGGATGGCTTCAAGCTGGGCGTGGTCGGGCTGAACACCGCCTACCTGCAATTGGCGGAAGGCGACTTTGAAGGCAAGTTGCACCTGGATGTCCGCCAACTCCACGTGGTCTGCAACGGCCATGCACCGGACTGGACGCGGCGGCATGACGCCTGCCTCCTGCTCACTCACCACCCCGTCCAATGGCTGGCTCCGGAGGCACAACAGCACTTTTCGTCTGAGATTTATTCCCCGCCGGAACGCTTCGCCCTGCATCTGTTCGGCCATATGCACGAGGGAACTCTGACCGCGATGGCGCTTGGCGGCGGCGCTGAACGGCGCCGGCTGCAGGGGGCCTCCCTGTTCAGCCTGGAGCCTTGGGGCACGCAGCAAGCCAAGCGGGAACATGGCTATTCGCTATGCGAACTGAAACTGGAGGACGGCGAACTCGGTTTGCGTATCTGGCCGCGTCGCGCGGTGCCGCAACAGGACGGCAGCCGCAAAATCGTCCGCGACGACTCCTTCGATCTCGTCGAGCAGGATGGCGGCACCCGTCCCATCGTCGTGAAGCGCATCGGCCACCAGTCTGCCGCCCCGCAGCCGACCACGCCGCCGGCGCCCGTTGCCGCCGTCGCCGACTACGACCCGCGCAATCCGCCGTTCCATGTCCCTTATCGCGAGAAGGGCGACCAGGTCATCGGCAGGGAACCGGCCCTGGAAAAAGTACGGCGACAGCTCACCATCGGCCGCCGCACCGCCATCGGCCAAACCGCCGTGTTTCAGGGTCTGGGCGGCCTCGGCAAGACCCAGTTGGCGGTGGAATACGCCTACCGCCACCGCGCCGACTACCCCAATGGCGTGATCTGGCTGACCGCCGACCAGGACCTGGATGCCCAGTTGGTGGACCTGGCGGTCAAGGCACGCTGGGTTGCGCCGGAATCGGAGCACAAGTTCAAGCTGGAAATCGCCCTGCACCGGCTGCGCAGCTATTCCGGCTGCCTGATCGTGTTCGACAACCTAGAACAACTGGCCAGCATCCAGCCCTACCTGCCGGAACCACCGGCGGAACCCCACATCCTGGTCACCAGCAGGACGGAACAACCCGACTTCACCTACGTGCCGATCGACGTGCTCGATCCCGACGCAGTCCCTGCAACTGCTGACCCAGGAGGCCGGCCACGAACCCGAGGACGAGGCCGAATGGTCGGCGGCGCGGGAAATCGTCCGCCTCCTGGGCGGCCTGCCCCTGGCGCTGGAACTGGCCGGCGCCTACCTGGCCCGCCGGCCCGTGGGCTGGGGACAATACCTGGAACTCCTGCAGCACAATCTCAGGCAGGCGCTGCCGGCCCGGCTGGCCAGCCTGACCCGGCACGAAGCCGATCTCTATTCGACGCTGCAAGTCAGCACCGGCGTATTCGCCGAAGAACCCCGCCTGCATGAGGTCCTGGACGTGCTCACCTGGAGCGCGGCGGCGCCGATGAGCGTGGATCTCCTGGCGACGCTGCTCGGCGTGGCGGAGCACGAACTCACCGGCGCCCTGGGCCTGGGCGCGGCATTGCGCCTGCTCCAGCAGACGCCGGGAACGAACGACCATGCGATCCACCGGCTGGTCCGGGAAGTCCGACGCGAGCAAGTCCCGTGACGGAGAAATCCACCTGGGCGGCGGACATCTGCCAGCGTATCGGCGACTGGTTCTATGCCCTGCGCAAGGACTTCCAGCAACTGCCCCGCTTCGAAGCCGCCATCGACCACCTGCGGGAATGGCACGACCACGCATTAAGCTTGGCGCCGCGGCAAGCCAGCCGCCTCACCTGGCTCCAGGCCTACCCGCCGTACCACCGGGGACAGCCGCAGGAAATCAAACGGCTGATCGAACTCGCCCTCGCCGAATACGAAAATCAGGGCTGCGATGACCGGCCACTTATGGCCGATTTGTATGGCGACCTAGCCTATGCTGTTGATGGCCTGGGCAACCCCAAGCGCGCCCTGGAACTGGCCGAGCAGGCCCTCGCCATCCGGCGCGAACTGTTCGGCGAACGGCATCCCGATACGGCCCAATCACTCAACAACGTCGCCAGCTACACCAATGTCCTGGGCAACCCCAAGCGCGCCCTGGAACTGGCCGAGCAGGCCCTCGCCATCCGGCGCAAACTGTTCGGCGAACGGCATCCCGATACGGCTCAATCACTCAACAACGTCGCCCTCTACACCAACGCCCTGGGTAACCCCAAGCGCGCCCTGGAACTGACCGAGCAGGCCCTCACTATCCAGCGCGAACTGTTCGGTGAACGCCATCCCAATACGGCCACATCGCTCAACAACGTCGCCGGCTTCACCAATGCCTTGGGCAACCCCAAACACGCCCTGGAACTGGCCGAGCAGGCCCTCGCCATCCGGCGCGAACTGTTCGGCGACCGGCATCCCGATACGGCCGGCAGCCTCCACAACATTGCAGGTTACGAATTGGCGCTCGGCAGAACCGCACTGGCCTATGACCACGCCCAGACGGCTCTCGAAGTCGAGAAACAGGTCCTGGGTCCCCAGCATCCATCCACGCTTGAGACAGCCAGACTGCTCGCCCAAATCAAGCGTCCGGGTTTCCGCACGCCACCCAGCAAGAAATCCGGAGGCAAGAAACGCAAGCGATAACACCATACGCACAGCACAACAGCCCGGATACCGTGCACTTGCCCACAGGGCGAATCATTCGCGGCGATGCGCTTGTCGCTTACCCGGGCCGAATAGGCCGTAACGCGGCAGGACACGATCCGGTAACAGAGGAATCTGACTCCACGAGCTGCCCCGCCTGTACTAAGATCCCTTCGACCGCATCGTCATCGCCCAGGCGCGGGTGGAAGGCCGACTGTTGCCGACGATGGACAAGAAGGTGGCAAGTAGGGGGCGGGGTGAGGAAGGTATGAAGGTGGGAACTTGTCCCCATTTGAAATATTTGCGGCCATGGCTGTAGCTACGGGTGGTCATGGCCCTGACCGAGTCTTCCAGCAATCCTAGCCATGGAAAACGACACTTGAGATGCTTGCTGGCAACTCGCACTGGCTCACGAAGCCATGGCCCCAGGAACTTCCATGAGCCTGACCGCTCCAGTGCCTACCAAAGCCAATCTCCCGTTCGGAATGGACCACCATGAGCCTGATATATGAGCTGAGCGCCGGGATGGTCAGGCGAATCTACGACCGCCGACTTTCTGGACCGGCGGTCCTGGACGCCGCCAGCCATTTCCCCGACGCCGAACGGTTCGCCGGGGCCTGGCGGAAGCTTCGGGAAGAAGCCCTGGCTGTGGCCGAGGATCTGTCCCGGGTGCCACGCTTCCATGAGCTGATGGCCAGCCAGGCCGACATCTCGGCCAACGACGGCCGGGACTGGCGCATGTTGATCCTGAAGGCCTACGGGGTTCCGGTGCCCGGCAACCTGACCCGCTGCCCGACGCTGGCAGGACTGCTGTCAGGATCGCCGGACGTGCTTTCCGCGACCCTGTCCTTTCTCGCCCCTGGCAAGCACATCCCCCGGCACCGGGGCCCCTTCCGGGGCGTGGTCCGCTTCTACCTGGGACTGTCGGTGCCCGCCGGGCCCGACGGTCGTCCCGCCACCGTGCTCAGACTGGACGACGTGGACCACGCCATCGGCGACGGCGAATGGCTGCTCTGGGACGACACCTTCCCCCACGAGGTATGGAACCGCAGCGACCGGGTGCGCATCGCCCTGTTGCTGGACGTGCGCCGCGGCGGCATGCCGCCGGATCTGGCCCTGCTCTCGCGTCTGCTGATCGGCGCGGCCGGCGCCGGGGTCCGGCTGCACCGTGCGCACCTGGGCTGACGCCCACTTCCGGCATTACGGCTGGCCCTGGTCCGTCCCTTCCGAATAGAAGTAGGCGGCATTCTCCCCCAGGGCTTTCGAGCGATACATGGCCAGGTCGGCCTTGTGCACCAGTTCGTTGGCGCTGGGCGCATCCTCGGGGAAGATGCTGATGCCGACGCTGGCGCTGACCGCCACCGACCGCCCGTTCAGGTCCATGGGCTGGGCGACGCCCTGGACGACCTTCTGGGCCATCATCTCCAGGGGTCGAACGTCGCCCAGGCCGTCGAACAGGATGATGAACTCGTCCCCGCCCAGACGCGCCACGGTATCCACTTCCCGCACCATGCCCTTCAGCCGTTGCGCGATCACCTGGAGGACCTCGTCGCCGGCCCCGTGCCCCTGGTCGTCGTTGATTTCCTTGAAACGGTCCAGGTCGATGAAGAACACCGCAAGCTGCTTGCCGCTGCGGCGGGCGGCGGCAACGGCAAGCTCAAGCCGGTCGAAGAACAGCAGGCGATTGGGCAGTCCGGTGAGGGTGTCGTGGCGGGCCAGGTGTTCGAGCTTGCTGCGGCTTTCATGGAGTTCCTCCAGATAGGCCTTGATTTCCACCTGCATGTCGTTGAAGCCGCGGGCCAGTTGGCCGATCTCGTCCTTGCGCCCCACGGGAAGTTCTCCCATGTCATGCTCCCGGGAGAAGCGCTTGGCGGCCCTGGCCATCATCTTGAGGGGCCGGGTCAGCACCCTGGACAGCAGGAAGGAGATCAGGATGGCAAGCGCGCTGAAGACCACCACGGTCTTGACGGCCGTGACGCCAAGCAGGTGGGTATCCGCCAGGACCCTGTCCATGGGCATGGCCAGCCCCGCCACCACGAATCGGTTTGCCTGCGCATTGCCGAACGACAGGCGGGAAAAGGCGGCCAGCAGATCCTCCGGCTGCCCTTCGTCGTGTCTGGCACGGGTGACCACGGTCTGGACCTTGCCCTGGAAAAGTCCCTGGGTCGCATTGAATGCGTCCTGAAGCAGGAAACGGCGCCCCTTGTCGAAGCCGAAACACCGACTGGGGTCGGGATGGATCAGGAAATCGCCCCATTCGTTGGCAAGGTAGAGCCGGTAATACTCCGGCAGATCGGTCTTGAGCAGCGCGAACAGGCCGTTCAGGTCCACGCTGATGACGATCAGCCCCAACTCCTTGCCGTGATTGGAAAAAACCGGGGTCGCCACCCGCAGGGTGGGCTTGTCCAGCCCCGAATGGGCGCCTTGCTCATGATTGATGCCGATCTTGGATACGTAGACCTCCCCCTCCGTAAGGCGCAATGCCTTGAATACGTATGGAAAATGGCCCTTTTCCTGAAGATTGTCCCCTTGCACCCGGACCAGTGCGTTGGTATCCCGGTCCACCCGCACCAATTCGAGGCCATGGTTCTCCGCGCTGATAAGGCGGATCTGGAAGTATTCCGGGTGCACCGCCAGCATGGCCGAAAAGGTATCCGCCAGGGTGTCCTTGCCGGCTACGCTGACCGGGCTCAAAGGCGCCGCGCCGACTTGGTCGGCATCGGACAGCGCGGCCAACATCCTGGCGTTGCTGGCGACCTCCCCCAGGGCGAGGGAAAAGCGCCGTACCAGAACCTGGGTGGAGGTCAGCAGATCGTGTTCCGCAGCCTTGGTCAGGAGTACCCGGCTGGTCCGGTAAGAGTAATAGCTGGTCAGGCCCGAGGCCAAGATGCCGAACACTGCCAGCAGGATTCCCAGCTTGGTGCCGAGACGCATGTTAAAACTTACCGGGCAGATCGCCGGACACGATCCGCTCCCAGAGGGCGCTGCGCCGGCTGGCATCCTCCACCGGTTCCAGCCAGATGAACCGGCCCGACGACTCGGCATGGGTTGCCTGGAGGGTGTTGGCCAGGCCCTGGCGTTCGGTCAGGGCGGAGCTGACCGGCTGCTCAAGTGTGTAGTTGATCCAGCTTTCCGCCAGTTGCTTGTTGTGGGCGCCACGGGTCACGGACCAGCAGTCCAGCCATGCCAGGGCTCCCTCCCGGGGAATGACGTAGCCGATGTCCGCTCCGGCCTTCCGCAGCTGCTTGATCTGCTGGGAGCCGTAATTGGCGAACAGCAGCGCCACCGAGTTGTCGCGGAACAGTTCGACGGCCTCCTCCGGCAGGCTGTAGAACGTCAGCGCGTTGCGGCGCAGGGCTATCAGCTTGGCCACAACCCGCTTGTAGTCCCGGTCGTCGAGCCGGAACGGGTTCCGGACGCCCAGCAGCAAGGCGGCAAGGGTGAAGTTGTGGGCGCTGCCATCGTACGCCAGTACCCGCCCCTGGTAGCGGGGGTCCCACATGGCCGCCATGGAGGTGGGGGTTTCCTTGACCTGCTTGCGGTTGTAGATCAGGCCCATTTCCGAATAGGTATAGGGGATGGCGTAGACCGCCCCGTTGCGGGTAATGCCGGGTATGGCGCTCAGGTTACGAAAACGGGGCGCCTGGTGCGGGGTGTTGGGAATCCTGTCCATGTCCAGGGGCACGCTGATGCCCTGGTCGATGAAGCGGGCGAGTTCGGCGGTATTGGCGGCGAACACGTCGAAATCCTTGCTGTCGTGGGCGTTCAGCTTTTCCCGCAGAGCATCGTCGGTGCTGACGAAGGTGACTTCCACCCGGACGTCGAAACGCTTTTCGAACGCACGGACCAGATCGGGGTCCGCGTAACCCGGCCAGGCCAGCACCCGCAGCGTGTCCCCGGCCGCAGCCGGGACGGCCAGCACGAGCACGCCGAGCACCAGGGCCAGGACGGTTTGGATACATCTGACGGCGCGCACGACAAAACCACCCGGAGATCTGAACGAACGAAGTTTATCGTGTTCGGATACCACCGTAACGGCCACCACCCAACCCTGCAATCAGTAATGGGGCGGTATCTCATCGCCCGGGTTCCGTCCCTCCTGCGGCGCAAGGCCCTGGATCTGCTGATGCAGGAGACGAATCTGCTCCTGCAGCAGATCGATGCGCCGGTGCTGCTCGAATACCGTGCGGCTCAGCGTCTCGATCTCATCCTCGGCAAAACTCAGCTTGGCCTCCAGTTCGTTCAAGCGGGATTCCATATCCACTCCAGGGGTCACGGGGTTTGCAGGGACTGGCCGGCCGGCTTCGCAGGCGCCGCAGGAGGTGCGGGGAACGGGGCGGGAACCTGGGGCGGAAAGGGAAATGGGAACGGAAACTTGAACTGGAATGGGGGCACGGCGGGCACCGTTGTGGGGGTCTGTGCCGTGGCTGTGGTTGTGGCCGTTGCTGTGGTAGAGGCCGGAGCCAACGTCGACGTCGGTGCCGGGATTGGAAGCGGGGCGGGGGCGGGGGCCGGGGCCGTCGATGCAGAGGAGGTCGGCGAGGAGGCACTGCCGGCCGTCGCGGCGCGCAATCGTTCCAGAACATCCCGGGAGGGATAACCGTCCGCGGGCAACCCCGCCTGGCTTTGATAGCTGCGGATGGCCGCCTTGGTCCTGGACCCCAGCACCCCGTCCGCGCCGCCCGGATCGAGCCCCAATTGCATCAAGCCTTGCTGCAGGGTCAATACGTCATCGCGCGCAAGCCTTTGATTGTCCGCATCCCATCCGTTCTGCAACGGCGGCAGTCCTATCAGCCGGTCCGCCAGGTAGCCCACGGCCAGGGCATAGCTGACGGAACGGTTCCAGTCGAGAATCGTGTCGAAATTATGGTAGACCAGGAAGGCGGGGCCCCGGTGCCCCTGGGGCACCACGATGGACCCTTGCAGACCCGAATTGGGCAGGGGCTTGCCGTCCGCCTGGGTAACCCCCATGGCGCGCCAGGCGTCCACGGGTTTCTTGACGTCGAGACGGGCGAGGCGCCAATCGAACGACTCGGGGACACGCACCTCGCGCCCCCACAGTTCCCCCGGGTGCCAACCCAGTTCATGCAGGAAATTCGCCGCCGACGCGAAGGCATCGGGCAGGGAATGCCAGATATCCTTGCGGCCATCCCCATCCCCATCCACGGCATAGGCCTGGAAGGTGGAAGGCATGAACTGGACCTGGCCCATGGCGCCGGCCCAGGAGCCTTTCATCTCGGGAGGCGCGATATGGCCTGCCTGGAGAATGTCCAAAGCCTCCAGCAACTGGCCGCGGAAAAAACTGCTGCGCCGCGTGTCGTAGGCCAGGGTGGCCAGCGCCTCGGGCACCAGATGATCGCCCAGGTGCTTGCCGTAGTGGGTTTCAAGCCCCCAGAAGGCCACCAGGATGTTGGCGGGAACGCCGTAGCGATTGGCGACGCGGTCGAGCACCGAGCGATACTGGCGCAACAGTTTGCCGCCCTGCTCGACCCGCTCCGGTGTCACGCGGCGGTCCAGGTAATTCAGGAAGGTATCGACGAACTCGGGTTGTCGCTGGTCCAGTTCCAGCACCTCGGGAACCGGGGCGATGCCCCCCAGGGCCTGGTCGAGGATCTTTTCCCCCACGCCGCGGGACAAGGCCTCCTGCCTCAGGCCGGCGAGCCAGGTCTGGAAATCCTCCGGTTCCGCGGCGAGCGCCGGCATCGCCGCACCGAACACAAAACAGACCATCAGCGCATGACAGTTTCGCGCCAGCAATTTCAGGATATTGATAAGTCGATCTCCGTGATAAGGGATGAAGTTGGTCTTATTTAGGCTAACCGCAAGACATCCGGCGGGACAAGCGACATGGCCGTGAACCCGCCCAGACTTCGAGGCGAAAATGGCAGCAACGTTCCTGGCGAATTACAGACGGCCACCACGACGGACATGCCCCGACAACGAGACTCAAAACTGTGGCCAGCAAGCAGCGGCGAGCGGTTTTCAGGGCTTTGGAGGGTGGACAAGGTGGAGGCCGCCGCCCGACGGGGGTAGTCTGAAAAGCATCCTTGCTTCTGTCTCACCCATGCCGACGCATGCCGGTTTCAGCTTCATCACACCCCCAGGAGGTCCCCATGAATAACCCTTTCCCGTATCGATTCACCCGCGTGGCCCTGGCAGTCATCCCCCTGTTCGCGCTGCCCGGATGCGCCACTAGTCAGGCCGTCCCAGAGCAGATCCCCCAGGTAAAGCCCGCCGACTATGACCAGCGCCTGGCACGGCTCGAGGAAGCCCTCCGGCAGGCCAACCTGACGGCACAACAGGCGAAGGCTCAGGCCGGTGATGCCCTGGCCCGGGCCCAGGACCTGGAAGCCCGCCTGGGCCGGATCACCGAGGCGGGGGGCCAGGCCAATCCGTCCGGCGAAGGCAAGCTGATCGAATCCGTGACGCTGACCGGTGACAGATACATGTACCCGCTCAATGCCGTGGAATTGGATGGCGCGGATACCGCGCTGCTGGACCGGCTGGCTGCCCGCCTGAAGACCCTGGACCACCCCTACCACCTGGAGATCCAAGGCCATACCGACAACAGCGGCAACGGCGAATACAACTACCTGCTGGGCGAGGCCCGGGCCAATGCCGTGGGCCGCTATCTCCACAGCCACGGCGGCATCCCACTGCATCGCATCTCGGTCATTTCCTACGGCGCCGGTGACCCCCAGACGGACCCGGGCAAGGACGTTACAAGCAACCGCCGGGTGGACATCCTGGTCTTGCGCTAGACCCCGGCACCGGGACCACGTCAGCCGCGGTTGTCGGGCGCGGCCCGGGTTGCGAGCTTGCCCGCCACGGCGCCTATTCTCCGCTCGCAGGCAGGATCGGGCGTCGCGGCCGTGGCATACCACTGGGCCAGGAGCGTTTCCGCCTCCTCCTGCCCCGAGGAATCATTGCCGAAGCGCATCTGCAGCCGTTCCAGCTGGCGTTGCCGGCGTACTTCCGCATAGCCCTCCGGCGTGGGCAGGCCGAGGGCGATCTCCAGGTCGATCAGCAAGGCCTCCCGGGTCTTGAGGCCGGCGGCCAATGCCTCGCGGGCGGCGCCGGTCGCCGCGGCGAAGCGCTCCGCCAGCAGGACTTCGAGCCTGCCGGGCAGGCGCGGCAATTCGCCCCATTCCCGCCTGGCCCCGGCGATGACATCGTCGCTGGCCTCGCCGGCGACCGCCGCCGCCTCGACGCGTTCGGCCAGCGCCGCCTTGTGGGCCATGTGTTCGAAGCGCGCCCGGTATGCCTCCTGGCGCAAGGCATCGATGCGCTGCTGCGCCTGTAGCTGCAGGCCGCGCCACCGGGCCGCCAATCCGTCCTCGGCCTCACCCTTGGCCCGTTTGCCGGGTTCCCGCTTGGCGGGAGCCTTCTCGGTGGCGCTCCAGTCGGTGCGGAACCGGTCCAGGGCGCGTTCGATCCCGTTGGCGTCGTTCCCCGCGGCTATCGCCGCGAAGGCATCCAGCAACCCCAGGCGCGTCTTCTCCATTTCCTCCCGCAGCGCCGACTGCTCGGCATGTTGGGCGTCGCGGCGCGCGAATACCGTGTCGCAGGCGGCCCGGAAGCGTTGCCACAAGGCCTGCTCGTCGCCCCGGCCCAGGCGTGGCCCGGTCGCCTCCTGGCGCCAGCGCCCCTGCAATGCCTTGGCCTCGGTCATGGCGCGGCCCAGGTCAGCGTCGTCCCGCAATGCCTCCGCAGCGGCGATGAGTTGTTCGCGGCGCTCGAATTCGCCACGCCGGGCGGCTTCCAGACGATCGTCGATGCTGCCCAGCAAGGCGTCGAAACGCTTGCGCAGGGCCCGTTCCTGACCAAAACCGGCCTTGGGCGCGGCGCGCCATTGCTTCAGCATCGCTAGGCGGCGCGCTTCCACGACCTTGTAGTCCGCGTGCTCCCAGACGATGGCGGCCAGCTCGGCCTCCCACTCGCCGCACAATGCCTCCTTGACCGCGGCGGCCTCGGCATTGCGCGCGGCCTGCTCGGCGCGCCGGGCGGCCACGGGCTGATAGGCTTTTTCCAAAGTGGTATCGAAGCGTTCCCACTGCCCCTTCCCGGCCGGTCCGTGGCTGTTCAGGCGCTTCCATTCCTCGCGCAGGGTGTGGATGGCGCTGGCCAGATCGTCCGGCTCACGCCCGTCGCCCAGCAATGCCTCGGCGGCTGCGATCAGCTGTTCCCTGGCCTGAACCGTGCCCCACCGTGCCCAGCCATGAAGTTGTTCCAGCCGCGCCTGGGCATGCTGCATTCGGGTTTCCAGGGCGCCGCGCAGACCTTTGCCGGCAACAAGCGCCTTGATTTGCTTCAGTGCCGCGTCGGCATCGGCCAGGTGTCCATGCTCCAGGGCCTGTTCCATTGCCTCCAACTGGCCGCGCAGCGCATCCTGATCGATCCGCGGTGGTGACTTTGGCGCCACGGCGGGGGCGGCCTCCGGCTCGACAGCGCTGACCGGTGGGGCCAGGTCGAGCAAGATATGCCAGCGGGTTTCCAGGGGGATGCGCGCGGACGGGTGTTCCGGTTTGTCCAGGACCTCCCAGCCGGCAACGGCTTCGGCGTCTGGCGGCATGCCACCGGCGAGGGCATCGAGGAATTGCTCGCACGCCTGGAATCGTTCGCTTTCCCCGACAAGTGCCGTCAGGCTGGACTCGATATCGCCCACCGACTGCGCCAGTCCCCGTGCGCCGGCTTGACCGGCCAACCAGGCCGGCAGGCCGTCCCGGGTCCGGATCAATTCATCCAGGCGCGCGCGCCAGCCGTCCAGTTGCGCTGTCCACGGCCAGGCGGCCTCGCGGCACTCCGCCGACAATGCGGCCGCCGCGTTCTGGCCGGCCTGTAGTTCGCGGCGGGCCTCGGCCTCCTGCTGCAGGCGGGCCAGGGCCCGGTCCATCAGGTCGTGGCAGGCCGCCATCGGTCCGGCCGCCGTTTCCAGGCCGGCCAGTTCCTTCTTCAGGTCGAGCAGGTGGGTGACCGGCAGTGGCGCCTGGTTCAGCAGGACGCGCAGCTCCGCGGCGATGGCCTCGCCCCGGCGGGCCGACTCATCGGCCTGGCGGCGCTTGCGCAGCGACTCGGAACAGTGGCGATAGACGCGCTTGTCCTTGTCGCGGCTGTGCTGGGCAACCCGTTCCAGCACCGCCGGGTCCCGGATGGTCTGGGCTGCGGCGAGACGGACTTCGGCGAATCGGCCATGGGTCGCCACCGCCTCCAGCGAGACATCGCCCGCCAGTCCGGCCAGCCAGGCCAGGGCAAGGGCCTTGTCCGGATTGTGGGATATGGCCGCCACCCAAACTTCGGGCGGGTCCGATTTGCGCGGTTCCAGCCTCATCCCCGCCAGCGCCCGACCCAGATCCGTGGCGACCCGGCCGCGCTCCTCGTCATCAGCTGCCTTTGCCAGATCGCTCCGGAGGGTTTCGGTATCGATCGGCGGGACGACGCTTTGCCTGGCGGGTTTACGCGTCGGCGGGGGCAGGGACGGCTTGACGGCGGGCTTGCGCAGCAGATTGCTGAACCAATTCATTACTTAACTCGGCTTCTGGGAATGGCGAAGCCAAATCCTAACCTGTCTGGTTTCCGGACGCTGGATTGCCGTTCGGATGCTTGATCGTAATCGGCCGGCCCTCGTCGACAGCGATTAAAGGATGACTACTGCTTCACGGCCTCCACGGCGATGTCCAGGGTCACCTCGTCCCCCACATACGGCGCGTACTTGCCCATGGCGAAGTCCGTGCGTTTTACCCTGGCGCTGGCGTTGGCGCCGCACGCCTCCCGCTTAAGCATGGGATGGGGCATGCACTTGAAGGACTCGATCTTCAGGATCACCGGCCTGGTGATGCCCTTGAGGGTCAGTTCGCCGAGGACAGCGACCGGGGTATCGCCCTTGAATTTCATCTGGGTGGCCTTGTAGGTGGCGGTGGGAAATTTCGCCGTATCGAGAAAATCCGGGCCCTGGATGTGTTCGTTGAGCAGGGAACCCGTATCCACCGAGGTGGTGTCGATGGTCACGTCCACGGAGCCGGTCCGGGCGGCCCGGTCGATGACGATGGTGCCGCTGGTCTTGTCGAAGCGGCTCAACTGGGTCGAGTAGCCGAAGTGGCTGTAGGAAAAGCGGGGGAAGGTGTGGTTGTTGTCCAGGCTGTAGGTTTCCGGCGAGGCCAGGACGACGCCGGCGGCGAGTAATGCAAACGAGGCAAGGGACAGGGTGGCTAGGGTTTTCATGGGGATATTCCTCTGGTCAACGAAAAAGGTGGGTATAGGTGCGAAGCGACATCGCGTCGCTGAAAGATTCAGATCCGCTTCAGAATGCCTGCTGAAGGGCTTATCGAGGATGCTGGCGTTCGGGCAGCATGCGCAGCAGGACGTCGTCCCGGTCCAGGTAGTGATGCTTGAAGGCGGCCAGGGCATGCCCCGCCACCAGGAATGCCATGAAAAAATTCAGCCCCTTGTGGACCAGTTCCAGTTGTTCCCCCAATACCTTGCTCTTGGACAGCAGATCGGGAATGGGCAGCACCCCGAACCAGACCGTCTGGAATCCCTTGGCGGAACTCATCAGCCAGCCGCTGAGGGGGATCGCGAACATCAGGACATACAGCAGGATGTGGGTCCATTCCGCGGCCAAGCGCTGCCAGCCGGGCATGGGCTCGGGCAATGCGGGCGGGGGATTCAGCAGGCGCCAGGCCAGCCTGAGGCAGACCAGCAGGAACAGGGTCACGCCCACCCACTTGTGCCAGCTGTACAGGCGCAGCTTGTCCGGGGAAAGGGCCAGGTCACTCATGTACAAGCCCAGGGTGAAGGTTCCGGCGATGGCCAGGGCGATCAGCCAGTGGAAGGCGATTGCGGTGCTGGTGTAACGTGCCGGAGGGTCGATCGGGTATGCCATTTGTCGCTCCTTCGTACTCAGGCGGAAAGGGTTTGGCCGGACTCGGCGGCGGCATGGAATGCCGGCAGCAGGGCCTCTTCAATACCGAAGCCGTAGGCATCCATGCCGATCACCCCGTAGGTCAGGCCGCCAGCCAGGCGGAAGGAACGGGCCCAGTCGACGCCCGCCGCACCGATGGCGATGAACAGGGGTTGGAGATGTTCATCGGTGGGATGGGCGCGCGCCGCACTGGGGGCCAGACGGCGGTAGTCCCGCAGCGCATCCAGGTTCCCGGCGGCGATGGCGTGGGCCATCCAAGCCATGAACCCTGCTGCGTATCCAGAAGGGGTTTCCTGGCCGGGGGTCAGGTCGTACAGGTTGTGGGTGATGCTGCCGGAGGCGACGATCAGCAGCCCGGCAGATTCCCGCAGCGGCTCCAGCACCCGTCCCACTTCCTGAAGGATGTCGAGGGAATCGGTCAGGGGCAGCGACAACTGCAGCACCGGCACGTCGGCCTCCGGGTACAGGTGCATGAGGGGCGCCCAGCAACCGTGATCCAGGCCCCGCTTGGGATTGGCCCGGGCGGGCAGGCCGGCACGCGTCAGGCGGGCCAGGACCTGTTCGGCCACCTGGGGCTGGCCCGGTGCCGGATAGCGTAATTCGTAGAGGGCCTCGGGAAAACCGCCGAAATCGTGCAGCGTCCGCGGCTGGGGATGGGTGGTGACCTCCAGCCCCGCGGTGAGCCAATGGGGCGAGATCACCAGGACGGCCCCGGGCCTGGGCAGGGCCGCGCCCAACGCCTTCAGGGCGCGGCCGGCAGGGCCCGGCTCCAGCGCGAAGGTGGGCGCGCCGTGGGAGATGAACAGGGTGGGCAGTTTCATGAGGTGTGACAAGGTCGTTGCAGGGTTGACGCTCTTACTATATTGGCCATGCATAACAGGATAAATATGTAATACAGTGATTAGCTATCCTGTAATTCTGGATAATCTCCATGGACCGATTTCGTGAGCTGGAGGCCTTCGTCGCCGTGGTGGACATGGGCAGTTTCGTCGCGGCGGCGGAATTGCTGCACGCTTCCAAGACAGCGGTATCCCGCCTTGTCCAGGACCTTGAGACACGCCTGGGGGCCAGCCTGTTGCATCGGACCACCCGGCGCCTGTCCCTGACCGAGGCTGGGCGCGATTACCTGATCCGCGCGAAACAAATCCTCGCGGACCTGGAGGAGGCGGATGGCGTGGTGTCATCCGCCACCGGCAGGGTGGCGGGGCTGCTGCGGGTCAGCGCCCCCCTCTCCTTCGGCGTCCTGCATCTGGCACCGCTGTGGGGGGCGTTCCTGGCCTTCCATCCCGAGGTCGAGATGGACGTGACCCTCAACGACCGGGTGGTGGACCTACTGGAAGAGGGCTTCGACCTGGCCATCCGCATCAGCAGGATGGCGGACTCCTCCCTGGTGTCCCGCCGCCTCGCCAGCACCCGGCTGCTGCTGTGCGCCTCACCGGGCTATCTGGCCGCCCATGGGACCCCCGCCAGCCTGGCCGACCTGGCCCGGCACAAATACCTCGGCTATAGCTATGCCGCCTCTGGCGACAACCTGACCCTGAAAGGGCCGGACGGCCTTCAGAGCGTGCGCACCCATCCCCACTTCCATACCAACAACGGCGATACCTGTAGGGCGGCGGCCCTGGACCACCAGGGCATCATCCTGCAACCGGATTTCCTGATCGGCCGCGATCTCGCCGATGGCCGCCTGGTTCGGCTGTTGCCGGAATTGGAGGGAGAAGAGATCGGCATCTATGCGGTCTATCCCACCCGCAAGCACCTCTCGGGCAAGGTGCGGGGCCTGGTGGATTTTCTGGCGACGGCGTTCACTCAGCCGTCATGGCGGTCGGGGCAAGCCTGAGGGCTCCGGCGCGGGACATTAGGCTGCCTTGCCGCCACCCTCCACCACTTCCTCCAGCATGGCCCGCCGGCTTTCCGGAGTCTCCAGGCTGATGCGGCCCAGGACACCGTCCCGGTAGTCCGTCAGCAGGATCATGGCGGCCTTTTCCAGGTCCGGGACCCCACCGCCGCCCTTCACCAGGCAACCGCGCCGCCGGGCCACGGTCTCCACGACTCCCACCGCGTCCAGGCCTGCCACGGGCACGCCATAGCGGGCGGCGACGGCATCGGGGTAGCGGTCCAGCAGGATGCCGGCCAGGAACACGGCCACCTCCTCGTCGATGACCGCGTTGCGGCCGATGGCGTGGCTGGCGGCCAGCATGTAGCCGTCGCTGTCGTGCTCGATTTTGGGCCACATCAGGCCGGGGGTATCGGTGATGGACATGCGCGGCCCCAATTCAAAGCGCTGCTGGGACTTGGTCACCGCCGGCTCGTCCCCCACCGCGGCCACCCGCCGCTTGAGCAGGGCGTTCATAAGGGTGGACTTGCCCACGTTGGGGATGCCCATGATCATCATGCGCAGGGGCTTGGAGTTCTCGTTACGGTGGGGCGCCAAGGCCTGGCACAGGGCCGGCAGGCGGGCGGCGTCGCCCGGCTTCTTGGCGGAGACGGCCACCGCCTTGACCCCGGCCTGGCTATCGTAGAAATCCAGCCAGACCTTGGTCACCGCCGGATCGGCCAGATCAGCCTTGTTGAGGACCTTGAGGCAGGGGCGCTGGCGGAACAGGCGCAGCTCCTTGATCATGGGATTGCTGCTGGCCTCGGGCAGGCGGGCGTCCAGGATCTCGATCACCACATCGATGTGCTCCATGGTTTCGGCCGCCTTCCTGCGCGCCGAATTCATGTGACCGGGAAACCACTGGATGGGCATCGTCTTTAGCGGAAAGGGGGATTGCCGGCATTATCGCAGTTGCCCGGCCGCAATAGCGTTTCCACATCCCGGCACGGGCCGCTTCAGGGGCTGGCGGTCTGGACATCCTGGCCGGCTTCGGCGCCCTGCCCACCCCGTTTGGCGCGCCCGTAACGCGCCAGCGTCAGGCCCTCCATGTCGATGTCCGGCAGCCGCCCGCCCAGCAGGTCGGCCAGGACCCGGCCGCTGCCGGCGGCCATGGTCCAGCCCAGGGTGCCGTGGCCGGTGTTGAGGTAGAGGTTGGTATAAGGGGTGGGCCCGAGGATGGGGGTGCCGTCCGGCGTCATGGGCCGCAGTCCGGTCCAGAATTCGGCCCGGTCGAGGTCGCCGGCCTGGGGAAACAGGTCGCCGACCACATGGCTCAAAGTGGCCCGGCGGGCCTCCGGCAGGCGCAGGTCGTAGCCGGCCAGTTCCGCCGTGCCGCCTACCCGGATGCGATCTCCCAGACGCGTGATCGCGACCTTGTAGGTTTCATCCATGAGGGTGGACTCGGGCGCCCTGGCCGGATCGGTGATGGGGACGCTGATGGAATAACCCTTGACCGGATAGATCGGCAGGTCGATGCCCAGGGGCCTCAGCAGCAGGGGCGAATAACTGCCCAAGGCCACCAGATAGGCGTCGGCCTGGAGCAGGCCGGATTCGGTCTGCACCCCGGTGACGCGCCGGCCGTCCCTGGCCAGGCCTCGGATCCGGGTGCTGTTGCGGAAGCGCACCCCCAGGGCCTCGGCCTGCCGGGCAAGGCCCACGGTGAACTTGTAGCAATCGCCGGTCTCGTCGCCGGGCAGGCGCAAGGCGCCCACGAATTTGTCCAGCACCGGCGCCAGGGCCGGTTCGTAGCGGACGCAGCTCTCGCCTTCCAGCAGTTCGAAGGGCACGCCGTAGTCCAGCAGGATCTCGGTGTCCCGGACGGCGGCTTCCATCTGCTTCCAGGTCCGGAACAACTGCAGGGTGCCCCGGCCCCGCTCGTCGTAGCGGATGCCGGTCTCGGCCCGAAGTTCCGACAGGCAGTCCCGGCTGTATTCGGCCAGGCGCACCATGCGCCCCTTGTTGACCCGGTAACGGGCCACCGTGCAGTTGCCCAAGGCGGCGCCGAGCCAACGCCACAGCCCAGCCTCCAGGGTGGGACGGATCAACAGGGGCGGATGCGGTATCAGCATCCATTTCAGGGCCTTGAACGGCATGCCGGGGCCGGCCCAGGGCGCCGCGTAGCCGGGCGAGATTTCGCCGGCGTTGGCGAAGCTGGTTTCCTGGGCGGGGCCCGCGCGGCGATCCACCACGCAGACCTCGTGGCCGGCCTTGGCCAGGTAATAGGCGCTGCTGACGCCGATGACGCCGCTGCCCAGGACAATGATCTTCATCGCCCCGCCCTCACCGCCCGGCCTCCACCATGGCCTGCTCTTCCCGGGCGTAGAGGTCCTGCCGGATGCGCCCGGCGGCCTCCAGGGCGCCTTCCAGGTAGCCCCCGCCGTAACGCGCGGTTTCCGTGGCGCCGAAGTGGAGCCGCCCACCCCACCAGGCCCGGCGCAGACCGGGATCGCCATAGGCAGGGTGGTAGGCGGGCGGACTCAGATCCAGCCTGCTGCAGGTGAACGGTTCTTCGGCCCAGTCCTGATAGTGGATTTCGCCGTTTTGTCCCTCCGCGCCGAACAACCGGGCCATCTGGCTGGCCATGAGCATGGGCAGGCCTGCCTTGAAGGCGGTTCTCGATGCGGCCGGCAGGGCCAGAAAACCCATGAGGGCCGCCCTGGAACCGTCGGCATCGCAGGCATCGGCGGTCTCGGCCAGGACCGCCTGGGGATACTGGGAGAAGGCGTTGCCGGACAGCCCGGCTTCGCGCCAGAACGGGCGGGAATAGCCCATGACCACCTTGGCCTGTTCCGCCATCCAGGTGTGGCTGGCCCGCATGGCCTCGGCCAAGGCAGGGTCCAATGCCGGTTTAAACACCACCCGCTCGTCGAGCAGGCGAGGCGGCACGGCCAGCACCGCCCGGCGGGCCGTTACCGATCGGCGGGTGGTGCCATTCTGAAAATGCAGTTCCACATGGTCTCCCTGATCGGAGACCCCGGTCAGCACATGGTCCAGGTGGATATTCTCGGCGGGCAGGCGCCGCGCCAGGGCCTCGACCAGGCTGGCCATGCCCCCCTCCACACGCCAGGCGTCGCTGTGCACGCCCGCCACCGCCATGGCGGAGGGAGCGACTTCGGGGTCGGTCTGTCTGAGGACGGCGCCGCTGTCGTGCTGGGGAAAGCCGTTCAGCCCAAGGTCGGCGATGAGGCGGGTGATGCGCGGCTGGGTGTCCGGCCAATACCAGGTGGGCCCCAGGTCCAGGGCCATGCCGGCGTTGCGACAGGCCTGGGACAGGATGCGCCCGCCCAGGCGCTGACGGGCCTCGAACAGGGCGAATCCGCCCGGCCCGGCCTTGAGCGTGCAGGCCAGGGCCAGCCCGCACAGTCCGCCGCCGACGATGGCTGTTTCCAGCATGGAGATGTATTCCGGGATGAGGTGTCGCCCGATATCCAGCAATATCCGTTCCACCCCTTCGCCGGCATGCAAACTCCCGGCCCAGCGCCGCGCTTAGGGCGTGCATGCACGACTGGACGACAAGCTATCTGTATCAATGACATAGGCTTTGTCCGCTTCGGGACAGCGGCGGCCATGGGTTGGGAGTTCCTGAATATATCCGGGCTTGGGGCCCATCCGGTAACCGCCGATGCCGTCTGCCGGTCGCGCCGCAATGGGGCATCGATCACCAATAAGGTGCCCTCGGCCGGCCTCTGCCCTGCTCCTTGTTAACCCTGTCCACAGCCAGGTAATTAGGGGCCGGGGTGCTTCACTTGTCGGAACAGAACCAGAGCTTGTTGCCTTCGCTGTCTAGGAAGCTGCCTATCAAGTAGGCCTCATCGTAGGTCTCCACCGGGTCGGCGATGACCACTCCGCGCTCGCGCAAGGCCTTCTCGGTCTCGGGCGCCGAGTCGCAGGTCAGAGTGATGCGCGGGTTCGGCATGTCCGTCGGCGAGGCGTACCAGCCGTCTTTCGGCATCAGGATGGCCTGGCCCAGCGTATATCCGATGACCACGCCGTTTTCCACGGCCGGCTCCAGGCCCAAGGTATCCCGATAGAAGGCATTGGCGCGGGCCAGGTCCTTGGCGGCCAGGGCCACCACCTTGACTTCCTGAAATCCCAATGGCGAATATTGCATGTCGATCTCCTCCGCCTTCGGCGCGTACCCGGCATCGAACCAAGGGCCGCCCGCAAAGCGATATTGTTTGAAGATTATTGATTCGGCCGGGAGACCGTGGCATCGAAGCGGCATTCCGGAGGCCTATCGCCGTCCTGTCCGGGTTCCCAGCCGATACACCGATTTATAGTCCATCGGCCATCGTCGGGCGGAAATGACCGTGGCCTGCCGGAACCCGAAGTGGACTAACGATCCAGCCGCACGTCCTCGTTGGAGACAGGGTCTTCCAGGGGTTCTAGATGGGTGGTGACATGGGTCTGGGGCAGGGCCGCTCGGATATCGGCCTCGATGCGTTCCAGCCAATCGTGGCCGTGCTGGACGCTCCACTCCCCCGGCACCAGCACGTGCAGGGTGACGAAAGAACGGGCGCCGGCCTGGCGCGTGCGCAGGGCATGGAACGCCAGGCCCTGGCGGCGGTATCCGTCCAATACCAGTTCGATCAGAGCTTGCTGCTCCGGGTCCATGGAAACATCCATCAGACCGGCGGCGGAACGGTTCAACAACTGCCAGCCGGTCCAGACGATATTGAGCGCCACCAGCACGGCGATGGCCGGGTCCAGCCACAGCCAGCCGGTGAACCACACCCCCGCCACCGCGAGGATGACCCCGGCCGAGGTCCACACATCGGTGAGCAGGTGGCGGGCGTCCGCCTCCAGGGTGATGGAGCGGTGTTCCCGACCCGCCGCCATGAGGGTGCGCGCGGTGAAGAAATTGATGGCGGAGGCGATCACCGATACCGCCAGGCCAACGCCCAACAACTCCAGGGGCCGGGGATGCAGGAAGCGGTCGATTGCGGTGTAGGCAATGCCCATGGCCGCCAGCAGGATGAGCAGGCCCTCGAAGGCGCTGGAAAAGTATTCCGCCTTGCCGTGGCCGTGGGCATGGTTCTCGTCCGGCGGCTGGGCCGCCAGCGAGAGCATGGCCAGGGCCATCAGGGCGCCGGCAAGGTTGACGAAGGACTCCAGGGCGTCGGACAACAGCCCCACGGAGTCGGTCATCCACCAGGCCACCCCCTTCAGCAGGATGGTGGCCAGGGCGGCGGCGATGGAGAGCCAGGCGTAGCGTTTCAGTGAGGAAGAAATCATGCCGGAATTATCCTTTACTCAACCTGTCCAGGCACCCACCAGATGTCTTGCTTCGGCCCCGCCATATACCGGCTGGGAACATCACTGGGCTTTGGGCGCGTGGACGCGCTATCCTGGCGCATGCACAAATATGGAAATCAGAAATGAACCGGCAGCAACAAGCACGCCGGCGCCGCCTCCGGTCCGCCCTGGCCCTCGCCACCGCCCTGCTGGCCCCCTGGCACGGCGCGGTGGCGTCCGACCCCGGGTCCGACCAGGTCGCCTGGGGACGCCAGATCTTCTTCAACGAGACCTTCGCCGGCAACGGCCGCACCTGCGGCACCTGCCATCCGGCCGAAAACAGCTACACCCTGGACGCCGCCTATATCGCCCGTTTGCCCGCCACCCATCCCCTGTTCGTGGCCGAGTACCAGCCAGCGCTGAAGCAGGGTTTCGAGACCCCGTCTCTGATGCGGGAATTCGGGCTGATACGGGAGAACCTGGACGGCTTCGACGACCTGGACAAGCGCTTCGTCATGCGCGCGGTACCCCACGTCCTGGCCCTGTCCACCTCGGTCGCCAGTCCCAACGGTCCCCGCACCGGCTGGTCGGGAGACGGCGCCCCCGGCGACGGCAGTCTGCGCGCCTTTGCCACCGGGGCGGTGATCCAGCATTTCACCCGCACCCTGGGGCGCGTGCCGGGCGTGGACTTCCGACTGCCCACGGACGCGGAGCTGGATGCCCTGGAGGCCTTCATGCTGTCCCTGGGACGCCAGCGGGAACTGGCCCTGCCCCTGCCTCTCAAGGGCACCCTGGCCAAACGCGGCCAGGCCATCTTCATGGACGAACACCTGGGCAAGTGCAACCTGTGCCATCACAACGCCGGCGCCAATGCCGATTTCGGCGCAGGCAGCCTGGGCAACGCCAGCTTCGACACCGGGGTGGAAAACCTGCCCGACACCCCGGCCGGCCTGAGCGGGGAACGGATCCCTCCGGACGACGGCTTCGGCACCCCGGGCAACGGCCAGTTCAACACGCCGCCCCTGGTGGAGGCGGCGGATACACCCCCCTTCTTCCACAACAACGCGGCCCAGACCGTGGAGGGCGCGGTGGGTTTCTACAACAGCGAGGCCTTCAACCAGTCCCCGGCCGGCCGCTTCCTCGCCGGCCTGGACCCCCACGGCGTGGGGATCCACCTGGAAACCGGCCAGGTGGAAGCGGTGGCCGCCTTCCTGCGGGTCATCAACGCCCTGGAGAACATCCGGCAGGGGGATGATCTGTTGCGCGCCACCTTGGGGAAAAGCCTGTTCGATTACGCCCAAAACCAGCCGGGCCTGGCCCAGGCCGCCCAGGAGATCGGCGACGCCGGACGGGTGCTCGCCCAGGCCGGCCTGCATCCCCGGGCGCTCGCCCATCTCCGGGAAGCCGCACACCTGACCCGGTGGGCCGGATACCTGTTCTTTTTCGGCGAACCCCTGGCGCGCCAGGCCCTGGCGGAACTGGGCAGGGCACGTGAGGAACTGACCGGCGACGAGCCGGTTGCCACCGAGGTTGCGCTCAGGAGGGAACCATGAAGCGATCCATATGGCTGACGGGCCTGCTGGCGCTCGGGTTGGCCGGATTCCTCGCCATTCCGCCCCTGGCCCACGCGCAAAAGGCGGCCGAGCGGTTCATCCCCCTGGGGCAATCGCCGGGACTCTCCGGGACGCAGACCCTCATCGGCCGCATCGAAACGGTGGACCCGGTCAACAAGCGCATCACCCTGGCCGAGGATGGTCAAGCCGGACCGGCCAGGATCACCCAAACCACCCGTATCTGGCTGGACCGCAGCCTGCTGCGACTGCCCAACACCAGCGGGGGCCTCGCGGACCTGGTTCCCGGCCGGCGGGCGGAGATCAAGTTCGCCGATGCCGAGCAGCAGGTGGCGGAGTGGGTGAAGGTGGAACTGGACGCACCATAATTAACGGGCAGCGACTCAAATATCACCAGGGTGGATAGCCAATGAACGAAACGTTCTATCGGAGGATGTTTCTGGTCAGCGCGCTGTGGAACATCGTCGGCGGCGCTGTGCTCGTGTTGTTGATGCCATGGGTGTTCGGCCTCTCAGGGCTTCAGCCCCCGGACCCGCCCGTCTGGTATTACTGCTGGATCGCGCTGTTCGTAACGTTCGGCATCGGCGTGCTGTCGGTCTACCGGGACATGCATGCCAACAAAGCCTTCGTCCCGGTCGGGATCATCGGGAAGGTCTCCTTCTCCGTCATCTACCTCTATTTCTACCTCACGCGTCCCGGTCAAATCCCCGGCTTCATCCTTATTGGCGTCGTCGGAGACCTGATCTTTTCGGCGTTCTATGGCGCCTTCCTCCGCTTCTCAGCGACCCGACGCTGATCAGGGTTCCGACGGGCCCGGGCTTGACCGAGCCCTCGCCAGCGGCATTTGGCTGATTCTTGTGGGTCGACGGTGCCGGTTCGAGGTGGAAGAAGGTGGTCACCGCCAAACAGCCGTGTCGGGACGCGGCGAACACCGGCAGTGGCCGAAAAAGCGTCGGTCAGTTACCCGCCCACGACCGGCAGTTCGTCTGCCGGGGATAGGGGTAGGGAACGGCGCTCGCCGTCCCCTACCCCTATCCTTGGCCGACCTGCCGCCTTTTACATCAATCTAGCTGAATGCCAGTTCACACCACTGACCTGACGCTGATTGCCAGAGTCGTGGACTGTACTTACCTCACCCCACCCATTTCCTGGCGTTGCGGAACAGCCGCAGCCAGGGGCCGTCCTCCCGCCACCCATCGGGCCGCCAGGAGTACTGCGCGGCGCGGAACACCCGCTCCGGGTGGGGCATCATGATGGTGAAGCGGCCATCCGGCGTGGTCAGGCCGGTGATGCCCTTGGGCGAGCCGTTGGGGTTGAGGGGATAGGCCTCGGTCTTGCGGCCCCGGTTGTCCACATAGCGCAGGCAGACCTCGGTGGCCTTGCGCTGGGACTTGGAATCGAACACCGCCCGCCCTTCGCCGTGGGCCACCACGATGGGCATTCTGGAGCCTGCCATGCCGTCGAACAGGATGGAGGGGCTTTCCGGCACTTCCACCATGACGAAGCGGGCCTCGAACTGCTCCGACAGGTTGCGCTCGAAGCGGGGCCAGTGCTCGGCGCCGGGGATGATGCCCTTGAGCCGGCTCATCATCTGGCAGCCGTTGCACACCCCCAGGGCAAAGCTGTCGGCCCGATGGAAGAAGGCCTGGAACTGGTCCCTGGCCAGGGGGTTGTGCAGGATCGAGGCGGCCCAGCCGCCGCCGGCCCCCAGCACATCGCCGTAGCTGAAGCCGCCGCAGACCGCGAGGCCCTTGAATGCCTTGAGTTGGATCCGGTCCGACAGGATGTCGCTCATGTGAACGTCCACCGGAGCGAAGCCGGCTCGGGCGAAGGCGGCGGCCATCTCCATCTGGCCGTTGACCCCCTGCTCCCGCAGGATCGCCACCTTGGGCTGGGCGCGCCGCTTCTTCACGTAGGGTGCGGCCACGTCTTCATTCAAGTCGAAGCTCAGATCGGCGTGGAGGCCCGGATTCTTCTTGGCCACCAGGCCATCGAATTCCTGCCGGGCGCAGTCCGGGTTGTCGCGCAGGGCCTGCATGCGGTGGGTGGTCTCGGACCAGGCCGCCAGTAGGTCGGCCCGGGGCTCGTCGAACACCGGCCGACCTTCACGCAGGATGCGGAAGCGGTCCTTCCGGTTGGGCGCGCCGACGATGTAGAACTCGTCGCGCAGGCCCGCGTCGATGCAGGCCTCTATGACCGCGCCGGTATCCTCGCGCCGCACCTGGATCACCGCCCCCAGTTCCTCGTTGAACAGGATGCCGAACAGCCGGCTGGTGTAGGGCTCGTGTGGGTCGGGGGCATCCTCCACGTCCTCCATGATGTCGTCGTGTATGCGGTGGTAGCGCAGTTCGTCCACGTCCAGATCCACGCCGCAACGGCCGGTGAAGGCCATCTCCGCGAGGGTGGCGAACAGGCCGCCGTCTGACCGGTCGTGGTAGGCCAGCAGCTTGCCTTCCCGGTTCAGTCGCTGGATCAGGCCGAAGAAGGCCTTGAGCCGGGCCGGATCATCCAGGTCGGGGCAGTCATCGCCCAGTTCCTTGTAGACCTGGCCCAGGGTGCTGGCGCCCAGACGATTGTGTCCCCTGCCCAGGTCCAACAGGATCAGGTCGGTGTCTCCGAGGTCGGTGCGCAGTCGGGGAGTGAGGGTGCCGCGCACATCCGGCGAAGGGGCGAAAGCGGAGACGATGAGGGACAGGGGGGAAATCACGGCCTTGGCCTCGCCTCCCTCGCTCCAGGTGGTGCGCATGGACATGGAGTCCTTGCCCACCGGAATGCTGATCCCCAGGGCCGGACACAGTTCCTTGCCCACGGCCCGGACCGTGTCGAATAGGGAGGCGTCCTCCCCCGGGTGGCCCGCTGCGGCCATCCAGTTGGCGGACAGCCGGATGTCGGCAATGTCGTTCACCACCGCCGCGGCCAGGTTGGTGATGGCCTCGCCCACCGCCATGCGGCCGGAGGCCGCGGGGTCGATCAGGGCCAGGGGCGTGCGTTCACCCATGGCCATGGCCTCGCCCAGCTGGGTGTCGTAGCCCATGGCGGTCACCGCCACGTCCGCCACCGGCATTTGCCAGGGGCCGACGAACTGGTCCCGGGCGGTGAAACCGCCCACGGTGCGGTCGCCGATGGTGATGAGGAAGGTCTTGTTGGCCACTGCGGGATGGCGCAGGACGCGGTAGGCGGCCTCTTTCAGGTCCAGACCTTCGGCCTGGAAGTGCGTCAGGGTCGGGGGCTGGTGCGTGACCTTGCGGATCATGCGCGGCGGCTTGCCCAGCAGTACCTCCATCTCCATGTCCACGGGACGGTTGCCGAAGTGGCTGTCGTTCACCACCAGCTGGCCGTCCCGGGTGGCCTTGCCCACCACGGCGAAGGGGCAGCGCTCTCGATCGCAGAGGGCCTGGAAGGCAGGCAGGTCCTTGGGCGCGATGGCCAGAACGTAGCGTTCCTGGGCCTCGTTGGACCAGATCTCCCGGGGCGACATGCCCGGCTCCAGGCTGGGCACTGCGCGCAGTTCGAAGCGGGCGCCCAGGCCGGCGCCGTGGGCCAGCTCGGGCATGGCGTTGGACAGGCCGCCGGCGCCCACGTCGTGGACCGACAGGATGGGGTTGGCCGCCCCCATTTGCCAGCAACGGTCGATGACCTCCTGGGCGCGGCGCTGGATCTCCGGGTTGCCCCGCTGGACCGAGTCGAAGTCCAGGGCCTCCACGTTGCTGCCCGCCCCCAGGCTGGAGGCGGCGCCGCCGCCCAGGCCGATGAGCATCCCCGGGCCGCCCAGCTGGATCAGCAGGGTGCCGGAACGGAATTTCTTCTTGTGGATGTGGCCTTCCTGGATGTTGCCCACGCCGCCAGCCAGCATGATGGGCTTGTGGTAGCCCCGCACCTGGCCGTCCGGGGTCTTCATCTCGAAGCTGCGGAAATAGCCGGTCAGGTTGGGACGGCCGAATTCGTTGTTGAAGGCGGCGGCGCCGATGGGGCCTTCCAGCATGATCTGCAGGGCGGAGACGATGCGCCCGGGCTTGCCGACGGGCTTGCCCTCCTCGTGTTCCCAGGGTTGCTCGAAACCGGGGATGCGCAGGTTGGATACGGTAAAACCGGTCAGACCCGCCTTGGGCTTGGAACCCTGGCCCACAGCCCCCTCGTCGCGGATCTCGCCGCCGGAGCCGGTGGCCGCGCCGGGAAAGGGGGAGATGGCGGTGGGATGGTTGTGGGTCTCCACCTTCATCAGGATGTGGGTGGGCTCCTGGTGGAAGCGGTAGATCCCGTCGCCGTCCGGATAGAAGCGGCCGATGGTCGCCCCCTCGATCACCGAGGCGTTGTCACCGTAAGCGGAGAGGGTACCTTGCGGCCGCACGGTATGGGTGTGGCGGATCATCCCGAACAAGGAATCGGTCTGTTTCTTCCCGTCGATCACCCATTCTGCGTTGAAGATCTTGTGGCGGCAGTGCTCCGAGTTGGCCTGGGCGAACATCATCAATTCCACGTCGGTGGGATTGCGCTTGACTCGCTTGAAGTTGCTCACCAGGTAGTCGATCTCGTCCGGCGACAGGGCCAGGCCCCATTCCGCGTTGGCCTTCTCCAGGGCCTTCCTGCCTCCCTTGAGGATGTCCACGCTTTGCAAGGGCTGGGGTTCGACATGGTGGAACAGCTGTTCCGCCCCGGTCTCGTCGAACAGCACGCTCTCGGTCATGCGGTCGTGCAGGTGGGGCAAGGCGGCCAGCACCTGCTCGGACTTGAGCGGGCGGCCTTTCCTGCCGGCCAGGCGCCAGCCGATGCCCCGCTCGATCCGGGCGATATTGGCCAACCCGCAGTTGGCGACGATGTCCGTGGCCTTGGAGGACCAGGGAGAAATCGTACCCAGGCGGGGAATCACCAGCAGCAGGTTCGGCTGGGGTTTATCGGGTGACGCCTGCAGCAGGTCACCGAGGAAAGTCAGCTCGGCAGTGCCCAGTTTCCCTGTCAACTCCGTGAAATAGCGGTATTCGGTACCGACCTCGGCAACCCCTAAGGGTCCGAGAACTGCCAACAGCTTATTGACGCGGAAATCGGAGAGGGCTGGACCACCCTTCAGAAACAGGACACGGGACATGGGGCTTAACCGAAATTTGCCAAGCCTTGGATTCTAGCCGAAGGAGGTATTCCCTGAGTCCTTGAGCGCCGCCCGCAGGGAGGAACCGACCTGACCGGACTTGAAAGGCTTGATGACAAAGCCCGAGGCACCGTATCCCACCGCTTCGCGGACCGTATCCATGGAAGAATCGCCCGAAATCATGACCACCGTTATCCCGGGAAATTTGCTGCGTATCGCCTTCAGGGTTTCCAGCCCCGAGATGCCCAGCATGTTCAAATCCAGACACACTACGTCAGGGAGATGCTTCTCCAGTCTCTCCAGCATGGAAATGGCAGATTGGCCATCCTTGGCCTCCCCGGCGATCTTGAACCCTTCGTCGCGCAGAACTGCCTTGAGCACTTCCCGCATGAGGGTGTCGTCATCCACGACCAGAACAGAGATCAAGCCTTGATTCATGAAAAAAATAAGCCGGCGGGAACCGGCTCATTATGCTGAAAAACAAATGTCTGAAGCTATGTGACAAATCACCTATTCCGGATCATCCGGGTGCTGCAGTTTTTCCAGGTACTCCAGCCCGCAGTAATGGGCCAGGAAATCAGCACCGGCCGATGTTTCCAGCAAGGCATCGGCATATTCGTCCATGACCTCATCGCAGTCCAGATCCATGCAGGTCTCGTCAAGGTCGCAGTTCAACAGTTTGCCCCCGGCAAGGGTTACAGGCGTTTCCATGACATCCTCCTTCCATTGGTCTGTAATGCATTTATAGGCGTTTGTTTAGAAAAGAAAACCATGTTTGGAACACAGGAAATCGCCACTCCCACCCCACTGCCGACCCGACCCGACAATTGCCATAAGGGCGATTACGGCGGGGTCGGCGTCCTTGGGGGAGCCCCCGGTATGGTCGGGGCCGCATTGCTGGCCTCGCGCGCCGCCTTGCTATGCGGAGCGGGACGTGTCTATGTTGGCCTGCTGGACGAAGCTGTCTGCTTCGATCCAGCCACGCCAGAACTCATGGTCGGCACGCCGGAACGGGCCCTGCAACTCCCCACGCCGGCCTGCCTGGTGGCGGGCCCGGGCATGGGCCGCTCGGGGGGCGCCCGCCAGTGGCTGGAGCGCGCCCTGGCGGTGGACTACCCATTGCTCCTGGACGCGGACGGCCTGAATCTGATCGCCCAGGAGGTCGAACTTCAGGAACGTCTGGCGGCGCGTGGCTCGCCCACGCTGCTCACGCCCCACCCCGGGGAGGCGGGACGCCTGCTCGGCGTGGCCACGGCGGCCGTCCAGGCTGACCGGGAAAGCGCCATCCGGAAACTGGCCAAGCGCTATCCCGCATGTATCGTCCTGAAAGGCGCGGGCACCCTGATCCATCGCCATGGCCAACCCGTATGGCGCAATGCGACAGGCAACCCCGGCATGGCGGCCCCCGGCATGGGCGACGTTCTGACCGGCATCATCGCCGCCCTGGTCGCACAGGGCCTGGGCACGGAAGAAGCCGCGGTGACCGGGGTGTGGATACACGGCACGGCCGCGGATAATGCCCTCGATGCCGGACGCGGTCCGGTGGGCCTCACCGCCTCGGAGGTGGCCATTACCGCCAGGGCGGTATTGAACGGCCTCAGGTGGCAGGACCGGGTTTGACCGGCCGTCAGCGCCAGAACAAGGGAGCTTCGAGCAAATCCCGCCATTGCCGCCCGGCAAGATCGCCATGGTTCCGGGCCATGACCACCAGCATGCCGACGATGCGGCCGCAGTCGAAGGCCAGTTGCGGGTGTCTGCCCCCTATCCCGCGCAGCAATTGGCTGGCCATCGCCACGTCGTTGGCCAACCCGAGCCCATCCTGGAGCGCGGCGAGGCACACCAGATATTTCCTGGCGCGCTTGCCGTAGAGCACGTCGAAGGCCTCGGCGGCATAGCGCATCCGCTTGGCGGCGATACGCACCTCATGGCGCCCGCCCGGGCCCAGCTTGGTTATTTTCCTGCCCCGCTTGTGCAGGTCTTTCCATCGTTCTTCCAGGACATGGGCCGACCAGGCCTTGGCGGTGGAATCGACGTCGACGGGATCCAGCAGCCCCCTGCCTATTTCCATGATGAGCCGGGTGAACTCCGGGGCGACCACGGCGTCCTGGGCGAGTTGGCGCGCTTTCGCCGCCGTCTGTTGGATCTGATGGAGCAAGGGCTCGCCGATGGCATCGTTCTCGAAGACCTCTGTCGCCCGGGGCAAGGTCCCCTCCAGAAAGACATCCCAATCCCGGGCCGGATTCAGTTTATGCATCACGTCCCGCAATCCGTTTTCCCAACCCGGACGGTCCAGTCCAAGGCCTTTTGCCAGGCTTGCCGCCACCCGCAGACGGCGCAAGGCGACACGCAGCTGATGCAGGTATTCGATATTTTCCGGCTCCGCGAGAAAACCCGGCACATTGGCCGTGGCCTGGGTCAGGGCCGCCCGTACGATGGCGCGCCAGGCCTCGCCGGCCGGCATGCGCGGCGTCAGGGGTGGCTGGATCGCCTTGACCGGCGCGGGCAGATAGGCGCCCGCAAGAGCATAGCCCCGGGCCGCCTTGCTGCGCGGCTCCACCAGCAAGGGCACGTCGCCATGAAGCCTCAGGGCCAGATCGAACAAGTCGACGGGCAGGCCCGACTTGAGCTCGATTTCCACCTCGCACAACCCTGCCTTGCACTCTCCGGCCAGAATTTGCCCCACGTCCACGGCCACCTCGGCGCGGGTTTCGCCTATCTCGATCTGCCAGGTCTGGCGTTTGAACTCAGTAATGAAGACGGGCGCCAGCAGGGTGTGGTCGACGCCGTCGAAACAGGCTAGGGCTTCCGGCGGCAGCACGCTGAAATCCGGCTGGTTGTCCGCCACTTGCACTTCCCACTCGGGACGGCTGGACAGGGCCCCCACCGACGCCGACTCTGCCTTCACCGTCTGCACCCAGTGGTAGCCCACCCGGCGCAGGCGATAGGCGATGCCGCGCCCCATCAGGGCGAAGTCCGGGGTGTCGTAGTAAACGCTGTGCAGGGTGCGGAACTGGGGCTTGGCCCCCGACAGGGCCGGATGTCGCTTCAGCCTGGGAAGATCGCGGGGATCCAGTGCCAGCTTGAGTTCTATTTCCATGGGATGACGGGGTGCGATAGAAGACGGCCGGGCTTTGAGGTTAGCATCAGGTTTAATATTTCGTGTTACAGCCCGCCTCCATGAGCCATCTGCCGCAACCTGAATACCTCATCAACCGTGAATTGGGACTCCTGGAATTCAACCGCCGGGTACTGGCCCAGGCCGAGGATACCGCCACCCCCCTGCTGGAACGCCTGCGCTTTCTATGCATCCTGTCCAGCAACATGGATGAGTTTTTCGAGATCCGGGTGGCCGGCCTGAAGGAACAGATCCGCCTCAATCCGCACCATGTGGGCTCCGACGGCATGACCGCGCGCCAGGTCTTCAAGGAGGTTTCGACGACCGCCCACGCCATGGTGGCCCGGCAATACGAGGTATTGAACAAGTCCGTGCTGCCGGCCATGGCCGAGCGTGACATCCGCTTTCTGCGCCGCACCCACTGGAACCCGGCCCAGACCGCCTGGATCAGGGACTTCTTCTTCAACGACCTGATGCCGGTGCTGACGCCCATCGGCCTGGATCCGTCCCACCCCTTTCCCAACGTGCTCAACAAGAGCCTGAACTTCGCCGTGGAGTTGTCGGGCAAGGACGCCTTCGGGCGCAACTCCGGCCGCGCCGTGGTCCAGGCGCCCCGCAGCCTGCCCCGCTTCATCCAGATGCCCGCCGAGATCGCCGGGTGCGAGTACGGTTTCGTGTTCCTCTCCTCCATCCTCCACGCCCATGTGGGCGAGCTGTTCACCGGCATGGAGGTGCTGGGCTGCTACCAGTTCCGGGCCACCCGCAATTCCGACCTGTTCGTCGACGAGGAGGAAAACAAGAACCTGCGGGAGCAACTCCAAGGCGAACTGCCCCATCGCCATTTCGGCAACGCCGTGCGCCTGGAAGTGGCGGACAACTGTTCGGAGGAGATGTCCCAGTACCTGCTCCAGCAGTTCGGCCTCGGCGGCGACGATCTCTATCAGGTCAACGGCCCGGTGAATCTGGTGCGGCTCATGGCGGTGCCGGACCGGGTGGACCGGCCCGATCTGAAGTTCCCGCCGGTGACGCAAGGGCTGCCGGTCGCCCTGGTCAAGTCCGACGACATCTTCAAGACCATCACCAAGGGCGACATCCTGTTGCACCATCCCTACCAGTCGTTCCAGCCGGTCATCGACTTCATCCGCCAGGCCGCCGAGGACCCGGACGTCCTGGCCATCAAGCAGACCGTCTACCGTACCGGCACCGATTCCGAACTGATGCGCCAGCTCATCGCCGCCGCCCAGCGTGGCAAGGAAGTCACCGCCGTGGTGGAACTGCTGGCCAGGTTCGACGAGGAGGCCAACATCAACTGGGCGGAACAGCTGGAAAAGGCCGGCGCCCATGTCGTCTACGGCGTGGTGGGCTACAAGACCCACGCCAAGCTGGCCATGGTGGTGCGTCGGGAAAACGGCAAGCTGAAGCGCTACGCCCACCTCGGCACCGGCAACTACCACCCGCGTACCGCGCGCATGTACACGGACTTCGGCCTGATGACCTGCCAGCCGGACCTTTGCCAGGACGTGAACGACGTGTTCATGCAACTCACCGGCCTGGGCCGGGCCCACGAGCACACCCTGCTGCTGCAATCGCCCTTCACCCTGCATCCGCGCATGATCCAGGCCATCCGCGCCGAGACGGAGCGGGCCGCGCGGGGCGAGAAGGCGATCATCGTCGCCAAGATGAACTCCCTGCTGGAGCCCAGGATCATCGCCGCCCTGTACGAAGCATCACAGGCCGGTGTCCAGGTGGACCTGATCGTGCGCGGCGTGTGCGCCCTGAAGCCGGGCATCCCGGGGGTGTCGGACAATATCCGGGTGCGCTCCATCATCGGCCGCTTCCTGGAGCACCACCGGGTGTTCTATTTCTGGAACGGCGGCAAGGAGGACGTCTGGCTGGCCAGCGCCGACTGGATGGACCGGAACTTCTTCCGCCGCATCGAGACCGGCTTCCCGTTGCTGGACCCGAAACTCAAGCGCCGGGTCGTCAACGAAAGCCTGAAACCCTACCTCAAGGACAACGTGCGGGCCTGGGAAATGCTGCCTGACGGCAGCTACAAGCGCCGGGCCCGGCGCGGCAAGGCCTTCGACGCCCAGGCATTCCTGCTCAGCGTGCTGGCGGCCAAGAGCTGAAGAAGCCAGTGTGTCGCCGGGCCGGCCGACCCGGTGGCGCCAGCATGCCCCGGCTCACGATTCCCGCAGGCCGGCCAGGCGCACCACCGGCGACACCGCCGACCAATTCCGCAGTTCCTCCTCCAGCACAGCCTGGGTCAACGGGTTGTTTCTCAGCCAGTCGCCGGGCAGATACAGTTCGCAGGTCCCCGCCCGGCATTCCAGGCGAACCGAGTCGCTTACCGCGTCGCTGCGGCTGGTATTGAGCAGGACCGCCAGGCGCAGACACAGGATCAAGGGCCAGAGGGAATCGTCGACGGCTAGGCCGAGCTTGCTCAACCCGCCCCGGCTGGCCCGCACCAGCGCCGCCAGACGGGACTGGTCGCGGCGGGAAAAGCCGGGCATGTCGGCGTTTTCCAGGATATAGGCGCCATGCTTGTGCAACCCGGAGTGGGCGATGGATATGCCGATTTCGTGCATCCGGGCGGCCCAGGACAGGAAGCGCAGCGCATCCTCGTCGCCGCAGGCTTCCAGATACTTGCAAAGCTCGATGGCCAGCCTTTCGACCCGGGCGGCCTGGCGGGTGTCCACCCGATAGCGCCGCTGAAACTGGGCGATGGTGACGTCGCGCATGTCGTGGTCATGGACCCGGCCCAGCAGGTCCTGCAGGATGCCTTCGCGCATGGCCCCCTGGGCGGCGGTCATGGTCTCGATGCCCAATTCCTGGAACAGCGCCAGCATCACCGCCAACCCGCCGGCAATGACCGGCTTGCGATCGGCCTTGAGGCCGGGGATATCCAGGCGCTTCGCCGATCCCGTCTTGATCAGGCGCTCGCGCAGCCATTTCAGGCCGTCCAGTGTGATGGCCCCGTCCGAATAGCCGTTCAGCCGGCAGATCTCCCCCAGGGCCTTGGCCGTACCGGACGAGCCTACCGCCTCTTCCCAACTGCCCGCGCGAAACAGGCTCGCCACCACCTGGGTCTCGATCATGGCCGCGGTTTCAGCCGCCTTCATGGCGGCCTTGTCCACCCTTCCCGCTGGAAAAAACTGCCTGGAGAACACCACGCAGCCCATGCGCAGGCTTTCCCGATCCTGGGGCTCGTAGCCGGTGCCGATGATGCATTCCGTGGAACCGCCGCCGATATCCACCACCAGGCGGGGGGCCTGGGTCAGGGGCAGGCTGTGGGACACGCCCAGATAGATCAGCCGCGCCTCTTCCCGGCCGGCCACGATCTCGATCTCGAAGCCCAGGGCCTGGCGCGCCTTGGCCAGGAAAACAGAGGAGTTCTTCGCCACCCTCAGGGCGGAGGTGCCCACCGCCCGCACCGCGCCGGCGGGCATGCCCTGCAGGCGTTCACCGAAGCGGGACAGACAGTCGAGGGCGCGGGCCTGGGAAGCGGCATCCAGGTTCTTTCTGGCGGTCAGGCCCGCCGCCAGGCGCACCGGCTCCTTGATGGCGTCCAGGTAGAAAAGCTGCTCCCCTTCCACCCTGCCAACCTGCAAATGGAAAGAGTTGGAGCCGAGATCGATGGCGGCTAGGGTCTGGTATTCCTGCATGGGCGCGTGCCGAAAAGAAAAGCGTGGAGAGGTTGGCGGATCGGGATGACCGCATTATGACATCCACCCCGTATCCCCTCCTTCCTCCCGGCTCCGATTAAGCGCAGCGCGGGCTACTTCGCCTTGGCGACCCCCAATTCCATGCGGGCGGGTATCTCCCTGCCCTCCCCGTCGAATTTCTCCGCCGGGGCTACATTGACCCGTTCGGCAGGCGTCCCCAATGCGGTCAGCCCGCTCAGGATGGCCTGCCCCCGCTGCCGGGCCAGCTCGCCCAGAACGGCATCGCTGACCGTCTGCTTGCCCAGCAGACGGTCGTACAGCAGGGCATGGAGGTCCGCCCCCTTGAGCAGGGCCAGGTCGTCGGCGGACAGGGGCTCTTCCTTCTTGAACAGGCCCTTGAGCCGGGACAGCATCTTGCCGGCGCCGGATTCCT
Source organism: uncultured Pseudomonadota bacterium (assembly GCA_963713085.1). Classification (GTDB taxonomy): domain Bacteria; phylum Pseudomonadota; class Gammaproteobacteria; order Burkholderiales; family Thiobacillaceae; genus PFJX01. Next base: position 91,535 of record CAVQKQ010000010.1, on the reverse strand, counting down.
GCTTCTTGTCCGGGTTGGCCTGGCGCCACTTGGCCTCGAGGCCGGTCCACGCCTCGTCGCCGAAACGCTTGGCGTAGAGGGCTTCCAGAGCCGCGCGGGTCTTGGCGTTGGCGGTGGAGATGGGACCGGGTTCCTCGTCCGGCGCCAGCTTCACGCCCATCTGTTCCAGCACGGCACGGCGCAGCTGGCGCTCCTTGATGGCGGGCCGGTCGATCTGCTCGGACCAGGCGGGATGGATGGTCAGAGCCAGGCCCGGGCGCTTGGTGAGGATCTTGGCGATCTGCTTGAATTTTTCCTTTTCCGGTGGCGTCAGACTCGCCTCGCCGGCCTCGAAGGCGATCTTCTCCAGCTTCTCGCCACCGCCGCCGAACAGGGCGCCCAGTGCCCGGAACGGAGCCGTGACGATCTTGCCGATGATGTTGGTGATGGCCTTCCAGATGATGCGGCCGTAGCTGAACTGGGGATCGTCCAGGCTGCCCGACACCGGCAGGCCCAAGTCTATCTTGCCATCGCTGTCCTTGAGGATGGCCAGGGCCAGATCCAGGGGCAGGTTCTTGGCGGTGGGGCTCTCCACCCGCTCGCCCAGGGTCAGCTGGTCCATGATGATCTGGTTCTCGCCCAGCAGTTGGCGGTCCTTGATCTTGTATTCCAGGTCCAGGGACAGCTTGCCGGAATCGATCTTGCGTCCCACGAAGGTGGCTGTATAGGGCGTCAGCCGGGTCATCTCCACATTGCGGAACACCACGTTGATGTCCATGAAGGCCGTGGGATCGAACAGGTCCAGCTGGCCCACCGCCCGCGCCAAGCCGTACTCGTCCACCAGGCCGTCCAGTTCCAATTGGGCCACGCTGCCGGGCTTGGTGGAAATGCCGTTGAAGCTGCCCTTGAAGTCGTGAATGCGGGCGCCGAAGGGCAGGGCCAGGGAAAGGTCGGCGAAGTCCATCTCGCCGTTCTCCACGCGGATGCGGTCGATGGTCATGCGGGTGGCCGGTTCGTCCTTCTTGACCGCGGACGCAGCACTGGCAGGCGGCGGCGTCCGGGCCTTGAGGATCTTTTTCAGATTGACCGTCTTGTCCTTGTAGATCACCAGCTTGGCCCCCAGGCCGTCCAGCTTGAGCTCCTCGATGTTGAGAGCCTCGGGCCGGTAGCTCACGCTGTCGCTCTCCAGGCGCTTCCAGGCCAGGAAGCGGGCGCCGCCGTCCAACTCGTTCAGCAGCAGGTCCACCACCTGGAAGCCGCCGTCGAACTTCAGCGTGCCATCGTATTTCAGATGGCCGGACGCGGAGGCCGCGCCCGACGCCAGGGTGAGGTTGGCGACCTGGCTGAGGTAGGACTGCGCCGGCCTCAGGCCCAAATTGCTGAGTTTGAGGCGCAGGTCCGCCGCGGCCTTGCCGGCGCGGTTTGCAATCACCGCCTTGCCGTCGGCCTGAAATGCCCCGCCCTCCTTGACATGCAGCCTGAGTTTCACCGGCAGGCTGGCCTGCATATTCTGGCTCAGGCCCGCCACGCTGGCCTGGATCTGCTGCAGGGTCAGACCGGCAGCCGGGCTCACGCTTCGATCTCGGGCCGCCACTTCGAAGCCTGAGAGTTCCAGCTTGTCCAGGCGGTATTTCCAGGGTGCTGCTTCCCCATTGGTCGCAACGGCCTGTGCGGCATGTCCTTCAGTGGTGGGCTTGAACGCCTCAACCAGTGGGATGCGGCCCTGGGTGTCACGTTCCGCTTCCACCTTGCCGTCGACCAGGGCGATCCGGGCAATGCCGGCCTCTCGGGCGGCCAGGTCCAGCCGCCCCCCCTCCAGGACCACCCCGCCCAACACCAGCAGCGGCTGGGGACTGGCCGCGGAGACGAGGTTGATGCCCGACAGATCGACCCCAAACCCTTCGACCTTGGCCTGAGGCGCTCCGCCGCCGGCCTGGGCCTGGGCCTTGAATCCCACCTTCACGTTGCCCACCTCGGCACTCAGGGGCGATGCGAAACTAGTATCGCGATAGCGCACGCCCATATTGTCCAGGATGAAATTGTCCAGGTTTACGGTCCATACCCCTGCAGCATTCCCACCCGCCGGGCCTGTGCCGTCCGGGTTCTGGCCGGGCAGATGGAAGTGCAATACCACCCGGCGGTTGGCTGCGCGTCCTGCCTCGCTGGCGTTGTCCGCCACCGGACGGCTCTCGCCATACCCCCGCGTGGTGATGCGCTCTGTGGCAATGCCCTTCTTCAGCAGGTAGTCCCGTACCGATTCGGCCCGGGCGGCGGACATGCGCAGGTTGTACTGCTCGCTGCCGACGCTGTCGGTGTGGCCGCCGATACGCACCCGCAGGTCCGGGTTGTCCCGCATGGCCTGGATTACCTTGTCCAGGCGGGGCAGGCTGTCCGGATGCAGCTTCGTGGATTTGTAGGCGAAGGCCAAGCCTCCCAGGCGCACCTCGCTGCCAGGCTGGATGTCGTTCAGGTCGTCCATATTGCCCTTGGCGACCGGCACCAGGACGGGCTGCGCGGGTGCGCTGGACTGGCCGGCAACCTTTGCCTGGACCACTGCGCTTTCCGCGGAGGGTCGGAACCAATCCGTCAGATCGATGCTTCCGTCCACACGGCGCTGAACATGGACGTATCCACCCTGCAGGGCCACCTGGGTGATATCCAGCCGGCGACGCTGCAGATCGAATCTGCCCCCCGTCAGTTGCAGGCTGTCCAGGGCCACTGCCGGCTCGGCTTCTCCCTTGCCGCGCAGTTGCAGGCCATCCAGCTTGAAGCCCAAATCATTGAGGACGATCGCAAGCTGCTTGTTGTCATAGGCCACCCGGTAGTTCAGCCCCATGGCGGCCACGCCCGCTGGGGTGTCCATGTTGAGCCGGTCGCGCACGTAAGGCCAGACGCGGGCCAGTTGCAGGTCGTCCACCGACAGTTCGCCCGTGGCCAGCACGGGGTTGAGGGAAAACTGGCCCTTCCAGCGGATGCGCGCCCCCGCCTCGGTGCGGGTCGCCAGGGTATAGGCCCCCTTGTCGTCGGGCAGGGTGGACAGGTCGGTCAGTTTGAAATCGATGGGATTCAGCTCGACCTGGTAGCCTTCCACCACCTTGCGGTCGGTGAAATGCACCCGGCCCTTTTCCAGGGCGATACGATCGATGAGCAGGCGAGGCAGGTCCTTGTTCTCGTCTTCATCCTCGCTCTTGAAGGCCTCCAGGAAGGCAGTCCAATTGAGCTTGCCATCCGGCAGCAGAACCAGATGGGCATCCGCGCCCACCAGGCGGATGTCCTTGAAGGCAAATGCGCGCCGCAACAGGCCACTGGCCTCGAAGTCCACGAACAGCTCGTCGAATGCCAGCAACGGCTTGCCGTCGGGTTCGGCCAGCTTCATGCCCTTCAGGTCCACGGACAGGGCCAGGGGGTCGAACTTGGCGGCGGCCAGGGTCAGGCTGTGGCCGGTCTTGTCGGCGATGTACTTGGGCGCCGCCCATTTCACCAGGGGTTCGAAGCCGAACCAGCCGAACAGCAGATAGGCCAGGATCAGGCCCAGTACGATCAGAACCGGGGTTTTCAGGAGCAGGCTGCGCAGGCGGGCAAACATTTCTTCTCCTTTTTTTTCTATTGGTTAATTCCAGCGCCGGTATGTCCTAACGATAGCTTCAGCCTCGTGCAGCGCCAAAGAACAAGTAGGCCGCCAGCACCGCCGCCATGAAGCCGCCCAGGTCGGCCACAAGACCTCCCGCCACGGCATAACGCACCCGCTTGATGCCCACCGCGCCGAAATACACCGCCAGGACGTAGAAGGTGGTCTCGGTGCTGCCCTGGACGATGCTGGCCAGGCGTCCGGCGAAGGAATCCGCGCCCTGGGCCTGCATGGTCTCGATCATCATGGCCCGGGCGCCTGATCCAGACAGGGGCTTCATGACCATGGTAGGCAATGCGTCCACCCAATGCGCGTCGAAACCCAGGGCTGCGACACCAGAGCGTACCGCCTCGACGAAGGCCGGCAGGGCGCCGCTGGCCCGCAGCATGCCGATGGCCACCAGCATGGCCACCAGATAGGGGATGATGGTGACGGCGGTGTGGAAACCCTCCTTGGCCCCCTCGATGAAGGCCTCGTAGGCGTTCACCCGCTTCGCCGCCGCCCCCGCCAGGAACACCGCCACCAGTCCCAGCAGCAGGAAGTTGCTGAGGGCGGAGGAGCGGGCTGTCATCACCTCCGCCGGCATTTGGGCGAACCACCAGGCCAGGCCGCCCACCAGGGCGGTCAGGCCACCCAGCCAGGCCAGCACCACCGCGTCCAGCTTCAGGCGCTGGACGCTGGAGATGAACAGGAAACCCGCCAGGGTTGAGGCATAGGTGGCCATGAGGATGGGGATGAAGACGTCGGTGGGATCTTGCGCCCCCAACTGGGCCCGGTATGTGAAGATGGTCACAGGCAGCAGGGTGACCGAGGAGGCGTTGAGTACCAGGAACAGGATCTGGGCGTTGCTGGCGGTGTCCTTATTGGGGTTGAGTTCCTGCAGTTCGCGCATGGCCTTGAGGCCGATGGGCGTGGCGGCGTTGTCCAGGCCCAATATATTGGCCGCCATGTTCATGGTGATGGAACCCAGGGCCGGATGCCCCCGGGGCACCTCCGGGAACAGGCGCGCGAACAGTGGGGCCAGGGCCCGCCCCAGCAGGTCCAGGAAGCCGGCCCGTTCCCCCACCTTCATCACTCCAAGCCACAGGCACATGACGCCGGTAAGGCCCAGGGCCACCTCGAAGGCGGTCTTGGCCGAATCGAAGGCGGCCTTCATGACGCTGGCGAAGATGGTGGCGTCGCCGCCCAGGAACTGGATCACCGCCGCGCCGAAGGCGACCAGGATGCACCCGACCCAAAGGGCGTTCAGCACTCAGAGGCTTCCCAGCCAGAGCAGTCCCAGCACCGCCACCCACAACAGGACCGCCCGCCAGATCAGTGCCACCGCGTTGTCCACCACCGTGACGGCGGGCTCCTCGCCCAGCCCCAGGACCGTCCGGGCCAGCTTGCCTTCCGGCAGGTCGATATCGCCGCCCAACTGCACGCCCAGGGCGCCGGCACCCGCCGAGAGGATGATGCCTTCGTTCTCATCGCCCCAGGCGACGGCCTGGCCGCGCCAGCATTCCAGGGTGTCCTGGAAGTTTCCAATGATGGCGAAGCTGAAGGCCACGATGCGGACCGGCAGCCAGTCCAGCCAGCGGGCGATGCGGGTGGACACCAGGCTGAAAAGGGGTTCCGCATGCCAGCGGTCGCGGCTCAGACGGGTCAGGAGATACAGCACGGCGCCGGCCGCGCCCAGCAGGAAAAACCAGAACAGCACGCCGAACAGACGGACCAGGGATTGCTGAAGCACCGCCTCCGCGGTCTGCTTAACCACGGACAGTTCGTCCGCCCCGACCAGGATACCGGGGCGCCACTCCGCCAACGTTTGCCGGGCCCGTTCCAGATCTTCGGCCTGCAGGGCCCGGGCGACGCTGGCGGCGTTGAACGAGGCCCGCTTGAAGCCCAGGCAGAAGTACAGCACCACCACGTTGAAGGCCCAGGTCAGGGGATGCCAGATCTGGCCCAGGGCGTAAGCGATGGCCATCATGACCAGGGCCGGCAGCAGGGCCCCCAGCGTCCAGGCCAGGAACCCGTGCTGCTCGCCGCCGGCATTGATGTTCTCCAGCAGCCAGGCGTGCCAGCGGGCGGCAGTGTCCTTGGGCCGATTCGAATACTCGGGACGCAGGTGCTCCCAGACCAGGGCCGCCAGGGTGGCGAACAGGCTCACTTGACCTCCATTTCCACGGTCAGGCGTCCCATCCGCAGCACGCTGCCGCTGGGCTCATACAGTTCCACGGTGGGCATGCGTATCCCTTGGCCGCGGGCCTGGAGATACCGGTCCAGCGCCGCGTAGGCCCGGCCGGGGGCGAGCAGGCTACCCGCCTGCAGCGTGGTGGCCAGGACCGCGCGCCGGGGTAGGGTATCCACCAGCAAGTCCCCCGGAACCTTGGTGCCTTCCGGGACCAGAAAGCCGGTACGCGCCTTGCGTTCCCCCACGTCGACCACATCCGGATTGGAGTACAGCACGGTGATGGGGTTGCCGAACAAGACCCGGGCGTCCGAGAGTTCCTGGCGCACCTGGCTGGACAGGTCCGGCAGCTTGGAATAATCGCCGGTATGTTCCAGGTAGGCGTAGGTGTAGGGACCGCTCACGGCCTCCTCGATGGTGACGGGATTGAAGCCGCCCCACCAGGCGTAGACCGCCAGCAGGGGCAGCACGAAGGCGAGCAGGAAAGGCAGGAACTTCTTGTAATTCACGATGGCCGAAAATCGATTGGGGCGGGTCGAAGATACTACAGATCAGCATCCCTCCGGCTACCTATAATCCCGCCCCTGACGCCGCCAAGGCCCTATCCGGATAGAGGAACTCCCTTATGCGATCCCTGATTGCCCTTTTCGCCCTGCTGTTTTCCACGGTCGCCGGCGCGACCGGCTACCCGCCGGTATCAGTGTCAGTTCGTGCCGAACAGATCGGTCCCCACAGCTACTACGTGCCGGGTCTTTCTGGAGCCGCCAGCCCTGAGAACGAAGGCTTCATGTCCAACGCCGGCTTCGTGGTGACGCCCGCCGGCGTGGTGGTGTTCGATACCCTGGGCTCCCCCTCGCTGGCCAACGAAATGCTCAAGCGGATCCGCGAGATCACGCCGGCCCCCGTCAAGCGGGTCATCGTCAGCCACTACCATGCGGACCACTATTACGGGATCCAGGTATTCAAGGACCTGGGCGCGGAGGTCTGGTCCCATGAGGCCAGCAAGGGCACCATCGGCTCGGACGCCTTCAGGCAGCGCTATGAACAGCGCAAGCAGATCCTGGGCACCTGGATCAATGATGATCTACAGCGTTTTTACGAACCGGATCTGTGGCTGAGCGGCGACACCGATTTCGAACTGGGCGGCCTGCACTTCCAGCTGCGTCATGTGGGCCCTGCCCATTCGGCGGAGGACATGGTCATGTTCGTGGTGGAGGATGGGGTGCTCTACGCCGGCGACCTGGTGTTCAAGGGGCGCATCCCCTTCGTCGGTGATGCCGATTCCAAGCGCTGGCTGGCGGCCCTGGACAGGCTCATCGAACTCCGGCCCAGCGTCCTGGTGCCGGGCCACGGCGGCGCCTCCGACACGCCCTTGCGGGACCTCACCCTTACCCGGGACTACCTGCGCTTCCTGCGCCGTGAAATGGGCCGGGCCGTGGAGGATCTGACCTCCTTCGACGAGGCCTACCAGCGCACCGACTGGTCCGGTTACGAATCCATGCCCGCCTTCCCGGAGGCCAACCGGGTGAACGCCTACAACACCTACCTCCTGATGGAGAAGGAGAGCCTGGCCCGATAAAGAATGGTTGGAGGACCAGGCATCCTGGCCGCGTGTCCTAACCCTCTTTGGGGGGCGGCCGCTTGTGAAATTTCTTGAAGGGCTTCTTGGGCTGTTCCCCGCCTCTGGGCCTGGGATTCTGATTGGGGTTTCCCGAAGGAGACTGGCCGCGCCGGGCATTTTGCTCACCCCCCCCGTCGGCGCGATTGCCTGGCGCGAGGCTGATTTCAAGTTCTATAAGCTCATCCCATTCGGCGTCTGTGCGCTGTTTATCAGGGATGGCCAGGAGTTCCTGGAGGCGACGACGAGGGGAAATGGGTGCCGGCGTATTCATTTCCACATTATCCCGTTCATCGTTCATTTGTTCTCCAGCCTCGCTTGTTGCAACTCTGTTTATCCGAAACCCCGGGCATCTCACATTCCGACTCCCGAGCATCTCCCGCCCCTCCAGCTTAGTGTGATCGGGGAAAAGCTGAAAGTCCCGGGAATGCACGTACCATTGGCGATGAGTCGGAGACCCGTCCAGCGTCAGTACACCTACTGGCCCCGAACCGCTTTGACGCAGCCGGATCGATTTTACCTGACCCGGGGTTATTTAGCGTCGGCAACTATCCGGTGCCGGCGCTTACCCGAGGCAGCATAGCATCCTCCGGCACAGCCGATTGTTCAACCAAAACAGGAGCACCAAACATGACGGAAATCCGGGCAACCAACATCACCTGGCACGAAGGCCACGTCAAACGGGATGACCGGGAACGGCTGCTGGCCCAGAAAGGGGTGACCATCTGGTTCACCGGGCTGAGCGGCTCTGGCAAGAGCACCATCGCCTTCACCCTGGAGCATGCCCTGGTGGAACGGGGCCAACTGGCCTATGTGCTGGACGGGGACAATGTCCGCCACGGCCTCAACAAGAACCTGGGCTTTTCCGCCGCCGACCGGGAGGAAAATATCCGCCGCATCGGCGAGGTGGCCAGGCTGTTCGCCGATACCGGCGTGATCTCCCTCACCAGCTTCATCAGCCCCTACCGCAAGGACCGCGATCTGGTGCGCCAGATCCACCATGAGAGCGGCCTGCCCTTCGTCGAAATACTGGTAGATGTGCCTATCGAGGTCTGCGAACAACGCGACCCCAAGGGGCTCTACAAGAAGGCACGTGCCGCCCTGGCCGAGGGGAAAGGCATCGGCTTCACCGGCGTGGACGACCCCTACGAGGGTCCCCTTGCGCCCGAGCTCGTGATCCACAACGACCGGATCACCCCGCAGGAGGCCGCCGTCCAGGTCATCGGCTTCCTGGAAGAACGGGGCTTGCTGGCGCCAAGGGCAGGCTAGTAGCGCCTGGCGAGCGGGGAGGGAGCCCCTCTCTCCCCGCTCGTCGAACTTGGGTCACACTGACCCGGGCCCCGGCACCATGATCCTGTCGAATCGACTCATGCCAAACCAGGTATTCGCATCCCATGAACGACGCCACACCCACCGCAATCGTCATTGAACGCAATATTTCGCGGGCCCGCATGACGGAGCTGGGGGTGCATGGCTGGCCCACCTGGAAGGATGGGGTCGGCAGCCGCACCCTCGCCAACGATGCCGCGGAGAAGAGCTATTTCCTGGCCGGAGAGGCCATCCTGACCGTGCCCGGCGGTCAGCCCGTCACCGTGACCCAGGGTGATCTGGTGACCGTCCCGGCGGGCACCTGCCTATGGCAAGTGCTCAACCCGGTAAGGCGCCATTACCGCTCCGAGGCCCTGTCGCCCGCTTGCTGCATCATCTGAATCGAATTGCATTTTCAGCGCTTGCCTCCACCCGAGGCCCGGCGCAGGACCCAATCCATCCCGGCCACCGGCAGTAGCCGCTTAAGCCACCAGAAAGCCACGGAGGGCACCGTGATGGGATAGCGTGGCCTGGGATGGTCGCTCTCCAAGGCATGGATCACCTTGGCCAGCACGGCCTCTGGCGGCAAGGTGAAGGGCGCGGCGGGTCCGGGTTGGTTGAGCCTGGCCAACTGTCCCTCGTATTCGGCCCGATGCACGCTGTTCCGCCAGTCGATATGCTTCTCGAAATGGGGCAGGCAGTTTTCCCGGAAGCGAGACGTGATGGGCCCCGGCTCCACCAGGCTGATCCGGATGCCGCTGCCGTGGAGTTCCTGGCGCAGGGTATCGGCGATGCCCTCCAGGGCGAACTTGACCGCCACGTAAGCGCCCCGGTAGGGAAAGGCGGCATAGCCCAGCACCGAGCTGTTCATGACAATGCGGCCGGAGCCCCGCCTGCGCATGGCGGGAATGATCAGGTTGGTCAGCTCGATCCAGCCGAACAGGTTGGTCTCAAACTGCTCCCGCAAGGCATCCCGGGTCAGGTCCTCCACCGCCCCCACCTGGCCGAAGCCACCGTTGTTGAACAGGGCGTCCAACCGGCCATTGGTGCGTTCCAGCACCGTCTCCGCCGCTGCCCGGATACTGGTGGAATCATCCAGGTCCAGGCGCAGGCTTTCGAATCCCATGGCATTGAGCAGGTCCACGTCCGCCTGCGCGCGGGCACAGGCGAACACGCGCCAGTCCCGTGCGGCCAGGCCCTTGGCCACGGCCTGGCCGATACCGGAGGAACAGCCGGTGATGAGAATGCTGGGCTTGGTGTTCATGGCCCTCATTCTCTCATTCGCCGCGCCATTGACGGGACCCGGACGGCAGGTCCTAATCGGCGACTCAACCTTCCAGTGACCAGGGACGCGCAATGAATGCCCGGATCGAAGAACTCATGCGCCGCATCCGGGAGCTGGATCGAACGCATGAACTGCGCCTATTGCGCCTACGGCACCGGCCTCATCGAATACGCCCGGGGGATCGTCGCCCACACCGAGCAGTTCTGGTGCCCCATCAAGCATGCCCGCCGCCTGGAGGAAACCCATGCCCTTTACCATCACTTCTTCGACTATGGCGACGGTGAACGCTATCGCAAGGAGCTGGAACGCCTGCGCCGGGAATTCCCACCCGGTTAGCGGTCGACGACAACGGTCCCGACTTCCGCCCAATCCATACTGCCTGTTTTCATCTACTTCCTCGGCCAGTATGCTAGTCGGCCGAATCGGAAACGCCACATCCCCGCCATGGTTCCCAAGCCCGCCGCCACCCGACTGAAACCCCTACGCGCCAGCAAGCCAACGGCCGAGCTCTACGAGATTCCGCCACTGGGCATGGATGAAGCCGCGCTGGCCCAGGACATCCGCCGCTTCTTCAGCAATTTCCTGGGCCGCGACCAGCATTGCCGCTCGACCCATTACCCTTACCTGGCGCTGGCCCTGTCCCTGCGGGATCGCCTCATGGAACGCTGGAAACGGACCCGGCAGGGCTACGAAGCCGAGGATGCCAAACACGCCTATTACCTGTCCCTGGAATTCCTGATGGGACGCACCCTGAACAACGCCATGCTCAACCTGGGCCTGGCCGAGAGCGTGGAAAAAGGCCTGCTGCGCATGGGCCTGGTCCTGGAGGAACTGGTTGACGAAGAACAGGACGCCGGCCTGGGCAACGGTGGCCTGGGCCGCCTCGCCGCCTGTTTCCTGGATAGCTGCGCGACCCTGCAACTGCCGGTGATGGGCTATGGCATCCGCTACGAGTACGGCATGTTCCGCCAGCGCATAGAGAACTGCCGCCAGGCGGAGGAACCGGATCACTGGCTGCGGGACGGCAACCCCTGGGAGCTGGAGCGGCCGGAACATACCCGGCGCGTCCAGTATTACGGCCGCACCGAAACCTACAAGGATGCCCAGGGCAGACTCCATGTGCGCTGGACGGATACCCTGGACGTGCTGGCGGTACCCTTCGACACCCCCATTCCCGGCTACCGCAACGACACCGTCAACGTGCTGCGCCTGTGGAGCGCGGCGGCCACGGACGAGTTCGACCTGAACGAATTCAACGCCGGCTCCTATACCGAATCGGTGGCGGCCAAGAACGCGGCCGAGAACATCACCATGGTGCTCTACCCCAACGACGCCAGCGAGAACGGCAAGGAACTGCGCCTGAAGCAGCAGTATTTTTTGGCCTCCTCCAGCCTGCAGGACGTGCTGGCGGGCTGGGAACTGCATCACGGCCAGGATTTCAGCCGCTTCGCCGACAAAAACGTGTTCCAGCTCAACGACACCCACCCCACCTGCGCGGTGCCGGAGCTGATGCGCCTGCTCATGGACGAACACCAGATGGAATGGGACCAGGCCTGGGCCATCACCCACAAGACCATGGCCTACACCAACCATACCCTGCTGCCCGAGGCGCTGGAAAAATGGCCGGTCCGCCTGTTCGGCCAACTCCTGCCCCGGTTGCTGGAGATCATCTACGAGATCAACGCCCGCTTCCTCATCCAGGTCGCGCGGCGCTGGCCCGGGGACAAGGCGCGCTTGTCGCGCATGTCCCTCATCGAGGAAGGACCGGAGCCTCAGGTACGCATGGCCTATCTGGCCATCGTCGGCAGCTTCTCCGTGAACGGCGTGGCCGCTCTCCACTCGACCCTGCTGCAGCAGGGCCTGTTCCGCGACTTCCACGAGCTTTGGCCCGGCAAATTCAACAACAAGACCAACGGCGTGACCCAACGCCGCTGGATGGCCGCCGCCAATCCCGAGATGGCCAAACTCATATCCGGCGCCATCGGTGATGGCTGGATCAGGCAACTGGATAACCTGCGGAGCCTGGCCAGCTACGCCGACGACGATGCATTCCGGCGACGCTGGCATGCCGTGAAGCGGGCCAACAAGGCGCGCTTGGTGGAACTGGTCAAGCGGACCTGCAAGGTGGCATTCGATCCGGACGCCCTGTTCGACGTGCAGGTCAAGCGCATCCACGAGTACAAGCGCCAGCTGCTCAACATCCTCCACGTCATCCACCTCTATGCCCTCTTGAAGGATGCTCAGAATACGGGTGACATCACCCCGTGGACCGACCGTTGCGTGCTGATCGGCGGCAAGGCCGCGCCCGGCTACTTCATGGCCAAGCGCATCATCACCCTGATCTGCAAGGTTGCGGAGATGGTCAATGGCGACGAACACGTGGCCGGCCGGCTCAAAGTGGCCTTCCTGCCCAATTACCGGGTCTCGGCCATGGAGATCATCGCCCCCGGCACCGACCTGTCGGAGCAGATCTCAACCGCCGGCAAGGAGGCCTCCGGCACCGGCAACATGAAGTTCATGATGAACGGCGCCCTCACCATCGGCACCCTGGACGGCGCCAATATCGAGATCCGCGAGGAGTTGCAAAAACTGACCGGGGGGGACGAGAACTTCTTCCTGTTCGGCCTCACCGCCGGGGAGGTGGAGTCAGCCCGCCACCGCTACGACCCCGATGCCATCATCGCCGCCGATCCCGACCTGAAGCGGGTAATGGCGCTGCTGGAATCCGGGCACTTCAACCAATTCGAACCCGGCCTGTTCAATCCCATCATCCAGGCCATCCGCAGCCCCCACGACCCCTGGCTGGTGGCGGCGGATTTCCGGTCCTTCGTGGATGCCCAGGAACGGGCCGCGTCGGCCTACCGGGACCAGGCGCGCTGGACCCGCATGAGCATCCTCAATACCGCCGCCAGCGGCAAGTTCTCAACGGACCGCACCATGGAGGAGTACAACGCGGAGATCTGGCGGCTGCCCAAGGTGGCAGCGGTGAAATAGACGCACCGTGCCTCCCGTCCGACGCTGGCGGGAGGACCTTCCACATGCACATCCGCGGCTGCCGTCCTGTCGGGAACAGTTGCGAATCGGCCAACAAGTTCACCGACTTTGCGATATTCGGATGAACAAGGTTGCCAACCATCCTCCCTTGTTAGAAAGTTGATACTGAAGTTAGCCAGGTTGCAGAGCCGTTCATCAGCGGGCAACCGATTGAGCATCAACCCATTGTATTTATTAGAAGAATATCAATGTCGAGAAGCAGTCATTTCCTGGTAGCAGTTATCTTGGCCGTGGTTGGGTTGTTGCCGATGCCCGCCTTCGCGGGCAAGGCCATCGACTTCCAGTTCACCGATATCACCGGCAAATCCCTGCACTTGTCCGATTTCCGGGGGAAATGGGTACTTGTGAACTTCTGGGCTCCATGGTGCCCGTTATGCTGGGCGGAAGTCCCCTTGCTCAACAACCTCAACAAGCGCAAGGACTTCGCGGTGATCGGGATCAGTCTCGACTATGGGGTGGACCAACATGCCGTCGAGGATTCCGTCGCGTCTCACAACTTCAACGTCACCGCCATCATCGCGGGGGGATCGCGTCACGATCAGAACAGCCCCTTCCACCAGGTAGGCCCGGTGGATTTCTACCCGACGTCCTATCTTTACGACCCCACCGGGGAGATCGTCATGTTTATCCCCGGCCAGGTGAAGCAAGATAGGCTCCAGGCTTTCATGGATAACTGGGTCATGGAGCATTCCAAGGCCGCAAAATAAGGCCGTCGACTACACCTATCAACCGGCGGCGTCGGGACGCTACCGAACCATCTACCCGGCCCGCTTCGTAGACTAGGTCAATGATGGACCAGCTTCGACGGTACCGGCGGACGAGCATACGGCATGTTTAGATAATCATCGAAAGGCACGCTGTCCTCCTCGGCCTTGCTTATCGCCGCCGGATCGACCTCCTTGTCCCAAAAGATATTCCAGCCACGCTGCTGGTCCTCGACTACTTCCGGGTGTTCCTTCAGGAATTTATCCATGAACCGGGTAAATTCAGAAACGTAAGCACCTTGCATCTGTTCCCTCCTGTCTCAATATCCAGGTCTGGTCGGCCTTGATTTCCGGGATGGCGCCGCGCTTCATCGCGGTAGCGTGATCCCTTTCTGAAATGGTGTCCTGGTGCGGTTGGGGGAACTGCTTGTGGCCCAACCCCTTTTGCCCAACCCTAATTTGGTCCGCACCATTTTGCGGCATATTTCAAGCGTGGCGAATGACAAAGGCCGCTTCCACGCTGTAGTTCCCCACACCCCGGTGGTCGGTCATGGTCCAGCCGTTGTCGTCCAGATAGGTGCCCATCTGACGGTTCATGGCGGGATTGCCGCAGATCAGGACACGATCCTGCTCCGGGTCGGGACGGGGTAGATCGAGTTGCTCGCACAACGCGCCGGAAATGAACAGGTCGGAACAGCGCGCGTTTCGTTCGAACGGTTCGCGGGTCACGGTCGGAACATAGTCCAGCGTGCCTCCCACCAGATCCTCGAATTCATCTCGATAGCTAAGTTCGGCCACGCCGCGAACGGTATGGACCAATACGATTTTTTCGTGGGCCTGGCGGCTGACCGGATCGCGGATCAGGCTCATGAATGGGGCCAGGCCGGTGCCTGTGGCCAGCAAGAACAGGTTCCTTCCCGGCCGCACATGGGCCAGCGTCAGCGATCCGGTAGCCTTGCCGTTGACCCAGACCGCGTCGCCGGGCCGCACCCGGGCCAGGCGGCTGGTCAGTTGGCCATCGGGGACATGAATGCTGAGAAATTCGAGGTGGTCATCATCCGGGGTCGAAACAATGGAATACGCGCGCGGTATCAACTTGCCTTCGTGGCGCAGGCCGATGGTGACGAACTCACCACTGACGAAACTGAAATCCTCCGGCCGGGTGAGGGTCAGGCTGAATGTCCTGTCCGACCATGGCCGCACGCTGATGACCTGCTGTTCCGAATAAGCCATAGGTACCTCTCAAGTTGACTAGTCCGGCACGAACAACCGGCAATGGTTCATAGACCGAAACGTATGGTCGGGGTTCATACCTGATTAAAATAGTCTGGTTCTTTTTAAACTATCCCGCAAAGGCCGACACAATTCAAGCAAGCCTGTACGGGACATGAAACGAGGGCCAAGGGGTCGGCCGATTGGGACGCCTCAGGGTTCTGCGCTTTCCAAGAAACTGGCCGCGATAAACCGGATGCGAAGCCCCGGTTCGGAGTGATCCGCTACCCCACCGGCCGCCGCGCTATGACGGTATCGAAGGCCTTCACTGTATCGTCGGACGCGGGAAAGGTGTCGTGGGAAGCAACCAGGATTTCCCAGCCGGGCAATGCCGCTTGCAACGCCCCTCGGGAAAACAGGTGGTAATGCCCCGGCTCGAACATACCGAGGAAGGTGGTTCCCTCTGTCAGCGCATTGAGCACGGCTACGCCCCCCGGCCGCACGTGGGCGGCGATGTCGGTCAGCAAAGCCTCGGCCCGGTGCTTGGGAAAAAACATCAGCAGGCCGATGGCGACGATAGCATCGTAATCGCGATCGATGGCGTAATGGCCCAGGTCCGCCTCGCGGGCCTCCACTTGCAGGCTCGCGCCCATGGCCGCTTCGCGGATGCGGGCGATAGCCGTGACGCTGCCGTCCAAGGCGGTGACACTGCAGCCGGCCCTGGCCGCTGCCAGGGCCAGGTTGCCCAGGCCGCATCCCAGGTCCAGCACTTCCCCTTGCAAGTGAGGAAGGGCCAAGCGCTCGAAGGAATTTAACTCGAACGCCGCACCGGCCACCTGGCTTTGGAACTGGATATCGAAGAAGCGGACGGAATGGTTGCTCATATCGTTACCGGCCTTCCAAACATGCATGGACGTACTTGCCCGGTTCCACGCGATGCGGCATGGCCAGGGGGCACATCACGCCTGGAGCAGTGCCGCCGGGAAGATTAGCGGGGAGGATAGTCCGGTGGGATGTCGCTACATCACCTCCACCCACACCTGCCCCCCCTCCACCTTGGTGGGATAGGTCCGCAGGGGACATTCCGCGGGTTCGTTCAGGGGCTGGCCGGATTCCAGGTCGAAGCGGCTGCCGTGGAGACTGCATTTGATGGAACGATCCTTGATGCAGCCGAACCAGAGGGAATAATCCTCGTGACAGCACATCTCGTCCACGCAGTAGTGCTTGCCCTCCGAGTTGGCAAGGAGCAGGCGCTTGCCAGCAACTTCCACCCGTTTCATCTGCTTTGGAGCCAACTCGTCAATGGCGGCCACGCTCGTCCAGGCCATCAGCGCACCCGTTTGGCGGCGGTGCCTGCATCCAGAACGGCGCGGGCCCGATCGGTTGCGGCCTTCAGGCCGGGCGCCTTGCCGATGTGGTGCAGCACCAGGGCCGCGCCCAATACCAGGGAGTCGTAGGTGGCACCCCTTTCACCTCGCAGGGCGGCCAGTCCGGCCTTGGCCGCGGCCTCGGCGGTGGCGTTCACGTCCACCATGATGGCCACTTCGTCGCCGTCCCGTTCCGACTTGGGCAGATCGTCAGGCAGGGGCACGGCCCGGCTGGGCTGTTCGATGCCCAGGGCCAGAGGATCAATGTCGGTTTCGAACTCTTCGCCCCGGTCCTGGTAGACCCAGACCTTGCCGGGTTGGCGCAGGGAGGGGATGACACCGCCTTCCACACCGCGGATGATGATGCCGGTATCGAAGCCGGCATGGCGGGCCAGCATGGCGTAGATGGGGGGATATGGCTTGTGCACGTAGCCGGTGACGAAGTGGGTCTTATGACGGCCCTGGATGGGCTTGGCCAGAACCTCCACCGTGGTCACCGCCTGGCGTTTGATGATCTTGCTGCGCAGGGGAATGATGTCGTGTAGCTTGGGGCAGTAGTGGGCCTGGTCCACGTAACTCCAGCCCAGGGACGGGTCCGCCAAGCGCCGTGCCGCCTCGGCCGGGGTCAGGTCCACGTTCACGCCGGCGGCGCGTAGGATGTGGCGTGCGGTGACACCGTATTTGGGACCTACCGCTTCCACGCTGTGGTTGACCGCGGGCACCCCCAGTTCCGCCAGCAGGGCAGGCAGGAACGGTGCGGCGGGCAGGCAGCGGTTGTAGCCGTCGTAGGGATCGGCGATATCCACCACCTCGTCCACCTCGGCCGTGGCCCGTTGCGTGGCCTCCAGGATGGCGTCCAGCACGCCCTTGAATTCCTCGTCGGTCTCCCGCTTCATGCGCAGGGCGATGAAAAAGATGCCCGCCTGCACCGGGTCCACGGCATCCTCCAGGATCGCCTTCATGCCCATATGGGCCTCTTCCCGGGCGATGTCCTTGGACAGCTCCGGACCGGTGGCGATGCGCTGGATGATGGAACGCATGGTCCGGCGCAGATCGGCTGGGGCGGTAGCGGTGTTCATTAGCGACTCCTTAATTAGATCTTGAAGCATAGGGATTGCAACGGCCCAAGGTCAACCATGTAGGTGACTGTGGAATCTACCCAATTCGGTAAGGCCCCATGTATCGCCATCCTAATGAGACCCGGCAATGCGGCTGAAAATGCAGTCGCGATCCTGGTGGGCCCGCACGGGTCAACCCGGTCCCGCCAGTTTCCGGTACAAGGTCCGCTCGCTGATGCCCAGCATCCGGGCCAGTACCTTCTTGTCGCCCCCCACCTGCCCCAGGGCCCATGCCACGTAACGCTGTTCCGCAAGGTCCAAGGGCAGGATCCCCGCAGCCTCCCGGCCTTGTTCCCGTGTCGAATTGGGCGTTCCCAACAAGTCTCTGGAAAGGAGATCCACCGCAATGAGATCGCCATCGGCCAGCAGAATGGCCCGCTCCAGGATATTGCGCAGTTCCCGGATGTTGCCGGGAAAGGCATAGCCCATCAGCCGATCCATAGCTTCGGTGGAAAGGCGCATTGGCCGTTCGGGCTCCAGCCGTTTCAGCATGGATTCCACTAATAGGGGAATATCTTCCCGGCGCTCCCTCAGGGCCGGCAGGGGGATTGGGAAAGCCGAGATGCGGTAATAGAGATCGCGCCGGAACGTGCCCGCTTCCACCATGGCCTTGAGGTCCCGGTGGGTGGCCGCCACCATGCGGAAGTCCGCGCGCAGGGTCTCAACTCCGCCCACCCGGCGGAAGGTGCCGGACTCCAGCAGGCGCAGCAGCTTGACCTGCAGAGGCAAGGGGATGTCGCCCAGTTCGTCCAGGAACAGGGTACCCCCGGCAGCCGCTTCCACCAGGCCGGTCTTGCGGGCGCCGGCGCCGGTGAAGGCGCCCTTCTCGTAGCCGAACAGTTCCGATTCGAACAGGCTCTCCGTCATGCCGGAACAATCCACCGGCACGAAAGGCTTGTTGCGGCGGGGGCTGAGGCTGTGCACCGCCTGGGCGGCCAGCTCCTTGCCGGTGCCCGACTCGCCCAGCAGTAGCACCGGCGTGGTGGCGGAGGCGACCCGGTTGATGAGTTCCAGCATGCGCGCAAAGGCGACCGAGCGGCCAACCATGCCGAAAGCCCCCGGCTGGTCGCCGGTTTGGCGCAGAAACCGCATGGTTTCCATGAAGTAGCTCACCTTGCCCTCCCCGTCGCGGATGGGGATCAGTTCCACGTCCACGTACTCCTCGCCCCGGGGGGTGTGGTGCAGGTGAAGGACCCGGCTAGGCTGATGGGTCAGGCTTGCGGTCTGGCGTGGACAGGACTCACCGCACTGATCGCAGGGCTTCTTGAAATGATGGGAAATTTCATAGCAAGTGCGGCCGATCATGGCCTGGGTATTGCCGTATTCCTGGCGATAGGCATTGTTGGCGGCCAGGATGCGGTAGTCGGTATCCACTACGATGCGCGGTTCCGGTAGGCCTTCCAACAGGGAGATCACTTCGTTGGGCAGGGTCATGGTCGTGGCTTTATGCCATGTCATTATTGACGTTATCGTCAAATATGACAATTTGTTTCCATGGCATTCGGAAGATCATCACTATGGCCTCGTGGCATTTACTGTCATCGCACGGGTTGAAGAGGCATCCAGCACCATTCGGCCTACCCCGCCAATGGCTGCACGGGTGAGATCAAGAGCCGGCCATAAGGTGGTGGATATCTGGTTGCCATGATGGCAATGACAGGTCTGTCATTGCCGCCATGGCAACAATTACCGCGCCACGCTTTGGCCCAACCCATTCACCACAAATTAACGCCATGTAATCAATGCGTTAAAAGTTGCAAGACAAATCCCCATAATTGGCACGCTGATTGCGTATGAGTAATGGCAGCCAGGCTGGCCTTCACGCCCCTAAACAGGGGGCTTGGCTCAGGCCTCCAAGCTGTTTTGTTGGCTTTTCTCCTCCTTTGCCCGGAGTGGAGATATCGTCTCCTCCTTAGTCTCCCTCCGGTATTTTTTTATATATATGAGCAGGACTGGCCCGACGCATCATCCCGATGCGATCGTTCGAGCGCTGGCTCAGTCGATGGGCACCACCCGGCAGAATCGGCACACGCATTCACCGCCAATACGGTTTCAAAGATGCCGACGCCATCATCGCGCGGGGCCTACCGGGCAAGTTGACCCGGAACCAATCCATGAAATATTTGTTCTCAAGTTCGGCGCGCCCCATCCGCCCAGACCTGAGCAGGCTGGAGATAACCCCCTAGTTAGCCAGCGTGAGCTTTACAGTATTATTTCTGTTTTCGACGAACATTACGAAACCCGTCCCTTCCCAGGGCGATACCGCTCAGAGGAGGACACAGCGAGCATGCAAACCCACTACCAACGCATCGGCGGCGAGGCCAAGGTACGCGCCCTGGTGGACCGCTTCTATCAACTCATGGACGAACTGCCCGAGACCTTCGGCATCCGCAAGCTCCATGCCGAGGACCTGTCCGGGTCCGGCCGGAAGCTGTTCGAATTCCTGTCCGGCTGGATGGGTGGCCCCCAGCTCTACACGGAGAAATACGGCCACCCCATGCTGCGGGCCCGGCACCTGACCTTTTCCATCGGCAACGACGAGCGGGACCAGTGGCTGCACTGCATGCAGCTGGCCCTGGACGACGTGGTGGAGGACGCCCGGCTGCGCGATGAGTTGTACCAGTCCTTCACGAAGGTGGCTGACCACATGCGCAACCGCATGGGACCACCCCATGTCGGCACACCACAAGGCGTGCTGCACAATATCGGCTAGGCAACCCGGACCAAGTCCGGTAGCGATGAACCACAACCCACTTAGGAGTCACCCATGTACGCATTCACTGTAGAAGTCGCCCTGCCTTTCGACCAGGCCGTGGAAAAGTTCAAGCAATCCCTGGCCGCCGAGAAGATGGGC
Source organism: uncultured Pseudomonadota bacterium (assembly GCA_963713085.1). GTDB lineage: Bacteria > Pseudomonadota > Gammaproteobacteria > Burkholderiales > Thiobacillaceae > PFJX01. The sequence continues at coordinate 71,238 of CAVQKQ010000010.1, read as the reverse complement.
GTGATCTCCGAGATCGACGTCCAGGCGGTCATGAAGGCCAAGCTCGACCACGACATGCCCCCCTACCGCATCCTGGGCGCATGCGCCCCCGGCCTGGCCAAGCGGGTCATCGAATCCGACCGGGACGCCGGCTCAATGCTGCCCTGCGGCGTGGCGGCCATGGCGGTGGACGCCAACACCACACGTTTCGCATTCCAGGACCCGGAAGTCATGTCCAGCATGACCGACAATACGGTCATGAAGGCGGTCGCCGTGGAGGCAAAGGCCATACTTATGCGCGTGCGGGATAGGCTGACTCAGTAATAAACTTATGCGTGCGGCCATCCTGCCGCTCCACAAGGTGTGAGACCACCACGATGAAGCCCCTGTTAGCACGGGCCCTGATAGAACTCCGACCTGCCTTGGAACTACACAGTCGACCCGACCAAGTTCACCATGAGTTCAAGATAATCCGACCACGACCGTCTCCCCGCTTAGCATGACACGGAAAGGCAGTCGATAACCCATGACCGAAACCGACACCCCCCGCCTGAAAGCCTTCCCCGTTGCCTGGTTCGCCATGATCATGGGGCTGGGCGGCCTCACCATCGCCTGGCGCAAGGCCGAAGACCTGCTCACCCTGCCCATCTCCGTCAGTCCCTGGCTGTTGGGCCTGACCACCGCCATGTTCATCCTGCTGGCCGCCATGTATGCCGTCAAGCTGGTCAAATATCGAGCGGCCGCGATAGCCGAGTGGGGGCACCCCGTGAAGATGAACTTCGTGCCCACGGTCAGCATCGCGCTGATCCTCCTTTCCATCGCCTGGCAACCCGTCAGCCTCCCCTACTCCAAGTTGCTCTGGCTGTCCGGCACCGTGCTGCACCTGATCCTGACCCTGTATGTCATGACCCAGTGGATGCATCACAGCAAGTTCGAGATCACCCACATCAACCCGGCCTGGTTCATCCCGGTGGTGGGCAACATCCTGGTCCCCATCGCCGGGGTGGCCCACGCGCCCATCCAGGTGTCCTGGTTCTTCTTCAGCATCGGCCTGGTCTTCTGGCCGCCCCTGCTGACCATCATCCTCTACCGGGTCATCTTCCACGGCAGCTTGACAGAACGCCTGATGCCCACCCTGTTCATCCTCATCGCCCCCCCGGCCGCAGGCTACCTGGCCTACGTCAAGCTGATCGGCGGGGCCGACGCCTTCGCCTACGTGCTCTACCACACCGCCCTGTTCTTCACCCTGCTCCTGTTCGCCCAGGCAGCCTGGTTCAGCCGGCTCAAGTTCAACCTGTCCTGGTGGGCCTACTCCTTCCCCCTGGCCGCCATCACCATCGCCACCCTGGACATGTTCCAGAACACCGGCAATATCGGCTTTATCCGCCTGGCAGGCGTCCTGTTGGGGATCACCACAGTGGTCATCGCCGGCCTGTTCGGCCGCACCGCGATAGCCGCTGCGCGGCGGGAAGTCTGCGTGGAAGATTAGCGTTCCGGGGTTGTGCTCAATATCAAGGTCAAACTGCCAAACTGCTCCTGGAAAAGGGGAGGGGGTAGTTGTTGATAACAAGATTTCGGCCATTCCATGCGGTCGCCGTTCCTCGTAACCTGCCACTCAGGAACGTCCGCTTGCTATGGGATCGAACAGACGCTCCCGACCCTTAAGCGACGCCCAGCCTACGACGTCAAGACTGCCGGGTATCTGAGGTTGAGCCGCCACTCGTTGCCTCTCTGCGACCTGCTCCTAGCCGGCCAGCAGGGGCAAGGCACTTTTCTGGTGGGCAATGGGGAAAGCGGAGGAAATCTTACGCGAGCCTCAACTTCTCCAACGAAGCAATCGCGGTCTTGCCACTGATATCCGGAATGATGATCAACTCTAGGACCGTAACCCCCAGGAGATCGACGTGATAATCCTCGGTCTCGGAGGTTGCGCCTTGGGGATTGAAATTCCACTGTTGCCGTACGATTTCGTGGAACGACTGCCCACCATCCGATGACCACCGCAGCAGGTACTCTTGCGTACGTTCAACGTGGTTATCCATAAAATGTAGCCCGATCCGCTGGAGCCGTTGCGGATGGGTGAAGAGAAGCCGGATCGTTTGCATTCCGGACGCGGAGGCATGCCACCCTGATACACGATTAAGCAGTAGCGCATTCTCAATCGGATGGGCAGAGTCCTCAGAGGTGATTTCAACCTCGGCGATCTCTTCCACATCCAACCATTCATGGTCGAGGGATACGTCTTCCTCCTGAACTGGCGTGATGATTCGCTTGCGCATCGGTGTGCCTCCAGATATCAAGGATGATAGATTTCAGGTCGTCTAACCACACTGTAGGAAGACCCCGGCCAATAAGTTAAGGGGTCGATGGCTTTTCGCGTTGTCTGATCCGTCAATCAGGCCAACTCCTTGACACCGTACCTGCTTTCCAAGGGCGTGAAGACGTAGGGTATCGTATCGCCACCAGTGGCATCCCCTCAAGCCTGCCAGACCCCATACCCTCCTTCACGGAGATCAATCGCCAACTCCACTTCCAGGTCGCGGGCCTCCTCATAGGTCATAGGGTCGTAGAGTTCGTAGAGTTCAGGCAATAACCGCAGACCAAATTTCTTCACATATCTATTGGACTGGATTCCTGCCTTGTGTTTGTCGAAGCGTACATTGGGGTCCAATCCCGTCATGCCGACGTAAACACAGGGCTTCCCCATGACATAACCGAGGTTGGCTTTCCTGAACCGGCGTTCGTTAAGAACGTCTTTCGACAGTTCGATCACATAGACGTGATAGCGATTGTGGGGTCCCATGGTTGCGTTCAGAGTGCGACGGCACAGCTTACTTCACAACAAGAAATCACCCATATCCCTGAACTGGGAAACATTTCCGTGTATAGGCTGTATCAACCTCTTACATCTCGACTACAAGTCGGAAATCTTCCGCTTACCTCCAGGGCGCACAGTGACTTTACCCGCCTATTTTGACGGGGCTCAACAAGGAGTTACATCATGAGGAATCGTCTATTACCGTGGTCTCTGGGCATCCTGGCAGTTTCCGCCGTGATGACCGTTAGTTCTGCACAGGCATGTGGTATTGGGCTGCCCTTCCTGTCCGGATCGCCGACCTGTGCCAATGGGCAGGAGATCAATCAGGCCTGCCCTGCGCCGACCCAAAGTGAGGACGGCAACAGCGACAACAACTGCATCGTGAGCCAGAAGGATGTCTCGAAAGCTGTAAGTACCGTGGGCACAATGGCAGCCGGTGGCATTGGCATAGCGTCCAACGTCATGCAGGTGCTGTCACATGAGGCGCAGCGATTTGTTTCTACGAACCAAGGGCTTTAAGACTTAAGCGAGGGGGGCTCTGCCCCCCTTTGCGATATTGATCAGCTTCAATACCACCTGTATCAGCATTTCACCACCGACATCCCTGCCCAGGCTTTCGTATATACAGGTGTCATCTTCTCACTGGGGATCCGTCAGTATTTCCCGGTTCCAACACGAATTACCATTCTCATCCCAAAACAATCACGCAGTCTTCCAATTATTGTCTAACAAGTTCCTGGTTTTCTGGGCTCTTCGGTTCGTCAGCTAAGGTCGGATAACTTGCCCACCATGCCCAGATCTGCGGCTGGTAACTTCCGGTGGTACACCTGCTATTCAGAATCGCAGTTTGCAAGCTCCGCCAAGGACCGCTTGTGGGTCCAGTCCGACACATGATTTCCCGATAGCTGACGCTCACACAATCAACTACCCCTCGCTCGAACGTCTCTTGAGGCCGATTTCCGTAATTCAACATCAACGGCCCGATACACCTATCAGTCGACTCCGCGAAAATCAGCGTGGCCGCACCTTTGCCAGATAGAGATCGGCCAGACCCTTGTACAGCGGCCTCGGGCAGACCATGCGGGAGACGGCGGCGGCCATCAGGGTGGCCACCATGAGGGGCACGACCATGTCGTGGTTATCGGTCATTTCCATGACGATGACGAAGGCCGTGATGGGGGCCTGGACCACGCCCGCGAAATAGGCGGCCATGCCCACCACCACCAGGGCGCCGACATCCGCATTGGAGACGATCAGGGCCACGGTATGCCCCACCCCGGCCCCGGCCGACAGGCTGGGGGCGAACAGGCCTCCGGGGATGCCGCTGACGAAGGAGACGAAGGTGGCGGCAATCTTGAGAATCCCGTAGCCGGCCGAGACCTGGCCGGTGCCCTCCAGGATCTGCTTGGCTTCCTGGTAGCCGCTGCCGTAGACGGCACCTCCGGAAGCCACTCCGAGCAGTGCCAGCACCGCCCCGCAGGCGGCGGCGAAGCCCACCGGATTTTCCCGCATGAAACGCCCGGTCTTGCCGGGCAGTCCTTGCGCGGATATGGCCAACACCAGGCGGCTGAATCCGCCTCCCAGCAACCCGCCCGCCAGGCCGCACAGGAATACGCCTGCCCAGTCCGCGCCGCCGGCGATGCCGGCATGGCTGGCGCCGAAATAGGTGTAGTTGCCCTGCATGTAGACCGCAGACATGCCGGCGATGATGACAGCGGTGAGCAGGGTACCGCTGGAACGCTCCTCGAAGGAACGGGCCATTTCCTCGATGGCGAACACGATGCCCGCCAGGGGGGTGTTGAAGGCGGCGGCCACACCGGCGCCGCCGCCGGCGACGACCAGGCCCCGCTCCATGAGGTGGCGCGGAAAGCGGATCATCCAGCGCAGGTTGTAGAGCAGGGCCGCGCCCACCTGCACGGTGGGGCCCTCCCGGCCGATGCTGGCGCCCCCGGCCAGGCCCACGCAGGTGAGCACCATCTTGCCTATGGCCAGGCGCAGTGACAGCACGCCATCCCGCACCGCGCCCTCTTCCAGGCGGATGGCGGCGATGGTCTGGGGAATGCCGCTACCCTCGGCCCCCTGGAAGAAACGTCGGGTCAGGGCCGCCACGGCGGCCATGCTCAGGGGGGTGACGACCAGCGGCAGCCAAGGGGAAATCTCGTAGATCCTGGCGAACAGTTGGTGGGCGTAATCGCCGCCGAAGGCAAACGCGCTGGCGCCCAGGCCCACCACGATGGCTGCGCCCCAGAACAGAATCCGGCGCGACCATAGGCGCACGGACAACAGTCTGACGCGATTGCGTCGTTGCATACGCGGGAGCTTGGGGCTGGGCAACACAAACATGGCCCGAGATTATCGCCCGTAACGGGCGCTTGTCTCACTCGAATGTGCAATTGATTTAACTCTGGGCATGGAAATCGGGCCCTGATGCACATACGTCGGCGGAGTGAACCAGGTAGGCGCCATAAACGATTGGGCCGGAGAACACCCAATCGCACGTCCGGAAAAGACGCCTCCCGGCGCGAACTCAACCCAGGAAACGGGACGCCACACCCAATGCCGACGTGACCAATCCCAGGACCAGGTTGGTGCCGACGATCAGCCGGATGCCGTTCATGGCCTGGGCCGCCGCCGGGATGTCTCCCGACGCCAAGGCCCGTTTCAGGGTCTGGAACGGTCGGAAATAAAGATAGGCATAGAGCAGGGACATCACCCAGCCCAGCGCCGCCATGGCTCCCACCGCATGGGAGCCATGTCCAATGCCCATTCCCACCAGGGCATGGCCGCTGACCAGCAGGACGATAACGAAGGCCCACACCCAGACGAAAAACCGGCTGAACACGGTGTTCCACAAGGCCAACCTCGGTGCCGGTTCCAGGGTCATGGCGGCGGGGCGCAGCACCATGTAGGCGAAGAAGATGCCGCCGACCCAGGCGATGGCGGCAAGGCCGTGAAACACGGTAAGCAAGGGGATCATGGATGGTCCGGTTGGGGGTTGAGTGGCCCCGAACATGCCGCATGCCGGGCATCTAGGCAAGGGGTTTTCAGCGGCCGGCCGTCAGGCCCGGTAGCAGGTCACGCGCTGGTAGGTTACGAAGTGATACCCCAATCCCTCTTCATTGACATGGGCCTCCCGCTTCACCTCTCGCCACTGGCCGAAATCGAAGACTGGGAAATGGGCATCCCCCTCGAATTCCGCCTGGATTTCGGTCAGGTAGAGACGGTCCGCGCGGGGCAGCACCTGGGCATAGAGTTCCGCCCCGCCCACGAAGAACACTTCCTCGTCGTCGCCGCAGACACCGATGGCTTCGCTTAGGGAGGTGGCTGTCACGCAGCCTTCCTCCCGGTAGCCCGCGTTCCTGGTCACGATCACCGTGGTCCGGCCCGGCAGGGGCTTGCCGATGGACTCGTAGGTCTTGCGTCCCATGATGATGTGGTGCCCCATGGTGATGGCCTTGAAGTGCCGCAGGTCTTCCGGCAGGCGCCATGGCAGGGCGTTGTTGATGCCGATGACGCGGTTCTTCGCCATGGCGACGATGACGGAGATGATCGGTTTGGGTATGTCCAACATGGGCTTGGTCCTGCGGCGGGCTCCGGCATTTCGCAGCCGGCAGTGTAACGGCCCTTGCGCCGGCCGGCTCTAGGCAAACCCCCGGTTGAGCTATTTTGGGTGGGTGGGTAGCGCATCCAGGCGCATTCCCAGGAATCGTAGGCGGGCGGTCGTGGGGGAACGCGGCTTTCCGCCCACGTCCCCCGCAAATTCCATCCAGGAGGCAATCATGGCAAACCCCTTCGTGCATGTGGAACTGCAGGCCAAGGATATCCGGCAAGCCAAGAACTTCTACGGCAAGCTGTTCGACTGGAAGCTGGAAGACGTGCCCCTGCCCGACGGCGGCACCTACACCATGATTCAGGTGGGTGAAGGCACGGGCGGCGGCATGTTCGCCAACACCGACCCCCAGGTTCCGCCTCAATGGCTGGCCTACGTGGGTGTCGCGGACGTCCGTGCCGCCACCGCCCGCGCCCGGGAACTGGGCGCACGGATCGTGGTGGACTGCATGGAAGTCGCCGACTACGGCTGGATGACCGTGTTCCTGGACCCGGGCGGTGCAACCCTGGCCCTCTGGCAGGCCAAGCAAGCGGCCACATAGGGCGCCGGCACCGCCTGGCCTGGCGACGCCGCGACGGACCCGGCTCTCAGGCGGGGCCGGGCTCCGAGAGCGGCGACTCCCCCTCGCTGCGGGCAATGATCACCGCGCCGCAGGTGTCGCTGAGCACGTTGACGCTGGTGCGGCACATGTCCAGCACCCGGTCGGTGGCCAGGATCAGGCCGATGGCCTCGGTGGGCAGGCCGAAGTAGGCCAGGATCAGGGTGATGGCCACCAGGCTGGCGGCGGGAATGCCGGCCACGCCGACCGAGGTCAACAGCGCCAGCACCAGGACCGTGATCTGCTGGACGAAGGAGAGATCCAGTCCGTATGCCTGGGCGATGAACAACACCGCCGCGCCCTCGTAGAGGGCCGTCCCGTCCATGTTGATGGTGGCCCCCAGAGGCAGCACGAAGGAGGTGACCCGTTCCGAGACACCCGCGCGCTTCTCCACGCAATCCATGGTCAGTGGCAGGGTGGCGGAGGAAGACGCGGTGGAGAAGGCGGTCAGCAGCGCCGGACTGACCGCCTTGTAATGTCGCAGCGGACTGAGCACCACCCAACCAACCGCACCAGCAGCGGCAGCAATCACAAAGGCGTGCAGCGCCAAGGCGCCGAGCACGGTGAAGAAGAATCCAGCCAGTGGGCGAAAGGCCTCCAGCCCCGAAGTGGCCACCACCTTGGCCACCAGCCCGAATACGCCGATGGGCGCAAACCGCATCACCAGATCGGTCATGCCCAGCATCACCTGGGCCACCCCTTCCCAGAAGCGGTGCTGGGTACCGGCCAGCGCATCGGGAAGGCGGGTGACGAAATAGCCGAACAACAGGCTGAACACGATCACCCCCAGCATCTCGCCATCCGCCGCCGCGGCCACCACGTTGGGCGGCAGCATGCGCAGGAAGATCTGCACCAGGTCGCCGCTGCCCCGGCCGGCCACCTTGGCCAACACATTCCCGGTATCGGCCGACAGGCCCAGGATGTCCCGCGCCGGGTGTCCGTCCACGATGCCGGGCTGGATCAGGTTGATGGCGGCAAGCCCCACCAGGATGGCCAGGGTGCTGGTGGCCATGTAATAGACCAAGGTCTTGGTCCCCAGGCGGCCGAGCCCCCCCGCGCCCCGGTTGCCGGCCATGCTGGCGACGATGGAAGCCACGATCAACGGCACGATCAGCATCTTCAAGGCATTGAGGAACAGGGTGCCCAGGAAATGGTAGATTTCCATGACCGACACGCCGAACAGCGTGCTGCCGGCCTGGGTGGCGGAACCGGCCACCACGGCCATCACCAGGGCGATGAGCACCTGCCAATGCAATTTCAGCTTGATCATCCGGTCCTCACTCTCGCGGTCGAATTACAGTCCATTGGCCTGTCCGAATGGGCCTGACGGACGTCAATATATCGCCAATAAGATTAAAGACCGCGGGACATGCACCGATAACAGCATAACAACCCCTTCCCCCGGAGCCCATCATGGATCGCAACGCCCCCGATCAGGAGCCGCCCGATCAGGAACGCCGCAAGCGTATCGACCTCAGGCAGGTCTTCGAAGAAATCATCAGGCAGGTCGAGCCATTCTTCCAGAAGGGCGTGGGCCTGAACGGCCAGACCACGGAATACTGGGCCGCGCGGGCGATTCACGAGGGCCATCCGGATCTGAGCGAGATCGATGTCAAAGTTCTCATGGACGCGGCAAAGCGCTATTACCGGGAACAGGCAAAGGCGACCCATCCCTGATGCCTTTATTGTTTTCCCGGCCGATTGTCGATCCCAGGTAGGAAGGATCCGAAGCCCGCTCCGTGGATCCGGGGTTCCCTTTTGCCATGTGATTATCCAAACGACTGCGGCTGGGTGTTCCCACCGTTGCGATGAGCCTGTGCTAGTGTGAATTTTCAGACTGCGCGCAACACGGAGCCGGGCTCGGCACCGGGGAGAATCGCCATGAATATCCCAAAAGCATGCCTTTTCTGTCTCATCGTCGCCTGCCTTGCCACTTCCGTGCCGGCCGTGGCGATGGAGTTCGGCGCCGAATCGTTCAAGCTGTACGGCGGCGTCTATTCCCCGGATTGCGGCAATCCCGCCGCGCCGCGCCTGCGGGTCCTGGCCGATGCGCTGTTGGTGGAGAGCGCCGGCAAGCGCATGACCGGTGGCAAGCTCGAGGATGCCGTCTCCTATTTCGGTCCCGAGCCGCCGCCCAACTACCTGACGACGCTGCTGAGCGAGGTGCGCGGCGGCTTGGGCCTGATGTTCGTCGTCTACCGAGACCCGGGCGGCCAGTACATCGAGCTCATCGGCGATCGGAAGGTGGAAGCGGCCCTGGGACAAGTGCTCGGCAAGAATCTGAAGGCAAAATTCCGCGACTGTGCCCCCGACACCCACAAGGTCAACATGCCCCCGCCGGTACAGGCATCGTCCGCCGACAATGCATGGGACCCGCTGCGGGATGCGATTTTCAGGCGGCTTTACCACAGGGCGCTGGGCCCGAAGCTCAAGGAAAGCTGGCTGGCGCGGCTCGACGGCCCGATGTCGCCGGTGCGGGAAATCGATGTGCAGGGAACGACTTACCGGCTGGTTGCGGTGTGCAAGACCCACGATTGCTTCGACCACAGCATGGTGGTGTTGTACTCCGAGGCCAGGCGGCTGGTGTACGGCATGATCTACGAAACCGGAAGGACCACGCTGATCGGCAGGCCGTCGCCCCAATTGGCGGCGGACCTGGAACGATTGTGGAAACACGAGTGGCGTCAGCAATAGCCGACGGCGCTCAACGACCACAATCGCCAACCACCATTGCCGACCTCGACGACCGCACCCTGGCTGCAGCGCACCTCGGGGTACGCGATAGCCGCCATGCAGGCACGGATACCTAGACCGCGATGAGCCTCACAGTCTTCTGTCACCGCGCGAGGCGTTGGAAACCAACGGATTCCGCTCTGCTCTCCCAGGGCCTCTAGACCAGATCCGCCGCAGGATCTGCGCCGCCAGCACATCGGAGATCGCGACGAAAACCAACGCGCCTCCCACGAGGGGCGCCGATTCCGGCGGGATGACAGTCTGTTCCTGGGTCAGGAGCCAAATGCCCGCGCAGAAGGACGCCAGGGCGGTGAACAGCAGCGCCTTCAGCACGATGCGCCGCCCCTGTTCCGACGGGCTGGGATTTTCAGATAGCGGGCCGATCCGCTGGGGGCCGGGTTGGCGGAAATCCTGGGTCATGCTGCGCCTACCTGTGCCGATTGCATTCCCTAGACCCGACTAAACCGCCACCGGCGCCTTGATGCCGGGATGGGGTTCGTAGCCTTCCAGGGTGAAGTCCTCGAACTTGAAGTCGAAGATGCCGGTGACCGCCGGGTTGAGCTTCATGGCGGGCAGCGGCCGGGGCTCCCGGGAGAGCTGCAGGTTCACCTGGTCCAGGTGGTTGAGATAGATGTGGGCATCACCCAGGGTATGGACGAAGTCGCCGGGTTCCAGGCCGGTGGCCTGGGCCATCATCATGGTGAGCAGAGCATAACTGGCGATGTTGAACGGCACGCCCAGGAAGATGTCGGCGCTGCGCTGGTAGAGCTGGCAGCTCAATTTGCCGTCGGCCACGTAGAACTGGAAGAAGGCGTGGCAGGGGGGCAGCTTCATGTATTCCAGTTCGCCCACGTTCCAGGCGGAGACGATGATGCGGCGGGAGTCCGGATTGCTTTTCAGGGTCCCGACCACCTCGCTGATCTGGTCGATATGGCGGCCGTCCCGGGCCGGCCAGCTGCGCCACTGGTAGCCGTAGATGGGGCCCAGGTCGCCGTTCTCGTCGGCCCATTCGTCCCAGATGGAAACGCCGTGGTCCTTCAGGTACTTGATGTTGGTGTCGCCGCGCAGGAACCAGAGCAGCTCGTGGATGATGGACTTGAGGTGGACCTTTTTGGTGGTGAGCATGGGAAATCCCTGGCCCAGGTCGAAGCGCATCTGGTGGCCGAACACCGAGAGGGTGCCGGTGCCGGTGCGGTCGGCCTTTTTCGTGCCGTGGTCCAGGACGTGACGGAGCAGGTCGAGGTATTGCCGCATTAATCGTCTTCCTTCAACAGGTGCTGATAAACCAGATTCATGATGATCAGGCGCTGGGACTGATTCAGCACGCCGAACTGGATGCCGTAGGATTTCATGGTCTTGCCCTGCTCGTCCTCTTCCTCGCCCACGGAACGGATGATGGCGGGTGTTTTGACATACTCCTCCATGTCATCCAGCTTCACCTTGAACGACAGCCAGATGGTCTGATCCTTCCAGCCCAGCCTCATCGACGAAAGCAGCTTGGCGCCCCCCACGCTGATATCCAGGAGTTTGCCGGCGCCGACCTGCCGGCCCTCCTCCGATTCTTGGATCGCGACGATGATTTCCACCGGGGCGCGCATGGCCTTGCGGATGCGCATGGCCTGGACGCTGTCCGGATAGGCCAGATGGAGATAGGGGAAAGGCTGCAATTGGGACTTCAGGACCCTGGCTTTGAAGGCGCAAACATTCAGGCCGGAGAAAGCGCGCACCAGATAGGTCTGGCCGTCGCGGATGAAGATCAGCTTGCCGTCGATCATGGGGGCGGTAACCAGCACGCTCTTGGGGCGCATCATGCCGATGACATGGACGGTGAACCGTTCCACCTGGCCTTCCATCAGGGGCTGCAACTGGAGGGCGTCGCCGGGCATGAGCTTGATGGCGTCGAAGGGCAGGGCCTCTTCCTGGGGTTTGGCCCGCCCCGCCGGGTTTTCCTCGCCGGAAGGAACATCATCGAGCGTTTCCACCGCGGAGATCGCCTGGGAACGGGGACGTTCCCGGAACAAGCCCCGCTCGACGAGGGCTTCGGCCTGGCTCTCGCTTGCGACGATGACGCCCCGGTTCAGCAGCAGATTGCGGTCGGCATCGTAAACGGCGAAGGGCAAGGGCTTGCCGACCTCGATCTCGGACCTGCGCACGGGGATCAGGAACTCTTCATCCATCGTCGATTCTGCTTTCCTTTAGATTCTCTGAATACCCGCGTCGGCTGCATCCCCCATGGGCGCATTGTAGTGGCGCCGCCGTTCTCAATGCAGCGCGCTTTTCGCGAGCTCGGCCAGGATCTCCAGCACCAATTGGCGCCCCATGCCCCCCATGCCTTTGCTCAAGGCGTCGGCATCCCGCTCGCCGTTCACAAGCCGGCGCATGATGCCGCCCAGACGCGCCATGTCGCCGCCGGCGCGCACCATCTGCTCGGCCATGCCGGCCAGGGCGGCGAGGGCCTGGGCATCGCCCCTGGCCGAGGCGGTGATCATGGCGGCCAGGCCCGGCGCGGCGGCGGCGGCTTCCGGCTTGGCGTCCAGGGACGGCAGTGTGGCCGGGTTGTCCAGGCCCCGAAGCACGGCATCGACGATGATGCGGTCCTCCTCGTCCAGGCCCAACTTGACGGAGGCATCCCGCTTGCCAGCCAGCACCTGGCGCAGAGCCTCCACCAGGGGAGCCCAGCCCTGCCGCTCGGCCGCGGCCAGGGTCTGCATCAACTCCGGCAGCTGGCCGCTATCGTTAAGTGCCCGCACCACGGCATGGATGAACGGGGCGTGCATGCGCAGCACCTGCTCCACGGCATCCGGCAACTCAGCCATGGGGTGAGGCTCCGAAGTCGTCCTCAAGCGTTTGCCATTCCCCATTCCGCAAAGCCTCCAGGGGCTGGTAGGCACGCTTGTAGGCCATCTTGCGGCAATCGGCGATCCAGTAGCCCAGGTAGAGATAAGGCAGGCCCATATCCCGGGCCAGGCCGATCTCGGAGAGCACCCCGAATACACCCAGGCTGCGCTTCTCCAGGTTGGGGTCGAAGAACGTGTAGACCGCGGAAAGCCCATCCAGCAGTTTGTCCACCAGGGCCACCATCACCACCTCGCCGGCCAGGGAGAACTCGACCAGGACGCTGTCGACCCGGCTTTGCAGCAGGAAGTTGCGGTATTGCTCCCGGTCGTCGTGATCCATGCCTCCGCCCGCATGGCGCGCGGCCTGGTAGCGGCGGTAGAGGCGGTAATGGGCCTCGTCAAAGGCCAGGGGCTTGATTTCCATGGCCAGGTCGGCGTTGCGGGCCAGGCAGCGGCGCTGGCCCCGGTTCGGCGCGAATTCGGCGACCTGGATACGCACCGGCGTGCAGGCCTGGCAGGCATCGCAGCGGGGACGGTAGGCATGCTGGCCGCTGCGGCGGAAGCCCAGGTGCACCAGTTCGCTGTACACCACGGTGTCCACCAGGCTGCCGGGTGCCGCCACCTGGGAGCGCGCCATGCGGCCTTCCAGGTAGCTGCAGGGGTAAGGGGCCGTCAGGTAGAACTGAAGGCGGAAGATCGGCAGTTCTTTCAGCGAACTCATAGCGGGCGGGCCGTCCATTTGCCGGGTGTGGGAGGTAACGCCACCAGCTCCTCCAGCAGGGCCGCGAATTCCGTCCGGGGTATCTCCCGGGCGCCCAGGGAGGCCAGGTGGGCGGTATTCATCTGGCAGTCGATAATACCGAATCCCCGGTCCCGCAGGTAAGCCACCAGATGGGCCAATGCGATCTTGGAGGCGTCGGTCTGGCGCGCGAACATGGACTCGCCGTAAAACGCGCGGCCCAGCGCGACGCCATACAGGCCGCCCGCCAACTCGCCGCCGATCCAGATCTCGAACGAATGCGCATATCCCGCCTCATGCAATGCCGTGTAGGCCGCGATCATGGGATCGCTGATCCAGCTGCCCCGCGCCCCCGCCCGGGGGGCGGCGCATTCTCGCATCACCCGGGTGAACGCCGTATCCACCCGCACTTCATAATCGGCACGGGTCAGGCGTTTCTTTAGGGAACGTGAAATCTTGAGCTGTTCAGGGAACAGGACCATGCGCGGGTCCGGCGACCACCACAGGATGGGCTCGCCGGCGCTGAACCAGGGAAAGATGCCGAGCCGGTAGGCCGCCAGCAGCCGCCCCGGCGTCAGGTCGCCGCCCGCCGCCAGCAGGCCGTTGGGCTCGGCAAGCGCCTTCTCCAGGGGTGGGAACGGCGTGTCGCCGCCCAGCCAGGGGATCACGGCCTGTCACAGGAGGGGCGGCTACGGAACGGCCGGACCAAGGCGACCTCAACCACCCCGCGTCCCCTTCTGGATGAATTCGATCTTGTAGCCGTCCGGATCCTCGATGAAGGCGATCACCGTGGTGCCGTGCTTCATGGGACCGGCGGGACGGGTTACCTTCCCTCCCTTTTCGGCGACCGCCGCGCAGGCCTGGTGGGCATCCTCCACCTCGATGGCGATATGGCCGAAGGCATTGCCCAGGTCGTAGCTTGCCACACCCCAGTTGTGGGTCAGCTCCAGCACCGTATGGTCGGATTCGTCACCGTAGCCCACGAAGGCCAGGGTAAATTTGCCGTCGGGATAATCCTTGCGGCGCAGAAGCTTCATACCCAGCACCTGGGAATAGAAGTCGATGGAGCGGTCCAGGTCGCCGACCCGCAGCATGGTGTGCAGCATGCGCATGGGGGGTTCCTCCTTGAACGGTTGGCTGACGGCTCAGGCCGGGGCCGTCAGGGGGGTGGGATCGGTATAGACCAGGTATTGGTCCACCAGGTTGCCCGCCATGCGAAAGCTGTTGAGGAACGGCAGCGTCACCTGGCGTCCGTCGGGCAGGTCATAACTGACCTCTCCGGCGACAAAGCAGATCTTGTCCGTCTCGCCCCACCAGAAGCCGGTCAGGCTGTGGCGCAACCCGACCAGGCCCGAGAAGAAACCCTGGACATGGATCTGCACGGCGGCCCGGCCCGTCACCGGCGCCTGGCTGCCGTAGCGGAAGACGCCGTCTTCGGCGAGAAAGGCCGCGAATCCGGCCGCGTCGCGCCGGTCAATGTGATGGAACAACTGGGTCACCCAGGCGGGAATGGTCATGGCGCATCAGAACCGGAAGTAAAGACGTCCATTCTGCCGCAATCGCGCGCGCGCCGCCTGGGCCTCCGGAAACAGGGCCTCCACCTCGCGCCAGAAGGCCGGGGAGTGGTTGCGCTGGCGGAAATGGGCCAGTTCGTGGCAGATGACGTAGTCGATCTCCTCGGGCGTGGCCTTGACCAGGCGCCAGTTGAGGCTCACCACCCCCTTGGCCGACAGGCTGCCCCAGCGGGTGCGGGCGTTGGACAGGCGCAGGGGCGGCGGGGGACGGCCGCAGCGGGCGGCATGATAGGCAAGGCGCTCGCCCAGGTAGGCGCGGGCCTGGCGCTGATACCAGGCCAACAACGTGGCAGGCGACTGTTCCGCCAGCGCGGTGCAGATCAGGTCCATGCCTTCGCGTCGAACCTGGGGCTTGCCCGGGCGGGGCGCCAGCACCAGGGAAAGTGGCTCCCCCAACAAGGGCAGGGATGCGCCCTCCTCCCAGGCGAACACCCGGGCCCGGGCCTCGCAGCGCTGGCGCTTCAGCCAGTCGCCGTGCTTGTTCAGGAAACGGTGGATCTCCCGCAGGGCCAGGTAATGGGGCGCGTTCACCACCACCTCCCCGGTCTCGTTCACCCGCAGCCCCAGAGTGCGCCGGCGCCGGCTGCGGCGCAGCAGGAAGGCCACGTCCTCCCCGTCCAGGGCGACGCTTTCCAGGCTCTCCCGCAGACTCGCCACGTCCGGACTTACAGTCCCAGCCGGGCCATGGCCCGGCGCAGGTAGGCGATCTGTGTCTGCAGGGACAGCTCCTTGGGACAGACGTCGTGGCAGCCCAGCAGGCTCATGCAACCGAAGATCCCGTTTTCGTCCCCCACCACCTCGTAGAAGTCGGCGTCTCCGCGGCCGTCCCTGGGGTCCAGACGGAACCGGGCGATCTTGTTGAGTCCCACGGCGCCGACGAAATCCGGGCGCATCCGGGCCGTGCCGCAGCCGGCCACGCAACAGCCGCATTCGATGCAGCGGTCCAGCTCGTAGATGGCCTCCGCCAGTTCCGGTTCCATGGGTGCCTCCAGGGCGTCCAGGTCCGGCTCCGCCTGGAGGTGGACCCAGGCCTTCAGGCGCTCGCTCATGGCCCGCATCCATTTGCCGGTGTCCACCGACAGGTCACCGATCAGTTCGAACCCGGGCAGCGGGTAGAGGCTTATGGTTTCCGGGTAGGCGCTGGTGAGGCTGCGGCAGGCCAGACCCGGGCGGCCGTTGATGACCATGGCGCAGGAGCCGCACACCCCGGCTCGGCAGACGAAATCGAAGCTCAGGGACGGGTCCAGTTCCTCCCGGATCCGGGTCAGGGCGATGAACAGGGTCATGCCCGGGGTCTCCTCCAGTTGGTAGCTTTGCACCCGGGGCCGGCTGGCGGGATCGCGCGGGTTGTGGCGGAAGATCTGGAATTGCAGTTGTCGGGTCATGGCAAATTCATGGCAGTGGCTCGTCGAGGCGGGCATTGCGGCCCCGGTATCGGCTGGGCAGGAGCTGCTTGAAGGGCATCAGGGCCGGCTGGAGCTTGTGGCGATCCTGCAGGGCCTCCCGCAACTCGTCCACCTGGGCCTGACGCGGTGCGGATTCGGGGTGTTCGATGATGTTCTTGACGCCGTAGCCGCGAAAGCCCGGGGGCAGTTCCATCTCGCTCACATCCAGGGGTTCGTAGTCCAGCCGGGGCAATGCCTGGCCTTCCTCCCAGCAGGCCAGGGTACGGTTGAGCCAGTCCCGGTCGTTGCGCGCCGGGAAATCCTCGCGAAAATGGGCGCCCCGGCTCTCGGTCCGGTTCAAGGCGCCCATGGCCACGGTGAGCGCCACCTTGAGCATGCGCGGCAGGCGGTAGGCCAGCACCAGTTCCGGATTGGCGTCCAGGCCCCCGGTGGTCACGCCCACCCGTCGGCTGCGTTCGAGCAGTTCGGCCAATTCCGCCACGGCGGCTTCCAGGTCGGGGCCGTTGCGGAACAACCCCACCTTTTCCGTCAATACAGCCTCCATGCGCCGGCGGATGGCCACGGCGCTTTCCGTGCCGGGGCGGTCCAGCAAGGCCTGCAATGCAGCCTGCTCGCGTTGGACGAATGCCCGGGCCAAGCCGGTGGAAACCTCCAGCTCGCCGGCTGTGGACTGGCAGAAATCGGCCACGTATTCCCCTACCAGCATCCCCGCCACCACGGTCTCCGCCACCGAATTGCCGCCCAGGCGGTTGAAGCCGTGCATGTCCCAGCAGGCCGCCTCGCCGCAGGCGAACAGGCCGTGCAGCCAGGGGGACTCGCCCCGGTGGTCGGTGCGGATGCCGCCCATGGAATAGTGCTGGGTGGGACGAACCGGGATGAAGTCCTTGGCCGGATCGATGCCCAGGAAATAGCGGCAGATGTCCTGGACCTCGCGCAGGTTCTTCTCGATGTGGGCGCGGCCCAGCACCGTGATGTCCAGCCAGAGGTGATCGCCATAGGGCGATTTGGCCCCCTTCCCTTTGCGCATGTGCTCGGCCATGCGACGTGACACCACGTCGCGGGAGGCCAGTTCCTTCTTGTCCGGCTCGTAGTCGGGCATGAAGCGGTAGCCGTCGGCATCCTTGAGCAGGCCGCCGTCGCCCCGGCAGCCCTCGGTCACCAGGATGCCGGCGGGGACGATGGCGGTGGGATGGAACTGCACCGCCTCCATGTTGCCCAACCGGGCCACGCCGGTCTCCAGGGCCAGGGCGGCACCCATGCCCTCGTTGATCAGGGCGTTGGTGGAAACGCCGTAGATGCGGCCGTAGCCGCCGGTGGCCACCACCGTGGCATTGGCAACGTAGGCGGACAACTCGCCGGTGATCAGGTCGCGCACCACCGCGCCGTGGCAGCGCTGGCCGTCGTGGATCAGGCTCAGGGCCTCCTTGCGTTCGTGGACCGGGATGGCCTCGGCGATGGCCCGGTCCGACACCGTGTAGAGCATGGCGTGTCCGGTGCCGTCGGAGGTGTGGCAGGTGCGCCATTTCTTGGTGCCGCCGAAGTCCCGGGCGGTGACCAGGCCGTGGGCCGCCTCCCGTTCCGTCAGGGTGACGCGCTGGCCGTTGATGACCACCGAGTGGTCGCCCTTTCTGACCCGGCTCCAGGCCACGCCCCAGGCCGCCAGTTCCCGCACCGCCTTGGGCGCCATGTGGGCGAACATGCGCGCCACCACCTGGTCGCAGCCCCAATCGGAGCCCCGCACGGTGTCCTCGAAGTGGACGTCCTCGTTGTCCCCTTCCCCCTTGATGCAGTTGGCCAGGCTGGCCTGCATCCCGCCCTGGGCCGCCACCGAGTGGGAACGCTTGGCCGGTACCAGGGACAGAATGATCGGCTCCAAGCCGCGGCGCTTCACCGCCACGGCGGTACGCAGGCCGGCCAGGCCGCCGCCGATCACCAGCACGTCGCAATGGACCAGTTTCATAGCGCGGGTCCCGGCTGTGCCCAGCTGGGCACATAGCGCTCGCCGACGTGAGGCGCATGGTCCACGCCCAGTTTGATGTAGGCCGCCAGGGTCAGCAGTCCCAAAACAAGGAAGAACGCCGTGAGGCCCCATTTCAGGGTCTTCAACCGGCGCCGAGCCCGATTGGTATCGGGATGCGCCGGCCAGCCCCACTTCACCGCCAGCCGGTACAGGCCGATGCCGCCGTGGAGTTCCACCATGAACAGCAGGATCAGGTACAGGGGCCACATTCGCCCGCTCCACACCCGGTCGGCGGAGGCGTAGGGGCCGATCAGATCCGGGTGGCTCATCATCAGGTAGAGGTGGACCGGCGCCAGGAAGAACATTGCGAAGCCGGTGACGACCTGGAAGAACCAGAGGGTGGTGTCCTCGTGGCGCATGGCCCCCATGTGGCGCCAGTAGGCCGCATGCTGTCGCCAATTCGTGGGGAATTTGCGCAGAGCCAGCCAGGCGTGGGCGATGAACAGCCCGAACACGGACGCCACAAACAGCGATACCAGCCAGGGCAGGGCCCGGCCGAAGAAGAAATAGCCCTCGAAGAAGCGGGCCACGGCCCACATGGCGTTCTTGCCCAGCAGGATGGACGAGACGAAGAACATGTGCAGCCACATGAACAGGGCCAGGATCAGTCCCGTGGCGCTCTGCAGCAGATCCATCCGGGCGGGCCAGGGATCAATGCGGGCAGGTGCGGGGGCGACCGGAATGGTGAGCGGGCGGGATGAGGGGGCGGGCTGCATTTGAGGAATTTCCGTCCTGACGATGTTACGCCTGGGCCGGTGCCGGGAGAATCCCGAACCGGGCATGCCCGCGAAATTATGCGGCTAAAGGGCCGCCATGGCGCCTTCGATCCATTTCTCGGCCGCGGCCAGCACCTCGGTGGCCTTGCGCCCCGTCGTGGGGATGGGCGGACCGATCATCACGGTGATTTCGCCGGGTCGCTTGATGAAGGCATTCCTGGGCCAGCACCGGCCGGAATTGTGCGCCACCGGCACCACCGGCACCCCGGCCTTGACCGCCAGCCAGGCGCCGCCGATCTGGTACTCGCCCTTCTGGCCGAAGGCCATGCGCGTGCCCTCCGGGAACACCAGCACCCAGAACCCCTGGCTCAGCCTTTCCCTGCCCTTGACCTCGATCTGCTTCAGGGCCTCCCGGATCGCGGCCCGGTCGATGGCGATGGGGCTGAACAGGGCCAGGCCCCAGCCGAAGAACGGGATACGCAGCAGCGACCTCTTCAGCACGATGGAAAGGGGCGGGAAGATCTGCTGAAAGGCGATGGTCTCCCAGGCGGACTGATGCTTGGCCAGGATAACGGCCGGGCTGGCGGGCAGGTTTTCCATGCCCACGACCCGGTAGCGTATGCCCAGGATCCATCGCGCCAGCCGCATCACCATCCAGCCCCACAAGGCAATCAGGCGGTAGCGGGGAATGCGCGGCAGCGGCGCGGCCAACAGGGCCAGCAAGGCGATGGGAATGGTGATGAGGATCTGGAAAAGAAGAAACAGCAGGGATCGCAGCAAGAGCATGGTGAATGGCTCGGTTGGGCCAGGACGAATCATTGTCATGCGTCCAAGGACTCAGACGGCTTCCGTGATGATGGCTTGGGCGGCCTCCATGAGGTCCTCGTAGATGGGTATGGCGTCGGGCAATCCGCCCCCCTCCAGGGTCCGGCTGCCCTTGCCGGTCTTCACCAGCATGGGCCTGGCCCCGACCTTGAGGGCCACCTCGATGTCGCGCAGGGCATCGCCGATGGCCGGCACCTCCTTGAGGTCGACGTGGAAACGCGCGGCGATCTCCTGGAACAGTCCGGGCTGGGGCTTGCGGCAGCCGCACCCCGAGTCGGCGGCGTGGGGGCAGAAAAATATTGCATCGATGCGGCCCCCGGCCTGGAGCGTCATCTTGTGCATCTTGGCGTGGATGGTATTGAGGGTGGCCATGTCGTACAGGCCCCGCCCCACCCCGGACTGGTTGGAGGCGATCACCACCCGATAGCCGGCCTGGGTCAGGCGCGCGATGGCCTCCAGGCTGTTGGGAATGGGCAGCCATTCCTGGGGCGTCTTGATGAACTGGTCGGAATCGAAATTGATGACCCCGTCGCGGTCGAGAATGACGAGCTTCATGGATGCTCCGGTGCGCTGTCGCTGCCGCCATTCTGGCTCGCCTGGTCCCCGCGCTCAAGAGCGACCCGGGATTTTGCAACTTCCGCCGCCCCCTCCGCATTCGTGTCCGGTGCCGACTCCACCCGGTTGTTCCCCTTGAACTTGGCGATCTGCAAGGCCTGGTCGGCCCGGGCCAAGAGGTCGCCGATGGTTTCATCCCGGCGCCACTCGGCCAGACCGATGCTGATGGAGAAATGGATGGTCGCATCGCTCAGCGCCACCGGGGCCTTCCTGGCCTCAACGCGCAATCGTTCCGCAATTTGCCGGGCCAAGGCCCGGCCGGCCCGGGGCAACAGGATGACGAAGGACTCCCCGCCCGCCCGGGCGAACAGGTCCCCCTCGCGCAGATGGTGGCGACACAGCTTCACCAGGGTCTGGAGCACCTCGTTGGCGCGAACCCCACCGTAGGTATCGCCGATCTGCTTGAAGTAATCCACTTCCAGAAGCAGCAGGGACAAAGTCTCGCCGGAACGCTGGAGGACACTGATTTCCTGTTGGGCCAGGTCAAAAAAACCTCTGCGGTTGTGTATCCCAGTCAGATCATCCAGACGGGCCAATTCCCTCAGATGTTGTTCCAGACGCCGACGTTCCTCGATTTCCTCGAACAAGGCCCGATTGGTACGGCGCAGGATCTGTTCGTCCCGGAAGGTTTCCCTGCGCAGGCCGCTGACGCGGTGGGCGCTGAGAATGCCGAACAGATTCACCACCAGCAGCAGCAGGGACAGGGGCAGCAACTGGTTGATCGGCAATTGGAAATGCTCATCCAGCAGCCAGACGCATGCCAGCGTGCTGGGCAGGGCCACCGCCAGCTTGGGCAGGAAGCGATTGGGTATGAAGACGTACACCCCGAGCAGCATGGCCATCAGGCTCATGCCATGCCAGCCGACCTCGTAGGGGCGCAGCAGGGTGATGGACAGGAAGCCGATCAAAGCCATGGATTCCACCAGGGTCGGCGTGATGCCGTCCACCAGGGGCCGCCAGAACCGGTCGGCGCTGAGGGCCACTGCCAGGCCCAGGGCGCACACCATGAGGCGGGTGAGAAAGATGATCAGGTATCGTTGCCCGACACCCAGCACCAGGAAATCGGTCATGGCAAATGCCAGGTAGAACAGGGCCGCAATGGTGATGGCCAGGCGGGTCTCCCGGACCCAGTCGGCCCGGATGTGCTCGCGAAAGGCCGCCTCCGTACCCGCCACACTGAACTCCGCGCTCAGCCAGGCGATGCGGTAACGCTCCCTGTCCTCCATCCCGCCTCCCGGCAATGAATTCACTCGGATCCGGACCGGGCGATGGATGCCATCGCTCAGGCAGCGAGACGGGAAAGGTCGGCGACGCGGTTCATGGCCTTGTGCAAGCGACTTAGCAGGGCAAGGCGGTTGTTGCGCAAGGACGCCTCCTCCGCATTGACCATGACGCCGTCGAAAAAGGCGTCCACCGGCGCCTTGAGCGCCGCCAGCTGCCTGAGGGATGCCGTGTAGTCGCCCCGCTCGAAGGCCGCATCGGCGCCAGGCCCGATCTGTTCCAGGGCGTCGTAAAGAGCCGTCTCCGCCGACTCCCGGAATAGCGCGGAGTCGACATGGATAGGCAGATCCCCCTCCACCTTTTTCAGGATGTTGCCCACCCGCTTGTTTGCGGCAGCCAGGCTGGCGGACTCGGGCAGGGCGGCGAAGGCACGCACGGCGGCCAAGCGCTTGGGAATGTCACCCAGGCGCTGGGGATGCTGGCTCACCACCGCCTCCACCTCTTGGGGAGAGTAGCCCTGGTCACGCAATACCCCGGTCAGGCGCTCATACATGAATGTGGCAACCTGCGAGCTGACATCCTCGGAAAACCCCCGCACACCGGCCGCCGCAAACAACAGCGCATCCAGATGCAAAGGCAGATCCCGTTCCATCAGGATGCGGATGACCCCGAGGGCATGACGCCGCAGGGCAAACGGATCCTTATCCCCGGTAGGCACCTGGCCGATGCCGAACAGGCCCACCAGGGTTTCCAGCTTGTCGGCCAGCGCCACCACCTCGCCCACGGCGTTGCGCGGCAGGCTGTCGCCGGCGAAGCGCGGCTTGTAGTGGTCCTCGATGGCATCGGCGATCTCGACCGCCAGGCCGTCATGCAGCGCGTAATAGCGCCCCATGATGCCTTGCAACTCGGGAAACTCGCCCACCATGTCCGTCAACAGATCGGTCTTCGCCAACTCGGCGGCGGTACTGGCCAGTGCTTCCAGCGCCTGGCCGTCCAGCATTGCAGCGATCAGACGCGCGATGCTCTGCACCTTGCGGCTGCGCTCACCCTGGCTACCCAGTTTGTTGTGGTAGACCACCTTGTCCAGGGCCTCGACCCGGCTGGCCAGGGGCCGCTTGCGGTCCTGGTCGAAAAAGAATTTGGCGTCCGCCAGGCGCGGCCGCACCACCCGCTCATTGCCGCCGATCACCGCGCTGGGGTCGGCCGGTCGGATGTTGGAGACGATGAGGAAACGGTTGGTGAGCTTGCCGGCGGCATCCAGTAACGGGAAATACTTCTGGTTGGCCTTCATGGTGAGGATCAGGCATTCCTGGGGCACGGCCAGGAACTCCGGGTCGAACTGGCAGGCCAGTACGTTGGGCCGTTCCACCAGGGCGGTCACCTCATCCAGCAGGGCGTCGTCCTCGATGGGCCTGACTTTGCCACTCTCGCCGCCGCCCAGCTTGTTGGCGGCCTCATGCAGTTGGCGCACGATCTCGGCGCGGCGTTTCTCGAAGCTGGGAATGACCGCGCCTTCGGCTTCCATTTGGGCCTCGTAGCTGTCGGAATCCTTGATGACGATAGGATCAACGGCCGCCTCGAAACGATGACCCCGGGTGTCGCGGCCGGCAGTCAGGCCCAGCACAGACACCGGTACCACCTCGTCGCCATGCAAAGCAATCAGGCCATGGGCCGGGCGCACAAAGTTGACCGTGGTCCAGCCATCAGCCAACTGGTAGGTCATGACCTTTGGGATGGGCAGCTTGGCCAGTGTCTCGTCTAAAGCATTTCCTAATCCGACAAGAAGGTTTGTGCCCTTTGCCATGGAACGCATAAAAATAGCTTCGGCTTTGCCATCCATCGCTGGATAAAGACTATCAGGGACCGTCTACGGCGTTTGGCCATTTATCGACCAAGTCTGAACGTCCAAGCTTTGCGCATTTTTTCCGGAAGGCTTGGGTCGGCATGCCGTTGCTATCCAATGCAACTGACACCGGCATCAGTTTCTCTATCACTTCCTCGTCGGGTGCCACAGAAAGAACATTCGTGACATGCGCGGCCAGGCGGCGGGGAGAGGCAAAGGGCGTGGCGGCGCTGCCCACATTCGCCAGGCCCTGAGACTTGAGGGATTCGAACAAGGTGGTGGCAAAAGACTCACCCAATTTCTTTAATGCCTTGGGCGGCAGTTCCTCCACGAACAGTTCCACCAGCAAATTCTTGGTTGTCATGCTCACGCCGCCTTCTTCTCGATCTGCGCCAGCACTTCCTCAGCCCATGCCCGGGGCGCCATGGGGAAGCCCAACCGGGCGCGCGAATCCAGGTAGCTCTGCGCCACGCTGCGCGCCAGGTTGCGGATGCGGCCGATGTAGGCGGCCCGCTCGGTGACGGAGATGGCACCCCGGGCATCCAGCAGGTTGAAGGTGTGTGCGGCCTTCAGCACCTGTTCGTAGGCGGGCAGGGCCAGCTGGCTGTCCATCAGGTGGCGGGCCTGCTTCTCGTGGGCGTTGAAGGCGGTGAGCAGGAACTCCACGTCGCTGTGCTCGAAGTTGTAGGCGGACTGCTCCACCTCGTTCTGGTGGAATACGTCGCCATACAGCACGCTGCGTGTGCTGCCGTCGTTTTGTGGGACGCCTGGGGCGTATTCCAGGTCGAACACATTGTCCTTGCCCTGTAGGTACATGGCCAGCCGTTCCAGGCCGTAGGTGATCTCGCCGGTGATGGGCTTGCACTCGATCCCGCCCACCTGCTGGAAATACGTGAACTGGGTCACTTCCATGCCGTTCAGCCACACTTCCCAGCCCAGGCCCCAGGCGCCCAGGGTGGGGTTTTCCCAGTCGTCCTCGACGAAGCGGATGTCGTTCTGCGTCAGGTCGAAGCCCAGGGCCTCCAGGGAGCCCAGATACAGTTCCAGGATGTTTTCCGGCGCGGGCTTCAGCACCACCTGGAACTGGTAATAGTGCTGTAGGCGGTTGGGGTTCTCGCCGTAGCGGCCGTCCTTGGGCCGGCGCGAGGGCTGCACGTAGGCCGCCTTCCAGGGCTCGGGGCCCAGGGAGCGCAGGAAGGTGGCGGTGTGGCTGGTGCCGGCCCCCACCTCGAGGTCGTAGGGCTGGAGCAAGACGCAGCCCTGTTCGCCCCAGAAGCGCTGGAGGGTGAGGATGATGTCCTGGAAAGCTGGCATGTCTTTGAATGTGATGAATAAAAAATACGAGGGCGGATTTTAACCGCTCGCCCCTCGCCGGCCATGCGGGAATTTTCACTGACCCGGCGGGCATCGCTGTCAATCCTGCCCCTTCTCCGTTGCGTACACCCCAGTGTTGCCGGTGGGCGAGACACTTGTCGTGATCGACGGCCTGGGCGGGCGTCGAGAACCCGTCAGGTCGTACAGGGTTTCAGCGCCGGGGATTGAATCACAATACACAACCCATTGTTTTTATGTATAAAAATTAAAGGCACACCGCTTGCAAGGTCATGGACAAGAAATATGGAGGACACCATGACTCTTAACCTGACTCCCCGCCTCACCATCCGCATCCGGCGGGCTGCGGACACCACGCGCAAGATGATCCGCACCCATACGCGGCACCTGTCCATAACCAGCATGTCGTTCCTCAGGCTGGAAGTGATGGTGTTCAAGTACCACATAAAATAATCAGACTGGCCGTCAGTCCTCCCCCTTCCCGATCTGACAGCCGGATGTCCCAGCCATGGACATCCGCCAACTGCCTGGCGATCGCAAGTCCCAGTCCGCTGCCCCCGCCCTCCTTGCTGCGCGAGCCTTCCAGTCGGTAAAACGGCTGGAACACCGCCTCCCGGTGCGCCGGCGGAATGCCGGGGCCGCGATCCAGCACATCGACCCGGATCATCCGCTCACCGCAGACCAGCCGCAGCGTAACCGGCTCGCCGTCGCTGTAACGCCGCGCGTTTTCCAGCAGGTTGCCGACGATGCGGCGCAAGGCCGCCTCGCCGCCTTTGAGCACGCAGGGCTCTGCGGGATCCCAGGCCAACAGGCCCGCTTCCCCGAACTCCAGATACACCGGACCGAGGCGGCTTGCCTGCTCCACCAGATCGCTTAGCACCCGGATCACGTCGAACTCAGTGTGGTCCTCCGTCTTCAACGCCCGGGCGAACACCAGCATGTCGGCGATCAAGCCGTTCATCTCGTTCAGGTCCCGCTCCATGCGGGCCACCAGGTCGGGATTCGCTTCTTCCAGCATGGAAAGGGCCAGCTTGAGCCGGGTGAGGGGGGTACGCAAGTCGTGGGAAATGCCCGAGAGCAGGACGGTTCGGTTCTCCAGCAGGGACTGCACCTCGCCGGCCATACGATTGAAGGCGGCGGTGAATTCCCGGATCTCCTGGGCACCGGTTTCCGGAAGATGCTCCGGGGTACGGCCCTGTCCAACCTCCCGGGCCTTCTCGGCCAGGTGGCGCAGGCGTCGGCTGGCCTGGCGCACCATGAACAGAGCGGTCACCACGGTGAGGGCCGCCCCCAGCAGAAATACCCCCATCGCCGCCAATGGCGCCTGCAGGGCATAGCGCTCCCGGTTGAATCCCACGCGCAGCAGTTTGTCCGCCACCTGGATCTCGAGCCAATCCCAGTCCGGATCGGGACCGCTCTTGAACTTGATGTCCTGCCCGGCACGGTGGCTCACTGCCGCCTGGGCCAGCCCGCCGAAATAACTGGGCTTGGCCGGGGTCGGCAGGCGGCTCTTGACCTCGCCCAGTTCAAGGTCGTGGTGAAATGCCAGTTCCATCTCGTAATCCGCCCGGGTTTCCGGCGGCAGCTCCACCCAGGTTTTGGCCGCCAGGACGATCTTGGCCGCCAGGTCGTCCGCGGACCGCTCCGCCAGGGGCTTGATCACCATGGTCCAGACCACCGCGAAGGCCGCCGCCTCGAACACCAGGAATGCCGCCAGCAGGACGGCGGCGGTGCGACCGAACAGGGTGCCGGGCCAGAACCTCAAGCGGTACGGCCCTTGGGTGAAAACAGGTAACCCTGTCCCCAGACCGTGCGGATATAGCCCGGATTGGCCGGGTCATCCTCGATCTTCTTGCGCAGCCGGGTCACCCGCACGTCTATGGAGCGGTCGAACGGATCCCGCTCGTAGCCCTTGAGCCAATCCATGATCTGATCCCGGGACAGGGCCCGATTGGGATGTTCTACGAAGATCTTGAGCAGGGTGAATTCGGCCTGGGTCAACGCAATGTCGTCGCCTTCCCGGGACAGGCTCTGGGCCCCCAGATCCAGGGCGAAGGGCCCGAACCGTGCCACCTCGGCATCGGCATTCTCGGGCTTTGCCGCGCCCCGCCGCATCACCGCCCGAATCCTGGCCAGCAGTTCGCGGGGGTTGAACGGCTTGGGCAGATAGTCGTCAGCCCCCACCTCCAGCCCGACGATGCGGTCGATGTCCTCGCCCCGGGCGGACAGCATGATCACGGGCACCTCCCGCTCGGCCTTGATCCGGCGCGTCAGACTCAGGCCGTCCTCGCCCGGCATCATCAGATCCATGACGATCAGGTCCGGATGGAACGCCGCCAGGCGCTCGTCCATCTCCTTGCCGTCCCGGGCCGTCACCACCGTCATGCCCTGCTTGGCAAGGTAATCCGCCAGCAGATCGCGAATGCCAGCATCGTCATCCACCACCAGTACATGTGGGTTGTCTGTCATATCCACCTTCCGAAACACTCTGAAACAAATTTATCCCATCCGGAAACCCGCGTGTTACCGCATTTGCCTAGCATGGGAACCGTGATGAACAGGAGTTGTACGATGAAAAAGACATTTTTGGCCCTGCTGCTGGCAACCGCCACCCTACCAGCCTTTGCTGATGGATTCGGTTGGTATGTCCCGGTCGAGCCCTTCGTCCAAGTCGCACAGCTTACCCCTCAGGAACGCCGAGACCTCAGGGAACGTTGGGAAGAGGTCAGCCCTGAACAGAGGGTGCAACTGCGCCGCGAGTTCCAGGAACGGTTGCGCCAATGGGGAGATCAGGGTCAGCGTAGGGGCATGCGGGAGCTCCGCGGCCAGGAAGGGCAATACAACCGCTATGGCCGCGAGGATGACCGGGACCCCAATGATTTGGGGGACAACGGCTACGGCACCGGCTATGAACATCGCCGCTTTGAGGACGGACGCTATCCGAGCTTTCCCCAGGGCGGCTTCTTCGGCAACGGCCCCGATCGGAACGGCCGTCACCGTTAACCACGGATTACCCATTTCAAACAAGAGGAAGGAATCGATCATGAAAACCGCGATCAAACTCGCCGCGCCGGCTCTGCTGCTTGGCCTGCTGAACATGAGCAATGCCAATGCCGCCGGATTCCAGGACACCGCCCGGGTCGTCTCCAGCACCCCGGTCTATGAAAACGTCAACGATCCCAAGCACGAGTGCTGGGACGAGAAGGTCGGCTACGAAACCGTGGGCCGTGACCGGACCTATGGCGGCACGGTACTCGGCACCATCGTCGGCGGCATCCTTGGCAATCAGATCGGCAGGGGCGGCGGCAGGACGGTCGCCACGGCGGTCGGCGCGGCCACCGGCGCGGTCATCGGTAACAACACCGACCGGGACGCCCGGGACCCCGGAGGCTATGAACGGCCGGTCTATGAACAGCGTTGCCGCACCGTGGACAACTGGAGCCAGCGGCTCACCGGCTACAACGTGACCTACCGCTATCAGGGGCACGAGTACAACACGTTCATGCCTTACGACCCGGGCCGCAGCGTAACGGTGAATGTCAACGTCAGCCTGGCGGAAAGATATTGACCAATAGATGCCGGGTTTGAATGCCCGGCGCCGCTCCGGTTACAGTGCGCCCTTTTCCAAGACCAGGAAAAGTGTGCACCACCGCTTTCTGATTTACCTGTTGCTGCTGATCGCGCCGCTCGCCCAGGCCTCCGAGAAATCGGACTTCCTGACCGCCCGGGAGGCGTACCAGAAGGGCCGCTTCGAACGATTCGAAACATTCGCCGCGAAGGTCCCTTCCGACTCCCTGCTCAGTCCCTACCTGCAATATTGGCGCATGAAGTCGGGCAACCCCACGCCCGAGGACTTGAGCCGTTTCATCGCCCGTTTTCCCGATGGCCCCCTGGCCGATCGATTGCGCGGCGACCTGGCGCGCCAGTATGGGCGCAACCAGGATTGGACCGACTTCCGGACCTATTACCGGGCCATCCCGAAGCCGGATCAGGAATTGGTCTGCTTCGAGATGCGCGCCCGCCTCCAGGATGGCGACCGGACCGTGCAGGGTGAAGGCCTGGATTTATGGCTTACCCATAGGGATCTGCCTTCCGCCTGCGACCCGCTTTTCAGCGCCCTGGCGGACAAAGGCGTGTTGGGCACCGAGGAACGGCTCGCGCGCCTGCGCCTGGCCCTGGATGGCGGCAACCTGCGCCTGGCGCGGGAGGTGAACGAGCAACTGCCGGAAGACACGCGCATGGACGCGAACGCCCTTACCCGGGCGGCGAAGACCCCCCTGGCCCTGATCCAGGAAGCCGCACCCGGACGTGGCCAACGGGAGGCCGCCCTGTTCGCCCTGACGGGCATCGCCAAACAGGACGCGGGCTACGCCGCCCAGATCTGGGAAACCCACCAGGCAAAATACAGCGAGGCGGAACAGCGCTACGGCTGGGGCCAGATCGCCATGCACGCGGCGCGCGCTCACGATGCCCGCGCCATGGACTGGTTCAGGCAGGCGGGCCCTTCCCTGAGCGAGGCCCAGGCCTTGTGGAAAACCCGCGCGGCCCTGCGCGCCGGGCTTTGGGTCGAGGTGTACCAGGCCATCCAGGCCATGCCCGCGCCGCTCCGGGATGAACCGGTATGGCGCTACTGGAAGGCCCGCGCACTAAAGAGCCTGAACGCGATCTATCCCGCCAATGTCCTGTTCGCCCAGCTCTCCCAGGACATCGGCTATTACGGCCAACTGGCGACGGAGGAACTCCCTCCCCGCCTGGAATCCCGCCCGCAAAACTACCTGGTCACGCCGGACGATCTGAAGGAGGCGGAAGCGAACACGGGCCTCCAGCGGGCCTTGCTGCTCCACGACATGGGCTTGAATGCCGACGCCGAGGCGGAATGGCGCTGGGCCCTGCGCAACGCTGACGATCGCCATCTTCTGGCCGCCGCCGAACTGGCATTGCGCGCGAAATGGCACGACCGGGCCATCATCACGGCGGATCAGACCCGTGAACTGCATAATTTCGACCTGCGCTACATCACCCCCTACCGGGATCTGGCCACCGCCTACGCCCAGGAAAACGGCCTGGACGAAGCCTGGATCTACGGCCTGATCCGGCAGGAATCCCGCTTCGTGGACTATGCCCGTTCCGGCGCGGGCGCCAAGGGATTGATGCAGATCATGCCCGCCACGGCAAAATGGATCGCCAAGGAACTGGGCCTGGGCCGCAAGGCTCAGGCCACCATGAACAAACCGGAAACCAACCTGCGCTTCGGCACCTATTACCTCAAGCGCATCTACGACAGCCTGGACCAGTCGCCGGTGCTGGCCAGCGCCGGCTACAACGCCGGGCCGGGCCGGGCGCGCAGATGGCAGGCCAGCGTCCCCCTGGAAGGCGCCGTCTATGTGGAGGGCATCCCGTTCTCGGAGACGCGGGAATACGTCAAGAAGGTCCTCACCAATGCCATGTTTTATCGCCAGCGTTTCGGCGGCGAAACTCTCAGGCTCAAGGACCGCCTCGGCACCGTTCCGGCCCGGGAGGGTGCCGACCAACCGGCCGCCGAGGATGAAACCGCGCCCCAAGCCGACTGAGGCAGGCCCTACAATCCCAACCTGTGATCCCCGGCGATTAGCCTCACCTGACTGAATCGAACATGAAGCTCAACCACATCTGCGTCCTGGGCGGCGGCGGCTTCGTCGGCCACCACCTGGTGAATGAACTGGCGGCACGCGGCTACCGGGTCCGCGTCCCCGCCCGCCGGCGCGAGACCGTGAAGAAATTGATCGTGCTGCCCACGGTGGAAATCGTCGAGTGCGACATCCATGATCCGGAAGCTCTGGAACGTCTCTTTGACGGCATGGACGCCGTCATAAACCTGGTGGGTATCCTGCATGAAACCGCCCCCGGCGGGGCGGATCATTCCCGCAGCCGGCGCGGCAGCTTCCGGCAGGCCCACGTGGAACTGCCGCGCAAAGTCATCGCGGCCTGCCAAGCCAGTAATGTGGACCGCCTGCTGCACATGAGCGCACTGGGGGCCGATGCCGCGTCTCTCAGCGGCTACCAACGTTCCAAGGCCGCCGGGGAAGCGCTGGTCATGGCGGCCCGGACCGGCGGCCATCCCGGACTCAACATCACCGTGTTCCGCCCTTCCGTGATCTTCGGTCCCGGGGACAGCTTCCTGTCCCTGTTCGCCGACTTGATGAAGCTGGCCCCCGTCGTGCCCCTGGCCGGCGCCCATGCCCGTTTCCAGCCGGTCTACGTGGGCGACGTGGCCCACGCCTTCGCCGACGCCTTGGCCCTGCCGGAGACCTACGGCCAGCGCTACAACCTGTGCGGGCCCAAGGTCTACACGCTAGCCGAACTGGTGAAACTGACCGCCCGGACGCTGGGCCTGAAGCGCGCCGTCATCCCCCTGGGCCGATCGGCCTCCTATTGGTTCGCCCGCATCATGGAACTGAAGCCCGGCGCCAAGATCATGACCCGGGACAACCACTACGCCATGCTCACCGACAACGTCTGCCCCGCCGGCTATCCTCCGCTGTTCGGCCAGCCGACCGCCCTGGAGACCGTGATCGGCTATCTGCGGGAAGCCGATCCCCGGCGCCACTACGGCCATTATCGTGCCCAGGGCCGGACGCTGAAGCCGCCATGAGGATGCCATCCCATATCCAGGTCTACGCGGTGGGGGGGGCGGTGCGCGACCGGCTCCTGGGGCGGCCGGTCCAGGACCACGACTATGTGGTGGTGGGGGCCACGCCGGAGGAAATGACCGCCCTGGGGTTCCAGCCGGTGGGCAAGGATTTCCCGGTATTCCTGCATCCCGAGACCCACGATGAATATGCCCTGGCCCGCACCGAGCGCAAGACGGCCCGGGGCTACAAGGGCTTCACGGTCCACGCGGCGCCGGACGTGAGCCTGGAGGAGGACCTGAAACGGCGCGATCTTACGATCAACGCCATGGCCGAGACCGAGGACGGCCGGATCATCGACCCCTATGGCGGGCTGGCGGATCTGGAATCCCGGCTGCTGCGCCACGTGTCCGATGCCTTCGGCGAAGACCCCGTGCGCATACTCCGGGTTGCCCGCTTCGCCGCCCGCTTCGCTGACTTCTCCGTGGCTCCCGACACTTTGGCCCTGATGCGCCGGATGGTGGCGGATGGGGAAGTGGACGCCCTGGTACCGGAACGGGTCTGGCAGGAACTGGCACGGGGACTGATGGAAGCCAACCCCTCCCGTATGTTCCGGGTGCTGCGGGACTGCGGCGCGTTGGCCAGGCTGCTGCCCGAGATCGACCGCCTGTTCGGGATTCCCCAGCCCCCCGAGCATCACCCAGAGGTGGATACCGGCGACCACATCATGCAAGTGGTGGACGAGGCCGCCCGGCACGGCCTGTCCCTGCCCGTCCGTTGGGCGGCCTTGCTCCACGACCTGGGCAAGGGCACCACGCCGTCCGAACACTGGCCCAGCCACCACGGCCACGAGGGGCGCGGCATCGCCCTGGTCCGGAGCGTATGCGAGCGCTTGCGGGCGCCGGCCGAATGCCGCGACCTGGCGCTGCTGGTGGCGCGGGATCACGGCAATGTGCATCGCGCCCTGGAATTACGCCCCGCCACGGTGGTGGAACTGCTGGAGCGGGTGGATGCCTTCCGCCGTCCGGAACGGTTCGAGGAGTTCCTCGCCGCCTGCGCCGCCGATTTCCATGGCCGCGAAGGGTACAGGCAGCGCCCCTATCCCCAGGCGGACCGTTTGCGCGGGGCCCTGGCGGCGGCACGCGCGGTCCAGGCCGGGATCATCGCCGGGCAGGTGGAACCGGCGGCCATTCCCGGCGCGATCCGCGCGGCGCGGATCGCTGCCGTGGCGGCAAGCCCGGTCCCTCCCAGCGAAACCTAATGAATCCCCTCCTGGAGACCTGTTTCCCGGCACTGACCCGGCTGCCCGAACCCCTGGCACGGGAAGTGGCGCACCAGGCCCGGCCGATGCAAGCCCCGGCCGGCACCCTGCTGTTCGACCGGGGCATGTCCTGCCAGGCGCTGCCCCTGGTTCTGGAGGGCCGGATCAAGGTGAGCAAGCGTGCCGAAAACGGTCGCGAGATCCGCCTCTACAGCGTGCATCCGGGCGAACTGTGCATCGTCACGGTGAGCTGCCTGTTGGGCGGCGATGCATATCCCGCCACGGGCGTGGCGGAAACCGCAGTGGCCGCCCT
This sequence comes from uncultured Pseudomonadota bacterium, assembly GCA_963713085.1. Classification (GTDB taxonomy): domain Bacteria; phylum Pseudomonadota; class Gammaproteobacteria; order Burkholderiales; family Thiobacillaceae; genus PFJX01. The sequence continues at coordinate 38,190 of CAVQKQ010000010.1, read as the reverse complement.
GGCTCTTCCCAGATCCCTGTTCGTCTACCTGACCGCGGAACACCCGCCCTTCCGCGAAGCCGTGTTCAGCCTGTTCGCGGAGCGGCTGACCGGGCTCATGCAGCAGGTGGAGGAAGTGGCTTTCCGCAAGCTGGACCGGCGCCTGGCGGCCTGGCTGGTCGAGCGGGGGCCGATCATCGCGGTATCCCACCAGGCCATCGCGGACGAACTGGGCAGCGTGCGGGAAATCGTCTCCCGCCTGTTGAAGCAGTTCGAGGAGCAGGGCCACGTAAGCCTGGGACGGGAACGCGTGCGGGTCCTTTCGGCGTCCGCCCTGGCCAGGTTGGCCGGCGGCGGCTGAGGGCCGGAGGCTCTCCTGCCCTTACTCGGGCGTCAGCAGGCCGGTGCGGATGGCATAGCGGGTCAGGCCCGCCACATCGTGGATGTTGAGGCGCTGCATGAGCTGGGCGCGATGGCTTTCGACGGTCTTTACACTGACATGCAGTTGGGTGGCTATTTCGCGGGTGGCATATCCCCGCGCGATCAGATGCAGGATCTCCCGTTGCCTCGGGGTGAGCCGGTCGTCGATGTGGTGTGCGGCTCCCGGCTGTTCGGTGCGCAGGAAGTCTTCAATGATCCCCACCGCATCCTTCAGGTTGGACAGGACCGAGCGATGCTTGGCGCCGGCCTGGCGCAAGGACTCCAGCGCCTGTTTATGTCCGGTCACATCCATGCAGCAACCGATATAGCCGAGCATCCGGCCATTGGCGGAGGAATAGGGATGGCCGTTCTTCATGAGCCAGCGATAACGCCCGTCCCGGCGTCTCAGGCGGCATTCAATATTGAACGGCTGCCCCGACCGCATCGCCATCCCGACCTGATCGGGCCAGGCCGCTGCGTCTTCCGGATGCATCGCGTTCAACCACCCGTCGCCCAGGCATTCGTCCAGCTTGCGGCCGGTGAATTCCTGCCAGGCGCTATTCACGTGGATGCAGGCACCATCGTGGCCGGTGACCCATATCATGGCCGGCACCCAATCCAAGGCCCTCAGCATATCGGGGGAAATTTCCGCGTTGGCAGCGGCATTGCTCATTACCAGTACTCCCGTGGGTCCAGGCATCTCTACAAATCGCTGTAGCTTATAGTCCGGATTCCAGTAATGACATCGGGGTTAACCTGATTTACCCCTACAAAACCACCCATATCCCAACTTTACGGGGCGCGAATCCCGACTAGATTGGTTATGTAACCATAGTCACAGATGCCGACCCGCACAACGTAATAGCCTGTCGCCGTTCCCCTCGGGAGCAGCGTTCCCACCACCCACCAATGAAGGAGCATCATGCAAGCAAATGTCGGCGGCGCGGACCGCATCATCCGCATCATCCTGGGCCTGGCCTTGCTGAGCCTGTTATTCATCCTAGAAGGCAACGCCCGATATTTCGGCCTGATCGGCATCGTGCCCATCGCCACCGCGCTGATGCGCTGGTGCCCGGCCTATACCCTGGTCGGCGTCAACACCTGCGGCACCAAAAAATAAGCCGCATGAAACGGAACCCCGCGTGTAGCGGCATGCGGGCTTTCCTGCAGGCTCGCTGCGCCCGGGCCCTACAATACCGGGCATGCCGCGCCCCTACAGCAACCTCACACCCGACCTGATCCTGGACTGTCTCGACAGCGTTGGGCCGCATGGCGATGGACGCCTGCTCGCCCTCAACAGCTTCGAGAACCGGGTTTATCAACTGGGCATGGAACACGGCCCGCCCCTGGTCGCCAAGTTCTACCGCCCCGGCCGCTGGTCCGACGCCGCCATCCTGGAGGAACACGACTTCACGCGGGAACTGGCCGAGCGTGAGATCCCGGTGGTGCCGCCCCTGATCCTGGGGGACGGGGCCACCCTGCACAACCACGGCGGATTCCGTTTCGCGCTCTACGCGCGGCACGGCGGCCGCATGCCGGAGTTCGAGCACGACGCAACCCTGGCCTGGATGGGCCGCTTCATCGGGCGCATCCATGCCGTGGGCGCGTTGGCTCCGTTCACCCAGCGCCCGACCCTGGACCTGGCCAGCTTCGGCGAGGAGCCGCGCCGCTTCCTCCTGGAAGGGAACTGGCTGCCGCCGGATCTGAATCCGATCTGGGAAGGCGTCTCGGCCCAGGCCTTGGAGGGCGTCCGGCGCTGCTACGAGCGGGCCGGCGATGTCGCCTACCTTCGCCTCCACGGCGACTGCCATGCCGGCAACGTTTTATGGACCGACGAGGGTCCCCATTTCGTCGACTTCGACGACAGTCGCATGGGGCCGGCGGTGCAGGACCTCTGGATGCTGCTCTCCGGCGACCGGGGCGCCATGGTCCACCAGATGGCGGAAGTGCTGGCCGGCTACGAGGACTTCCACGAGTTCGACCCTCGCGAGCTGTACCTCGTCGAGGCCCTGCGCACCCTGCGCCTGCTCCACTATTCCGCCTGGCTGGCCCGGCGTTGGGACGATCCCGCCTTTCCCGCCGCCTTTCCCTGGTTCAACACCCAGCATTACTGGCAGGAGCGCATCCTGGAACTGCGGGAACAGATCGCCCTGATGGATGAGGCGCCCCTGTGGCCTGCCTGAATCCATGCTGACCCCTGACCAGTACCGCCGCCTGCAACGCCTGCGCTGGACAGCCTTCGCCGTGGTGGCGGCCGCCTACGTGCTGTCCTTCTTTCATCGCTTCGCGCCGGCCGCCATCGCCGGCGACCTGCAGCAAGCCTTCCATATCAACGCCACCGCCCTGGGGAGCCTGGCCGGCACCTACTTCTACGTCTACACCCTGATGCAGATCCCCACCGGGGTGCTGGCCGACACCCTGGGACCGCGCCGCATCGTGGCGGCCGGCGGCGTGGTGGCGGGCATCGGCGCCCTCCTGTTCGGCATGGCCGAAAGCTTCGCCCTGGCCTCCGCCGGGCGCCTGCTGGTGGGCCTGGGGGTATCCGTCACCTTCATCGCCCTGCTCAAGCTCAATGCCGCCTGGTTCAGCGAAGGCAGGTTCGGCACCTTGTCCGGACTCACCATCCTGTTGGGCAACCTGGGCGCCCTGCTGGCCGCTTCCCCACTGGCCTGGGTCCTGGGTTATGTATCCTGGCGCGGCGTGTTCCAGGCGGTGGGGTTGGCCTCCCTGCTCCTGGCAGGTCTTACCTGGTGGCTGGTGCGGGACAACCCAACCCAGATGGGGCTGCCCAGCCTGCGGGAAATGGAAGGCAAGGCCGCCCACCCGCCCCATGACGGGCACTGGTACGACGGTCTGCTGCGAGTGGCCGGCAACCTGGCCACCTGGCCCGGGTTCTTCGTCAACCTGGGCATAGCCGGCTCCCTGTTTGCATTTGCAGGGCTCTGGGCGGTTCCGTTCCTGACCCAGGGACACGGCTGGGACCGGGCACTGGCCACCGCCCACACCTCCCTGCTGCTGGCCGCCTTCGCCCTGGGGGCCTTCTTCATCGGCACCCTGTCGGACCGGCTGGGCCGGCGCAAACCCGTGATCCTGCTGACCGGCGCCCTCTATCTGGCGTGCTGGCTGCCCCTTGCCCTGGGCTGGCACCTGGCCACCGGCTGGAGCCATGGCCTGTTCATCTGCATGGGTCTGGGCGCCTCGGGCTTCACTCTCACCTGGGCCTGCGCCAAGGAAGTGAACCTGCATATCCAATCCGGCATGGCCACCAGTCTGGTGAATACCGGCGCCTTCCTCGGCGCGGCCGTCCTGCAACCCCTGGTGGGCTGGGCCATCGATCATGCCGGCAACGGGACGGCAATGGCCCCGATGGCCCCCCTGGCCCGCTATCAGGCAGGGATCTGGGTGCTGCTTGGTTTCGCCGCCATCGGCTGGCTGGCCTCGTTCGGACTGCGCGAAACCTACTGCCGCTACCGTTCCGACGCCGTCCCGGACGCCAGCTGATCGGGCAGTATCTCTCCGCCCAGTTCGATGACGCCCGTCCGGAGCCGGTCAAAAGCTGCCTCCACCTGGGGGGACCGGCCCTTGGTGCCCATCTCGATCTCGTACCTGAATCGCCGTGCCGGATCGATGCGCGGCAGACTGAAGATGCGCACCCCGGGGTACTCGGCCTCGATCCGGTCGAACAGGGGAGTAAGGGTGCCCTCGTTGAGGCCGACCACCCGCATGCCCAATTCGATCTCGCCGCGGGTGCCGAACAGCGGCCGGTAATAGGTCTCCAGCACCCATTCCATCATGGGCCAGGCCATGACCGGAAAGCCGGGCAGAAAATGGTGGCGCTGCACGGAGAACCCGGGGATGCGGTTGTAGGAGTTGGGGATCAGTTCCACCCCGGCGGGCAGTTCGCCGAGCCGCCGCCGCTCCGGGGTCAGGGGCTGATCGATCTCCGCCAGGTGACTGGCGATGAGGGCCTGGGCCTCGGGGTTGAATTCCAGGGGCCGGCCCAGGGCGGCGGCGCAGGCCTGGCGAGTATGGTCGTCCGGCGTGGCGCCGATGCCGCCGCAACAGAACACGTCGTCTTCACCGGCGAAGCTCTGGGCCAGGGCCCGGGTCAGGCGCGGCCGGTCGTCGCTCAGGTAATGCATGGCGGCCAGTTCCAGGCCGCGCGCCGCCAGCAGCTCGCGCAGCTTGGGAAAGTGCCCGTCCTGGCACTTGCCGGAAAGGATCTCGTCGCCGATGACGATCAGTGCGAAGGCCATATCAAACCCTCTTCAAAGCCAGGCTGGGCAGCAGCCAGGTGGGCCGTGGGCCGTCCGCCGGGGAGATGCCCCGTGATACGCCCCCGGCGAGCAAGGCCGAGGCGATGCCGGAGGCCTGGGCGCCGGCGATGTCGGTCTCCAGTTGATCGCCGATCATCACCGGATTGCGGCTGCCCGAGCACCGGACCGCTTCCTGGAACAAGGCGGGATGGGGCTTGCCCAGACGTGTGAAACGGCAGGCCGGAGAGTCGCCGTAGCGCCGCGCCAGGATGGCTTCGATCATCAGCGCCAGGCTGCCGGCGGTGATACCGTAGCCCGCGCCGGTGGGGTAAATCAGGTCCGGATTGGGCAGCAGCAAAGGCGTTTCCAGGCCGGCATCCATGCGGGCGAACAAGCGCGAGATAACCGCATCCACGGCCTCCGGCATTGGGAAACCGGCTTGGTCAGCCAACACCAGAATCTCGAAGTCATCATCCCAGCCCTCCGGGATGCCGCCAGCCCGTTCGACATAAACCCGGCTATCCGCCGGACCCAGCACCGCACAACGCCTTCCAGTCCACGCCCGCTCCAGAAAATGGGCGGCCAACAGCACTCCAGAAGTCAAGATGCGCTCAGCGGGGATATCCAGGCCGAAACCCCGGTACCGCACGGACGCGGATTCCGGCAGGCGGGCGGCGGTATTGCTGAGTATCCAGTACGGCTTGCCGCTGCGGTTGAGATAGTCGATGAGGCCGGGCGCTCCGGGCAAGGCCCCGTCCAGGCTCACCAGCACACCATAGGCGTCCAGCAGCAAGGCGTCATGGCGGGCGATGAGCTCGTCCAGGGTGATGGTCGGCGGGTCCATGCTTATCATGGTCGCTATTTTCACCCTGGGAGCCGGACATGAGCGAGACGCGTGACGAGACATTGTTGTGCTGGAAATGCGGCGCCAGTCTGAAGGCGCTGCCCCTGCCCCTGGGCCGGCGCGCCGAATGCCTGGCCTGCCATGCCGAACTGCATGTCTGCCGCATGTGCCGCCACCACGACACCAGCAAGGCCAAGCAATGCCGCGAGCCCATGGCGGAAGAGGTGAAGGACAAGACCCGTGCCAACTTCTGCGACTGGTTCCAGCCGCGCGCCGGGGCGTATCGGGAAGCAATGGCCCCCCGCGGAAACGAACGCCAGACCCTGGAGGATCTGTTCGGCGGCGGAACGGAGGATCGCGCCCCCGGAGGCGAGGGATCCGAGTTGGATCGCCTGTTCGGCGATTGATCAAAACCGGCCCGGCTTTTCACTCGGGGGGAATACGGACTTCTCTCTCGCCGTAGCGCCCTTCGTTGGCGCGGATATGGCAGGCACCGCAATTGGCGGGACTGCCGATTTCCCTGCGTTTCCAGATGGACGCCGGTACCTCGTCGTGCATGTATTTGAAGAATCCGGTCTCGGTAATGCGCAGCGGGGCGGTGGTCGGTGTGATTGCCGCATTGATGCGGCGCATGATCATGGTGGCGTAGATCCCGTCCGCCGCCAGGGTCTCCAGGTCTTTCAGGATGGCGAGGTGATGGGGTTCGTCCAGCACCGCATCCTCGCCGAAATGGTCCGCCAAACCGTCCATCAACTTATCCCAGGAGCGGGCCGGCAGGAAACCGGGGGCATAGGCCGTGTGGCAACTGCCGCACTCGCTCACGTAGGTCTTGCCGGCGGGCATGGAAAAAACGGCCGCATCGTCGGCGGGGGCCTGGACGATCCACATGGCAACCCCCCCCACGGTTAGGACCAGTGTGAGCAGATTTTTCCAGGTTATGCCCATTACAGACTCACTTGACCGAGATCATGTACGCCGCGAAATCCGCTTTTTCCTGGGGTGTGCAGGCGCGGCCCAGCACCTCGGGACAATTGCGCCGGAACCACTTTTCCAGCTTGGCCGGATCGGTGAAGCGGTCCCGGTTGGCCACCGGGGCGATGGGGTCGATGACCTTGTGGGTCTTGATATGCCGCCCAGGTATCCTGGGATCGGGGCTATGGCAATCGGTGCAGGACTCGGCGGATTTACCGCCGCTGAACTTGCCCCGGAACAGCTTCTCCCCCTGGCTGATGGAAGGCTGCCCCGCCTGGGCGGTCAACCCGGCCAGCACCTGTTGGTGACTGTCCGCTTGGGCGGCCATGGAGACCGCGGCGGTAAGAAAAAGGGCTTTTCTCACTCTTGCTTCTCCTCCACGTATTGGTAACCGCTCACCATCGCCTGGGCGATGGGGATGTCATGGCGCGATTCGTGCAGGATCAGCGCCCCGATATGCAGCACCACGAAGCCCAGCACAAAGTCATACAGGAAGGCATGGGGCGCCTTGAACAAGGCCTTCATGGCCACGTCGTGGCCCAGCCACGGATACAGGGGTCCGATGCCCTGATCGATCGCGGCCAGGGCCAGGCCCGTCGCCGCCAGGATCAGCAGGATCAGGTAAAAAAGAATGAATACCGCCGCGGCGAGCGGGTGATGTCCCAGTCGGTTCGGCTCGACGAACAGGCGACGGGTGCGCAGCGCGGTGATCCAGGCGTGGGGTTGCCAGAACTCGGACAGGTGGGCATAGCGTGGTCCGTTCAAGCCCCAGGCCAGGCGGGCCGCCAGCCCGAGTATCAGGGCATAGCCGGCCCAGACATGAAATCGCCAGAGGGAAACCGCCTCAGGCGTGAATTTCAGCCATTCGGCCGCCTCGCCGCCTATCAGCAGCAGCAGGACGGCCAACCCGTTCCAGGCGTGAATGGTCCTGAGGATCGGGTCATAAACCTTGGCCCGGCTCAGAACCATGCGCCCCATGCTGTCGAGTTACCGCGCGTAGGGATAGACGTAGGGGGCCGGTGCATTGTCTTCGTCATCGTCGGTCTTGATATGGATCAGCGGTGACGTAAACGCCGGTTTGCCCAGGGACTGGTAGTAGGCGGCGATGTCCTCGAGGTCCTTTTCGGTGAAAAACGAAACCGACATGTTCATGATGGGCTGGATGATCTTGCCGGTCTTGTACTTCATCGATTTGATCGTCAACTTGTCGGCGTTGCGTCCGGCCAGTTGCAGGGTGAAAAAGATTCCGGGATAGCTGTCATTGCCGTGGCAGGCGACGCACGCGGCGGCCTTTTGCTTGCCAAGTGCGGCATCACCGGCGAAGGATGAAACGGACACGGCAAGAAGCGCCGCGAACAGCGTAACGAGCGAGGTTTTCATGGCAATCTCCAAAGATCAAGTTATGGGAACAGCAGGCCAATATTCATAGGCGGCATAATGTTCTTATTTACTAATATTGTCAATTAGTTCAATGTACTCAATAGGATAGCGCGTACCTCAGCATCACCTACGGGATGCCGGCCGCTACCCAGATGGGCTGATCAGTGGTGCAGTTCCAGGGCCTCGAGCGCCTCGGCGGCGATCTCCCTTACCTCCCCATCCATATCCTTCAAGCCGGACGTCAGGGCCTGCCTGGCCGACTCATGCCTGGACAATCCCAGGCAATAACAGGCATCGGCCCGGATTCGGGCATCGCCATGCCCCGCCAGCCCGACCAGCGCGGGTACCAACGACGCCAAGGCGGCGGTACCGGCATATTCCTCGAACACCGCGCCGGCCCCCAGGCGCACATTGATGCTCGCTTCGGGATTGGCCAGGATCGGCAATACCGCGGCCAGCCGGCTTGGGTCCTGCCTGATCATGACCAGCACCTGACTCAGGCGGCCCTGCTTGAGCAGGTCATGAAAGGCATCGGCCAAGCCTTGCGGCTCGCCGGCCCTGTCCACCCAGGTCGCCAACTCGGCCGGGGAATGGGCGCCGGTGAGTTCGAAGGGCCCGATGCGTATCCAGGGCACGGATCGAATCCCCATTTCCCGTGCCTGCTCGGCCTGGGCCTGGATATTCATGATTTCCAGACGACCGATGCGCCCCTGCTTCACCAATTCGACCAACCCGGCCAGAACCGACTGGCAGTGGGGACACTGGTTGGAAATGGCCAGGAATGCGGTGGGCGGCGTGGGCGGATTCATGGGATGGCGCGATGTGTTCAAGGGCGATAGGCTAACGCATCGTTCACCGGATACCCAAGGCGCGCCTGATAGCCATGCAGACCCTGTTCAGCACCCTCGATATCGGCCCCCATACCCTCAACAACCGCTTGGTAATGGCCCCGTTGACGCGCAATCGTTCCAGCCGCGAAGGCATACCCCAGCCATTGAACACCGAGTATTACCGACAACGGGCGGGCGCCGGCCTGATCATCAGCGAGGCCACCTGCATCTCGCCACAAGCGGTGGGCTACCCCTTCACCCCCGGGATTTGGAACGGCGCCCAGACGGCCGGCTGGGCCGAAGTTGCCGGCGCGGTCCATGGGGCCGGCGGCAAGATGTTCTGCCAACTGTGGCATGTGGGCCGAATCTCCCACCCGGACCTTCAGGCCGATGGCCAACCGCCGGTCGCGCCCTCGGCCATCAAACCGGCCGGCGAGGCATCCACCTACCACGGATCCAAGGCGTTTATCACTCCGCGCGCCCTGGAAACCGATGAGCTGCCCGGCATTGTCTCGGCCTACCGCGTCGCGGCCATGAACGCCTTGTCCGCGGGCTTCAACGGCGTCGAGATCCACGCCGCCAACGGCTACCTGCTGGACGAGTTCCTGCGGGATGGAAGCAACCGGCGCAACGATGCCTACGGTGACAGCATCGACAACCGCGCACGGCTGCTGCTGGAGGTCCTGGACGCGGCATGCGGGGTGTGGGGCGAGCGTCGGGTCGCCGTGCGGCTGTCGCCGATCAATCCATTCAACGACATGCGCGATTCCGATCCGGAAACCACCTTCTTTCGGGTGACGGAACTGCTCAACCGCTACGACCTGGCCTACCTGCACGTGACGGAACTGGGCAAGGACACCCCCGGGGCCGCCGGCCCCTATTTCGATCCGCTGGCGTTGCGCGGGATCTGGCACGGCATCTTCATGACCAACGGGGGCTACGACAAAGCCAGGGCCAGCGCCGTCATCCGGGAAGGCAAGGCGGACCTGGTCGCCTTCGGGGTTCCCTTCATCGCCAATCCCGACCTGCCTGAACGCTTTCGCCGCAATGCGCCCCTGAATACACCGGACCCGGCCACCTTCTATGGCGGCGGCGAACAGGGCTACACCGACTACCCGTTCCTGACCTGAAGCCAGAAGGTCACCGGGCCGTCGTTCACCAGGCTCACTTGCATGTCCGCGCCGTATTCACCCGTCGCCAACTTGGGGTGCAGGCGGCGCGCCCGGTCCACCAGGTATTGGAACAGGCGCCGCCCCAGATCCGGCGGCGCAGCGGAGGAGAAACTGGGCCGGGTGCCCTTGTGGGTATCCGCCGCCAACGTGAACTGGGACACCAGGAGCAGGCCGCCGCCCATCTGCCGCAGGTCCAGATTCATCCGGCCCGCGCCGTCGGCGAACACCCGGTAGCTCAGCAGGCGATCCAGCAGGCGGTCCGCCTGGGCCTCGCCGTCGCCCTTCTCTATTGCGACGAACACCAGGAGGCCCGGGCCGATCTCGCCTGTCATCCGGCCGCCCACCAACACCGCCGCTTCGCTGACTCGCTGCAACAGACCGATCACCGTGACTCCCCGCCTTCCCTCGCTATACTCGCGCCATGCGATTTTCCATCCACCCCGTCACCCCATACCAGCAGAATTGCTCACTGGTCTGGTGCGAAAACACCGGCCGCGCGGCCTTGATCGATCCCGGCGGCGATGTCGACGACCTGCTGGCCGCCGTGGACAAGGCCGGCGTCACCCTGGAGAAGCTCCTGCTCACCCATGCCCACCTGGACCATGTGGGCGGCACCCCGGAACTGGCCAGGTTACGGCAACTCCCCATCTACGGCCCCCAAGAGGCAGACGCCTTCTGGCTGGACCTGTTGCCGACCCAGGCCCAGATGTTCGGTTTCCCCCCCAGCGCCCCGTTCCGCCCGGACCACTGGCTGGACGATGGCGACACGGTCTCGCTGGGAGATATCCGGCTTCAGGTTATCCACTGCCCCGGCCACACGCCGGGCCATGTGGTGTTCTTCGAACCCCTGAGCCGCCATGCCTTCGTCGGCGATGTCCTGTTCAAAGGCAGCATCGGCCGCACCGACTTTCCCCGGGGCGACCACCGGGCATTGATCCACAGCATCCGCGCCAAGCTGTTTCCCTTGGGCGACGACGTGGCGTTCATCCCCGGCCACGGGCCCATGGGCACATTCGGCCAGGAACGCCGGACCAACCCGTTCGTCGGCGAGGGTGCCTAGGAAGCGATAAAAAAAGCCGGACCCAGGTCCGGCTTTTTTCAGGTGGGAAAGACTCAGCCGATGGTGGCTTCGGCGGAGTTCTTGTCGCCGGTGTTGTCTTCCCAGGCGATCGTCACCTTGTCCCCGGCCTTGGCACCCTTCACCTTGAACGCCAGGTACGGGTTCTTCGAGATGCCGCCGCCCCACTGCGCGTCCAGCACCGTCTTCCCGCCCACCGTCGCCACCACGTTGGTGATGTGGTGCGCCGGGATCAGCTGACCCGTCTTCGAGCTCTTCACAAAGCCCGTGTCCATCGGGTGGTTCATCAGGCACTTCACTTCGGCTACGTCTCCGCTCATCGAGGCGCGGATCTTCATCGGTTCTGCCATCTTGCTTCTCCTGTCTGTCTTGTCGGGTTGCTTTCGGGGCTCGGGCTTCGCTCAGCCGCCGCAGCCGCCGATGGTGACCTTCACTTCCTTCGAGGCCTTGTAGACCTTGCCCCCGGCTTTCACGATCGCCGTCACGTTCGCCGTGCTGGCCATCTTGATCCGCGTGGAGATGAAGCCTTCCGCGCCGTTCGACAGCTCGAAGTCGGCGATCAGCGGCTGCACGTTCTTTTCGCCCAGGATGATGATGTGGTCCGTGCCAGGGATGTTGGAGGTGATCTCCACGGGCACCACCGCGCCGTTCTCGGCAATGTCGGGGGCCTTCACCGTGATGTCGCCGCTCGCCGACGCGTTGGAGGCGCCCACGCCACCCAGCGCCCCAGACAAATCCCTGGCTTCAAAGCCGGCCTTGTTCCAGGCCGCAAAGGCCGATGTCGGCGTCAGCAGCCCCGCCGCCACCGCCACGCTCACGGCCCCGGCCGCCCCTGCACCTTTCAGCACACTTCTACGAATGTTGTTCATGCACTTATCTCCATTTAGAAACGGTCCACGTTTTGCCCGCCCCGGCCCTTTCGGCCCGGTTACGACGAGAAGCCAACGAGCATTTATCAAAACGCCCATCCAGTCGATCCGGTGCACCGCAACGGTTGATATATTCCAACCATATTTTTCAACCAAATGACCCAACCATATGGCCGCAGAACATTGCACCGGCACAAGCAGGGCGCAACATTGACACGAAATCCGGGGATTTGTCATGGCTTTCCCGGTATTTTTCATGCCTTAACGCAATTTTTTCAGTTGAGCTGGATGCGAATTCCGAAGGGAACACCCGCTTTACCCTTCACCAGCCACACCACCGGATATGGAGGTTCGGTTGCCGGGAACCTTCCCTGGGCATCGGTGAAATACACCAGCAAGTCCGGGCCGATGCGATCCCGCTCGACCCATTCGAACACCGGCCGGAAGTCCGTGCCGCCACCGCCAGATATCTCCTCCGGCAGGTCCAGCGCCTCCCACATGGCGAAATGCCAGGGGCCGTGGGGATCCAGCTTGTCGTCGCAGGCGTGCAGGGTCACGCTGGCCCGGACCTGTGCTTTGAGGGCGTCGATCTCGGACAGGAACTCGCGCAATTCGTCCTCGCTGACCGAGCCGCTGGTATCCAGCGCCACCACCGCATTGACGCTCTGGCTGTAGAGGCGCGGCATCAGGGCGTCGCTTTCGCGCCGGGAGGTGCGCTGGAAGCTGTAGTCGTCCCGGGCCGCGTTCATCATGTAGCGGGCCAGCAAGGCGCGCCAGGGCAACTGCGGTGAGAGCAGATCGTCGACGAAACGCATCAGGGACTGGGACAGCTTGCCGGCCTGGCGGGCGGCCTGGGCGGCGGCGGCAAGGCGGCTCTTCCATTGCTCGTCCAGCTTGTCCGGGTCGGCGGGCGGTGGCGGCGCTTCCTGTCGGGCGCCGGCTTGTTGGGGCTCGCTTTCCGCCTCGTCCTGCTCCGTCTGGTCGCCCTTTTCTGTTTGGTCATCCGGTTGTTCCGGTTCCGACTCCCCGCTCTGGCCGTCCCGCTGGTCCTGGGACTCGGACTGCTCCTGGGGCTCTCCCTCGCCACCCTCCGAGGAGGGCTCGTTGTCGAACAGGTGCTTGTCCTGGGTCTGCTCGGGCGGGTCCTGGTGCAGCAGGGGATAGATCTCCTCCGCCGTCAAACCCCGGTAGGCCGCGCTCATCAGGGCGTTTTCCGGGCCCTGCATGCGCTCTTCGTCCAGGATCATGTTCACCGCATAATCGCAGGCCACGTCCCAGCGGTGCTTCTGGCGGTGGTTGCGGCGGGCGAAATGGGACAGTGCGCAATGCATGGCCTCGTGGGCCAGTACGAACTGGGTCTGCTCCAGGGTCAGGCGGGCGATGTAGCCCGGATTGAAATAGAAGTTGCGGGCATCGGTGGCCGTGGTCTCGCACCACTTGGGGTCCGCCGCCTTCAGGGGCAGGTGCATGACCAGGGAGCCCAGAAAGGGCTTCTCCAGGATCAGCCGGGTGCGGGCTGCGGCCAGCTTGGTTTCCAGGGCGGACAGGTCTTCTTTCACAACTATTCTTTCACGCCTCAGTCCTCACACCGTGCCGCATTCAAGCCGTTGGCTTGAAGTCGTAGAGCATCAGTTCCGCCACGCTGTTGGCCCAATCCACGAACTCCGGCACGGCGAACAGGGGCTTGCCCACGGCACGGTGCAGGTCGGTGACCAGCATGACGCCCATCTCCCGCTGGGGATAGCGCCGGGCATATCTCAGGATGTTGCTGAGCTTGGCCTGGTCACCCGCGTGTTCCCTGGCGCGCCGCACCAGGGCCGCCGCGACGCCGTACTGCAGGTCGATGCCCCTGGGCACCTCGGAGACGCTGCCGTCCAGGATGCCGTCGATATCCGGCAGGTTCTCCAGGTTGTCGATGAAGGCCTTCAACTCCACGCCACAGGCCTGGCCCACGCAGGCCTGGAGGGCGTCCGCGAGCAGGTCGGGCCGGTCGCCGAATTTCTGCAGGGCGCGGTGTGCGTATTCCCATGAGCGGGGGCTGGGGAAGGCCACCGGGTTATGGGCGGCGTCGTAGTTGAACAGGAGGTCGGGCCGGAACCGCAGGAAACCCAGGATGCGCTCGTCGATGCCGTGATTGAGGGCCCAGCTCACCCAGTCGTCCAGGTTGGCCTCCACCTCGTAGTGGGTGAAGCGGTTTGCCAGGGGTGCGGGCATGGCGTAGGTGACACCCCGGTCGCCCTGGCGGTTTCCGGCGGCGAAGATGGCCCAGCCGTCGGGGATCGCGTATTCCCCCAGTTTCCGGTCCAGGATCAGCTGGTAGGCGGCGGCGGACACCGTGGGCGGCGCCGCGTTGATCTCGTCCAGGAACAGGATGCCGGCGTCGCCGTGGCGCCGGGCATCCGGCAGCATGGCGGGCACCGACCACTCCACGTTATTGTCCTTGCGGAACGGGATGCCGCGCAGGTCGGTGGGCTCCATCTGGGACAGGCGCAGGTCGATGAGGGGCACCCCGCGCATGCGGGCGATGCCGGCAATGATTTGGGACTTGCCCACCCCGGGCGGTCCCCAGAGCATGACAGGGGTGTGCTGGCCGGCAAGACAACTGCCGAATTCGCGGTCGAGGATGGTTTCGATGTGGGAGGGGCGCATGCGTATCAACCAAAGTTCAAGTCATTGCCAAGGGGGGTCCATATTACCCGCGTCCATCCGGGCCTGTTCCAGGCGAGCCGCCACCAGGGCGGCGCGGATGCGGGCCGGATCCAACTGGATCGGCAGCAGGCGATGGATCCGTGCCAGCCACTGGGGATGGTCGCAGGCCTGCAACTCCAGCCGCGCGCGGGTTTCACTGCTCAGTCGGGGCCATAGCAAGAGCAATGGCGCCAGCCACGCATGATAATCGTCAATAACCGACTGTTCCAGTCGACTATTGCCTGTTTCCCTCACCAGCAGTTCTGGAAATGCTTCGGCCGGCATCTGGCGGCTGCGCCATTCATAGGGTAGTCGCAGACCCGGGCCGCCGGTACCCGCGCCGTCCTGGTCCCGGTTGAACCACTGGGCCATGGGATGGGGCCGCGCGGCCTGGTTGACCCAGCGCGCCAGGGTGTCCTTGTGCCGCACGCCCGAGGCGGCGGTGGCATCCCGCCGGGCCAGGGTCGGCGAGTGGAAACCGGTGTAGCTTTTCACGAAGGGAAGCCACTCCGGGTCCGGCTGCTCGCCGCGCCGCACTCCGGCGCGTTCGGTGGCGAGCAGCGCCAGGGGCAGGCCGTGCTCCCGGTCGAGCAGCCACAACTCCTGGGTATCAAATATTGGAAAAGGGAGCGGGGGGGATGTTTCCAGGGCCGCGATCAGATCTCCAAGCCCACCAGGCTGACCCAGCTTGAACCCCTCCCCCTCCACCCATACCCCCACCGGACGCACCAATCCTGAGCCGTCGTCCGCCCGCAAGTGCCAGGTAACGCCGTCCTGGCTGCGCGCGGTTGCGTCGCCGACTTCCACGATCTGGGCCACACCGCGGTATGGGTTGACGCGGCGCAAGGCGTAATATTTGGGATGCACGTTGTTCTATCCGATCGGCACGGCGTTCAGGAAACCTGTTTCAGGCGCCGATACGCCTCCTCCATCAATTGTTCGATCAACGCCTGACCCGGCCCGGCCCGGAAAATACGTCGTATTGGTCTTCCAGACTGTCGATCACGGCATTGACCTCGGCCGGGCTGCGTGCACGGCGCAACCGTTCCACCAGATCAACCCACCAGCGGTTCTGCATGATGCCTATGCCTCGTCATGGAGTTGCTGCAAACTTCGCCTAAAGTCCTGCAGCCGTCAAACATGAATTTCTGCTCCCATTGCGGCACCCCGGTTCACGTCGAAGTTCCCCCCGGCGACAACCGTCCGCGCCACGTGTGTCCCGGCTGCGGCATGGTGCATTACCATAATCCCAAGATGGTGGTGGGCTGCCTGCCGGAATGGGACGACAAGATCCTGCTCTGCCGCCGCGCCATCGAGCCCAAGCACGGCCTCTGGACCCTGCCGGCCGGATTCATGGAAAACGGCGAGACCACCGCCGAGGGCGCCCTGCGCGAGACCCTTGAAGAGGCCGGCGCCAGGGTGGAGATCCTGGGCCTTTACACCATGATCAGCCTACCGGACATCAACCAGGTCTATCTGCTGTTCCGGGCCCGGCTGTTGCACCTGGACTTCCACCCCGGAGAGGAAAGCCTGGAAGCAACCCTGTTCGGCGAGGCGGACATCCCCTGGAACGAAATCGCCTTCCGGACCATTCACACCACGCTGAAGCGCTATTACGCCGACCGTAGGACCGGGGATTTTCCCTTGTACGTGGGCAATATCTTTCACAAGCCCCGCTGACACCCCATCCCCGCCATGGTCGCGGTCCGCATCCTGACGCTCCTGCTGTACTGCCTGGCGGCCTTCTGGCCGGGCGCCGCCCACGCCCAGGCGCCCTATGCCTGGACCGAGACGGATGGCGCCGGCCAGTCCCGGGTCCATCTCTATTTCTTCTGGTCGGCCCGCTGCCCCCACTGCCTGGCGGCCCGGCCGTATATCGAGGATCTGCCGACCCGGCATCCCTGGATCGAGCTCCACTCCATGGAAATCAGCCGGTCCCAGGAAAACCTTCAGCGCTACATCGACATGGCCGCCGCCCTGGGGCAGCAGGCTCGGTCCGTCCCCGCCCTGCTGTTCTGCGGCCGGATGAAGGTCGGCTGGGACTCTGCGGAGACCAGCGGCGCGGAACTGCTGGGTGAGTTGACCGCCTGCCGGGAGCAGGCGGCGGGCAAATCGCCGCCACCCGCCAAAGTCGCGGACAACCGCCTGCGCCTGCCCCTGGTGGGGGAGATCGACGCCGGCGCCCTGTCCCTGCCCGTGCTCACCCTGGTCATCGCCGGCATGGACGCCTTCAATCCCTGCGCGTTCTTCGTCCTGCTGTTCCTGCTGTCGTTGCTGGTGCACCAGCAGGATCGGCGCCGCATGCTGCTCATCGGCGGCGTCTACGTGTTCTTCTCCGGCGCGATGTACTTCGCCTTCATGGCCGCCTGGCTCGGGCTGTTTCGAGTCATGGGCAGCCTGCCCTGGGTCACCCTGGCGGCGGGTCTGGTGGCGCTGCTGATCGGGGCCCTCAACGTGAAGGACTTCTTCGCCTTTCGGCGAGGTCCCAGCCTGTCCATTCCGGAATCGGGCAAACCCGGCCTCTACCGCCGCGCCCGCGCCATCCTGAACGCCGACAGCATGCCCGCCATGCTGTCCGCCACCGTGGTCCTGGCCGTGGCGGCCAATTTCTACGAATTGCTCTGCACCGCCGGCTTCCCCATGGTCTACACCCGGCTGCTTACCCTGGCCCCCATCTCCCACGCCCGGCAATACGCCTATCTGGCCCTGTACAACCTGATCTACGTCCTGCCCCTGCTCATCATCGTTCTGACCTTCGTCGGCGCCATGGGCGCCCGCAAGCTGAGCGAGCGGGAAGGCCGGGTGCTGAAGCTGCTCTCCGGCTTGATGATGCTGGGATTGGGGGTGTTGCTGCTGGCGGCGCCGGAACGGCTCGACAACCTGCTGGTGGCCCTGGGCCTGATGCTGGGCGCGACGGGCCTGACCTGGCTTCTGGCAAGGATCCGACGCGATTGATCGCCTTTCTGTTCGAAGCCCGCGGCTTTCCTGGTCGATAATGCGGGCGCCTGCGCCGCCGGAGCGGGAGGTTTCCTGGCGATACCGGGAATAATCAGAAGACAATGCGAAGATGATCCCCTCCACGCCCCGCCGCACCTGGCTGTTCCTGATCCTCACCAGCCTGGCCTATTTTGGTCCGGACCTGTTGGCGCCGGCCACCTGGAGCGGAAGCCAGGCTTACCAGCTCCTCTCCGCCGCCTACCAGGGCGCCCTGGTTGTGGCCGGTTTCGCCTTCGGCCCCGCCATCTGCCGCGCCCTGGTGGTGCAGCGGATCGCCTCGGGGCCGCTTCATGCCGCCCTGGAGCAGGCCATGGCCGCTTTGGGTCGGCGCCTCCCCGTCACCCTCGCCGGCCATGCCATGCCTTTCGTTCTCACCGCCGGGCTGACGCCCCGGGGGTGCCAGGTCTTCGTTTCCACGGCCCTGCTCGCCCGCCTGTCCCCCGTCGGGATCCGTTTCCTGCTGGCCCGGGCCGTGGCCCATACCGTCTGGCGCCAGCGCATGGCCGCCCTGCTTCCCGTCCTGATTCTCACGGTGCTGGTGCCGGACGAACCGCGGGACCCGTCCACCTGGCTGCTCCTGGGCCTGTTCCTGCTGCTCTGGCTGGTGACGCATTGGGGGTTCGAACTGGATGCCGACCGGCTGGCGGCCCGGATGCTGGGCAGTGACGCGGCCACCGGCCTGCGCGAAGTCCAGGCTGCCACCGCCTCCCGCATGGGCTGGCTGACACCCTCCCTACCCTTGAATTGGCGCCTGCATGCAATCGAGAGAGCCTGAAACGCGGTACGGAGAAGCTGGCGGCGACGATGCCGTCGTGCCCGGAGAAATCATGGACCGGATATCCCACCTAGAGATCATGGATCTGCCCATCCGGCGCTATGAGGGCCCGGTATCCCTGGTTACCAGCGCCGAGACGTTGCGCGAAGCGCTGGCGGATATCCGGCGGGAGGCGGTGGTCGGCCTGGATACCGAGACCCGGCCCGCCTTCAGGAAGGGCGAGAGCTATCCGCCCAGCCTGGTGCAGATGGCCACGGCCCGGAAGGTGTATCTGTTCCGCCTGTCCACGCTGGATTTTTCCTCGGCCCTGGCCGAAATCCTCGAGGACAAGGCTACCGTCAAGGTGGGGGTGGCGCTGGCGGGCGACCTGCGCCAGCTCGAACAATTGTTTCCGTTCACTGCGGAGTCGGTGATCGATCTGGGCCACGTCGCCCGTCGCCGGGGCCTGCACCAGACCGGCCTGCGCAACCTGGCCGGCCTGTTTCTGGGATTCCGCATCCCCAAGGGGGCCCGCACCTCGAATTGGGCCGCACCGCGATTGTCGGATTCCCAGATTCGCTACGCGGCCACGGACGCCTGGGTCTGCCGGGAACTGTATCTGCGCTTTTTTGACCTGGGCCTGCTGGAGGCGCGCGGCCGGCCGGAATCAGGACCGTCTCAAAACCCCACCAGCTCGGCATGAACGCCGCAATTCCTGACCTGCTCCACCAGCTCCCGTGCGTGCAAGGCGTTCGAGTCGTACCTGACCATGATCAGGTGGTTGGCGGTGTGGGACAGGCATCCGCTGGCCACATGGGCGTTGTCGCACAGGACGTCGGCGATGGAACACATGCCTACTTCCGGCAGGTTCTCGTCCACGTGGATCATGACATCGGCAATGGCTGGTTTCATGGCTTGGCTCCTCTCATGATCGGCCGCGAGGGCCGATTTCTTGCAATACGCAAACACGCGCATCGATGAGGTTTTTATAGCACCCGCTAGATCTGGCGGAAGAACTCCAGGGCCTCCGCCAGGCTGGCCACGCCGATCACCTCCATGCCGGTGATACGGCCCTTGGGCAGGTTGGCCTTGGGGCACAGGGCCTGGGAAAACCCCAGCTTCGCCGCTTCCTTCAAGCGTTCCTGGCCGCGCTGGACCGGGCGTATCTCGCCGGCCAGGCCGATCTCTCCGAACACCGCCAGCCGGTGGGGGATGGGCTTGTTGCGCAGGGACGAGACCACCGCCAGTGCCACCGCCAGGTCCACCGCAGGCTCGGTGATCTTGACGCCCCCCACCGCGTTGACGAACACGTCCTGATCGTAACAAGCCACGCCGCCGTGGCGGTGCAGCACCGCCAAGAGCATGGCCAGGCGGTTGCCGTCCAGTCCCACGGTGAGGCGGCGAGGATTGGGCGCGTGGGTGGCATCCACCAGGGCCTGGATCTCCACCAGCAGCGGCCGCGTGCCCTCCTGGGCCACCACCACACAGGAGCCCGGCGCCTCCCGCTCATCCCGGTTCAGGAACAGGGCGGAGGGGTTGGCCACGCCTTTCAGACCCTTGTCGGTCATGGCGAACACGCCCAACTCGTTCACCGCGCCGTAGCGGTTCTTGAAGGCCCGGATCAGGCGGAAGCTGGAGCCGGTATCTCCCTCGAAATACAGCACGGTATCGACGATGTGCTCCAGCACCCGGGGTCCTGCCAGGGTCCCCTCCTTGGTGACGTGGCCCACCAGAAAAATGGTGATGCCGGCCTGTTTGGCATGGCGCGTGAGTTCCTGGGCGCATTCCCGCACCTGGGCCACGCTGCCGGGGGCGGATTGCAACTGCTCGGTATAGACGGTCTGGATGGAATCGATCACCGCCACCTTGGGCTGTTCCGCCTTGAGGGTGGCGAAAATCGCCTCCAGGCGAATTTCGGTCAGCAGGGGGATGTCCGCGTGCAAGCCCAGACGGTTGCCGCGCAGGGCGATCTGGGCGGCGGATTCCTCGCCGCTCACGTACAGGGTGGGGACGCGGCTGCTGAGCTCCGCCAGGGCCTGCAACAACAGGGTGGATTTGCCGATGCCCGGATCCCCGCCCAGCAGGACCACACCGCCGCCCACCAGGCCGCCGCCCAGGACCCGGTCGAACTCGGCCAGGCCGGTGGCCAGGCGTGGCGCCTCTTGGGCCTGCACCTCGGTCAAACGCACCACCGCGCCGCTGGCCGCCAGGGACTGAAAGCGTTTCGGCCGAGCCTCCTGGATGGACTCGGAAAGGGTGTTCCAGGCCAGGCAATGGGGGCACTGGCCCTGCCATTTGCTGGTCTGGCCGCCGCACTGGGCGCAGACGTAGAAGGTGGTGGTTTTTGCCATGCCGGCTTATACCCCGCACCCTGTCGAGCGGGCAAATCCTTGCCAAAGGTCAAGGAGCCAAGCGGCGGGAAATCACACCATGCCGGAAACTTGTTTGGGAACCTATCCGATGACCACCCTGACCCACTTCCTCAGCGAGGACCACAACCACTGCGACACCCTGTTCGTGGCGGCGGAAAACGCCGTGGCCGCCCGCGACTGGGCGTTGGCGGACGAGGAATTCGACCACTTTCTGGCGGGCATGAAGCGCCATTTCGCCATGGAGGAAGAGGTGCTGTTCCCCGCGTTCGAGCAGCGCACCGGCTCGGCGGGCGGGCCGACCTTCGTGATGCGTTCGGAGCATCGGCAGATGAGCGGCCTGCTGGACGAAATGGCCGGGGCATTGCGGCAAAATGACGACAAGGGCTATCTCGGCCTGTCCGAAACCCTGCTGATGCTCATGCGCCAGCACAACATGAAGGAGGAGAACATCCTCTACCCCATGTCGGACCAGGCCATGGACGGGGAGCAATCGGCGTTGATCGCGCGCATGGAGCAGTTCGGTAACTAGGCGTCCGGCCATGCCGCAAGAAATCCTGGTGGACGCCCGCTGGCTGGAGGCCCCCGAGCCCATGGAAAAGGCGCTGTCCGCCCTGGCATCGCTGCGTCCGGGCCAGCGGCTCCGGTTCCTGCTGCACCGGGAACCGTTTCCCCTCTACGGCATCCTGGACGACATGGGCTTTGTCCACCGCACCACCCCACTCGCGGACGGCAGCTTCGAGATCCTGATCCAGCCGCGGCCGGAGAGTTTGGGCACACCGCCTTGATCGGATCCGGCCTCGCCCTGGAGCAGGCGCCGCCTTTTTCGGCACCCCTGCGCTTCTTCCTGACCGCCCCCCTGTTCCTCGCCGCGGCCGGCCTGCTGGCGGCATGGCGGCCGGAATGGGCGGGCGACATTTCGTCCCGGGCCGCCCTGGCCCTGACCCACCTCGTCACCCTGGGGTTCCTGGCCATGGTCATGATCGGCGCCCTCACCCAGATGCTGCCGGTGGTGGCGGGCACGCCTCTGCCCCGGGTCATGGGTGTCGCCCGCTTAAGCCATGGCGGACTGCTGCTGGGTACCCCCTGCCTGGCCTGGGGCCTGGCCCAGGGCGATCCCATGGCCCTGGAAATCGGCGCGGCCCTGCTGGGGGCGGGCCTGGCCGTATTCCTGGCGGCGGCCGCCCTCGGCCTGAGCAGGGCCCGGCCCATCGATACCGTCCATGCCATGCGCCTCGCGGTCGTCGCGCTGGCCGTCACCCTGGCACTGGGTATCGGGCTGGCAGGCTGGCTCACGGGACGCTGGCTGCCCCATGTCCCCATCTCCTGGCTCCACGGGCATATCCTCTGGGGCCTGGGAGGCTGGATCGGGGTGCTGGTCATGGGCGTGGCCTGGCAGGTGGTGCCCATGCTGCAGCTCACACCGGCCTACCCGGCACGCATGCCGCGGGCCATGCTGTGGACGGCGGTGCTCTGCCTGCCCGCCGCCGCATGGCTCGACGCCCCCTGGCGGACGCTGGGCGAGGCCGGGCTGGGCGCGCTGCTGATCCTGTTCGCCGGACTTACCCTGGACCTGCAGAGGCGACGCAAGCGCAAGCTGGGCGACGCAACTTTGGATTTCTGGCGCCTGGGCATGGTGAACCTGATCCTGGCTTGCCTGCTGATGTTGCTACCCTTCCCGGACCCCGCCCCGCTGATGGCCGGCATCGCATTCCTGGTCGGCTTCGCCGTGTCGGTGGTGACCGGCATGCTCTACAAGATCTTGCCCTTCCTCGCCTGGTTCCACCTCCAGGGTCAACGGGGAATGACGGCCGGCGGCCTGCCGAGCATGAAGGACTATCTGCCGGACGCACGCGCAAGGGGCCAGTTCCGGCTGCACGGGGCCGCCCTGGCCTGCCTGCTGGCCGCGCCAATGGTCCCGCCCCTGGCCCGGCCCGGCGGGCTGTTGCTGGCGGCCTCCGCCGTCTGGCTGGCTTGGAACCTGTGGCGGGGCGTGGCCTTGTTCCGGGCCAGCGGCGGCAGGCTCGCGTCACCGCAAGACGCCCGTGCTGGCAGTAACCCATCGTGAGCGCGTATCATTCCAGCCCAGACTTAAGTTGCTGTTGTAATGACACTTACTCCCCTTATGCCGTGTTAGTCCCGCACGGCGCGCCAAGACCGGCAGCCATGCCCGCTGCGATTCTCCGGCGCTCCACACCCGATACCCGCAAGGAAGCGCCCCGCCACCATGAAATGCCTTGATGACTTTCGACTCCACCTAGGCCGGCACGAGC
This sequence comes from uncultured Pseudomonadota bacterium, assembly GCA_963713085.1. Lineage (GTDB taxonomy): Bacteria > Pseudomonadota > Gammaproteobacteria > Burkholderiales > Thiobacillaceae > PFJX01. The sequence goes on along the minus strand of CAVQKQ010000010.1, from coordinate 15,309 downwards.
TGGTACCCATCATGATCGGCGGCATGGGGGTGGACATTTCCACGGTGGAACTGGCCCTGGAGGCCGCGCGCCTGGGCGGCGTCGGCCACATCTCCGACGCCATGGTGCCGACGGTCATCGACCGCCATTTCAAGACCCGCTTCGTCAAGGACAAGCTCAAGCTGTACAAGCAGCATGTGACCAACCTGACCGACAAGACCCTGGTCAAGTTCCACTTGGGCGAGCTGGAGGAGGCCACCCGCATGCACGTGCGCCGGGCCATGGACGCCAAGCACGGCTCCGGCATGGTGTTCATCAACTGCATGGAAAAACTCACCATGAACGCCCCCAAGGAGACCCTCAAGGTCCGGCTCAACGCCGCCCTGGACGCCGACATCGACGGCATCACCCTGGCGGCCGGCCTGCACCTGGGCTCGTTCGGCCTGATGGAGGAGCACCCCCGGTTCCGCGACGCCCACCTGGGCATCATCGTCTCCAGCCTGCGCGCCCTGCAGCTGTTCATCCGCAAGAACACCCGCACCAACCGGCTGCCCGACTACGTGGTGGTGGAAGGCCCCCTGGCCGGTGGCCACCTGGGGTTCGGCATGGATTGGGCCGAATACGACCTGGCGACCATCGTCGCCGAGATCCAGGCCTGGCTGAAGGCCGAGCAACTGGACATCCCCCTGATCCCCGCCGGCGGCATCTTCACCGGCTCCGACGCCACCGCCTACCTGGAGCGGGGCGCCGCCGCCGTCCAGGTGGCCACCCGCTTCACCGTCACCAAGGAATGCGGCCTGCCCGACCCGGTCAAGCAGGAATACTTCAAGGCCGACGAGGACGACATCGAGGTCAACGGCATCTCTCCCACCGGCTACCCCATGCGCATGATCAAGAAGAGCCCGGGCATCGGCGCCGGCACCCATCCCAACTGCGAATCCTTCGGCTACCTCCTGGACGCCAACGGCCGCTGCGCCTACATCGACGCCTACAACCGGGAAGTGGCCGCCCACCCGGGCGAGAAGAAGGTCCGGGTGATGGACAAGACCTGCCTGTGCACCCACATGCGCGACTTCAACATCTGGACCTGCGGCCAGACCACCTACCGGCTCAAGGACACCTCGGTGAAGGATGCGGACGGCAACTTCCGGCTGCTCAGCGCCGAGCATGTGTTCCACGACTACCAGTTCAGCAAGGAAGGCCGGATCGCCCTGCCGAACCAAGAGAATTTTGCCTGAGGCAGAGACGCGCCCGCGCCGCAAGGCCGTTCAGAGGTACCACCAGGGCCAATCCGGCCGCCGGCCCCATGCCACTTGCCCGGTGGTGGCGTCGTCCACCCAGAGGGCGTAGCGCCTCGGCATGCACCAGAAGCAGGTAGCGAAGCCCAGGACATAGCGGTGCCCGGCCTCCATCCGAAATTCGACCTTCCCGGCGACATGGCCGAAGTCATGGACATGATTGCTATAGACAACGACATGCGGACCCGGCTTCAATCGCGCCCACTTGAACCCCTTGTCGCCTGCCGCGACGCAGCGATCGCCATCGACCGCCACGACCATGCCGGGCCAGTCGGACCAATCGAACACGGCGGAGGCGTCCGCGGCCGAACCCGCGCCGTCCGCGTCCCCACACTCGCCCCAGTTCGCGGTATCGAGGGCGCGGCAGGAAGCCAGCGCGGCAAGCATCAGCAGTACCGCCAGGCCTTTGCCCGGATTCCAATGTCCCCACCGGAATGACCGTGAAAGGGTCCGACGCCGGCGGGGACAAGGACCTTTGAAGCAGGCGCCCATCGGATCACTCCCCCGGCAACAGCGTGACCGTCGCTTGCGCCGTCGCCCGGTCGATATCGAAGCGGACCACGCAGTACTCCTGGATCTCGTCCACCGGCGTGGGATCGTCCGCGCAACTGCAGCCGGCGATGATCCCCGTGAAGAAAATGCCGGCCTTCACCCGTAGGCGCTCCGGCGTCTCCTCCACCCCCAGGAGCACCGCGCCCAGCTTGTCCGGATTCGCATGGCTGGATTGGGAGAGTCCCTCCTGGAGGGGCAGCAGCCCGGCATCCAGGTGTTCGATCTCGTCCTTGAAAACCGTCCTGAAGGCGGGAGTCGGCCAGGCGGCCAGGGAAAGGGGCAAGCGGATCATCGACGGATGTTACGCCGCGAAGGATTGCGTGAATTGCGGCCCGCTCCGGAGCCATGGAGACTCATTCTTCGACAGTCCATTGCGGGTTCCAGGCGACTTCCCAGAGATGCTGATCCGGGTCCTGGAAGTAGCCCGCATAGCCGCCCCAGAAGGTGTCCTGTGCGGGCTTCACGATCACCGCCCCGGCGCTCCCGGCCTGCGCCATGACCGCATCGACCTCGGCCTTGGTGGCGACATTATGGCCAAGGCAGAACTCGGTGGCGCTCGGCCCGCCCTGGGCAAGCCCGGCATCATGGGCAAGGCTGCCGCGCGGCCAAAGCGCGAGTTTGAGCGCCCCCTGCAGGTCGAAGAACGCGACCGCGCCATGCTCGAATTCCTTGCCGACGATCCCCTGCGTGCCCAGCCCGAGGCCGTCGCGGTAGAACCTGAGCGATCTTTCCAGATCATCGACGCAGAGCGTGATGAGCGTGACTCGAGGTTTCATGCGAGTACTCCTTGAGGTATTGCCCGGGGATGGATGTTAGCGGGTTCCGCCCCGTCAAACAGGCAACTTCTGCCAGGCAAAATCGTCGCCAGCTCTCACATCCGCTCCAGCCAGGTCAGCGCCAGCACGGGCACGGCGCATGCCGCGCCGGCGGCGAGGATGCGGAAGGTCGAATTGCGATCGAGAATAAGCAGTGCCAAATCGACGATCACCAGAACCGGCGCCGCATAGCTCGCGACAACCAAGGCGACCGCACCGATCAGCGAGAGGGAGAGCGCCGCCCCCGCATCGTGGGCACCCAACCACCCCGCGTTGACACCCCAGTGGCAGAACAACGCCGTCCCGGCGATCAGGACGGCGGCAAGCAGGGTCAGAAGGCTGGTCAAGGCCATAAACGTGCTGAGAGAGGTCCGGCTGATCCTGTCCATGTTCCTCGCTCCACCGGGAGTCACTCCGCGTGTTCAGGGATGGTCGTCAACCGGCGAATGATGAAGCGGGGAAGCAGGAACCCGAGCAGGGCCGGCGCCGCGACCGCGGCCTCGTACCAGGACCTCGGTGCCATGAGCAGGGGAATGCAAAGGATCAGGACGAACAAGACCAGCCATCCGCGATGGCCCCGCAACGCACCGACATCCCTTGCAAGGACGAGCCATACCAGGATCAGGAGCGGGTCGGCGGCCAACGCCGCGACCAAGGCGAATGCGACGAAGGGCGCTGCAACCCCGGCGAACTCGGCCTGCCCGAACTGCAACGCGGCCACGACCAGACAGATCGCTTCGATGCCGCTGACCGCCAGCGCGACAAGCGCGGACCAGCGCCACCAGGTGACACCGAACCGCCCGGGCGACATGCCCCGCCGGCTGGTTGAGGAAACACGCGCATTCATTTCACGGCCATCTGTGCACCGGCACGCGGCTTCGCACCCGGCCATTGATCTCGGGATCGCGCTTCCGACACCCCTGCGCCGCGACGGGCGCATGGACCATGACCTTCAACGCATGCCCGCGGATGCCAACGGCATGAAGCTGGGGTGGGTCAGTGGTCGGGCACTTCATAGGCATTCGTGTCGAATCCGTCCAGGGTTTTCGATACCGCCATAAAACGTTCGTAGTTGGCGCCGGCTTTGTCCCCATCCATGAACATCGGGATTACCGTCTCCTTCTGCCGGCCGTTAGTCTGGACCACGACCCGTGTCCCGCCGCCATCGTGGTAGCCCGGTCGAAACGCTTCGAGCCTTTGAATGCCGGCTTCAAGCGCCTGCCGCAACTTCGCGCGGGCCGTCTCGGGCGTGTAGATCTTCGCGCGGACGAATACGACATGCTGCCCTTCCCGCGCCACCGTCCAGCCGGGTCTCGGCCGTGGATTCGTCCGGCCATCGGGGAAACGGACCTGGAGCGCCACATCCACTTCGGAACGACCATCGCGCCAGAGGGTCAGCCGCCGGTACCCGCCACCGGATTCCCAGTTCTGGTGTTCCCAGACAATCATTTCAACCTCGCCGTGGGCCGGACTCATATCCGACCCGATCGCAACGGCCGGACCGGCCAGAAGCCACAACATCATGAATCCGATACCGGCTTGACTCATGCCGCATCCTCCCCGGCCATCAAGCCGACAGCGCATCGGCCAGCCCGCGAAGCAGGCTTGCCCCGTCGCCACGCCATGCGCTGCCATGCATGCAGGCGAGGGTGGTCGGGTTGGTCGAGGCCAGCCGCTCGAGCATTGCGCGTGCATTCTGCGTGTGCGAGAAATAGTCCATCGCCTGGCGGAAAGCCTCGCTCGGCCCGAGGATGTCCGATTCCGTGACGGCCGGAAGATCGGCGCCTCCCTGGGTGAACAGGTCGCCGCACAGCAACGTCGAGGTAAGTTCGTCCGCCAGGAAGCCGCAATCCCAGCCATGGGGCAGATGGGGCGTATCGAACCAGCGCACGGCATGCCTGCCCAGGGTAAGCAGTTCACCGTCGGCCAGGGCGCGGGGCGCGCGGTCGGCGAGGTCGCCCACCGACACCAGGGCGGCGATCATGCCGCACAGCGGGACGGACTGCGGTGCGGCGGCAAGCCAATCGTTGAGCGAGCCGCATTCGTCGGCTTCCACATGGGAAAACGCGATGTAGCGCAGCCTCTCGACCGGCAGGATGCTCGCCACCGCCTCGCGCACCAACTGAAACATCCTTCGCGGGCCGGTATGGAACAGCAAGGGTTCGTCGTCGACGATGAGGTATTGGTTGAACGAGAACCCGCCCGCACCCTCGATCATGACCGGCGTGCTGATGCGGTAGATCCCCTCGGCCACCTCGTTCACATTGGTTCCGGACTGCTCATTGGTAACACTCATCGGTCTCTCCTTCCATGGATTGCGTGGCATGACCTTGCGGCGTCGGTCGCCCACGGTTTGGACCACGGGCCGGATCGCGCTGATGACACCTCGCGCGGGGATATCGAATTTGCCGCAAACCGCAGGTACTTACAGCTTAGCTGCCCGGATCGGATTCATAGCCCGAGGAATGAACCTGGTTGCCGCCCGGCATGGTGAGTCGCGCCGCGACTGGCCCTGAGCATCGATGCGGCAGCAGGCCCGTGCTCCGCCTCTCTCACATCCTGACGAAGTACGGAATGGCCATGAGCGCGAGACCGATCGCGACCAGCAGGACGGTGCTGGAGACGAAATACGGAAACACCATCAGGGCGAGGCCGCAGACCAGCGGAACAACCGCCATCTGTCTCTTGCCGTAGATGAAATAGCCCAGCCCGATCGAGCCGAACAGCAAGCCCCATAGCAGCGACGCGGTACTCAAATCAGCCATCCGCGAATTCGCTTTCGCCCTGAGCAGCCCACGGAGGCCACAGGGTGGAGGACTTCCGTTCCATTGATCCGCCGAGTTCGCGGGCAATGGATCTGGTCAGGCCCATGATTTTCCAACCCACTGCATCAGCCAAGCGTCCATTCGCAAGCCAAAATCGTTTGCCAGCCGGTTCAATCGGCGCCCCCGTTTCCGCGAAGCGGCATCGTGTAGCAGACGGCGGTGCCGTCCAGGACGACCGTGCCGTCGGCCAGCAAGACGCGGGTCTCCAGCTCCGTGATCGGCTTGTCCTCGCGCACCTTGGTGACCGTGACCTCGCCGGTGATGGTGTCGCCGGGCCGGACCGGCGCCTTGAAGGTCCAGTTGACCTGCAGGAACACGGTGCCGGGACCGGGCAGATCCTCCGCGACCACCGCATTGAGTATGGCGCTGGTCACCCCCCCTTGCACCACGATGCCGCCGAAGCGGGTTTCCCGGGCGGCCTGCTCATCGTAATGCAGTGGATTCCGGTCGCCGCTGATCTCGGTGAACAGTTCGATGTCGCGCGCCGTGACTAGCCTTGACCGGCGTGCCTGCTGGCCAATTGAAGGGATTCCATTCGGCCAGATTTCGCTTGCTGTATCCATACGTCCTGCCTCCGAAGAATTGCAGCCACTTGCCAGGCCCCGGGGCGCACGCGGGTTCGACCCGGCATTCGGTCGTCCGCGGTGTCAGGCCGCGATCCACTCCTCCGCCTCGGCGAGTGCGCTGGTCGGGAAGACCTTGACCGGACACGGCATGGCGAAACCGAACATGCGTAACCCATTCGCCACCCAGCCGACATCCGTCACCACCGCGATCCGCTCCCAGGCCTTCATGTGGCCGAGGCCCAGCTTCAGGTCGTCCCACATCGCCCCCGAGGTAAAGCCGGTGAATTCGGGGGACAAGAAATAGAGGACTCGAACCCGGCCGTGTTTCCCGAGGGCCGACTCGATGGCCGGGATGAGGACGGTTTCATAGTCGTTGGCATCGACCTGCCCGGAGGCACTGATGCCGACGACATGGTCGGGAAGATTTGCCAGCAGCTTGATCATGACAGTGCTCCTTTCGGTGGATTGACCGGCGCGTGGAGAATGCGTTCACGGTACATATTATTGCAGCCCGCCACGCGAGCCGGCCGGGTCACGCGCGCTTGCGCAGAAAGACGTGGGCCGCGCGTTCCCCCGCCACGTAATTCGCGCATTCGTAGCCCAGGGCATGCAGGTCGATGCCGTTCATCAGATGCTCACCGGACCCCAGCAGGACAGGCCGGATGGCGAGATGCAGCTCGTCGATCAGGGCCGCGCGCAGATACTGCCGAATGGTGGAGACGCCGCCACCGAGGCGGACGTCGCGGCCGCCCGCCACGGCGGTCGCCTGCTCCAGTGCGGCGTGGATGCCTTCGGTGACGAAGTGGAACTCGGTGCCGCCCGCCATCCTGAGCGGTGCACGCGGGTGATGCGTCAGCACGAAGACCGGCGTGTGATACGGCGGCTCGTCGCCCCACCAGCCCTTCCAGCCCTCATCCGGCCACGGGCCCCGGACGGGACCGAACATGTTGCGCCCGAGAATCCAGGCGCCGATCCCGGCAAAGCCCTGCTCCGCCATCTCGTTGTCGACGCCCGTCTCGCCGCCGTCCTGGCCTTGCATCCGACGCCACACGCGGGTGGGGAAGAACCATTCCATCAGCTCGGGCCCCCTGACGCCGAGCGGATTCCGGAGATCCTGGTCCGGCCCGGCGCCGTAACCATCTATGGAAATCGCAAAGCTTTGGACTCGGAGTTTCGTCATGACATTCCCCGTCGATGGGCCAGCCCGCTGTCTTCCCGAATCAGAAGGCGACGGCTGCCACGGTCACTTGCCTTTCAGCCCATCGCGCCAGGCGATGGCTTCGAGTTCGACCCGGACTGCGTCCTCTACCGCAATCACGGGGTGAACTCGCCTAGAACCCGCATGGTCTCGGCCTTCAGACGGTCCTCGCCCATGGCCTTCCTGGCCTCGTCGGATGCCATGAAAGTCTGGAACCGCTCCATATCCGGCACCTCCAGAATCAGACCCGTCGAATTCGGATTCTGCGGATCCCTGAAGTTCCTCGCTTCAACACCAATCCGGGCGAACATTTCGTGTCGGCTTCCAGGCCCTTTTCTCCAGGCAGTTGCCCGGCGCTGACCATTTTCGACTTCGTGAAAAATAATCAGTGTTGTCATCAGATATGTCTCCCATCGCAATGATTAGACAAACGAACGCATTTACGACGATGACAGGACGTTCCTTCCCGCTTGACGTTTGAGGTAAGCCGCCAGCGGAGGCCGCAGGACGGAGCGGGTCGGCTTGAGCCAGGTTGGGGCGCGCGGTGGCATGCTCGTTTTCCAGTACAGACTCACTCGCGGCTCCCGGCAGGACGCCTTGCAGCCAAGTGCAACTTGTCACGCTACGCCCCGCGATTACGCGGTCCAAGGAAGAACCAGAGGATCAAGCCCAGCACAGGCAGCAGCACCACTGCGATTATCCAAATCAGCTTCTTCTCGTTCGAAGCAGAGCTTTGGAAAATATTGATAATTGCCCAGATGTCTCCGATCAGTATCAGGAGGCCCAAGACGCCGCTGTATCCGAAGTTCATCATTTTGGTTCCTTCCGTGTTCAGTGGGAGCTGTCAATTCCTGACGCCCGTTACATGCGCGCCCTAAAGTTGTGGCTAACCGACGCGCGAAAGGAGGCGAAGCCGACTGAAGCGCGTCCGGTTGAGCCGCGTGTTGGGCCCGACCGTGTCAGATGTCGGGCCTGAGCTTACTCTTGCCTGACTATATCGACCGAGATCTCCACCGCCGGAATCGTTCCTCTGTTCTCAAGCCAGTGTGTGGTGTTCCTATCCTCGGGCCAGCCCACGCCCGGCCCATAGTCGGTAGCGACTCCGTTTCGATGGTCTGTGATCGTTCCCTGCAGTATGTAGACGGTGCCCGGTCTGTCTATATGGTCGTGAATCGGGCCGAAGACGCCGCCAGGCTCGATGGTCACCATGCGCATTCGAAGTTGGCGCCCCGCCATGCCCTCGATCTCCGGGCCGAGGTCAACCGTCGAAAGTAACTTCACCGTAACGCCCTTCGTCTCAGGTGCGACCTGTTCGTTGCTCATCGTGCTCTCCTCCCTGTACTTCCAGGGCCTGCCGTTGGCGCTCCGCTTGAGCGAGTGGTTAGCGTTGCGGTACGGCGCTCACGCGTCTGGCGTCCCGGTGTCTTGCGTGCCGATGTCGAGTTCCTTCCTCGCTAGGGCTGCAAGCGCTTCATACCTACGACGAAATTGGTCAAGAGCCTCATCCTCAAGTTCTTCTAGATCAAGCAGCGCGTTATGTGCACCTTTAGTCGCTCGAATCAACTCATCCAGCTTTATCTGAATTGCTGCCGTGTCTCGGTTCTGCGTATTTTGAATCAAGAAGACCATCAAGAACGTGACAATGGTCGTACCCGTGTTGATTACGAGTTGCCAGGTGTCGCTGAACCTGAAGATTGGACCTGTGACGATCCAGATTCCAATAACCGCCACCGCAAGTGCAAAGGTCCTCGGGCGGCCGCAGAAATGAGACGCTGATTTGGCGAATCCGGAATACCAAGTCGTGGTACGCATAAGTTGCCTGTTCTGACGCCTAACGACGCTGTAGAAAAACCCATTCCCGGAGCCCCCGTCCATGCTTGGTGGGCATTTTTTCCAAGCCACCCCGGCGCCGGGTTGAAACGGTCCGATTCAAGCTGTTCAAGTTTCCCGCCCTCCTGATTCATCCTATCGGCTTCACGGGGCGTGTTCGCGTGTCCGCCGCGCGTCCCTTCACCCCGCATACCCCTGCTTCGCCAGCTTCTCGATATTGTGCACCAGGCAATACAGCTTCCATTGCCCGTCCACCTTGGGCTGTCCCCGTAGCGTAAACCGATCCAGCCGTTTGTTGCCACGGGTGTTGCCGAACACCGGTTCCACCGTCTGGAAGCGCCAGGTGATCATGGCTCGTCCCCGGTCGCTGTCGATGCGCCGCTTCATCACCTCCACCGGGTCGTGCTCCGGGTCCGCCTTGCCCTGGAAGTAGGTGACCTGCCGGGTGGCCATCTTGGCGGAGTCGTTGTCGGTGCGATTGGAAAAACGGACGCTTCCCTTGCTGCCTTTGCGGTCCTGGGGGTGGGCTTCCAGCCAGTCGCGCAGTTGCTTGGCTTCCTTCTGGAGCCGTTCCAGCTTCCTGGCCTGGCGTTGGGCGTCGGGTTCGGGAGGGACCGCATCCGCTTCCCGGTGTTGAGCCAGGAGCTTCTTGGCCGCCTTCTCCATCTTCTCCAACTGGCGCCGGTAGTCGGCGCGGGTGCCGCTCTTGGCCTTGCCGGCGTTGCTGGGCAGCTTCACCCCGTCGATGGCGAACATCTCGCGGCCGATGAGGCCTTGCCGGTCACACACGGTGAGGACTTGGGCGAAGAGCTTGGCGGCAAGATCGCCCAGTTCGGAAACGAAGGCGGCCAGGGTGGTGAAGTTGGGCTGGGAATCGCCACTGACGGCGATGAAGACGACGTTCTCGCGGCAGGCGGCTTCGATCTTGCGGCTGCTGACGATGCCCCGGCTGTAGGCGAGGAGGATGAGTTTCAGCAGGACGGCGGGGTCGTAGGCGGGGGCGCCTTCGAGGTCGTTCTTGTAGCGGGCGTGGAAGGCGGAGAGGTCGAGCTCGTGGTCGATGAGCTGACACAGGGCGTATTCGAAACTGCCGGGCTGTACCTGTTTATCGAAGTCCACCGGCAACAGCTTCAGGCCCTGGTGGATCGGTTTGAAGCGGGGCATTTCGGTCCTCCCAGTACGCGAAATCCGTTCGAGGGATTATGCCAAGTCAAAAGCAGGGGAACTCGGCGTTTTTTGGGGGTTTTTCTACAGCGTCAACGTGCTAGTTGAGGGGCGCGCCGCCGAAGCTTCGGCGGAGCGTCCCTTGCAACGCTGGGTTAGGCGGATTTGTTACGGTTGTAGTCACGTTCCCACTCCTGCCAATAGCGATCAAGGGTCAGAAAATCCGAGTCAATCAGGAGTTTTCTCTTTACGTCAAACACACGGGAGGCCCGCTCAAAGTCGTAATAGATTCCCCAGTAGCCGAGGTAGGCGGCGTCGGTTACTCCTTCAATCGTTTCATCGACGTCCAATAGAACGCGGAACCGGCAAAGTTTTTTCTCAGGGTCTTCGAAGACAGGTATCTGAATTGTGTACGGGTATTCACCTTCACCATTTTTCAGGCAAGCAAAGTCCTGAGCCAATGTCTTGAATATGGCGCCTAGGCTTTCATAAATTGAATTGCGGCAAATCTTAGTTACGATGATTTCGGAGTCGTTGAACATGAATCGAATTTCATCGATATCGACTTCACGGTCCACATTTCGAGCCTTCAGCTTCTCGTATGCCGCCAGAAACGGGCGGAGTACGAAAGACTTGGTACCCGACTTCAATAGGTCAAAAGCAACCCCATCCGCGATGAGCTTTACAACATCTTGAAGGGAAATGTCTGCGATGACCTGGACAGCGAATTCATAAAGCCCGCCCCCGAGATCCCCAGGCCTGCCGTGCACTCGCGCGACATAGTGCTCGCTGAGGCCGCTCTGGAACTCCTCCATTCCAGCCAACTGCAATAGACCATTGCCTTCCTTTACGGCCCAGTAGTCAATGTTGATTGCCAGGTCACTCATGGGGACTCCTAATCCGCCTAACGACACGCATGAGGGGCCGAAAGCCGCACCGCGGCTTGAGGTCCCTGCCCGACCAAAGAGAGGGCTATTTCGATGCGCTTGTTAGGCGCCTATTCTGGAAGGCCACCGAACAAATCCCCAAAAGCCCAAATAATAGTTCCGACAATGCCGAAAACTGCTGACAAGCGTAAATTATTGAACTCTTTATCAGTTAGCTCAGATAACTCTCTCATTGGCCGACCTGGATGTCCGGGGCTTCCTTCCTTAACTAGTATGCGGTTATCCTCGTCTTCATCTGCTTCTTCCCATGCTGTTAAGGCTTCTTCGCGTTCTTGGTCAATCTCTTCTTGAGTTTTTTCTGGATCTTGTGGAGAAAGGAATATTCCCATATCTGGATGGAAGACCGGTGTTCCGAATGGCCCCGTACGTACCGGAACGTAAGAGACATATCGATACTCATCTTCTTCAGGTTCTTTTGGCGCCAAATATAGAAGTGCTTCTTGCACAGATACAATAAAGCCGCTGAGCGCCATTAAAGCACCACCACGGGGAAACCAATGCCATGCTCCAGACCAAGCACTAAATATAAAAAAACAAATAGCAGACAAGAAGCCAACAAAAAGAACAAAGCGAGGATGCTCTGCCAACCAAACGAAAAGACTTCTTCTTTTAGCCAATTGAAATTACCTCCTCTCGCCTAACGTTGGAATTCAGCGGCCGTCGAAGGCGGTCCGCTGGAATGATGGGTTCGGCATCTATCTCTATGCCAGTGCCTCAAGACGTTGTTGTAGACGTGCAGACAATTGTGTAAGGCCCTCGCCATTATTTAGGTACTGAACATAGCGCAGATGGCGAAGATCGAATGGGATGTCCTCGGCGTTTTGCGTGATAAGTATGACCTCGCGACCCAGCGTGTGAGCAATGCCGGCTTCATAGAACACATTGGGGTTACGGCCTGTGCAATCGCAGATAACAATCCTCGACTTGTCGATGAGGGAAACAACATCCTGAATAACTGCTGGGTTTTCCCAGATGTCGTCCGCTCTGCGGCAACGAAGATCGCAAGCTGCCGCCACTTGTTGCAGTGCCGCATACACCGGTGTGAAATTTGGGTGGAACGGCATCATCGCTGAGACAAGCGTGGGCTCGATGGCTTCCGGATCTTGAATTTGAAAAACGGTTGGCCGACTACGTCGTGGCTGAAGATTTCTCAGTAGGGAGCGAAACAAATCACCGGATTTGACCGACCAATGCGTACGGCTGAACTTGGAAGTCAGCTATACCCAATTCGGCGGCAAAACTTTGGAAGTGTCGGTTCGTTAGCGGTGGGATGGCGGGGTCATAGGCGTACTCAAGCACGAACTCGCGCCCCACTAGGTGCCCACCAACTAAACGGCCGATCCTCGCTACTGATCTCCCCGGCCGCTCGTTTCCTCCACAAAAACTGTTGGCAACTGTGAGAGTGCTGCGATGTCTAGAACCCCGTTCGGGCGAAAACGGGTATCGAATTCAGCATCGGTGTATTCGAATACACGGCTGCTTGGGAAGCGATCTTGGCCATCGGCCCAAGCCATCCCTTTGACGATAAGACTGAACACTGTGGCTCCCTAAATGTATTGGCCGCGTGGCTGCAGAGGCAGATGTTCCTGAGACGCCGAACGTGGAGCTAAGGGGCGAAACAAAAGCGCAGCTTTTGCGTAGTCCCGCTTGAGCGCAGGGTTAGACTAATGTTCTCGCCTATCGACAACATTGCCGTCCTTGTCTCGAACCTCTATCACTAGGTGGTCTGTTATGCGCACGGTCTCCGACATTCCAATGTGAATCTGGTTGAGAAAGCTCAGCATGTAGTCGGTCGTTGTTGAGTCCTGGTTCAGTACTACTTCTACGATGTTGGCTTTAGCCGCGACTTTTTTCGCCCCCTCTTGTAGCCCAAGAGGAGAAACTAGAATGCCGCCGTCAGCACCAACGTTTTGAATTGTCCATGCTAGCGAGCCAGTGATCGCTTGGTGATACCGCTTTTTGTATGCCTCTTACATTCGACGACGATTACTCGATCACCGCCGTCCGTGCAGCCCTTCGCGTCGATCTCCCACTCAGTTCCACTGTCGCCAGCGACGACTTGCTTCCCCTCGAACCGGCCAACCCCGAAATGTTCAGCAAGTTGGTTGAGAAGATATGCAGCTACTTCCTCATAGGTTTGCCATCGTTTTTCGGGCATGCGATTTCCTTTGGTCTAACGTTGGAATTCAGCGGCTGCCGAAGGCAGTCCGCTGGAATGACCGGTTAGCCGACATGCTCAGATAGCGGTACATTCACGCCGGCGTGTCGGTCGAGTGGAACGTAAGGCCGCCGCAAGTCGATAGTCTTTCGTGTGCTGACGAAGTTCGGCTGTGTCTGATTCATATAGGGTGAAGCGAAACTTCTTGTTGTAGGAGGCGGAGCCCGGTTCAGCATCGACCTGCAATTCGGCGACGTATTCGCCCGGTTCCCACACGAAGAGCTTGTCGAAGAGTGTGATGAACGGATGTACCAATTCTTCTTCTGCAATTACGGCTTTCTTATCCTGTTCGGGAGATCTGGCTTCTAGCTTTTGCCGAATATCGCGCTCAAGCGCCGAAAGGCTCTCGCGAAATTGCTTTTCCGTCAGCCTATCGAATAGATTCAAGAATGATACGCTGTGAGCCCACGTTTCGCCGGGCTTGAGCGAGAACGGAACAAACAATACCGAAGAGGTGGATGAAGGGGCTTCAAAGAAGTTTTGAGCTGGTAACGTCAGAAGCGGTTTCCCGTCGCAAGATACATCCAGTCGTAGAGTTCGAATCCGCAACTCTCGTCCGCCTGTGTTGCTAACACTAACCACAACACTTGCGTTTGGATTCCCAACCATATGCGTGATGCGTATTCGGCCGTGACCTCGATGTCCAGTCGCTTTGGCCTAAGAAGTATATGAATTGGCGGCAATTGAGAAAGAATAATTGCGACCAATGCCCATATCGCCGCCCAGAAGGTCCAGTCAAAATAGAAGGGTACAGGTGCTGCTGGCAAGTTGTTTCCTTTGTCGGCTAACGTTTTAATTCACCGGACTGCGCGGCTTTTCGCGCAGGTCCGGTGGAATGATGGGTTGGGCCTTTTGCTACTACTAGTAGGTCGACTAATAGTCATCATCACATTACTTTCCTCTCTATGACGATTACAGAACTTTTCGCAAACAACGTTCGCGAACTCCGGATTGAGCGTGGCTTCTCTCAGGAGGAACTCGCTCATCGCGCGGGGCTTCATCGAACGTATGTTGGTGCGGTCGAGCGCGGTGAGAGAAATATTACGTTATTGAATGCTCAACGGATAGCCGACGCACTTGGTGTGCCCCTAAGATCAATGTGTGAGATGAATGATGAACAACAAAATAGACAAATTGCACAGCGCTCTCGACGAAATTATTGCTGCGTATCAAACGGGTTTTTCTAAAAAAGTCTATAGCGAAGAAAACGACGATCACGATTTGCTCATGGGCGCCTATGGCATAACGCCGCAACTAAAACGCGAAAACCGACAATACTGGGGGCGTGAAGCTCCGTATGCGTTGGCAACGTTTGGTAGTCGAAGTTTGCCGGAACACCCGAGCGGATTTTGGTCCGGCCATGCGAATTGGTGCAGACGAACCCTGCGAATCTGACAGTGGGAAACCTCGCAATTGACACGAAATATCGTATCGGTTCCGGCGATTCAGGGGACGCTCAAAAAGTTCAAAGCGTATGGCCCTATTCTCAAAGAAAAAGGGTTTATTCCAGTGTTGCTTATTGTTCGCGAAGACAATCTTGGAGCTGCAATCACCGCCTGCAATTCTGGAGGATGGACTATCACAACCGGACAGAAAACATTCGACTATTTGCTAGAACTGACTGGGTTTGATGTTAAAGCATACCTCCAGCAAAGAGCCCAAGCGTTTCCGGTTGTACGCTAATTTTTCTTGATGTCGTCTTGATGGATTCGCCTAATCTTGTTTTGGCAATCAACGCGTAGTCTGGGTTGATCTCCATTCCTATATAAGTAAATCCTAGTTTTTTCGCAGCAACCAGAGTTGTGGCGTGAGATCCAGCGAATGGATCGAGTACGATGTTCGTCGGGCTTGGTGGAACCATTAGTTCAATGAGTCTTTCCATTAATGGCAGTGGCTTGACTGTACAGTGCAAATTGA
>CAVQKQ010000009.1:0-282915 GCA_963713085.1 uncultured Pseudomonadota bacterium | reverse complement strand
CGCCCTGGCGCCCCTGCGCGAGGAGAACTACAACGGCCTGCTGGTGCTGGGTACGGAGGACATCAAGCGCTTCTACCCGGAGATGGGCACCCTCTACCTTACCTGGCTGGCGGATCTGGCGGCCGCCGCCATCACGCGGTTTTTGTAATGGTGCCCGATAGTCGGAGGGCGTGATGAAAGCCGCGCTTTTTCCCTCTCCCCCAGCCCCTCCCCCGCATGCGGGGGAGGGGCGCGCGGCAGCGCGGGAGAGGGGAGGTTGAGGAATTGAGGTAAATAGCCGGGAATTTTCCATGGCCAACGACCAAACCCTCGCCTCCCTCATCGACGCCTATCTTGCCGGCCTGACCGCGCGCCGCTACAGCCCGGCCACCGTTGCCACCTACGGCTTCGACCTGCGCCATCTCCTGGAACTGGTCGGCGAGGTGCGGCCCGACAGCCTCGCTAGCCACGACATCCGCCGCGCCCTGGCCACCCTCCATGCCCGGGGAATCCAGCCCAAGACCCTGGCCCGCAGCCTTTCCGCCTGGCGCAGTTTCTTCACCTGGCTGGCGCGCCAGGACCGGGTCGGCGCCAACCCCTGCCTGGGCCTGCGCCCGCCCAAGGGAGACAAGCGCCTGCCCAACGTCCTGTCCGTGGACGAGATGGCGCGCCTGCTGGAAGGCCACGAGGGGGAGGGGATCTGGGGCCTGCGCGACAGCGCCATGTTCGAGTTGATGTATTCCTCCGGCCTGCGCCGGGCCGAGCTGATCGGCCTGGACCTGGGCGGCGTGGACCTGGCCAGCGGCGAGGTGACGGTGCTGGGCAAGGGCAGCAAGACCCGCATCGTGCCGGTGGGCCATCAGGCCGCCGAGGCGATCAAGCGATGGCTGGCGGTGCGGGCCCAGGTGGCCCGGGATACCCCGGCCCTGTTCGTGGGCGTGCGCGGCCAGCGCATCTCACCCGGCGTCCTGACCCTGGCCCTGAAGCGCCTGGCCCTTCGCCAGGGCATCAGCGCCCATGTTCATCCCCACGCCCTGAGGCATTCCTTCGCCAGCCATGTGCTGCAGTCTTCGGGAGATCTTCGGGCGGTGCAGGAACTGCTGGGCCACGCCAGCCTGTCCACCACCCAGGTCTACACCCATCTGGATTTCCAGCACCTGGCCAAGGTCTACGACCAGGCCCACCCCAGGGCCAAGAAGAAATAGCCTGGCCGGCGGATGAGCCGAGAGGGCTCAGAGGCTGATGGGGGAGTCCTCCATGGCCTCGAGGAAGTCCATGGCCCAGACCAGGGCGTCGATGTGGCGCTGGTTCACCATCACCGCGTCCATGCCGCACTCGGCGGCCAGTGCCCTGATGGCGTCCTGGTCGCTCTCCTCGCAGGCGACGGCCAACTTCAGGTAGGGGGCGTATTTGCCCTGGCGCAGCAGCAGGGCGTCGGACACCGCCTCGGGCAGCGACAGCTGGGCCAGGGCATCCCGCATGGGCATCTCCATCAGGGCGTCGATCACGGACAGGATGCCCACCACGAAGACCTCGTCGCACTCCTTGCGCGAGATGCGTCCCTCGGCCAGCTTCTCCGCCAGCTTGGCGCGCACCAGGGCGTTTTCCCGCAGGGATTCGTCCAGGTGGCTGGGCTCCCGGTTGCTGAACAGCAGCAGGGTGAGCCAGCGGTACAGCTCGTCACGCCCCACGTAGGCCATGGCATGGCGGAGCCGGTCGATCTTCATGCTCAGGCCGAAGGCGGCCGAATTCACGAACCGCAGCAGCCGATAGCCCAGGGCGGGGTCGCACCAGGCGATGCCGGCCAGTTCGCCGTAGTCGGCCTGCTGCTTGATGGCGTTGAGCAGTTTCACCACGAACATACGGTAGGGGGCGATCTTGTTGGCCGCCGAGGTGTCGC
Organism: uncultured Pseudomonadota bacterium; assembly: GCA_963713085.1. Lineage (GTDB taxonomy): Bacteria > Pseudomonadota > Gammaproteobacteria > Burkholderiales > Thiobacillaceae > PFJX01. The sequence continues at coordinate 281,036 of CAVQKQ010000009.1, read as the reverse complement.
GCCGGGTGAGGAAACTACCCTGGAACAGGTGGATGCCCATCTGGCGGCAGGCCTGGTAGAGCTCGGTAGAGTCGATGTTGCGCGCCACCAGCCCGGTCTCGGGGTAGCGCGCGGCAAGCTGCCGGCAGCGGGCCAGGAGGTCCGGCGGCGGCTGGCTCGCGACGTCGCCCAGGCTGATGAATTGGGCCAATCCCAGGGCCTCCGGCAGGCCGCGCTGTTCCAGTCCTTGGCCGCAGGCGATCTGGAAGCCGCTATCGCGGAGCGCGGCCAGCCTGGCGAGCACCGCCCCGGGGTCGAATTCCACGCCGGGCGGCGGATCGAACTCGATCACCAGGTTTTTTCGGGGCAGCTGCTCCAGCCTGGGATGTTCCAAACCGGCGGGGCTCAGGGACAGGAAGGCCAGGCGCTTGCCCAGCAGTCCCGCCACCTTGTCGCCGGCGAAGTGATCCAGCAGGATGCCGTCGAACAATTTCCACGACGCCGCATGCCAGGTATGGGCGTGCATTGCGGCGGGGGTTTCCACGGAAAAGACATAGGCCGCCACCTGCTGGGCGCGGTCCAGCATGGCCTCGCGGCGCAGGAAAGTGGATGGAGCCGGAATCTCGGCATCGGCCTGGGAGGGCCGGGCGGTCTTCCCCCGGGCGGCCGGACCGGACGATTTGAACAGGCCGAGGAGCCATCGCAGCATGTCAGTGGTTCACCATCTGTGGAAAGGTGCCGGATCGACAGTCTTGCAACTGGACAACGACGTCCAAGGCCACCTCCGAAGCGCGGTTGCGCGGTTAAATCTTGTGCCCCACGTGCAGCGCCACCACCCCGGCGGTGAGGTTGAAGAAGTCCACCCGCTGGAAGCCCACGTTCTCCATCATGCCCTTCAGGGTCTCCTGGTCCGGGTGCATGCGGATGGATTCGGCCAGGTAGCGGTAGCTGTCCGAGTCCTTGGCCACCAGGGCGCCCAGGCGGGGGAGCAGCTTGAAGGAATAGAGGTCGTAGAGGGGGGCCAGGGGTTTCCAGACCTTGGAAAACTCCAGCACCATGAGCTTGCCGCCGGGTTTCAGCACCCGCCGCATCTCGGCCAGGGCGGACTCCTTGTGGGTCATGTTGCGCAGGCCGAAGGCCACGGTGACCAGGTCGAAGTAGTCGCTCGGGAAGGGCAGCTTCTCCGCGTCGCACTGGGCCACGGGCAGCATCAGGCCCTGGTCCAGCATGCGGTCCCGGCCCACGCCCAGCATGGAGCCGTTGATGTCGGTGAGCCAGACCTCGCCGCCGGGGCCCGCTTCCTTGGCCAGCAGACGGGCGATGTCGCCGGTGCCGCCGGCGATGTCCAGACACCTTGGCGCCGGGCCGGATGCGCGCCTGGAGGGACAGGAAGTGCTTCCAGATCCGGTGCAGGCCCGCCGACATCAGGTCGTTCATCAGGTCGTAGCGGTCGGCCACGGAATGGAAGACCTCGGCCACCTTGCGGGCCTTTTCGGCCTCGGCCACGGTCTGGTAGCCGAAATGGGTTTGCCCCGGGGTCTGCTTGTCGGTCATGGCGGGGATCTGGTTCAGCTCGGCTTGAAGCCTTCGGGAGCGCCCACGCCCTCGCCGAAGAAGTACTTCTCGGCCTGTTCCATCAGGTACTTGCGGTGCTGGGCGTCGGCCAGGTTGAGGCGGTTTTCGTTGATGATCATGGTCTGGAGCTTGACCCAGCCCTGCCAGGCCTCCTTGGAGATGTTTTCAAAGACCCGCTTGCCCAGTTCGCCGGGGAGGGGCGGAAAGTCCATGCCTTCGGCCTCGCGGCCGAGTTTTACGCATTGCACCATACGTGCCATTGTCTTGCTCCTGAATTGAAGTGTGAGTAGAGATGGTGAATGGGAAAGATGGTAGCCCAAGCCGGGGGATGGGTCATCCGGCGGGGCCGAAATCCGGGCCGCCATCCGTACCAACCTCGCCCAGCTGCTTGTCCAGGCGGCGGGCGAAGACCTTCATCTCCTTGGCGGCCTGGATGTCGCCCTTGCCTTCGGCGGTGGCGATGCCCTGGCGGTAGGCCTCCCTCGCCTCGGCCGGCTCGCCGGCCTCGGCCAGGGCCTTGCCCAGCAGCTTCCAGGCGGCGGAATAGTCCGGGTCGAAGGCCAGGGCGGCGCGCAGATGGGTGGCGGCATCGGCGAAACGGCCGGCCTTGAGGCATTCGTTGCCCAGGGAATAGCGCAGCAGGGTATTGTCCTTGCCTTGGGCCAGCAGCTTTTCGAAGGTTTCCAGGGCGCTCATGGGGAACTCGCTTTTCGGGATTCGCTTACAGCTCGGAACATGACAGTGGGGGCGGCAAGCGCAAAACCAAGGCTATCCCGCCCCGGCGAAGCCGTTCTGGCGCCAGGCCTCGTACACCACCACGGCCACGGCGTTGGACAGGTTCAGGCTGCGCTGGCCGGGACGCATGGGCAGGCGCAGCCTCCGCTCGGCGGGCAGGCCCTCCAGCACTTCGGGCGGCAGGCCCCGGGTCTCCGGGCCGAACACGAACACGTCGCCGGGACGGAAGGCGACGTCGGCATGGCGGGTGCCGCCCCGGGTGGAAAAGGCGAACAGGCGGCGCCCGCCCAGGTGGGCGAGGAGGGCGGGCCAGTCCTCGTGGACCGCCAGGTCGGCGTACTCGTGGTAGTCCAGCCCGGCCCGGCGCATGTGCCTGTCGTCCAAGGCGAAGCCCAGGGGCTTTACCAGGTGCAGGCGGCAGCCGGTGTTGGCGCTGAGGCGGATCACGTTGCCGGTGTTGGGCGGGATCTCCGGCTGGTAGAGGACGATATCGAACATGGGGATTCAACGGGTGACGGCCAAGTCTAACGCTTGCGGGCGGCGAGGGATTGCGTCCCGATGGCCCGCCTTGTACCTTGTGACTTGCTCCCGGCAACTATCGAACCCATGGTCCCCCACCTCACCACCGCGCTTACCGGCCCCCTGCTGGAGCTGGAGCAGCACGTCATCGACGCCCAGCCCGATATCGAGCACTGGTTCCGCAAGCAGTGGATGGACCACTCGGCGCCCTTCTACAGCTCGGTGGACCTGCGCAACTCGGGCTTCAAACTGGCGCCGGTGGACACCAATCTGTTCCCCGGCGGCTTCAACAACCTGAACCCGGATTTCCTGCCCCTGGCGGTCCAGGCCGCCCAGGTGGCGGTGGAGAAGATGTGCGGCGCGGCCAAGCGCTTCCTGATCATCCCGGAGAACCACACCCGCAACCTGTATTACCTGCAGAACGTGGCGGCCCTGGCCGACATCATCCGCAAGATCGGCCTGACGGTGCGCATCGGCAGCCTGATCCCGGACCTGGCCGCACCCCTGACCCTGGACCTGCCCGACGGCGGCCAGATCACCCTGGAGCCGGTAAAGCGGGAGGGCAACCGGCTCATGCTCGACGACTTCGACCCCTGCGCCATCCTGCTCAACAACGACCTGTCCGCCGGCGCCCCGGCCCTGCTGCAGGGACTGGAGCCGAGCCAGACCATGCTGCCGCCGCTGCACGCGGGCTGGGCCACCCGGCGCAAGTCCAAGCACTTCGCCGCCTACGACCAGGCGGCCCAGGCCTTCTCCGGGGTGATCGGCATGGATCCCTGGCTGATCAACCCCTATTACGCCAACTGTGGCCAGGTGAATTTCCAGACCCGCCAGGGCGAGGACTGCCTGGCCCAGAATGTCAGCGAAGTGCTGAACTGGACCCGGGCCAAGTACGCCGAGTACGGCATCGACCGGGAACCCTACGTGGTGGTCAAGGCCGACGCCGGCACGTACGGCATGGGCATCATGACCGTGAAGTCCCCGGACGACGTGCGCGACCTGAACCGCAAGCAGCGCAACAAGATGGCGGTGGTGAAGGAAGGCCTGGAGGTCACCGATGTGCTGGTGCAGGAGGGCGTGCACACCTTCGAGAGCATCAACGAGGCGGTGGCCGAGCCGGTGGTCTACATGATCGACCACTTCGTCATCGGCGGCTTCTACCGTGTCCACACCACCCGGGGCGTGGACGAGAACCTCAATGCCGCCGGCATGCACTTCGTGCCCCTGGCCTTCGACCTCACCGGCAGCTTCTGCGACTGCGGCGCACGCCCCGACGCGCCGGTGAACCGCTTCTACACCTACGGCGTGCTGGCCCGACTGGCCGCCCTGGCCGCGGCCATCGAGCTGGAACAGACGGAGCCGGAACGGACGGCGGCCCACCAGGCGCTGGTGGCATGAGGCTGCCATGAAGCTGCTGTTCGTCGCCGACCCCCTGGAGGGCTTCAAGACCTACAAGGATTCCACCTTCGCCATGATGGCGGAGGCCCAGCGGCGCGGCCACGGGCTGTTCGCCATGGAGGCCCGGGACCTGGCCTGGCGGGACGGGCGGGTGATCGGGCAGTGCGCGGAGATCACCTTGCTCCCTCACCCCCAGCCCCTCTCCCGGGGGGAGGGGGGGATGGTTCCAGCGCGGCAAGGCGGAATGGCTCGGCCTGGCGGAGTTCGAGGCGGTGGTGATGCGCAAGGACCCGCCCTTCGACCAGGGCTACCTGTACGCCACCTGGCTGCTGGAGATGGCGGAGCGCCAGGGCGCCCGGGTGTTCAACCGGCCCCAGGCCCTGCGCGACTACAACGAGAAGCTGGCCATCGCCCGCTTTCCCGAGTTCATCGCCCCCACCCTGGTGAGCGGCGACGCCGGCCAGATCCGCGCCTTCCTGGCGGAGCAGGGCGACATCGTGGTGAAGCCCCTGAACGCCATGGGCGGCGCCGGGGTGTTCCGGTTGCGGCCCGAGGATCCCAATATCGGCGCCATTCTGGAGACCCTCACCCGCCACGGCGCCGAGACCGTCATGGCCCAGCGCTACCTGCCCGAGATCCGGGACGGCGACAAGCGCATCCTGGTCATCGACGGCGAGGCGGTGCCCTATTGCCTGGCGCGCATCCCGGCCGAAGGCGAGACCCGCGGCAACCTGGCCGCCGGTGGCACCGGCGTGGCCCGGCCCCTTACCGAGCGGGACGCACGGATCGCACTGGCCCTGGGCCCGACCCTGAAGGCCGCCGGCCTGCTGCTGGTGGGCCTGGACGTGATCGGCGACTGCCTCACCGAGGTCAACGTCACCAGCCCCACCTGCTTCCGGGAAATCACCGACCAGACCGGGTTCGATGTGGCGGCGATGTTCATGGATAAGCTGGAGGGAGCGTGCGCGGTTTGATGGGGAGGCTGGCCTGGCTCGTGTTTCTGGGTCCCCCCCTTTGGAAAAGGGGGGCTAGGGGGGATTTCGACACCGCTTCCCAGCGTCCTTGCCGGCAAATCCCCCTCATTCCCCCTTTAGAAAAGGGTGAGGGCCATTTCCCCGCTACCCAGGTTGATCTCAAGGCCAAACGACCCCGGTACCTTCCAATAGAAAGACTGGGGTTGAGACTGCATCGTTTGTTTCTCGGCCTGCTGCTGGTCTCTACCCTAACCGGCTGCGGCGAGCGCCTGCACAAGCAGCAGTCCTACGTGTTCGGCACCCTGGTGGAGGTGACGGTCTACGGCGAGGACGAGGCCAAGGCCCGGCGGGTCACCGACCAGGTGCTGAAGGACTTCGACGAGATGCACCACACCCTGCATGCCTGGGAGCCCGGCACCCTGGACCGCCTCAACGGCATCTTCGCCCTGGCGCCGGCCAAGGCGGCCCTGCCGCCGGGCATGATCCCCATCCTGGAGGACGCCACGCGCTACTCGGTGCAATCCGAGGGCCTGTTCAACCCGGCCATCGGCAACCTGATCCGGCTCTGGGGCTTCCAGTCCGATACCTTCGAGCCGCGCCTTCCCGATCCCAAGGCCGTGGCGGCCCTGGTCAAGGCCAATCCGCAGATGACCGACATCCATATCGACGGGCTCATGGTCCACAGCGACAACCCGGCGGTGCGGGTGGACCTGGGGGGCTACGCCAAGGGCTACGCCCTGGACGTGGCGGCGGACTACCTGCGCAGCCAGGGGGTGAACAACGCCCTCATCAACATCGGCGGCAACATCATGGCCTTGGGCAGCAAGGGGGGGCAGCCCTGGAAGGTGGGAATCCAGCACCCGCGCAAGGCCGGGGCCCTGGCGGTGCTGGAGTTGCACGACGGCGAGGCCATCGGCACCTCGGGCGACTACCAGCGCTACTTCATGTACCAGGGCAAGCGCTATTGCCACCTCATCGACCCCCGCACCGGCTGGCCGGCGGACCAGGCCCAGGCGGTGACGGTGCTGGCCCACGGTCCCCACGCCGGCACCCTGTCCGACGTGGCCAGCAAGCCCCTGTTCATCTCCGGGCCGGCCGGCTGGCGGGAAATGGCCCGCAAGATGGGCATCGCCGAGGCCCTGTTCGTGGCGGCGGACGGCCGCATCAGCGTGACCAAGGCCCTGGCGGACCGGCTGACCTGGGAAAAGCCCGCGCCGGCGGCGACGGTGGTGGAGTAAAGTTAAAAAAACAAAGGAGACCGCCATGTACACGTGGAAGAACTATTTCGTCATCCAGGCCGACTACCAGCACTGGTCCAACGAGGTCCTGTTCACCTCCCTGGACTATCTCCAGCCGGACGTGATCGGCAGCGACCAGGGACTGTTCTTCAACAGCATCCACCACACCGTGGACCACATGCTGGTGGTCAGCCAGTCCTGGCTGGCCCGGCTCCAGGGCGACAAGCTGACGGTGGACTACAAGGTCATCAACAACCCGGACTGGCGCGAGCTCAAGATCGCCCTGCGCAAAGAGGCCCGGCGCCTGCAATCCTGGCTGGAGGCCCGGCCGGAAGAGTATTTCGACGATCAGGTCAGTTTCACCGGCGGCGACGGCAAGACACGGGAGATGTGGGTGCGGGATGCCCTGACCCATCTGTTCACCCATTTCGCCCACCATCGGGGCCAGGTCTCCGCCGTGGCCACCCGCCTGGGGGTGCCCTGCCCGGAGATGGATTTTGTCTACTACCGGCGCGAGATGGCCAAGACCCTCAGCGAGTCCCGCCAGTCAGCGGGCTGGTGACGGGTCGGGTGGCGCGGCCAGCAGCGGCCCGACCAGATCCTCCAGCCGGCCGGTGTGGACCTGGCCGGCCACCTTGTGGCGGATCACCCCCCGGCGGTCGATGACGAAGGAGGTCGGCATGCGCTCCACGCCGCCGAAGGCCGCCGTCACCTGCCCGGAGGCCAGGGGCGCCGGGAAGCTGTAGCCCTCCTGTTTCATGTAGTCGTCCGCTTCGGCCTGGGTTTTATCCAGGCTGTAGGCGACAATCTCGAAACCCTGGTCCTTGTGCGCCCGGTAGTACGCCTCCATGGCCGGCATTTCGTGGCGGCAGTAGGGGCACCAGGTGGCCCAGAAGTTGACCAGCACCACCTTGCCGCGGAGGTCCGAGAGCATCTGGCCCGGCACCGTGGACACCGCGGGCGCCGGCGTGGCCAGGTCGTCCACGAAGGCCGGAGGCCGGAACCAGAGGTAGGCGACCAGGCCGATGAGGAGGGCCGTCACCGGGCTGGGGGTCCATTTCTTGAGGAATTCTTTTGTCGTCATCCGAAAAACCCAAACGCAAGATCCTGAGCATCAAACCCGATGCGGCCGCCGATGCGCAAGCACCGACGTACCGGCCGCCGGTGCGAGGCCGCCACCTGCCGCGCCAGCGCACCCGTTCGGCGGAGCCGAGCGAAGTCGCCATGCTCGACACGCCGGAGGGCAAGCCGCGGGTGGCGGTGAAGCGGAAACCCGCCGAGTCCGATAAGACCGTCCGAAAACCCCGCCAGGCCAGGCCCGGCGCCCTCTCCCCTCGCCCCTCCCCCGGCGGGGGAGGGGAAGGTTTTTCCTCCAGCCATAAGGGCATTGATCCCACTGCGCGAGGCAACAAACACCCCTCCCCCGCAAGCGGGGGAGGGGCAGGGGAGAGGGCCGGCCCCGGGCCGGACACCCGCCGCCGCCCCGTCCCCGCCGCCGGCAAGGGACCCGACGCCAAGCCAACCGCCACCCTGCACCATTTCTTCTCCCCCTGCCCGCGCGGCCTGGAGGCGGAGCTCATCAAGGAGCTGGCCGAGATCGGCGCCGGCGACGGCAAGGCGGCGGCCGGCGGGGTGGCCTTCAGCGGCAGCCTGGAGCTGGCCTGGCGGATCTGCCTGTGGAGCCGCCTGGCCATCCGCGTGCTGTGGCGGGTGGGGGAGGGCAATTACCGCTCCGAGCAGGACCTCTACGACGCCGCCCGCGCCCTGGACTGGCCGGCCTGGTTCGATCCGGGCCGCACCATCGCCGTCACCACGGTGGGCAAGGGCAGCCCGCTGAAGAGCCTGAATTTCGTCAGCCTCAAGATCAAGGACGCGGTGTGCGACCGGTTCCGCGACACCTGGGGCGAGCGCCCCAGCGTGGACACCCATAGCCCGGACGTCCCCATCCTGCTGCATCTGGGCGAGAGCCACTACAACCTCTACCTGGACCTCTCCGGCGAGCCCCTCAACCGGCGCGGCTACCGGGTCCAGCCGGCCCTGGCGCCGCTCAACGAGAACCTGGCGGCGGGCCTGCTCAAGCTGGCCGGCTGGCACCCGGGCATCCCCTTCTACGACCCCATGATGGGGGGCGGCACCCTGCTGCTGGAGGCCGCCCTCATGGCCCTCAACATCGCCCCCGGCATCAAGCGCCACTTCGCCTTCGAGAAGCTGCGCAACTTCGACATGGTGGAATGGCAGCGCCTGCGCAAGGACGCCGAGGGCGGCGAGCTGGAGCGCACGCCCCTGCCCATCTTCGGCACCGACATCGACCCGGACATGGTCCGCGCCACCGGCCTCAACCTCAAGGCCGCCGGGGTGCTGGACTGCGTGCGCATCATGGAGGCGGACTTCCTCAACGTGGACCCGCCCGCCGAGACCGGCATCATCGTCACCAACCCCCCCTACGGCGTGCGCCTGTCCATGGAAGGCATGGCCGAGCTGTACCAGGGCATGGGAGACAACCTGAAAAAGCACTTCCCCGGCTGGCACGCCTGGCTGTTCTCCGCCGACCCGGACCTGCCCAAGGGCATCGGCCTCAAGGCCACCCGGCGCATCCCGCTTTACAACGGCCCGCTGGAATGCCGGCTCTACGAGTACCGGCTGGTGGCGGGCGGAAATCGCTGAAGGCTTAAGCAAACCCTCCGGCTGCAAGCGTTTCATTCCCCCCTTTGGAAAAGGGGGGCCAGGGGGGATTTGGCGAGGTTTGCGCCCCGCCCATTCCCACCCGCGTAGCAGGGCCTTGCCATGGCCCATGGCCCCGGGTAGATTGCAAAAAAAGCAGGGAGGAAAGACAGTGCCAAGCACTGCATCAAATACCGGTGGTGGTACGCCCCACACCGCCCGCGTCAGCAAGCGCCCGGCCCCCGGGCAAAACGGCAGCCAAAGCTTCCACGCCCAATACGGCGATGCCTGGTCTGCGTGCGCTATCGGCAAGACATCCGCAAGCGCCATACCCCCACCGGGTGGCGATCTCGAACGAGCGCATCGAGCGCCTGGGCTGGTCGCGCTGCCCATGTGGGCGAGGCGAATTCGCGGTGACGGGCGCTCTTGCCCCGACGCCGTTGCCCTGGCCCTGGCCACTGGGACCGCCGTGATCCGGTTGGGGCTGAGGCGGCCACGGCGGTGGGGCGAGCCTGGTTCCTGTGCGTTCGTAGCGCGGGGAAAGGGGTGTGCAAGCTGTTGGCTTGGCGTCAAATCCATCCAATCGGTGTCCGAAGTGTCGCGATGTCGGACATGGGTTCCAGACCAGAGCGGGTTCGAAGCTTGGTTCAAGCCACTTCGGCGCTTGATCACCCCCCCGCCAAGCTTACAATCCCCATAACGACCGCCTCACCCGCGGTTCAGTCCAACAAGGTTTATCCGCCGCTATGCCGCCTGCGCTGGATTCAATGTTTGGGAGACGGCGGATAAACGCTATTCGTTAGATCAAAAAAACATGATAGCCATTACGTAAAACCGTGAAGCAGAGTAATCACAACTGTACCTCTCCAAGAGGCCCTCATGCCGCTACTCACGCGACCTGGGCATACCGAAAAGAAGCCGTAATTTGGGATAACGAAACACCAATAAGGCCTAATATCATCCCTTTCGCTCACAATATGGCGCTCTGGACTCGGCAACAGATTCCTTCTTTACCTGTCTACACAAAACTCAACGAATGGGTTCAAAATGAACCAGATAACCCGTATACATTCAGCTTGGGGGCTTTATCTTTATCCATCGGCGTAATCATAAATGATGCATTTGAATTTTCAGAATCATCCGAGTTCCTTGATCCTGTAGATGCTGAAGTACAACGAATCAGATACGAATCAGAGCTCACAATATATTCCGCTCGATTTTGCGAAGCAGCGATAAAGCAAATGCTTTACTGCACCCAGATTCCGAAGAAGCTGTATCAAAGAGCATCAATGGGGCAACTCTTGGCTCAAGAGTGCGGTGATTGTAGAAAAAATGGAAAACCTCGCCATGACATATCGTTACTCGGCTCTTTGGCTCATCGGTTTTTTTTGTGTCACGTTATTGATGGTTGTGCAGTTGATCATCTTCAGTTGGTTGCGCGGCGCCGGAACTTGGAAGCAGCCCACTCGGAGTCTCAAACAATTCACCCAAGAACATCAGAAGAGTCGAGAAAGCAACTCGACAAAGCCATAAGAGAAATAGGAGGTGAGCTAAGTCACATGTCTGGGCACATTGGTGATATTGAACAAAAAATCATACAAGAAACAGAAATATTCATCCGTTACTACCCTAAGCCACCTCCGTACTCAGAATTGATGAAGGTTCCAGTGAGAGATATCGCACAGTATGCTCAAGAAGACTGAAACTGATCTAACAACTGCATTGAGAGGGACGCATTTTTCGCTACGCGCTGCCGCGCTCTGCTACAAATGCGCGCCTCATGCAAAACGTTGACGCTGTAGAAAAACCGCCAAGAACGCCGATTTCCCCTGCCATTGACTTGGCATAATCCGTTGAACAGATTTGCGTACAGGACGCGACCGAAATCGCCCGCTTCAAACCGGTCCGCAAGGGCCCGAAGCTGCTACCCGTGGATTTCGCAAACAGGTGCAACCTGGCAGCTTCGAATACACCCTGAGCCACCTCATCGACCACGAGTTCGACCTGAGTGGCTTCCATGCCCGCTACAAGAACGAACTCGAAGGCGCCCCCGCCTACGACCCTGCCGTCCTGCTGAAACTCGCCCGCAACCAAACCCCCGAAAACTGGAATAAATTACCGCCCCCAACGTCTAACGTACGGATGGGACACATCCCGGTCCCGGGACGTCATCCAGACAACTGAAGGAGATCATTGTGAAGAGAGCGAGTGGTTTACTGGGCGTGGCGCTGTCGGGCCTGCTGCTGTTGGGGGCGCTGTGCGCGCCCGGTGCGGCCCAGGCGGCGGACAAGTCCAAGGTGGTGATCCAGGTCAGCGACAACGACCCGGCGAAATGGAATCTGGTGCTGAACAACGCCAAGAACATCCAGAAGGACCTGGGCAAGGACAACGTGGATGTGGAGATCGTGGCCTTCGGCCCGGGCATCGGCATGCTCAAGGTGGAATCCGAGGTGGGCAACCGGGTGCAGGACGCCACGGCGAACGGCGTGGCGGTGATGGCCTGCCAGAACACCATGCACGCCCAGAAGCTGACCAAGGACGACATGCTGCCCACGGTGGGGTATGTGCCCGCCGGGGTGGTGGAGATCATGCGCAAGCAGCAGCAGGGGTACGCCTACCTGCGGCCGTGAAGCTGCGGCAGGCCGGTGCATGAAAAAAGCCGGGCGGTATGCCCGGCTTTTTTGTCTAAACCCGCAATTGCAAGGCGACCTGATCGGTCGCCGCCCTCTCCCCAACCCTCCCCCAGCGGGGGAGGGGGTGACTTGTCCCCTCTCCTTTTGGGAGAGGGCCAGGGTGAGGGGCCGGGCGAAGCCTGGCATGGGCTGGCGGCAATTTCACAGCTGCCAACTACGCGGTTTTAAGGTTTATTGAGTCGCCCGGTTCAGACGATCTCCAGGCCGCCGGGGTTGTCGTCGTCGTCGGTGTGCCGCACCAGGTCCTTCAGCATCAGGCGCAGTTCGTTCTGGGAGTCGGCGTAGCGCAGGGCGACCTTGTTCTCCACCAGGCCGGCGGCGCACAGGTCGAACAGGGCCTGGTCGAAGGTGCACATGCCCAGGTCCCGGGACTTGGCCATGATCGGCTTGATCTCGTGGACGGCGCCCTTGAGGATCAGGTCCAGGACCAGGGGGGTGCCCAGCATCATCTCGAAGGCCGGTACCCGGCCGCCGCCGATCTTGGGGATCAGGCGCTGGGAGATGATGCCCTTCATGTTGAGGGACAGGTCCATCAGAAGCTGCTGGCGCCGGTCCATGGGGAAGAAGTTGATGATCCGGTCCAGGGCCTGGTTGGCGTTGTTGGCGTGGAGGGTGGCCAGGCACAGGTGGCCGGTCTCGGCGAAGGCGATGGCGTAGTCCATGGTGTCCCGGTCGCGGATCTCGCCGATCAGGATCACGTCGGGGGCCTGGCGCAGGGTGTTCTTCAGGGCGGCGAACCAGCTGTCGGTGTCCACGCCCACTTCACGCTGCATCACCAGGCATTTCTTGTGGGGATGGACGAATTCCACCGGGTCCTCGATGGTGATGATGTGGCCCCGGGAGTTCTCGTTGCGGTGGTTGAGCATGGCCGCCAGGCTGGTGGACTTGCCCGAGCCGGTGGCGCCCACCATCAGCACCAGGCCGCGCTTTTCCATCATCAGCTTCTTGATCGACTCGGGCAGGCCCAGGCTGTCCATGGTGGGGATGTCGGTGGTGATGGTCCGCAGCACCATGCCCACCGAGCTGCGCTGGACGTAGCAGTTGACCCGGAAGCGGCCGATGCCGTCCAGGGAGAGGGCGAAGTTGCACTCCTTGGTGGCGGCGAATTCCGCCCGCTGCTTGTCGTTCATGGCCGAGGAGACGATCTCCTCCGACTGTTCCCGGCTGATGGGCTTGGCGTTGAACGGGGTCATTTCGCCATGGACCTTGAGGGCGGGCGGGGCGCCCACGGTGATGAACAAGTCCGAGGCGCCCTTTTCCATCATGGTCTTGAGCAGTTCCACCAGGTACTTGAAATACGGGTTGTCCTTTTCCATGCGGGTGTTCTCCCTAGTCAGTTATGCAAGGCGCCAGGCCAGGGGCTCGCCGGCCCCCAGGGGCACCACGCCGGAGGGGTGGTCGCTGGACAGCGTTTGAGCATCCCGGACCAGGGTGATGCGGTCGGTGTTGCGGGGCAGGCCGTAGAAGTCCGGACCGTGGAAGCTGGCGAAGCCTTCCAGCCGGTCCAACGCGCCGGCCCGGTCGAAGGCCTCGGCGTAGAACTCCAGGGCGGCGGGGGCGGTGAAGCAGCCGGCGCAGCCGCAGGCGGTCTCCTTGGCCGCGCGGGCGTGGGGCGCGCTGTCGGTGCCCAGGAAGAACTTGGGATTGCCGCTCACGGCGGCCTCCACCAGGGCCCGGCGGTGGACCTCCCGCTTCAGCACCGGCAGGCAGTAGTAGTGGGGCCGGATGCCGCCCTGGAACATGGCGTTGCGGTTGTAGAGCAGATGGTGGGCGGTGAGGGTGGCGGCCACGTTGCCGGGGGCCCCACGCACGAACTCGGCGGCCTGGCGGGTGGTGATGTGCTCCAGCACCACCCGGAGCCGGGGCAAACGGTCCAGGAGGGGGGCGAGGATGCGGTCGATGAACACCGCCTCCCGATCGAAGATGTCGACATCGGCATCGGTGACCTCGCCGTGCAGCAGCAGGGGCAGGCCCGCCTCCGCCATGGCCTCCAGCACCGCATCGACCTTGCGGATGTCGGTGACGCCGGAATCCGAGTTGGTGGTGGCGCCGGCCGGGTAGTACTTCACCGCCTGGACGAAGCCGCTGGCCTTGGCCGCGAATATCTCGTCCGGCGTGGTGTTGTCGGTGAGGTACAGGGTCATGAGCGGGGTGAAGGCCAGGCCCACCGGCAGGGCGGCCAGGATCCGCTCGCGATAGGCGGCGGCCTCCGCCACGCTGCGCACCGGCGGCCTCAGGTTGGGCATGACGATGGCCCGGGCGAACCGCCGGGCGGTGTCCGGCAGCACGGCGGCGAGCATGGCGCCGTCGCGCAGGTGCAGGTGCCAGTCGTCGGGGCGGGTGAGGGTGATGCGGTCCATGGGTTTCCATTGACTGTTCCTGGTTTCCTTGCCTGGTGCTTGCCCTGGTCCTTCCGGCTTCATCTCCAGGGCCATCTGGTAGAGGGCGTTCTTGCGCGCGCCGGTGAGCTTAACGGCCAGGGCGGCCGCTTGCTTGAGGGTGAGTTCCGCCAGCAGGATCTCCAGCACCCGGCGGGTCTCGCCGTTGTCCTCTTCGGCCGGTTGCGGGTGGGGTGCTTCCACCACCAGGACGAACTCGCCCCGGGCATGATTGTCGTCTTCCGCCAGCCAGGCGGGGGCCTCGGCCAGGGGGCAGCGGTGGAGCTGCTCGAAGCGCTTGGTGAGTTCCCGGGCGAACAGGATGGGGCGAACGCCGCCCAGGACCGCCAGCAGATCGTCCACCGTTTCCCTGATCCGGTGGGGGGCCTCGTAGAACACCATGGCGCAGGGCAGGTCCGCCAGGGCTTCCAGGGCCTTGCGCCGCGCCGAGGGCTTGGCGGGCAGGAAGCCGTTGAACAGCCAGGGGCCTTCCAGGCCGGCCACCGACAGGGCGGCGGCCACGGCGCTGGGACCGGGGATGGGGACGATGGTCAGGCCGGCGTCGCGCGCCATCCTGACCAGGCGGGCGCCGGGATCGGAGATGCCCGGGGTGCCGGCATCGGACACGTAGGCCACGGACTTGCCGGTGCGCAGCTCGTCGATCAGGCGGGCCGCCGCGTTTTCCTCGTTGTGTTCATGCAGGGCGGTCAGGCGGGCCTGGATGCCGAAGGCGCGCAACAGGCCCTGGGTGTTGCGGGTGTCCTCCGCCGCCAGGATGTCGGCCGTCTTCAACACATCCAGGGCGCGCAGGCTCAGGTCGCGCAGGTTGCCGATGGGCGTGGCGACGATGTACAGGGTACCGGCTTGGGCGGGCTGGGGGGTGTCGAACATGGGGCTCGGGGGATAAGCTTCGGCGATCAGTTTAACCAAGAAGCCCGATAAAGGATGAACAAGGGAGCGGCGGCGGAACAGGCGGCGGCGGACTACCTGGCGGGACGGGGCCTGAAGCTGCTGGCGCGGAACTTCCGCTGCCGGGGCGGCGAGATCGACCTGGTGATGCGGGACGGCGCCACCCTGGTGTTCGTGGAGGTGCGCGCCCGGGGCCGCTCGGATTACGGCGGCGCCGCCGAGAGCATCACCGCGCCCAAACGTGCGCGCCTCGTTCTCGCGGCCCGCCACTACCTGCAGCGCCATGCCGTGGACGCACCCTGCCGATTCGACGCGATCCTGCTCCAGGGCGGACGCATGGAATGGCTGAAAGGGGCCTTCGAGGCGTGAAGCATGGTCGGGCTATAATCCCACTCTATCCCCGCGGATCCCTTCATGCCCCTCACCCAGCGCATCCAGAATCAGTTCCAGGCCAGCGTCCAGTCCCTGACCGACGCGGCGGTCATGCTGACCGAGCCCCTGAGCCAGGCGGTGGAACTGGTGACCGCCAGCCTGATGCAGGAGGGCAAGGTCCTGATCTGCGGCAACGGCGCGTCGGCCCTGCTGGGTCGCCATATGGCGGGCATCCTGGCCCAGAACCTGGAGCAGGCACGTCCCGGTCTGGCCGCTTTGTTCCTGGATCCGGGCGCTACCGCGTTCCGCAACCATGCCGGCATCGAATCCAGCCTGGCCCGCCAGGTCGAGGCCCTGGGCCACCCGGGCGATGTGCTGTGCGTGATTTCCTGCTACGGGACCTGCGGGAACCTTGTCAGGGCGGTGCGGGTCGCTCACGAGCGCGGGATGCGGGTGGTGCTGCTGACCGGTGGCGACGGGGGGGAGCTGGCGGCCATGCTCGGCGACGAGGATGTGGCGGTGTGCGCCCCCACCGATTCCGGGGCCCGGATTGTCGAGACCCAATTGCTGGCCATCCACAGGTTGTGCGATGGCATCGATTTCTTTCTGTTAGGAGCCTGAAAATGCGAAAAATCATTCTAGTGACCCTGCTGGGCCTCACCGCCACCAACCTGTCCGGTTGCTTTCCCATCGTGGCCGCCGGCGCAGGCATGGGCGTGCTGATGGCGGAAGACCGCCGTACCGCCGGCACCTACCTGCTCGATGAGGAGATCGAACTGAAGGCGGGTAACCGGATTCACGATGAGGACGGCAAGAAGGCCCATGTCATTGTCACCAGCTTCAACCGCCGCGTGCTGTTGACCGGCCAGGTGCCCGACGACGCCACCCGCTCCAAGGCGGCGGAAATCGCCAGGGGCGTGCCCAATGTCCGCGAAGTGCAGAACGAACTGACCCTCGGCGCGGCCACCAGCTTCAGCGATCGCGCCAGCGACAGCTACCTCACGGCCAAGGTGAAGGCCCGCTTCCTCGACGACAAGCGTTTCAACGCCCACCAGGTCAAGGTGGTGACAGAGGCCGGCACGGTCTTCCTGATGGGGCTGGTGAAGCGCGAAGAGGCCGAAGCCGCCGCCGAGGTCGCAGCCCGCACCAGCGGGGTTTCCAAAGTGGTGAAGGTGTTCGAGTATATGGACTGACCGGGCCTTGCATGTCGTCGCCACCTGTAGCCACAATGCCTGGATTACAAGGAGGAGACTGACATGCAGGCACTGAGATGTGCGGTTCTGGCCGGGGTGATGGGGCTGGCATGCGTTGCCGCGTCGGCCAGCGATAAGGCAGTCAACATCACCCAAGCCGTCAAGTCGGTGGAGGTCATCCACAACGGCAAGACGGTCGTCATCGAGCGCAATCCGGATACCGATAACATGCTGGATCCGGACTATTCCCTGACCTCCCGTCCCTGTCCGCCCTACTGCATCCAGCCCATAAAGTTGGCGCCCGGGGTGGAGACCATCGGCGAACTGGAAATGCTGGAATACCTGAAGCGGGTGGGCAAGGACCCCAACGTCCTGGTGATCGATTCCCGCGACAGCGACTGGCCACTGCGTTCCGGCGTCATTCCGGGCGCCATCGTGCTGCCCTGGGAGGAACTCCATCCGGGCTACGCCGACCAGGAACAGATCGCCGATACCCTGGTGTTCAAGTTCGGCGCGGCGCGTCAGGGCATCCTATGGAACTTCGAGAACGCCAAGACCCTGGTCCTGTATTGCAACGGCCCCTGGTGCGGGCAGTCGCCCACCAACATCAAGCAGTTGTTGGCCATGGGTTATCCGGCCAGCAAGCTCAAGTGGTATCGTGGCGGCATTCAGGACTGGAAAATGCTGGGCCTGACCACCGTTTCACCGAAATGAACGTCAAATAATCCGCTGTAATCGAGAGGAAGCACATATGAAACGTCTGCTCGTCGCTGCTGTTGCCTTGGTCTCCACTGCCGCTCTGGTCCAGATGCCGGCCCACTCCGCCGACAATCCCTACCTGAAGGACGTGCCGATCAGCGCCGGCCCCATGGTGTTGCCCATCAGCCCCGGGGGGCGCGCGACCCGTCCCTACGAGATGTCGCGCGTCGTCCCTCCGGAAGAGAAGATGAAGCTGATGAAGCAGATGATGCCGATGATGAACATGGTCACGCGCATGGACGTGAAGGACGTCATGAACATGATGGCCATCAAGTACAAGGCCAAGCCCGGCCTGAGCTTCGACGACGTGAAGCAGTCCATGGAACTGCGCGCCAACCAGCTCAACTTCAAGAAGGTGGGCGAGAGTCCCATGTGGAAGGACATTCGCGCCGTGCTGGGCGACAACGACGCGCCGCGCATGGAGGTCTACCACTACTGCGACATCGCCGCCGGACGCGATGTGCTCAGGTACGCGCCGGAGGCCATCATCTTTTTGCCCTGCCGCATCGCCATCATGGAGGACGCCGACAAGAACATCTGGGTGCTGACCCTGGACTGGAACGTTGCCTGGCTGGATTCCATCTCCGGCAAGATGGGCGCGCCCAGCGAGCTGGTCAAGGACGCCGCCGACATCCGCGACAAGATCGACGACATCATGCGTGCCGCAGCCAACGGCGATCTGTAGACCTACCGCGGCTCGGCCGCCACAGGCAGCCCCCGCTTCGGCGGGGGTTTGATTTTCAGGTTGCAAAATTGATTAAGGAGATGCTCATGAAGCGCATCGTGCCTCTACTGCTTGCCGGATTGGCGGGCACCGCCCAGGCCGGGTTCGATGGGATGTTCAATCCCATGGCCATGTTCTCGCCGCCGGGCCTGTTCAATCCCACGCCCGCGTTCAACCCCTTCGGCGTGCCATCGTCGCCGTTCGGCATGGGGGTAAATCCCCTGCTGGGCCTGGGTGGCCTGGGCGGGATCGGGTTGCTGGGGAATGGCCTCTATCCGGCCCTGCAGATGGCCCCCAACATGATGTCCAACAACTATCTGAACCAGATGACCAATCCCTATCTGGGCGGTCCCTTCTCCGGCAATCCTTACCTGCGCCAGACCATGCCGCTGCCGTTCGCGCCGCCGGCCTTTACGCCCTCCCAGCCGACCATGTTTTTCAGCCCGTCCCAGGGCACCCTGCCTTTCCCCGTGCCGCAGCAGTTCATGACGCAACCACAACAATTCCTCCCGTCGCCGCAGCAGCAGTTCATGACGCAGCCACAACAATTCCTCCCGTCGCCGCAGCAGCAGTTCATGACGCGGCCACAACCGGTCGCGCCGGTGCAAATGCCTGGTTTCTTCCCCTTCGTAATGCAGGCGCCGGTGGCAACGCCGGCACCGGCACCGCAGATACGCGTCCCCCAGGCACCTGCACCGCAACCGCAACCGCAACCGCAACCGCAACCGCAACCGCCCGTTGCCCAGGTGCCGGCGCCCCAGATGCCCGTTATTCCCAATCCCTTCCTGTACTTCATCCAGCATGCTCCGGCTGCCGCTCCGGCCCAGCCAACTGGCCAGGGCGCGGCGGCACCCGACGCATCGGCCCAGGCCAACGTCCAGCCGGCTCCCGCCGCGCCCACGGAATCCGCTCAGTCCCCGGAGCAGGCCGAGTCGGACACCCCGCTGGATCCGGCCGCCTTCATGCAGAAGTTCATGGAGCCGATCGCCCCGGAGACGCCGGCCCAACCCGGAAAATAGATTCGGTGTTTCCCCGACCCGGACGGGCACCGCAGGTGCCCGTTTCCTTTGGCGGGGTCAGGATCGTAGCAAGCGGATTGCCTCTAGCAGTGGCCGGGTCACCGGGTCGATCTTGCGCCGCATCAGGGAACCGATGGCGGTGGAGCGGGCGAATATGGCGCCGACCGGCTCGTCGTTGCTGCGGGCCAGGCGCAGGGCGGCCTCCAGCCTCGGAGCCAGGGCCTGGCATGCGTCGCAGCCATGGAAGTCGTCATCACCGGCAAGGTCCAGCTCCGCCGAGAAATAGCGGCCTATGGCATTGAGGGTGCGGCTGACCACTTCCTGGGTCTCCGGCCGTTCCAGGACGTCCTGGCAGGCGGCCAGGAAGGTCTGGCCCTGGGCCGTGAGGGCCTTTTCCAGGGCCACCGCCGCGGGCCGGCCGGCGGCGATTTGGTCCGCCAGGTCGGCGGCCACGGCATCATGCTCGGGGTGGGGCGGCAGGGCACAGGGCAAGTCGCCGGCCAGTATCTCCAGGATGGCGACGTAGTGGCTGTTGCTGCGCTTGCCCTTCTTCCAGGTCGTTTCCAACTGGGCCGGGCTCAGGGCCCGGGAATGGATCAGCACCGCCACGGTATCCATGATGCCCAGGTGGTCGTCCTGGAGAAACGGCAGGTGTTCAACCAGGAAATCCGCCAGCACCTTGCCCATGGGTCCCTGGGCCACGGCCTCACGGCGCAGCATCAGACGGGCATTCTCGATGGTGGGCATGGTCCACCAGGCGTAGCGGGCCAACTTGTCGGTGAGGGCGGGCGAGTAGACCACGGCCACCACCGCCTCCTCCTCGCCGGTGAGCAGCAGCCGGCCCAGGTTGCCGCCTTCCATCTGGCCGTGGCGGGTCCAGCGGGACAGGTACACCGGGTAGCCGCCGGGAGAGCCCAGGGCATGGCCGGACAACAGTTCCCGCACCAGTCGCAGGTACTTGTCGGCGCGGCAGTTGGGCTGCAGGGGCAGGCTGGCCTCGCCCTTGTCGGTGAGGGCGTGGAGGATCAGGTTCGTTTCGTCGATGCGTATCGCCTTCAGGTCCTGGGACAGCAGGACCTGAAGCCGCAGGTTGTCCTCCGGGGAGAGTTCCTCGTTCATCCGCCCAGTTTCTCGAAGCAGCGGGCGGCGGCGGCGATGGTGGCGTCGATGTCCGCATCCGAGTGGGCGGCGGAGACGAAGCCGGCCTCGAAGGCGGAAGGGGCCAGGTAGATGCCTTCCAGCAGCATCAGGTGATAGAAGCGGTTGAAGGCTTCCTTGTCGCTGGTCATGACCTCCGCGTAGGAAGTGGGGGGCGTGGCGCGGAAGTAAACCCCGAACATGCCGCCCACCGAGTCGGCGCAGGCCATGATGCCGGCCTCCCGGGCGGCGGCGCCGAGGCCGTCCACCAGGCGCCGGGTCTTGGCGGTGAGGGCCTCGAAGAAGCCGGGGGCGCTGATCTTCTCCAGGGTCTTCAGACCGGCGGCCACCGCCACCGGGTTGCCGGACAGGGTGCCGGCCTGGTACACGGGGCCCAGCGGGGCCAGTTTGTCCATGATTTCTGCCCGGCCGCCGAAGGCGCCCACCGGCAGGCCGCCGCCGATGACCTTGCCCAGGGTGGTGAGGTCGGGGGTGATGCCGTAGAGGCCTTGGACGCAGCCGGCGCCGACCCGGAAGCCGGTCATCACCTCGTCGAAGATCAGCACCGCGCCGTGTTTGGTGCAGTTTTCCCGCAGGGCCTCCAGGAAGCCGGGCTTGGGCTTGACCAGGTTCATGTTGCCGGCCACTGCCTCGACGATGACGCAGGCGATCTCATCGCCCTTTTCCGCGAACAGGCGGTTCACCTGGTCGATGTCGTTGTAGTCCAGCACCAGGGTGTGCTTGGAGGTGTCGTCGGGGACCCCGGCGGAGCTGGGAGCGCCGAAGGTGAGCAGGCCGGAGCCGGCCTTAACCAGCAGGCTGTCGGCGTGGCCGTGGTAGCAGCCCTCGAACTTGATGAGCAGGTCCCGGCCTGTATGGCCTCGGGCCAGGCGGATGGCGCTCATGGTGGCCTCCGTGCCTGAGGAGACCAGGCGGATCTTCTCCAGGCTGGGCAGCATGGCCACCAGCTGTTCTGCCATGCGCAGTTCCATCTCGGTGGGGGCGCCGAAACTCAAGCCCAGGGCGGCGGTGTCCTGCACCGCCTTGACCACGTCCGGGTCGGCATGGCCCAGGATCAGGGGGCCCCAGGAGCCCACGTAATCCAGGTAGGCCTTGCCGTCCGCGTCCCACACCCGGCTGCCCGCGCCCTTGGCGAAGAAGCGGGGCGTGCCGCCCACGGAGCGGAAGGCCCGCACCGGGGAGTTGACGCCGCCAGGGATGAATTTCTGGGATTGCTCGAAGAGTTGGTCGTTGCGGGAGGTCATAGCGTGTTCTCCAGGGATGCCTCGAAAATGCGAATGAATTGTGCCGTGGCCCGGGCCGGGTCGTGCGCCTCGTACAAGGCGCTGATCACCGCCAACAGGTCCGCCCCGGCCGCCACCAGGCCGGCGCCGTTGGCCGGGGTGATGCCGCCGATGGCGCACACCGGCAGGCCCGTGGCCTGCTTCGCCAGGGCCAGCAGGGCGGGATCTGGCCGCTGGGCTCCGGGCTTGGTGGGGGAAGGAAAGAAGCTGCCGAAGGCCAGGTAGTCCGCCCCCGCCCGGGCTGCCGCCTGCGCCAGGGCCAGGCTCTGGTAGCAGGAGGCGCCGAGGATTCTATCGGGTCCGAGACCGGCGCGGGCGGCGGCCAGGTCGCCGTCCTCCCCGCCCAGGTGGACGCCGTCGGCCTCGACGGAGAGCGCCAGGTCCAGGTCGTCGTTGACGATCAGGCGGGCGCCGTATTCGCGGGTCAGGCCGCGCAGGGCCACGGCCTGCTCCCGACGCAGGCTGGGCGTGGCGTTCTTGTTGCGGTATTGCATCAGGCGGCAGCCGGCGGCCAGGTTCGCCTCGCTCGCCGCCAGCAGGCGGCGGCTGTCGGACCAGTCCGGAGTGATGGCGTAGAGGCCGCGCAGATCAATCCTCTTCATCGTCTCCCCGCACCCAGTAAAGCCGGTCCGGGATGTGCTGGCCCATGCCGGCCCGGTAGGCGTGCTTGAGGGTCTGGTAGGTGTACTCCTGGGCCTCCCTGGCCGCCTCGGCGATATCCTGGCCCTGGGCCAGCAGGGCGGCCAGGGCCGAGGCCAGGGTGCAGCCGGAGCCGTGGTAGTTGCCGGCCAGGCGGTCCCAGTCGAGGCGATGGATGACGCCCCGGGTGTTGTAGAGGGTGTTGGTGACCTGGGCGCCCTGCTCGTGGGCGCCGGTGATCAGGACGAACTCGCTGCCGAGGTCTATCAGGCGGCGCGCGCATTCGCTCAGGTCGGGATCGTCGTCGTCGCTGTTGACGTCTTCCGCCAAGCGGCGCGCTTCCAGGCTGTTGGGGGTGAGGATGGAGGTCTGGGGTAGGAGCAGGTCGCGGATGGCCTCGATCAGCTCCTCGTTGGCCAGGGGATCGCCCCGGCCCGAGGTGAGCACCGGATCCAGCACCAGGGGGATGTCCGGATAGTCGGACACCACCTCGGCGATGGCGGCCACCGCCTCGGTGCTGCCGATCATGCCGATCTTGATGGCGGCCACGGGGATGTCTTCCAGCACGCCTCGGGCCTGGTCGGCGATCCATTCGGCGTCGATGGGCAGGTAGTCGTCCACCCCCACGGTGTCCTGCACCGTGATGGCGGTGACCACGGACAGGGGATGGCAGCCCATGCTGGCCAGGGTGAGGATGTCGGCCTGTAGGCCGGCGCCGCCGGTGGGGTCGGTGCCGGCGAACACCAAGACCGCGGGCAAGGGCTGGCCCGAAGGGGAGGCAGGGGACATGGAATAAGCTTGGCGGGGGCCGCGAGTGTGGGCAAAATCGCATTCTATTACATAAGCCATAAGCCCCCGACTGACCATGGAGTACCAAACTTGGATGTGCCTGGTGTGCGGTTTGATCTATGACGAGGCCAAGGGACGTCCGGAGGATGGGATCCACCCCGGCACGCGCTGGGAGGATGTCCCGCCGAACTGGACCTGTCCGGAATGCGGGGCGCGCAAGGAGGATTTCGAGATGCTGGCGATCTAGGCATTGCCCCGGCCTCGGCGGACAAGGCAATCGGGGCCTATCTACCCAGGTGAATGAATCCTTTGCGGGACAATTTTTCGTCGGCGCCTCAAGTTCCTCAGGCATTCTGCCGATGATCTGGGCGCCCGGCCCGCTTCGGGGAGGGGCTTCCATGGAGGAAACAGATGCGTTGGTGCGTTGCCTTGATTGCGGCAGTCCTGGCCTTCTACGCCCAGGCCCGCGATGAACCGGTCCCGGATGTCGCCCTGGATGCCCCCCAGGATGGTGAGCCTGTCGCCGGCCGAGGCGTGTCCAACGATCCGGGCCGTCATACCCCCGGGGCCGTCGAATGCGGCGGCAAGAAGCTTGATTGGTTCAATACCGGCCTGCCGGCCTGGATGACGGCGGGCCAGTGCGTGCAATATGGATCGTGACAGGCCGATTGGCCTTGGAGTCTAAGGAGGTGGCGTGAACAATCCCAATACTATTGCCGGTACCAAGGTGCTGGTGATCGACGACAGCAACACCATCCGGCGCAGCGCGGAGATCTTTCTGATCCAGGCGGGCTGCGAGGTGATTCTGGCGGAGGACGGCTTCGACGCCCTGGCCAAGATCGCCGACTACCATCCGGGGGTGATCTTCGTGGATGTCATGATGCCCCGCCTGGACGGCTATCAGACCTGCGCGCTGATCAAGAAGAACGCCCGTTTCCGGGATACGCCCGTGATCATGCTGTCCAGCAAGGACGGCCTGTTCGACCGCGCCCGCGGCCGGCTGGTGGGTTCCAACGAATATCTCACCAAGCCTTTCACCAAGGACACCCTTCTGGAAGCGGTGCAGCGCCATCGGACCAAGGATGCCGTCGCCGGATGAGAAACGTCGAGACGGACACAAGGAAACGACATGGCCATCAATAAAGTGCTGGTGGTGGATGATTCGCCCACGGAACGCTTTTTTCTGACTGATCTGCTGCGCAGGAACGGTTACGACGTCATCGCCGCCGAGAACGGCGATCAAGGGGTGGCGATGGCGAAGGCGGAGCATCCGGACCTGATCCTGATGGATGTGGTGATGCCCGGGCTGAACGGCTTCCAGGCCACACGCCAATTGTCCCGGGACCAGGCGACCCAGGATATTCCCGTGATCATGTGCACCACCAAGGGACAGGAGACCGACCGGGTCTGGGGCATGCGCCAAGGCGCGGTGGAATACCTGGTCAAACCGATCGTGGCGGAAGAACTGCTGGGCAAGATCGTGGCCTTGGGATGATGCGGAAGGATGAAATGCGGTGACTGAAGCAAGCAAGGAGGGCCTGCGCGACTTTCAGAATCGTCTGGCGGACAAGCTCAAGGCGGCGGACGGGACATCGGGTTCGGTGTCCAAGCTGGGTTTCATCGCCGGCGGGCAACATTGGCTGGTCAGTTTGGATCAGGTCAACGAGGTGGTCACCGTGAAGGAATTGGCCGAGGTTCCATGGGCCCGGCCCTGGTTCGTCGGTGTCGCCGGCGTGCGGGGCGTGTTGTACGGATGTACCGATCTGGCGGCCTTCGTCGGCATCGCCGAGCCCATGGCGCGAGGTGAAACGCGCATGTTGCTGGCCCACCCCGGTTTTGGCGTCAACGCCGCCCTGCGCATCGATCAGGCCCTGGGCTTGCGCAGCAGCGGGGATATGGAACAAGAGCCTTCCACCGAGGACTCGGCACCCTGGATGATTGCGCGCTGGCGTGGCAAGGATGGGGTGGTCTGGACGGAGATCAGCATAGAGCGTCTGGTGACGACGCCCGCTTTTCTTGAAGTGGCGTTGTGATGGGTCGGGATGGGCGTGGCGGGATCTGAAAGGGAAAAGGCATGGCGAAGCGCAAGCCGCGATTGGACTTGAATAAATCAGTTGGCTCGATCGCCCAGAAAGTGGGACCCGGCCTGCACCGGGCCATGGGCCGGTGGATGGGGATGGACCTGGACAAGGTGCCCTGGATCAACCGTTTCCCGGCGGAACAGCGCCAGTCGGTGGCGGTTCTCACCCTGCTGGTTTCCCTGCTGCTGGCGGCCCTCATGTTCGTCTGGAACGCGGTCCAGGTCGGCAACAAGGCGGAATACATCGCCATCGCCACACGCCTGCAGATGCTTTCCCAGCGTTACACCAAGACCGCGCAACAGGCCGCGCTGGGCAACGGTTCCGCTTTCATCCAGCTGGAGGAGAGCCGCAAGGCCTTCGCCGACGGCCTGAATGTTCTAATCGACGGCGGTGCCGGGGTGCCCTCGTCGCCCGGCTATATCCAGCCCGACCTGGCCAAGCTCAAGAAACGCTGGGAGGTCTCCAACCAGGACATCCAGGCCGTGACCGGCCAGCAAACCGTGTTGGTGGCCATCGGCCGCGCCCTGGCCGATATCGACAAGCGCAACGTCGAACTGCTGGATCTGACCGAGCAGTTCATCTCCCGGATTCCGTCGGGCGCCGGCAAGCAGATCGCCCTGGCCAACCAGCAGGCGCTATGGACCCAGCGTATGGCCAAGAACGCCAACGCCCTGATCTCCGCGGATCGGATCAATCCGAAGACGGCCTACCAGTTGGGGCAGGATGCCCATGCCTTCCGCGAGGCGCTGGATGGCCTGCTGCAGGGAAGCAACAGCCTGGGCGTCGCCGCGGTATCCGGCGGAGACGCACGGGCGAAGCTGCTCGAAATGAGGGAGGTGTTCGCCAACTTCGAAAAACAGGTGGCCGGCATCCTGAAAGGCATGCCCCAACTGGTGGAGGCCAAGCGGGCGGCCCGGGAACTGTTCGATGAGTCCGAGCAACTGTTGGCCATGACCCAGCGCCTCACCGCCAGCTACCAGGACCTGGGGACCCATTTCTCGCTGGCCCTGGCGGTGCTCTTCTCTCTGCTGGCCCTGGTCGCCCTGATGGCGCTGGGATCGGCGAACGTGGGCGAGGCGCGCCGGCGCGCCGAGGAGGCCGCGCAGGAAAACAGCCGCAACCAGGACGCCATCCTGCGCCTGCTGAACGAAATGGGCGATCTGGCGGAAGGGGACCTCACCGTACAGGCCACGGTGACCGAGGACATCACCGGCGCCATCGCCGATTCGGTGAACTATGCCATCGACGAGTTGCGCATGCTGGTGCAGGGCATCCACCGGGCGGCGGAGCAGGTGACCCAGGCCACCTCGGAAGCCAGGACCACCTCCGACGAGCTGCTGGCCGCGGCGGAACACCAATCCAAGCAGATCACCGAGACCAGCGAAGCGGTGAACCAGATGTCCGCCTCCATCGCGCAGGTGTCGCAGAATGCCGCCGAATCCGCCCGGGTGGCCGATCAATCCCTGGTCACCGCCCGCCGTGGCGGTGATTCGGTGCGGGACGCCATTTCGAGCATGAACACCATCCGCAACCAGATCCAGGAGACCTCGAAACGCATCAAGCGCCTGGGGGAATCCTCCCAGGAGATCGGCGAGATCGTGGGTCTGATCGCG
This sequence comes from uncultured Pseudomonadota bacterium, assembly GCA_963713085.1. Classification (GTDB taxonomy): domain Bacteria; phylum Pseudomonadota; class Gammaproteobacteria; order Burkholderiales; family Thiobacillaceae; genus PFJX01. Next base: position 254,347 of record CAVQKQ010000009.1, on the reverse strand, counting down.
GACATCACCGAACAAACCAACGTGCTGGCCCTGAATGCCGCGATCCAGGCGGCTGCAGCCGGCGAGGCGGGTCGTGGTTTCACCGTGGTGGCGGAAGAGGTGCAACGCCTGGCGGAACGTTCCGCCCAGGCCACCCGCCGCATCGGCGCCATCGTCAAGACCATCCAGAGCGACACCCAGGAGGCGGTGAACGCCATGGAGGTGTCGACCCAGGGCGTGGTGGAGGGGGCGGCCCGATCGGACGCGGTGGGTCTGTCCCTGGCCGAGATCGAAACCGTTTCCGACGAATTGGCCGGCCTGATCCAGAACATCTCTGACGCCACCCAGGCCCAGGCCAGGACCGCCGAGCAGATCGCCGGCAACATGAGAGCCATTCTGAAAGTGACCGATCAGGCCTCCGAGGGCGCCCGCCGCAGCGCGAGTTCCATCGGCCAGCTGACGGTATTGTCGGACGAATTGAAGGTGTCCGTGTCGGGCTTCAAGCTCTGAGCGGCCAAGAGGGAGAGAGAGGATGAACCTGGACACGGACTTCGACCTGGGGCCACTGACCTGGGTCAAGGGCGAACTGGACAGCGCCCTGGCGGCCGCCAAGGCGGCCCTGGCGGAGTGGAACGGGGAGGACATCAACCCCCTCAAGGCCGCCGCCGCCCACTTGCACCAGGTCTACGGCGCCCTGCAGATCGTCGACCTGCAGGGGGTGTCCCTGGTCACCGCGGAGGCCGAGCGCTTGCTGGCCGACATGGAGAAACTGGGCGAAATCCGCACGCCCGCTTCCGCCGGGGTGGTGGTCGACGCCATCGACGCCCTGCTGACCTATCTGGAGGACCTCATGGCCGGCGCGGCCCCCATCGAGCTCAAGCTCACGCCGGTCTATACCGCGCTGGTGGCACAGCGCGGCGGCGAGGAGCCCTCGCCCAGCGAGCTGTTCTATCCCGACACCGATATCCGGGCGCCGAAGCGGGAGGCGGAACCGGCCCTGGATGAAGCGGCCCGCGCCAAGGCGATCCATGGCGCGCGAGTCCGCTACCAGCGCGGCTTGCTGCGGCTGCTGCAGAACAAGGACCCCATGGCGGGGCTGATGCAAATGGGACAGGCCGTGCATGAGGTGGAAGGCCTGGCCCCGGGGGCGGCCCAGTATGCCTTCTGGTGGGCGACCACCGGCCTGATGGAGGGCCTGCGCGGCGGCAACGTGACTGCGGATCTCTGGGTGAAACGCCTGTGCGGACGCATCGACTTGCAGATGCGGCGGCTCATGGAGGGATCGCGTCAGTTGGCGGAGCGCCTGTTCCGGGACGTGCTGTTCCACATCGGCCAGGATCAGTTGTCCGCCGGACGAGCCCAGGAGGTCCGCGACCGGTTCCAGTTGCGGCGGTTCTTCCCGCCTCAGGAGGATGAGGGCATCGCGGCGGTCCATCTGCCCAATATCGCCAAGCTCAAGGAGCAGTTGTCCGCCGCCAAGGATCACTGGATTCACTACTGTTCCGGCCGTTCCGAAAACCTGGAACCGTTCCAGCACGCGGCCCTGGCCGCCTTCGAGGCGACCACCCGATTGCCCAACGGCAGCATGCAGGCCCTGACCCGAATCATCCAGGCGGTGTCCAAGCGCCTGCCCGGCGAGAGCAACGTGGCCCAGAACGAGATGCTGCAACTGGAGATGGCAACGGCCCTGCTGCTGGCACACAACGCCGCCGACCATTTCGAGGAGCTCGGCGACGCCTTCGTCGGCCAGGCCGATGTCCAGGCCATGCGCCTGCAGGCCGCGGTGGATCCGAACTTCGACACCAGCAAGATCCCCGTGGTGGACATGCTGGACGAGATCACCCGTTCGGCCCAGGAAAAGCTGGTGGTGGCCCAGGTAACCCAGGAGATCCAGGCCAACCTGAACCGGGTGGAGGAGATCCTCGACAAGTTCTTCCGCGACGCTCAGCAGCGGGGCGGGCTGCCCCAGGTGCCCGGACTGCTCAAGCAGATCCTCGGCGCCCTCAACATCCTGGAACTGGAGGTGGCCGCGAAACTGGTCAACGAGGCCATCACCCGGATCAGCCATTTTTCAGAGGCCGATGCCCAGATCGCCCCGGAAAACCTCAATTGGGTGGCCGAGGCCCTCTCCACCCTGGGGCTCTATGCCGAAGCCCTGCGCTACGGCCGCGACGACACACGGGAAATGGTCAGGCTGCTGGAACAGCCGGAAGCCGTGGCCCCCCGGGAGGCCACTGTGGAAACCCAGATCCGCGACGAGGCCGAGCGTATCCAGGCGTCGGTGGAACAGTGGGCCGCCGGCGGCGGAGACGAGGCGGGCAAGGCCGAACTCAAGGCTGAACTCAAGGCCGAATTGACCCAGCTGGCGCGGGACGCGGACCTGGTGGGGGATGCCGAACTGCGCGCGCGCGCAACTTCCGCCATGAAGGCCCTGGACACGGCCACGCCCGACCAGGCCAAGGCGGTCCTGGAGAGCATAGCACCGCCGGCCGCCGCGGCGCCCAGCGAGGACTCCCTGCGTCTGGCGGGTCAATCCGACGAGGCCATCGACCAGGAGATACTCGGTACCTATATCGAAGAGGCCAGCGAGGTCCTGGGCAGCATCGCCGTCCAGGTCTCCCGGCTCCACGTCAGCCCCTACGACAACGAGGCCTTCACCTCGATCCGGCGCGGCTTTCATACCCTCAAGGGCAGCGGGCGCATGGTGGGCCTGACCGATCTGGCCGAACTGGCCTGGGAAGTGGAGCAGACCCTCAACCAGTGGCTGCGCGACGAGCGCGCGCCGACGGCGGAGATGCTGCGGTTCCTGGAGGATACAGGCAACGCCTTCCAGATTTGGGTGACCGAGTTGGAAGAACAGGGCACGGCCCGGGTGGAGGCGGGGGCCCTGACGGGTATTGCCCGACGCCTGCGCGGCGAGGGCGAACCCGAGAGGGACGCGCCCCCAAAGCCTGAGGCCGGTGTCCCCGGGGAAGCGCCCGCGGCCACCGGCAAAGAGGGTGGCGGCGGCGAGGACGACAGCGTGGATATCGAGGGTCATGTCCTGCCCGGCGAGCTGTTCCGGATCTTTTCCGAGGAGGCGACCCTTCGTCTGGCGGAGATGGAGCGCGCCCTGGTGGATCTGGGCCTCGACCACCAGCCGGCGGCCTGGGAAGCCTTCATCCGCGCGTCCCACACCCTGGCCGGGATTTGCCGTACCACCGGCTTCATGCCCTTGGCGGAGGCCGCCCATGAGGTCGAGCTCTGGGCCGGCAAATGGCCGGACAAGACCCGGGCCCTGACCGTCGGCGTGGTGGAGGGCCTGGAGGATGCCATCGGCCACTTGGCGGATGCCGTCAAAGGTATCCTGGAGCTGCGTTTCCCCATCGATTTCTCCCCGCTCCTGGCGCTCCTGGAAAGCCTGGCCCCTGAACCGGAGGCCCTGCCGTCAGGGACGGAACAACCGGCTGGAGACGATCAACTGTCCGATATGGGGGATGAGCCTGAAGCCTTGACTGATATGCCGGAGATTCGCGAAATCGCCATCGTAGCGCCGGTCGAGCCGCCCCCGCCGCCCGCCCCGCCGCCCCCTCGCGCACGGGACGACCTGGATCCCCAATTGCTGCCGATCTTCCTGGAGGAGGCCGCCGACCTGTTGCCCCGGGTCGGCGAGGCGCTACGCAACTGGCGCGACAATGCCAGCGATCCGGCGGCCCAGGGTGACCTGAAGCGTACCCTGCACACCCTGAAGGGCTCGGCCCGTATGGCGGGCGCCATGATCCTGGGCGAGCAGGTCCACGCCCTGGAAACCCAGGTGATGGAGCAGGGCGATAGCCCGGCGGCGGCGGATTTCCTGGATCGGCTGGAAACGGATTACGACCGGATCGCGGATATCGTGGACCACCTCAAGTCCGGCGAAAGCGGTTATGACGGGCAGCCCGTGGCCGCATCGGAAGAGAAGGACGAGGCGGAGGAGGACGAGGTCCATGAGTCCCGGGATGAGCCGCGGGTACTACCCGATCTCGTCACCGAGGAGGCCCAGGCCGCGTCCTCTGTGCCCGGGTCCGGCAAGGTGGAACCGATCGCGCACACCCGGCAGTCCCTGCGCTTCAAGGCGGATATCCTGGACACCCTGCTGAACGAGGCCGGCGAAGTGGCCATCGCCCGGGCCCGGATCGAGACGGTGTTGTCCAACTACAAGCTGACCGCCCAGGAGCTGGCCGGCAACGTGGATCGGCTGCGCGCCCAGTTGCGCGAGTTGGAGATCCAGGCCGAGGCCCAGATGAGCTCACGCCTGTCCCAGGTGGACGAAGGCCATTTCGACCCCCTGGAGTTCGACCGCTTTTCGCGCCTCCAGGAATTGACGCGGCAGCTGGCAGAGAGCGTCAACGACGTCTCCACCGCCCAGGACAACCTGCTTGCCGGCCTGGACGAAGCGGACCACGCCCTGATCCAGCAGTCCCGTATGGCGCGCAATCTGCAGCAGCAGCTCATGCACCTGCGCATGGTGCCCCTCAACACCCTGGCGGAGCGTTTGTATCGGGTGGTGCGGCAGTCCGCCAAGGAGACCGGCCGCAAGGCCCAGATGGAGATAGCCGGTGGCCAGACCGAACTGGACCGCAACGTGCTGGACAAGATCGCCGCCCCCCTGGAGCACCTGGTGCGCAATGCCGTCGCCCACGGCATCGAAGCGCCCGAGACGCGCATCGCCGACGGCAAGACGGAGTACGGTGAGATCAGACTGACAGCGCGCCAGGAAAGCAATGAAATCGTGCTTATCCTGGCCGACGACGGCGCCGGGGTGAATCTGGAGGCGGTACGCCGGCGGGCCGAGGAATTGGGCTGGCTGGAACCGGATCAGGCGGCCAGCCGGGAGCAGCTGGAACAGTTGCTGTTCCGGCCCGGTTTTTCCACGGCGGCCGCCGTGACGGAACTGGCCGGACGCGGCATTGGCCTGGACGTGGTGCGCAACGACATCGCCGGCATCGGCGGCCGCGTCCGGGTAGAGAGCGAGCCGGGCCGGGGTACCCGGTTCACCATCCGTCTGCCCCTGACCCTGGCGCTCACCCAGGTGGTGCTGGCCCGGGCCGGCGGCCAGACCTGGGCACTGCCCGCGGGCCAGGTCACCCAGGTGCGCGAGGTGCGCGCGGAGCAGGTCCATGCCCTCCACGAGTCCGGCCGGCTGGAACTGGACGGCGAGGACTATCCCCTGCGGACCCTGGCCGAACTGGTGGGACGCCGTCCCCAGGCGGAAGAGGGCCAGTTCCGCACCATCCTGCTGTTGCGTGCGGGCGAGCAGCGCCTGGCCCTGCGGATCGACGGTCTGGAAGGCAACTACGAGGCCGTGGTCAAGAACATCGGCCCGCAACTGGCCCGTATCTCCGGGATCAGCGGCGCCACCGTGCTGGGGGATGGCCGGGTCGCCCTGATCCTGGACCCCTTCCGGCTGGCGGAACGAGCGCCATTGCTCGGCGTGGAGGAAGAGGAGCAGGCGGAGGAGCAGGGTCCACTGATCATGGTGGTGGACGACTCCCTGACGGTACGCAAGATCGCAAGCCGCTTCCTGCACCGGGCAGGCTTCCGTGTGGCGACCGCCAAGGACGGCATGGAGGCGATCGATCTTCTGGTGGAGGAGATGCCCGCCCTGATGTTGCTGGATATCGAGATGCCGCGCATGGACGGCTTCGAGGTTCTGCAGCATCTGCGCGGCGACAACCGGACCCGGGAGCTGCCCGTCATCATGATCACCTCCCGCACCGCCGAGAAGCACCGCACCCACGCCCTGGAACTGGGCGTGAACCTCTATATGGGCAAGCCCTACCAGGAAGACGCGCTGCTGACGGAGATCAAGCGGCTGATAGGCCAGACCGAGCCGGCCTAGCCGGCGCGCTCAGGGGGCGGTCCAGTCGATCACCCCGGTGTAGGCCGTCAGCAGTACCGCCACCCCGAAGGCGATGCGGTACCAGGCGAACGCGGAGAAGTCGTGGCGGCTGATGAAGCGCAGCAGGGCGCGCACCGCCAGGAAGGCGGAGACGAACGAGGCCGCGCCCCCCACAGCGAACAGGCCCAGGTCGTCAGCGCTGAATAATTCCCGATGCTTGTACACGTCATAGAGGGTGGCGGCGAACATGGTGGGGATGGCCAGGAAGAAGGAAAACTCCGTGGCCGCCTTGCGCGACAGGCCGAAGAACAGACCGCCGATGATGGTGGCGCCACTGCGGGAGGTGCCTGGAATCATGGCCAGGGCCTGGGCGAAGCCCACCTTCAGGGCATCGCGCCAGGTCATGTCGTCCACGGTCTCGGCCCGGATCACATGCTGGCGGCGTTCCGCCCAGAGGATCAGCAGGCCACCGATGATGAAGGCCGAGGCCACGACGAAGGGGTTGAACAGGTAGGCCTTGATCTGCTTGAAGAACAGCAGGCCCAGCACCGCGGCGGGCATGAAGGCGACGATCAGGTTCAGGGCGAAGCGCCGGGAGGCCTGCTCCCGGGTCATGGACACCAGCACGTGGCCGAGCCGGGCCCGGTATTCCCACACCACCGCCAGAATGGCCGCCAGCTGGATGGCCACCTCGAACACCTTGGCCTTGTCGCCGTTGAAACCGAGCAGGTCGCCCACCAGGATCAGGTGGCCGGTGGAGGACACCGGCAGGAATTCTGTGACACCCTCGACGATGCCGAGGATCAGGGCCTTGAGCAGGATGGGGAGTTCCACGGGACGGACTTTCTGGTTGGATGGCGGGCGGCATTCTAGCAGGGGCGGCCGGCAGTCATGCCGCCTTCAGACCCCGCCCTCGCCACAACAGGTAGACCACCGGGATGACGAACATGGACAGCATGGGCGCGGTGATCATGCCCCCCACCATGGGCGCGGCGATGCGCCGCATGACCTCGCTGCCGGTGCCGCTGCCCAGCATGATCGGCAACAGGCCGGCCATGATCACGGCCACGGTCATGGCCTTGGGCCGGACCCGCAGCACCGCGCCTTCGACGATGGCCTCCATAAGATCGGCTCGGGTATTGAAGCGGCCGGCAGCCTCGCGCGCCTTCACCGCCTGGTCCAGGTAGATCAGCATGATCACGCCGAATTCGGCCGCCACCCCGGCCAGGGCGATGAAGCCCACCGCCACCGCCACCGACATGTTGTAGCCCAGCAGGTAGAGCAGCCAGTAGCCGCCGATCAGGGCGAAGGGCAGGGAGGACATGATCAACAGCGGCTGCCATAAGGTACGGAAGGTGAGGAACAGCAGCAGGAAGATGATGCCCAGGGTGAGTGGCAATACCAGTTTCAGCCGGGCCTCGGCCCGCTCCAGGTATTCGTACTGGCCGGACCAGGCGATGGAATAGCCGGGCGGCAGTTCCACCTGTTCAGCTACAACCTTTTGCGCCGCCTTGACGTAGCTGCCCAGGTCCTGCCCCTTGATGTCCACGTAGATCCAGCCGTTGGGACGGGCGTTCTCGCTCTTCAGCATCGGCGGGCCGTCGGAGATGCTGAGTTTGGCCACGGCGTTCAACGGCACATTGGCGCCCTGGGCGGTGATCAGGGGCAGTTGCCCGAGCCGCTCCACGCTGTCGCGCAACTCCCGGGGAAAGCGGATCTGGATCGGGTAACGCTCCAGTCCTTCCACCGTTTCCGCCACCGTGGCGCCGCCCACGGCGATGCTGATCAGTTCCTGGATGTCGGCGATGTTGAGGCCGTAGCGGGCCGCGGCGTCCCTGTCGATGTCCACGTTGAGGTAGCGTCCGGAGGTGACCCGCTCGGCGTAGGCGCTGGCGGTGCCGGGCAAGGTCTTGAGCGCGGCCTCCACCTGCGTGCCTACCTGCTGGATCACGTTCAGGTCCGGGCCGGCGATCTTGACCCCCACGGGGCTGCGGATGCCGGTGGCCAGCATGTCGATGCGGGTGCGGATGGGCTGCACCCACAGGTTGGCCATGCCGGGTATTTGAACGTTACGGTCAAGTTCCGCGATGATGCCCTTCAGGGTCATGCCGGGACGCCATTGCGAGGGGTCCTTGAGCTGTATGGTGGTCTCGATCATGGTCAGGGGCGCCGGGTCGGTAGCTGTATCGGCCCGGCCGATCTTGCCGAACACGCTCTTGATCTCCGGCACGGTCTTGGTCAGGCGATCCGACAGCTGCAGCAGCTCCGCCGCCTTGGAGGGCGACAGGCCGGGCAGGGTGGTGGGCATGGCCAGCAGGTCGCCTTCGTCCAGGGGCGGAATGAACTCCGAGCCCACCTTGGAGATGGGATACCAGGTCACCGCCAGCATCAGGGCCGCCGCCAGCAGGTCCAGCTTGGGAAACCGCAGGGCGACGCCGATCAGGGGCCGGTAGATGGCAATCAGCAAGCGGTTGAGGGGATTCCTGTTTTCCGGCGGAACCTTGCCCCGGATGAACCAGCCCATGAGCACCGGGATCAGGGTCACCGACAGGCCGGCGGCGGCCGCCATGGCGTAGGTCTTGGTGTAGGCCAGGGGGGCGAACAGGCGACCTTCCTGAGCCTCCAGGGTGAATACCGGCAGGAAGCTGACGGTGATGATCAGCAGGCAGAAGAACAGGGCGGGGCCCACCTCGGCGGCGGACTGGGCGGACAGGGCGAAGTAGTCCTGGCTGGTGGGGTTCTTGTCCGGGTGGGCGTGGCGCCAGGCCTCCAGGTGCTTGTGGGCGTTCTCGATCATGACGATGGCCGCGTCCACCATGGCGCCGATGGCGATGGCGATGCCGCCCAGGGACATGATGTTGGCGTTGATGCCCTGATGCCGCATGACGATGAAGGCGATGAGGATGCCCAGGGGCAGGGAGACGATGGCCACCAGGCTGGAACGCAGGTGGAACAGGAACAGCAAGCACACCAGGGCGACCACGACGAATTCCTCCGCCAGCTTGTGGGTCAGGGTCTCCACCGAGCGCTTGATCAACCCGGAGCGGTCATAGGTGGGGACAATCTCCACCCCCGGCGGCAGGCTCTTCTTCAAGGTCGCCAGCTTGGCCTTGACGGCGGCGATGGTGTCCAGCGCGTTGCCGCCGGAGCGCATGACGATGACGCCGCCCACCACCTCGCCCTGGCCGTTAAGTTCGGCGATGCCGCGGCGCATCTGGGGCCCGGTCTGGACCCGCGCCACGTCGCGCAACTGGATGGGGGTGCCGTCCGGGCCCAGGCCAATCGGGATCTCCTCAAAGTCCTTCAGGGTCTTCAGGTAGCCGCTGGCGCGCACCATGTATTCCGCCTCGCCCAGTTCCAGGATCGAGCCGCCCGCCTCCTGGTTGGCCCGGCGCACCGCCGCGACGATATGGGATAAAGGCATGTTGAGGGCGCGCATGCGCTCCGGGTCGATCAGGATCTGGTACTGCTTCACCATGCCGCCGATGGTGGCCACCTCCGCCACGTTGGGCAGGCCCTGCAGTTCGAACTTGAGGAACCAGTCCTGAAGGGAGCGCAGCTGGGCCAGGTCGTGCTTGCCGGTCTTGTCCACCAGGGCGTACTCGTAGATCCAGCCCACGCCGGTGGCGTCCGGGCCGATGGCCGGCTTGGCCGCCGCCGGCAGCTTGCTGGCGGCCGTGTTCAGGTACTCCAGCACCCGGGAGCGGGCCCAGTACAGGTCGGTGCCGTCCTCGAACAGGATATAGACGTAGGAGTCCCCGAACATGGAATAGCCGCGCACCACCTTGGCGCCGGGCACGGACATCATGGTGGTGGCCAGGGGGTAGGTGACCTGGTCCTCCACCACCTGCGGCGCCTGGCCCGGAAACGGGGTGCGGATGATGACCTGCACGTCGGACAGGTCGGGGATGGCGTCCAGGGGCGTCTTGAGCACCGAAACCACCCCCCAGGCGGTGGCCATGAGGGTGGCGATCACCACCAGCAGGCGGTTGGCCACGGACCATTGGATCAGCTTGGCGATCATGGCGGTTGCCTCACTGTCCGCCGGCGGCGGGTTTCTCCGCGCCGCCCTTGGGGCGTATGGCCACCACGGGGAAGGTCCCGTCCTCATCCTTGACCAGGTCGAACTCCACCTTCTCGCCCACCTTCAAGCCCTTGAGCATGGCCGGATCCTTGACCTCGAATTCCATGGTCATTGCGGGCCACTCCAGGCTGGGGATGGGTTGGTGCTGCATTACCAGTTCGCCGGTCTTGGCGTCGACCTTGGTGATCTTCCCGGTACCGGTATGGATCTTTTGCGTCTCGGCGCCGGGGGCGCCCAACTTGTCCAGCACGCCCTTCAGGTTGGCCTCCGATTCGATCAGGAACTGGCCCGAGGTGACCACCTTCTCGTTCCCTTCCAGGCCTTTCAGGATGGCGGTCTGGCCGTTGCTCTGCATGCCGGTGGTTACCACGACCGGGGTGAAATGGCCCTCGTCCCGGGTCACCAGGACGATGCTGCGCTTGCCGGTGGTGATGACTGCCTCGCTGGGCACCAGCACGGCTTCCTCGCCCTTGCCGCCGTAGAGGGTGACCTTGGCGAACATGCCCGGCTTGAGCTTAAGTCCCGGGTTGGCCAGGACGATGCGCACCGAGTGGGTACGGGTATTGGCGTTGACCGTGGGGTAGAGGTAGTCCACCTTGCCGTCGAAGGTCTCGCCGGGCAGGCTGTCCACGCCGATCTCCACGCTTTTGCCGGGGGCGATCCAGGCCGCCTGGTTTTCCATGACCTCGGCGGTGACCCAGACCCTGGAAAGGTCGGTGATCTCCAGCATGGGCATGCCGGCGCTGACCGAGGACCCTTCGCGTGCGGCGATGCGCGAGACGATACCGCTGATGGGGGCATAGTAGTTCACCCTGCGCATGGGCTTGCCGCCCTTTTCCAGGCTGTCGATCTGGTTCCGGGCGAGGCCGAGGAAGGCCAGTTTCTGCCGGGCCGCGTCGATCCAGCCGGCGTCATCCGGGTGCTTGAGGGCCAGCAGGAATTCCTCCTGGGCAACGTAAAGATCCGGGCTGTATACCTCGGCGACCAGTTCGCCGCGCTTCACCGGGTCGTTCAGGGCGCGCACGTTCAACTTCTCGATCCAGCCGTTGACCCGGGCCTGGAGGACCTCGATGCGGTTGTCGTCGGCGCGGACGTAGCCGACGGTATCGATCCGGCGCCACAGGCGTCCCCTTTCCGCCTGGGCGGTGCGGATGCCCAGGTTCTGGACCATGCGCGGGTCGATGCTGACGCCGCCCGCAGCCTCGCTGTTGCCGGCGTCGTCGGCGTATTTCGGCACCAGGTCCATGTCCATGAAGGGCGACTTGCCGGGCTTGTCGAAGTGCTGGGCCGGCACCATGGGGTCGTACCAGTAGAGGACGGCCTTTTCCTGCTTGGCGGCAGGCGCGGCGGTGTCCGCCGGCATCTTCATGGGCATTCCACGGTGCGCCGCGTACCAGGCGGCGCCTCCGCCCAGCGCGAGTCCCAGCACGAGGACGGCGAGCAGTTTGATGTTGGTGTTCATGGTCGTCTCCTCAATTCGCGCTGAAGTAGCGGATCTGCACCAGCGCCTTGGCCTCGGCGACCTGTTGGGTGAGCCATTGCAGGCGGGCTTCGAGTTCCGCCCGGCGCGCCTCCAGGACGCGGCCGTAATTGGCCCGGTCGCTGCCGTAGGCGGCCAGGGCGCTTTCGATGCGGCGGGCGGCCAAGGGCAGTATTTCCTTTTCAAAATGGTTGACGCGGGCATCCGCCGCCTGCCAGTCGGCATAGGCGGACTCCAGTTCCGCCTTGAGGGCCTGGTAGCGGTCGAGACGCATCTGTTCCGCCCGCTCCACGCCCGACAGTCGGGCGGCCAGGCGCTTGTCCTGGCGGTTGCCGGGAAAGATGGGCAGGTCCACGCCGACCACCACGGAGACGAAGTCCGGACGGTTGCCGCCCCGCAGGCCGTAGCTCAGATCCACGGACCAGTCGGGCTTGTAGGCCTCCCTAGCCAGGTTGGCATCGGCCTGGGCCACGCCGACCGCCTCGTTGAGCGTGGCGAGTTCCGGGTGCTGGTCGAGTTGCGCGACAATCTCCGGCAAGGGCACGGGGGGGATGGCCCGCGGCAGCGCCTCCAGGGGGCGTTCGGCCGCCTGGCCGATCCAGCGGGCGAGTCCGGCCCGCGCCTTGGCCTGCTGGCGCGCCAGTTCCGACAGCCGGTCCCGGGTGGTCTCCAGCATGCCGCGCAGGGCCAGGGTTTCATCCTGGCCGAGCTTGCCGGTCTCGTAGGCCACCTGGCTCCATTCCACCTGGCGTTGATACTCGGTCGCCACCTGCTTGACCAGGTCTTGGGCCACGCTGGGCAGGTAGAGATCCAGCCAGGCCAGTTGGGCATCCCGGACGATGCGCCGGGTGGTGGCGGCAAGGACCTGGTTGCCTTGGGCGGCTTCCCTTTCCAGCCGGGTCATGGCCAAGCGGCGTTTGTCACCGCCGGGGATGAGCTGGCTGACGCCGACGGTGGCCTGGGTCATGGGTTCCTGGTCGAAATTGAAGGTGTCGATGGGCAGGTTGGCCAGGCCCACGCGCATCTTGGGATCGGGCAGTTCGCCCGCCGCCGGCGCGCTCTCGTCAAGGGCGGCGACGGCGGCCTGCTGGGCTAGCAATTGCGGCTGGTGCTGGACGGCCAGACTGGCCGTTTCCTCCAAGCTGAGATGGTTGGCAGCCGGTTCCGCCGAAGCGCCGACACCCGCAAGCAGGAGGGACCCGATGAGGGCGCGACCAAGCAGCACGCCTCGGCGAATATGCAATCGATTCATGACGAACTCCACACGTGGTGGCTGGGGACAACGCCAGCCGGGAATGTTCAGTGGACAGTCAGGAGTTCGGCCGCGGGGGTGGGGTGTCCGGGATAACGGATTGTTCCAGGGCGAGATGGCGGACGGTCAAGGGACGGTCTGCTTTCATGAGGGGAGGCGTGGCGAGGGCGCATCCGACCGGAAGGGCGTTTGCCATGGCGCAGTGGCATTGACCTGAAGCGCCGCAGCATTTGCCGGCTGGCTGGTGCTGGTCATGGCAAGGGGCGTGGCAGGGCGGGGCCTGTTCCCGATGCGTGTCCTGCGCGGCCATGTTGTGGGCGTTCGCCACGGGCGTGAACCCCAGGCCGCACACCAGGACACAACGGATCAGGATGGCCAGGAAGCGTCGCATGGGGTCGTGAGGATCAGATGCGCTTGGTTTTTTTCAGGTGCTGCAACACCAGGGTGGCGACCTGTACCCGGTTGTGAAAGTTGAGCTTCTGCATGATGTTGGCCAGGTGGTTGCGTACGGTGTTGTCGGACAGGTTGAGTTTCGCGCCGATCACCTTGTTGCTGTAGCCCTGGGCCACGTATTCGGAGATTTCCAGTTCCCGACCGGATAGTTTGGCCAGGGGGTCTTCGCCGGTGCTGCGGGTCAGTTTCTGCACGACCTGGGGTGGGAATGCACCGGCATCCTGCAGCACGATGCCGATGGCGTGAACGATCTGGTCGCTGTCGGACGATTTCAGGAGATAGCCGTCCACTCCGGCATCGACCGCGGCACGGATCTCTTCGTCGCCGTCCTCCACGGTGAGCACGATCACCTTCATGCCCGACGCCTTGAGGATGGGCATGAGTTCCAGCCCGTCTCCATCGGGCAGGCTGCGGTCGAGGATCACAACGTCGGCCCTGTTGCCTTCTGACACCCAGCTGCGCGCCGATGCCAGGTCGGCGCACTCGCCAGCCACTTCGAATCCATCCTCCTTTTCCAGGGAGCGGCCTACGCCAAGGCGCAGCAGGGGGTGGTCATCGACGATCAGGACGCGGATAGGGTTCATGTCGGAGCCGCCAAGTGAGGATTCCGCCATCATAGCGGAAGAAAATGTCGTGTTGTATCGGGCGACCGCTTATTCCAGGTTACGGTATTCGATGCCGACCACTTCCAATTCACGTATCCCACCGGGGGCCATGAATCGAACCAGATCGCCCAAGCGGGCCTTGAGCAGCGCACGGGCCAGGGGTGACACCCAGGAAATGCGGCCGTGTCCCGGGTCCGCTTCGTCCAGGCCGACAATGCTGTAGACCGCGGTTTCCCCTTCCGCATCCATCACCGTGACCGTGGCGCCGAAAAATACCTGGCCAATGTTCTCCTGGGCCGTGGGGTCCACTACCTGAACTGTGTCCAGACGTTTGGTCAGGAAGCGGATTCGGCGATCGATTTCCCTCAGGCGTTTCTTGCCATAGATGTAATCGCCGTTCTCGGAGCGATCACCATTGCCGGCGGCCCAGGAAACGATGCCAACCACCTCGGGACGTTCCACCTTGGCAAGGTGGAACAACTCGGCGAGCATGCGTGCGTGACCCGCCGGTGTCATATAGTTTTTCACCCCTGCGGGGAGGGGCGGGGCGCCGACCTCTTCATCCTCTTCCGCTGGCGCATCCTCTTGTACAAAGGCCTTGTTCATTCCTTGTCTGGAGGCGGATTTCCGTCGTAGACCAGTTGATAGCGACGCTCCAGGTAAAAGTCGCGTATGAACTCATAGGGGTCCAGGGCGGCAGAACTCACCGCTTCGGCGGCCCCGAGAAGATCGGCCCGGCGGCTGACGGCACGGAGGACCGTGACCTGGTTGCGGACGGCGACGTCATCATAATTGCGCACTGGATCCGTGTATTCCGTATCCACGGCAATGCCGATGCCGTCGCGGAAGGAACTTGGGCCGAGGAAGGGAAGGACCAGATAGGGCCCGGAACCGATACCCCATCGCCCCAGCGTCTGTCCGAAATCCTCTTCGTGCTTTTGCAGGCCCATTTTCGATGCGATATCGATCACGCCGACAATTCCGAACGTGGTGTTGAATGCCAGCCGCAACAGGTCGGAACTGGACTGTTCCAGCTTCAACTGCAGGATATCGTTGGCGAGTACCGTAACGTCGCCCAGATTGGCGAAGAAATTGTGTACACCGGTCTTGGCGAAGCCTGGCAGAACCGTGTCATAACCCTTTGCCACAGGCTTGAGCAACGCCTTGTCGAAGCCTTCGTTAAAGCTGTGAATGCTCCGGTTGAGGGGTTCGAGAGGATCACGTGGGTCGCCGTTGGTGGCGCACCCCGCCAACGACAACATGATGCAGGCCCCAAAGAGGAGGAAGTTTTGTTTCATGGTTGATGGCGCTTATTGTTTGTCGTTAGCCAATTTCGGCAAGTACAGAGTTTACTTTAGCCTGTGCCGCAATGAATACGAACGAGGCATTTGCTCGGTTGCATTTCCTTTCGTTCAGTAAGGTTGACCAGGGTCGCGCCGGCCGGGACAATCCGCTGACAGTCAATTCTCTAGGTGTGCAGATGGATAACATCGAGTTGAGCAAAGAGCAGCAGATAATGCGCGCGATGCGTAAGACACTTACCTCCGTGGTGCGCGATACCGCACCTCGGGATGGCGTGCCGAGCCCGTTGTCCCCTGATACGGTGGAAAACATCCGCATGTGCCTGGGGCTGGTATCGGCGCGTGAAGCGGAGTTGGCCGAAGCATTGGGTCTCACCCGCAATGAGCGCCCCCATTATTCGGACGAACAACCCAGTTCCCAACCCATGCAATTTTCACCGCCTCCCGCCAAGAAACTGAACTGATGGCGGAGGCCATCACCAGCTTGATTTCCGATACCGAGACGACAGTAATTCAGACCCGGTACGTGGTTATCTACGCGCCCCGACCCAATCGCAAGAGATTTCCGGAGAGTTGCGTAACCGTTCATGAGTCCGAGGCGGCTGCCCGTTCCGCCGCAAAACCGGGGGACGGTTTTCATGCGGCGGTGGCCTCGGGACCCTCGCGTTCCTCGGAGGGTTTTCGCCTCTATTACCTTCTCCGTTGGCTGGATTGAGTCCATGAGACGCCATCCTTGCTGAAGCCATCCGGCTGGATACTGGCCACCATGAGGGGTTATTCGCGATATTTTTGACTGGGTGGCAGGGCCTCAAGTTTTATCACCGATTTGCCGTAGATGGCCTGTGGCATAATCCAGCCAGCTCATAGACCAGCAATGGGGGAACCAGAATGAAACGTTATGTCTTGCCTGTCGTGTTGGCGGGCCTACTTTCCGCGTGTGCGAACAATCCAATATATCCACCCGCGCCGGCGTCCGCTCCAGGGGCCTCCGATTGGAATTATTTGTTGGGCCCGGGAGATACGGTAAGCATATTCGTGTGGGGTAATCCGGAGGTCTCGGGAAGTTTTCCCATTCGACCGGATGGCAAGTTGACCATGAATCTGGCTGAGGATGTTCCTGCCACTGGCATAACACCGACTCACCTGGCACGGAATCTTGAAAAGATTCTAGGCAAATATATCCAGGATCCGATCGTCACCGTGATCGTTTCCGGCGGCATGGGGCCATACAGCCAGCAGATCCGTGTGCTGGGCCAGGCTGCCAAACCCCAGGCACTGAACTATCGGGAAGACATGTCCTTGGTGGATGTGATGATCGCGGTGGGAGGCATCACGGATTTCGCTGCCGGCAACCGGGCCAGCATCCTGCGCGTTGTTGACGGCAAGCCTCAGCAATTCGGCGTGCGCCTGGAGGACTTGACCAAGGGTGGGGACATCTCTGCAAACGTGGAGATGCGCCCCGGCGACGTGCTGATCATCCCGGAGAGCTGGTTCTGATTCCTGTTTGAATCGAACGGCCTAATACGAAAGGTAAGGGATGAACGAGTCGCTTGAGCAGATCCTGGGCTACGCCCGCGCGATCTGGCGAAGACGCTGGCTGGTGTTGATCATCGCATGGTCGGTGGCGGTGGTGGGCTGGATCTGGGTGTATCTGCTGGAAAATCAGTATCAGGCCCAGGCCCGGGTCTATGTGGATACCCAATCGTTGCTGCGGCCTCTGCTGTCGGGGCTTGCGGTTCAGCCCAATGTGTCGCAACAGATCGCCATGATGACGCGCACCATCGCCAGCAGGCCGAATCTGGAAAAAGTTGCCCGCATGACAGACTTGGACTTGCGCGCAAAGACCCCGCAACAGCAGGAGGAGCTATACAAGGGACTCGCTGCGCGCATCAAACTCGAGGGCAGCGACCGGGAGAACCTCTACACCATCAGTTATCAGCACGCCAACCCTGACTTGGCCAAGCGCGTGGTCCAGTCGCTGCTCACGATCTTCACGGAAAGCAGCCTGGGTGGAAGCCGGAAGGATTTATCCAGCTCGCAGAAATTCATTGAAGACCAGCTTGCCGGATACGAGGCCAAGCTGCGCGACAAGGAAAAGCAGCTGGAGGAATTCAAGCGCCGCAACGTGGGAACCATGCCCGGCCAGGGTGGCGATTACTACGGCAAGCTGAATCAAGTGAACGTGGCCTTGGAGCAGGCGAAGCTGGATTTGAAAGAGTCTGAGGACCGGAAGAAGCAATTACAACAACAGTTGGCGGATCAGGAGGAAACACTGGTTTCACCCGGGCCGGTCGTCACTCCCACCACTTCCGCTCTGGATAGCCGCATCAATGCCCTGCAAGGCCAGTTGGACAATCTACGCTTGCGTTATACGGATCTCCACCCGGATGTCGCACGGATCAAGCAGTTGATCGCCCGCTTGCAGGCCCAGAAGAAACAGGAAGAAGAAGGGGTCAAGTCCGGTTCCAGTGAGGCCATCAAGGCCCAGAATCCGGTCTATCAACAGCTTTCCATCGCCATCGCCGAGGCGGATGCCAATGCCGCTTCATTGCGGGCACGAGTCGCCCAATACGAGGGCAAGCGCAACGACTTGCTGCGGAATGTGAATCTAATCCCGAAAATTGAAGCGGAATACACGGAAATGATGCGGGATTACGATGTTTATAAGAAAAATTATGCGCAGTTGTTGGATCGTCGTGAGACCGCTTCCATCACTGGGGAAGTGGAGAGCAAGACGGATGCGGTGGATTTCCGGGTCATCGATCCGCCCCGGGTCCCAAATCAACCCGCATGGCCGAATCGTCCACTGCTGGTGTCGGTAGTGCCGGTCGGCGGTCTTGCTGTGGGTATCGCGCTGGCATTCTTGTTCGCCCAGATGCGGCCTTCCGTGGACAGCCGCAAGCAATTGCGGGAATTGACCGACTATCCCTTGCTCGGGGCTGTGACCATGATTCAGACCGATCAGAGTCTGCGTCATCAGCGGCGAACAAATATGGCCTTCGTGCTTGGGGTCGGTGTGCTGATCGTGGCTTATTTGGTGCAGCTGGTCTATTACTTGTTCATTTCAGCTGCGGCTTAAGGTAGGGGGTGATATGAGTCTCATAGAGCGTGCTGCCGGGAAGTTGGGGAAATCGCCCTCCCAGGCGGAAAAGTCTGCGGCGGCCTCGTCCCCGCCTGAATTGGAGCGCAGTCTGATCGAAGCATCAATCGAGCAGGCGGAGGCATCTTTCTCTCAGGCGGACACGCGACGGAATCAGCCTTCATCCCATACAGGCCTGGATGATGATGGACCTGCCACGGTGCTCGGCAGCCAGCATGGGGAGGTAAGTCTGAACCAGTTGCGCCACATGGGAGCGCTCACGCCGGATGCCGGTCGCAGCAAGATTGCCGAAGAATATCGCTTGATCAAGCGCCCTTTGCTTGCAAATGCCCTGGGACATGGGGGCAACCCACCGGTCCCAAATGGCAATCTGATCATGGTGACCAGTTCGGTGCCGGGAGAAGGCAAGTCCTTCACCGCCATCAACCTGGCGATCAGCATGGCGACTGAACTTGAAAATACCGTATTGCTGATCGATGCTGATGTCACCAAATCCGCCGTGCTCCGCTACCTGGGCCTCAAGTCCGAAAAGGGGTTGATAGATGTATTGCGGAATCCAGCGATCCAGCTTTCCGATGTGCTGATCAAGACGGATATCGCCAAGCTCACGGTCCTCCCCGCAGGCCCGGTGATCGCTCACGCAACGGAATTGCTGGCAAGTTCGGCGATGCGTAATTTCGTGAACGAGATCGCTAATCGCTATCATGATCGGATCATCATTTTCGATACACCCCCATTGCTGTCCACCAGCGAAGCTTCAGTGCTGGCAAGCTATATGGGTCAGGTGGTATTCGTCGTGGAAGCCGAGCG
Source organism: uncultured Pseudomonadota bacterium (assembly GCA_963713085.1). Taxonomy (GTDB): domain Bacteria; phylum Pseudomonadota; class Gammaproteobacteria; order Burkholderiales; family Thiobacillaceae; genus PFJX01. Next base: position 235,423 of record CAVQKQ010000009.1, on the reverse strand, counting down.
GACACCTCAGGATGCGGTAAGGGATGCGCTCGCCCACTTGGCAGATGTCGAGCATGTTGGCATTGTTTTGAACAAGGCGCCGGCGCGCTCCGCCGACGGTGGTTATTATGGTTACGGCTACGGCTATGGTGGATATGGCGAATATTCCCAGTAGCGGTCGCATCTTATTATTGGCGGCATTGTTTCTGCCTGTATCGGTTTGGGCGAGTGATTGGAGCTTCAACCCATACCTCACGGTCAGCGAACGCTATAGCGACAATGTCAGCTTGGCGTCCAGCGGGACGGAGTCATCGTTCGTTACCGAAATAACCCCCGGATTCAGCCTCAAGAAAAAAGGGGGCAGGGGCGAACTGTCGGTGGACTATGGCCTGCAGACTCTGCTCTACTCTAATGACAGCGGTGCCAATACGACCAACAACCAACTCAGCGCCACACTCAAATCGGAATTGATCCAGGAACATTTCTATCTCGATGCCAATGCCCGCATCAGCCAACAAAACACCAATCAGCTTGGCCGGATAGGCGCGAGCAACTACAACACCACGGGCAACCTGACGGAAACCCGCTCCGCCAGCGTCACACCCTCATGGCGTTCCCGATTCGGCAATACAGCGCAACTGGATGCCCGTTGGCAGCTCAGTTATACCGACTCGAGTGGCGGCATCATTTCCGGTACGACAGGCAATGCCCTAAGTGTCAATCTGCAAAGCGGCAGCGCTTTCCCGCGTACCCCTTGGAGTCTTGCCTACAGCCTGCATAATTCAGACAACAGCTCCAGCAGTTTCTCAAGCCTGACGGGAACGCTTGGCTATATCCTCAGCCATCGCACTCGATTCCATCTTTCGGTCGGCACCGACAGCAACAATGGCAATACCACCGGTTTTAACCAGGCCAGCGGGACATTCTGGAACGTGGGGGTGGACTGGACCCCATCGATTCGTACCAGTCTGGGGGCCACGGTAGGGCATCGCTTTAACGGGGACTCCTATGGCCTCAACCTGACACAGCGTACCCGCAAGGCGACCTTCGCCCTGCGATACAACGAATCGTTGTCGGATGTGTACAGCCAGATCACCGCGACCGGCGCCTACGACCTGTATATCTGTTCGGATGGCCGGGTGTTGCCCGTGCCTGCCGGGACGCCACTCAGTGACGCCACCTGTTCGCCCTCAGGGGTCATACCCGCGGTTCCTGTTTCCTCGCTGCAACTGGTCAATAGTGTTTCGCTGAACAAGACATGGTCCGGTACGGCCAGTTATCGAGCCGGCAAGAGCAATTTTTCCCTGAATCTGAACAAGACCCGGCGCGAATTGCTCAACACCACGGTAGGCACTGTCGATGACACCTACAGCCTGGGCGGTAGCTGGACCTTGCGGATCGGCCCGCGCACCCACTCCACGCTGAGCCTGACCACTACCCATGCCAAGGCAGATGCAAGCCAGACCGACTATTGGACGCTGGCCTGGTTGTTGAGCCATCAATTGAGCCAGAAAACCACTGGAACCTTGGAACTGCGCCGGGTGGAGGGAGACTCTGCAGTTGCGCCCGCAGGGTCGTACACGGAAAACAGCATTTTAGCGCGCCTGCACATGACCTTCTGACGATGTACGAGAATTACTATCACCTGCGGGACCGGCCGTTCCAGCTCAATCCAGACCCGCGTTTCTTCTTCGCCAGCCGAGGGCACAAACGTGCCTTTGCCTATCTGGAATACGGGCTCTCCCTGGGAGAAGGCTTCATCGTCATCACCGGCGATGTGGGGGCGGGCAAGACCATGTTGGTTAAGAGCCTGCTCAGGAAGCTGGAAAACGGCAATTTCCTCCTGGCCCAACTGGTAAGCACCCAGCTGGACGCGGAGGACACACTGCGCAGCGTGGCCTCCGCCTTCGGCCTGCAGGCCGAAGGTCTGACCAAGTCGGCCCTGCTGAAAAGCCTGGAGGATTACCTGCGGTTGGCCGTGCGGCAGAACCGGCGTCCGTTGCTCATCGTGGACGAGGCCCAGAATCTGGATGCCCGGGCTGTGGAAGAACTACGCATGTTGTCCAATTTCCATGAGAACGACAAACCCCTATTGCAGAGTTTCCTGCTTGGCCAGCCGGAATTCCGCGACACCATCCAGAGTCCGGAGATGCTGCAACTGCGCCAACGGGTGATTGCTTCCTATCACCTGGGCCCCCTGGACCGGAACGAAACCATCCAATACATCCTGCACCGTCTCAACACGGTGGGTTGGCAGGGCAATCCCTCCTTTTCCGAGGATGCCTATGACGCCATCTTTAACTTCTCCGCCGGTGTGCCCCGCCGTATCAATACTCTGTGCGACCGGATCATGTTGTTCGGCTATCTGGAAGAGCGCCAGCACCTGGACTCGGGCGCGGTACAGGAGGTGATCAGCGACCTCCAGCAGGAGGTGCATCATCAGGCCCCGCGTCCTCATGCACCGGAGCAGGTGAGCGCCAACGTGCCGACCAATCCGCCAATCAACGCACCTGTCTTGGTTACGCCTCTCTATGACGAGAAGAGCTATGCCGACCTGGAGGCACGCTTGCTATCCATAGAACGTTCGGTCAATCGTTTGCTTCCCCTGGTGCGCAAGGTCCTTTACAACGTCACCACCGGCCAGGAAACCGAATGAGACTGAAGGCCGGTTGTTTAATGTGTGCGCCTTTAAACAGCAATCAGTTGCGCCCGGTATGGCCATGTCCAGCGATTAGCCCACCGCCTGTTCCGCGAATCGCGGGCTTGACCGCGAAACCGCATTTTACCCGGCAATGAGCGAATGCATCACGAACGTGATGAGTGTAGACGTGGAAGATTATTTCCAGGTCGGCGCCTTCGAACGCACCATCCATCGTGACAACTGGGAAAACTGGCCCTGCCGCGTCGAGGCCAACATGGAACGGATCCTGGCCATGTTCGAACGTCATGGCATCAAGGCCACGTTCTTTACCTTGGGATGGATTGCCGAGCGTTATCCCCGGATCGTGCGCGACATGGTCGCGGAAGGGCACGAACTGGCCAGCCACGGTTATGGCCACCAGCGTGCCGGGGACCTGACACGGAAGCAGTTTCACCAGGATGTGGACCGATGCAAGAAGTTGCTCGAGGACCTGGGCGGTGTATCCGTCGCGGGGTACCGGGCCCCCAGTTTCTCCATCGGCCACAACAATCTTTGGGCGCTGGATGTGCTCGCCGAGACCGGGCATCGCTACAGTTCCAGCATATACCCCATTGTCCACGATCACTACGGCATGCCGGATGCCCCACGTTTCCCCTATCGCCCCGTCCATTGCCCGGCCCTTCTGGAAATGCCTCCCACCACGGTGGATTGGCGTGGCCGTAATCTGCCTGCCGCCGGCGGGGGCTATTTCCGCCTTCTGCCATATCGCGCCTCCCGCTGGTTGATCCATCGGGTGAATCACGACGACCTGCGGCCCGCAATGTTTTATTTTCATCCCTGGGAACTGGATCCGGGCCAGCCCCGCATTCCCGGCGCCCCCCTGAAGAGCCGCTTTCGCCATTATGTCAATCTGGGGCGCATGGAGGCCAAACTGGACCGCCTCTGCCACGACTTCGAATGGGGCCGTGCCGACCAAGTCTATGCCGCCGAACTCGCCGGATGAGTTGATCGTCCGTGCCGCCCGGGACGACGACGGCGCCGCCTGGGATGCCTTCGTTCACGCCGAGCCCGGTGCCACCTTCTTTCACCGTCTGGGCTGGAAGCGGGTGCTGGAACGGAGCTTCGGCCATCGCACCCATTTCCTCCTGGCGGAACAGGGGGGGCGAATCCTGGGCGTGCTGCCCTTGGCTGAGATCAAGAGCCGCATGTTCGGCCATTCCCTGGTTTCCACCCCTTTCTGCGTATATGGTGGCATCGTCGCGGTCACGGATGAGGCCCGGACCGCGCTTGACCGGAAGGCACAGGAACTGGCCCGGGAACTGGAGGTGGGGCACCTCGAGTATCGGGATCGTGACGCGCCCGCCCACCAGGATTGGGCCGGCAGCGAGCTATACGTCACCTTCCGCAAGGAGATCGACCCGGAGGTGGAGAAGAACATGCTGGCCATCCCGCGCAAGCAGCGGGCCATGGTGCGCAAGGGCATCAAGAATGAACTGTCTGCAACCGTGGCCGACGATGTCGACGCGTTCTACGCGGTCTTCGCCGACAACGTACATCGCCATGGCACCCCCACCCTGCCCAAACGCTACTTTGCCAACCTGAAGGCCGAGTTCGGCGAGGATTGCGAAATCATGCTGGTGTATGACAAGGATGGCCAGGTGGTGAGCGGCGTGCTCAGTTTCTATTTTCGTGATGAGGTCCTGCCCTACTATGCCGGTGACGCGTTGGCGGCCAGGGGGCTGGCCGCCAACGACTACAAGTACTGGGAGTTGATGCGGCGGGCTTGCGAGCGGAGGGTGCGAATCTTTGATTATGGTCGCAGCAAGGTGGGCACCGGGCCTTACGACTTCAAGCGCAACTGGGGCTTCGAGCCCCAGCCCTTGCATTACGGCTACAAGCTGATCAGGGCGACCGCGATACCTGAAACCAACCCCAACAATCCCAAGTACCGGCTATTTATCCAGGCCTGGCGGCGCTTGCCCCTGCCGTTGGCCAACTTTCTCGGTCCCTTTATCGTCCGCAACCTGGGGTGACGGGTGCAAGACCTGCTGTTTCTGGCCCATCGCATTCCCTACCCACCCAACAAGGGCGACAAGATCCGGGCCTGGCACCTGCTGGACTTCCTGTCCCGACACTACCGCATCCATCTCGGCGCCTTCGTGGACGACCCGGAGGATTGGCGGTATGTCGAATTCCTGCGCGGGCGATGCGCCTCCACCTGTCTGATCGGACTCGACCCCAAGCTCGGCAAGCTGCGCTCCCTCACGGGCCTTCTCACGGGCCAGCCCCTGACCCTGCCTTACTATCGGCACACCGGCATGCAGCGTTGGGTGGATGTCCTGCTCTCGCATGGGATGGCCCGAATCCTGGTCTATTCCTCGGCCATGGCGCGCTTCGTCATGACGGCACGGCATGCCCGGCGAGTCATGGATTTCGTCGATGTCGATTCGGACAAGTGGCGACAATACGCCCTCACCAAGCCTTGGCCTGTCTCGTGGCTCTACCGGCGCGAAGGGGGACGCCTGTTGGACTGGGAGCGCAAGGTGGCGGCGGAATTCGACGCCAGCCTGTTCGTCTCGGCCAGGGAGGCCGAGGACTTCCGTAGCATGGCTCCGGAATGCGCAACCCGGGTCGGCCACTACAACAACGGCGTGGACGCTGGGTATTTTTCTCCGGACCGGGACTATGCTGATCCCTATCCCGAAGCTGCCGAGGCAATCGTCTTCACCGGCGCCATGGACTACTGGCCCAACATCGACGCGGTGAAATGGTTCGCGGCTGCGGTCCTGCCAGAATTGCTCAAGCAAAGGCCGAACCTGCTGTTCGCCATCGTCGGCAGCCGCCCCGGCGGCGAAGTTTCCGCGCTGGCTTCCCGTCCGGGCGTTCTGGTGACCGGCCGGGTGGACGATGTGCGGCCTTATCTGGCCCATGCCCGGGCCGTGGTGGCGCCCCTGCGCATCGCCCGGGGCATCCAGAACAAGGTATTGGAGGGTATGGCCATGGCCCGGACCGTGGTGGGCACCCCCCAGGCCCTGGAAGGGATCGAGGCCTTGCCCGGGAAAGAAATCCGGGTGGCGGAGGATGCCGCCGGGCTGGTACGGGAAACGCTGCTGGCCCTGGAGGGGCCCGATCTGGGTGGCGCAGCCCGGGCCCGGGTCCAGGCGGATTTTTCTTGGGAGACTAATCTGGCCGAGGTCGAGCGGCTCCTTGAGGGCTGAAGCTGCCCGCGCGGGGTGATCCCGGCATCGCCGGGGCATTCACAGTCCGCGTGCCGCCAGCCACTCTTCCAGGGTCAGAATGTTCCAGACCATCTTGCCGAAATAGGTGGCATGACCCGATAGGTGTTCGCTGCGGATGTGATCCACATAAGCGGGATTCAGCAGGTCGCGACGCTTGAAGCTTTCCAGGCGGGTCTCGATGCGTTCCCGCAGGGGGGCGTAGTCCCGGGCCCAGATACCGAAGGGCAGGCCGAAGCCGTGTTTGCTCTTGTCGATGATCTCGTCCGGCAGAAACCCCTTCAATGCGGTCTTGAAGAACCAGCGCAGGTATTGGCCCTTCACCTTCCAGTCGGGCGGCACCTCGCCCGAGAATTCCACCATGGCATCCTCCAGGAGGGGGTAGCGTACGTCGATCCCCGCCGCCTCGGTCATGCCCGTGACCTTGCGCAGATCGCTGTCCGCCAGGGTGAACTTCATGTCCAGATGCAGCATGCGGTTGATGAAGGAGCCGCTCGCCGTGCGGTCATAGACCTCCTTGAGCAGTTCACCGGGCTCATGGCTGTCCACGTTGGCCAGGAAGTCCGCCGCGAACATCTCCTCCATGGGTTGGCGGTAGATGTAATTGTAGGATTCCATGCGTTCCGGCAGTGGGATGTTGGCCTGGCGGATGTAGCTTTGCAGTTTGCGCATGGGGGGCAGGGCCGCGGCGCCGGGCAGGCGGGACAGGGGTTCGATGACGCCGGTGCGCAAGGTGCCGGGGATACGATGGTAGAACTCGAACACCTTCTGCTTGGCATATCGGGCGTTGCCACCGAAGATCTCGTCGCCGCCGTCACCCGCCAGCATGACCGTGTGGCCGTCCGCCGCCGCCAGCTTGGCGCAGAAGTAGGTGGGTACCGCGGACTCGTTGGCGAAGGGTTCGTCGTAGTGGCTGGCGATCAGGGGAATGGTGGTGAGGATGTCCTCGGGCTTGAGGTAGTACTCGTGCATCTCCAGGCCGAAACGCTTTGCCGCGATGCGGGCGTATTCGATCTCGTCGAAGCCGTTGGCGTCGAAGCCGATGGAATAGGTCTGGGCTGTGCCGGCCAGTTCCTTGAGCACGCCGCTGACGGTGGAGCTGTCGGTGCCGCCAGACAGGAATGCGGCCGCGTCGTCGTCGCCCCGGGCCTGGCCGACGCATTCCCGCAACAGGCCATGGAAGCGTTCCGCCTGGGCGGCGAAATCCCGGCGTGGTTCATCCCGGTAGCGCATGGCCCAGTAAAACCCCCGGGACAAGCTGCCTTTGCGCCACAGTGCCCACTGGGCCGGCAGGAGTTTCTTCACACCCTTGAAGATACTGCCGGGGGCGGGGACCTGGGAAAAATAGATGTAGTTGAACAGGCCCTGGGGATCAAGCTTTGCGCCCACGGCGGGGTGCGTGGCCACCATGTCGGCCTGGCTCGCGAACACCAGGCCATTGGCGGAGTTCGTGAAACAAAGCTTTTCCGCGCCGATGCGGTCCAGGGCCAGGAACGCGCTCTGCTGATCCAAGTCCATCACCGCCAGGGCGAAATTGCCGTGAATGTGCCGGGGGGCGTCGCTGCCATGGCGGCGCCAAAGTTCCAGTAGCGCCTCGGCCGGCGGACGCGATTGCAGATCGGGGGGGAAGCGGGGACGGCCGACGATGATTCCGCTCAGTGTCCCTTCCCGGGCGATGGGCAATCCCGACGCCAGCCCCAGGGTGGGTTCCGCGTGCCTATGGGCGGGCCGGGCGATGCTGCACCTGTCCAGCATCTCGTCGAGGGTCTGCACGGCATCTACCGTGCCATGGCCAATCCAGCCAGCAAGGCGGTGCATGGACTACTCCGGGTATTCTCGTGAGGGTATAACTCAGGGGCTCGAGCTTGGGATCAACGGTGTTCTTGGATAGCCCGCCGCATCCAGCAGCGTATCCCAGGATGTGGCTTCAAAGCCTTTCTGATGGGACTGGCCGGCGACAATGACGGGGACTTCCATGGCCCCTACCAGCTTCTTCAGTTCCACGGCGTATTCCGGTTCCTTGCTTGGGTCTTTCAGGGTGAAGGGCACCCCGCGCTGGCGCAGATAAGCCTTGGCGTCGTCGCAAAATTGTCCGCAGTCGCTGGCGTACAGCACCACGGGGTTCTGGGCCTTGGCCATCTTGGTATCGAAGGACTCCTTGTCCACTTCCACCACGTTGCCCCTACCGGAAAGTTTTTGTACCTTCTTGGCGGAAAGGGGTGGCGGTTGGTCCGAGTAGTGCACGCCGCCTTGTTCATCCACCCAGCGGAATACATCCGTCCCCCACGCGAGACTCAAGGCGAGACAACCCAAAAGGGCGATCACTGCTATCCGGCGCATAGCCACTCTCCTGTCATTTCAACCATTCTAGCAGTGCTGCCGGCCGGGGCGGCAATCCCGGCCGTCTGGTGACTAGGCGCGGCGAACAGGATTTCAGCCGGCCATGCCATTATGGCGCAGCAGGGCGTCGATGGTGGGCTCCCGCCCGCGGAACGCCTTGAAGGATTCCAGGGCCGGGCGACTGCCGCCCTGGGCCAGGATCTCGCTCCAGAAGCGGTGGCCGAGTTCCGGGTTGAGCACCCCGTCCACGTGATTCTGGGCCTCTTCCTCGAACAGGCTGTAGGCGTCCGACGACAGCACTTCCGCCCACTTGTAGCTGTAGTAGCCCGCCGCGTAGCCGCCGGCGAAGATGTGCGAGAAGTTGTTGGGGAAGCGGTTGTAGTCCGGCGGAATCACCACGGCCACCTGCCTGCGGATGTCCCGCAGCAGATCCAGGGCGGTCTGGCCTGGCTTCAGGTCGTGGTGCAGGTGCATGTCGAACAATGAGAATTCAATCTGGCGCACGGTCTGCATGCCTGCCTGGAAGTTCTTGGCCGCCAGCATCTTGTCGAACAGTTCCTTGGGTAGGGCCGCGCCGGTGTCCACGTGGGCGGTCATGTGCTTCAGCACGCCCCATTCCCAGCAGAAGTTCTCCATGAACTGGGAGGGCAGCTCCACCGCGTCCCATTCCACGCCATTGATGCCGGACACCCCCAGATCCTCCACCCGGGTCATCAGGTGGTGCAGGCCGTGTCCAAACTCGTGGAACAGGGTGATGACCTCGTCGTGGGTGAGCAGGGCGGGCTTACCCCCCACGGGGCGGGTGAAGTTGCAGTTGAGATAGGCCACCGGGGTCTGAACGCCCCCGTCGGTCCGCCGCCGGGTGATGGCGTCGTCCATCCAGGCCCCGCCCCGCTTGGTGTCCCGGGCGTGCAGATCCAGGTAGAACTGGCCCACCAGTTGCCCTTCCTTGTCGTGGAGGGCGTAGAACCGGACGTCCTCGTGCCATACCGGGGCCTGGTCGGGGCGGATCGCCAGACCGTACAGGGTCTCGATGACCCGGAACAGACCGGCCAGCACCCTGGGCTCCTGAAAATACTGCTTCACCTCGTTTTCCGAGAAGGCGTAGCGGGCCTCCCGCAGCTTCTCCGAGGCGTAGGCGATATCCCAGGCCTGTAAGTCCGGCAACGCCAGGTGCTTGGCGGCGAAGGTGCGCAGCTCGGCCATGTCCTGCTCGGCGTAGGGCTTGGCACGGCGTCCCAGCTCGTTGAGGAAGTCCAGCACTTCGGCTGGTGTCTGGGCCATCTTGGGTTCCAGGGAGACCTGGGCGTAGCTGTCGAAGCCCAGCATGTGGGCGGCCTCCCTGCGCAGTTCCAGGATGCGGGCGATCAGGCCGGTGTTGTCCAGCTCGTCGGCGCCGAATTCGGAGGCGCGGGTGGTGTAGGCCCGATACATCTCCTCGCGCAGTTCCTGGTTGGCGCAGTTCTGCATGACGGGCAGGAAGCTGGGGGCCTGGAGGTTGAGCTTGTATCCGGGCTTGCCATCGGCCTGGGCCATCTCCCTGAACATGGCCAAAGCATCTGCCGGCAGGCCGGCCAGTTCGGCCTCGTCGGTAATGTATTTGCTCCAGGCATTGGTGGCATCCAGCAGGTTCTCCTCGAACTTGGCGGAGTGCTTGGCCAGTTCCTCCTGGATCGCCATGAAGCGGGGCTTCTGATCCTCGGGCAGCTCCGCGCCACCCAGGCGGAAGTCGCGCAGCTCGTTGTCCAGGATCCTGGCGCGGGCGGGGCTCAGGGTGTTTGCCTCGGGGCTGGCGGACAGGGCCTTGAAACGGCGGAACAGGCCCTCGTGCTGACCCAGTTCGGCGTGGTACTGGGTAATCCTGGGCAGGTTGGCGTTGTATGCCTCGCGCAGTTCCGGGCCGTCCAGCACCGCGTGCAGGTGGGAGACCTGGCCCCAGGCCCGGGCCAGGCGTTCGTTGGCGTCTTCCATGGGAGTCACGAAGGCATCCCAGCTTGGGACGCCGGCCTCGGCCACCAGCCGGGCCACCAAGTCCCGGCCTTCGGCCAGCAACTGATCGACGGCCGGCGTGACGTGTTCGGGACGGATTTCGCTGTAGCGGGGCAGTCCGGAGAAATCGAGGAGGGGATTCTGGGGGGTCATGGGCGCCGGAGGGGAACGGATGGAGTTCTATACTTGCGGCCATTGTCGTTTTTTTCCAGAGGCCATGGCCATCGAAGTTTATCGGGGGCTCACCCCCAGATTGGGCAAGGATGTGTTCGTCTATGCCAGCGCCACGGTGATTGGCGACGTGGACCTGGCCGACCAGGTCTCGGTCTGGCCCCAGGCGGTGATCCGTGGCGACGTGAATTTCATCCGCATTGGCGAGCGATCCAACATCCAGGACGGCGCCGTGCTCCATGTAAGTCATCGCCGGGTGGCCGATCCTAAGGGCTCGCCGCTGGTCATAGGCTGCGACGTGAACGTGGGCCATGGCGTGATCTTGCACGGTTGCACCCTGCAGGACGAATGCCTGATCGGCATGGGGTCACTGGTGATGGACAAGGCGGTGGTGGAGTCCCGGGTGCTGCTGGGGGCGGGCAGCCTGGTGGCTGAGGGGCAGGTGCTCAAGTCCGGATGGCTCTATCTGGGGCGCCCCGCCAGGAAGGTGCGCCAGCTGAACGACGAGGAACTGGCCTATTTCGGCTATCTCTCCGCCAATTACGTCAGGCTGGCCCGGGAATACCTGGATTAACCCCGGTCCAGGCGCCGCTTGGTCCGGTTCAGGCTGCCGGTCAGTTCAGAAATGATCTCGCCGGCGGCGTGGATGATCTGGTTGGGGGTGAAGCCGCAGTGACGCATTTCCCGGTAGAAGGCCTTGGCCAGCATGCGCGAGACCTTGTCCGGTTCGTGGGCGGAGATGGAGGTGACCGCGATGGCATCCGTCGAGCCCTCCAGGGCAAAGGCCATTTGCGCCAGGCGGGAGTCCAGCAGCCGGTCCATGCGCGCGAGCCGCACAGTGCGACCCACCAGCATGGCCGCCAGTTCGCACAAGTCCAGGTCGGCGCTGGAAAATAGCTTGCGGCCGATGGGGTCGCTCACGTTCAGCACCCCGGCGGGCTTGCCGGCGATGGGGATGGGGCATGCGATAAAGCTCGCGGGTTCGCCAGGGTGGCGGGCATCCGCCTGCCAGGACCGTTCCAGGCGTGTAACGCGCAGAGGCTGGCCGCTGGCCATGACCCTGCCGGCGATGCCGTGTCCCGGCGCGGGTTCCTCCTTCCAGGCGGCCTCGGGCAATTCGCCGTAGAGTGCCATGAGCTTGAGCCGCGGACCGTGTCCGGGGGTGGCATCCATCAGCATCAGGGAAACCCGACGCGCGCGCAGCATATCGCCGATGATGCAGGTGAGGCGGTAGAGGTTGTCCTCGAACCGCCCGGACACCTCGAAAGCGGCGAGTTCCTTGAGTTTTGCTTGGCGAAACGCAATGCTGCCCATGGCCTTCATTCCCCCCTGGCACCGTTCCGCAGGATAGGCCAGGGCGGTAAAGATCGCTACCCTGGAAAGATTTCAACACATGGCGGCCGATCCAACGAGCCGGGTCAATTGAGGGCGCTGGCCAGCCTGCGCCGGTAGGCGGAAACCAGTTCGCCCTGGCCCCCCAGCAGGTTGAATACCGCCAGAATCGCCTTGCGGGCCGCGTCGTCGTTCCAGTTGCGGTCCAGGCGTACTATCTCCAGCAGCTGATCCAGACCTTCCTGATGGCGGCCCGCGGCGACCAGGAGGTTGGCAAGATCCATGCGGGACTGCATGTCGTTAGGCTCGGCGGCGATCCTGTCGCGCAGGCCCTGTTCGTCGCCGCCCACTTGGCTGCCCAGGAGGAAGGAAAGCCTGGCCAGGAGCTGCTGGGGCCGCTCGTCCATCAGGGTGGCGGGGGCCAGGCCGTCCAACAGGCGCTTGGCCTCTTCCGGCTGGCCCAGGTCCATAAGGATCTCGGCCGCGTCGATACGGATCTGCTCGTTTTCGAGATCCGCATGGGAGGCCTCGCCCAGGGTTTGCAGGGCGCCGGGCAGGTCGCCCGAGGCGCGCTGTTCGGCGGCCTTGTGGCGCAGTTCATCGGCGGGGGACGGGATGATGCGGGCAAGAAACTCCCGCACCGCGCCTTCCGGAATGGCCCCGGAAAACTCGTCCACCACCTGGCCGTTGAACACGGCCTTGACGCTGGGAATGCCGCGCACGGCGAACTGGGCGGCCAGTTCCTGGTTCTGGTCGGAGTTGACCTTGGCCAGGATGAACTTGCCCTGGTACTCCTCCGCCAGCTTCTCCAGGATGGGCTTCAGCATCTTGCAGGGACCGCACCACTCTGCCCAGAAGTCCACCACGACCGGAACCTTGCGGGATCCCTCGATCACGATCTGCTGGAAATTGCCTGCGTCGACGTCAAATGCGAATTGGCCCATGCCGGTGTCCCGATTGTTGGTTCAAGTCTCTTACTTGCGGACGCGCTTCCGGGTTTCAAGCGCTATTTGATGCGCCGCGCCAGTTCCGCGCCCATGCCGGTATAGCCGGCCGGGGTCAGGTCCAGCAGATGCCGCTTGGCCTCGTCGGGAATGGCCAGTTCCATGATGAATTTGGCCAGGGTTTCCTGGGTGATGCCCTCCTGGCCCCGGGTCAGTTTTTTCAGCTGCTCGTAGGGTTTTTCAAGGCCATAGCGGCGCATCACGGTCTGGATGGGCTCGGCCAGGACTTCCCAGTTGTGATCCAGGTCCTCGGCCAGGCGGGCCGGATTGGCCTCCAGTTTAGAGAGGCCACGCAGCAGGCTTTCGTAGCCCAGCAGGGCATAGCCCAGGGCGGTGCCCATGTTGCGCAGCACCGTGGAATCGGTGAGATCCCGCTGCCAGCGGGAGATGGGCAGTTTCTCCGAAAGGTGGCGCAGCAGGGCATTGGCCATCCCCAGGTTGCCCTCCGAGTTTTCGAAGTCGATGGGATTGACCTTGTGGGGCATGGTGGAGGAGCCCACCTCGCCTTCCTTCAGCTTCTGCTTGAAGTAGCCCAGGGAGACATAGCCCCAGACGTCCCGGTCCAGGTCGATGAGCACCGTGTTGATGCGCGCGCAGGCGTCATACAGCTCGGCCATGTAGTCATGGGGCTCGATCTGGATGGTATAGGGATTGAAGCCGAGTCCCAGCCCGGTCACGAAGCGGCGGGCGAAGCCTTCCCAGTCGAAGCCGGGATAGGCCGCAAGGTGGGCGTTGTAGTTGCCCACGGCGCCGTTGATCTTGCCCAGGCATTCCACGTCGGCGAAGCATTCCATGCCCCGGCGCAGGCGATAGGCCACGTTGGCCATTTCCTTGCCCAGGGTGGTGGGGCTGGCCGGCTGGCCGTGGGTGCGGGCCAGCATGGGAAGGTCGGCCAGGTCCACGGCCAGTTCGGTGAGGCGATCCTCCACCTGGGCCAGGGCGGGCAGCAGCACGTCCCGGCGGGCGTCCCGCAGCATCAGGGCGTGGGACAGGTTGTTGATGTCCTCGGAGGTACAGGCAAAATGGATGAATTCGCTGACCCGGGTGATTGCGGCGTTGCCGGCCAGCTTGTCCTTGAGGAAATATTCCACCGCCTTGACATCGTGGTTGGTGACCTTTTCGTGGGCCTTCACCGCCTCGGCATCGGCCAGGGAAAAGTCGTTCGCCACGGCATCCAGCTTGGCCAGGGTGGCCGGCGGGAACGCGGGCACCTCGCCGATGGCCGGCTCCGCCGCCAGGGCCTTGAGCCATTCGATCTCCACCTTGACCCGGTAGCGGATCAGTCCGAATTCGCTGAAGTAGGGTGCGAGCCTGGCGCCGCTGCGGCGGTACCGGCCGTCCAGAGGGGAGAGGGCAGTGAGGGTGGTCAGATCCATGATGTCGCTCATTCGCTTCAAATTTTCTGGCGCACGGCCAGGGTGGTTTGGTTGCGCAGCGCCTTGATCAGGCCGAGGGCCTGGGACGGAATTTTCAGGGCTTCCTTCTTCCGGTCCGCATAGATTAGCGCCAGGGGCTTGCCCGCCACCACGATGGGCAGCAGCAGGAAAGCGTGGGCGTTGGCGGCCCGCACATACCAGTCGGGGATGCGGGGACGGATGTTATCCGCGGTGGCGTCGGAAATCAGGATGTCCTGGCCCTTGGCGGTGGCGGCGTGGAATACGTCGGGGGAGAAGGCCAGCGGGATGCGGAAGTTCTCCTTCAAGCTCAGGGAATTGTGTCCCATGCCCACCCGGCCGATCAGGGAACGGGTGGGCCGGTCCAGGACGCAGACCAGGACATGGTCGAACAGCTGGGTGCGGAACATCAGTTCCGCCACCATCTTGAATACATCCGCCAAGTGGTAATCGTCCAGCAGCAGGGCGGTCATGTCCTGCATGCCCTGGGCCAGGACGGTGGTGGGATCGTTGTCGCCGTTCTCCTCGACCTCCGCTTCGGGCGAGGGCATCTCGTAGGAAGGAAGTTCGGCTTCCTGTTTCTCGGCGGCTTTACTGGGGCGCAACGGCAGCGTGGTGCTCTTCCTGATGTCCACGCTCAGGATGGTGGCCTCGTTGCGCAGGGTTTCCACGGCCTTGATCGCGGTTTCAACCAGGCTCTCCCGGCTGATCTGGATCGCATCGCGGTAGCGCAGGTAGAGGGCCTCGATGGCCTGTTCCTGGGCGTCGGGTTCTTTTCCCGCCACGCTGCGATGCAGGTCGCGGGCCAGGTTGGCCACCACCTGAAGGCGCCCGCTGTCCGAGGTGGCCGGCTTGAGAATCTCGCTCCCCAGGGGCGACATGGCATGCAGTAGGGTGGGCGGGAAATGCCAGTGCTTGGCGATGGCGAGGCCCAGTTGGTCGTAGTCCACGCCGAATACCCGCAAGGCCGCCGCCTCTTCGCTGAGCAGTTCCTCCTCCATGAGCTGGTCGACAAGCTGGGTCTTTTCGTAGAAATGGAAACGCGCCATGAGCCGGCCCAAAGACCGGAACAGGGCGCTGATAAAGGCCTCCTCGCTGTCCCTCACCCCGGCGCCGGCGGCCAGCAGACGCCCCAGGATGCCCCGGTAGAAGCTGTCCACCGCCTCGCCCTTGAGTTCGTCCACGTGGGCGCAGTCGCGCAAATGTTCGAACAGCAGCAGGGAGATCGCCGCGTTGCGTACCGCGTCGAATCCCAGGATCACCACCGCCCGGGAGATGGTGCTGATGGGGTGGCTGCCGAAGGAACCGTAGTGGGCCGCATTGACCAGCCTGAGCAGTTTCTTGGTGAGGGAAACGTCCCGCAGGATGATGTTGGTCAGAAGGTTGGCCCGGGTGTTCTCGTCGCCCACCGCCCGGTTGATCTCGGTGATGGTCTGGGACAGGGCGGGGAAGTCGCTGCCCTTGCTCATCTCCTCCAGCAGGAGCTCGAGGACCGTCTTGTCTGCGGGTGTCGTCATGGCATGCTTCAAACGGCGCGCCGGTCCAGCAGGGCCTGGGCGATGGTCATGCCGTCCACATGCTCCAGTTCCCCTCCCGCGGGCAGGCCCCGGGCGATGCGGGTGACCTTGAGGCCGCGTGCCTTCAGCAATTCCCCGGCATAGTGCGCGGTGGCCTCCCCCTCGCTGGTGAAGTTGGTGGCCAGGATCACCTCTTCCGTGACCCCGTCCCGGGCGCGCTCGATCAGGCGTTCCAGGCCGATCTCCCGGGGGCCGATGCCGTCCAGCGGCGACAGCCTGCCCATCAGCACGAAATACAAGCCTTTGTAGGCCTGGGTTTCTTCCAGCCGGTTCAGGTCGGCGGGCATCTCCACCACGCACAATTGCCGTGGGTCGCGCCGGGGGCTGGCGCAGGTATCGCATACCGTCGTCTCGCTGAAGTTGTTGCAGCGCTCGCAATGATGCAGCCGCTCCAGGGCCGCGGTCAGGCTGGCGGCCAGGCGCGCAGCCCCATTACGGTCCCGCTGCAGCAGATGATAGGCCATGCGGGCGGCGGACTTGGGCCCCACCCCGGGCAACACGCGCAGGGCTTCGATGAGGGTGCCGAGGGAGCCGGGCAGGTTCATGCTTGCAAGTGGCAAGTCGTGGGTGGACAAGTAGCTACTTGCCACTCGCTACTCGCGGCCTTCAGAAGGGCAGCTTGAAGCCGGGCGGCAAAGGCAGGCCCGCCGTGGCGGCGGACATCGTTTCCTGGGTCATGCCCTCCACCTTGCGTACCGCGTCGTTGACGGCGGCGGCCACCAGATCTTCCAGCATCTCCTTGGCGTCCTCGCCTTGGTCGGCCAACAGGGCAGGGTCGATGGTGACCCGCTTCACGTCGTGCTTGCCGGTCATGACCACCTTGATCAGGCCGGCGCCGGAGACGCCTTCCACTTCCATTTCCGCGATCTTGGCCTGCAGCTTCTGCATGTTTTCCTGCATCTGCTGGGCCTGCTTCATGAGGTTGCCGATTCCGCCTTTGATCATGTCCTGTCCTCGCTGAGGTTAATTGCCGCCGCCCGCCTGCCTGGCCGAGCCCGCCAGGGGGCGGATGTTGGTTGCCGTCGCCTCGCACTCCCGTGCCAGGGTCTGGACGAAGGGATCGCCGTGGATGGCGGCCACGGCCTCCTCCTGGCGGGCGCTCTGTTCCCGCGAGCGGGCCGCGGCCGGGGAGTCTGCGGCGGCATCCGCGAGCTCGATCTCCACCTTCAGGCCGGCGCCGAACCGGTCCGCCAGGGCTTGCCGGAGCTTGTCGCCGAAGCCCGCCAACAGGTGCTTCTGGTCCTCGGGCAGACGCAGGCGCAGGTGCTGGCCGGCGTGGGACACCAGCTCGCATTGCATGGCCAGTTGTCGGACCAGCCCGGGCATCTGCTCCGCCACGCCGCGCCAATCCGTGTCGGCCGCCGGGGCGGGCCCGGGCAAAGGTTCGTTGGCCGCTGCGGCGCCGACCGCGGCGCCGGGTCCGCGGACCGCCACGGGACTGGGGGATGGCGCAGCAGTCGCACTTGTCGCGTTTCTGGCGCTGGGGGCCGGGGTTGCCGTTTCGGGCGGCGCGGCGCGGGCGGCGGGCGGCTCACCGGGCACGAAGGCAAGCATGCGCAGCAGGGTCATGGTGAAGCCGGCGTATTCGTCTGGCGCCCATTCCAGGTCCCGACGCCCCAGGATGGCGATCTGGTATTGCAACTGCACGGTTTCCGGGTCCATCTGCCGGGCCAGCCGGAACAGCCGCTCTCGTTCCGGGGCATCCTCGCCCACCGCCTCGGGCACGCTCTGGGCCAGGGCGATCTGGTGCAGCAGGGCACCCAGGTCCTGGAGGGCGGCGTCGAAGGAGAAACCACGGGCCGCCAGCGCGTCCGCCTCCCGCATCAGGCGCGGGCCGTCCCGGTCGGCCAGGGCCTCCAGCACCGGCAGCAGGTAGGCCTGGTCGATGACCCCCAGCATGGCCCGGGTCTCCTCCTCTTTGATCTGGCCACTGCCGTAGGCGATGGCCTGATCGGTGAGGGACAGTGCGTCGCGCATGCTGCCGGCTGCGGCCCGGGCCAGAAGGTTGAGGGCGCCCGGCTCGCAGGGCACCTGTTCGGCCTCCAGTACCTTCTTCAGGTGGCCCGCCACATGGGCCGGCGCCATCTGCTTCAGGTTGAACTGGAGGCAGCGGGACAACACCGTCACCGGCACCTTTTGCGGATCGGTGGTGGCGAGGATGAACACCACGTGGCCGGGGGGTTCCTCCAGGGTCTTCAACATGGCGTTGAACGCGTTCCTGGAGAGCATGTGCACCTCGTCGATGAGGTACACCTTGTAGCGTCCCGCCGTGGGCGCGTACTGGGCGTTCTCCAGGATCTCGCGCATGTTGTCCACGCCGGTGTTGGAGGCGGCGTCCAGCTCGATCAGATCGATGAATCGGCCGCCGTCGATCTCACGGCAGGCGCCGCACTGGCCGCAGGGCTGGGCGGTGACGCCGGTCTCGCAATTGAGGCATTTGGCCAGGATCCGCGCCAGGGTGGTCTTGCCCACCCCCCGCGTGCCGGTGAACAGGTAGGCGTGGTGCAGCCGGCCCTGGGCCAGGGCGTTGGACAGGGCGCGCACCACGTGCTCCTGGCCCACCAGCTGGTCGAAACCGCGGGGACGCCATTTGCGGGCGAGGACTTGGTGGCTCATCCGTGGTTTGCTGGCCCGTCAGTAGTTGAAACCGAGGCGGATCTGGTGGAAGTTGATCGTATCGTTCGGCATGGCGGTGTTGGCGTTGGACAGGTGCTGGAAGCGGTAGCTCAACTCATAACGTTGATGGTCTCCGAGGCGCCAACCGAAGCCGACATGGTCGCCGAAGTTGAAATGGCTGCCGAACTCGCGCCGGTCGTCCATGCGGCTCTGGCTCATGAGGTGGCCGCCGATGCCGGCTTCCCAGAAGAAATGGCTGTGCTTGGAATTGAGCCGGAAAACCGGGGTGAGGCCGACCTCCCACAGGTCCCTGCCGCCGTCCCTGTTGCCTTGCCAGAAACCGACGCCGGTCTCCCAGAAACCCGTGGCCAGCCAGTTGCGGCCGAAGTCCCACCGCCTGTCCCAGTTCCAGCGGACGGTCACGCGGGCCATCTCGGTGCCTTCGCCATGGCCCACCTCGATCGCGGATCCGTCCACGGCCGCGGCCGTGGACGGATCCGCGCTGGTCAGGCCCAGGCCCAGCAGCAGGACGCCAAGAACACGTCGGGTCATCTTCAACTCCCGCTGATTATTAGGAAAAGGGGGTGGCGAGCCTGACCCCCGGCACTGGCATCGTCCACTATGGCTGCTTCCTTCCGGACCTGACCAGGTTTGCGGCTTAGCCATGCGGGGAGACCCGCCACGGCGCATTCTAACCCAGGCTGCGCTACGCGCGCCTACTGCTCGTCGGCGGGCCGGGCGACACGGCGCAGACGCACCGCTTCCGACAGATGCCGCAGCAACGGTTCCGTGCTGTCCCAGGCGATGCAGGCATCGGTGATGGACTGGCCGTAGACCAGGTCCTTGCCGGGGAGCAAGTCCTGGCGGCCGGCGTTGAGGTGGCTTTCGATCATCACCCCGACGATGCGCTTGTCGCCGGCGGCGATCTGGTCCGCAACGTTCCCGCCCACCTCCAGCTGGCGCTGGTATTGCTTGCGGGAGTTGGCGTGGGACAGGTCGATCATGACCTGTTGGCGCAGGCCGGCATTGGCAAGCTCGCCGCAGGCGGTATTGACGCTCCCCGCGTCGTAGTTGGGCTGCTTGCCGCCGCGCAGGATGACGTGGCAGTCCTCGTTGCCGGCGGTCTTGAATACCGCCACGTGGCCGGACTTGGTGATGGACACGAAGTGATGCCGGGCGGCGGCGGCCTTGATGGCGTCCACCGCGATCTTCAGGTTGCCGTCGGTGCCGTTCTTGAAGCCCACCGGGCAGGACAGGCCCGAGGCCAGCTGGCGGTGGGACTGGGATTCCGTGGTGCGGGCGCCGATGGCGCCCCAGGCCACCAGGTCGGCGATGTACTGGGGCGAGATCAGGTCCAGGAATTCGGTGCCGCAGGGCACCCCCATCTCGTTGATCTCCAGCAGCAGCTTGCGGGCCAGGCGCAGGCCCTCGTTGATGTCGAAGCTCTCGTCCAGGTGGGGGTCGTTGATCAGGCCTTTCCAGCCCACGGTGGTGCGGGGCTTCTCGAAATAAACCCGCATCACGATGACCAGATCGTGTTCCAGTTCCCGGACCACGGACTTGAGCTTGCCGGCGTATTCCAGGGCGGCCTTGGTGTCGTGGATGGAACAGGGCCCCACCACCACCACCAGCCGGTCGTCGGCGCCGCGCAGCACGTCGTGTATGCGGTTGCGCGCCTGGAAGGTGGTGTTGAGGGCCGCTTCGTTGGCTTTCAGCTCGCGCATGACCTGCATGGGCGCGAGCAGTTCGTCGCCCTGCTCGATCCGGGTGTCGTCGGTGCGGATGGCCGTCATGATCTTTGCTCCTGTTGGGGTGCCAATGTTGAGCGTTCCCTAAACGAAAAAACCGCCAGGGAGGTCTGGCGGTTTCTCGGGTGGCTCGATGTGACTCGTGTCGGTCAGCGCCCCCCCGCCGCCAAGGCCGCGGGAAAGAAATACCAAAAAAAGTGCTGACGAATCATCTTCATAGGATGCGCATGCTAGCAGACGCCATGCACCGCAACAAGGCCAGCCGGGTCATGCCGGCTCCTTCACCTTGGGCAGGCGCTCCAGGGCCGCCTGGATTTCATGTTCCGGATACTCGTAGTCGGTGAGTTCGCCGGCCAGATACTTGTCGTAGCTGGCCATGTCGAAGTGGCCGTGGCCGGACAGGTTGATCAGCAGGGTCTTGGGCTCGCCGCTCTCCTTGCAGCGCAGGGCCTCGTCGATGGCGGCGCGTATCGCGTGGTTGGACTCGGGGGCCGGGATGATGCCCTCGGCCCGGGCGAACCGGACCCCGGCCTCGAAGGTGGCCACCTGGGGTACCGCCACCGCCTCGATCAGCTTCTCGTGGTAGAGCTGGGAGATCAGCGGTGAGTCGCCGTGGTAGCGCAGGCCGCCGGCGTGGATGCCGGGGGGCATGAAGTCGTGGCCCAGGGTGTACATCTTCATCAGCGGCGTATAGCCGGAGGAGTCGCCGAAGTCGTAGGCATACACGCCCTTGGTCAGGGTGGGGCAGGAGGCGGGCTCCACCGCCACGAAGCGCAGGTTTTGCGCCCGCTTGTCGCCGGCGGCCTTGTCGGCGAAGAACGGAAAGCTGACACCGGCGAAATTGCAGCCGCCGCCGCAGGGCGCGAAGATCATGTCCGGGTAGTCGCCCACCTTCTCGAACTGCTTCTTGGCCTCCTGGCCGATGATGGTCTGGTGTAGCAGCACGTGGTTCAACACCGAGCCCAGTGCATAGTTGGTGTCGGCCCGGCCGGCGGCCTCCTCCACCGCCTCGGAGATGGCGATGCCCAGGCTGCCGGGGTTGTCCGGGTCCAACTCCAGGATGTGGCGGCCGGTCTGGGTCATGTCGGTGGGGCTGGCGAATACCTCGGCACCCCAAGTCTGCATCATGGAACGGCGGAACGGCTTCTGGTGGTAGCTCACCTTCACCATGTAGACGCGCACCTCCATGTCGAACATCTGGCCGGCCAGGGCCAGGGCGGAGCCCCACTGGCCGGCGCCGGTCTCGGTGGTGAGCCGGTTGATGCCCGCCATCTTGTTGAAATAGGCCTGGGGCACGGCCGAGTTGGGCTTGTGAGAGCCGGCCGGGGAGACGCCCTCGTACTTGTAGTAGATCCGGGCCGGGGTGCCCAGGGCCTGTTCCAGTCGGTGGGCCCGGAACAGGGGGGAGGGCCGCCAGATCCGGTAGATCTCCCGGACCTTTTCCGGGATGGGGATCCAGCGCTCCGCCGACATCTCCTGCTCCAGGATGCTGCCCGGGAAGATGGCCAGCATCTTTTCCGGGGCCAGGGGATTGCCGTCGCCTCCCAGGGGCGGGGCGGGCGGGTTGGGCATGTCCGCCACCACGTTGTACCAGTGGGTGGGGATGTCTTGTTCTTCCAGCAGGATCTTGGTCAAGGGCATTACTGAGTCTCCAGGTAGGGGCCGTTGAAACGATCCGCCCGAACGGCATCGGGCCGGCGCGTCGGCGCGCCTCCCCCGACACGCGAGGCGAGGGGTGATGCTAAACCCATCCGGATGCGCCGGGTAGGGCCGTGGGGTCGGGGAGCAGGCCGTTATACTGGGCCGATTCCTGGACCCGATCCCGATGCGGAGCCCCCATGACCGGCCATGACAGCACCTTCGACCTCACCGAACACACCCTGGAATCCCGCGACGAATATCGGGGCCGCCTGCTCCACGTGAAGAAGGACCGGGTGCGCCTGCCCGATGGCGGCGAATCCACTCGGGAATACATCGTCCACCCCGGCGCGGCGGTGATCCTGCCGATCTTCGCCAACGGCGACGTCCTGCTGGAGCGCCAGCACCGCTATCCGTTGCATAGGGATTTCCTGGAACTGCCCGCCGGCAAGTTCGACCCCCACGAGACGGAACTGGCCTGCGCCCAGCGGGAACTCCAGGAGGAGACCGGCTACCTCGCCCTGAAGTGGCGTGAACTGCCCACCTTCTACCCCTGCATCGGCTATTCCAACGAGCGCCTGGTCTACTTCCTGGCCCAGGAATTGAGCTTCAGCGGCGAGAACATGGACGAGGACGAGTTCCTGGAGATCCTGCGGGTGACCTGGGCAGAGGCCATGGAGATGGTGCGGGATGGGCGGATCAACGAGGCGAAGACGGTGATGGGGTTGCTTTGGTTTGAGCGGTTTGGGGGGAGCTGAGACTCTGAGAGTTGAGGGGGGTCTACGGCGCCAATTGCCGAGTTCAGAGACAAGGGAACCAGTATGAAACACTGTGTCCGCTCGGGAAGAATGGGTTGCGCTCCTCGGGCACAAGATCGCGCCAACCTGTGAACTGCGCTGCTAGGGCCCAAGCCGTGTATGCGGCAAGGGCTGCATCGCGTTGATGCTCGGTCGGTGCATCAGGAAGATAGGTTGCGAGAAACTTTCTTGCTGCAGATTGAATGAGTAAGAGCGCCTTTGGGTGCGCCTCGGTAACGATTGCAGAAGGCCATGTTTCAACTGCTTGACGCGCTGCAAGGACACCTTGAACCAAGCATGCGCCTCGCAATGAATTGACATGACTAACATGTGCCTGAGCTTCCACCGACTGCACAAACGCGTTTGCGAATGTCGGCGTCGGCCTTGCGATCACCCTCTCGAATCCAGAAGAGCGGTTCATCTATCCCACTGCAACAGGTGAGTAGCTTGTGTTGTTACTCGCTTCATCAAGCGCGGCAGATGCGCATGAAGTCAGGCCAGCTTTTAGCGTAATGGGCACTCCAGACTTGTCGATATGCAAACAAGCCCAACCGAAGCTCCTTAGACCACCAGGATCAAATCCAATAAGGATCATGACAAGAAATCAGGCATGCGTAAGCGAATGCACATCCGCCAGCCGTTCCCCCATATCCGCCTCCGCCCTTTTCAGATCGTAAGCCGCCTGAAGATTGAGCCAGTATTGCGGTGTCTGATCGAAGGCGCGTCCGAACAGCAAGGCCAGTTCCGCCGTGACCGGGCGGGTTCCCTTGATGACATGGGAAATCCGCATGGGCGAGACGCCGATGGCGCGGGCGAACTCGGCCTGGGAGATACCCATTTCGGTCAGGGTTTCGCTCAGAAACTCGCCCGGGTGAATGGTCGGCAACTTGCTTTTAAACATCGTGAACTCCTTAGTGGTAATCGACGATTTCCACGTCGAGGGCATCGCCGTTCTCGAACCGGAAACAGACCCGCCACTGATCGTTGATGCGGATGCTCCATTGCCCGGCGCGATCGTGGGCCAGGGCTTCCAGCCTGTTGGACGGAGGCAGGCGCAAATCCTCGATGCGGGTGGCGCTGTCCAACTGGGTCAAACGCATCGCTGCGCGCTTTAAAATTTCAGGCGGTAAGCTGCGCGATTTTCCGGTGGTGAAGAATCGTTCCGATTCAGAATCAGCGAAATTGCGAATCATGGGACAAAAAATAAACAATATGTTTATGCTGGTCAAGCTGCATTACAGAGTGTGAGGCCAATCGGTTGGACGAGTCCGATGACAGTGTATGCCCGCCGTCCCCCACGACTGATAAACTGACTTCAACCCGTTTATCAATTCCCCGACATGTCCCTTAGCACCCTCGAACAACTCGCCGCCGCCGTAAAGGAATTCGGCCGGGAGCGGGATTGGCACCGGTACCATGACCCCAAGAACCTGACCGCCGCGCTGATCGTCGAGGCGGCGGAACTGCTGGAGCCCTTCCAGTGGCTGAGCCCAGAGGAAAGTCTCAGGCTGCCGCCGCACAAACTGGAGGCGGTGAGGCAGGAGATGGCCGACGTGCTGATCTATCTGGTGAGCCTGGCCAACTGCCTTGACATTGATCTGCTCCGGGCCGCCGAGGACAAGCTGGCCATCAACGCCGCCAAGTACCCGGTGGAGAAGGCCCGGGGCAACGCCGCCAAGTACAGCGAGTTCAACCCCGGCGAATCCGCCTCGAACGACCCAGGCGAATCCGCCTCGAACGACCCCGAGCAACCCGCATGAGCTATTACACGCATCACCTGTTCTTCTGCCTCAACGTGCGCGAGGACGGCGCCGCCTGCTGCACCGACCACAACGCCGAGGCCCTGTTCGAGTACGCCAAGAACAAGGCCAAGCAGCTGGGCCTGCACGGCAAGGAGGGCCACTGCCGGGTCAACCGGGCCGGCTGCATGGACCGTTGTAGTGAAGGCCCGGTGTGCGTGGTCTATCCCGATGCGGTCTGGTACACCTACGTGGACGAGATGGACATCGACGAGATCGTCGAATCCCACCTGCGCGACGGCAAGGTGGTGGAGCGGCTGAAGATCTGAAGCGCCGGCATTGAAAAAGCACAAGCTGCGCATCAAGGGGCCGGCCGGCGCCATCGAGACGGTGATCGAGGAGCCGCCTGAGGCGCCCGTCGGACTGGCCATGGTGGCCCATCCCCATCCCCTGCGCGGCGGCAGCCTGGACAACAAGGTGGCCTGGACCCTGGCCCGGGCCGCGCTGGCCTGCGGCATGATCGCCGTGCGCCCCAACTTCCGCGGCGTGGGGGAAAGCGAGGGCGCGTTCGACCACGGCGTCGGCGAGTCCGAGGACCTGCTCGCCGTGGCCGCCGCCGTCACCGCCCACTACGGCGATATGCCCTGGACCCTGATGGGCTTCTCCTTCGGCGCCTATGTCCAGCAGCGGGTGGCCCGGCGGCTGCACGCGGCGCGCCTGATCATGGTGGGCCCGGCGGTGTCCATGTACGAATTCGAGCCCATCCCCATCCCCGCCACCATCATCCACGGCCGCGAGGACGAGGTGATCCCCTTCGCCGCCGCCCGCGACTATGCCGTCGCCCACCAAATCCCCCTGATCGAGGTGGCCGGCACCGGCCATTTCTTCCACGGCAAGCTGCGGGAGTTGCAGAACCTGGTGGAATCGCTATGCCGCCCCTCCGCCTGAGCGGCCTGACCAAGTATTACGGCGGCAAGGCCGTGGTGGACCGCCTGGACCTGACCCTGGAGCCGGGTCGCTGCCACGGCCTGCTGGGCCCCAACGGCGCCGGCAAGACCACCACCCTGCGCCTGGCCCTGGGCCTGATCGGCGCGGACGCCGGGGAGATCAGCATGCTCGGCCATCCCATGCCCGCCGAGGCCAGGGCCGCCCGGCGCCGGGTCGGCGTGGTGCCCCAGAGCGACAGCCTGGACCCGGACTTCACGGTTCGGGAAAACCTGCACACCTACGGCCGCTACTTCGCCATGAAGGGACCGGAGATCGAGGCGCGCATCCCGGACCTGCTGGAGTTCGCCGGCCTGGCCGGCAAGGCCGATGCCCCCATCAACACCCTGTCGGGTGGTATGAAGCGGCGCCTGACCCTGGCCCGGGCACTGGTCAACGACCCGGAACTTGTGATCCTGGACGAGCCCACCACCGGCCTGGACCCCCAGGCCCGGCACCTGATATGGCGGGGGCTGCGGCGTCTCATCGGCCAGGGCAAGACCCTGCTCCTCACCACCCATTTCATGGACGAGGCGGAACGCCTGTGCGACGTCATCAGCGTCATGGACGACGGCCGGGTCATGGTCCAGGGCTCGCCCCGGGACCTGATCGCCGCCCACATCGAGCCCCACGTGGTGGAGGTCTACGGCGACGGCCTGGCGGACTGGCAGGCCTGCGCCTCCCGCCTGTGCCGGCGCTGCGAGCAGGCCGGCGAAACCCTGTTCTGCTACACCGACGCGCCGGAAAAGGTGGTGGCGGACCTGGAGGCCAACCCGTCACTGCGCTACCTGCACCGCCCCGCCAACCTGGAGGACGTTTTCCTCAAGCTGACGGGGCGGGATCTGCGGGATTGAATTTGCCCGCTTCAATCTGGGCGAGGTAGCCCAGTATCAGGTCGCGGGTGCGGAAGTGGCCATGGGCCTTCATGTCCTGCTCGCGCACGATGTGGAAGGTGGAGAGGATGTACCCGGCATCCGCCGCATCCAGGCCATAGAGGTGCATGAGCAGCGCATCCAGGCGGGCCATGCGGTGATCACGGTCTTCCGGGTTCCATTTGAAGGGCGGTTTGACCTGGCCGTCGGCATCCACGTAACCCAGGTCGCGGGCGAAGGGGGCCAGGTCGTGGGCGGTGTAGGACAGGGCCAGGACTTCGGCGCGAATGAAGTCGGCGATCTTCATGCCGCCGAGGGTTTGCTCGAAAGCGGCGGGCGCGATGACCGGGAGCTGTTCGAGGATGTACCAGTTGAGGTGTTGCCCCTGCACTTTCTGACGCGCGAGGAAATCGAAAGTGAAGCTGTTCAGGTTGGCGAGCAGCAGAGCGGCATCTCCAGGCGGAAGGACCAGAATCGGCAAGGTGTTGCCGAAAGCGGTTGCCGGCACCAGTGCCGCGATCATGGTGCGGACATTGGTCGGTGCGGTGACATCCTTGAATGCCAACACGGCTAATGGCAATTCGTAACTATCAATAGCGTCGCGCCGCACCCAATACTGCGGTACCGGATAGCGGTCTGGCTGTTCCTTTACCGCATCCTGAATCTTTTCCTGTTGTGCCGCGCGGTGCAGGTTGGCTGCGTTGACTACCACGTCGGCGGCGCGATGGTCATACATCTGCACCATCTTGCCTTCGTAAAGCTGCACGGCCTCCTCGCCGTCCTTCATCCAGCGATTTAGTGCCGAAAGTTTGAAGCCCTGCTTTTCCAACTCAATCCGGGTAAGAAACAGGCCGGAGTCGTTGGTCATATCTAACATGCGGACATAGCGCACCGGCCAAGACCATTGCTCCTCGCCATGCGAACGGTTTACCAGCACCGGATGCTTCCGGTAGATCCGCATAGTGATCTCGGCATCGCGGCGGGTGCGAAAGATGGGTGCGGCAAAAGTGTTGGGGTTGACCAGGGCGAAATCTTCACCGCTGAGTGTCAGCGCGCGTTCCGGGTCGGCCAGCTCCGCCACGTCATGCAGGTAGAAGGCACAATGGCTTTGCGCGAAGCGGCGCGCCGGGCCGCCGAAGATCAGGGCGCAGAATTTAAAGCTGGCATGGATGTCCGGGAAAAAGACTTTCTTGTTCTCGAAGTCATAGAGCGCGGCCAGGCGTGCTACGCCGTCTTCCGGCGTAGTCAGGGTGCGGAAGAATGCCGACGCGCCCTTATCCGCCGCGATGCCGGAGGGGGTGAGCAGGCCGACAATGCCTTCCGGCCGCACCAGGTCTTGCGCGCGTTCCACGAACAGGCTGTAGAGATTGATGTCGCCGCCGGAGAGCAAGGGATAATCGCCGCAACCGCGCGCCACCTGGGCCGCCGTTTCCGCCGCCGCGCTGGCGGCGAGGTATTCGCGCCAGAGCGGGGTATTGCTTTTCTTTTCCTTGACGATCAACGCCTTGCGGTCGGCGGCCCGGGCCTGCCGGGCGATCTCCGGTTGGCGCTCGGCGAACCATTCCACTTCCTGCAGCTTGATGCGGTCCCAGGGCGGGTTGCCGATGATCGCGTCGAAACCGCCCTGGCCTTCCTTCCACACGGTGGGGAAGGCCAGTTCCCAATGCAGGAAATGTTCCCAGGCGGCCCGCTTGAGGGCGCGCTGAACCACGGCATGGGCCTTGCGCTGGCGTTCGTTGAACAGTTTGATGGTGGGCTTGCCCAGCAGGTCGATGGATTCCAGCAGGTTCTCGCCGTATTCCTGGTTGAGCAGGCCGACCCAGGCTTCCTGGTAGTCGGCGGCTTCGGCCTTGCCCGCCCAGCGTTTGGCCTGGAGGAAGTCGAGGGTGTGCCACAGGGGGCGCAGGCCGTCGTTGACCTGATCCATCAGCGCCTTGGAGTGGTGGGCTTCGGCGATGTCGATGTCGGTGAGGTTGCCAATGCTGTCCATGGTCATGCGCGCGGCGTCCACCCGGCGCAGGTCATCCTGCTGCAAGAGTCCGCCGGCCAGTTTGGCGAGTTCTTCGCGGACCTGACGCACCCGCCCGCCGAACAGGGAATCGCCGCAACGCAGATGGTGGTCGAGAAAGGACAGAGGCGCGCCGACGGTGAAGGTGTGCAGCCAAAGCGCCACCTTGGCCAGTTCCACCGCCATGACGTTCTTGTCCACGCCGAACACGGCGCGCTTGAGAATCATGCGGCGCACGATGTGGCGGTCGTCCAGTTGCCGTTCTTCCACCGTCCAGCCGTGTTCGCGGGCGGCCTTGAGGATGCGGCGGCGGATGTCGGCCACGCGCGCGACGATGGGGGAAGTCCAGGGCCGGCCGGCTTCCACCAGGTGGGCGGCGAAACCGTGTGCGTTGATCTTCTCGGCGCTGTCCTGGGCGACCTCCAGAATGCGGTCGGCCAGCCAGTCCACCAGGGCGACCAGGAAGTGGCCACTGCCCATGGCCGGATCACAGATTTTCAGCGCGAGGAACTGGCTGGCCGGATCGGCGGCTTCCAGGGCGTCCCATTCATAGGGTTTGAGCTGGTGCTTGCGGCTGAAGCCGGCCAGCAGTTGGTCGAAGACCTGTTGGCGTTCCTCCGTGAGGCGTCCGATGCTCTCGTCGATCACCAGCCGTACCAAGGCGTCATGGGTGTAATAGCTGCCGGAGCCTTTGCGGGCAAAGCCGGCCTTGACGACCCGGAGCGTGCCGCCAGCCTGTTCCAGTCGGTACTCCAGCAGGCGTTCGTAGAGGCCGCCCAGGTGGGCGACTGACAGATCCCGGTAGTTGATTCGCCCCTTGAGCACGTCTTCCACCCGGCGCGAGAGCGCGTCGATGACCGGGGCGAGCTGCGCATCCGCCACTCGGGCGCGCGCCAGGATGGGGACCCGCGCGGGCTCGAACAGGCCGCCGTTGTATGCCGGCATGCCGACGGCATCGTCGCCGTCGGAAATGAGCCGGAACAAATCATTAAGGATGTCCCAGTAGCGGGTGGACCGTTCGGAGAGCACCTTGCCGCCATCGCGCGCCTGGGCGATGACATCGCGCAGTTCCGACAGGCTGTAGGCGGAATAACGCGCATCCATTACCGGCAGGAGCCGGCGATCCTCGGCGTAGAAGAGGAACAGCAGGCGATAGAGCAGCACCAGGGCGGCTTCGCGCAATTGCGCGAGATAGGCCTGGCTGTAGTGGCCGTCCGATGCCTTTTCCGCCTCGGTGTCACCCGACGCCAGGGCTACGCACAGGCTGGGAAAAACCTCCGTGAAAACACGGTTGCCCAGTTGGTCGGAAACCGTCTCCTCATACAGACGGGCTTCCGCGAGGGCGATGGCATGGAAGCTTCGGCGCTGACTATCCCAGTCCTGCGGATTGAAAGCCTTGCGCCCGAACAGCAGCCAGAACAGCTTGAGGCCGTGGCGGGTTTCATAGTTGTCGAGTTCCGGTTTTACGCCCGGCACGCCGAGCAATCCGGCCAGGTCGATTTCGAAGAAATCCTCGGCGCGGGAACGGGCATCCTGCCAATACAGCCGCCAGGTCGCGCCATTGGTGAGGATGCCCCACTTCACCGCGCGGTCGCTCATGACATCGGCGCGCGAGAGGTAACGCAACATCTGGGAAGACGGCGCACCGAAGTCGCGGCGCTTGCGGTTGCCCGCTTGGATTGCTTCCTCTCCACGGTCGAGCTGGCGAAGCCAGCGCTTGGCTTCCAGCAAGGCCACGCCATGCCGGGCGCGGGCATCGTCCGTTTTCTCGGACAACGCACGGTCCTTGGCGGCGGGTTCCGCGAACAATAGGAAATCCGGTACATCCTCGCGCCCGGTTTCGGAGAGGTTGACCTGGGATATCCAGGCGTCATTCCAGCCGAGCAGGTCGATCACCGGCTCGATCAGCTCATCCTCCGTCTGCGCTTCATTGAGGATGGAGTTGGCCTTGAAGGGGGCGTAATGCGCGTGGAGTTGGTCAATGAAAGCGTCCAGGGCACCTTCGGTCAGCCCGCGCCAAGCATCCGTCTCCTTAATGCCGCGCAGCAGGAAATCGCTGGAAAATAGTTGGCCTTGCACAGGGAACGGGGCTTATTCGGGTAGGTCCAGCTTGGCTTGTCGAGCCGAAGCGGGTAGCGGCAAGTCGTCTGTCCTGATCACGGCTATGCCATGCCTTGCGCCTATACGCGCGAGATCGGAGTCTTCTGAATAGAGCATATGAGCGTTGGCAACCCGCGCGATTGCGATGATCTGCCAGTCGAACTTGGCTTTTGCCCAGGTCTTTGTGTGGGAACGTTTATCGCCGCTGCTCAGGGCGGCATCCAGCAACAGGGCGCATTCCAAAGCCGCGCGGTTATCGAAACTGCCAATCCTGAATGAGCTTTGGCTGGATAACTGCTCATGGTAGGCATCGCGAGCTTTTCCGGCGCGCGCCAGAAATTCTGCCAAAGCTGGAGTGGGGATGACGATCTTGGTTTTCTTGCGTTGCAGTTCGGCGAGCAGGTGATCGAGTTTGGCTTTGCGGTCGGGATTGAGACGGGGGTTGAACAAGTCGATGAGGACGGTGGCGTCGAAAACAACCATCTATTCATTCTCCCCGCAGGCGCTTGAATTCGGCTTGGGGATCATCCATGGTGTTCCAATCGCTGCCCTCGATGGCGCGCAGTGCAGCGACGGCTTCTTCCAGAGGCATTTCGTCCAGAACTTCGAAGCTCTTTATGTCGAAGTTATCCAGTTCCCAGGCGCCTTCCGGGGTACGCCGCCATTTGCCCCGGCCGGTAACCCTAACCGGTTGGCCAAAAAGGTGGCTGGCGAGCTTTCGCGCCACATCCCTGGCAGTGTTGCAGTGGAAATAGACGCAATTCTCGC
The DNA here is from genome assembly GCA_963713085.1 of uncultured Pseudomonadota bacterium. Classification (GTDB taxonomy): domain Bacteria; phylum Pseudomonadota; class Gammaproteobacteria; order Burkholderiales; family Thiobacillaceae; genus PFJX01. The sequence goes on along the minus strand of CAVQKQ010000009.1, from coordinate 204,490 downwards.
CTTCAAGCAAAACCGGGACAGTGTCATCCTTACCGCCGATCTTGATCACGACGCCATCCAGTTCGCCCAACTCGTACACGATGGCTTCTTCCGCAAGCGGCGTTTTTCGCCCGGGGAAATCCAGGATCTTGGCACCACCCTTGAGCTTAAGCGCACCGATGGCATTGTCTTCCCGCAACATGCGGTTGATTTCCCTGTTGGCGCGGACAATGTCATCCGGGGCATCCAAGCTATCTGCGATCCGCAGCCGCTCCGTTACGTCAGGCACGGCCGGCGCATCCACCACAATCTCCTGGATGGCACTTCCTTTTCGCACCTTCATGAAATGGATGTGTTCCTTATTTCCGAACAGCATGGCCAGCTTCGCCAGATACTCGGCGAGCCTGGCCATTGGAAGCGTCTCGGGCCTCCATGCATCTATGCGGAAATCGTAGGTGATGCTCATGATTGTGTTAAATGCGCGGTTGATCCACTCGAATAGGGGCGTGATTCACGGTAGCTTCGAGTGTGGATGTTCCAATGATTAGGGCAGCGAGTAAACCCATGAATGTGTCTGTGTCTTTGAACTGGTACCCGGTCTGGCGCCGCAACTTCCTGGTCTGGAAAAAGCTGGCGGCGCCGTCCCTGCTGGGCAACCTGGCCGACCCGATGTTCTACATGCTGGGCCTGGGCTACGGCCTGGGCGGGCTGATGCCCAGGGTGGACGGCATGCCCTACCTGAACTTCCTGGCTGCCGGCACCGTCTGCTACAGCGTCATGAACAGCGCCACCTTCGAGACCCTGTATTCCGCCTTCTCGCGTATGCATGTGCAGAAGACCTGGGAGGCCATCCTCAACACCCCCCTGGGTTTGCCGGACATTCTGCTGGGGGAACTGCTCTGGGCCACCTCCAAGAGCCTGCTCTCGGGCATCGCCATCCTGGTGGTGATCTGGGGGCTGGGGCTGCAGGCGGATTTCTGGCTGTCGCTGGCGCTGCTGCCGGTGGTGGTGCTCACCGGCTTCTGCTTCGCCGGCCTGGGCCTGATGGTCAACGCCATCTCGCCCAACTACGATTTCTTCCTCTACTACTTCACCCTGGCCATCACCCCCATGGTGCTGCTGGGCGGCGTGTTCTACCCACCCAGCGCCCTGCCGCCCTGGCTCACGGCCGTCTCCCAGGCCCTGCCGCTGACCCATGCCATCGAGATGGCCCGGCCTCTGGTGCTTGGGCGGCTGCCCCAGGGGGTGGCGCTGCACGTCGCGGTCCTGCTGGCCTACGGCGGCGCCGGCTTTGCCGCGTCGCTGCGGCTGACCCGGCGCCGACTGTTGCGCTGACAGTTTCGATCCGGCCTGTTGCCTAGCCGTGGTTGTGGCCGTGGCCGCGCAGACCGTCGCGACGGTAATCCAGATGGCCGTCGATCAGGGTGTACTGCACCCGCCCCTGCATCTCCAGGCCCAGGAAGGGGCTGTTCTTGCCCAGGCTGGTGAGGTTGGAGGGGCTGACGATCCAATTGGCCTCCGGGTCGAACAGGCACAGGTCGGCGGGCTTGCCGACGGCGATATGGCCGGCGTCCAGGCCCAGGACCCGGGCGGGATGATGGGTGATGTAGCCGAGGGCCCGGCTCAGGGGCAGCCCGGTTTCCCGCGCCCATTTCAGGGTGAGGGGGAGCAGCAGCTCCACGCCGGTGGCGCCCGGTTCGGCCTCCTGGAACGGCAGTTCCTTGCCGTCCTCGTTCACCGGGGCGTGGTCGGAGCAAATGGCGTCGATGGTGCCGTCGGCCAGGGCGTGGCGCAGGGCGTCCCGGTCGCGCTGGCTGCGCAGGGGCGGCACCAGATGGCAATTGGAGTTGAAGTCGGCGGTGTCCATCTCGCATAGGTGGATGTGATGGATGTTCACGTCGCAGGTCAGGGGCAGGCCGTCGTGCTTGGCCCGCCGCACCATGTCCACGCCGGCCCGGCTGGACAGGCGGGCGATATGGACCTTGGCACCGGTCTCCCGCATCAGCAGGATGATGGTGGACAGGGCCACGGTCTCCGCCGGTACCGGGATGGGGGGCAGGCCCAGGCGGGCCGCCACCAGCCCGTCGTGGGCCACGCCGTCGCGGCCGATATGGGCATCCTGGGGGCGCAGCCAGACCGGCAGGCCGAAGGTGGTGGCGTACTCCAGTGCCCGCAGCAGCACCTGGGTGTCGGCGATGGGGGTGTCGGCCTGGCTGAAGGCGATGCAGCCGGCCTCGCTGAGCTCCGCCATCTCGGTCAGGCGTTCCCCCTTCAGTTTCCAGGTGAGGGCACCCACCGGATAGACCCTGGGGCCGGGCATGTGCTTAGCGCGGAACTTGAGCATCTTCACCAGGCCCGGCTCGTCCAGGGGCGGGTCGGTGTCGGGCGGGCAGGCCAGGGTGGTGATGCCCCCCACGGCGGCGGCGTGCATCTCCGATTCCAGGGTGGCCATATATTCCAGGCCCGGCTCCCGCAGGCGCACTGAGAGGTCCACCAGGCCGGGGCAGACGATCAGCCCGGTGGCGTCGATCACCTGGTTGGCGTGGAAATCGGCGGGGGCCCGGCCCAGGCCGGCGATGTGGCCGGCGGCCACATATAGGTCCTGGACTGCGTCCAGGCCTGATGCGGGGTCGATGACGCGGCCGTTCTTGATTTGGATTTTCATGGCTGATTTCCCGCGAGGATGCTCATCACGGCCATGCGCACCGCGATGCCGAAGGAGACCTGGGACAGGATTACCGACTGCATGCCGTCCGCCACCTCCGAGTCGATCTCCACCCCCCGGTTCATGGGCCCCGGGTGCATGACGATGGCGCCGGGCTTGGCCAGCCGGAGTTTTTCCGGGGTCAGCCCCCAATGCTTGAAGTACTCGCCCGCGCTGGGCAGGCGCGAGCCCTGCATGCGCTCGTTCTGGAGGCGCAGCATCAGCACCGCGTCCACGTCCTTGATCCCTTCCGCCATGCGGGAATATACGTGCACGCCCAGGTTCTGCACGTCCCGGGGCAGCAGGGTGCGGGGCGCCACCACCCGCACCTCGGGGCAGCCCAGGGTGGTGAGGGCGTGGATCTGGGAGCGGGCCACCCGGGAATGCAGCACGTCGCCGACGATGGCCACCCGCAGGTTGTGGAATGCGCCCTTGTAGTGGCGCAGGGTGAACATGTCCAGCAGGCCCTGGGTGGGGTGGGAACAGCGGCCGTCGCCGGCGTTGATGACGTGGATGTGGGGCGCCACGTGGCGGGCGATGAGGTGGCCGGCGCCGGAGGCGGCATGGCGCACGATGAACATGTCGGCGTGCATGGCCGAGAGGTTGGCCACCGTGTCCAGCAGGGTTTCGCCCTTGCTCTGGGAGGAGGCGTTGATGTTCAGGTTCACCACGTCGGCGGACAGCCGCTTGGCGGCGATCTCGAAGGTGGTGCGGGTGCGGGTGGAGTTTTCGAAGAAGATGTTGAAGATGGACTTGCCGCGCAGCAGCGGCACCTTCTTCACCTCCCGGTCGGAGACCGAGACGAAGGACTCCGCGGTATCCAGGATCTGGGTCAGGATGCGGGCCGGCAAGCCGTCCAGGGTGAGCAGGTGGTTGAGCCGCCCGTCCGGCGTCAGCTGCAGCTGGGCGCTCATGTCCCGTTCTCCCGCTGTTTCATGATGAAGAGCAGACCCCCGTCCTGGTCCTGGACCAGGGAAATGTTCTCGTCGAACGCCAGATCCAGCCGGGTGCCGGCGTAGTCCGGGCACAGGGGCAGTTCCCTGCCGCCCCGGTCCACCAGGACCGCCAGCTGGATGGAGGCCGGCCGGCCGTAGTCGAACAGCAGGTTCATGGCGGCGCGGATGGTGCGCCCGGTAAAGAGCACGTCGTCGATCAGCAGGATGGGGCGGTCCTCCACGTCGAACGGGATGCTGGAGGGCTTCACCTCCGGATGCAGGCCGATGCGCGAGAAGTCGTCCCGGTAGAAGGAGATGTCCAGCACGCCCCGGTCACGCGGGCCCAGGCGCTCCAGCAGGGCATCCATGACCCAGACGCCGCCGGTGTGGATGCCCACCAGGGCGCAGTCCGGGGAGAGCCGGGGGCCGATCTGGCTGGCCAGGTGGTCGATGAGTTGCTCAGGGGAGGGCGGTTGCATGGTCATGGTCGAGATAATCCTGAAGAATCTGCTGCGCCGCCAGGGTGTCGTCCAGCCCCTTGCGCAGGCTGCCCTTGACCCCGGCTTCCCGCAGGCGCAGGTCGGCGTCGAAAGAGGTGAGGCGCTCGTCCACCATGGCTACCGGCAGGTTGAAGCGGCCGTGGAGCTGGTTGGCGAAGCGGCGGGAACGGCGGGTGAGGTCGTGCTCCTCCCCGTCCATGGACAGGGGCAGGCCCACCACCAGCTGCACCGGACGCCACTCGGCGATGAGCTGGGCGATGCGGCCGAAGCGCAGCTCGTTGGCCTCGCCGTCGATGCATTCCAGGGGATGGGCCAGGCGGGTTTCGAAGTCCCCCACCGCCACGCCGATGCGGCGCAGGCCGAAGTCGAAGGCCAGCAGCGTGCCCGCCTTCATGCCGGGGAGGCTGCCGATGGGGACAAGGTGGAAGGACGCGGACGACGGAAGTGATACGACAAGGCCCGACTTCGCGGCCCCCGTTGGTATCCGTCCCGGCGGCTCATGCGTGGCCGGCTTCCTCGGACAGCATGGACAGGTCGATGCCCAGCAGGTGCATGGCGGCGCCCAGGCGCTCCTCCGGCGGCAGGCTGAAGATCACCTCCGGATCGGCGGGCACCGTCAGCCAGGCATTCTGCTTGATCTCATCCTCCAGCTGGCCCGGCCCCCAGCCGGAATAACCCAGGGTGACCAGGATCTCCCTGGGGCCTTCCTGGCGCGCGGTGGCCTCCAGGATGTCCTTGGAGGTGGTCAGGCCGACATGGTCGTTCACCGACAGGGTGGAACCCCACTCGCCCACCGGGCGGTGCAGCACGAAGCCCCGCTCCACCTGCACCGGGCCACCATAGAACACCGGCCGCTGGCGCAGGCTGTCGTCGGCGAGGTCCAGGCCGATCTGGCTGAACAGCGCATCCAGGTTCAGTTCGATGGGCCGGTTCACCACCACCCCCAGCGCCCCCTGTTCGCCGTGATCGCAGATATAGGTCAGTGTGCCGACGAAGTTGGGGTCCAACATGTTCGGCATGGCGATCAGGAAATGGTCGGTGAAGTTGGCGTTTTCCATGACGGGTTCCGTTCGATGCATTTCATTGTAACTCCGCCACCATGATCTGCTTGTTCAGACCCCGGAATGTGTTGGTGAAATCCGCGCGGGTATGGCTCCGGCGCGACTTGCGCCTGGACGACAGTGCCGCACTGGGCGCCACCCTGCATCTAGCCTTATGGACCGCCTGTCGGCGGATGAATTACCCCCTCCCCCGCAGGCGGGGGAGGGCTGGGGAGAGGGAAGTCTTTCCTCTGCATGCCTGTTGTAGGGATGCAGAGAGAGTTTGCCGGGCGCCCCCGGCCAACCGTCTTCGCATACCTCTGGCTGTGATTCAAATCAAAGATTTTCCCTCTCCCCACCCCCTCTCCCGCTTGCGGGCGAGGGGCAAGTGGCTGGTGCCAGGGCTGACAGCAAGCCACTATCATTCCAACCCATGCCACTCCTCCGCCTCATCCCCCACCCGGACACTCCTTCACTCACCGTGAGTGGCATCGAGGTGGCCGCCAATTTCACCCAATCCGGCGCACTAACCCTCACCTACACCCTGACTGCCGACCTCAAGCAACTCCTCATCCCGGCACCAACCACAACAACACGTGCCGACAACCTCTGGCGCCACACCTGCTTCGAGGCCTTCATCCAGGGCGGCGACGCCCCGGCCTACCGGGAGTTCAACTTCTCCCCCTCCGGCCAGTGGCAGGCCTACACCTTCACCGGCTACCGCCAGGGCGGCCTGCTGGAACCGGCACCCGTTCCAACACTGAGCCGAAACGAATCCGGAGACCAACTCACCCTGGAATGCCTGCTCCCCGTCGAGGCCCTGCCCAAGGGCAAGCAACTCCTCCTGGGCCTCACCGCCGTCATCGAGGCCAGTGGTGGCACCCTGTCCTACTGGTCCCTCCGCCACCCGCCGGGCAAACCCGATTTCCACCATACTGACGGCTTCATTCTCAGCCTCGACCGCCCATGAAATTCGGCCTCGACCGCCTGCTGCTGGAACCCGGATTGCGCGTCCCCCTGAAGGGCCGCCGCGTGGCCCTGCTGGCCCATCCCGCTTCGGTGACCGTAGACCTGACCCATGCGCTTGACGCCCTGGCGGCCCTGCCGGAGATCAATCTGACCGCCGCCTTCGGACCCCAGCACGGCCTGCGCGGCGACAAGCAGGACAACATGATGGAGTCGCCGGACTTCCTCGACCCGGTGCACGGCATCCCGGTGTTCAGCCTGTACGGCCAGGTGCGCCGGCCCACGGCGGCCATGATGGACAGCTTCGACGTGCTGCTGGTGGATCTCCAGGACCTGGGCTGCCGCATCTACACCTTCATCACCACCCTGCGCTACGTGCTGGAGGCGGCGGCAAGACATGGCAAGAGCGTTTGGGTGTTGGACCGGCCCAATCCCGCCGGCCGGCCGGTGGAGGGCCTGACCTTGCGCCCGGACTGGGAGAGCTTCGTCGGCGCCGGGCCCATGCCCATGCGCCACGGCCTGACCCTGGGGGAACTGGGCCGCTGGTTCATAAGGCAATTCAAGCTGGACGTGGATTACCGGGTTATCCAGATGGCGGACTGGCAGCCGGAGCAGGGTCCGGGCTACGGCTGGCCCCTGGGGGAGCGGACCTGGATCAACCCCAGCCCCAACGCCCCCAACCTGGCCATGGCCCGCTGCTATGCCGGGACGGTGATGCTGGAGGGCACCACCCTTTCGGAAGGGCGCGGCACCACTCGGCCCCTGGAATTGTTCGGCGCGCCGGACCTTGACGCCGCGAGCCTTGCTGGCAAGATGCACGCCCTGGCGCCCCACTGGCTGGCGGGCTGCCGGCTGCGGGAATGCTGGTTCGAGCCCACCTTCCACAAGCACGCCGGCCAGCTGTGCGCGGGCGTCCAGATCCACGTGGAGGACGCGTTCTACGATCACGCCGCCTTCCGCCCCTGGCGCCTCCAGGCCCTGGCCTTCAAGGCCCTGCGCCTGCTGCGTCCGGACTACCCGCTTTGGCGCGACTTCCCCTACGAATACGAGCACGACCGGCTGGCCATCGACCTGATCAACGGCGGCGAACTTGTTGCGGGAGTGGGTGGACGATCCGGCCGCCGAGCCGGGGGATCTGGATCCCTGGTCCGGACTGACGAGGCGGCCTGGCTAGAGGAACGGGAAGGGGTGCTGCTGTACCGCTGAACTCGGCTAGGGCTTCAATCCTTCCCTCACCGTCGGATATCTCAACCGGAACCTCAATTCCCGTTTGGCCCGCCGGTTGTCTAGCCGGCGCGACTCGGTCAGGAAGCTGCGCATGGCCGGCGTCACGGCGGCGATGACCTGGTCGCGGGGCAGGCGCGGCGGCCGGGGCAGGCCCAGGTGGTCGGCCACCACATCGAACCAGTCCCCCATCTTCAGGCCGCTGTCGTCCACGGCGTTGTAGACCCGGTTGGGACCACCCCGGAACAGGGCGGCCAGGGCAAGGCGGGCCAAATCCACGGCGTGGATATGGTTGGTATGGACGTCGTCTTGCGGCACGATGGCGGGCAGGCCTTTCTTCACCCGCTCCGCCGGCATGCGGTCCTGGGCGTAGATGCCGGGCGCGCGCAGGATGACGATCCGGTTGCCGCGGCGGCCGAAGCGGCGCAGCCGGGTCTCCGCGTCGGCCCGGCGCCGGGCTCGGGCGTTGTTGGGCCGGGCCGGCTGGGTCTCCGCCACCCGGGCGCCGCCGCAGTCGCCGTAGACGCCGCTGGTGCTGATGTAGACCAGTCGCCGTGCTAGACTCGCCCGCCCTCGGCCGGGGTTCGCCAGGGCGGCCAGGAGATTGCGGGTGCGGGGATCGGTGGCGCCCTCGCCCGGCGGCGGCGCGAAGTGCATCACCCGGTCGGCCAGGCGGGCGATGCGCGCCAGTCCGCGGCGGTCGTCCAGGTCGCCGGGTATGGGCGTGATGCCTGCAACCTGCAGTTCGGCGTGGCGTTCCGGGGAATGGGTCAGGGCGTAGAGACGGGCGCGGCCGCCCAGCAGGCGGGCCAGCCGCAGGCCCACGTCGCCACACCCCACGATCAGGATTCGCATGGTTTTTTGAGGATGGTTCAGATGTCGCATCAGGTCACGATTCAACCCAGTGGTCACCAGTTTACCGTCAACCCGGGAGATACCCTGCTCGGCGCGGCACTCAACGCCGGCTATGCCCTGCCCTACGGTTGCCGCAACGGTGCCTGCGGGGCCTGCAAGGGCAAGGTCCTGGCCGGCGACGTGGACTACGGCATCCACCAGGAGAGCGCCCTCAGCCAGGAGGACAAGGCCAGGGGGCTGGCCCTGTTCTGCTGCGCCAGGGCCCGCACCGACCTGACCATCGAGGTGAAGGAGGTGGGGGCGGTGAAGGACATCCCGATCAAGACCCTGCCCTGCCGGGTGGAACGCATGGACCGGCTGGCCGACGACGTCATGGCCATCTGGCTCAAGCTGCCTTCCAACGAGCGGCTCCAGTTCCTGCCCGGCCAGTACCTCGACTTCCTGCTCAAGGACGGCAAGAAGCGCAGCTTCTCCCTGGCCAACACGCCGGAGGAGGACGCCCTGCTGGAACTGCACATCCGCCACGTGCCCGGCGGCCAGTTCACCGACCACGTGTTCGGGACCATGAAGGTCAAGGACATCATGCGCATCTCCGGCCCTTACGGCAGCTTCTTTCTGAGGGAATCCGACAAGCCCGCCATCTTCGTGGCCGGCGGCACCGGCTTCGCCCCCATCAAGAGCATCCTGGGTCATGCCTTCCACCATCAGGTGGATCGCCAGTTCGTGCTGTACTGGGGCGCCCGGCAACTGCGCGATCTCTACCTGTCATCGGTGCCCGCCCAATGGCAGGGGGAGCAGGGGAACTTCAGCTTCATCCCGGTGCTGTCGGAACCGGCCGAGTCGGACAACTGGCCAGGCCGCAACGGCTACGTGCATCAGGCGGTGCTGGCGGATTTCCGGGATCTGTCCGGCTACGAGGTCTATGCCTGCGGGGCGCCGGCCATGGTGGACGCCGCCCGGCGCGACTTCGCCGCCCGGGGCCTGCCGGAGGACGCCTTCTTCTCGGATTCCTTCAGCTATCAGTCGGAGGCCTGAGCCGGCGGGTTGGGCCGGCTGGCCAGCTTCAGCTTTTCCATCACGTCGGGGGCCGAGCAGCCGGCAGCCTTTCCGGCCAGTTTGCCGGCTTTAGTCTGGTCGCCTTCGAGGTGGGCACGCATGGCCTCCATCAGGAACTTGTCCGCCGCCGCCCGGCGCCGCTTGGCGCGCCAGTCGCGCATGTCGCCCGGCAGGCGCAGGGCGGTGGTGGCCAGGCGCAACAGCAGGTAGGCCAGGCCGATCAGAGCCGCCAGCAGGGCCAGGGCGAGCAGGAAGGACATTTCCATGCGCCAGGGCGGGTACACCACGATGACGTAGCCGTGGTCGATGCGGGCGGCCAGGGCGAAGGCCACCGCCACCGCGAACAGTCCCAGGAGTATCAGCGCGGCCCTCATGGGCGGCTGCTGCGCATGGCATGGGCCGCCTTCAGGCTGGCGCTCAACTGGGCCTCCTTGAGGGCCACCGGCGCGCTCAGCAATTCGTCCAGGCTGGCGACGAAGGCCTCGGTAGCCTTGTCCTGCCGGTTGAAGTAGCGCAGGGTCCATTCCCGGGACGCCCGCAGGTCCGCGCGGAACGCCGCCTCGTCACGCTGCAGGGCCGCCAGGCGCGCGGAGAGCAGGCGCAGTTTCAGGTTCTGGCGCAGGAAGTAGGTCTGGGAGGGGGTGAGCAGGGGCAGGTCGGGATGGTCCAGGGTGCGGATCCGCACCAAGTCCTTGAACTCGCTCCAGGCCTCCTTGCCGAGCCGGGCCAGGCCTTCCTTCGGCGCGACGGGTTCCGGTTTGGGCTTGGCTGCGGCGGGAGCGGGCTCGGCCTCGGATTCCAGCTTGAGCTGGTCCACGCCCTCGAGCAGGGCTTCCAGATGGGCGTTGAGGCCGGGGATGTCGGCGGCGGGCATCAGCTTGAGGCGGGCGCTGTCCTGGGCGATGGCCTTCCTCAGGGCGTCGAACTGGGGCTTGCCCAGTTGGGCCAGGCGGGCGTCGGCTGCGTCCAGGCCGATGATGGCGGCCTTCACGTTCCCGGCCAGCTGCAGCTGCTGCTGGGCCAGCAGCAGGGTCTGCTCGATGTCCGCGACGATGCGCTCGTCCTGGCTGCGCGCCAGTTCCTGATACATGGCGGTGAGCGCCAGCTGCTGGTTCTGGGTTTCCTGGGCGCTGTTTTCCAGGCGGGCAAGCCGGCTCTGCAGGTCGGCCAGGGCCTCGTTGGCGGCCTTGGCGGCGGCGCGTGCCTCCCGGCTGGCGGCATCGAACTCGCCGATGCGGCGGGCCAACTGGATCTCCATCTGCTGCATCCGGTCGTAGCCGTTCCAGGCGAAGCCCAGGGCGGCGGCCAGGGCCACGATGGCCAGGCCGGTGGCGATGACGGGCAGGGTGCCTCCGCTTGCGACGGGAGTCGGTGCGGTAGTCGGCGCAGGGGTGGGCGGGGTGTCTTCAGGCATGGGCGAAGTATTCCACAAGGCCGCGAATTACGCCGGATTCGCCGGGCCCCGTGGCGATGGCGTGGGCGATCCCCAGGCCCTGGGCGTGTTGCGCGATGCGGGGATGGGGGGCGAACAAGGGGGTGGCCGCCAGGTAGGCCTTTCCGGCTGGGCCAAGCAGCTGGAGCAGGTTGTCCAGGGTTTGCGCGCTGAAGACGGTGACCGCCTGGAGGCGGTTGGCGGCGAAGGCCGCGAGCACCGGTCCGGGATCGGACTCGGGCAGGGCGCGGCGGTAGCAGTCGGCCTGGGTGACCTTTGCGCCTCGCTGGACCAGGGTGTCGGCCAGCAGTTCCCGTCCGCCCTCGCCCCGGAAGATCACGACCCGCTTGCCGGTCATGTCGCGGAGCTGGGGCTGGGCCAGGAGGTGTTCGCTGTCGGCGCCGGATTCGGGCGCCAGGACCGAATCGAAGCCGGCCTGAGCCAGTGCCTCGCCGCTGCCCTTGCCGACGGCCGCCACCGACAGGGACGGCGGCCAGTCGCGCCGGGCCTTGACGGCGGCGAGGCCCTCTTCCACGGCGGTGGGGCTTACGAAGATGGCGAGTTGGAAGTCGTCAAGACGATCGATGCTGTCGGCCAGCGCGGCGGGATCCCGGGGCGGCAGGATGGCCAGGGCGGGAAACGGCAGGGGATCGCCGCCGAATTCACGGATGCGCCGCGTCAGCCCCGCCGCTTGTCCGGCCGGGCGGGTGACCAGCACACCGACACCGGACAAGGGCAGGCTCATTGCTGCCGATGCACCAGTTCCGCCAGCAGGCGGTCGGCCCCCTGCCTGATCAGGTCGTGGGCGGCGGCGTGGCCGACCGCCTCCGGATCGGCGAGATCGCCTTCCACCTCGGCCCGGTAGAAGCGGATGCCTTCCAGGTCGGCGACGAAGCCGCGCAGGAACAGCCGGCCGTCGCGCACCACGGCATAGCCGCCGATCGGCGCCTGGCAGCCCCCTTGCAGGACCCGTCCCATGGCCCGCTCGGCACGGACGCAGGCCGCGGTTTGCGGATCGTTCAGGGGCGCGAGGAGGTCTGCCAGGTCGGGGCGGCCAGAGCGGATCTCGATGCCCAGCGCGCCCTGGCCCACGGCGGGCAGGCTGTCCTCCGGCTCCAGGACGGCGCGGATGCGGGACGCGAAGCCCAGGCGTTTCAGGCCGGCGGCGGCCAGGATGATGGCGGCGTATTGGCCTTCATCCAGCTTGCGCAGCCGGGTATTGACGTTGCCGCGCAAGGGCTCCACCTTGAGGTGGGGGAAATGGGCGCGCAGCTGGGCCTGGCGGCGCAGGCTGGAGGTGCCCACCACGGCGCCCGGGGCCAGGTCGCGCAGGCTGGCGTGGTGGTTGGAAACGAAGGCGTCGCGGGGGTCTTCCCGCTGGGAGATGGCGGCGAGCTCGAAACCTTCCGGCAGGTCCATGGGCACGTCCTTGATGGAATGGACCGCCAGGTCGGCGCGGCCTTCCGCCATGGCCACCTCCAGTTCCTTGACGAACAGGCCCTTGCCGCCGATGCGGGAGAGGGGGGAATCCAGGATCTGGTCGCCCTGGGTGGTCATGCCCAGCAGTTCCACTTCCAGGCCGGGATGCAGGGCCATCAGGCGGGCTTTGACGTGTTCGGCCTGCCAGAGGGCAAGTTGGCTTTCCCGGGTCGCAATGACGATTTTTTTCGGCATGGTGTGAATGTTCAGGACAGACGGACTATTGGGGGTGGGGAAGACTGTGCTTAGAATTCCTTGCAATTACGAGGAAAACAGCGATGAAACAGACGGTTGCATGGCTTCTGGCGATTGTAGCATGGGCCTGCCTGCCTGCCTGGGCGGAGGAGGGCGTCCCCTATGCCCGTGATCTGCAAAAGGATGCGCTGCTGGCCAAGGAAAAGGACGGGGTGGTGCTGGTGATATTCGCCAGGTCCCACTGTTCCTATTGCGAAACGGTTCTTAACCAGTTCCTCATTCCCATGAGCCGCAACGCGGAATACCAGGGCAAGCTGGTGATGCGCAAGGTGGATGCCGGCGGCTTCATGGACCTCAAGGATTTCCACGGCCGGAATATTTCCCAGCGCGAGTTCGCGGACCGGTACGGCGTCAGCCTGACGCCCACCGTCATGCTGTTCAACGGCAAGGGCGAAGCATTGGCGAAACCGCTGGTGGGCCTGACCACGGTGGATTACTACGGCTATTACCTGGATCAGGCCATCGATCAGGGCGTGAACATCGTGCGGGGCCTCAAGGCCGCCATTGCCCGCTGAATTCCTTGACGACGTGGATCTGCCGGCGCGAAACAGGCAGGTGTTCGGGCCAGTCCTTCAACACCGCCAGCCAGTGGCCTTCTCCTTCCCCCTGTTCGCGGCGGAACCCGGCCAGATGCCGGCGGGCCACCAGGCAGTTGCGGTGGATGCGCAGGAATTCCCGGGCGAACTCCTCCTCCAGTTTCACCAGGGATTCGTCCAGCAGGTATTCCCGTTCCCGTGTGCGCGCGGTGACATAGCGCAGTTCGGCGCGCAGGTAGAGGACCTCTTCCAGGGGCACATGCCAGACCCGGCCCCTGTCCACCACGGTGAAGCGGCTACGCCGCGGCGCCAGGAATTCGGCGGTGTCCCGGTCGAGAGGCTTGACCCGGGACAGGGCCTCTTTCAGCCGGTTGAGGCGAACCGGCTTCAGCAGGTAGTCCACCGCGCGCAGGTCGAAGGCGCGCAAGGCATGCTCGTCGTAGGCGGTAACGAAGATGATCCCTGGTGCCAGGGGCAGGGCGGCGATGTGGCGCGCGGCCTCCAGGCCGCTGATGCCCGGCATCTGGATATCCAGCAGCATGGCGTCGGCGGGCACGGTGGCCGCCTTGGCCAGGGCCGCTTCCCCGGTCGAGGCCTCGGCCACCACTTTGATGCTGAAGTCGTCGGCCAGATCGGCGAACAGACTTTTAAGTCGCTCCCGCGCCAGGGGTTCGTCGTCCACCAGGATTAGATTGAGAGGCTTAGGCACGGCCAGCCTCCTTGAGCGGGATCGCGACCTGAACCACGAACTCGTCGCCCGACTTGTAGGTGGAAAGACGGGCCTCGACATCGAAATGCAGGGCCAGACGTTCGCGGATGTTGGACAGGGCCATGCGATTGCCGGCGCGCCGAGGTACCTCGGGGCGATAAGGGTTGCGCACCACCACGTGCAGCTGGTCGCTCTTGGCGAAGATATCCACGCCGATATGGCCGCCCTCGGGGTGGGGTTCCACCCCATGGTAGACGGCGTTCTCCAGCAGCGGCTGCAGCATCAGGCCGGGCAGCAGCGCTTCGGACGGGGCATTCTCGGTGCGCCAGGTCACGCTCAGCCGATCGCCCAGGCGCAGGGCCTCGAGATCGAGATAGGCCCGGGTGAGTTCCAGCTCCCGCGCCAGGGTGGAGAGCTGGCGGTTGTCCGCCAGCAGGGCCCGATACAGTTCCGCCAGGTTTTCCAGGGCGAGTTCCGCCTTGCCGGGTTCGTTACGGATCAGCGAGAGCACGCTGTTCAGGCTGTTGAACAGGAAATGTGGACGTATGCGCGCCTGCAGGGCATGCAGGCGCGCTTCGGCCAAGGCGGGAGAGAGCCGGCGCGCGCGCCAGTCGAACCAGGACAAGATCAGGCCGGCCGCGCCGGCGGTGAGCAGGCTCGCCCGTAGTTCGCCACCGGTGGACAGGTCGGTATAACGGAGCGCCAGGAGTGAATTCCAGAGCAGGGCGCTGGCCACCGCCATGGCCAGGGTCGCGGCATAGGCGCCGCGCAGGGGCATCCGTGCGAGCCAGGGCATGGCCAGGAGCAGGAACAGCAGCGTGCTGAGCAGGGGCGGTTCGAAATAGGCGGTATTGTCTAGAAAGGTCCATATCGCCTCGCCCAGGCCGGAGGTGGCTATCAGCGCGGCGGCCAGCGCCAGGACCTGGGCCGCCAACAGGGCGCGCAGCAGGATGCCCAGGTTACGAAAGTCGGGTAACACGCTCTCCTTTGTCATAATCCACCCTTAGATCACTCCCAGCGCGCAAGCTAACACCCCATGAGCCATAACGAAACGCCCAGCGAAATCCCGGCCCCCGGACAGGTCTGGTCCGGCAGATTCTCCGAACCCGTGTCCGAGCGGGTCAAACGCTATACCGCGTCCATCCCATTCGACTGGCGCCTGGCTCCCTTCGACATCCAGGGTTCCCTGGCCCATGCCGGCATGCTTAACAAGGTGGGTGTGTTGTCAGATCAGGATTTGGCCGATATCCGCAGGGGGCTCGGAGAGATCCTGGCGGAATTCGAGGCTGGACGTTTTCTCTGGAACCTGGATGACGAGGATATCCATTTCAACATCGAGCGTGCCCTGACCAAGAAGGTGGGCGACGCGGGCAAGCGACTGCACACCGGCCGCTCGCGCAACGATCAGGTGACCACCGACGTGCGCCTGTGGCTGCGGGATGCCGTCGACCGCATCCAGGCGCTGATCCGTGACGCGCGCGCCGCCCTGCTGGATCAGGCGGAACTGCACGCGGACACCATCATGCCGGGCTTCACCCACCTTCAGGCGGCCCAGCCCGTGACCTTCGGCCACCACCTCATGGCTTGGCACGAGATGCTGGCGCGGGACGGCGAACGCCTGGCCGACTGCCGCAAGCGCATGAACCGTCTGCCCCTGGGCGCGGCGGCGCTGGCCGGCACCAGTTATCCCATCGACCGTGCATTCGTGGCCCGGGAACTGGGGTTCGACGGGGTGTGCGAGAACTCCCTGGACGCGGTTTCGGATCGGGATTTCGCCATCGAATTCCTGGCCTGTGGCAGCCTGGTGATGACCCATTTGTCGCGCATGTCGGAAGAACTGGTGATCTGGATGACGCCACGATTCGGCTTCATCGATCTGCCGGACCGCTTCTGCACCGGCTCGAGCATCATGCCCCAGAAGAAGAACCCGGACGTGCCGGAACTGATGCGGGGCAAGACCGGGCGCATGAACGGCCATCTGGTCGCCCTGCTTACCCTGATGAAGGGCCAGCCCCTGGCCTACAACAAGGACAACCAGGAGGACAAGGAACCGCTGTTCGACGCCGTCGACACCCTGGTGGACAGCCTGGCCATCTATGCCGAGATGGTGGCGGGCATCCAGGTGCGGGCCGATCGCATGCGCCAAGCCGCCGTGGAGGGCTTCGCCACCGCCACCGACCTGGCCGACTATCTGGTGAAGAAGGGCCTGCCGTTCCGCGAGGCCCACGAGGTGGTAGCCAGGGCGGTGCGGGCGGCGGAGCGGCAAGGCTGCGATTTGTCCGATCTTAGCCTGGCGGAGTTGCAGGGTTTCTCGACCCTGGTCGGCGCCGACGTCTATGCCGTGCTGACCCTCGAGGGTTCGGTGGCGGCCCGGGACCACATCGGCGGCACCGCCCCGGCCCAGGTGCGGGCGGCGGTGGCGCGGGCGCGGGAGAACCTGAAGCGGTAAGGATCAGGCCGGCGGAAAGGTTTTGTCCTCGCCGTAGATCTGGATCATCAGGCTGCGCAGGGCATCGTGCCGGTCCTGGAGATCCCGGGCCAGCTGGTGGGCGATGACAAACTGGAAGTGGCAGCCTACCTCGGACCCCGGTTGGTACAGCAACAGATAGGCCGAGTACGGCATGCTGGCCACCTTGACCGGACCATCCGCCGTGCAGCTGGCGATGGCGGGCTTGCCTTCCGATATGGAGGGCAGACCGAAGAATTCACCCGGCTCGACGGTCTTCAGGCTGTAGTGGCGTCCTCCCCTGCTGTAATGGCTGACCCTGATGTGTCCCTCCAGCAGCAGGAACAGCTCCTTGTTGAGCTTGTCCTGATAGATGAAGACGTGCTGGCTCGGGTAGCCGTCCACCCGCATCGCCGCGGCGACATGCTCCACATCCGCATCCGACATGAACTGGAATCCGGGTTGTGAGCGCAGATAGTTCTTCAGTTGCATCAGTGCCCTCCCAGCATGTTCTTCAGGATATCCAGCACGCTACTGTGATGGGGTATCAAATCGGACCAGGGCACAGACAGTTCGCCCATGATGAGCATCTGTCCCTGGGGGTCGATGATCGGGTTTTCCGCTGTGGCATGCAGGCGGCGCATCATCATCTGGATGAAGGCATGGGTGAGACGGCAGGCGACCACGGAGTCTTCCGCCATCATGGCTTCGAAATGGGCGAAGTTGAGTTGCGCCAGTTCGGTGTCGACGGCGGCCGTGACCGTACTGGAAGAGCGCTTGCTGCCGCTGAAATAGGCCAGTTCGCCGCACCAGTTGCCGGGCTCCAGATCCCCCAGCAGGACGCTGTGGCCGCCCAACTCCACGGCCAATGAAAGTCGGCCCGAGAGGACCAGATGAAATGCATCGAGGGGTTCCTGGTCACGCACCAGGATCTCGCCGGCGGGCAGCTGGTGCACGGTCAGCCGATCCAGCAATGGTTTGATGTGGTCCGCGCCGAACTGCTCGGTGAGTTCGGGAAGATGCGTGAAGAGGATCTGGTCATCCATTCGAGTTCGCTTCCTTCAGATCGTTGCCTGCCTGCCGCTGTTGTTCAACCCAGGACCACGGGTTCTCCGGCTTGGGCGGATACGCAACCGGACAGCGCCTGGAACAGTTCCTCGCCGGAGCGGGTGTCGCGCCAGCAGTTGCCGTCCCAGCGATAGTGGAACCCGCCGCTCTTCGCCGCCACCCAGATCTCCTGCGTCGCCGTCTGCTTGTTCACCACGATCACGGATCCGTCGGCAAATTCGATCTCCAGGATGCCCTCCGAGGATCGCTCGAAGTCGACGTCGCCACCCACATCCTCCAGGGCCTGTTCCAGCTTATGCAAGGTGTCGTCGGCCAAGCGGGTGTATTCGCTCTCGGTCATAGTGGGCTCCATGCTAGACTCAATGCCGCATTTTATAGGTCAGCCATGCGATTTTTTCTTATTGTTTGTTCGTTGCTCGTCCTTGCCGGTTGCGGCATGAGGGGAGACCTTTATCTCCCGGACGAACCCAGCAAAGCCACACCTACTTCCCATCCCGACAAATGAATGCCCTGTCCCGTAGGGGCGGCGTGCTCCACGTGGAGGAAGCGCCGCTTGATTTCATCGCGGCGCGCTTCGGCACCCCGTGCTATGTCTATTCACGGGCAGCCCTGAAAGCGGCTTTCAATGCTTATGACCAGGCCCTGTCCGGGCATCGCCACCTCGTCTGCTATGCGGTAAAGGCCAACCCCAGTCTGGCGATTCTCAATCTGTTCGCGCGCCTGGGCGCGGGCTTCGACATCGTCTCCGGCGGGGAACTCGCCCGTGTGCTGGCCGCAGGCGGAGACCCCGGCAAGATCGTGTTTTCCGGCGTGGGCAAGCGCGCGGAGGAGATGCGTGCCGCTCTGGATGCAGGTATCCATTGCTTCAATGTGGAGTCGGAAAGCGAACTTGCCCGGCTCAACCAAATCGCAGGGGACTCCGGGAAGGCGGCGCCGGTGAGCCTGCGTGTGAATCCCAACGTGGATGCCAGAACCCACCCCTATATCTCCACGGGTCTGAAGGACAACAAATTCGGTATCGCCCATGACCAGGCATTGCGCGTTTATCGCGAGGCCGCAGCCTTGCCGCATCTGCACGTGAAAGGCATTGATTGCCACATCGGCTCGCAACTCACTGAAACGGATCCTTTTGCCGAGGCCTTGGACCGCGTCCTGGAATTGGTCGAGGCGTTGAACCGGGATGGCATCCACCTGGAGCATATCGATATCGGCGGCGGCCTGGGCATCCGTTATCGCGACGAGGTACCTCCGACATTGGATGCATATGCGCACGTACTGCTTGATCGACTGCGCGGGCGTGACGAAACGCTTGATCGTGGAACCCGGACGGTCGCTGGTGGGCAACGCGGGCTGGTTGCTGACGCGTGTGGAATATCTCAAGCATGGGGAGACGAAGGATTTCGCCATCGTCGATGCAGCCATGAATGATCTGATGCGTCCCGCGCTCTACGACGCATGGCACGACATACAGCCGGTGAGGCTGTGTGATGGCAACACAAAGCGCTATGCCATCGTCGGCCCGGTCTGCGAGAGCGGCGATTTTCTCGGCCATGATCGCGACCTCGCGCTAGCCGAAAACGACCTGCTGGCGGTGTGTTCCGCGGGGGCTTACGGTATGAGCATGAGTTCGAATTACAACACGCGGCCGCGTGCCGCCGAGGTCATGGTGGATGGCGCCGTCGCCCATGAAATCAGGGCAAGAGAGCGAATCGAATCGCTCTTCAACGGGGAACATGTGTTGTTCTGATTGGGTAATTGAATAAAAAAACCATGGAAATGCGCGTAACCACTTGCGGTGCGCGCTTTTTTTTGTTCTACAATCGAACCACGCCTCAGATGCGCGTGGAAATGCTTGAGGCATAAGGCTTTCCGGCCGATTACCCTTCATTACCAGAGGAGTCACACATGGCTGCTGCAAAACCCGCAAAGAGCACCACCAAAGCCTCATCCACTACTAAATCCACAGCAACAAAATCCCCCGCATCAACCGTCAAACCCGCAGCAAAGAAAGTAGCCGCGCCCAAGCCTGCAGCGAAGAAGGCCGCCGCGCCCAAGCCTGCTGCCAAGCCCGCAGCGAAGAAGGTTGCCGCGCCCAAGGCTGCTGCCAAGCCCGCAGCGAAGAAGGCTGCCGCGCCCAAGGCTGCTGCCAAGCCCGCAGCGAAGAAGGCCGCCGCGCCCAAGAAGGCTGCTGCCAAGCCCGCAGCGAAGAAGGCCGCCGCGCCCAAGAAGGCTGCTGCCAAGCCCGCAGCGAAGAAGGCCGCCGCGCCCAAGAAGGCTGCTGCCAAGCCCGCAGCGAAGAAGGCCGCCGCGCCCAAGGCTGCTGCCAAGAAACCCGCCGCAGCGAAACCCGCTGCTTGAGCCAACAGCGCTTAGATTAAGGCGGGGATTCCCGCCTTTTTTTATGGCTCTTCACTATGGTCAACGGCCAATTACTGGATTGGGCAATTCGGCGCGAATTGCATGAGTTGGTGTGCTCTAGATGCGTGCCCACCTGTAAAGGTTGTGCGACATGGGACAGTCGTGCAGGCGGCGGAAATCGGGCGCGACCACAGTAGCTGAATGATGAAAATCCAACATCTCTGTTGAGGCTATGGCGGACCGTGATGCGTGCGTGTCGCTGGCCTTGCCCCAATGCCCCGGTATTTCTGGCGGTCACGTCACTTAGCTCAACCCAAGGCCCGTGGCATGTTTCCTGCTCCCTCCTCTGCATGAAAGTTGTCTAGCTAGAGGGAGTCTCGGATGAAACAGATTGAGCAAGTCGATGTCAGTGTTTCTTTAATCACTGCGGATGATGGTTTGGATCGGGTGGTGTTGCGTGTGTCCGGGGATGTGGATCCCACCGTGGTCTTGACCGCGGCCCAAGCCAGGGCACTGGCCACGAAGTTGATCACAGCGGTCAACCGCGCAGAAGTGAAGGCCAACCTGAAGGTCAATTCGAATATGAGGCGCAACCAGGGGGAGCCCCTGCCCCGCCTAGCCACGGCGGGGTGAAGCCTCCCCAGGTCGACCCGACCTGACAGACTTCGCCACTGTGGGGCGTGGTATCATGCAAAGACCGGCTACAAGCCGGTCTTTGCTTTTTTCCGTCTACCGAACGGGGGGGTTATATGGCTGTGCTGGAGCTGAACGAACAGAACTTTGAGGAAACCATCCTCAACAATGACTTTGTCATCATTGACTTCTGGGCTCCCTGGTGCGGCCCGTGCCGAGGTTTCGCCCCGGTCTACGAGTCGGCCTCCGAGAAACATGCGGACATCACTTTTGCCAAGGTGAACACGGAGGAGCAGCAAGGTTTGGCGGCCCATTTCCAGGTGCGCTCCATCCCCACGCTGGTGATCTTCCGGGAGAAGGTCATTATCTATGCCCAGCCAGGTGCCTTGCCGGCGGGTGCCTTCGAGGATCTGGTCGCCCGCGCCAAGGAAGTGGACATGGCCCAGGTGCACGCAGAGATCGCGGCCGAGGCGGCCAAGGATCAGGCTTGACCCAAACCCTTAACGCAAGCCCTTAAGCCAAGCCGATCAACTCCCTTATTCTGTTAGCCGCCAAGTCTGCGCCAGTAGACTTGATCAAGGCCTTGCGAGGCTGTTCCCACAGTTCTGCCAGGAAGTTGTGTACACCGGGGTCGAACAGTTGGGTCTCGGTGATGCTATGGGCGTGACCATGCTCGCGCAGCCAAGTCGTCAGGTAAGGCGTCTCTGGCCAGTCCGGCCGATCGAGATAGAGCACGGGAACTCCATGGCTTGCGGCTTCGACGAAGCTGCCATATCCGATCTTGGTGACCAGGACGTCACTGGACGCCAGGAGATCCATGAATGGCAGTCCGATCCCTGAGAATCCGATCAGGTCTTCACGGTCGTCCGTCGGCCATGAATCGGGTACCAACCAGAGGACGTCAGGCAGGACGGGCAGGGCATGTTCGCTTCGATAAGCAACGCCTCCGAATCCGATCAACACAAGTTTCCGATCGGCGGAATTGTTCAGGCGGGCATCGATTTCGGCACGCTGGTCCTTGCCCCTTGATGCAATGGGTGGCAGCGCCTCGCTGTTTTTCAACCAGTCCATGGGCATGCTCGGGGTGAGCCTCAGAAAGGCGCGCGATGCCGCGTAGGCCGATGATATGCGGGTCAGGATGCGATCGATCTCCGGTTGATCGCCGAGGTATGCGTTCGCAATGTCCAGCCAGTTGAGGGAGCAAAACGCCACAGCGGGAAGATCTGCCAGGGCAGCGGCTGCCAGAGGCAGGTAGGCCACATCCGAGAGGACGGCCGAAATCCGGTTTTCAATCAGCCAAGACGCCTCGCGTGAAACTTTCTCTTCCCAATCCTGGTGGAAGGCAAGATACCTCGTCAGGCTGGCGGACACATCGACCCGGACCGCATCGTGCATGACCAGCCCGACATCGGCGGCGTCGTGACGATGGCTGAATGACACAGCGAGCCGGCTGGAAAGGGTTTCTCTGGACAGGCCGGACCAGACCAGCCATTCCAGGTTGGGCCTTAGTTGCGAAAGGGCATTGGCGATAGGCGCGGCTTGGGCCAGATGGCCGAAGCCGTGATGGCTGATGGCAAGCAATAGGCGCATCAGGCGGCGGACGTTTGCCGAAGCATTTCCTTGAGCAGCAATACGGAGACGGTGCGCTTGCGGCTCAGGGAGAAGGCGTCCAGGGCGTCGACGAGGGCGAGGAGGTTGGGCAGGTCGCGTCGACTGTGCGTGAGGAGGTATCGAACGACTTCGTCGGGCAATTGCAGGCCGGTGGCTTCGGCGCGGATTCTGAGCGCCGTCGCTTTGTCCGCGTCGGACAGGGGATGCACCCTGAACACCGGACCTTGGGCCAGGCGTGTGGCCAGATCGGGGCGAATCGCCAACTGCGCGGGAGGAAATAGCCCAGTCGCGAGGATGGCACCTTCCCCTTCCCGCGCAGCGTTGATCAGACTGAACAACCGGATCTGGTCGTCAGGTCCGAGTGCGTCGACGTCGTCCACGGCCAGGTGCGGGGGAAGCGTCTCGCACATGGGCGCTGACTTCGACGCCAGTTCCGCGCCGGTTGCGGAGGCCCAGGCGCGCAGCAGGTGGCTCTTGCCGACGCCGTTCTCGCCCCAAATATAAATTACGCGTTCGTCGTCATGGTCGGTGGCGAATTTGTGCAGGGCGGTTACAACTTCAGTGTTGGGTCCGGGAAGGAAGTTGTCGAAACCTGCAATGGCATCCGGGCGGATATCGAGGATCAATTGGCGCATGGCGTTATGTTATCAGGCCGGCTCGGCGTCTTCCCCGCTTGACAGGGTCATGGCCCACCACTACAAACTGTCCGGCACATAGCATTCGTCACCATTTCAGAATGCCCACTACGTCTTTGCCCCTCCCGCATTCGAGACATCAGGTTCCCACGGAACCGGCCCCCATGGCACGGCCGGTAACCGGTGTGCCGCCAGTCGTGGAGGAGATGCTGGAACCCGGCGAAAGGGAAACCCTGGTCGCCCGGATAAAGCAACGCTTGAAAGACCAGGATGCGGTTCTGGTGGCCCACTATTACACCTCGGGGGAACTGCAGAAGTTGGCGGAAGAGACGGGTGGCTGCGTCTCGGATTCCCTGGAAATGGCCCGCTTCGGCCATGCCTCCAAGGCGCGAACCCTGATCGTGGCCGGGGTGCGTTTCATGGGCGAGACCGCGAAGATCCTGAACCCCGAGAAACGGGTGCTGATGCCGGATCCGCGGGCCGAGTGCTCCCTGGACTTGTCCTGTCCGGCCGAGGATTTCGGCCGCTTCTGCGATGCCCATCCCGACCGCACCGTGGTGGTCTATGCCAATACCTCGGCGGCGGTGAAGGCGCGGGCGGACTGGGTGGTGACTTCCAGCATCGCCGTGAAGGTGGCGGCCCACCTGAAGGAAAGAGAAGAGAAGCTGATCTGGGCGCCGGACCGGTTTCTCGGTGATTACGTGCAGAAAGCCACGGGGGCGGACATGCTGCTCTGGCAAGGCAGCTGCGTGGTCCATGAAAAATTCAAGGCTGACGGCATCCGGGAACTCAAGGCGCAATACCCCGAGGCGGCTGTGCTGGTGCATCCGGAGTCGCCCGCCGCAGTGATCGCGCTGGCCGATGTGGTGGGCTCGACGACGCAGCTGATCCGGGCCGCCGGCGAACTGCCCAATCCCGTTCTCATCGTCGCCACGGACAACGGCATCTTTCACAAGATGCATGAGGCGGCGCCCGGCAAGACCCTGATCGAAGCGCCCAGCGGCGGCCAAGGTGCCACTTGCGTGTCCTGCGCGCATTGCCCATGGATGGCCATGAACGGGCTGAGGGGGCTGCTGCATGCGCTGGAAACGGGCGCCAACGAAATCCTGGTAGATCCGGCCATAGGCGCGCAGGCAGTACATTCGATCAACCGCATGCTGACCTTTGCCGGACAGGCGGGCATTAGCGTTTCGGGTATGAGCGGCGATTGATTCTGTATATTTCATGTGATCTGCTGCACACTAAAATCCAGTAAGTTGTGTTCTTATCAGCCGAAGCGACCATTGGCGCGCTAGCCGATCAGCGAGTTGCTGACTGGGCGTGGCTATGTTTGTAAGAGGAGGCGGCAATGAGTTTTATGCAGGAATTCAAAGAATTCGCCATGCGCGGCAACGTGGTCGACTTGGCGGTGGGCGTGGTCATCGGTGGCGCATTCGGCAAGATCGTCAACTCCCTGGTCCAGGATGTCATCATGCCGCCCATCGGCGCGATGCTCGGCGGTATTGATTTCAAGAATTTCTACCTGAATCTTGGCAGCACCAGCTTTGATACCCTGGAAGCCGCAGAGAAGGCGGGTGCGCCCTTGATCAAATACGGTTCCTTCATCAACAGCGTGGTAGATTTCGCCATCGTTGCGTTCGCCATCTTCATGGTTGTGAAGGGGATCAACCGCATGAAGCGTCAGGAGGAGGCGGCACCGCCTACTCCCCCACCCGAGCCGAGCGAAGATGTGCTGCTGTTGCGCGAGATACGGGACGTGTTGAAGCGGTGAGCTTGTCCCGGCTTCTCACCTTGCGCGACAGCCTGATTCAGGTTGTGCAGGCGGTCCCGGCCAAGCCGGTCGAGTCTGTCTACCCAATAGCAAGACGCTGGATGGTGCGCACACCATGATGGCGTTGGAGGAGCATGCGGTTCATGGCGATCCCGGAATATATCCCCGCGGCATCATCGAACAATTTATAGCTTTGAAATAACTTACTGGAGAACAAAATGAAGTTAAAGACCCTGTCCCTCTGTGCCATGTTCGCCGTAACGGGGGCCGCCCAGGCGGGATCCGTTTACTACGATCCCAGCAACGTCGATAGTTCCACTGGAAAGACCGTGGGCTACGAGCTCTACAAGACCATCGGTTGCCCGGGAAAAGGCATCCTGGATGCGCCCTGTCAGGCGCCAGTGGCACCCAAGGTTGCGCCTGCTCCCGCCCCCGCGCCCATGCCCAAACCCGCTCCCGCTCCCACCCCGATGGACAGCGACAAGGACGGCGTCGTGGATTCCATGGACAAGTGCCCGGCCACCCCCATGGGCGCCAAGGTTAATAGCGAAGGATGCGAACTGGACGGTGACGGCGATGGTGTTGTCGACCGCCTGGATCAGTGCCCCACAACGCCGGCTGGCCGCGCCGTGGATGCCAAAGGTTGCGAATTGGATGGCGATGGCGACGGGGTGGTAGATGCCCTCGACAAGTGCCCCACAACCCCCGCCGGGCATAAGGTCGACGCGCAAGGCTGCGAACCGGACTCCGACCATGACGGTGTGGTCGATGCCCTGGACGAGTGCCCCAACACACCCGCCGAAGAAAAGGTGAACGACAAGGGTTGTCCCATTTTCAAGGGTGAGCTGCAGGGCGTGAATTTCGACAACGACAATGCCAGCCTTCGTTTCGATGCCATGATCATCCTCAACCTGGATGTGTTGAAGCTGAAGCAATATCCCGACATCAAGCTGGAAGTGGGCGGCCACACCGACAGCCGCAATACCGAGGAGTACAACATGGACCTCGGCCAGCGTCGCGCCAAGGCGGTGGTGGATTACCTGGTTTCCCAGGGTATCGACCCCTCCCGCCTGACCGCCGTATCCTACGGTGAGTCCAAGCCCATCGCCGACAACGAGACGGAACTGGGTCGGATCGCCAACCGCCGTGTCGAACTGAAGGTGATCCAGTAATCGTCAGTCCCACCAAAAAGCCGCGTCCGAGGACGCGGCTTTTTTTACGGGCATATGAAACGCCATTGCAGGATCTTCTGCTGTTTCAAACCCTGGGCATTTTGGTCTGGACTGTCGTACGGCTGCTTCAGGTAAACCGCGGTTGAAATAAGTCAATGATGACCACTCCGAAAGTGGTGGCGGATATACATATACAGCCCGCTCGAGGCGATCAAGATAAAGATAACGCCGACCGTATCGACCAGGATCGGGCCGTAGCGTCCAAGAATATGCCCGCTGTGTGCATCAAGAAGCACTCGTTCGACAGGAAGCCGCGGTCGCAGCAAGGAGGCCGCGCTCGCCTTGACGGTGGCGGGCAGTTTCACGCTCGCCGTCCAGACTACAGCGCCGGTGAAGGGGACCCAGGTCAGACCGTCACGGCTGGCGAAGCGGTGGTCCTGTTCGTCCGAGATGACCACCACGCCATCTCCGCCGCCGATTCGATGAATGACTGGGATCGGTAGATCGGAGTCACGCAACGTATCCACGGCCCGCCCCTGGAAGTCGAATACAGCGAGCGTGCCGGCATTGGCCGCGAACAACAGATTGTTGGCGGCGACCAGCCCGAGCGGCCCGGGCAGAGCGGTCGCGATCGGTCGCCCATCGATCACGGTTTGTACATCGTTGCCGACCAGCCAATGCTGGTTGGTGATGAAGCCCCTATCCGGTATTGCTTCACGTAGTCCGTAGAGGTGGGTGAGCCATGGCGCGCTGACCACCGCGTGATCCAGACCGAGTTCGGAACTGTGATTGAGCGCGATGCCGCTGCTGGCCAGCCAGACCACGAACAGGCCGGCGACCAAGCCCAGCCTCCGGTGCCAGCGATGCAGAATGACACCGATCATGCGCCGACGGTGTGTCACGGCGATCTTGTCCGGTTTCATGGCGCGTGCTCATTGAGCACGAGCGCGGCGCGCGCCATCCGCTCCATCGACTGTACCGAAAGCGTAGCCCCGGAAATGCCGTCGATCGGTTTGCTGAGTTTACCGTCGAGCAGCCGGGCGCCGATGAATTGCCGTAGGAAGGATGGGTAGCGCACCTCCATGCCGCGGGTCTCCCGATAGACGAGCACGCGCGCCAAATCGATCGAGTCATTTCCCACCAGGAACGCGGCGGTGATCGGATATTCCTTGCCGATCTCGTCGAGTATCCATGCGGTCTTGCCGTTCTTCCGCCAGTAGCGCAATCGCGCCTGACCGTAGGGATGTCCGAGCACGGCCTTGAGGCTGTTCTGGATGTCGCTGTCAACCCAAATCACCTGGACCGGCGGCGGCGTGCCGAACGCCTCGCGGAGAAAATCATCGCGCGTCTGGTAGACCGTGTCGGCGAACGCGCCGCCGGAAGCCATGAATAGCACGACTAGGCCAGCAAGCCTAGAACGTGAGGCCGAGGCCAAGATCGAAACGATTGCGCGAAGAATCAACATGGAAGTTTTGGTAATCGAATTTGAATACGAGATCGGGGTTGAGCTGGTAATTGACGCCGACGGTACCGACGGTTTCGGTCGGCCGCGCGCTGAGGGAGAGCGCCACCGGCAAGGCCGCGTAGGCGCTGGCGGTATTGTAGCGTTCGTATCTGACGAAGGGCGAAAGTGAGCGCTTGCCTGATTCCCACAGGCGATAGGCCGCCTGTGTGTACCAGCCGAAGAACGCTTTGGGGATGGGCGAGGGCTGGTAGGCATTTATCTGGTTGTAGGTGGCGGTATCGGAAATCGATCCTTTGGCGTAAACAGCCGACAGGTCCCAGCGATCGGGCGTCCAGCGCGCATGCGTATCCCAGATCAGGATGCGCGAGTTCCCGACCAGGGAGCCCGGGGTTCCCTGTCCGGCCTGGCCGGTGAAAATGCTGCCACCGATGACAAGACCGGGTGTGCCGCGCCAGTTGATCGCGCCGTAGACGGCAAGATCCTTGGCCTTGGCCAGCTGCAATTCCTGATGGACGCTACCCAGGGGCGATTCGCTACCCTCGCTGGCGGTCGCATCCCATTTCGATAGATCGAAACCAGTGGTCACACCCGCGTCCCAGGCCAGCCCGAAATCGGTCGAACCATAAATCCCGACGCCGCCTTCGCGCCAGGTGCTGGGGATGATCGCAGTCTCCACGAAGTTGCGCTCCACGCCGTAGTAGTGGGTCGGCTCGTGGGACTCGTTGAGTAGGCCGAAGGGCATCAGGAACAGGCCGGCCTTGAGGTTCGTGTTCTGGGCCAGGCGGTGATCGATATAGAACTGCTCGACCTCGGCCTCCCCTTCGTCATCGGCCGAAGTCACGGCGTGCTCGAATTCGAATTCGGACATGAACCGGGTTTCGTCGTCGAAGCGATGGCCGAAGCCGAACACCGCGCGCCGCAAATCCGCCTGGGCCTGGCTCGAATCGCGCGGATGGTTGTAATTGATTTCGCCATACCCGTAGATCGTGGTGTTTGCATAGGCTGATCCGGCCACCTCGGACTCTGACGCTGCACCGGCCGCGCTACCGCTGGCCGGCGCACTAGCGGCCGCTTCCTGCTGAATGGCGATGGCCTCAGTCTTTGAGTTGACCTGTTTCAAAGCAGCCGTGAGGGCCTGGACTTCCGTCTCAAGCCTGTCGATGCGCGCGCGCAGTTCCGCGTCATCGGCATGGGAATACGGCGCGGCCAATAGCGCCGCAATCAAGAGAGACAGTCTTGTTCGTTGCATGGGGAAGCTCCAGGTTTCAGCGTGGGATAGCAGGGGGTTGAAAGTGGTCAGGGTGCCGGCTGCCAGCCGTCGGTCAGGGTCTTCATGAAAGCGACGATGTCGTCGATCTCCTGGTCGGTAAGGCCCAGATGACCCAACTCCACATGGTTGACGGTTTCCGGCACCTCGGGCGCGGGCCAGCAATTCTGGCTCTGGGCATCGGCGGCACGCGTCCATGTGGCATCAACGCATCTCGGACGCACGTCCCGGTCGTTGTAAAACGCCACCACCGAGCGCAGGTCAGTGAAGTAGCCGTTATGCATGTAAGGGGCCGTCACGGCGATGTTGCGTAGCGTGGGAACCTTGAATTTGCCGTTTTCAGTGACGATGCCCAGGGCCCCGCCCAATCCCAGGTCGACGAAATTCCAGCCATCCGGGTTGAAGCCGACCCCCTGCGTGTAGAAAAGGTTGTCGGGATTGCGTGGTACGCCCAGGTTGTCGTAGGTGAAATCGGTAAACAACGGCGGCGTGCCATCCGCCAGCGGCGTGATGGGATGGCAGGCGGCGCAATTCCCTTTGGTCGAACTGGCGAACAGGGCCATGCCGCGTGCCTCCTGGTCGGTGAACTGTGCCTGACCCTTCAGGAAGTAGTCGAACTTGGAGGTGAGTGGCGCAAAGGTCTTGCTGCGCTCGAAGGCGGCTATGGCCTGGACAATGCGCTCGTAGGCCTGATCGGCGTCGTCCAGCGACGACGTTCCGAACACCTGATGGAAGAGCGTGGCATAGGAGGCGTTCCGCACCTTGTCCACCACAGATTGTTTATCGAGGTTGGCCATTTCGGCCGGGTTCAGGAAAGGTTGCTTGGCCTGGTCTTCCAGCATCGAGGCACGCCCGTCCAGGAACTGGCCGCCTACGTAGGTCCCGTCCCCATTGTCGAAATGAAATGGCGGGGAAAACTGCGCATAGGCGGCCGTGGGCGTATTGCGTTTGCCGAACAAGCCTGCATGTACCCCCTCCGAAGTGGGCTTGTCCTGGTCCGGGTCGGTGAAGATGTGGGCGGCGTCATGGCAGGAGGCGCAGGACTGGCCCGCCGGCTCGGACAGGTTGGCGTCCTCAAACAGTTTCTTGCCCAGCAACTCCAGATTGGCCTGGTTCGCGCCAGAGGACTCGCTGGTGCTATTGCCACTGTCCCCGCCGCCGCAGCCCGACAGGATCAGGAACAGACACAGGTAAAAGCACACCAGAAGTGGGTGACCAACACTTGTCATTCTCATTCATGCACTTTCTTGAATCGTAAAATCTAGCCGAAAGGAATGAGCAACCCATGGTCATGTCCCACGACACATCACTTGACATGGCCCTCGGTATTACCGACATCACGCCATAGTCCGTATACGAATGATAATGATTCGTATTACAAATGCAACTGCCATCCATTTGTTATCCACAAATGGCTGCCATCAGCATCAGGGGAACGGCTGTATTGGCTGAGGATAAGATGGTTGTGTACCTGTTTTATCCGGCAGCCTGTCTGCTATGCAGACACTCAGGAATGCATCCAGACAACCCTCTATGGCCGAGGTGGCGCCAAGGGACCTTGCATGTCTCTTTGCAGATAAGTAACTGACGCTCGACTAGGTGCGTTTCAACCTTTGTCAGGGTCATTTGACCAAACAGGGTCGGAAGCCCTCGTTCGCCGGTCGAGGAAACAGACGTTCATGGAATCATGGCCGCGAGTGACTGATTGTTTACCTGAAGCAGCCGTACGCCAGCCCAGACCATGCGTTGCCTTGGCCGAATGGCATCTGAGGTGTGTGCCTATATGGCTGCAAAACAAGATTGAGCAGTCACTGACAGTGACCTGATCAGGACTTACACCTGGGCGTGGTGCAATGCCTTGCTGGCCTCTGTTGCCTAAACAGCGACTCCTTCAAGGTAATCCAAGGCTGTCATCTCATGCAGAAAGGCCTCTTCAAGCAGGAAAGCCTCAATCGCCACCGGGTCAAATTGTTCCCTGACATTCTGAGGATCTCTGCCTTGGCGGCATCGAAAGGCAGCGCCTTGCGATATGGCTGGTCGAATGTCATGGCGTCAAGGGTGTCGATGAATGCGAACAGCCGCGCGGGTAACGGGGCATCTCTCTTCAACGCCCTGGGATAGCCTGAGCCGTCATAGCGTTCCTCATGGCAGAGCACAATCTGTGCTGCCAGGGAAAAGTAAGGCAATTTTCCAAGGATGCGGCTGCCATTCTCCGGGTGCATGCGCATGATTTGCCATTCTTCCTCGGTCAGTCGATCCGGTTTGAGCAAGATGGCGTCTGGCACCCCGATCTTGCCGATGTCATGCAGTAGGCTGCCCCAGTAGATCTCCCGCAGAACGGCTGCAACGTCGTGCTGGTGGCGTGCCAGGATCAGGGTGTGTGCCGCGCACGCCTCGAATGCAGACCGGTCTCGCGTTCAAGCAAATCCAGGGCGGCGGCAAGGGATTCCGTAAATTCCTCGTAGGGGTGTGTGTCGACCAGCTTTGCGAGTTGCTTGCGGGAATCGAGCAGACAATGCTCACAAATATGCCTGTGGTCCGTCCTGTGGTATTGGCGGTTGCACGCGGTAGTTCCGCATACCGAGCACCCATAGATTGGAGGATTCAAGGACGAGTCTTCGATATTTCTGGTGAACGGCTTGTGTTGTGCCATGCCTTAATCCCTCTCCTGCCGGAACTTCAGCGGAACATGTACTGGGCTGAAATTCAGCCCAACATCATGAAATGTCATGCATTAAGCCAATCGTGCAGCGCCGCTGCACCTGCCTACCCTTCATGGCCACCGCAATGATGTGCTTCTGCCCGCGAGGGGCCGCTTCGAGGTGATTCCCCTAATCAGCAAAGCGCAGGCCGTGCTCGCGCGAATGGTGGACAATGGTGACATCACGGGTGCCTGCGTGGTTGTCGCCATTTTCCTGCGCCGCAGGTGTGAAGGTTGCATGACTCGCCAGCGTATGGTCGGGATATTCGCCCGACACAGTGATGTGGACATAGCAGCCGGGGTAACGTCCGGCCACCCGTGACCTACCTAGCCTCAATGCTTCGCGAAGCACAAGCGGCTGCTTGTCGTTATGTCGGGCCAGACCTTCTACTCGCCCGGTTCCGTTTCAATTCACCTTGACGCAGAACGCCGGCCGCTTGCCGGGCACTACCGAACCGGAAGGAAGGGACGCGTAGCGGTCCGCCAGCCAGACGGCGATATCAGACAGCACTGCGTTGGCCTGCAGGTCCCGGGTGAGCATATGCCAGCCGTTTTGATAGACCGCCAGGCGGTGCAGCGGTGATCCCGGAAGGCCGCTCAGCCAGCGGCAGATGGGCTGCTTGGGGATGATCTCGTCCCGCTCGCCATAGAGGATCAGGGTGGGCAGTTCCGGTGCGGGGGCAACGGCCAGCGCGCGCTCCATCAGTTGCGAGAGGCCCCACAGGGTATCCACACGGGTTTTCTTGATCACCAGCGGATCCTCCCGCAGCTTGCGTCGGGCCGCCTCGTTGTCCGTCGGTGTGATGTCCAGGCCGCGGGGACTGAGGGTCAGGGCGGGGAAGGTGTGTGCCGCCAGCCACAGGGCGCCCCGCTGCAGGGCGGGCATGGTTGAGCGTCCCCACACCGCCGGGGCCACCAGGACCAGCCCATCGACGCGCAAAGGGCAGTGAGCTCCCGATACAATCTCGGGGATGCCGGGTCCTCCAGACCCAGCCGGGGACACAGCCGATCCCTGTGTAGTCCCCTCCTGGGCGACGAGGGCCACGGCACCGCCCATGCTCTCGGCGATGACGTACAGGGGCAGGCCGGGGTGGCGCTGGCGCAGGAGGCCGGCCACGGTGCACAGGTCCGTCGCCATTTGCTTTGCGCCGAACCACCGGCCGGCATGGGCCGTCTCGCCGAAGCCGCGCTGGTCGTAGGCGTAGACGGCGAAGCCCCGGGAGGCCAGGAACTCGCCCGTCTCCTCGAAGGCGCGGCGGTAGTCGTTGAAACCGTGCAGCCCCAGGATGACGGCGCGGGGCTCCCCGGCCGGCAGCCAGGCGCTAAGGGGAAGCCTGGCGGCATCGGCCGTGCGTACCTGGTCGGGCAGGAGTTGGGGTGAGGCCATGGAGGGACCGATCCGCTGTATCTGAGGTGTTGCGCAGGCCGTGAGCGCCAGGGCCAGCGCCACGAGCAGCACGCCGTGTCGAAGGGGCATGGATGGAACAAATGAGCCGATTGCTACCCATTCTAACTGCGGCTGGGGCCCGCCCAAGCGAGCGCGGCAGTTCCTCGGCCCTTTGTCGGTGACGCGCAAGGCTGGGGTTGGCCGGTCCGCCGGTCCTGATCCGGACACCTGCCTGGTATTGGCGAGTTGCCTTATCGACTTACAGGCGTGTTGTATGTCGATGCCGGTCGATCAACTGGTGCCGCCGACCGTCAGGCCGTCCACCCGCAGGGTGGGCTGGCCCACGCCCACCGGCACGCTCTGGCCTTCCTTGCCACAGGTGCCCACGCCCGGGTCCAGCTTCATGTCATTGCCGATCATGGATACCCGGGTGAGCACATCCGGCCCGTTGCCGATGAGGGTGGCGCCTTTTACCGGCGTGGTGATCCGGCCATCCTCGATCAGATACGCCTCGGCGGTGGAGAACACAAACTTGCCGCTGGTGATGTCCACCTGGCCGCCGCCGAAGTTGACTGCGTAAAGACCTTTCTTGACCGAGGCGATGATCTCCGCCGGGTCCTTGCCCATATCCCCCTCGCCGCCCAGCATGTAGGTGTTGGTCATGCGCGGCATGGGCAGATGGGCGAAGGATTCGCGCCGGGCGTTGCCGGTGGGCGCCATGCCCATGAGGCGGGCGTTCATGCTGTCCTGCATGTAGCCCTTGAGGATGCCGTTCTCGATCAGCACGGTGCGTTGGCTCGGGGTGCCCTCGTCGTCGATGTTGAGGGAGCCGCGCCGGTCCGGGATGGTGCCGTCGTCCACCACGGTGACGCCGTCCGCCGCCACCCGCTGGCCGATGCGGCCGGAGAAGGCGGAGGATCCCTTGCGGTTGAAGTCGCCTTCCAGGCCATGGCCGATGGCTTCGTGCAGCAGGATACCGGGCCAGCCGGCGCCCAGCACCACGGTCATGGTACCGGCCGGGGCCGGCTTGGCGCGCAGGTTGACCAGGGCCTGATCCACCGCCAGGCGGGCGTATTCGCGCAGGATGTCGTCGCTGAAATAGTCGTAGTCGAATCGGCCGCCGCCGCCGGCGCTGCCCTGTTCCCGCGCGCCGTTTTCCTCGACGATGACCTGGAGCGAGACCCGCACCAGGGGGCGCACGTCGGCGCCATTGCGGCCGTCCAGGCGGGCCACGAACACCACCTCGTATTCTCCGGCCAGGCTGGCGATGACCTGCGTCACGCGGGGGTCCATGGCCCGGGCGTAGTCTTCCAGGCGGTGCAGCAGGGCCACCTTGTCGGCCTCGGTCAGGGTGGCCAGGGGGTCCATGGGCCGGTACAGGCTGAGCCCCGCCACCCGGCTGGGGACACGGACGATGGCGGTCTGTCCAGCGCGGGCGATGGCGCGCACGGTGCCGGCGGCCTCTCGGATTGCCGTCAGGTGGATGTCGTCGGAATAGGCAAAGGCGGTCTTGTCCCCCATCACGGCGCGCACACCCACGCCCTGGTCGATGTTGAAGCTGCCGGATTTGACCTGGCCTTCCTCCAGGCTCCAGGCCTCGGAGCGGGTGTACTGGAAGTAGAGGTCGGCGTCGTCCACGCGATGGGCGGCGAGTTGGCCGAAGATGCTGTCCAACTGGCCGGCGTCGACCTCGTTGGGGGCAAGCAGGGTGGACTCGGCGGCGGAGAAATGCAGATCGGAAAGGAGAGCGTTCATCGGAAATCCTGAGAATGGCGGGCACCAATGCGGGCCCGCGCCAAGAAATGGTGCCGCGCGGTCAGGTCTTGATGACTTCGACCTTGAAGTCGCGGGCGCAGTTCAGTGTGCGGTGCTTGAGGGCGGGAAGGCTCTTGCGAAGGCCTTCCTGGTAGGACCGGTTGATGCCAGCCACCACCACGCCCGATCCGCGCGGCAGGCGGTCCAGGATGTTGCCCCAGGGATCGACGATCATGGTGTCGCCATGGGTCTCCCTGCCGGACACGTGATAACCGCCCTGGGCCGGGGCGATGACATAGGCCAGGTTCTCGATGGCCCGTGCCCGGATCAGGGTTTCGAAGTGGGCCTTGCCGGTGGTGGCGGTGAAGGCGGCGGGCACCAGGATGATGTCCACATCGCCCATGGCGCGGTACATCTCGGGGAAGCGCAGGTCATAGCAGATGGACAGGCCGATCCGGCCGAACGGGGTGTCCACCACCACCACCTTGTCGCCGGCCTCGATGGTGGTCTGTTCCTTGTAATGCTCGTTGCCGAGGTCCAGGCCGAACAGATGGATCTTGTCGTAGCGGGCCGCAAGCTTGCCCTTGTTGTCGAACACCAGGCAGCTGTTGCGCACCTTCTTCGGGTTGTCGCAGGCCAGGGGCACGGAGCCGCCGACCAGCCAGATGTCGTGCTTTTTCGCCTGAACGGCGAGGAAGCGCTGGATCGGACCCTTGCCGAGTTGCTCCCTGGCCGCCACCTTGTCGGTGTCCTTGAGCCCCATGATGGCGAAATATTCTGGCAGGACGACTAATTTGGCCCCCGCCGCCACCGCCATGCCGATAAGCCGCTCCGCCTCGGCCAGATTGGCGGGGACATGGGGACCGGATGCCATCTGCACGGCGGCCATGCGGACGACGCCGCTCGCGTCCTGGGCCGGTTTGGCGACGGTGCGGGTCTTGGTCTTGGCGAAGCTGGAGGCTTTTGCGACGCGAGTCATGATCGATCTCGACAGCGAGTGATACGGTAAGGGGAGGGTACACAAGGACTTCTTGTGGCCGCAATAGCGGAGATGCGGGAAGGGCGCGCCGTTCCGGCTATTTCGAATGGCCCGACTGCTCGGAAGAGGAGGGTCTTGGGAGTTTCTTGACCACAGGATCGGACCAGCTGCCGCTTACCATGTAATCGAAGGTCAATACCTGGCCGATCGGGTTTTTCAGGATCTTGTTGGCCACCAGGGTGCCCAGTCCGACCACGGGACCGCCAATCAGTGCGCCCGCCATGGCCACGGTGTCCCCCAGGCGCGGCTGGATGCTCAGCCGCAGATTCTGGGTCTCGCGCGACAGGTCCAGCACACCGCTCATGGTGATCTTGGCGGCCGGACCGTTCATGTGCAGGTCGTTGGTATAAACGGAGCCCCGTTCCAGATGGGTCTGCCCGGTGATTTCGTCGAAGGCGAAACCCTCGGAAAATACGTCGCGGAAATCCAGCGCGATGCGCCGGGGAAGGGCCTGTAGGCTCAGGATGCCGAGCAGCTTGGCGGCCCCCGGGTCCACCTTCAGGAATTGCCCCCGCTTGATGGAGATGTCCAGGTCCCCCTCCAGGGTGCCAACCTCGAAATCCTCCAGTCCGCCGGTCCAGTCCAGGGTTCCGGCGATCCTGGTTGCGCCGCCCTTGATGGCGCCCGGGAAGCCGTATAGGGAGAGCATGTCGCCGATACCTGGAGACTCCAGTGTGAGATCGAGAACGGTGGGGCGCCGGGGTTGGTTGGAAAGCAGGCCCTTGCCCGAGATCTTGCCCGCCTTGGAAGACAGGCTGAAATAGTCCAGTCTGAATCCGCCATAAGCCGGCGACAGTCCCAGGCGAAGATCGCCCAGGTCGCGCCCCTTCCAGTTGAAGACGTCGGCATTGAGTTCCAATCCTGAGAGGGAGGCCATGGCGGATGCCGGAGCAATTTTCGCCGGTGTCGAGTATTCCGTATCGGGGATGCTCAGGCGCTTGAAGTTGGCGAACACTCGGGTCCCGGTGGCGACCGGGGTGGTGGTGATCTCGCCCGTGGCTTCCTTCCCGGCCAGGGACAGGGACCAGCCTTTGCCGGCGGGGCGCAGTTGGAGATGGGTGTCGTGGAGGCGACGGTTGAAAATACGCAATTCGTTGAAATTGACACTGGCCTCGCGCAACAGGTCGGTCGCCCCGTTCCCTTGAGCGAAGGAGAGATTGCGCCAGGCGTCCAGATCGAGAAATTTCAACTTACCGGAAACCCAAAGTCCCGGCTCTTGGGGGATCGCCGCATCGCCTTGGTCGATGCGCACGTTGATCCGGGGTTCGGCCTTGTCCGACCAGAGCGCCCGCGCCGATATCAGGTCCCCGTAACGGACGGAGAGATCATTGAGGCCTTTCTCCCCGGTCTGCTTCGAGATCGCCAGGTCGATGGGTTGGTCGGCCGGTTTCGCAAGGGGCGGGGGCAGGTCAACGCCCATGCCGGCCAGGTCCGAGCGGATCATCAGCGTGGCCGGGGCACCGGGATTGATGCCGATGTTCGCGTGCCAGTCGGTGGACCCTTTCAGGCGGTTGGACAGGGAGGCGGGCAGGTATGGCCGTAGCGCCTCCGCGCCGACTCTTCCGGCCATCGCGGCGCGGACCTGGCCAGCGGCCGGGTTGCTCAGGTCGAGTCTGGCGGGCAGGCCCAGAACTTGAACCTGGATGCCCTTGGCTTGCATGGTCTTCTCGGTGAAGGACAAGGTCCCCGAGACCTTTTCCAAGGCGGGTAGGTCGTTGCCGGGTTCGATGCGGTTGCCCTGCATGGTGTAGTTGCCGCTCACCGTGGTGTCATCCGCGTTGTCCAGGGGCACACGCAGGCTGAGGGCCAGATTGCCGTTGCCGCTTACCTTTAGCCTGTCGGTGAAGTGCCCGGTGTGTTTCTTGATTGGGGACTGCCGGATGAAATCCAGGAACGCGCTGGTATCCCCGCTGGCCCGGCCATCCAGGAGCAGCATGTCCGCATGCAGCAGATCCGGTATGACGCCCTTCACCGGACCGATGTGAGCATCGAGGATGCGGCCGCTGTCGGCGACGATGGTCATGCCTCTTCCGTGGAATACCAACAGTCCGTGGATGCCGGTGATTCGTGGCCATTCAGTGGCATATTGCAAGGATGCGTCGATGACCGGGACGGTCACCTCGAATTTACCGCCCCCCTGGTCGTAGGGGAATTGGTCCAACGGCCCCTTCAGGACCATGTTGACATCCCTGGCCTGACCGGCGATCAGGCTGCGCTTCAGCCATTCGTAGGCGGAATCGGCGGCCTGAACGGGGATGTGGCGATACACGGCCCGTGCCTCGCCATGATCGAGATGGGCTCGGATATCCAGGAACGGTGTGCCTTTTTCAGGAAATTCGGCGGTCCCGTCCGCGCTGCCGTCCAGGTCCGCATTGCCGATGCGGGTTACCTCGAAGTGGACCAGTGAACCCCCGCCCTTGGCGGGTTCCCGGGAGCGCCAATCGGTCTTGGCATCCAATTGGGTAAACGCCAGATCGTCGCGGAACACGGAGGGCCAGTGGAGATACAGGTTGCGGCCGGCAAGCACCGCTTCGCCCTTGTCCTGGGTACCGTTGATTTCCAGGGAGAGGCCGGCGAAGCCGGGAAAATGTTCATAGGCCCTGGCCCCGACCCCCCGGACCTGCGCCTCGAAGCTGTAGTCGTGGTGTCCAGCCCAGTGGCCCTGGGCGGTTTCCACCAGGCCGCGGGGATTGAGCGCGGCAATCAGGTCATGCCCCTTCCGCGGCAGCGGCAGGGCGCTTGAAAGAGCGGTCAGGGCCTCCAGTCGCAGGTTGCTGACTCGGCTGTCGATGCGTTTGATGTTTCCCTGGCCGTCGGGGGTCAGCTTGACATACACCGAGGCGGGTTCGGGTGATGCGCCGCCGGGCGACTTGAAACGCAGTTTTTCCACGAAGAAGGTGTTGACGTCCCGATTGCGGGACCAGCCGATGCGCCCGGAAAGGCTGTCGAAGGTCATGTCGGGCAGGCCTTGCTGCAGGTTGATGGCGACATGGCCCAGCTTGGCATCCCCCACCAGGCTGACGATCCCGCCTTGATCGATGCCGATCCAGAAGCGCAGCGTGCCTACTCCGGTTTTTACGGATTCCTGGGACCAGGGCACCCAGCGTCTCCAGGATTCGAGACGGGTATCGTCCACCCGGGCATAGATATCGCCCGACCAGGATTTGGGATCGCGCACGGTCCGGCCTTTCAGGTCCCCGCGCAACTCCACGCGGCGCGCCGCGTCCGAGGGTTCCGCAATGCCGCCGAAGCGGTGGTGGCCGAACCGGTTTTCCAGCAGGAGCCGAATATGGTTGATGGTGAGTTCCGGCGCGGCCAGCTTTTCGTCGTTCCAGCGCACCTGGGCATCACGAACCACGATGCGGGGCTGTCGCAGCAGCCAGTCCGGCAACAGGCTCTGCTTGTCGCCGCGATTGACCGGGATGCCCGCGACATAGATCACGCCGTCGCTGTCGCGCCGCATATCCAGCCTGGCCCGGTCGATGTTCAGGCTGGCCAGATGCAGGTTCAGCAGCGGCAGGGAGAGCCAGGACCCGATCGCTTCCACCTTGGGCAGGATCAGGGGGGCGCCGCTGTCCGGGATCATGCGCACGTCGCCGAGCGTGAGGCGTGGATTGAGTCCATACCAGTCCGCGGCTACGCTGCCGATGGTGACAGTCTGCCCCACCATTCGGGTCGCCGCTGTTTCGAACGTTGTCTTGAAGCGCTGGATGTCCGGCAGCAACCAGAACTTGAGGGCGATGGCGACCAGGCTGACGATGATCGTGGCGCCGCCCGCGGCATAGATGCCGTAGTGATAGAGGCGGCGCAGGAAAGTGATGAATTTAGGCTTCATCGCCGATGTCGATGCCTGGAGCGGTGGTATGAATATGGTTCAAGGACGGAGCCGGGACAATGCCGAGGTGATTTCCGTTTCGTCCAGGCGGTCGAAATCGTCACGGCAGAATACCGTCATGATGCCCGCCATCTCGCTCCAGGCAAACCCGGCGCTCCACGACGGCGCGGGACGGCTGCCCTGGCCCGCGCGCGCGATGATGTGGAGACGATCGGCAGTGAATATGAGGTTGTAGGGGGTGTTGTTCAAGTGCAGTTCATCCAGGGCGAACCAAGCCGATTCCCGGTCGTCA
The DNA here is from genome assembly GCA_963713085.1 of uncultured Pseudomonadota bacterium. Taxonomy (GTDB): domain Bacteria; phylum Pseudomonadota; class Gammaproteobacteria; order Burkholderiales; family Thiobacillaceae; genus PFJX01. The sequence goes on along the minus strand of CAVQKQ010000009.1, from coordinate 165,385 downwards.
TGGACTTGGCAGGGCAAGGGATAGGGGGTGTTCCCGCCATGATGGTTAAAGCCATTTCCTTGCAAGGGGAGGGGCGATTCCCTCACGAAGCTCTGGAAGTGCAGGTGATTGACGGAGGCATAGGCGCCATAGCTGTTGTAGGCGAGGCAGAAGCCCGGCATCGCCATACCCAGGTTGTGGGTGGTCTCCCAGGCCCAATCCAGCATGGAGGGGGTGAGCCACTGGGCGTGGTTATGCTCCGGTTCTGGGACCAACAGGCCGTGGAGGTCGGCAAATGGGAACTTGTTGTAGAGCATATACGCGGATTTCCCGGCCAGCTCTCCTTCCCATAGCACCTCCTTGCGCAGGAAAGGCTTGTTGAAATGGAAGCCCTCGGCATCGAACGGCCGCCGCAGGTTTTCAACCGGCAGGCCGCTGCTGCGGGGAGGTCTCAAGGCGCGTATGGGGTTGAACTGGACCTCCCAGGGGCCGGCATGGCGCTGGACAACCGTGCCGATCCGGGCAAAGCCGATGGCCATGAGTTTCAGGAATACCGACAGGTCGTCTTCGGTATCCGTCAGCCTGGCGCCTTGGCGCAGTGCCGCGGAGATCGAGTCCGCGAGGCTGTGATGCCGCTCCTCAAGCCGCGCCCGAAGAGATTCCCACAAGCCGGCATCCCACGCCGCGTTGGCCAACGCCAGGATGTACACGCCGAGGCTGTCGTGGCGCGCCAGCATGGATTCCAGGCCGAGGCGGAAGGCATCGCGAAATACCGATGTGGAAGAGAACTCGACGGGAAGGGACATCGCTTTGCTGTGTTCGATGCGGCATGGCTGAAGGGGGCGAATTATCCCGTACTAAGTCGCTTGCGACTAAGCGGAGTAAATCGCGGGCCTGGATCGGCGGCAAACAGAAAACCCTTGTCCAAACAAACAAGAATCATTATCATTCGCGAATCTATCGCGCGTGAGGCTTGCAATGAAATCCTGGATGTTTTTTCTGGCGTTCTTTCCCGTGGCGGCGCTTGCCGCGCCGAGTGAATTCACCCTGACGATGCAGGACCATCGCTTTACCCCGGCCGATCTTACGGTCCCGGCCGGGGTCAAGGTCAGGCTCACCATATTCAACCAGGATGCCACACCGGAGGAGTTCGAGAGCCACGAACTGAATCGGGAGAAGGTCATTCCGGGCAAATCCAAAGGTGTGGTCTACATCGGCCCCCTCAACCCGGGGCGCTATCCCTTCATTGGCGAGTTCAATGAAGAGACCGCGCACGGCGTCATCACCGCTCAGTAGGGAGATAGTCATGTTGGGTACCGCCGTTATCGTATTCCGCGAGGTCCTGGAAGCCGCGCTCATCATCGGCATCATCAGCGCCGCCACCCGTTCGGTGCCGGGCCGCAACCGCTGGTTGTCGGCGGGCATGGCAATAGGATTGGCCGGCTCCTGCGTGGTGGCCTACTTCACCGAGGCCATCGCCGAAATGGCCAGCGGCATGGGGCAGGAACTGTTCAACGCCACCATCCTCGGCATCGCGGTGCTAATGCTCGCCTGGCACAACATCTGGATGTCGTCCCATGGCGCCCAACTGGCGGCGGATGCGCGCTCGGTGGGAAGGGATATCGAATCCGGAAGCAAGGCCCGTTCCGTGCTGCTGGTGGTGATCGCCTTGGCGGTATTGCGGGAAGGCTCCGAGACCGTCCTGTTCCTCTACGGCATCGCCGCGGGCGGCGAGGGGCAGGGGCGCGCCATGTTGCTCGGCGGTCTGTCGGGCGCCCTGGCGGGGGCCGCTGTGGGTTATGCACTCTACGCCGGGTTGCTGCGTATCCCGGTGCGCTGGTTCTTCACGGCCACCGGCGCGCTGGTCCTGCTGCTGGCCGCGGGCATGGCCTCCCAATTGGCCCATTACCTGATCCAGGCCGATCTGCTGCCGGGCTTGGTCTCGCCACTTTGGGACAGTTCCTCATGGATATCCCAAGGTTCGCCGCTGGGCGTCCTGCTGCACAGTCTGGCGGGTTATGACGCCCGGCCGGCCGGGATGCAGGTGATCTTTTTCGTGAGCGTGTTGTTGTTGATCGCCCTGGGGATGAAGCTGGCCAAACGCCAACTCGCGAATGGTTACAAGCAAGGAGCCGCAACTTGAAGCTGTTCAACGCTGTACTTTGCCTGGGCGCACTCGGAGCCGGCAACGCCTATGCCGGTGCCGCGGATTACGTCCACACCCCCAACGTGGAGTTCGGCGAGCGGGAGATCGACTTCAAGTTCGGCTCGGCCGATGGGCCCGGGGATGCCCGGGAAAGCGCGGCCAGCATCGGCTTCGGTTATGGGGCCAGGGAGCATTGGTTCACCGAACTCTATCTGAAGCGGGAGCAAGGGGATGGGGAGCATGCCCGATTGGCGGAATGGGAAAACAAGTTCCAGTTGACCGAGACGGGAAAATATCCGGTGGATGTCGGCCTGATCATCGAACTGGAGCTTCCCGTGGACGGCGGTAAGACCGATGAATTGGCCGTAGGCCCCCTGTTCCAGACGGATTTCGGCCTGATCCAGCTCAACGGCAACCTGATTTTCGAGCGTCAGTTTAACGACGGCGCCCATCACGACACGGCGCTGTTGTACCAGTGGCAGGCGAAATACCGCTGGCGCCCGGGTTTCGAATTCGGCCTGCAGGGATTTGGCGAGGTGGGCAAATGGGACGACTGGGATACCCATGCTGACCAGCAGCACCGCCTCGGCCCCGCCGTGTTCGGCAAGGTCGGCGTGGGCAAGCATCAATTCATCAGATACAACGCAGCCTGGCTGGTGGGTACGACGCCGGCATCCTACGATCACAGCTTCCGCGTACAGGTGGAATACGAGTTCTGACGACGACTAGGCATGGCCGAAACGGCAGCCGGCTTGCCGGGTCAGGCGCTCAGCCACAATGGCATCGACCAGTCCGCCAGATCGCATACGGCATCCAGCACATCCAGGCGGCGTACCCATTCATTGGGAAGCGCCTCGATGCCGTATAGGGCACCGAACAACTGGCCGGCCAGGCCGGCAGTGGAATCGGAATCTCCGTCATGGTTGGCCGCGATGGCCACCACCTCGCGAAAATCCCGGCTATGGGAGGCGGCATACAGGGCGATGGCCAGGGCCTCGTCGCCGGTCCAGCCTTGTCCCAGGGGGGCGGGCATGGCGCCGGTGTGGGGACGGATGGCCAGTTCCAGCGCCTTGCGCACCAATCCGCTGGTGTCTTCATGTCCGGGCCAGTCGCGGGCCAGATCGAGCGCCTTCAGGGCGGCGCTCTGCAAGGGCATGCCCGCCAGAAGCGCGGCTACCATCGCCGCCATGATGCCGGCCGGGATGTAGCCGTCGGCATGGCCGTGGGTCAGTGCCGCCGCACGCAGCGCGATCCCGAAGGCCCGCTCGGCGCTCATGCCGGGCATGAAGGCCACCGGCGCGGCCCGCATGACGCCGCCGCTGCCCTTGCTGTCGTTGCCGGGCCGTTCCGGTGAGCCTTTTCCTCCGGCTTCCAGGGCTTGCAGGCAGGTGTCACCGGGCGCCCGCCGGACATGCAGGGCGGCGTGCTTCATTAAGCGAGTGGGATGGTCTCCGCCCTGGGGGCGTCCGGTCTGGGTTTCCAGCCAGTCGAGACAAGACAGCCGGATCTGTTCGACCAATTCGGCATCGCTTCGGCCTGTCCCCAACATGGCGCGGGTCAGGCCTTCCAGGGTGAACAGGGTCATCTGGGTGTCATCGGAGACCAACAGCTCGCCGCGATCGAAGACCGGCGTGCGTAGGCCGCCGGGGCCATGCCGGCCACGGATAGCGCTCAGGGTGTCGAACTCCACGCAGTAGCCGAAGGCGTCGCCGACCGCGCCGCCCATCAGGCACCCCAGCCGTTTGCTGCAGGCCCGGTCCTGGGCGTCGCTGATCAGGCGTGCCGCATGGACGTGATCTTCCTGGGCCGAGGTCTGGATGGCGCCGGGGCGCGCCCGGCGTACCTGGGAGACCGCCTCCGCGGTGGGGACGCCCAATTCGGTCAGCAGGCGGGCGGCGATGGTGCCCGCCCGCCCCAAACCGGCCCGGCAGTGGATGACGACCCGGCCGCCGCGCCGCAACAGGCATCGAACCCGCAATCCGGCATAGACCCAGCGCCGTTCGAACTGCCAGCCCGGCGGCGCCATGTCCGAGATGGGGAGATGGTGCCATTCCAGTCCCGCAGCCTCGGCCATGTCCCCCAGTCGGCGGACATGCAGCAAGTCGAATTCGTGATCTTCCAGCAAGGTCACCAGGGCATGGGCACCCCACCTGCGGATGGCGCCCATATCCATGGCCAGGTCCCGGGACCATGGGCCGCCGGATCGGGCGTGCGGGTCGCATTTGCCTGGGCAGAAGGTGATGCCGATGGCGCCGCCGCCCTGGGGTAGCGGCAGTGTGTCGATGACGAGGGGGTGGGAGGCGCTGGTCTTGGTCAAGCGTCAGGTCTGATAGCCGAGATTGGGCGCCAGCCAGCGTTCCGCCGTGGCCAGGTCCCAACCCTTGCGGCGGGCGTAGTCGGCCACCTGGTCCCGGTCGATCTTGGCGACGGCAAAGTAGCGGCTGTCGGGGTGGCTGAAGTAGAAGCCGGACACGGAGGCCAGGGGCAGCATGGCGTAGTTCTCGGTGAGGGTGACGCCGATGTTGGCGCTCACGTCCAGCAGATTGAACAGGGCGCCCTTTTCCGAGTGTTCGGGGCAGGCCGGATAACCGGGGGCGGGACGGATGCCGCGGTATTCCTCGTTGATCAGCGCCTCGTTGCTTAGCGATTCGTCTGGCGCATAGGCCCAGAAACGGGTACGTACCCGTAGGTGCATGTGTTCGGCGAACGCCTCCGCCAGGCGGTCGCACAGGGCCTTGAACAGGATGGCCTGGTAGTCGTCGTGCTGGGCCTGGAAGTCCTTGACCTTCTCCTCCTCGCGGATGCCGGCAGTGACCACGAAGGTGCCGATGTAGTCCGGCACACCTGTTTCCCTGGGGGCGATAAAGTCGGCCAGGCACCAGTTGGGCTGGGAGTTGTTAGGTTGTTGGGGCCGCTGCATCTGCTGGCGCAGGTTGTGCCAGGTCATCAGCGGCTCGGTCCGGACCTCGTCGGCGTAGATCTCGATATCGTCGTCGTTCACCGTGTTGGCGGGGAAGATGCCCACCACGGCCCGGGCCTCCACCCATTTCTCGGCGATGATCCTTTCCAACATGGCCCGGGCGTCGGCAAACAATTTACGCGCCTCCTCGCCCACCACCTTGTCATCAAGGATTTTCGGGTAGCGGCCGTGCAGTTCCCAGGCCTGGAAGAAGGGGCTCCAGTCGATGTGGTGCGCCACCTCCGCCAGGTCGTATTCCCGCATCACCTGTATGCCCAGGGCCTTGGGTACGGGTGGCAGGTAGCCGTTCCAATCCGTCTTGAACTTATTTGCCCGGGCCGCCGCCAGGGGGATGCGCTTGCTCTCGCCGCGCTGCGCCGCATGGCGCTCCCGCGTGGCCGCGTAGTCCACTTTGGTCTTGGCGATGAATGCCTCGCGCAAGTCCGGCGAGAGCAGCTTGGTGCATACGCCCACGGCGCGGCTGGCATCCTTCACGTAGACCACCGGGCCCTGGTAATGGGTGTCGATCTTCACCGCGGTATGGGCCAGGCTGGTGGTGGCGCCGCCGATGAGCAAGGGCAGGGTCATGCCCCGGCGCTGCATCTCGCCGGCGATGAAGCTCATCTCCTCGAGGCTGGGGGTAATGAGGCCGGACAGGCCGATGATGTCCACCTTCTCGGTCTCGGCGGTGTCCAGGATCCGGTCCGCCGGCACCATCACCCCCAGGTCGATGACGTCGTAGGCGTTGCAGCCCAGCACCACGCCGACGATGTTCTTGCCGATGTCGTGCACGTCGCCCTTCACCGTGGCCATGAGGATGCGGCCCTTGGCCTGGGTGCTGGTCTTGGTGGCCTCGATGTAGGGGGTGAGGTGGGCCACCGCCTGCTTCATGACCCGGGCGGATTTCACCACCTGGGGCAGGAACATCTTGCCGGCGCCGAACAGGTCGCCCACCACGTTCATGCCGTCCATGAGCGGCCCTTCGATCACCTTTACCGGATGGTCGAATTTCAGCCGCGCCTCTTCCGTATCCACCTCGATGTATTGATTGATGCCCTTCACCAGGGCGTGGGTGAGACGCGTTTCCACCGGCTCATCGCGCCAGGCCAGGTCTTCCGTGGCCTCCTTCGCCTTGCCCTTCACCGAATCGGCGGCGGCAACCAGGCGGTCGCCCGCGTCCGGGCGGCGGTTGAGGACCACGTCCTCCACCTGGGTGCGCAGTTCGGCCGGAATTTCGTCGTAGATGCCCAGCTGGCCGGCGTTGACGATGCCCATGTCCATTCCTGCGTGGATGACGTGGTACAGGAACACGGTGTGGATGGCCTCGCGTAGCGGCTCGTTGCCGCGGAAGGAGAAGCTGACGTTGGAGACGCCGCCGGAGATGTGGGCGTGAGGCAGGTTTTGCCTGATCCAGCGCGTGGCCTCGATGAAGTCCACGGCGTAGTTGGCGTGTTCCTCAATGCCGGTGGCGATGGCGAAGATGTTGGGGTCGAAGATGATGTCTTCGGCCGGGAAGCGCAGTTGGCCGGTCAGAATCTTGTAGGCCCGGGCGCAGATCTCGGTCTTGCGCGTGTAGGTGTCCGCCTGGCCGGTCTCGTCGAAGGCCATGACAATCACCGCCGCGCCGTAGCGCCGTGCCAGCCTGGCTTTCTCAAGGAAGGCCGCCTCGCCTTCCTTGAGCGAGATGGAGTTGATGATGGCCTTGCCCTGCACGCACTTGAGGCCCGCCTCGATGATGGACCACTTGGAGGAGTCCAGCATGATGGGCGCCCGGGCGATGTCCGGCTCGCTGGCGATGAGGTTGAGGAAGCGAACCATGGCGGCTTCGCCGTCCAGCATGGCCTCGTCCATGTTGATGTCGATGACCTGGGCGCCGGCCGCCACTTGCTGGCGGGCCACGTCCAGCGCCTCGTCATAGTCGCCTTCCAGCACCAGGCGCTTGAACCGGGCCGAACCGGTGACGTTGGTGCGCTCGCCCACGTTGCAGAACAAGTCGCCGGCACCCAGGTTGTAGGCCTCCAGGCCGCTTATACGCAACTTCGGCGCAGCTTGGGGAGGAATACGGGGCGGGAAGGGCGCCACCGCCTCGGCGATGGCCTTGATGTGGTCCGGCGTGGTGCCGCAGCAGCCACCCACGATATTGAGGAAGCCGGATTCGGCCCACTCGTGCATGGCCGTCGCCATCTGCTCCGGAGTCTCGTCGTAGCCGCCGAAGGCGTTGGGCAGGCCGGCATTGGCGTGGGCGGAAACCAGACAATCCGCCTTGCCGGCGATCTCCGCCACGTGCTGGCGCAGTTCCTTGGCGCCCAGGGCGCAGTTGAAGCCGAAGGAGAAGGGCTCGGCATGGCGCAGGCTGTTCCAGAAGGCTTCCACTGTCTGGCCGGACAAGGTGCGGCCGGACGCGTCGGTGATGGTGCCGGAGATCATGATGGGCCGCACTTCACCGGTGTCGTCGAAGTACTTCTTCACCGCGAACACCGCTGCCTTGGCGTTCAGGGTGTCGAAGATGGTCTCGATCAGCAGCAGGTCCGCGCCGCCCTTCACCAGGCCATCCGTGGCTTCGTAATACGTCGCGACCAGAGCGTCCCAGGAGACGTTGCGGAAGCCCGGGTCGTTCACGTCCGGCGAGATGGACAGGGTGCGCGATGTGGGGCCCAGCACACCGGCCACGAAGCGGGGCTTGTCCGGGCTTTTCGCGGTGAACTCATCCGCCACGGCCCGGGCCAGTTTGGCGCCTTCGAAGTTCAGCTCATGGACCAGCGACTCCATGCCGTAATCGGCCATGGAGATACTGTTGGCGTTGAAGGTGTTGGTCTCCAGGATGTCCACGCCGGCGGCCAGGTATTGGCTGTGGATCTCATGGATCACTTCCGGCCTGGTCAGCAGCAGCAGGTCGTTATTGCCCTTCACGTCGCTGGGCCAATCGGCGAAGCGCTCGCCGCGATACTCTGCCTCTTCCAGCCGGTATTTCTGGATCATGGTGCCCATGGCGCCATCCAGGATCAGGATACGGCGGGCAGCCAGGGCTTTGAGTTCGGCGATGCGGTCGGACATGGCTGGTACGCGGGGGAAAGGGTAAAGATTCTACCACCGGGCGCAGAGGCCTCCCGCGAGGCTGGGCGAGGCAAATAAGAATTGCTGTTACACGTATAAGTGAAATGAATACAATTCCTGCAACGCTCTACGCGAAAGGTTCTCTTGAAGCTTCCCGTCCCTGCCCCGTTCAGGATATCCGACCCCCGATGTCGATCGCGGTCTGCTTCGTGATAACGATTACCCTTGCCGACCCGTCTGGAGACCAATATGCAACATCTCACCCCGAAACAAACCTTTGATTTCCTCCGCGAACATGCCGATGCGGTGCTGATCGATTGCCGCTCGGAGTTCGAGTTCCTGTTCGTCGGCCACCCGGTGGGGGCTGTCCTGATCGCCTGGTATGAAGGCGTCAACTGGGACCTGAATCCACACTTCCTCGGCCAGGTGCGCATGGCCACGTCCCACCATCGCCCCGTGATCCTGATCTGCCGGTCCGGCAACCGCTCCCGGGAGGCGGGTGAATATCTGGAGAAGAACGGTTTTTCCGACGTCTACAACGTGCTCTACGGTTTCGAAGGAGAACTGGACGACCATCATCAGCGCAGTACGGTAAATGGCTGGCGTCATGACGGTCTTCCCTGGGAGCAGTGCTGAGACCGCCGTAGGAAGAGGGTTCCGGGTCTGGATTGCCGTCCAGTTCCTAACCGATAGGCAAATAGGCATTCGAAGACCCGACACATTGCCATGCGTGTATGGTCCTTGGAGGTTTCATGACCCCAAGGGAGAAATGGGCCGAAATATGCCTGGAATGAATAGCTGATTGCCACGATCGCCATTGGCAATGCATGGTGATTAAGCAGGGTGTTGCCAGCCTGGCTGGTGGAACGGGTGCGCTGGTGGGCACCGCACAGTCCCGGCCAGCGGTGGCTGTTCACCTACTACCCGGAGGCAGACGACGGGTTCAGCTGATTCGACGGCAGGATGTTGCTGGCATACATCGGCCTGGAGTCCTTGCTGGCGGCCTGGTATCAGCAATTCTTCGTGTGGTAACCGATATGAAAATGTGAGGACGGTGGACATGACATGCGGTATGTAGTTGACAATCATTCTCATTATTGCCAGACTGAGGCCGTATTACTCCGAGGAGTGCCGAGATGTATGTCTGTGTTTGCCAGGCCGTGACCGAGAGACAGGTGCGCGATGCCGTCATGAGCGGCGCACAGACCATGCGCGAACTACGGCAACATCTGGGTGTCGCCTCCGAATGCGGCAGATGCGCCCGTTGTGCCAGCGGCATCCTCAAGGAGTGCCGGGCCTGTCCCAACAACCTGTCGGAACCCCAGGCCCCCGCCTGATTGCCCTCACTGATTACCGATATTCCCGGCGGCATGTCCATTCAAGCATGCCTGCCTCGGCCCATTGCCAATAAAATGGGACATCCCCAATCGGAATTCCGGCCAAATTGCTAAAAACCGCCGGTGACCATGGGTCCCGGTACATCCAACTTTCCTACCAGGAGCGAGTTCATGAAAGGCGACAAGAAGGTCATCCAGATGCTCAACAAAGCCCTGACCGTCGAGCTGACCGCCATCAACCAGTATTTCCTCCATGCCCGCATGTACAAGAACTGGGGTTTGCTTGCCCTGGGCAAGCACGAATACGACGAGTCCATCGAGGAGATGCACCACGCCGACAAGCTGGTCGAGCGCATCCTGTTTTTGGAAGGGCTGCCCAATATGCAGGACCTGGGCAAGCTGCTGATCGGCGAGAACGTGCCGGAATGCCTGGCCTGCGATCTCAAGCTGGAACAGACCGGCCGCGCACATTACCTTGAGGCCGTCGCCTATTGCGAATCGGTGAAGGACTACGTGTCCCGGGAGATCCTGGCGGAGATCCTGGAGGACACCGAGGAACACATAGATTATCTGGAGACGCAACTGGAACTGGTGGAGAAGCTGGGTGTGCAGAACTATCTGCAGACCGCCATGGGGCCGATACCTGGATAAAGGGCGGGGTGAAGGGCCTTCGCCTATTCGCTGATCAGGCCTTCCCCGTGCTGCCGAAGCCGCCTTCGCCCCGATGGCTGGCATCGAATTCCTCCACCACCCGGAACTGCGCCTGTACCACAGGCACGATCACCATCTGGGCGATACGCTCGAATGGCTGGATGGTGAAGGCCTCCTGGCCCCGATTCCAGAGCGACACCAGCAACTGGCCCTGATAGTCGGAGTCGATCAATCCCACCAGATTGCCCAGCACCACGCCATGCTTGTGACCCAGGCCGGAGCGGGGCAGGATCATGGCGGCATAGCCGGTGTCATCCAGGTGCATGGCCAGACCTGTAGGTATCAGCCGTGTCTCTCCCGGGTTCAGGGATACGGCGGTATCCAGGCAGGCGCGCAGGTCCAGGCCCGCGCTGCCGGCCGTGGCGTAGTGGGGAAGTTGATCGGTAATCCGGGGGTCCAGGATCTTCAGGTCGACTTGCATGGGGGCTCCTTGTGGGCAGCGGGAAGGCGGCCGCGTGAATCGGGGTTACTGGAATCGGGTGTTGTACAGGCCGGCGATGTGGCCGATCAGCCTTCTTGCCTGGGTGCGTTTATCCGCCTTCTCCAGCACATGACTACCTGCGTTATCCAGCAGGGTCAGCTGGACCTGGTCGGTGCCGATGGCGTCGTGTACGTCGTTGGCAACGATCAGGGGCAGGTGTTTGCGCCGACGCTTGAGCTCGGCGTATTCCTCCAGATTCTCGCTCTCGGCGGCGAAGCCCACGCAGAAGGGCGGCTTGGACCGGCTGCTGATATTGGCCAGGATGTCCGGATTGGGAGCCAGCTCCAGGGTCAGGATGTGGGCATCCTTCTTGATCTTGTTCTCGGAGGGGTTCAGCACGTAGTAGTCCGCCACCGCCGCCACCGATATGAAGATGTCGGCGCTGTCCGCTTCCTTCTCCACCGCCGCCATCATCTGCTGTGCGCTGACAACGGGCAGCAGGCGCGCCTCACGGGGCGGCGTCTGACAAGTGGGGCCGGACACCAGGGTGACCTCGGCTCCCGCCTCCAGGGCGGCCCTGGCCACGGCATAGCCCATCTTGCCGGAGCTGGTATTGGAAATGCCGCGCACCGCATCAATGGCCTCGAAAGTCGGGCCGGCGGTGATCAATACCTTCAGGCCGGTGAGGGACTTCGGCTGAAAACGGGCCTCCACCGATTCCAGCAGGTCTTCCGGTTCCACCATGCGGCCGAAGCCGGTTTCGCCGCAGGCCTGCTCGCCGATATCGGGTCCCAGCAAGATGACGCCGTCCTCGCCAAGCTGGGCGATATTGCGCTGGGTGGCGGGCTGTTCCCACATCTGCCGGTTCATGGCCGGCGCCACCAGCAGGGGGCAATCCCGGGCCAGGCAGAGAGTGGAAAGCAGGTCATCGGCCCGGCCGTGAACCAGCTTGGCCAGGAAGTCGGCCGAGGCGGGGGCCACCAGGATGGCATCGGCGCCCCGGGTCAGGTCGATGTGGGCCATGCCGTTGTCCACCCGCTCGTCCCACAGGTTCTGGAACACGGGATGGCCGGTGATGGCCTGGAAGGTGGCTGCGCCGACAAAATGCCCGGCGGCGGCGGTCATCACCACCTGCACGTCCATGCCCGCCTTGACCATGAGCCGGGCCAACTCGGCTGCCTTGTAGGCCGCCACCCCGCCGGTTACGCCCAGCACGATGCGTTTCAATTCCATGGCCATCCCCGCAGATTTGGAATGAGGCATTTTACTCATGGAAGAGCATCGAACGCGCTTAGTCTCCCGTGTCACCGCAGGTGTGATCCGCATGAGCACTATGTTGGCGAATGCAGGCAGCCACCACGTGCGCAGGCGGCAAATGGATTGGAGCCGGCCTGCGAAATATATTTTCAAAAACGGCTAAAGTTTAACTGTCAGCCGTCCGATATAGACATCGCTTAAAGATGCATCTCGACCTGCAAAGGGCAAACCCATCGAAAGGTGGGGACGCAAAGTCACCGGTCTAAAGGGTTGGAACCCGGCAAGGGTTGTTACTTCATGACGGCGGGATTGCCAGGCGATAACGCAGTCGTTCCGGCTTGGCGTTTCCCTCGCTTTCCCCACTTGCAGCCGCTCCTGCCCATCTTGGCCAGGAAGCTTGCCCCAGGTCGATCCTTGGAAGGATTGGATGATCATGGGACATGGAGACAAACAAAAGAGTGACAAAACCTCCGCCTCCCCATCAGGGTGGGCTGTGCTCAGCCGTCCGTTGCAGGAAAGCGGCGAGATCGCTGCCATGCGTTTGGCCAGTGGATTGTCCGAGGCATTGAAACTCTCCGCCAATCAGTTGTTTTCCCAGAGCACACAAGCCTTTACGCCCTTGGAGCGTGAGTCCTTCCTGGATGCCGCTGATTTCGCGCGCATGCGCCGGCAAAGCCTGGTGGAGGATTTCAGGAGGTACTTCGAGCAAGGCTATATCCAGGCCTGCCTGCGTGAGCCAGTTCCTTCGCCGGGTCACGTCATCGATTTCGATGCCACCAATCTCCAGATAATCGAACATGACCTGCTGGAAGATGTGCTCGATCCCCTGATGATCACGGAAGCCATCAAGAATGGCAGCAGGCGTACAGCACAAACCCTGTCGAAGTGGTTCAGGGGGTGGCTGAATGCGCCGGAACTCGATCCTAATGATCTTCCCCTTGGTCCCAAGCTGATCGGTGGGGCTGTATCCGGTGCGGTAAAAGGCCAGTTATGGCGGCATGAAGCCAAACATCGCCTGATGCTGGTTCTCTGCAGACATTTGCCCGGGCAGGTCAACCTCCTTTACCGCGATTTGTCCGATTATTTGGATGCGCTCTACCCGATGTCCTTCATGAGGGAAGCGGAGGCAACGGACTCCAGCGTTCTTCCCGGGAAGATCCTACAAGATGCTGTCCCATCGTTTGACACCGCGACAGTCGTCGCCGAAGCTAGTGCCGATACTACTGCCGCCGTGGATGGCGAAACGGGAGTTGAGGCTCTCAAGGCGGCTGGCGCGGCGGTGAGAGGCAGCATGGCCGGCCAGAGGCTACCCGAGGCCATTGACCAGTTTCTGACCGGGCAGTGGCAAGCACTCCTTGCCTTGATCCATGGTGATCAAGGCAAGGACAGCCCGGAGTGGGCGGATGCGGTCCAGGCCATGGACACGCTGATCCGCACCCTCACCTTCGAGTCCACGGATGTGGACCGAGAGGCGCTGGTCAGGGGATTGCCGGATTTGATGATCAGTTTGCATCAAGGGCTGGAACGCCTCGGGACACCCACGCAAGTAAGGAACTGGGTGTTCATCGTGCTGACCGAATGCCGGGCCAAGCTGGTTGCAGTTTCCCGCAAACAAGTCTTGGCTGAGAAGGCCGCTTCCGAGGCCAGGGCCGCGTCGAGCCCGACCGATACCGAAACGGGGAATGCCATCCCCGGCAATACGGGGATCATCCCGCCAGCGCACCAGTCAACGCCTGCTGCACGCGGGCCCCAGGCAGGGGAGACGCTGCTGGAAGGCATTAAAACGGGTAACTGGCTGGAAGTGATGCAAGCGGACGGGGGCAAGATGAATCTCAAGGTGGCTTGGATCAGCACACACAGGGGCCTGTTTTTATTGACCAACCGGCATGGTGCGCGTGCCCTATCATTGGGAGCCCAGAATTTGTCCGAGCTCTTGCAGAGTGGGCAGGCAAGAGTGATCCCCGCTCCCGACAAGACGGACATATCGGACCAGTCTGATTCGGGCCGGCCTTCCAAGAAGACCGCATAACCCGGGAGCCCACAACATGCCGGCCATGATTAGAGAAAACCATTCCGGACAAACACGCCAACCCGTGGTTGAGACGGATGAAATCCAAGTTTCGATACCGCCTTACCTGCAGCGTCAACCTTTGCTGGACGGGGATTACCGGGTTGTCGGCTATGAGTTGAAGATCGTCGAGGGACGCCCGCTGCCGGTATTGCCCGGGGCCACCAGCCTGGAACAGATCCAGGATGAAATTCTCCTGGTGATCGCCAATGACCTGAATTACCAGCAGGCCCTGAGTCGCAAGTTCACCCTGTTGAACTTTCACCATGTGTCGCTGGAGAATCCCTTGCTGGAACAATTGCCCCAGGAAAACACCATCCTGGCCCTGCATCCCGAGCAGCCCAGCCCGGCGATGCTGTCCCGCTGCCAGGCCTTGACGCGGCTGGGTTACGCACTCGCGCTCGACGATGGGGCCTTGGTGCCGGGCATGCTGCCCCTGGCAAGACAAAGCCAGTACCTGCGTCTGGATGTGGGCGACAACGACCTGGCTTCCCTGTGCGACAGGCTAGTCCACATCCAAGGCATCAGCGGACCCAGGTTGATCGCGCGCAACGTGGAGACGGAAGAAACCTTCGCGGCCTGCCGCAAGCTTTCCTTCGATCTCTACCAAGGGTATTTCTTCACCCGGCGCAGGCCTGGAGCCGCACGCGAAATCGATGCCAGCCGCCTGCGTATCATGGAATTGCTGAATCTGGTCATGAGCCACGCCGAGTTTCCCCGGATCGAGGCCCAGTTCAAGCTGGACGTGGGGCTGACATACCGGCTGTTGCGCTACATCAATTCACCCGCCGTGGGGCTGCGCTACCCGATCAAGTCCATTAACCATGTCCTGCTCATGCTCGGCCACGACCAGCTCTATCGCTGGCTGACTCTGCTGTTATTCACCCACGCGAGCCCGGACGGCCGCAACCAGGCCTTGCTGAGAACTGCCCTGATCCGCGCCCGTTTCGCCGAAATGTTGGGTGAGAAACGCTTGGCGAGGGAGATGCGTGATGGGCTTTTCATCACCGGAATCCTGTCCATGCTGGATGCCTTGTTGAACGTCCCAATGGAACAGGCCCTCGATTCGCTCAAACTGTCTCAACCCATCCTGGATGCATTGTTGTTCGGGCGGGGAATCTATGCGCCATATATCAACCTGGCAATCGCCAGCGAAACCGGCGATCAGAGAGCTATCGCCCAATTGACCAAGGATGTCGGAATGGACCCCGACGAGATCAACTTGGCTCACATCCGCGCGCTGATCTGGTCGGAAGGGCTGGACCTATAGGGCTTCTTGCCGAGGCAGGAATTAGCCGTGGCTCGGCCGGATATCGGGCAATTGCTCAATCCATGGGCCTGGAAATGTCAGGGGGTTATCAACTTATGACCCGTGGCTTGAAAGTGTTTTCAGAAAACTTGCGCCGATCTGCCGCACCGCGCCGGTTTCCACCTGAGACCGAGACTGGGACGCTGGGGGCCGGACCGAACACCAGCCGACGGTCA
Source organism: uncultured Pseudomonadota bacterium (assembly GCA_963713085.1). Lineage (GTDB taxonomy): Bacteria > Pseudomonadota > Gammaproteobacteria > Burkholderiales > Thiobacillaceae > PFJX01. Next base: position 149,968 of record CAVQKQ010000009.1, on the reverse strand, counting down.
TCGACCCGGCGGTCTGAGAAATGCACATATCGGCAAGCGCAATTGCCGACCGTGCACCCCTCCAGTGGCAAGCGCGGCGCATCCGCCGAGAGATAGCGGATACCTGAATGTTGTTTGACCAAGCCGCAGGCTTGGCCGCGAGTACGGATTTCAACGCAATGGAAACGATTCCGCTCCTTGGCTTGCTGGGCGAGATCGTTTTCCTGCCTTCGCCGGTTTGCTTCCCTGCGTTTTTGAAACCAATAAACAAGCGAGGCTATTGCGATAATAAACACCAACACGCTATTCATCTTCAACCCTCCGAGTGGGGGCGGTTGGGGAGGGTTTTCCTCCAGGCCGAGGTGCTCTCAACTAAAGTTCTTGGATTCAATCGTCAACTTACTTTTAGTTTATAACGATCCTGGGCGCTTGCTATGACAAGAGGCTAACGTGACATTCTTCTTCTGATTGGGGGCTGCGGCAGCGCGAGAGGCTCCAATCAGCCGTCGTACCCCAGCTTGCGGGAAATCCTATTTCCCGCCTCCATGACCAGGGGAATCCAGCTTTCCTGGCGCCGTTCAATCGGCGCGGAAACCGACAGGCCCGCCACCGTGGCGCCGTTGGCATCCCGGATCAGCACGCCGATACAGCCCACGCCCATCTCCGCTTCCTCATTGTCCAGGGCATAACCCCGTTCCCGAGCGTTCTCAATGTCCTGGAATAAGCCGGTCTGGGTTGATAGCGTATTGGGGGTGTAACGCTTGAGCCGTGTGCGCCGGGCATACCCCAGGCGTGCCTCCGGACCGGCCTCCCCCAGCATAAGCTTGCCCACGGCGGTGACATGGAGCGGAGCGCGGCTGCCTATGACCTGTTCCACCCGCATCATGCGGTGTGAGGTGACCCGTTCCACGTAGACCACCTCGTCCCCTTCCCGTAGCGTCAGATTCACTGTCTCGCCGGTCTGGTCCCGCAGCCATTCCATTTCGGGCCGGGCGATTTCACGCAGGTCGAGCCGGGTACGCACCCGCGCTGCCAGGTGCAGGAAGCGTGGGCCCAACAGGTATCGGCCGGCCTCGTCCCGGGCGACCAGATCGTGCTTGATCAGGGCGGCGAGGATGCGAAATGCAGTGGAAGGAGAAAGACCGCTTTCCAGTCCCAGCACCTTGAGGGTGGCACCTTCATCCCGGCGTTCCAGGATGTCCAGCAGTGCGACGGCCCGATCAAGGACCTGGATGCCGGAGGTGGGAGATTTATCGGAGGTGACGTCCATGGCATTCCAATGCTTTGTTTTCACATTATGGAATAAATTCTGTATTGTGAAAAGTCGAGTATTTCACTAGGATTTGTATCCAGCACCGAACTTTCCGGAGATCCAAATGAATGCCGCCCTCACTTCCAAGCAGATCGCCCCCGATTTTTGCACGGGCATCGAGTATTTCGGCGAGACCTGGCCCGACTTCGCCAGCCATGGGGCTGCCCCGGTAGTGGATGCGGGAAATGGCCGCATCGCCCGTCCCGATGAAATCGCCGCCTATCAGACCCTGCTCATGGCCGATGCCCTGCGCTACGTCACGTTGCAGGTGTGCGGCTCCAAGGGCTCGGGTCACCCAGGCGGCTTCGCCTCCAGCGCCGAGGCCTATGCGGCCCTGGTGATGCTGGGCCACACCAACATCGTCACAGAGGTGGGCCACCATGCCCCCGGCTTCTACAGCGCCATGTTCCTGGACACGTCCCTGGAGACGATGGGCATCCGCACCATGGCGGACATGATGGCCCGCTACCGGGAGAAGCACGGCCTTCTGGGCCACCTGTCCGGCGCCATACCCGGGCTGTTGGCCCCCGCCGGTCCCCTGGGCCAGGGCCAGCACTTCGCCATGGCCGGTGCTCTTTTGCACCCGGGCACATTGTTCCCGGTCACCATCGGTGACGGCGGCATGGGCGAGCCCTATGTACTGAACGCCATGATGCATTTCCATACCGCCTATCCCAAGGTCACAAATTTCCTGCCCACCCTGATCTGGAACGGATTCAGTCAGGAGCACCATTCCATGGTCTCGCGTCTCTCCAACGAGGAGATGGTCGCCTATTGGAAAGGCCATGGTTTCGAGAAGGTGGTGCTTGTGGATGCCAAGGAGTTCGACGACACCGACCAGGTCGGGGCCTTCGTGGACTCCACCCGGTTTTCCCATGGCCAGCGTCTGGCCTTCGCCAAGGCCGTATTGGAAGGGATGGAGCGGGCCGCGAAATCTGCCCTGGGGGGCAAACTCACTGCCTTCATCATCAAGCAACTGAAGGGCGCGGGGGTCCACGCCGTGGGCGCCAAATCCCACAACCTCTACCCCGCCGACACCCTGGATGCAGCCCATATTGTTGATGGTCTGCAACGTCGGGCCCTGGCGCCGGAGGCCTGGGCACTTGTCCGGGAAAATTTCGTGCGCGCCGGCGGAGGCCCGGCGGTGAAGACGGCGGTGACCGAGCATGTACTGGACATCGCCCCGCTGGGGCCCTTTCCCACCCAGGAATTCGCCAAGGGCGAAAAGGCGGTGCCCGCCACCGCCATGGGCGCCCTGGTGGCCTGGATAGGCAGCCAGGATTCACGTTTCGTGGTGACCAACGCCGACGGCAACGAGGCGTCCGCCATGAAGAACATCAACGACGCCCTGAAGATCCGCCACCCCACCCCCGATCCCCTTTACAACCAGGAGCCTGCCGGCCAGGTTTACGAGCCCCTTAACGAAGACGCCTGTGCGGGTTTGGCCGCCGGTCTGGCCCTGTTTGGTTCCAGGGCCCTGTGGCTATCCTACGAGTCCTTCGCCATCAACGGCTGGCCTATCGTCCAGACCGTCACCCAGGCCATGGCCGAGCTGCGCCGCAAGACGCCGTCCATCGTCACCATGTTCACCGCCGGCGCCTTGGAGCAGGGCCGCAACGGCTGGACCCACCAGCGCCCGGAGATCGAGAACTACTTCGCCGCCCAGATGCGCAACGGCAACGTCTACCCCCTATTTCCCTGCGACGCCAACGCCATCCAGGCCGCCTACGAATACGCCACCACCAGCTTCAACAAGGGGATGGTGATCATCGCCTCCAAGAGCCCCCTGCCGGTGTACATGAGCATGGACGAGGCCCGCGATGCGGTGGAGAACGGCGCGGCAAGCATTTACGAAAGCCTGTCCGGGCGCAAAGGCACAGTGGTCTTTGCCGTCACCGGCGACATGGTCTACCTGCCCGTGTTCGAGGCCAAGGACAAGCTGGAGGCCGAGGGCTACCGGGTGCGCATCGTCGCCGTGGTCAACCCGAGGCAGTTGTACCGCTCCAACGACGTGGCCTGGGACACGCTCAGTCGCGTCGACTCGGAGCCGGACAACGCCTTCATGGACGATGACCGTTTCAATGCCCTGTTCGACGGTGACGCGTTGATTTCGGTCAGCGGCGGCCCCTCCGCCTGCCTGGAGCCGGTGTTGCTGCGCACCCGTGCCGCGAAGCGCGACACCTTCGCCTGGAAGCGGGGCGAGACCACGGCCAGCCCGACCGAGATCATGGCATTCAACGGCATCACCGCCGACGCCATGGCGGCCCGGGCAGAGGCCCTGCTGAGCTGAGCCCCGGATGGTAGAAACAAAAATCATCGTCCTGGACGACGATCCCACCGGTTCCCAGACGGTCCATTCCTGTCTGCTGTTGACCCGTTGGGATCCGCCCACCCTGGCGGAGGCCCTGGCAGACCCGGCGCCCCTGTACTTCGTGCTCACGAACACTCGGGGCATGGATGCGCAACGGGCCGCTGAAGTGACCCGGGAGGTATGCCGCAATCTGAAAATTGCGCTGGATGAACGGGCCCGGGCCGACCGGCCGGTCAACCCGGTTCTGGTCAGCCGTTCCGATTCCACTCTGCGCGGCCACTATCCTGTGGAGACCGATGTGATCGCCGAGGAACTCGGGCCGGGTTTGGGTGGATTCGACGCCCACTTCCTGGTGCCCGCCTTCTTCGAGGGAGGGCGCATCACCGTGGACGGAATCCACTACCTGATGGTGGAAGGGCGGCCGGTGCCAGTCCACGAGACGGAGTTCGCCCGGGATTCGGTGTTCGGCTACAGGACCAGCTACCTGCCCGCCTACGTGGAAGAAAAGACCCGGGGCCGCATCTCCATGAACCAGGTGGAGCGATTCGGTCTGGCCGAATTGCGCCACGGTTGCCGGGAGCGGCTTATGGGCCTGACCGGCAACGCCTGCTGCGTGGTGGACGGGGAATGCCAGGCGGACCTGGACCTGTTTGCCTTGGACCTGCTGGCGGCGGCCGGGCAGGGTAAGCGCTTCCTGTTCCGCAGCGGCGCCAGCCTGCTCACCGCCCTGGCCCGACTGCCGTCCCAGCCGGTGGCGGCGGAGGATATGTCCCGCTACGTCCGGGGCGGCCGCCCCGGCGCGGTGATTGTCGGTTCCCATGTACAAAAGACCACCGCACAACTCGGGGTACTGCTGGACGAACCCGGCACTTCAGGCATCGAAGTGGACGTGAACCGGCTGCCGGCGGCGTGGAAAAATCTGGTGGAGGAAACTATGGACCGGGCCGCCGCCGCCCATGATCTGGGGCTGACCCCGGTCATCTACACCAGCCGTCAGGAACGGGGCTTCGCCAGCCAGGCGGAGCGCCTTGCCTTCGGGGCGTCGGTCTCGTCACTGCTCATGGAAGTGGTGCGGGGACTGCCCTCCACCCTGGGTTTCCTGATCAGCAAGGGCGGCATCACCTCCAACGACGTACTGTCCACAGGATTGAACCTGCGCACGGCCCGGGTTCTGGGTCAGATCCTGGCCGGCTGTTCGGTTGTGCGTTGTCCATCAGACCACCCCCGCTTCCCGGACATGCCGGTGGTGATCTTCCCGGGAAATGTGGGGGATGACGCCGCACTGGCCACGGTCTTTCGCCGCCTCAACCGAGCGGCGCATAGGGAACCAAATCGGGCCGTCGCATGAGCGGTTTGGTCCGGCGGGCGACTGGGTTAGCATCCCGGATTGCCATTGAAATTGGTTGCTTGAGCCGAACCCTCCGCCCATGAACATTCCATCCGAGAACCGGCCCCCAGTGGACCGCTCAGCTTTGCTGGCCACCCTGCGCCGGGACCTGCCCGGCTCCGCGCTGCTGGTGGATGAGGAGTCACTGCGCCCCTACGAATGCGACGGCCTTTCCGCCTACCGCGAGCTGCCCCTGGCGGTGGTGCTCCCGGAAACCATCGAGCAGGTCCAGACGGTATTGCGCATCTGCCGGGAGCACCGGGCGCCGGTGGTGGCCCGGGGCGCGGGCACGGGGCTGTCCGGCGGCGCCCTGCCCCTGGCCGATGGGGTGCTGCTGGGCATGGCCCGATTCAACCGCATCATCGAGATCGATCCGGCCAACCGCAGCGCCCGGGTCCTGCCCGGGGTGCGCAATCTGGCCATTTCCGAAGCGGCCGCGCCTTATGGTCTGTATTACGCCCCCGATCCCTCCTCCCAGATCGCCTGTTCCATAGGCGGCAACGTGGCGGAGAACTCCGGCGGCGTGCATTGCCTGAAATACGGCCTCACCGTGCACAACGTCCTGGCTGTGAAGATGATCACGATGGACGGGGATTTGGTGAGTCTGGGGGCGGAGGCCCTGGATGCCCCCGGCCTGGACCTGCTGGCACTGTTCACCGGCTCGGAGGGCCTGCTGGGGGTCATCGTCGAGGTGACCGTGAAGCTCCTGCCACGGCCGGAACGTGCCCAGGTGCTGCTGGCGGCCTTCGACGACGTAGAGACAGCGGGTGGCGCGGTGGCGGCCATCATCGCCGCCGGCATCATCCCGGCCGGCCTGGAGATGATGGACAACCCCGCGATCCGGGCCGCCGAGGCATTCGTCCACGCCGGCTATCCAGAGGACGCCGCCGCCATCCTGCTGTGCGAGCTGGACGGCACCAACGAGGAGGTGTCCGAGCAGATCATGGTGGTGCGCCAGCTCCTGCTGGACCGGGGCGCCAGCGAGGTGCGCAGCGCCGAGGACGAGGCCCAGCGCCTGAAGTACTGGGCCGGGCGCAAGGGTGCATTTCCCGCCGTGGGCCGCATTTCGCCAGACTACTATTGCATGGATGGCACCATCCCACGCAAGCACCTGGCCCGCGTTCTAGGGGAGATCAACCGCCTGTCGGAGGAATACCGACTCAAGGTGGCCAACGTGTTCCACGCCGGCGACGGCAACCTGCATCCCCTGATCCTGTATGACGCCAATCGGGCCGGCGAGCTGGAGCGGGCCGAGGAATTCGGCCGCCGCATCCTGGAACTGTGCGTGGCGGTGGGCGGCACGGTCACCGGCGAGCACGGTGTCGGGGTGGAGAAGCTGGACGCCATGTGCAGCCAGTTCCTCGCCCCGGAACTGGAGCAGTTCTTCGCCGTGAAGGCGGCCTTCGATCCCCTGGGCCTGCTCAATCCAGGCAAAGCCGTGCCCACCTTGCACCGCTGCGCCGAGTTCGGCCGCATGCACGTCCACGCCGGGGAACTGAAATTTCCCGACCTGCCCAGGTTTTGAAAATGTCTGACGCCGACCTGAGCGCGGAACTCCAATCCCGGGTGCGGGCCGCTCTGGTGGACAATACGCCCCTGGTGATCCGGGGTGGTGGCAGCAAGGCCTTCTATGGCCGCAAGTGCACGGGCGAACCGCTGGATGTGGCGGGCCATGCCGGCGTGGTCAACTACGAGCCCACCGAGCTGGTCATCACCGCCCGTTGCGGCACCTCCCTGGCCGAGTTGGAGGCATTGCTTTACGAGCATGGCCAGATGCTGCCCTTCGAACCGCCCCATTTCGGTTCCGGCGTCACCTTCGGCGGCATGATCGCCGCCGGCCTGTCCGGTCCCCGCCGGCCCTGGGGCGGCGCGGTGCGGGACGCGGTGCTGGGGGTGACATTATTGAACGGCCGGGGCGAGGTGCTGAAATTCGGCGGCCAGGTCATGAAGAACGTGGCGGGCTATGACGTCTCCCGACTCATGGCTGGCGCCTTGGGCAGCCTGGGCGTGATCCTGGAGGCCTCCGTCAAGGTGCTGCCCAGGCCGGCGCTGGAATTGACCCTGGTGCAGGAGGCCGATGCGTCTGCCGCCCGGGAACGACTGATCACCTGGTCCGGCCGGCCCCTGCCACTGTCCGCCAGCCTGCATCAGGGTGGCCGGCTGTATCTGCGCCTGTCCGGCAGCGCCGCCGGCGTGGCGGCCGCCCGCGACCAGATCGGTGGCGAGGTGTTGGAGGAAGCGGGATTCTGGCGCGAGACGCGGGACCATCTCCTGCCTTTTTTCCGTACCGGCGGCCCCCTCTGGCGCCTGTCCTTGCCTCCCGCCGCGCCGTTGCAGGACCTGCCGGGCGAGACCGTCACGGAATGGGGCGGCGCCCAGCGCTGGCTGCGCGGCGACGCCCCGCCGGCACGGATCCGCGCCGCGGCGTCCCTGGCGGGCGGCCATGCCACCCTGTTCCGGGGCCATGATGGCAGCGGCGAGGTATTCCAGCCACTTGCCGCACCCCTGATGACTCTGCATCGCCGCATAAAGGCCGCCTTCGATCCGGCCGGCCTGCTCAACCCCGGCGTCATCTACGAGGGGATGTAAGGGCATCGTGGAAACCCATCTGGCCCCCGAATTCCAGGACAGCGCCGCCGGCCGGGAAGCGGAACGCATCCTGCGCGCCTGCGTCCATTGCGGCTTTTGCAATGCTACCTGCCCCACCTACCAGATACTGGGGGACGAACTGGACGGCCCCCGGGGCCGCATCTACCTGATGAAGCAGATGCTGGAGGGGCAGCCGGTGACGCGCCAGACCCAGACGCACCTGGACCGCTGCCTGACCTGCCGCAACTGCGAAACCACATGTCCCTCCGGTGTGGAGTACGGCCGTCTGGTGGACATCGGCCGGGAACTGGTGGAACAGCGGGTGCCGCGACCGGCCACCGAGCGTGTGCTGCGCCGGACATTGCGCGCCGGCTTGCAAACGCCGCTCCTATTCCAGTCGGCATTGCGCGCGGGGCAGGCTCTGCGCGGCTTCCTGCCTCGGGCACTGCGCGGCCATGTGCCGCAGCCGGTCGAAGCGCGCGCCCGGCCTAACCGTGTTCTCGCCCGGCGCATGCTGGTCTTGGAGGGCTGCGTGCAACCGGCCCTGGCGCCGGAGACCAACGCCGCCGCCGCCCGGGTGCTGGACCGTCTCGGCATCCAATTGCTGGCCGCCCCTGGGGCCGGCTGCTGCGGCGCCATCGACCAGCACCTGGCCGCGCCGGAAGCGGCCCTGGATGCCATGCGCCGCAATATCGACGCTTGGTGGCCCCATATCAAGGCAGGTGCCGAGGCCATCGTCATGACCGCAAGCGGCTGCGGCTCCATGGTCAAGGAATACGGCCACTACCTGCACCATGACCCCCGCTACGCCGACAAGGCAGCCCGGGTGAGCGCCCTGACCCGGGACCTGGGGGAGGTCCTGGCGGAAGAGGATTTAAGCCCGCTCAAGCCGGCCGGAAGGCGCCGCGTCGCCTTTCACCCACCGTGTAGCCTGCAGCACGGCCAGAAAGTCCGGGGTGTGATAGAGGCCATCCTGGCCCGGGTCGGCCATGAACTGGTGCCGGTGGCGGAGTCTCATCTGTGCTGCGGTTCGGCCGGCACCTACTCCCTGCTGCAGCCGGACCTGTCCCGGACCCTGCGGGATCGCAAGCTCGCCCATCTACAGGGCCCAGCGCCGGAACTCATCGCCACCGCCAACATCGGTTGCCAGATTCACCTGGCCGCCGCCGCCAAAATCCCCGTGGTGCACTGGATAAGTCTGCTGGATCGCTGAACAATAGGGCCGGTCACAAAACAATATAGGGAGGTGACATGGCCATCACCGATTGGCCCGAGGGCGAGCGGCCCCGGGAAAAGCTTCTGGCCCGGGGCGCCGAGGCCCTGTCCGACGCCGAGTTGCTCGCCATCTTCCTGCGCTTGGGGGTGAAGGGAAAAAGTGCGGTGGAACTGGCCAGGGATCTGCTTGCCCACTTCGGAAGCCTGACCCGGCTGTTCGCCGCGGGGGAAAGGGAGTTCAGGCTGTTTCCCGGCCTGGGACCGGCCAAGTTCGCCCAGTTGAAGGCAGTGCTGGAGATGGCCCGGCGGGCTTTGACCGAGACCCTGCGGGAACAGGATGTCCTGAGTTCTCCAGGGGCGGTGAGGGACTGGTTGCGACTTAAGCTCTCCGGTCTGGGCCACGAAGTATTCATGGTTGTGTTCCTGGATGCCCAGAATCGCGTCATCGCCTTGGAGGAATTGTTCAAGGGGACCCTGACCCAGACCAGCGTCTATCCCCGGGAGGTGGTGAAGCAGGCCCTGGCCCGCAATGCCGCCGGCGTGATCCTGGCCCACAACCATCCCTCCGGCGTGGCCGAGCCCAGCCAGGCCGACCGCTGGCTCACGGATCAGCTCAAGGCCGCCCTGGCCCTGGTGGACGTGCGGGTGCTGGACCATTTCATCGTCGCCGGCGACCGGGGCGTTTCCTTCGCGGAGCGGGGTTGGCTTTGACCCGGGAAAACGATCCGTGTTATAAAGCCCGACTTTCCGTTTCAGCATTTTCCAGGGGTAACCGTCATGGCCCGTGTATGTCAGGTCACCGGCAAGAAGCCGATGGTGGGGAACAACGTGTCCCACGCCAACAACAAGTCAAAGCGCCGTTTTCTGCCCAATCTCCAGTACCGCCGTTTCTGGGTGGAAAGTGAGAACCGTTGGGTGCGTCTGCGGGTTTCCAATGCCGCTCTGCGCCTGATCGACAAGAAGGGCATCGATGTGGTCCTGGCCGATCTGCGTGCCAGCGGCGCGCTGTAAGGAGATAGATCATGGCAAAAGGCGGACGCGAAAAAATCAAGCTGGAGTCCACTGCGGGCACCGGGCATTTCTACACCACCACCAAGAACAAGAAGACCATGCCCGAGAAGATGGCGATCATGAAGTTCGATCCCAAGGCGCGAAAGCATGTGGAGTACAAGGAAACCAAGCTGAAGTGAGCAGGTTTCCAAGCCAATAAAAAACCCCGCAAATGCGGGGTTTTTTATTGGTAATTTCATTCCCAGGCAGCAGGAACAAGGGGACGCTGCGGTTTCGGACCAAAGCCGATGTCTTGTAAACGCTATAGGGCTTATAGATTCGGCATGGTTCATGCGTGAACGCATCGCAGGGAAGGCGGGAGCACAGAAACCCCTGGATTTCCAACTTCCCAGAGAATGATTGAACTGTTCTTATTGCATGCCTCGTCAATAAGGCAGCAAACCAGCCCATTCTGGGTTTCACGCCATTTGGCTACGACATCGTTGCGTAGCCATACAGAACAAGGACCAGCAGGGTGAGGCTGGCGAGGATGAGGGCTGCCGTCAGCAACCTGGCACCCTTGGCCATGCGCGCCGACGGCGGTTTCACCAGATACTTGTCGAGTTCGCCGTTGGCCAGCAGTCGCTCATATGCCAGCGCATGATCATGCTTGAATTCCTCCAGTGGCACTGCCCCGGTGAAGATGGAAGTGCTCATGGGGAACTTCTCCGGCCGGAAGTGTGCGTTGAAGAAGTGCACAGTAAACAGGAACACCGCCGCCAGCAATGCCTCTTCCGCATGGGCGATGGTGGCAATGTTGAATACCCAGCCCGGCAGGAGCAGGGCGGTGACGGTGGGGAAGAACAGGATCAGCCCTGTACCCCCGATTATCGCCATACCCCAGAACGGCGCCCAGTAATCGAACTTCTGCCAGTACGCCCATTGGTCGAATCTCGGGCGTGGCGCGCGGCCCAGGAACCAGCGGAACATGGCAACGACATCGCGCAGGTCCTGCAGGTTGGGTACCAGCGATGTGGGGCCGAACCAGGTAAAGGTCTTGCGATTGCGCCAGATGTTGAAGCCGACGATGGTGAATTGGACCAGGAACGCCAGCACCAGGATGACTCCGGCGGTGCGGTGGATGATCGCTTCCTTCTCCGGGCCACCAATCAGCTGGATCACCTTATGCGCCCAGGCCGTACCCGAGAACTGCAGGGTGGTGCCGGTCAGCACCAAGGTGATGATGCTCAGGGCGAACAACAGATGGATCACGCGCCAGACGACACTGAAACGGCGGAAGTAGACCGTCTCGGGATTGGCCGGATCGGGCTTGTAGCCCAGGCCCGCCTGACGCTCCTTGTACTCCCGGTAGAACCAGAGCAACACATGGGTCCAGAAGAACAGGAACACGCTGACGATCAGCACCTGCATGAATTTCGCGGTGATCCAGATCCCGGGATACTTGCCGAAATCATGGGGGTTGCCGTGGGGCTGGAAACTGGTGAAGTTGGCCGTTGCATTCTTGTGACAGGTACGGCAGGTCGTCAGGAGATTGTTGCTGTTCACCCTTGATGTCGGGTCATCCACCTTCTTGATGCCGTGGGCACCGTGGCAGTCAAAACAGGTGGCGGTATTGGTGTAGCCCAGGCGGACCACCTGGCCGTGGTAGGAGGACAGATAGGACTTCTGGTCCTCCGTGTGGCAATTGCCGCAGTTCTGGGTAATGCGAAGCTGTGCCGCATTTCCCTTCGCTGATGCGATGTTGTGGGTTGTATGGCAGTCGGAACAAACCGCGGCCTTGGCATTCTTCTGCTCCATGACCGCCTTGCCGTGCACCGAAGTCAGATATTCGGCCTTTTCCTGCTCATGGCAGCGGCCGCACACCTCGGGATCCTTCAAACGGCGCTCGGCACTCTCCGAGCTACCGATATGACCGATGTTGTGAGCGTCGTGACAATCGGTGCAGGTGGCATTGACCTTGCTGTCGTCCAGCTTATTGATTTGTGCGTGGACCGAATGCAAATACCCCTCGATCTGCTGGTGCACGATCTGCAGCGCTTGATATTCCGCGGTCGGATGTTCCTGCTGTTGGCCCCATTTCCGCATGTGGCAATCGATGCAACCAACCCTTATGGGCAAAGGTTCTTCATGGGGTAGGGAGGTGATGTTGTTGTGGCAACCCACACAGAGTTGCTGGCCGTGGGCGCTGTGCTGGAACGCCGACTTGTCCACGAAGATATTGACTTCCGTCCCGTCCGGCCTTTTGGTGGTCTTCTCATCCTCATCGCCGTGGCAATTCATGCACCGCTTGTTGGCGATAAGCTTGGGTCCGGCATCGGCGTTGGCTTGTTCGCCTGCGCCATCCGCGGCTTGAGAAACGGGGGCGGCCAACAGGAAAAGGCCCGTGGCCACGCTCCAAAAAAACGACATCAAGGCAGTTCTCGCCATTGTGCTTCCCTAGCGTCCCGGACCACGGGCAAACGTATTGTTTAAAGCGACAGGATCCACTTGGCTATGGCGTCGGCATCCTTGACCGGGATATCGTCATCGCCATCCATCTCGCTCTTCTTACCCAGCTTCTTGCTCCAGACGCCCTTGCTGCCCTTCTTGATGACGTCCACTAAGAATTTCTCGGCGCCCTTCTCGCCCTTGCGTTTTTGGGCCATTTCCTTGTAGCTGGGGCCCTCTTTCCTTTTCCGCTCGACACCAGGCTTTACTTCCAGCCTGTGGCAATCGCTGCAACCGTATTTCTCGGAAAGTTCCATGCTGGCAACCGCGGGAACAGAAATGAAAGCTGCCAAAGCTATGACAATGAAGTAACGCATTTTTCAGCCTCACAGGAAAATGTAGATGGGTACATGGTCATACGCCCATTGGCATAGACTTTCTCACAATAGTAGAAATAGTCCCGGCTGTTTAATCTATTGTTTTGTTACGGTCTTTCTGAATCGGCAGGGCAAAGGTTCGACTGGAATGAAATGGCTGGCTGTTGTCCTTCGGGTTCCCTTGGTACCTTTATTTCTCCTTGTAGAAGTCAGCCAATGCCTGCAGAACTTCTTGCAGTTCCTTACGGGCTAACTTGACCGCTTTAATCTGTTTAATGCCCAGGTGGCGCGCCTCATCCACAGGGTCCGAGATGCCGACGACAATCTTCCCTGCTTTGTCCGTATCCTCGCCCACAGCCTTGCCTGAGTTGTCCACACGATATACGGCAAAGCGGCAGGGGACGATAAGCGTGATGTTCGGATCCTCCTTGATAGCCTGGGACAAGTACTGGGACTTGCATGCGTAAACCACCTTGCTCTGAATGTTCATCTGGTAGTTTTCCCTAAGGCCTTGGTCGATATCCTGTTCCTTGAGTACTTCCCAGTTCATGTTCTCGATTTCCGTCTCCAGATGTTTTACGACTTGGACGAAATCATGGCTGGCTGGCAAGTCTATGTAATACGCGCCGCCATGCTTATGAACATCCCCTGCCAAGGCTTGGGTTGCCAATAGCAACGACCCTCCGAGAAACAGGGCCTGAAGTATGACGAACGGGTATTTCATGGCGTGTCCTCCGATAAAAGATTTATTCCTAGCATAACCTTCGGAAGTCGGCCGCGATAAATGGATGCGCTTTGATCTGATCATGCCGAGCCAATCACTCTCCTCTGGACGTTGAATTGGAGAGGGCCGGGTTCTGCAAGGCAAGCGGGGGTGGGCATTCATTGATGAAGCGCAGCACAACACCTATCGATTTACCAGATGGGGCGCCGACCCGGCGGCAGACGCCCACTAATAGAAGCATTGCTTAGCGTTATGGCTTGACTGGCATTCGCCCACTAGGGTCGTCTACATAATGCCCAACAGTCGGGGTATAGTTAAAAAACTTAGTGCCTCGGTGTCTCAGTGGTGAGTACCAGGCGTTCATGGAAAGGTCCAAGAGGTGCCCTATATCGCTTCTTTCCTGCGCGGGTCTGCCTTAGTGATTGCCATGGCTGCGTTACTTGCAGCTTGCGGCAATCAGCCCATGCGTCAGCCGGTATCCGGCGGGGCGGACCTTGAGCAACGGCTATCCGATCTGGAGCGCCGGGTGCAAAGACTGGAAAGCCGCCCCCCGGTACAGGCCCCATACCGAAGTCGGGAAGAGATCCAGGCCCAGGTGAAAGAACTCGAAGCGGAACGGGCCAAGCTGCTCACCCGATTTACCGAGCAGTACCCCGACGTCAAGGATCTCGATCGCCGCCTGCTCATCCTCAATTATCAATTGAAGATGCTGGAGCAATGATCCGACGCATGGCTGCCGCCACTACGCGAAGAGATGGCGCGCCGGCTTGCGTCAGGCGTAGCTCCGCAGCCTGAGGGAGAACTGGGACAGGGCCTCGATACCGCTTGTCTCGGCCTTCTGGCACCAGTCCTGAAGCTGGCTCACCAATTGTTCCCGGCTGGCGTTGGATCGGCCCCAGAGGGCGATGAGATCCTGGCGCATCTGGTAGAGGGTGTTCAGCCGGGCGCTGTTGGCCAGGACGCTCTGCAGCTTTTCCTGTTCCGTGGCCTTGAGGGCCTTGCTGTCAAGGTTGAGCCAGCGGCGTATCTGGCGGGTCTTCGGAAGCACCAGTTGCAGCTTTTCCGGCTGCAGCTTCTTCAGTTCCTGGGTGTAGATCCGTTTCATGGTGCGGGTATAGCGGGTCAGCACGTCGTAGCGGTGGGTGATGATGGTGTGCAGCAGATCGCTGTCGCAGAAATGTTTGACCTCGCCCCAGCGGACCTTGGGGGCCACCTTCTTGACGCTCGCCAGCCTCAGGGTTTCCAGGGTGCGGATGTAGGCCCAGCCGATATCGAATTCGTACCACCGGTTGGAAAGCTTGGCGGAGGTGCCGTAGGCATGGTGGTTGTTGTGCAGTTCCTCGCCGCCGATGAGGATGCCCCAAGGGACGATATTGGTGCTGGCGTCGTCGCTGGTGAAGTTGCGGTAGCCCCAGAAGTGGCCGATGCCGTTGATGACGCCGGCGGCGAAGAAGGGAATCCAGATCATCTGCACCGCCCACATGGTGATGCCGACGGGTCCGAACAGGACCAGGTCGATCAGGAACATCAGGCCGATTCCCCACAGGTTGCGGCCGGTATAGACATGGCGCTCCAGCCAATCGTCCGGGGTGCCGCGGCCGTATTGGTCCAGTATCTCCCGTTTCTTGCTGGCCGCTTCATACAGTTCGGCGCCCTGCCAGAGTACCTTGGCAAGTCCCAATACCTGGGGGCTGTGGGGATCGTCGGGGGTCTCGCACTTGGCGTGGTGCTTGCGGTGCACCGCCACCCACTGCTTGGTGATCATGCTGGTGGTCAGCCACAGCCAGAAGCGGAAAAAATGGCTCGGAACGGGATGCAGGTCCAAGGCGCGATGGGCCTGGGCGCGGTGCAGAAAGATGGTGACCGAGGCGATGGTGATGTGAGTCAGGATCAGGGTGACGATCAAATAGCCCCACCAAGGCAGTTCGATCAGGCCATTGAGGTATTGGGTCATTTAGCTCTCAAAATAAAACACAGATATAAATTCTACATCCTGGTTACATGTCGTCGTTTGTGCATTGCACCTTACATAAGACCATTAATCGGGAAGGGAGTTTCAAAGATGCCTTGCCCGGAGGGCTCCCCTATCGCCCAGTTTGGCGTGATCTGGGGGTATGGCATGGCAAGCGATCAGTTCTGCAGGCGCAGGGAATGGGCCTTGTGGCGGCGCCAGTTGGCCGCATAAGCCTCGGCCAGGTTGCCGTTGCCCCGCAGCACCAGGAGATTCTCGGCGTTGCGGTACTGGGCGGCGTGGGTGAAATTGAAGCTGCCGGTTATCACGGTGGTATCTGCGCCGCCCGCATCGATCACCATGACCTTGTTGTGAGCCGCGCCGTGGTCGCCGTCCAGCCAGACAGGCACGCCCTGCGCCACCAGCCAGTCCACCAGGCTGGTGGCGACGGTGGCGGCCTGTTGGCGGTCCGCGATCACCTCCACGTCCAGGCCGCGCCGCTTCGCGTCCACCAGGGCTTGGGCGATGGCCTTGTGGGTCAGGCTGTAGGCCTGGACCAGGACCTGGTGCCGGGCCTTGCGGATGGCATCCCCCACCAGGGCGCCGACATCCTCCCCGGGCGTGAAAGCCACCTGGACCGTGCCCCGGGCGTTGAGCAGCAGGGGCGGGCTGGCGTCGGCGGCCGCTGATGCCAGCAATGCGGCCAGAGCCAGCAGCAGCGGTCCTGACCGGTTCAAGCGCGCTTTTCCAGCACGGCGGCAAAGAAGCCGTCGCTGCCATGCACGGCCGGGTTGAGACGCAGGGTCTCGCCCATCTCCAGGGGAATCTTGTGCGCGGCCAGGATCTCACCCACCGGCACAGGGATGAAATCGGGATGGGTGGCCAGGAAGTCGGCCACGATGTCTTCGTTTTCTTCCCGCAGCAGGCTGCAGGTGGCGTAGACCAGGCGGCCACCGGACTTCACCAGGCGCGAGGCGGAATCCAGGATCGCCCCCTGTTTCGCGACCAGTTCCGACACCGACTCCGGGCTTTGGCGCCACTTCAGGTCCGGGTTGCGGCGCAGCGTGCCCAGGCCGGAACAGGGCGCGTCCACCAGCACCCGGTCGAACTTGCCGGTCAGCCGCTTCACCTTGGTGTCCCGTTCGTGGTCGATGACCTGGGCTTGCACATTGGACAGGCCGGAGCGGGCCAAACGCGGCTTCAGCTTGGCCAGGCGCTTTTCAGAGACATCGAAGGCATACAACCTGCCGCTGTTGCGCATCAGCGCGCCCAGCAGCAGGGTCTTGCCCCCCGCGCCGGCGCAGAAGTCGCACACCATCTCGCCCCGCTTGGGCGCCAGGAGCAGGCCCAGGAGTTGGCTGCCCTCGTCCTGGACCTCGATGCTGCCGTCCAGGAACAAGGGGTGCTTCTGCAGAGCGGGCTTGCCCTGCAACCGGATGCCGAAGGGGGAGTAAGGCGTGGGCGCGGCCGGAATGTCCTGGGCGTTGAGCCTCTTGAGCACCTCGTCCCGGTCAACCTTGAGAGGGTTGACGCGCAGATCCAGTGGGGCGGGCCGGTTGAGGGCCTCGGCCAGGGTTGCCAAACTGTCGCCGGCCGCGTCGCCGTGTTGTGCCCCTAGACGTTCAATGAGCCAGTCCGGCAGGTCCAGGCGGACATTTTCCGGCAGTTGCGCCAAATCGACGGACTTGATCCGCTTGAGCCAGGCCATGTCGTCGTCTTTCACCACGCCCTCGAACTGGCGCAGGTTGAAGCCGCCGTGGCGGGCCATCCAGGCCAGCAGCAGGCGTTTCGGTGTGGACGGTTCGGCCAGGGCCCGCAGAGTCCGCAGTCGGCGCAACACCCCGTAGACCGCCTCGGCGATGAAGGCTCGGTCCCGGCTGCCCAGCTTGGGATAATGGCGAAAGAAGTAGGACAGCTTCACGTCGGCCGGCCGGTCGAATTCCAGGGCCAGTTCCAGGGCCTCGATGGCATGACCGATCTGGGGCAGATCGCCGGCAGCGGGGGGAGATTCTTCTCCCCGGCCACTGTGGCCGGTAGTGCCGCGCCTCCGGTTCGGCGGAGTGGCGTGGCTGCCGTGGCCGCGGGTGGACTTTTGGGGTTTAGAGGGCGTCATGGTGGGGTCCGTGGGCAAGCAGGAAATCCAGGAAGGTGCGCGCCACGACGGTACGTCGTCGGCCGGCCGGGTAAACAGCGTACCACTGGCGTCGGATGGGGAAGCCTTCCACGTTGAGGATGCTGAACTGGTCGGGGGCGTGCAGCGCCAGTGAATGGCGCGACATGACCGCGATCCCCAGGCCGGCCAGCACAGCTTGTTTCAGGGCCTCGTTGCTGCCCAGTTCCATGCGCGGCGCGACCTTGAGGGCATGTTCCTCGAACAGGCGCTCCAGGGCCTTGCGGGTGCCGGAGCCGGGTTCGCGCATCAGCCAGGGCTCCTTGGCCAGCCGGGCGAGGGGGATGTTTTTGTGCTGGGCCAGGGGGTGATTGGGGGCGGCCAGGACGATCAGGGGATTTTCCATGAAAGGCACGGCGGTCACCGCCATGCCTTCCGGGGGCTGGCCCAGGATGAAGAGATCCTCCAGGCCGGAGGCCAGGCTTTCCAGTACCTGCTCCCGGTTTGTGACGCGCAGGGAGAATTTGACGCCCGGGTGCAATTTGGCGAACTCGCCCAGAAGGCGCGGCACGAAATAGGTGGCGGTGGTGATGGCCACCAGGCGCAGGTGGCCCTCGGTCAGTCCCTGGCGCGCCACCAGGGAAAGCTCGAAACGCTTCAGGGCGCCCAGGACATCGCGCGCCGCGTTGGTCAGTTCCTGGCCTGCCGGGGTAAGCCGAACGCGTTTGCCAATTTGCTCCATGACCGGTTGGCCGATGTCCTCGGTCAATTTCTTCATCTGCATGGAGACGGCCGGCTGGGACATGTGCAGTTCTTCCGCGGCGCGGGAAAAAGACAGGTGGCGCGCGGCGGATTCGAAGATCTGGAGCTGGCGTATGGTGAGATGGAGCATGGAATTATTATAAGTAATTGCTTATCTCATATATCAGTTATCGTTAGTTATTCTTATGGATTGCTTGGGCTATAGTTCACCGCATTCCACGTAGGGCCATGCATCTTGGTCAGGAATATTCACCAATCCCTACATCCCTATCTGTTAAGGAGAAAGTAATGGATCAATCCGCACGTTATTCCGACCTGAGCCTGAAGGAAGAAGACCTGATCAAGGGCGGCAAGCACATCCTGGTCGCCTACAAGATGAAGCCCAAGTCCGGCCACGGCTACCTGGAAGCCGCCGCCCACTTCGCCGCCGAATCCTCCACCGGCACCAACGTCGAGGTCTCCACCACCGACGACTTCACCAAGGGCGTCGACGCGCTGGTCTATTACATCGACGAAGCCGCCGAGGACATGCGGATCGCCTATCCGCTCGAGCTGTTCGACCGCAACGTCACCGACGGCCGCATGATGATCGTCTCCTTCCTGACCCTGGTGATCGGCAACAACCAGGGCATGGGCGACATCGAGCACGGCCAGATGATCGACTTCTACGTGCCTGATCGCGCCATCCAGTTGTTCGACGGCCCGGCCAAGGACATCTCCGACCTGTGGCGCATCCTCGGCCGCCCGGTCAAGGACGGCGGCTACATCGCCGGCACCATCATCAAGCCCAAGCTGGGCCTGCGTCCCGAGCCCTTCGCCCACGCGGCCTACCAGTTCTGGCTGGGCGGCGACTTCATCAAGAACGACGAACCCCAGGGCAACCAGGTGTTCTGCCCGCTGAAGAAAGTCCTGCCGCTGGTGTACGACGCCATGAAGCGCGCCCAGGACGAGACCGGCCAGGCCAAGCTGTTCTCCCTGAACATCACCGCCGACGACCACTACGAGATGTGCGCCCGCGCCGATTTCGGCCTGGAAACCTTCGGCTCCGACGCCGACAAGGTGGCCTTCCTGGTCGACGGCTTCGTTGGCGGCCCGGGCATGATCACCACCGCTCGCCGCCAGTACCCCAACCAGTACCTGCACTACCACCGCGCCGGCCACGGCATGATCACCTCGCCCTCCGCCCGCCGCGGCTACACCGCCTTCGTGCTGGCCAAGATGTCCCGCCTGCAAGGTGCTTCCGGCATCCACGTCGGCACCATGGGCTACGGCAAGATGGAAGGTGGCGCAGACGACCGCAACATCGCCTACATGATCGAGCGCGACGAGGCGCAAGGTCCGGTCTACTTCCAGAAGTGGCACGGCATGAAGCCCACCACGCCGATCATCTCCGGCGGCATGAACGCGCTGCGTCTGCCCGGCTTCTTCGAGAACCTCGGCCACGGCAATGTCATCAACACCGCCGGTGGCGGCTCCTACGGCCACATCGACTCTCCAGCCGCCGGCGCGATCTCCCTGCGCCAGTCCTACGAGTGCTGGAAAGCCGGTGCCGACCCGATCGAGTTCGCGAAAGAGCACAAGGAATTCGCCCGTGCCTTCGAATCGTTCCCCGGCGATGCCGACAAGCTGTATCCCGGCTGGCGCGAGAAGCTGGGCGTGCACAAGTAAGCCGAACGTCCGCTGCAAGAGTGATAACGCCTCCGGCTTGCTGGGGGCGTTTTTCTTTCCGCTCGAGGAATGACAATGACTGACAAAGAGCAATACAGGGTCCACAAGGAGCCTTACTACCAGGCCCAGGGCAAGGAGGTGGCGCTGTACGAGGCCGCCTACCGCAACCGCCTGCCCGTCATGGTGAAAGGTCCCACCGGCTGCGGCAAATCCCGCTTTATCGAGTACATGGCCTGGAAGCTGGGCAAGCCGCTCATCACCGTGGCCTGCAACGAGGACATGACCGCCAGCGACCTGGTCGGCCGCTACCTGCTGGAGGCCAACGGCACCCGCTGGCTGGACGGGCCGCTGACCGTCGCGGCCCGCATCGGCGCGATCTGCTATCTCGACGAGATCGTCGAGGCGCGCCAGGACACCACCGTGGTGATCCACCCGCTCACCGACCATCGCCGTGTCCTGCCCTTGGACAAGAAGGGCGAACTGATCGAAGCCCACCCGGATTTCCAGTTGGTGATTTCCTACAACCCCGGCTACCAGTCCCTGATGAAGGATCTGAAGCAGTCCACCAAACAGCGCTTCACCGCCTTCGATTTCGACTACCCGGGCGCCAAGCTGGAAACCACCATTCTGGCCAAAGAGGCCGGCCTGGACGAAGCCACCGCCGGCAAGTTGGTGAAGATCGGCCAGACCGCGCGCAACCTGAAAGGCCACGGCCTGGACGAAGGTATCTCCACCCGACTGCTGGTTTACGCCGCCACCCTGATCAAGGACGGCGTGGACCCAGTGGACGCCTGCCGCATGGCCCTGGTGCGTCCGATCACCGACGACGCCGACATCCGCGAGACGCTCGATCACGCCATCGACGCCACCTTTGCGTAATGTGTTTCTCCCTCTCCCTTCGGGAGAGGGCTGGGGTGAGGGAACAACTCGGCCACCGCGATTCATTGGGCAAGTGTCGCCCCCTCTCCCCCGGCCCCTCCCCCGGCGGGGGAGGGGTGAGGAATGAAATGACCAAAACCGAATACCAGCACCCCCTGATGAAGGCCTACTGGGCCCAACTCGACACCCGATTCAAGCCGGTGGAGGACGTGTTCGAGGATGTCATGGCCGAGGCCCTGGCCATCCTCACGCGCCCGGGCATCGACGCCTACCTGGAGGAGGCCCGGGTCATCGGCAAGCTGGGGCGAGGCGTCGAGCCCATGCTGGCGTTCCTGGAGGAATGGCCCTCCGCCGCCAAATACCTGGGCGAGGATGCGCTGGCCGATGTCATGGGCGTGATCCAGCGCATGCAGAAGTCCCCCAACGGCAAGGCCATCACCCCCTTCCTGGAGACCCTGGCCCCTGTCGCGCGCAAGTTGCATTCCCGGGATCAGATGCGGCACTACCTGGACATCACCCTGGATTTCATGGAGCGCACCACCGGTTCCATCCACGGCCACCACACCACCTTCCCCAGCCCCGGCCTGCCTGATTTCTTCGCCCAGGCCCCGTTCCTGCTCTCCCAGCTCAGCATGGCCGGCCTGAACAACTGGGTGGACTACGGCATCCGCAACTACAGCAGCCACCCGGAACGGCAGAAGGACTACTTCAGCCTGCAATCCGCCGACAGCCGCGCCGTGCTGCAGCGGGAGCGCCACGGTACCCTGTTCATGGACGTGGAACGCAAGCTGGACCTGTACCTGCGCGGCCTCTGGAATGACGTCGACCAACTGGTGCCATACTCCACCGCTTTCGACGAATTGCGCAGGCCGGTGCCCTATTACGACAAGCTGGGGATGCGCATCCCGGACGTGTACGAAGATGCCGGCGAGATTTCTGGTTTGGACCGCTACCGCGCCACCCTGGCCCACATGGTCGGCCACCGGCGCTGGACCGAGGCCCAGATCGCCGACAACTGGAGCCCGTTCCAGCGCATGGCGGTTGAGTTCTTCGAGGACTGCCGCATCGAAACCCTGCTCTGCCGCGAGTATCCCGGTTTACGCCGCACCCTCCTGGCGCTGCATCCCCGACCGGTGGAAGGGGCCTGCGACGAGGAAACCACCTCCTGCCTGCGCCATCGCATGGCCATGCTTTCCCGCGCCCTGCTTGACCCGGAGCATGGCTATCGCGACGCCGACCTGCTGGATTACGTGGCGCGTTTCCACGCCCTTATGGTGCAAGGCGAGTCCACGAAAACAAGCAGCACCAAGGAGATCGCCTCCTTGGCCTTGAGCTATGTTGCCAAGACCCGCCGCCAGAGCGACCAGTTCGCCAAGGTCCACTTCACCGACACGGTGGTGGACTACCGCGACGACAACCGCCAGATGTGGCGCTTCATCGAGGAGGGCGACGAGGAGGAGGCCTTCGACGAGAAACGCAAGATCGAACCAGGTGAAGAATTGAAGGGCCTGCCGCCGCGCCACTATCCGGAGTGGGACTACAAGAGCCAGACCTACCGCCCGGACTGGGCCAGCGTCTACGAGGCCCTGCACCCCAAGGGCAATCCGGCCGATATCGACCGGCTGCTGCAAAAGCATGCCGCCCTGGCCAAGCGCCTGAAACGCCTCCTCGACCTGCTCAAGCCCCAGGACAAGGTGCGCATCCGCTACCAGGAGGAGGGCAGCGAACTGGACCTGGACGTGGCCATCCGTTCCCTCATCGACTTCAAGGGCGGCGCCAATCCCGACCCGCGCATCAACATGAGCCACACCACCTCCGGCCGGGACATCGCCGTGATGCTGTTGCTCGACCTTTCGGAATCCCTTAACGAAAAGGCCGCCGGCAGTGACCAGACCATCCTGGAACTCTCCCAGGAGGCCGTGTCCCTGCTGGCCTGGGCGGTGGAGCAACTGGGCGACCCGTTCGCCATCGCAGGTTTCCACTCCAACACCCGCCACGACGTGCGCTACCTGCACATCAAGGGTTACGGCGAACGCTGGGGCGACGACGCCAAGGGGCGCCTGGCCGCCATGCAGGCCGGCTGGTCCACCCGCATGGGCGCCGCAATGCGCCACGCCGCCCACTACCTGGAAGCGCGCCCCGCCGACAAGAAGCTCATGCTGATCCTCACCGACGGCCAGCCTTCCGACGTGGATACCCAGGACGAACAGTTGCTCATCGAGGACACCCGCCAGGCGGTGAAGGAGCTGGACCGGGCCGGCATCTTCACCTACTGCATCAGCCTCGACCCCAAGGCCGATGAATACGTCAGCGGCATCTTCGGCCGGCAATACACGGTGATCGACAACATCCAGCGCCTGCCGGAGAAACTGCCCGAACTGTTCCTGGCCTTGACCAAGTAGGCCGGATTAGCGCAGCCGCAGCCTGTTACCGCTGATCGCACCCGATCCTATGTGATCCGGCATGACTTGCTGCTTCAATATATGACCTGCAGAGATAAGCAACTCTCGGCCGAGCGTTGCTTGACCGGCCGGGTTCGGCCAGATTCAGACGGTCAAGCTGTTACAGCTGGCTGTCCGCATGTTTGCCCAATACGGACACTCAACGTTTGCGGTAACCAACCGCCGGAGCGCATAGCCCGGAGGGAACCAACAAGCGCCGCTTGTTGGCGTGTCATCGGGTTGACATTACTTTCCGGGTGTTCTCCCCGCAAAGCCCAGGATCGCAACAGCACCACCGCCTAGAGGGTACAGGTGCCCCAGCGAGTCTATTACTCGTTGAAGGCTGAAGGCTCGCGCTGCCATTGAGCAGGGATTGACTCTACGGGAGTGCTTCATGATCACCGCGAAAATGGTTTCTACGAGCATCGTGGTCGCCTCTGCGATGCCCTTGATCTCGCTCACCTCGCTGGGAACGCCATCAGCACCGGGACGTCTGTGTGAGCTATTAGCAACAAGGGTTGTTTGGGTAGTATTCGCGTGCTTTCAGTTCATGAGGACAGGCCGCTTTTAGCGGTACTGCCGTCTACCAGGGAGAGTCTTGTGTCATGCGATCCCACGCTAGCCCACTATACGAGAAACAGTTGTAATGTCCTGGTGATTGGTGGCGGCCCAGCCGGCTCGACTGCCGCCACGCTGCTGCCGGCCAACCTGGCGCTGTTCGGGAAGCTGGGCATACCTGTCGAGGTTGTGCCAACCAGCATGAATAATTTGGGGCGAAATTCGTCTCCGACTGGCACGAGCATCACCAGATGTTCGAGTTCGCCGAAGTCCGGGATAACTCGATGCCACACGCCTATCAGGTGCGCCGTTCCCTGTTCGACGGGATTCTGCTTCGCAATGCCGGCCGTAAAGGCGCTAGCATCATCGGTAACTCCGGACGCGACAACATCCTCGGCAACCGCCGCCAGACCAAGCAAGTGGGTATTCGAGTAGGGACCATGCCATGACTCTCCAACATCGCCTGATCAACCTCGCCGCGCTGCTACTGATTTGCCTTCCCCCTGGCCACGCCTGCGCCGCTGAAAAACCCCTGTGGGAGCTTGGCATCGGCATGAGCGCCCTGTCCTTCCCGGACTATCGCGGTTCGGACGAAACCCACCTCTACGCCATGCCGTTTCCCTACATCGTCTATCGCGGGGACTTCCTCAAAGCGGATCGGCACGGCATTCGCGGCACCCTTTTCGACAACGACCGCATCGAACTCAACGTCAGCGTCGCCGCCTCGCTGCCCGTGAACAGCGACAAGAATCGGGCAAGGCAGGGCATGCCCGACCTGCAAGCGACGCTGGAGTTCGGCCCCTCGCTCGACCTCAACCTGTGGCGTAGCAATAACCGGCGCTACAAGCTTGACCTGCGTCTGCCGGTGCGCAACGCCTTCACCGTGAAAGGCGGGGTGGACGACATCGGCTGGGTCTTCTCGCCACGAGTCAATATGGACATCCTCGACGTGGCCGGGCTGCCCGGCTGGAACCTGGGCATGCTGGCCGGCCCCATGTACGGCTCCGAGCGCAATCATGAATACTTCTACGCGGTCGCCCCGCAGTATGCCACCGCCAGCCGTCCCGCCTACGCCGCCAAGAGCGGCTATGCCGGCTCCCAGTTCCTGGTGGCCGTCTCCAAGCGTTACCCGAAATACTGGGTCGGGGGCTTTGCCCGCTGGGACACCCTCAAGGGCGCGGCCTTCGCAGACAGCCCGCTGGTGCAGCGCGACCACTATTTTGCCGTCGGCATTGGCATCGCCTGGATCCTGGGGCAATCGTCCACCCGCGTCGAGGCGGTCGAGTGAGCGCTGATTTGGCTTCGCTGCCCGGCATGGCATGGCGCTGGTTGCATCGGCTCTACGAATACGCCGCTCTGTGGTTCGGTCTGGGACTGCTCGGTACGCTGACCCTGACCTGGTCGATGCTCTCCGTGCCGCTCTATTACGTCGTGCCGAAACGCTGGGCCGATCGCGCTCGGGCGCTGGGCCATCACGACCATTTTTCGCATCTACCTGGGCGCGCTTGCCCTGGTCGGGGCCTGCCGCTTCGACCTCACGGCGCTCGACGCCCTGCGCGGCCAAGGCCCGCTGGTCATCGCCCCCAACCACCCCTGCCTGCTCGATGCCCTGATGGTCATCTCTCGGCTGCCCAATGTGGCTTGCGTCATGAAAGCCACCCTCGTCGATAATGCCTTCCTTGGCGCCGGCGCCCGCCTGGCCGGCTACATCCGCAACGACGCGCAGTTGAGCATGATCAAGCAATCCGTGGACGAACTAAAAAATGGCAGTCAGCTTCTGCTCTTCCCCGAAGGCACCCGTACCACCCGCTGGCCGATCAATACCTGCAAGGGCACGGCCGCGCTCATCGCGAGACGGGCAAAGGTGCCGATCCAGACCGTGTTCATCGAGACCGACTCGGCTTTTCTCAGCAAGGGCTGGCCTTTGTTTCGTCGCCCGACCATGCCTATCACCTATCGCATCCGGCTCGGTCGCCGCTTTGAGCCGCCGGAAAAGGCCGGGATATTCAGCGGCGAACTGGAGCGCTACTTCATGGATGAACTCGGCAAGGAGCCCCGTTTGCGGCCGCCCGGCGCAGCGCAGAGCGTTGCGCCCGATGCGGCGCAAGCCAACCATGGCACCTGATATGAACGCCTCCGCCAGCCACCTGGTGCTGATCCCCAGCTACAACCCCGGCGCCAAGGTCTATGACACGGTGCGCGCCGCCCGCCAGCAATGGACCCCGGTATGGGTGGTGGTGGATGGCAGCAGCGACGGCACCGCCGCCGGCTTGCAGGAAATGGCTGCGGTTGATCCCGGTCTCAGGGTGATCGTGTTGCCCGTAAACGGCGGCAAGGGCGCTGCAGTCCTGCACGGTCTCGACCTCGCCGCGGGCAAAGGCTACAGCCACGTGCTCACCATGGATTCGGACGGCCAGCATCCGGCCGACCTCATCCCGTCCTTCATGGCCGCCTCGAAGGCGGCCCCGGCCTGCATGGTGCTGGGTGTGCCGGTGTTCGACGCCAGCGCACCAAACCTGCGCGTGCAGGGCCGCAAGCTATCCAACGCCTGGGCCAACCTGGAGACCCTCTGGATGGGCATCGGCGATTCCCTATACGGATTCCGCGTCTATCCCATCGCTTCCCTGCGCCAGGTGATGCATGGCCAGCGCTGGATGCGCCGCTTCGACTTCGATCCAGAGGCCGCGGTGCGCCTGTGCTGGCGCGGCGTGCGCCCCATCAACCTGCCGGCACCGGTGAAGTACCTGCGCGCCGACCAGGGTGGCGTGTCGCACTTCAATTACCTGCGCGACAACATCCTGCTGACCTGGATGCACCTACGCCTGGTGCTGGGTTTCCTGTTACGTTTGCCGCTGCTAATCGAGCGGCGGCTGCGGGGAAACTGAACCCAGGGATAAAGCAATCAAAATTTAGGGTAACCACCATGACGCCCATCTGTGCGACGGCGTACAGACTCATCCGGTAAACCGGCGTACTTATTTACTGCGGTTGGGAAAAACGTGACCTACCAAGACGCCATTGGCGTATTGGATTGGTGCTCTACGTTTTGTTGGCGACCCAATGAGGAAATCCTTGGTGCCACGCCTTGGCTTCCAAAATCTTCGAGTACGGCGTGCCGGCCGTTTACCGGCATACGTTATCAGGAGCAAATCATGAGCATCAACAAAGACCAAGTTAAAGGCCGAGTCGAAGAAACGAAAGGCAAGATCAAGGAAGTTGCCGGCAAGCTAGTTGGAAACAAGACGCTGGAAGTTAAAGGCAAGGTTCAAAATATTGTCGGCGAAGCTCAAGCAAAGTTTGGTGACGTCAAGCAAGACCTAAAAGGCTTAAAGAAGGGCGCCTGACTTCAGCCCATCTTACACCGCGAGAAGAGTGCCCCTAACGGGGGTGTCCGGTATCTATTGGCTGATTCGGGCGGCGAACTGAGCGTTGCTGCCAGGCCCCTCCGCCCAGCATGAGATAGGAGAAGTCGATGAAACGCTATATATATTGCGCCGTCTTGTATGCGGTGCTCACGCCGGCCTTGGCCGGGCCCTTTGACCTAGGTGGCGCCGACAACGGCAAGGCGCTGGTGGAACGACACTGCATGTCCTGCCACGTCTCCAAATTCGGAGGTGACGGTTCCAGTATCTACCTTCGGCCAGACCACAAGATCAGGTCTGTGGATGCCCTGGCGGCCCAAATCGGCCGCTGCAACGAGGGCACCCACGCTGGGCTTTCCCAGGAAGAGCAGCGGGATGTAGGCGCTTATCTCAACAGGTCGTTCTATAAATTCCAATGAAGTGCACGAAAACGGCGTGGCTCGGGCTTGCCAACCAGCCCCGACCGCTAAGGTGGGAAGCTCACTTGCAACCAAGGACATGTCTGACATAAGCCACCATATCCCGAGCCTGTCAGAAATTTTGTGTGTGAGGCATACCATGTTGAAACGAAAGAGCATGTATGTGATACCCGCCACGGGTTGCTCTCCAGCCGACCCCACTCCACCGCCTCGCGGAAAATCGCCGACAGCAGCGCCAGGTGGCCGAGCTTCGGCTCCAGGTAGAGCCGGAACTTCGAGGCGTCGTCGCTGATTGACAACAAATGCCGGCAGGGCTGACCAATTATCAGATGCTTGGGTGTTGTTGATTTTGGTGGGCGCTTTGAGACAAGGCGGGCTTGACCACGCTATAGCGTCGCCGCCTTGAAGGTATTGCACTGCCTGGGGTCCCCCGAATCAAAACCGTGTCGGAACCATCGCACCCGCTGTTCAGACGAACCGTGGGTGAAGCTATCGGGCACCACATAGCCGCGTGCCCGCTCCTGCAACCGGTCATCGCCGATGGCCGAGGCTGCGGTAATGGCCTCTTCCGCTTCTCCCGGCTCAAGGATCTGCTGCATGCTGTCGGCCCGCTTGCCCCACACCCCGGCGTAGCAGTCTGCTTGCAATTCCAGTCGCACGGACAGGGCATTGGACTTCGCCTTGCTGGCGACTCGCCTTGCTTCCTCGACCCTGCCCGATGTCCCGAGCAGGTTCTGGACATGGTGGCCCACCTCATGGGCGATCACGTAAGCCTCTGCGAACTCGCCCGGTGCATGGAAGCGGTCCTTCAGTTCCCGATAGAAGTCCAGATCGATATAGACCTTGCGATCCAAGGGGCAGTAGAACGGTCCCATGGCTGATTGCCCGTTGCCGCAGGCCGTGGGGGTGCTGCCGGTGAACAGCACCAGCTTGGGGTCCTGGTAGGTCTTGCCGTTCTGCCGAAATATCTCTGTCCAGGTGTCCTCCGTGGATGCGAGGACCTTTGCGACGAAATGGGCTGCCTGGTCCTCCGGTGGCGGACGATGGGCGGGGGCGGTGACCGTCGGGGACGGGTTGCCGCTCAAGCCCAGGAAGGTCAAAGGATTGATGCCGGTGAAATAGGACACCACCAGGGCGAGCACCACCCCACCGATACCGATATGGCGTCCCCCGATCGAGAAACCGCCGGTGTCGCCACGGCGATCCTCGATGTTGTCACTGTCGCGTTCGTTATCGAGGCGCATCTCAAAGCACCCCGCCGAAAAGGTCACGGATTTTCATGTTTGCATTGCCCTCGTTACAGAACGTGTGTGGGTCCATCGACTCAGGTAAGCATTCAATGTATCAGCCATCATCGTGCTCACCGGGTAGTTGATCAGACAGATGATTGGCCGCCAGAAAACAGGCAGTGGCTAGCCCGACGGCAAGCCAGGCCAGCGTATGGGCAAGCTGTCTTCCCTGCCACAGCCTCTCAAACCATCGATCGAACTCAACAGCCAACACGGCACCTTTGCCGCCATAGAGTTCCAGGTCGTGAATAAAGGGCTTGGAATCAATAGGACTGGTTGCATAAGCCTGTCCGCCCCCGAATTCACGGCCTGCGGCATCGTTGCCGTCATCCTCGGCCATCATGGAAACCAAGGCGGCTGCCCCCAAGCCGGCGATAAGGATGAAGGTGCCAATCAGGTAAAGACGGGTCGGGAGCGTCAATTTCTTCATGACCCTATTGGCGATTAGATTGTCCATCTGATGGAAGGCGGCGTGGAGAACGGGTTGCGAGTCCAACGCTATGGCCTTGGCGTCCAGTACATTGAAGCTGAGTGCCATTGCGAGGGGGCCGAGTATTTTGCAAAGCGGTCAGACTTGGACGGCATTATAGGAAGAACAGGATCACCCACTGTCCATAACGCTCACGCCGACGTCCATAAACAGAATCTTGTTCTTAAAGTGATTTCGCAGGTGTGCGAATGAACCTCTTCATCCGAATACATCTTTAAAGGTTGTCCACGGGACCTGTGGATAACAGTGTTGAAAACTGCGTCACAAACCTGAAAACAAGCTTACAACGCTGGGGGTTACAGACCGTGCACAATATTTATGCAGCTAAATAGAATATATAAAACAATAGGTTGTAATTAGCCATCGCTGCAGTAGGCCTACTTACTGAATTGATGTCTGTCAATATAAAAATGTGCATAAGTGACTGCTGATTTACCTTTATTTCGATGTTTGGCAGGCCCTGAATCGGGGGCTTGTAAAGGCCCCTGGGCTGAGCTTGATCGATAAAGATTGTCAATATTGGATGTGCCCACTACCCCGGATGGGCATGGTCGTCGTCAATGATCGGACACGCCAGAAATCCTCTTGTATGTACTCGCGAACGGCACAGAGGGACGCAAACTGGGGAGTGTGATCCACGTTGGGATGGAGATCTTTGCCCGATGTTCCGGGCCGCGGATTGGTCAACCGCCCTGTATTCCACTGCTACAAGAGAAATCGCGCGATGCGATCCAGGGTGTCGCCGTGTCGTGCTCAGGCGCGTCGATTACTCGCGCCTGAGCACGTAATCGTTGATGAAGCTGGCCAGCCCTCCGGCCTTGAATTCACGACTGATCCTGTCGCGATCGGCGATGTGTTCCGCCCATTCCAGGAGCCCTACCTCCGGATGGGACTTGTGGTAGTCCCTGTACAGATCCAGGTAGTAATCCATCTTGCCGGCGTTGGAATGCCGGAAATGGCCGAATGGCCACAGCCGGAGCTGATCGGTTTCCTCGATGGGAATGTTGAGCCTGAAATGCTGGTACAGAGTCGCGTAGATCCCGGCGCGGTCCGCGCCCGCCTTGCAATGCATCCACACCGGATACTCGATGGTCTCGAACACCTCCCTGGCGTCGCGAATCCGCTTGGCATCGGGGATGCTGCGGGATGTGATATGGACATTGACCAGCCGGACCCCGAGCTTTTCGCATTGTTCCTTCTCGAAGGCCCAGTAGGCGGAGTCGGCATTGGCGCCCTTGAGGTTGATGATGGTCTTGATGCCGTATTTCTTCACGACGCGACGCATCTGCCACATGGTGGGCTGTGATGACCGGAACGCCTCGTCCGAGATGCGGTGGAAGTTGAAGCGGACGAGGTTGGTGAAGTTGTGCTCGACCAGCATGGCATGGAGCCAGGCGATCGCTCTTCCCCACGGGGTTTTCAGGTTGAACCTCACTGATACAACTCCCGGAATTGGACACAGTCCCGCATCAGTTCCGCCTGGCCGCCCTGGCAGACCACCTTGCCGTCCTGGATGAGATAGATGCGGTCCGCCATTTCAACGCTTTTCAGGCGATGGGCGATGACGATGGTGATGATATCCGGTGCGAGGGCGCGCACCGTTTCGAGGATCGCCGCCTCGCTCTGGTTGTCGAGGGCGCTGGTGGCTTCGTCGAGGATCAGCACGCGCGGATCGCGGAACAGGGCGCGGGCGATGGCGATGCGCTGGCGCTGGCCGCCGGAAAGGTTGGTCCCCGCCTCGTTGAGCACGGTGTGGATGCCCTCGGGCAGTGCGGCGACGTGCTGCCAGAGGTTGGCCTTTTGCAGCGCGAGGGTTACGCGCGCCTCGTCGATCACCGCGCCGTAGGCCACATTGGCGGCAATGCTGTCGTTGAAGATATGCACCTGCTGGGTGACGATGGCGATCCGTTTGCGTACCGAGGTCAGGGAATAGTTGCGGATGTCCTGGCCGTTGAGGGACACCACGCCCGCAGAAGCGTCGAAGAAGCGCAGCAGCAGGCTGGCGATCGAACTCTTGCCGCCGCCGCTGCCCCCCACCAGGGCAACGACCTCGCCTTTCTTCGCGGTCAGGCTGACCTCCCGCAGGGCCTCCTTGTCGCCATAGGCGAGGCTGGCCTCATCAAATGCGATCTCCGAGACATCCATCAACTCCGCGTCTCCGCTCCTGACCTCGGGATCGAGCGCCATCATGAACTGGATCCGCTCGTGAGCGGCGACGGCGTCCTGGAATTGGGTATAGGTCTGGGACAGGCGGCGGATGGGGTCCACCGCCATGAACAGGGCCGTCATGAAGGAGAAGAAGGCGCCCACGGTCAGGTCGCCGTCGATCACCTGCTTGCCGCCCACGGCGATGACCGCGGCGCCGGTGAAGGAAGAGAACAATTCCATTACCGGCACCACCAGTCCAGCGATGCGTATCGACTTCATGCTTATGTCGAGGCAGGCCTGATTGGCCAGGGCGAAACGGTCGGCCTCGAAGGCCTCGGTGTGATAGGCCTTGATCGCCTCGACATTGGCGAACATCTCGGACAAGTTGGCGCTGAGCGCGGCGTTGCGCGCCTGGGCAGTGTGGGAGATGCGCCGCAACCGGCGCGAGATCAGGTTGACCGGAACATAAGCCGCCGGGATCACCACCAGGCTAATGAAGGCCAGCGACGGGCTTTGATAGATCACCACGCCGATCAGCGCGATCGCCGTCATGGTCTCGCGCACCAGTGTGGCCACACTGGTGGAGACCGCGTTCTGGATGCGGCCGATGTCCCCCGTGACGCGGCTGATGAGCTCACCGGAGTGGTAGCGATAGAAGAAGGCGAGATCCAGGTGCAGCAGGTGGGACAGCAGGCGGTCGCGCACCTTGCGCACGATGTCCTGGCCCACGAATCCCATGACGTTCTGTTGTACGTAAGCGCCCACGCCCTTCACCAGGTAGGCCAGCACGATCAACACAGGCAGCAGGTAAAGCATGGACGCGTTCTTGTTGACCAGGATCTCGTCCAGGAGCGGTTTGATCATCCAGGCGATGGATGCGCTTGCCCCAGCCACCATCAGCATGGCGACCAAGGCTACCAGCAGCTTGTTGCGGTAGTTATGGTATTCCGGCCAGTAGGCCCGGATCAGTTCGAACATGCTCCAGATCCTCGGGGATTGGCGGAGGCCGACAGGCCGCGCGGCGAGCCCGGCGCACAGCACAACGCCGAAATTTGGCATGACAGAGTAAACGAGGCGAGGGCAGTGTACATGGCTGCCGCCTGGCAGGCGGCATGATAACTTGCCTGCGGCGGATACATCTGGATTTGCCATGAAATGTGCGACACCAGCACCCTGCCATGGCATGCGCTGCATCCTTGCGCCGAAATGGAATGGTAGCCGGCCCTCGCCTGCGTTATCTGGCTATTGAGGGGGATGCCAAAGCCCAGCGGCCATACGCTTATCTGTGTGGTCCGCGCTTATTGCAAACCCCGCCGTGGGGACGGGGTTTGCGCTTCAATGATGCTCTGGTGGTGAGTGAGGCAGGACCACGGTCCTCAGATGCTTGGTGGGACCGTACTGGTCATCGAACCCGTAGGCGTCGATGCGCACCTTGCCGCTGCGGTAGACATTGACGGTGGCCCAGGCATACATGCGGTCCGAGGCCGGGTTGTCGGGTGTCAAGCTATCGGCCTCGAACGGGGAACCGCCGGAACCCATCAGGACCTGCCAGGCCTTGCCGCCCTCGGCTTTGCGCGGCTGCATCATGTCGTAGATGTACTCGTGGCCGCAGAAATAGGTGGCGTCGTAGGCTTCGATCACCTTCCAGAAGGCATCCCGGCCAACCGTATCCGTGTCGAAACCGGCCGGCTTGGTAATGGGCAGGCCGGTGGCGGCGTCGATGTAGTTGTAGGTGAAGACGGGCTTGTGGCCGAACACGAAGAAGTGCTTGGCGCCACGCAGCTTGGCTGCGTCAGGTCGGCCTTGAGCCAGTTCAGTGGCGCATGGCCGTCATTGCCGGTGGGATCGGTATTAATGACGGCGAAGTGGGAATCGGCCACGTCGAAATTCGCCGGTGCGGCGCCCAACAGGTCGGTGAAGCGGGCCTGATCCAGGATCAGATCGCCCATATTGGCGCGCCAGGCATTCTCGTTGACATCGAGGGACTTCTTGCCGCCGGCCTTCCATTGGGTTTCGTGGTTGCCGGGCACGGCACCACGTAGGTTCCGCCTTCCATCAGAGGCGCCACCATGCCGCGCCAGAATGCGTATTGACGATAGGTCGTGACCAGATCGGACTTGACGATGGCATCCACGCTGGTGGTGTCGGCCGGCACGTAAGCGTTGCCGTAGCCCATGATCATGTCGCCGTTGAAGAACAGCAGATTGGCGCCCTGATTGTGGATGGAACCCATGATGCGGGACTAGGCCTTGCTGTTTTCCAGCCAGATGGCGTCTTGCTCGGTCTTGGCCAAGGCGGGATCTTCGCGAGAGTCGCCAACGGTTGAAAAAGTCAGGACGACCCGATCCCCGTGATCGCGGTCATCATGGGCTTGGGCCGGTTGAACATGGAAGGTCGAGATGGAAAGCAGGACGGCGACCGCGAGGGCGGCCTTGCGTGCGGCTGATGCTCGCGACAGCGGGCTATCAGGCCGGATAACCATGTTGATTGAGTGTTACGTGACCATGACCTTAAGGTCGGCGACGAAGCGTGTTGCCTTTCGTCGCCGAACTATCTGTCCATGGCTTAAGGCTTGTCACATCCTGAACGCCCCCGGTAGCACGCTGAACGCGAATATCAACAGCAACTGGAACAACAAGAAGAGTGGCGCCGTCGGCTACATCGGTGGCATCCCCAGCCTTATCTGATTCCCACGCGGGCCATGTGAACGGCCCCGGACGTGAGTCCGGGGCCGTTTATATTCAGCAAGTAAAAGTTCATTGCATGGATGTTCCACCGTCTTCACCTCAGACAGGCACGCCTTGGCTGCATATGGCCATTCCTCTTCGCCCGTTCTTCAGTTTCATCGACGGTATGGGATGTTGATAACTGCTTGACCGGCCTTGCTGACCGCAACTGGACTATGAAGTCGGACCGTTCATGCCGAGCAGCCGCCTCAATCCGGCGCCGTTCAGCACCAGGTGGTGGTTGGCCAGCGTCGCGCAGTTCGGCGCCGTGACGCCGGCCACGCGCAGGTCCGCGACATCCGCCTGGGAGGGTTCGGAGAGGAGTGGCAGCGCGGCGAGCGCCAGCCACCGGGGCCTTGTGCGGAACACCGAATGGCCCTTCTGGTTGAATCAGGACAAACAAGATGTCCGCCGGGATATGTTGCGTTCTCGTGACGAGGTACCGGCACGGCCTGGTTGGGAATCGCATCGTTTCGCGGCGGCCATTCCGCCAGACGCGGCCCGAACCGCTTCGGTCCGGGCCGTATCGCTTGCGCCCGGATCGTCAGCGGGCGGCCAGGCCGTTGGCGGCGTCGGGAAGACCGGTCAGCGTGCCGATGGAGACCAGGCTGCCGTCCGCCTTGATGCGGAACTCGCTGACCGTGTGGTTGGCGGTGCTCAGTGCGTACAGGTAGCGGCCGTTGTTGCTGACGGCCATGTCGATGGGGGCGCTGCCGTCGCCGGTGGAGGCGGTCAGGCCGTCTGCGTCGAGCAGGGTCAGGCCGCCGAAGGGGGAAATCTTGTAGCCGCTGATGGCTCCGCTGCCGGCATCGGTGGCATAGAGGTAGCGCCCGTCCGGCGTGACCACGATCCAGCAGGCGGCGGTCAGCCCGGTGGGCACCGCGCCGTCGACCAACGTGAGTTCGCCGTCGCGGGTCAGGTGGTAGGACGACACGGAACTGGCGCCGGGCGCGCCGCCGGCGGCCTCGCTGACGAACAGGTTGCGGTGTTTGCCGAAGTCGAATCCGAACGGCGTCGGGCCCGCGGAGGATACGATCTCCGGCGTGTCCTCGGGCAGGCCGTGCCGGTCCACCTCGTAGACCACCAGATTATTGGTGGCCTTTTCGGTGATGACCAGGTCGCGCCCGTCGGGACTGAACTGGATCTGCGCCGGCGCTGTGCCCGTACCGCTCAGGGGGCGGTAGGAGTGGACAATGGGCTCAAGTTTCCCTTTATGGTTCATGCGGAACCCGGCGATGCTGTCGCTGCCGGCGTTGAGCACGTAGACCAGGTCGTCGTTGCTGGTCACGCTGACCGGGCCGTCGCCCTGCGAAGCGAGCGTCTGGACCCGTATCAAGCCGTTTTTCCTGACCGCGAAAACGGTCAGTTCGTTGCTCCCGGCATTGACGACGAACAGCCAGCGGTTGTCGTCGCTCATGACCACGCCGCCCTGGTTGCCCAGTCCGCTGCCCAGGCCGAGTCCGTCGGTGGGGTAGGTCCCGGCCGGTGTCAGGGTCCCGTCGGGGGATCGCTGGTAAGCCACCACGGCATTGCCGTCGCTGGCGTTGGTCATGGTGTAGACCGCGCCCTGTTCAAAGGGCGCGGGATGATCGTGTCCCCAGGCCTGGGCGATGCCCGCGGTCAGGATTGCCAATGCGGCTACGAAATGTCGAGGGGATTTCATGGTCGGTCTCCACTGTGGTCTTAGGGTATGTCCATCCGGACCAGGCCCATTCTTCCCAGAGGAGGTCACGAAGTCCTCACACAAAGTTCAAATATCCGTGACGAGTGGTTGGTGGGGTTCTTCGCCGGCGTGCAAGCCGGTGTCAGGGGCCATGGGATCATCAGGAGCGCAGATGGTTTTATCTGAAAGAAGCCCATGTTATGGTTGCTCGACAACAAGCTTTGCCCTAAACGATCCGGGCAAGTCTGACTCCGGATGCATGGCCATGCACCCCATTCCATGGATTGAGTCTGTTAGAGAAGAATTGCCGACACCTCGCTTTGTTCCATCCGTTTGAAAGGAAACCCTGATGAGAAAACCCGCACTTTTATGGATTCTGTTGCTTGGCGTCG
Source organism: uncultured Pseudomonadota bacterium (assembly GCA_963713085.1). Lineage (GTDB taxonomy): Bacteria > Pseudomonadota > Gammaproteobacteria > Burkholderiales > Thiobacillaceae > PFJX01. The sequence continues at coordinate 113,778 of CAVQKQ010000009.1, read as the reverse complement.
GCCTGACCGCCTGCGGCAAGAAGGAAGAACCGAATACCATGGCTGAACCCGCCGCGCCCGCCCCCATGGCCGAGGCCCCCGCCCCTGCCGCCGCCCCCGAAGGCGGTGCCATGGAGTCCGCCAGTGCCGGTGGCGAGGTGGATGCACCTGCCAAGTTCGCCTCGACCTGCGCGGTCTGTCACGGCGCCACCGGCGAGGGCATGGGCAAGACACCCAGCCTGGTCCTGAGCCGCGACCAGATCAAATCCAAGCTTATGGACTACCGGGCCGGCAAACAGATGGGGGCGCAGACCGCCATCATGGCGCCCATCGCCAAGAAGCTGTCGGATGAGGAGATCGAGGCCCTGGCGAACTACCTGGGTTCCTGATGCCGGGATTCGTTCCATGAAAAAAGCGGCCTTTCGGCCGCTTCTTCTTTGCATGGACGCCGGCTATTCCCTTACTGGATCACCTCTTTGAGCTGATCCAGGATCGCGGGATTTTAGCTACGGCCACGCTACGCGCTTAACCTTCCCTGAGGCGGGAAGGTTAGCCTCCACTGAAATCCCGCAACACCGGCTGCACCGTCGGGGCTGCGCCCTTACCGGATCACCTCTTTGAGCTGATCCAGGATCGCGGGATTTTCCAGCGTGGACACGTCGGAGGTGATCTCCTCGCCCTTGGCCAGGGTACGCAGCAGGCGGCGCATGATTTTGCCGGATCGGGTCTTGGGCAGGTTGTCGCCGAACCGGATCTCGTCCGGTTTTGCGATGGGGCCGATCTCCTTGGCAACGTGGTTGCGCAGCTCGTTGACGATGGCCTTGGCCTCGTCGCCGACCGGGCGGGCCTGTTTCAGCACCACGTAGGCGACGATGGCTTCGCCCTTCACGTCGTGGGGCTTGCCCACCACGGCGGCTTCCGCCACCAGGGGATGGGAGACCAAAGCGGATTCCACTTCCATGGTGCCCAGGCGGTGGCCGGAGACGTTCAGTACGTCGTCGATGCGGCCCATGATGGTGAAGTAGCCGGTTTGGGGATCGCGCACCGAGCCGTCGCCGGCCAGGTAGAGCCTGCCGCCCAGGTCTTCCGGGTAGTAGGACTTCTTGTAGCGCTCCGGATCGCCCCAGATGGTGCGGATCATGGAGGGCCAGGGGCGCTTGATCACCAGGAAACCGCCCTTGCCCCATTCCACGTCATGGCCGGTCTCGTCGACAATCTCGGCCATGATGCCGGGGAAGGGCAGGGTGCAGGAGCCGGGCACCAGGGGGGTGACGCCGGGCAGGGGGGTGATCATGTGGCCGCCGGTCTCGGTCTGCCACCAGGTATCGACGATGGGGCAGCGGCCGCCGCCCACCTGCTCGTGGTACCACATCCAGGCTTCCGGGTTGATGGGTTCGCCCACGGTGCCCAGGAGGCGCAGCCGGGAGAGGTCGTACTTGCCGGGGTGATGGTCCGGGTTGGCACCGGCCAGCTTGATCAGGGAGCGGATGGCGGTGGGCGCGGTATAGAAGATGCTGACCTTGTGGTTCTGGATCATCTGCCAGAAGCGGCCGGCGTTCGGGAAGGTGGGCACCCCCTCGAACACCACCTCGGTGCCGCCGCAGGCCAGGGGGCCGTAGGTGATGTAGGTGTGGCCGGTGACCCAGCCGATGTCGGCCGTGCACCAGAACACGTCGTCGGGCTTGAGGTCGAAGGTCCACTTCATGGTCATGACCGCCTGCAGCAGGTAGCCGCCGGTGGAGTGCTGGACTCCCTTGGGTTTGCCGGTGGAACCGGAGGTGTAAAGCAGGAACAGGGGATGCTCGGCCTCCACCCATTCCGGTTCGCATTCCTCGTTCTGCCCCGCCACCACGTCGTGCCACCACAGATCGCGGTCCGCTGCCATGGCGCAGGGGCCGCCGGTACGTCGATAAACCACCACGTTGCGGATGGTGTCGCAGCCGCCCAGGGTGAGGGCCTCGTCCACGGCCGGCTTGAGGGGGATGTTCTTGCCGCCCCGGGACTGCTCGTCGGCGGTGATGACCATAACCGCGCCGGCGTCCTCGATGCGGTCGCGCAGGGATTGGGCGGAGAAGCCGCCGAATACCACGGAGTGGGTGGCGCCGATGCGGGCGCAGGCCTGCATGGCCACCACGCCCTCGATGGACATGGGCAGGTAGATGACTACCCGGTCGCCCTTCTTCACGCCCAGGCCCTTCAGGGCATTGGCAAATTTGGCTACGCGGGAGAGCAGTTCCCAGTAGGTGACCCTGGTGACCGTGCCGTCGTCGGCCTCGAAGATGATGGCGACCTTGTCGCCCAGGCCGGCTTCGACGTTCTTGTCGAGGCAGTTGTAGGAGACGTTCAGCTTGCCGTCGGGAAACCACTTGAAGAACGGGGCATCTGATTCGTCCAGGACGGTGCCGAAGGGCTGCTTCCAGACCAGGTTCTCCCTGGCCAGCCTGCCCCAGTAACCTTCGTAATCGGCCTCGGCCTCGGCGCACAGGGTCTTGTATGCGTCCATGCCGGAGACATTGGCCTGGGCCACGAACTCCGGGGAGGGATTGAACACACGGTTTTCGTGCAGGACGGATTCGATGGATGTGCTCATAACATGCGTCTCCTCGACGGCTGATTGATTGACAATTCGATTCCTCCCCTAAGGAAGGCGCAAAATTAGGCCACTTCGCCTATTCTCGCATTTTGCACCGCAACATGATTGCCTTGCCAGCCCCTGAAATGCTTTCCCGCGCTGCCGCATACAGCCGCTGGATGCACAATCAGCTCGCGGCCCATCCCGATCTGGGCGCATGGCTGGAATCCCATCTCGCGGAGCCGGTCAGCCGGGCGGAAATGATGGCCATGCTGCCATCGGAGGCCACTTCCGAGGAAGATATCAAACGCCGGTTGCGCCGGTTGCGGGAGCGGGTCTTCGCCCTGGTCATGGTCCGCGACCTGGCCGGGGTGGGCGATCTGGGGGAGGTCATGCGCACCCTGACCGACCTGGCCGAAGTGGCGGTCCAGACCGCCCTGGCTTTCCATCAACGGGACTTGGCGTCGATCCACGGCGAGCCCCTGGACCGGGCGGGACAGCCGCAGCGGCTCATGGTGCTGGGCATGGGCAAGCTGGGGGGCGGTGAGCTCAATGTCTCCTCCGATATCGACCTGATCTTCGTGTTTCCGGAAGACGGCGAGACCGCCGGGCCACGCCGGCTGACCAACTTCGAATTCTTCACCCGCCTGGGCAAGCGCCTGATCAACGCCATCGACGAAAAGACCGCCGACGGCTACGTGTTCCGGGTGGACATGCGCCTGCGCCCCTACGGCGAATCCGGCCCCCTGGCCTCCAGCTTCGCCATGCTGGAGGAATATTTCTATACCCAGGCCCGGGAGTGGGAGCGCTACGCGTGGACCAAGGCCCGGGTCGTCGCCGGCGGCGATTTTTCCAGGGCCCGTCTCGAAGAACTGGAGCACCTGCGCGTCCCCTTCGTATTTCGCAAGTACCTGGACTTCGGCGCCTTCGCCGCCATGCGCGACCTCCACGCGCAGATCCGGCGCGAGGTGCGGCGCAAGGACCGGTACGACAACATCAAGCTGGGTCCGGGGGGCATTCGGGAGATCGAGTTCATTGCCCAGGTGTTCCAGCTGATCCGCGGCGGACGCATCCAGTCCCTGCGGATGCGCCCCACCCGCGCCCTGCTGCATCAATTGGCCGCCTACGACCTGCTGCCCCAAGACCAGGCCGACGAATTGGGCAAGGCTTACGAGTTTTTGCGCAACCTGGAGCACCGCCTGCAATACCTGGACGATGCCCAGACCCAGGATCTGCCCCACGACGTCGAGGACCGGCGCCGCGTCGCCGCGTCCATGGGCTACGCCGACTGGGAAGGGCTGGAGGCCCACCTGAACAGCCTGCGCAGGCGGGTGGCCGGGCAGTTCGAACAGGTGTTCGGCGCCCCCCAGGAAGACCAGACGGGCCACCCCCTGGCCGGTCTGTGCCAGCTTCCGCCTGAAGAGGCCCTGGACCGGCTAACTGTGGCCGGATACCGGGAGCCGGCGGATGCCCTTGCCCAGTTGCAGGCGTTGCGCCAAGGCAACCGCTACGCGAGCCTGCCGGCCAAGAACAAGGCCGCCCTGGACAGCCTGCTGCCGCCCCTGGTCCAGGTGGCGGGCCGCTTCCCCAACGCCGGGGAAACCCTGTCCCGCATCCTCGCATTGCTGGAGGCAATCGCCCGCCGCGCGCCGTACCTGGCCCTGCTCAAGGAGTATCCCCAGACCCTGACCCAGGTGGCCCGTATTGTTTCCTCCAGCCCCTGGGCCGCCCAATACCTGACCCGCCAGCCCTTCCTACTGGACACGCTTCTGGACGCCCGCCAACTCATGGCGCCGCCGGACTGGTCCCATGCCCGCGAAGACCTGGCCCGCCGCCTGGCCGAAAGCGAGGGTGATGTGGAACGCCAGATGGACGAACTGCGCCATTTCAAGCAGTCCGAAACCTTCCGCCTGTTGGCCCAGGACCTGCTGGGCATGTGGACCCTGGAGCGGCTGTCCGACCACCTGGCCGATCTGGCCGACCTGCTGCTGGATGCCGCGCTGCGCCTGATCTGGCTAGGCCTGAAGGGCGGGCACCGTGACGCGCCGGCCTTTGCCGTCATCGCCTACGGCAAGCTGGGCGGCAAGGAGCTGGGATATGCATCGGACCTGGACATCGTGTTCCTGTACGACGATCCCCATCCCGATGCCCAGGAGATCTACGCCCGGCTGGGGAAACGCCTGGTCACCTGGATGTCCACCATGACCTCCGCCGGAATCCTCTACGAAACCGACCTGCGACTGCGCCCCGACGGGGCCGCCGGTCTGCTGGTCAGTTCCGTGGAGGCCTTCGAGGATTACCAGTACAACCACGCCTGGACCTGGGAGCACCAGGCCCTGAGCCGGGCCCGCTTCAGTTGTGGCGACCCCGACGTGGGCCGGCACTTCGCCCGGATCCGGGAAGCGGTCCTGTGCAAGCCGCGGGATCCCGCCAAATTGCGCGGCGAGGTGTTGGAGATGCGCCGGAAGATGCTGGAGGGGCATCCCAATCCTTCCCGCCTGTTCGATATCAAGCACGACCGCGGCGGCCTGGTGGATGTGGAGTTCGCCGTGCAATTCCTGGTGCTGGCCCACGCTTCGCTGCACCCCGAGCTGACCGCCAACGCCGGCAACATCGCTTTGCTGAAGCGGGCCGGGCAACTCAGGCTGGTGCCGGAGGAGATCGCCCTGCCAGCGGCGGATGCCTACCGGGAATTGCGTCGCCGGCAACACGCCATCATGCTGCAGGGGGCGGAACACGCCCGGGCCGAACACGGCGGTCTGGCCCAGGAGATCGGCGCGGTGAAGGCCCTGTGGCGGATGGTTTTCGGCGAGGAGGCCACCGAGCGGTCCTGACACCCGGGGCCTCATGCCTATCAATTAAGCAGTCCCTCGACTACATTGACACAGTCACGGGGTCAAGGAGTGACCGGCATGAGCGGACACAGCTGGTGGGGCGCGCGGCAGTGGGCTGCCTATTTCGAGCATGTCGACCTGCCGATCAAAGCAGCCACCAAGAGCGCCTTGCGGGAGGTGGAAAGCAGGGCGGAGGAAACCCTCTCCGGCCAGGCCTACGCCGCCCTGTTGTTGGAAGACCCGCTGCTGGCGCTGCGTTTGCTCAAGGAAGCCAACCGGAGATTGCCCAGGCGACTGGCACGGGATATCACCACCCCCCTCGGGGTGGTTCTGGCCCTGGGCACCCAGCTGTTCCGCGAGCAGGTGGAATCAGCCCCGTCGGCGGCGTCGGACAATGTCGGCTTCATGGCCTGTGAGGCCCGCGCTTCCCTGGCGGCCCGGGTCGCCCTGGCCTGGGGGGGGATGCGCCATGACCTTGATCCGGGCGAACTGGCCATGGCCGCGTTGCTGGCCAATGCCGGAGAAATCGAGCTCTGGGCCTTCGCCCCGGACCTGCCGCAGAAGGCCCTGGACGAGCTTGCCAGCGGTCGCGCCAGCCGCAGCATCCAATCCCAGCAACAGGCCTGCGGCTTCGCATTCATGGATATCACCCTGCGGATGATCGAGGACTGGGGCCTGCCGCCCCTGATCAGGCAACTTGTACGGGGCGACGACGGCATTCGGGCGCGCATGGCCTGCCTGGCGGTGAACACCGCGCGGCATCTGGACAACGGTGCGCACGACCCCGCCCTGCCCGACAATATCCTGGAAGCGGTCAAACTGACCGGCGCGCAGGTGAGCCAGGTGGTGGGCGCGCTGCCAGGCCTGTCCGATTCTGAAAAGGCCGGTTTGCTGAGGGTGCGGGGAGGCGGCGAATCCGGCCTCGGCGAGGGTGAGCGGCAGGCATAACGGAGTTTTCCTCTCCCGGCGGCATCCTCTCTTCCGGCAAACGCCCCCTTTCCCGGCATGCATTCTCACGTCGACGTCGATCCGTTCCGGTTCGAACGTTTCCATCTGTTCGATGGCCTTGCGCCGGCGTGCCAGCGGGCACGGGTCGGGGTATAAACGGCTGGTGGCGAGCGCGGCCAGCCATGCCTTTGCTGTTACGGGGTGTGGGTTGCCGGGAATGGATGTGAGGGAAAGGAGCGGTAGATGGTTGCCAAGGTGGTATTGATCACAGGGGTCACCCGGGGATTGGGCCGGGCCATGGTTCAGGGCTTCATACAGTTGGGCCATACCGTGCTGGGCTGCGGGCGTTCCGCCAGCGCCATCGCCGCCCTGCAGGCCCAGTACGGCCCGCCCCACCGGTTCGAGGTGGTGGACGTGAGCGATGACCGTCATGTGCGCGAATGGGCAGAACGGCTCCTGGAATTGGCTGGCTCCCCGGACCTGCTGCTCAACAACGCCGCCCTCATCAACCCAAATGGCCCCTTGTGGGAGGTCCCGGACCGGGACTTCACGGCCCTGGTCGACGTCAACATCCGGGGCGTGGCCAACGTCCTGCGCCATTTCCTGCCCGCGATGGTGGCCCGGCGCAACGGCATCGTGGTCAATTTCAGTTCCGGCTGGGGGCGTTCGGCGGATGCCCTGGTGGCGCCCTATTGCGCCAGCAAGTGGGCCGTGGAGGGACTCACCAAGGCCCTCGCCCGGGAGTTGCCCGAGGGTATGGCGGCCATCCCGTTGAGTCCCGGCATCATCGATACCGACATGCTACGTAGCTGTTTCGGCGGGGAGGCCAGCGAATATCCCGGGCCGGAGGCATGGGCCCGGAACGCGGTGCCCTATCTCCTGAAGCTGGGGCCGCAGGACAACGGCCAGTCCCTGACGGTGGGGGATCGCTGAGCGGTGGCCGGGCCCGCCGGACTATGATCAATAGGACCAAGCCCCCCCTGTTGCCGAGTCGGAACGTCCGTTTCCTCCGAAGGCGGGCGGGCGCTTCAATCCGACATAACGAGGAGATCGCAATGAAGCTTTACTACTATCCCGGTGCCAGTTCGCTGGCGGCCCACATCGTCCTGCGGGAAATGGGCCTGGATTTCGATCTGGACAAGGTGGACCTGACCGTCAAGACCACCGCCTCCGGCGAAGACTACAAGCAGGTGACCCCCAAGGGCTATGTCCCCGCCCTGCGCCTGGACGATGGCCAGGTGCTGACCGAGGACTCGGTGATCCTGCAATATCTTGCCGACCTCAAGCCCCAGGCCGGCCTGGCGCCGGCAGCCGGCACCATGGCCCGCTACCGGCTCATGGAGTGGCTCAACTACATCGCCACGGAGCTCCACCAGCCCCTGGGGAGCCTGTTCATTCCCAGGATCACCCCGGAGTGGAAGGAAAACCAGATCGCCCGGTTCGGCCGCCGTGCGGAACTGGTGGACCGCTGGCTGGCCAGCCACCACTACCTCATGGGAGACGACTTTGGAATCGCCGACGCCTACCTGTTTACGGTAATGGGCTGGTGCAAGCTGTTCCACATCGACCTGAGCGACTGGCCCGACCTCGCCAACTACATGGCCCGGATCGCCGAGCGGCCCTCGGTCCAGGCTGCCATGAAGGCGGAGGGGCTGACCGCGGCTTGAACTTGGCGTTTGAGACCGGAAAACGCTTGATGCGGCAGTTCGCGGGGTGGACCGGTTGTTCTCCGAGTAGAGTGGAATAGCGAAAAGTCGGTTGGAGTTGAGCTTGCGAAGCCCAACCGGGGTGTCGGGAAGTTGGGCTTTCTTTCGTCAGCCCAACCTGCGGGCTGCACCAATCAACTCAAATTGTCGATGGCTGCCGCAATCTTGCTGGAGACCAGTTTGAATCCGTCAGGCGTCGGGTGCAGTTCATTTCGCCATTGGTTGGCTGAGAGAAGCCCCTGAGTATCGACAACGCATAACTGATCCGGGTACTTCTGCTGAATTGCGAGGAGGGTTTGCCGGAATTGCGTCATGACCTCGCGGACAATAGACCTTTGATCTTCCGAGTCCGTAATCTTGCGACTCACCAGTATTGGATGCATCCATGCCTCGCCGAGCGGGAAGATGTCGAATAGTTGAAAGCCCTTTTCTGAGGGCGGGGCGATGTCGTAAGTGTGGGTAATGATTTTTATCGATTTGTTTTTCGAGAAGACTGCGACACGATCAACCAGTTCTTCATAGGCGGCCGCAATCAAGGCAAGTTTTCGATCAAGGCGTGCTCTGCTTATGCAGTCGTGTGCACACATGCCCTGCCGCTTCTCATCTATGAAGTAATCAAAATCATAACGGCCGACGACATCATTTCCGCCACCTGAGAAGAGGATGAAGTCGAAGTCGGTTTGGCTGATACGCTTCATCAGCGACAGCTTCTGTTTGCCGCTCATCATGGCGAGAGCTTCATCTCCGCAGCTGGCTGTTTTGTATATAACGTACTTGTTGTATTTCCCGAGGTGATCGATAACATTCGATTCAGAGCCGACAGCAATGAATCGGCGCGGGTAGGCAAACCACGAATCACCCTCGGCAAGAATCTTCTTGGCTTCCGGGTATCTGGAAACCAGATATTTATATGCATAATAATTTGTAGTCGAAGCCATTGGCTCCTCGTGGTAGAAAAGTCCTATTTCAATTCATATGTTCAATACGTTGCATGGTGTCGGCTTCACAGGCAAACACGGGCGGTAAGAAGCATCATCAGCCATTCCACACTTTCGCATGACATAGACTATGCCACTTTCACTACCTGGTTTCTCTGCCAATTCGTAACATCGCGTAGAGGAATATGAGGTTCGGAACCTGGCGGGTGTCCAGGAAGAGAACGACCAGATCACCGCCAGTCTGGCTTTGGCTTGGTACCAGTAAATAGTGGTCTGGCCCCAATCGTCTTTGGACTATGGCCAGGTGCTGACCGAGGACTCCGTGATCCTGCAATATCTTGCCGACCTCAAGCCCCTGGCCGGCCTGGCGCCGGCAGCCGGCACCATGGCCCGCTACCGGCTCATGGAGTGGCTCAACTACATCGCCACGGAGCTCCACCAGCCCCTGGGGAGCCTGTTCATTCCCAGGATCACCCCGGAGTGGAAGGAAAACCAGATCGCCCGGTTCGGCCGCCGTGCGGAACTGGTGGACCGCTGGCTGGCCAGCCACCACTACCTCATGGGAGACGACTTTGGAATCGCCGACGCCTACCTGTTTACGGTAATGGGCTGGTGCAAGCTGTTCCACATCGACCTGAGCGATTGGCCCGATCTCGCCAACTACCTGGCCCGCATCGCCGGCCGGGCCTCGGTCCAGGCCGCCATGACGGCGGAAGGGCTGATAGGGGTGTGAATTTTGAGGTTGGGGGTTGATACGGCGGCTATTCGGCCATTGCGGACCGTGAGGTTGGCTCAGTGTGGGCGCCGTCGCGGATTTGAGCCACGTGCCGGGATTTCGCTGAGCAAGCATACCTGTTCGAAATCCCAGTACCGATGGGTACTGCCGGCGGATTGGGTTGGCTCAGGCAAGTGATCGGCATGGGGCTCTGATAAAGGCCGGCAGCAACACACCATGGTCACCGCCATGCAGCGCTAGGCATGACGCAGCAGGTGGTCAATTGGCTTCGCGCCGCCGTGCATGCGAAGACGGTGCCGGCACCATTGTGCTCTAGCGAGAAGGCGGCACGGCCACGCGCGCGTAGAAGCTCGCTTGGTCCATCAAGATGAAGCGCAGCGCGTCGGCCCAGGCTGCGAACACCGAGGCCGCGAAGAGAGGGAACAGTGCTAGGTACAACCATCCGCGCCGCGCATGGCCAAGATAGAACCAGTGGGCGCCGGCCCAGCCCACCATCATGGCCAGCGCCACCGCAGTCGCGCGCGAACGAGGGCGACCGCGTGCCGGGTCGTCCAGCCCCAAGCCGGCGAAGACGCTGCGCCAGGCGCTGCGTAGCGCCGGTGCCGATGGCCGGTAACTCATCAGCATAGGCCAGTCGCGCCATGAGATTGGCCAGGCCTTCAGCGGCACGGCGTTCGAGTGGCCGGCAGCGTCGAAATACACCAGGCCACCGAGGTGCCGCCGAGGGTCGCGCCACAGCAGCGTGACCCAGCCCGTGGGCCGCGGCACGGCCTTGGTGGCGGCCAGCGCGTCGCCTAGCACCGGCTGCAGGCGCTGCGCCACCTCCGGGACCACGGCATCAGCGCCGAATACCAGCACGAGGCGCTGGCGCGGCAGCCGGTCCAGCGCCTGCTCCACCTCCCAGCGCAGGCCGAGCGAGTTTCCAAGGCGCAGCACGACCAGGCCCGCCTGGTCCATCAGGGCTAGGACGCGCGCCTGCCACTGGTCGTCGGGCACGTACAGGCGGGCCGCTCCGAGCTCCGGCCAGGATTCGCCCGGACGGCCGATGGCAATCAGCGGGCCCACCGTTGACAGAATGGCGGCCAGCTCTTGCTCAGGCGTCGTCGGTTGCACTAACGCGGCAATCTTCGCGCGGCTGAACCAGTCCTTGCCCTCTTCGAGCGCGACTGCGCCGTCGTCGGCGAACGAGCGCAGGTAGAGAATCGGCGGGCGCTGGTCGGCAGCCATAGCCTCAGCGGCGTCAGGTGCTTCCATACGCTGGGTGCGGCGCCACAGGCGCCAAGCCAACAACGCGAACACATAGCCGCCTAAGATTGCCGGCACCGCCCAAAGGCTGTCACTCATTGCAGCCTCGGCCTTGGGCGACTCAATCAGCATCGTTAATAACACCGTGGGAACCAGGATGTTGGCCAGTCCGATGCGTAAGCCCACGATACGCCACCAGCGGTGGTCGCTGCGCGGGCGCACGACGCCGAAGCCAGCCATCATAGTCAGTAACCCTGTGGCTGTGAGATTCACACCGACCAGCACGCCCAGAACTAGCTTGGCGAAGCCTTCCCCATCCGTAGGCAGCCCACCGGCCGCGATTGCATCAGCTACGGCACTGAGCTCAAGAGCGGCGCCCGTCAGCAGCGCGAGCCCTACGCCCTTCAGGCGACGGTCCTCGGCGACATTCACGCGCGGTCCTCAGGCTGAGGCGCACACCAGCGCTTGGTCGATACCCAGAGTATGTCGTCAAGTTGTTCGAGCCCAACCGCTACAGACACCATGTTCGGCCTGACGCTGGCGGTGCGATGCCGGACCTCATCCAGTTTGCGATGGTCGGTGCCAGCCCGGTGGTGGATCAACGTGTGCATGTTACCGATGTTGACCAGGTGGCTCATGACTGCTCCCTTCGATAAGCCGAGACCCGCCGGCCTCTCCGCCACACACGCCGAAGGTGAGCGGACCCGAGACCCAGCGCATCTGACGGTGCAGGTGCGACTGCTGCGGTCCTCCACTCCCGGCTAGTTGACCCAACAACCAGGCGTCGGCCTACATGACCTGCGCGAGCGTAAGCTCATTAGCGCAGCGGCGTCCCATGCGCGAACGATAGGAAATGCATCACACCTACGCAAGTGGTGCTGCTGCCTGGCTAGCTCGATCTGGAGCCTACGCGGAGGGGTCAATTGCGCAAGTCCCGCTGAGAATATTCTCAGGTCTTCGCCAGAATTGAAACGCGGGCGATGGCAGGGACAGTTTGGAACTGGGGCGAATTAAGTGCCATGCAATGGCGAGGCGGCCATTGGGTACGTTACCGGAGGATGATTTGCCGTTCACACTGGATTGGGCATTTATCCGCTCTTGACCCCGAGTTGACCTACTGTGTCGGCACCTCAAGGTCCGGTTTGAGGCGAAAGTACGCATTCGCCAGACCACAAAGCAACCGGTCGGGTTGCTATCCGCCTGAAGGGCAGCTAACTGGCGGCATTGCCGACCAAGTCTAGCCCAAGGGCCACGGTCGGCTTTGGCGTGCGCCGTGCAAAGGCGGCGCTTCCCAGTGGGTGCAAGCCCCACCCGGCGAAATGCTCCAGCCGGAAGTAACCGGAGCAGCTATGGAGGTAACGAAGTGGCTGAAGCCTTCGGCTAGCGAGTCACAAAATGTGGTGACAGCGCGAGTGTGCAGGCCGTAACGCGAGTGAACGCTGAGCAAACCTCGAAATGACGTTGTGCAGGCCGACCCAGCAGCCTTACTGGGGAAGGCTGATATGGCTGCGGAAATGAGCAAGGTTGGAACCGCAGTCGCTGCACCGGGGTAGTGGCGACAGCATGTACACAAGGGAAGCGCGCGCAACACGGGAAGCCCCTTGGCGTGGTCCGGGATGACCAACCAGACTCCGGTGACGGACAGGCTGGGCGCCCTGGGGTGGCGGAGAGGCTCGTAGTACCGGGGAAGCCGGGTAATGCCGGTGGAGGGAAGGGGCCTCAGTTCAAGACCAACGCAAGACGTAGTGAGGGACGTGGAGATTGGGCAACCTATCAACTCCAATTAGTGTTCAGAAACTGCAGGTGGCGTTACATACCAAAGCGAAGTCCGAAGCTCAGTATCGCTTCTACGCCCTGTACGACAAGATTTACCGCGAAGACATTCTGGCGCATGCCTATGCTCAGTGCCGCTCGAACAAGGGTGCACCGGGTGTGGATGGCCAGGATTTCGCCGAGGTTGAGGCGTACGGGGTGCAGCGATGGCTGGGCGAACTGGCGCAAGCACTCAGAGAGGAGAGCTACCGACCGGACCCGATCCGGAGAGTGTTCATCCCGAAAGCCAATGGCAAGCTACGGCCACTCGGCATCTCAACCCTGCGGGATCGGGTGTGCATGACGGCAGCGATGCTGGTGCTCGAACCGATCTTCGAAGCCGATCTTCCCCCAGAGCAGTATGCCTACCGGCCGGGCCGCAATGCCCAGCAGGCGGCAGTGGAGGTGGAAGAACGTCTGCACCGGGGCCAAACGGACGTCGTTGACGCCGACCTCGCCGACTACTTCGGCAGCATTCCGCACACTGAACTCATGCGGTCGCTCGCGCGGCGCATCGTGGATCGGCGTGTGCTGCACCTCATCAAGATGTGGCTGGAATGTGCTGTTGAGGAAACCGATCCGCGCGGCCGGAAGACACGCACGACTGCGGCCAAGGATGGCGGGCGCGGCATCCCGCAGGGCTCGCCGATCTCACCACTGCTGTCGAATCTGTACATGCGGCGGTTTGTGCTGGCGTGGAAGAAGCTCGGGCTGGAGCGAAGCCTTGGCAGTCGCATCGTCACCTATGCCGATGACCTCGTGATCCTGTGCAAGCACGGCAAGGCGGAAGAAGCCTTGCAGCGAATGCACGAGATCATGGACAAATTGAAGCTGACGGTGAACGAGGAGAAGACACGACTCTGCAAGGTCCCGGAAGAGACGTTCGACTTTCTGGGCTACACGTTTGGCAGACGGTATTCGCCGGTCACGGGGAAAGCACGAATTGCCCTGTGGCCGTCGAAGAAGAGCATCCGGCGTATGACCGAGAAGGTCTATGCGCTGACCGAGCTGAAAACAGCGTGGCAGGAGACCACGGAACTGGTGGACCGGTTGAACCGGATGCTGCGCGGCTGGGCGAACTACTTCAGTGTAGGGAGCGTCAGTCGTGCATATGAAGCGCTCGACCGCTACACGGCGACGCGGTTGCGTCGGTGGCTGCGCAACAAGTACAAGGTTAGGCGGCGCAAGGGCGGGGTCTTTCCCTACCCGCACCTCTATGGGTACTTCGGGCTCATCCGCTTAGCCTCCTACAAGCGCAGCCGGGCGTGTGCGACGGTGTGATGTCTTGTCCGAGAGCCGGATGCGTTAGCAGCGCACGTCCGGTTCGATGAGGGGGATGTGGAAACGGGGTTATGGCATGGTTACTTGGGCACCGTCAGACGAAAGGGACGGCAACAGACAAACCAAACCTACGGCTACCGCGCCACATTCCTACTCTACCGAAATGCAGACCTCTGAGTGATCTGTTTATTGTCTCAAAGGCTGCTTTCTTCTACCCCGAAGTCCCAACCCAGAACCCCAGATCCTTGTCCAGGAATTCGTCCCAGGGCATGTAGTGGGAGCCGTCGCAGGAGAAGGTAAGCCCCACCAGGCCGTTGAACAGGTTGAGGGTGCCGGAGCGCAGGTAGAGGGTCTCGTCCATGAAGCGCAGGTCCCGGAAGCAGCGGAACACCTTGGCGATGGCATCCTGGGGCACCACCGCCTGGTCCGGGTAGGGGTGGCGTGGGTAGGCCAGGCACAGGTCCGGGTCCATCAGGTCGTCGATGCCGTGGATGCGGTAGCGGTAGGGGTCTTCCAGCACCCACAGGGTGGCCCGGGAGCTCGAGAAATGCAGCTTGCCGTGGAACACGCCGTGTTGGGTCATCAATTCCACCAGCAGGTCCAGGACCTGATCGATGTGCTGGTCCATGGGGCTGTCGACCCGCTCCTGGTGGAACAGTCCCGCCCGGATGGCCGGGTCGCCCCGCATCTGCATCCACTGCACGGGCTGGCGGTAGAGGGCCTGGGTGGTGGGCAGTTCGCGCAGGTCGAAGTCGGCGCCCAGGTATCCCAGGAGTTGGCCGTCGGTGGCCTCGATGCGCTGCACCGCGGTCAGGGAAGGGCGCCGGGCATTGCGGCTGATGTAGGCCTCGGACAGGGAGAACGGGCTGCCGGCCAGGGCCTCCGCCAAGTAGGGGCGCTCGCTGCGGTCCCGGCCGAAATGCTCCGCCACCAGGCCGGCCCGTGCGACGTTGGCGGTGATCTGGCGGCCGTGGGCATCCAGCGCGTACAGGTACTTGCTGTAGGGCAGCTCCACCAAGGCCTCACCCAGCCGGGATTCCAGGGCCGTCCGGTCCGGCCAGACCCCACGGCAATCCTGGGCCAGGAGCTGCAGGGAGGAGGCCAGCCAGCCCTTGAGGATCCGCCGCTGGCGGGCGATGGCCGCCTGCAGGTCGGCGCTCATGGGGCGCCTGTCACTTGGTCAGGGTGTTGGACATCTTTTCGAAAAGCTGGCCCAGGTTGAGCTGGGCCTTGGCATAACCCTGGTCGGCCGATTTCTGGAACCAGGTCATGGCCTCGGCCAGATTCATTTCCACACCGTTGCCATCCCGCAGCAGCACGCCCAGGTTGTTCTGGGCCACCTTGTCGCCGGCCTCGGCAGCCTTGCGGTACCACTTGGCCGCGGTGGCGGGGTCCTTGGGCACGCCGTTGCCCTGTTCGAAGATCACCCCCAGGTTGTTCTGGGCGGAGATGTCGCCGGCTTCGGCCGCCTGGGTAAGCCAGGGCATGGCCTCCTCGGCCTTGCCTTCCTTGTGCAGCAGCCAGCCCAGGCGGCTCTGGGCGGCGGCCAGGCCCTTGTCGGCGGCCTTGCGGTACCAGTCCAGGGCCTCCGCCTCGTTGGCCGGCTGGCCTTGGCCCTGTTCCGCCATGAGGCCCAGGTTGAACCAGGCCAGGGGCTCGTTCTGAGCGGCGGCCTTGAGGAACCATTCCCGGGCCTTGGCGGGATCGGCGGCCAAGCCCTGGCCTTCCCGGTAGAGCCGGCCCAGGTTGTTCTGGGCGGCGGCGTCGCCGGCCTCGGCGGCCTTCTGGTACCAGGCCAGGGCGGCGGCCGGGTCGGGCGTGCCGGTGGCGCCGGTCTCCAGCAGCCAGCCGAGATGGGAGGCGGAGGGGATGTCACCGGCCTCGGCGGCGCGCTTGAACCAGCCTACCGCCTCGGTCATGTTCTTGGGGATGCCCTGGCCTTTCTCGAACATCCAGCCCAGTCGGTTCTGGGACTGGACGTGTCCCTGGTTGCCGGCCAGGGCCAGCCAGTTGGCGGCGGCCAGGTAGTCCTGCTTGACGCCGCCCAGGCCGTCCTTGTAGATCAGGCCGAGGTTGCCCTGGGCCTCGGCGTTGCCGGCCTCGGCGGCCTTGGTGAACCATATCACTGCTTCCGGGTAGTCCTGGGCCACGCCCTGGCCGTAGGCGTACTTGATGCCCAGGTTGTTCTGGGCCGGGACGTCGCCCAGTTCGGCGGCCCGTTTCAGCCAGTAAACCGCGGCGGCCTGGTCCTGGCCCACGCCCAGGCCTTTTTCATAGAGGGCGGCCAATTGGGATTGGGCCGCGGCCAAGTTGAGTTCGGCAGCGGCGGTCATCATCTTGGCGGCCTGGCCCATGTCCTGGGTCACGCCTTGCCCCTTCATGAACATCAGCCCCAGGTTGTAGAGGCCCACCGGCTCCTTCTGCTTGGCGGCCATTCCGTACCATTTGGCCGCCTCCGCCAGGTTTTTCGGCACCCCCTGGCCCTGTTCGAACAGCCAGCCCAGCTTGGTCTGGGCCTCGGCGTCGCCGGCGTTGGCGGCCATCTGGTAATAGCGCAGGGCCATCTGCATGGCCTGGACGGGATCGGGAATCTGGCCGGCCGCGGGCAGGGCGGTGATCAGGCCGAGGGCCAGGGTGAGGGCGCGCAGTTTCATGGCGTTTCCTTTCAAAAGACTATTTGATCGATCCACGAGAGGTGACAAAGGTTCGATGCGGGTTCCCGGTCATTATCGTTTCGCCTCGTTGAGACGATACACCACGGGGATGTCGATCCAGGCGGTCACCGCCTCGCCGTTCCTGCGGGCGGGGATGAAGCGCCAGCGTGAGAGCTGGGACTGGGCGTCCAGATCCAGGATGCCGTTGCCGCTGCTCTGCTTCAGCCACATCTTGCCCGGGCGGCCGTCGGGCTGCACTTCCACCCGCACCACGACCTTGCCCTGGACGTTGTAGGCCCAGGCCTGGATGGGATAGAAAAAGCTTGGGTTGTCCTGGGCATAGCCGGGCTTCTGGGTATCGTCCCCCTCGGGCTTGGGCGGGCGGTTGTCCGGGAAGCTGTGGCCGGGCAGGGGACAGTAGGTGGAGGGGGCCAGCACGTCCAGGGCCTGGGCCTTGCTGTCCGGCCGCATCACCTCCACGGCGGCGGTCTTGATGGTTTCCAGCCTGGCCGGCTCGCTGCCGCTCCTGGCGATGCCGGCCGGTGTCGCGGGGGCGGCGACGGCCATGCCGCCGCTACCCTTTGCGGTGCCCTGAGGCGAGGCCGCGACGGCGCTGGCCGCCGGGGCGGATAGTCCGCCTCCGCCCTCGCCACGGACGCGACCGGAGGTAATGGCGGGTTCGCTGACGACAGCCGTCTCGGCATTGCCCGGCAGGTATTTGTTGGAACGGCTGCCGCCCCCCTTGCCGGCGGGCGGGGCGGCCACCACGGTTTCCATGGCGACCGCCAGATGCGGCGTGCTGCCCGGTTCGCCCGGGGCCACGGCCAGGGTTCCGCCGGCTTGCCCGGACACCGATGGCGCGACGGATCTCAAGCCCACCATGGACAGGCTGGTGGACATGCGGCCGATTCCCCTGAGCCGGTCCGGCCCTTCCTGCGAGGTGCCGCCCAGGCTGCCGGGCGGGCCAGCGGTTTCGCCAACCGGTTCGTCGCCGGGTTGGGACTGGCCCACCAGGGGGTTGGCCGGGGCCCCGCCTGCTTGGCTATTGGCCATGGCTCCGCCTGGCCCGGTGCCCTGGGCGGGGACCGCCAGGCCGGCATCGGTGGCCGGCGGTGCCGGTTCCAGACTGGTGGTGCCGCTTTCCAGAATGGGCTGGTTGGACAGGGTGCTGGCGGCCGCCAGGCGGATCCCCTGGGGCTCGCCGCCGGCCTGGGGCGGCGCCTCGCTGCGGTTGACCGCCTGGGCGCCGGTGCCGGCCAGGGCATTGATGCCCTGACCCTGGCCGGCGCTGACGCTGAGTATCTCGGCGCCAGGGCTGGTGGCCGCCGTCAGACTGTGGCCGGCCTCGCTGCCCTGGGCGCCCTGGCCGGGGGCCGAGGCCAGGACCACGGCCTGGCTGCTGGCGCTGAGGCCCATGCCCGATTCCCCAGCCTTGGTGGTGGGCACGGAGGCGATGGCGCCGGGCAGGCTCGGTTCGCTCAGGCCCGGTTCGACGGGTTCCGGGGTCGCCTGGGGCCTGGCCTGGGCCAGACTGGCCGGATGGCTGGCGCTGGACAGCCTGGGCCTGCTGCCGGCAGGGCCCGGTTGGCCCCCGGGCAGGCCCAGGGCACGGCTGTCAGGCAGGGAAACCTGGGGCGCATCCTTGCGCGGCCGGGGCTCGTTGCGCCATTCAGCTTCCAAGGTGTGGGCCTCTCGCTGGATGGGCTTGGGCTTGGCCAGGTGCTTCCGGACCTGTTTCAGCTTGGCCTTGGCCAGGGCGTGACTCTTTTTATAGCGGGGCTTGGGCTTAGGCTTGGCTTGCTCCGGCTTGATCTCCTCAATGGCGATCTCGAAGCTCATGGGGGCGGGTTCCGGGGGCGGCAACTGGCGCAATCCCAGGATCACGGCCAAGTGCAGCACCGCGCTGGCGCCCAGGCCAACCCAGTGGCGGCCTTCGATACGGGCCAGCAGGGCACCCAGTCGCAGCAGCAGGCTCACTTACCGACCTGGGGCGCCGAGCGGGTCTTGCCCGTCTTGCCGGGGACGCTGGCGGTGACGAAGGTGAGCTTGACCACCCCCGCCCGGCTGGCGGCGGCCATGACCTCGGTGATGCGGCCGTAGGACACGCCGGTGTCCGCCCGCAATTGCACGACCAGGTCGGGGGACTGTTCGATTTCGCCCTTGAGTCGGGCTTCCAGCTGGGGCAGTTCGATGGGATCGCGGCCCAGGCTGGTCCTGCCATCGGCCTCCACCGTGACCACCACCGCCTGGGCCGGTTTCAGGGCGGCCACCGGCGAGGTTTCGGGCAGCTTGACCTTGACCGATTGCAGCATGAACGGGGCCGTAACCATGAAGATGGTGAGCAGCACCAGCATCACGTCCACCAGGGGCGTGACGTTGATCTCGCTCATGGCCTGGAAGTCGGTGTCCCCGCTGGACAGGGAGGGGTCGCGGCGCAGGGCCATGTCAAACCTGCTGGTCGGAGTGGTGGCCGGCCAGCGACATGAAGTCGTTGGCGAAGCGGTCCATCTCGGCCACCGCCAGGCGGGTGACCCGTACCCCGTAGTTGTAGGCCAGCACCGCCGGAATGGCGGCGGCGATGCCGATGGCGGTGGAAAGCAGGGCCTCGCCCACCGGGCCGGCCACCACCTCCAGGCCGGCGCTGCCCGAGCGGGCGATGCTCTCCATGGCGTTCATGATTCCCCACACGGTGCCGAACAGGCCGACGAAGGGTGCGGTGCTGCCGATGCTGGCCAGGAGCATGAGCCCGGATTCCAGCTTGTGCTGTTCCTTGCGCACCTGCTGGGACAGGTTGCGCTCCAGCACGGCCTGGCGGTCGCCGGTGCCTGCCAGGGTCTGATGGCTGCCCATCTTGTTCAGGGTGTCGAATCCGGCCAGGGCCAGCCGGGCCAGGGTGCCGGTGGCCGCCAGGGCGATCTTCTCCGCCGCGACGAAATCACTGGCCTGCCAGAAACTCCTGGCGAAGGCGTCGTTTTCCCGGCGCATTCGCAACTGCAGCCAGCCCTTGGCGAAGATCAGGGTCCAGGTGATCAGGGAGAACAGGAGCAGCAGGGTGATGGCGAGATTGACGGCGGTGGAGGCGGAATAGTTGATCATGATGGTCGGGGAGATGGATTGGCATGCACATTATAAGGGCATGCTAATGAATGCGGTCCCAAGGCCCGGCGGTTAGAATCCCCCGGACCGGAAAACGTATCGAATCAGCATCATTGTTCATGGGCCAAAACGCGACCCCGCCTCCGATCCCGGGCTTCGATCTGGATGCCGACGCCGATTACTGCGTGGTGCGCGAGGCCATCGTCGGCGCCTTCGGCCTGCCACCGGGCCGGGACTTCATCAGCGTGCGCGGCGATCCTTCCCTGCGCGAGACGGTGGACCTGCGCCCGCGCCAGGAGTCGCGCCTGGACAAGGTGGCCGGCAGGGTGTTGGAGACCTGCGCCTGGCTGCTGGAAGAGACCGGGGTCTATGCCATCTATGTGGGCTTCAACAGCTCGGAGGTGCGCACCGAGTCCATCTTCAACCCGTTCTCCTACGAGATCCATGACGCCGAGGACCTGATCAAGGCGGGTTACAGGCAACGCCATTTCGTGCGGGTGCCGTTCGACGCCAAGATGCGCACCATCGGCTGGATTCGAGCCATGGTGCAGACCGGGCCGCTGCGCAGCTACCTGCCAGACCATTGGCAGAAGATCATGGACGAGCAGCGCGAGTCCTGGCAGCTCATGAGCCCGCAACAAATCGACGAGATCGTCAGCAGTTTCAATACGTTGCGCGGTATCGAGGGCTATTACCTGAGGAACGCGGCCATCTCCCTGTCCCAGGGGATCGTGCGGGCCTCCTTCAACTGCGACGGCACCTATATCGTACGGGCCGGCCATTTCGCGGAATTCGTGCGGCAAAACACCCCCTGATCCACTATTTCCCGGCCCGGAATACACAGCGAGGCGCAGCCAAGTCCGGCATTACGATAAAATCTCCGTTTCCGAACTTACCTGCAATCTGGAGTCTTGATCATGTCCATGGCCGACCGCGACGGCGTCATCTGGTACGACGGCAAACTGGTTCCCTGGCGCGAAGCCACCACCCACGTCCTCACCCACACCCTGCATTACGGCATGGGGGTGTTCGAGGGGGTGCGCGCCTACGAAACCCCCGGCGGCACGTCGATTTTCCGGCTCCAGGAACACACCGACCGGCTGTTCCGCTCCGCCCACATCCTGGCCATGAAGCTGCCTTACGACAAGGACACCCTGAACGAGGCCCAGAAGCAGGTGGTTCGCGATAACGGCCTGAAATCCGGCTACCTGCGCCCCATGGCTTTTTACGGGGCCGAGGCCATGGGCATCTCGGCCAAGACCTTGTCGGTACACGTCATCGTCGCGGCCTGGCCCTGGGGTGCCTACCTGGGCCAGGAGGCTCTTGACTGCGGTATCCGGGTCAAGACCTCGTCCTTCTCCCGGCACCACGTCAACATCACAATGTGCAAGGCCAAGGCCAACGGCAACTATATGAACTCCATCCTGGCCCACCGGGAGGCGGAGACCGACGGTTACGAAGAGGCCCTACTGCTCGACGTGGACGGTTTCGTGGCGGAGGGTTCCGGCGAGAACATTTTCATCGTGCGCAATGGCAAGCTGTATACCCCGGATCTGACCAGCGCCCTGGAAGGCATCACCCGGGACACCATCGTTCAGTTGGCGGGCGAACTGGGCATCCCGGTGATCGAGAAGCGCATCACCCGGGACGAGGTCTACAGCGCCGACGAGGCCTTCTTCACCGGCACCGCCGCCGAAGTCACGCCGATCCGCGAGTTGGACAACCGGACCATTGGCGAAGGCTCCCGCGGCCCCGTCACGGCCAGGCTACAGGCGCTGTATTTTGATTGTGTCCAGGGTCGTTCTCCCAGCCATGCCGGCTGGCTGGCGCACGTCTGAGGAGATGGGCATGAGCGAATCCCGCAATACCCAGCGCCAGGTGGATGTCACGGCCGAGGATCTGCCGCTGCATTGCCCCATGCCCGGCGACGCGGTGTGGAATTCCCATCCCCGCGTGTTTTTGCCCATCGAGGACAAGGGCCAGGCCCTGTGCCCTTATTGCGGCACCTTGTACAAGCTCAAGGGCTGGGACAGCCATGCCCCGGGCGGGCATTGAAACCTGGTCGGGCGTGGGCAAGTACCGGCTATTTTGTGAAATTCTGTTAGGAGAATTGTGATGCGCAAGTCGTTGAAAGGCTTAGTTGGAACCCTATTTTTGGCTTCAGGTGTGGTGCTGGCACAGCAACCGGCGGTGCCGGTGCAACCCACGCCGCAGCAGATCCAGCAACTCCAGCAGATGCGGCAGATGATGATGGCCAAGCAGATGCAGATGATGTCGCTGATGTTCGACGTGCGGGCCTCCAAGCTGGGCTTCGATGAAACCCTGGCCGCCATCGTGGACGGGGCCGGCAAAAGGGGTTGGAAAGTGGGCGAGACCCAGGACATGCAGGCCCTGATGCGGCAGAACGGGGCCCAGGATGCCAGGCCCATGAAGGTGGTTTCCCTGTGTCCGGCCGGCGCCAATGAGAAGGTGAGCAAGGCCGGCGCCGGCAAGACGCCGCCGCTGCCGTGCCGCGCCACGGTGTTCTTGGGCAAGGATGGCAAGATCTACGTCATGCGCACCAACTACGACAACATGGCCAAGGCCATCGGCGGGGAAGTGGGTAAGGCGCTGACGGAGGTCGGCGCGGAGGAGGCCGCCCTCTACAAGGACATCTTGCAATAGCCTGGTAGCCGGATACGAACCGAAGACGCCGGGCTTGCCCGGCGTTTTTCATGCGGTGCGCGAGTAGCGGGGCTGATCCAGGGAGACCTGCTTGAGGTAGGCGTCGAAGCTCATGGCGATATTGCGCAGGAACAGGCGTCCCAGGTCGGTGACGACGATGCGCCGGGGTTCCAGCCGCACCAGGCCGTCGGCCGCCAGGGGGGGCAGTTCAGCCAGGCCTTCCGCGAAGTAATCGGAGAAATCGATGTCCCATTCCGCGCCGAAGGCGTCCATGTCCAGTTCCAGGTCGCACATGACGCGGGTGATGGCCTCGCGCCGGATATGGTCGTCCCGGGTCAGGCGCAGGCCCCGTTCCACGGGCAGGTGGCCGGCGCCGACCAGTTCCTGGTACTGCTTCAGATTCTTTTCGTTCTGCATGTACACGTTCGCCGTCTGACTGATGCTGGAGGCGCCGAAGGCGTAGATGTCGCAGTCCTTGTGGGTGGTATAGCCCTGGAAGTTGCGCCACAGGGTCTTTCCGGCCTGGGCCTTGACCATCTCGTCGTCGGGCTTGGCGTAATGGTCCATGCCGATGTTGAGATAGCCGGCCTCGCCCAACCGCTCGTGGATCAATTGCTGGAGATCGAGACGGGTGGCGAAGCTGGGCAGGTCCGCTTCGTTGATCAGCTTCTGGTGTTTCTTCATCCAGGGGACGTGGGCGTAGGCGAAGATGGCGAAGCGATCCGGCGCCCATTCGATCACCTTGTCCAGGGTATGCGAGAAGCTCTCCACGCTCTGATGCGGCAGGCCGACGATCAGGTCCATGTTGATGCTGGAGAAGCCGAGGTCCCGGGACCAGTCGTAGACCGTCTTGATCAGGTTTTCCGGCTGCACCCGGTTCACCGCCTTCTGGACCTGATCGTCCAGATCCTGCACGCCGATGGACAGGCGGTTGAAGCCGGCCTCCCTCAGGGCGGCCAGGTGATCCCGGGTCAGTTCCCGGGGATCAGTCTCGCAGCCCATCTCCGCATCCGCGGCGATGTTGAAGCGGGCGCGGATCATGGCCATGAGCCGGTGGATGTCCGCCGGCTTGAGATAAGTGGGGGTGCCGCCGCCCAGATGCACCTGCCGCACCGGCCGGGCCGGGTCCGTCAGGCGCGCCACCCGGTCCATTTCCCGCTCCAGGAACTGGAGATACAGCTCGGCCTTGTCGTACTGGTTGGTGGCGACCATGTTGCAGCCGCAGTAATAACAAAGGGTGTCGCAGAACGGGATATGGGCGTACAGCGACAGGCCCCGCCGGGGGTCCTGGGACGCCCGCAGTTCCTCGATCCAGTCCGCTTCCTTGAAGTCGCCATGGAAGTACGGCGCGGTGGGATAAGAGGTGTAGCGTGGTCCCGGCTTGCTGTATTTCTCCAGGAGTGCGGTGAATTCGGACATGGCTGGATTCTTGGATGGGGTCGGCCATTGTAGGCGGCCGGCGAAAATGCAGGCAAGGCAAAGTCCTGATTAGAATCAAGTTACAGGTCTTCTCGCGGGGGCGGTCGTGTCGATTCTTCGCTGCTTAGGACGGTATTTCGGCACCCCCGCGGCAGTGTTGCATCACGGCAACCCGCTAAACCCATGAAGTTCATGGCATTCATGTCTCTATAGCTTTTGGTATAGGTATTGCTAAAATAGCTTCGTACTGGAGGAATTCCTCCACCCTTACCTCCCTGACCGCCGCAATGGCGGTTTTTCCAGCGGCATCGGTTTCCGATGCCGCTTTTTTTTCCGTCACCAGAACTTCGCGCTGGTGACGGTCGCGTCGGATCAAAGATAATCTCCCCTTCTAATAGGAGAGATTGGCATGCAGACCGTTCCGGCCGAGATTTTCAAGGCCTATGACATCCGTGGCGTCGTCGGCAAGACCCTGACCATCGAGGGCGTGGAGCGGATCGGCCGGGCCATCGGCTCGGAGGCCCGGGCGCGTGGCCAGACCGGCATCGTCATCGGCCGCGACGGGCGGCTGTCCGGACCGGACCTGGCCGCCGCGCTGGCCAGGGGCATCCAGGCCGCCGGCATCGACGTCGTCGACCTGGGCCTGGTGGCGACGCCAATGACCTATTTCGGCGCCTATCAGCTGGGTACGAATTGCGCGGTGATGGTGACCGGTTCCCACAACCCGGCCGATTACAACGGCCTGAAGATGGTGCTGGCCGGCGAGACCTTGTCCGGCGAGACCATCCAGGCCCTGCGCCGCCGCATTGAACAGGGCGACCTGGCCAGCGGCCGGGGAGGGTATCGCCAATACGATATCGCCCAGGATTACATCCAGCGCATCGTCGGCGACGTGAAGCTGGCGCGCCCCATGAAGATCATCGTCGATGCCGGCAACGGGGTGCCCGGTGCCTTCGCCCCCGCCCTCTACCGCGCCATGGGTTGCCAGGTGGAGGAGCTGTTCTGCGAGGTGGATGGTCATTTCCCCAACCACCATCCCGACCCTTCAGTGCCCGCCAACCTGGCCGACCTGATCGCGCGCCTCAAGGAGAGCGACGCCGAGATCGGTTTGGCCTTCGACGGCGACGGCGACCGGCTGGGGGTAGTGACCAAGGATGGCCGGATCATCTATCCGGACCGGCAGCTCATGCTGTTCGCCGCGGACGTGCTGTCGCGCAATCCCGGCGGCCTGATCATCTTCGACGTTAAATCCACACGCAATCTATACAAGTGGATCGAGGGCCATGGCGGCAGGCCCATGCTCTGGAAGACCGGTCATTCCTTCATCAAGGCCCGGATCAAGGAGACCGGTGCCCTGCTGGCGGGGGAAATGAGCGGCCATGTGTTCTTCAAGGAGCGGTGGTACGGCTTCGACGACGGCCTCTATGCCGGCGCCCGCTTGCTGGAATACCTGTCCCGGCAGCCGGACATCGATGCCACCCTGCACGGCCTGCCGGACTCCGTGAACACCCCGGAACTGCAGATCAAGATGCTGGAAGGGGAGCCCCATGCCCTGATCGACGTGCTCCGGAAGGAGGCCCGCTTCGAGGGTGCCCGGGAGGTCATCACCCTGGACGGCCTGCGGGTGGAGTACGACGACGGCTTCGGCCTGATGCGGGCCTCCAACACCACGCCGGTGATCGTGCTGCGCTTCGAGGCCGACGACACGGCCGGGCTGGCGCGCATCCAGAACGATTTCCGACGGGTCATCCTGGCCGCCGCGCCCCAAGTGTCGCTGCCGTTTTGATGCGTCGCCGCATGGACCGTATCATTCCCCACTTTTCAGGCAGGGCCCGCACATGAATCCCCCTTCGGTGAACTCACCCCTGGTCGGTCTCATCATGGGCAGCGTGAGCGATTGGGAAACCATGCGCCATGCCGCCGAGATCCTCAAGCAGCTCGGCATCCCGTTCGAGAAACGGGTGGTTTCCGCCCACCGCACCCCGGACCTGCTGTTCGACTATGCCGGCGGCGCGGCGCAGCGTGGTCTCAGGTGCATCATCGCCGGCGCCGGCGGGGCGGCCCATCTCCCCGGCATGACCGCGGCCAAGACCCACCTCCCGGTGCTGGGCGTGCCCGTGGCGTCCAAGAATCTGAAGGGACTGGATTCCCTGCTTTCCATCGTCCAGATGCCCAAGGGCATCCCCACCGCCACCTTCGCCGTAGGCGAGGCGGGTGCGGCCAACGCCGCCCTGTTCGCCGCCGCCCTGCTGGCCAACGAATTCCCGGAGATCCGGGCACGTCTGATCGAATTCCGTCGCCAGCAGACCGAGGCCGTGCTGGCCATGGACCTGCCCGATGAGCCCTGATGCAGCCCAAGCATCCATGATCCTGCCCGGCGCCACCCTGGGTGTCCTGGGCGGCGGCCAGCTGGGGCGCATGTTCACCCTGGCCGCCAAGGTCATGGGCTATCGGGTGGTGGTGCTGGATCCCGACCCGGCCAGCCCGGCGGGCCCATTGGCGGACATCCACCTCAAGGCGGACTACCGGGATGCGGTGGCCCTGCTGCGCATGGGCAGCCTGTGCCAGGCGGTGACCACGGAATTCGAGAACGTGCCGGCCGAGAGTCTGGCCGTGCTGGCCAAGCATTGCCGGGTGGCGCCTTCCGCCGATGCCCTGGCGGTGGCCCAGGACCGACTGGCGGAAAAGAGCCGGGCCCGGGAGTTCGACTGCGAGACCGCGCCTTACGCCAATGTCGAAACGGCTGCGGATCTGCCGGCGGCCTGGGCGGTGGTGGGCGCGCCTGCCTTGCTCAAGACCCGGCGCCTGGGCTACGACGGCAAGGGCCAGGTCCGGGTGGACAGCCTGGAACAGCTGGTCGCCGGCTTCGACGAGCTGGGGCGCGTGCCCTGCCTGTTGGAAGGCTTCCTGCCCTTGCGGCAGGAGATCTCGGTGGTGTTGGCGCGCAATGTAGACGGCGAGGTCGCCTGCTTCCCGGTGGCGGAGAACCAGCATCGCAACGGCATCCTGGACCTCAGCATCGTCCCGGCCCGGGTGCCGGAAGCCGTGGCGAACCGGGCCCAGGACATGGCCATGCACATCGTTGACGGCCTGGAGTTCGTCGGTGTGCTGGCCGTCGAGTTCTTCGTCTTGGACGATGGCCGGGTGGTGTTCAACGAGATGGCGCCGCGCCCCCACAACAGCGGCCATTACACCCTGGATGCCTGCGTCACCGACCAGTTCCAGCAGCAGGTGCGCGCCCTGTGCAATCTCCCGTTGGGAGAGACCCGCCTGCTTTCGCCGGTGGTGATGGTGAACCTGCTGGGGGATGTCTGGCGGCCCCAGCCCGACTGGGCCGCCTTGCTGGAAAATCCGGGCATCCAGTTGCACCTTTACGGCAAGGCCGAGGCTCGGCCGGGCCGCAAGATGGGTCACTACAACTGTCTCGCCGAAAACGCGGAACAAGCCCTGGGCCTGGCCATGACCACCCGCGCCGCTCTGGGGATAGGCTAGCGGCTAATCCTGTTGGGAGATCAGGTTGAGCTCCATGGCCTGATCATTCTGATCCACGGTGCGGATGCGCACCGGCAGCCAATGCCGGTCCGGCGCCAGCCACACGTCCAGGCTGCCTTCCTCGGGGCGGCTGCCCCGCAAATGCAGGGTGTCCGACGTCCTGCCCAGGATGCGCAACGGCTCTCGTCCCACGAACCTGAAGTCGTAATCCTTGAGCTTCTTGCCATTGGTGACCGGTAGCTGCCAGGGCATCTGGTCGTCCCGAACGGTCATGGCGAGATGGAAGGGAAAACTCAGAAGATCCTGCGTGGTGGCCGGCAACGCCACTTCGCCCGACGGCAGCAGCAGACGCTTCCGGGGCCAATCGAAGCGGGCTGGCGGCGGGCCGCGCTTCCCCTTCGATATCTGAAACTGCTCGGGCTGGAGACCGGCGGCGGTGATGCGGCCCGCGCTGGTCTGAACGATCTTCTTGCTCAGCAGCAGGGCGGTGATGCCGGTGGCCTCGGTCACGCTGGTCAGGCTGTAGCGCCCCTCCGAGACCTGCCAGCTGTATCTGGACTGGCCGAGGGTGAAGCCGCCGTCGCCGGCCTGGACCGCATAACGCAGTGCCAATCGATCCGGCAACGTCCTGGCCGTACCGAATTGGGATACGGCGGCAGCCGCCTGGTCGGGAACCGGATCGATCCCGTTGGCCGACGCAGGCAAAGACACCAGGGCCAAGGCCAAGGAGATGAGCAGGGGCCGTCCCGTGCGCTTCATGTCTCGTCCCTGGGTGAAACGAGGGCGTCTTCATGTTGGGGGAACACCCCCCGGACCGCCACCGTGTTATCCGTACGCGGTTGCACCCTGCCTTCGGCGAACCATTTCACCACCCGGGGAAACAGCCGGTGCTCCTGGCACAGCACCCTGGCGGCAAGTCTCTCAGGGGTGTCGTCGGCCAGGACCGGCACGGCGGTCTGGGCGATGATGGGCCCCGAATCCACTTCCGGCGTGACGAAATGGACCGTGCAGCCATGCAGCCGGACCCCCGCCGCGATGGCCCGGGCATGGGTGTCCAGGCCGGGGAAGGCGGGCAGCAGGGCCGGGTGGATGTTGATCATGCGGCCCAGATAGCGGCGCACGAAGCCGTCGCTCAGCACCCGCATGAAGCCAGCCAGGATCACCAGATCCGGTTTGTGGCGGTCGATCTCCTCGGCGAGGACGGCGTCAAAGGCCTCGCGGCCGTCGTGGTCCCGGTGGTTCAGGACGACGCAGGGAATGCCGTGCCTGGCCGCGGTCTCCAGACCCGGAGCCGCGGGTCGGTTGCTGATGACGCAAGCGAATCGGACCGGCAGATTGGCCTCCAGCAGGGCCTGCAGATTGCTGCCCCGGCCGGAGATGAGGACGACGGCTGTGATCATGGTAGAGGCGGGGACTTCAGACAATGACGGTTTGTTCCTGTCCCGGATCGCGGGCCTCGATCCGGCCCAGGCGGTAGACCGTTTCGCCCTGACCGGTGAGGAAGGCCGCGGCGGCGTCCGCGTCCGCCGCATCCACGATCACCACCATGCCGATCCCGCAATTGAAGGTGCGGTGCATCTCGGCCAGGGCCACGTTGCCCTGCCGCTGCAGCCATTGGAACACGGCCGGCCAGGTCCAGCTGTCCGACTCGATGACCGCGGTCACCTCGTCGGGCAGGACCCGGGGGACGTTGCCGGTGATGCCGCCGCCGGTGATGTGGGCCATGCCCTTGACCCGGGTTTCCCCCATCAGGGCCAGCAGGGATTTCACGTAGATGCGGGTCGGTTCCAGCAGGGTCTCGCCCAGGGTGCGACCGTCGAAATCCGCCGCCAGGTCGCTGCCGGTGACTTCGACGATCTTGCGGATCAGGGAGTAGCCGTTGGAGTGGGGGCCGCTGGAGGCCAGTCCCAGGATGGCATCACCGGGCCGGATGTCGCGCCCGGTGATGATCCGGGATTTCTCCGCCACGCCCACGGCGAAGCCGGCCAGGTCGTATTCCCCGGCCGGGTACATGCCCGGCATCTCGGCGGTCTCGCCGCCGATCAGGGCGCAGCCGGACAGCTCGCAGCCCCGGGCGATGCCGTAGACCACCTGTTCGCCCACCTCCACGTCCAGATGGCCGCAGGCGAAGTAGTCCAGGAAGAACAGGGGCTCGGCGCCCTGCACCAGGATGTCGTTGACGCTCATGGCCACCAGGTCCTGGCCGATGGTGTCGTGCTTGTTCATCTGGAAGGCCAGTTTCAGCTTGGTGCCGACCCCGTCGGTGCCGGCGATCAGGACCGGCTCCTGGTAGTTCCTGGGCAGTTCCATCAAGGCGCCGAAGCCGCCGATGCCGGCCAGGACCTCGGGACGCAGGGTGCGCTTGGCGTGGGGCTTGATGCGCTCCACCAGGGAATCGCCGGCGTCGATGTCGACACCGGCGTCGCGATAGGAGAGGGAAGCGGGAGAGGCGGAGTCTGGGGTGGTCACGGGGCGATGGCGGGGCGTGAAAAAAACGGTGCTATTCTAGCCCACATGGCCTCCGTCCCCGTCGGCAACCGTTCCCTGCTATACATCGCTCTGATCGCCGCCGGCGGTTATCTGCTCTATCTGCTTTCCCCCATCCTGTCCCCTTTCCTGCTGGCCGCGGCCCTGGCCTATCTGTGCGACCCCCTGGTGGACCGCCTGGAGGCCCGCAAGGTGAAGCGCGGCCTGGGGACCGCCCTCGTGCTGCTGGGTCTGGTGCTGCTGTTCGTGGTGCTGGCCCTGATCCTCACCCCCCTGGTCCAGGCCCAGGCGCGCCTGCTGGTGCAGCAGGTGCCCCGCCTGGTGGAATGGGGCAGCCAGACGGCCCTGCCCTGGTTCTCCTCCACCTTCGGCGTGGACCTGATGCGGGATCAGGCGGAGGTCCTGGTCTGGCTCAAGGGCCATGTCGCCGAGCTGTCCCGCCTGACTCAATACCTGCCCGGGCTCACCAACGGCGGCCTGGCGATCCTGGGCTTCCTCGCCAATCTGCTGCTGGTCCCCGTGGTGCTGTTCTATCTGCTGCGGGACTGGGATCGCATCCTGGCCCACCTGGCGGACTGGATCCCCGCGCCCCTGCGGCCCAGGACCGTGACCATCGCCCGGGAGATCGACGGCGTGCTGTCGGCCTTCGTGCGCGGCCAGTTGATGGTGATCGTGGTGATGGCCGTGTTCTACAGCCTGGGGCTCTGGCTGGCGGGACTGGACTATGCCCTTGCGGTGGGCATGATCTCCGGCATCCTGGTGTTCGTGCCCTACCTGGGCGTGGTGGTGGGGGTTCTGCTGGGAACCCTGGCGGGATTCGCCCAGTATGGCGATGTGGCCGGCCTGCTGCCGATCTGGGGGGTGTTCGCCGCCGGCCAGTTGCTGGAAGGTATGGCGGTTACCCCCTGGCTGGTGGGGGAGCGGGTGGGCCTGCATCCGGTGGCGGTGATCTTCGCCCTGATGGCCTTCGGCCAGCTGTTCGGCTTCGTCGGGGTGCTGGTGGCCATCCCGGCCGCCGCCGCCTCCCTGGTGGCCTTGCGCCACCTCAAATCTGAACTGGAATGAAATTGGGCCTTTGGATCGGTGCTCAGTCCATCTTCTTGTACTCGCCTTCGATCACGTCGCCTTCCCGGCTGGGTTGAGGTCCCGGTTCTACGGTGGGCGGCCAAGGCCCCTGGGTCATGCTGCCGGCGGGTGGCAAGTCCGGCACGGGCCAAAGCAACAGGATCAGGGCCACGATGTCGCTGCCGAGGCCGGGCAGGATCAGCAGAACGCCCGCCAGGAATCGCCGACCCGAGACCCACAACGCGGAAAACGGCGCCTGGCCCAGGGCCACCGCCTGGGACAGGCGCGGCACGAACTCCTCATGGGCGGTGCGGATCACCGTGATCCCCGCCAGCATCGCCCCGATCAGCCACACCAGGGTCCAGGCCAGGCCGATGCGGCTGCCGATCTGGTAGATACCCACCATTTCCAGGGCCGGAACCGCCACGGCTATAATCCCCAAAAATCCAACTCTCACCTAAATCCTCCGTGTCCGCCGCCCGCCTAGTCCTCACCACCCTGCCCGATGCCGACAGTGCCAGCAAGTTGGCAAGGGAACTGGTGGAGGCACGCCTGGCGGCCTGTGTCAATGTGTTGCCGGCCTGCCGTTCATATTACCGGTGGCAGGACGACATCCAGGAAGATGGGGAGGTTCCCCTGTTCATCAAGACCACGACGGAACTTTATCCCGCCCTGGAGACCTATCTGAGGCAGCACCATCCTTACGAACTGCCGGAAATCCTCGCCCTGGATGTGGCGGCAGGCTTGCCTGACTATCTCCGCTGGGTTGCCCAGTCAACCGATCCGACCCAAGCTTAATCGGAGCATCTTCCATGCGCCTTCTCCTCGCCCTGTTTCTCCTGATAGCCGGCATCGTCCACGCCGAGGACGATCTGCTGGAACCCGAGAAGGCCTTCCAGTTCAGCGCCCAGCGCCTGGATGCCGACAGCGTGGAGGCGCGCTTCCTGATCGCGGACGGCTATTACCTGTACCGCGACAAGATCCGGTTTTCCGCCGACTCCGGGGTCAAGCTGGGCACGGCCAAGATGCCCGACGGCAAGGTGAAGCAGGACGAGTATTTCGGCCGGGTGGAATACTACCGGGGCGACCTCCGTATCCGGATCCCCGTGACCTTCCCCAGCGGGGCGCCCAAGGACTTCAACCTCAAGGCGGCATTCCAGGGCTGCGCCGACATCGGCGTGTGCTACCCGCCCCAGGAAGGGGTGGCCGGCATTAGGTATGGTGCCGACGCCGGTCCCTTGGCGACCCGCGCCATGGCGCCCGGCGCGACCCCCACGGCCAAGTTCGCCCAGCAGAGCCCCGATGTCCTGGCCCGCCTCAAGAGCCTGGCGAGCAGCCTCACCGGTCAGTCGGAGCCCGAGTTCCTGCCCCCGGACGAAGCCTTCCAGCTGGCCTTGAGCCCGGGACCCGACAGCAAGCTGGAGGCCCGCTACAGCATCGCCAAGGACTATTACCTGTACCGGGACAAGGTCAAGTTGAGCGTGACCCAGCCCGCCGGGGTCAAGGTGGCCGGCATCGAATTACCCAAGCCCGATGAGAAAAACGACCCCAATTTCGGCAAGACCTACGTCTACCATCAGTCCTTCACGGCACTGGCCAGGCTGGAAGGGGTGCCCGCCGGCACCACCCGGCTGAAGGTGGCGGCCACCTACCAGGGCTGCAGCGAAAAGGGCATCTGCTATCCACCCTTGGACAAGCTGATCGACGTGGCCTGGACACCGGGTCCCTTGCCGCCAGCCGTCCAGTCTCCCCCGGCGACGGTGTCCCCGTCCCCGGAAGTAGCTTTACCCCAGGAAGCCGGCCCACCCGCGACCGTTCCCGGGTCCGCGGCACCCCAAGAGACGGCAACGGGCAGGGGCGACACCTCCGACACGGGCAGGATCGAGGCCCTGCTCAAGGGCGGCAACTTTTGGCTGATCGTCGTCAGCTTCTTCGGCTTCGGCCTGCTGCTGTCCCTCACGCCCTGCGTGTTCCCCATGATCCCCATCCTGTCCGGCATTATCGTCGGCCACGGCGGCGTCATCACCAAGGGCAGGGGTTTCATGCTGTCCCTGGCCTATGTCTTGGGTATGGCCGTGACCTATGCCCTGGTGGGCGTGGCGGCGGGCCTGTCCGGCACCCTCGTCTCCAACGCCCTGCAGAACCCCTGGGCTCTGAGCACAGGCGCCGCGATCTTCGTGGCCCTGGCCCTGTCCATGTTCGGTTTCTTCGAATTGCAGATGCCCAGTTTCCTGCAAAGCCGCTTCACCGAGGCCAGCAATCGGATGCAGGGCGGCCGGACCACCAGCGTCTTCATCATGGGCGTGATATCCGCCCTCATCGTCGGCCCCTGCGTGGCGGCGCCCCTGGCCGGGGCCCTGCTCTATATCAGCCAGACCGGCGACGTGGTGCTGGGGGGCGTATCCCTGTTCTCGCTGGCCATGGGCATGGGCGTGCCCCTGCTGCTGGTGGGCCTGTCCGCCGGCGCCCTGTTGCCCCGAGCCGGCGCCTGGATGGACGCGGTCAAGCGCTTCTTCGGCGTGGCCCTGCTGGCGGTGGCCATCTGGCTGATCTCGCCTCTGCTGTCCGAGGTGGTGCAGATGCTGATGTGGGCGGCCCTGCTGATGATCTCCGCCATGTTCCTGCATGCCCTGGAACCCCTGGCCGTCAACGCCAAGGGCTTCGCCCGGTTCTGGAAGGGCGTGGGCCTCATCGCCCTGGTGGCGGGCATCGCCATGCTACTGGGGGCCCTGGGCGGCAGCCGGGACATCCTCCAGCCCCTGTCCGTGTTCAAGGGTGGTGTGGCCGGGGCCACCGAGACGCAACCCCACCTCGCCTTCCAGCGTGTGAAGAGCGTGGCCGACCTGGACGCAGCCATCCAGGGCGCCGGCGGCCGGCCGGTCATGCTGGATTTCTTCGCCGACTGGTGCGTGTCCTGCAAGGAGTTCGAGCGTTTCACCTTCAGCGATCCCCGGGTGCAGGCCCGGCTCAAGGATGCCGTTTTGCTGCAGGTGGATGTCACCGCCAACAGCCCGGACGACAAGGCACTGCTGGCCCGCTTCGATCTGTTCGGTCCCCCCGGCATCATCTTCTTCGATAAGACCGGCGCCGAGGCCTATCGGGTGGTGGGCTACGAGCCGCCGGAGAAATTCCTCGCCAGCCTCGGCAACGCGTTCCCCTGACCCGGCTTGCGGGTTGGCATGAAATTGCCCAAGACCACCCTGTTCGTCGTGGCCCTGGCCTTCGGGGCCGCGGGTATCGTCGCCGGGCGTTATCTGACGACCGAACAGGCGGACCTGGGCACCCCGGAGACGGTGCGACCCGCCGCATTATGGGATGCCCGGTTGCCGGATCTGGCGCAACGGCCCCAAGCCATGCGGCAATGGCGCGGCAAGGTGCTGCTGGTGAACTTCTGGGCGCCCTGGTGCCCACCCTGCCGCAAGGAGATCCCCGATTTCATCCGTCTCCAAGCGCGGCTGGGCGGCCAGGGCCTGCAATTCGTCGGCGTGGCCTTGGACGAGGCGGACAAGGTGCAGGCCTACGCCGACGAGACCGGCATCAACTACCCCGTCCTGCTGGGCGGCGTGGAGGGAGTGGACCTGTCCCGGGAGGCCGGCAACCGTCTGGGCGGGCTGCCTTATTCCGTGTTGTTCGACCGCCAGGGCAAGGCCGTCGCCACCTTCTCGGGCGCGGTGACCGAGTCCCGCCTGGAAGCCCTGGTCAAGCCCCTGCTATGACGGCCATCGACCTGGCAACAACGTCTCCAGCAGTCCAACCCGTCACCCCTTCGCGCTCCCTGGTCACGGCGGCCGGCCGGGCCATCGGCGACTACGCCATGATCCGGGACGGCGACCGGGTCCTGCTGGGCCTTTCCGGCGGCAAGGACAGCCTGTCCCTGCTCCACGTCCTGCTGCACCTGCGGAAGCGGGCGCCGGTGAGGTTCGAACTGGCCGCCTGCACCGTGGACCCCCAGTCCCCCGAATTCGATCCCTCGCCCCTGAAGGGGTACATGGCCGAACTGGGCGTACCCTATTTCTACGAGTCCCAGCCCATCGTCGCCGACGCGGCCGAGCACATGAAGGGGGATTCCTTCTGCGCCTATTGCTCGCGTCTGCGCCGGGGCATCCTCTACCGGGTGGCCCGGGACCAAGGCTACGGCGTGCTGGCCCTGGCCCAGCACCTGGACGACCTGGCGGAGACCTTCCTGATGAGCGCCTTCTTCGGCGGCCGGCTGCGCACCATGCAGGCCCATTACCGCATCGACGCCGGCGACCTGCGGGTGATCCGGCCCCTGGTCTATGCCCGGGAGCGCCAGACCCGTGCATTCGCCGCCAAGGCCGGCCTGCCCGTGATCCACGAGAATTGCCCCGCCTGTTTTGCCATGCCCATGCAGCGCTTCCAAATGAAGCAGCTGCTGGCCGAACAGGAGAAAGCCCATCCCAAGCTGTTCGCCAGCCTGCTCACCGCCATGAAGCCGCTCATGGTATTGCAATCCGACTCCCCTCCCCCCTCGGGGGAGGGGATGGGGGAGAGGGAACAGCCTAATCCGTCGCAAACGCCGTCCCCTCACCCTGGCCCTCTCCGGAAGGGAGAGGGCGAAGGCCCATGAGCACCTACGTCATCGGCGACATCCAGGGTTGCCACGGGGCCCTGCTGGAACTGCTGGATCATGTCGGCTTCCAACCGGCCCGGGACCGGGTCTGGATCACCGGCGACCTGGTCAACCGGGGCGAGGACTCCCTGGCGGTGCTGCGCTGGTGCGTGGAACACGACGACAGCGTGGTGGCGGTGCTGGGCAACCACGATCTGCATCTGCTCGCGGTGGCCGAGGGCTTCGTGCCGCCCCACCGCAAGGACACCCTGGAGACCATCCTGGCGGCGCCGGACCGGGACGAATTGCTGACCTGGCTGCGCCACCGGCCCATGGCGCACCGCCAGGGTAATTGGCTCATGGTTCATGCCGGGCTGCCGCCGGAATGGACCGCGGACGAGGCTCAGGTACGGGCCGCCGAGCTCGAATCCGCGCTGCGCGGCCCGGACTGGCGTCCGTTCCTGCGCGACATGTACGGCAACGAGCCGCGCCGCTGGCGGGCCGATCTCCAGGGCCAGGACCGGCTGCGCTTCATCGCCAACGTGCTTACCCGGATACGGTTTCTGTACCCGGACGGCAGCCTGGAATACCAGCACAAGATGGGCCTGGACCAGACCCCTGCGGGCTGCATCCCCTGGTTCGACTTCCCCGACCGCAAGGGGTTGGACGCCCGCGTCCTGTTCGGCCACTGGTCCACTCTGGGCCTATTGCTGCGACGCGACGTCATCGCCCTGGATACCGGCTGCCTCTGGGGCGGCGCCCTCACCGCCTTTCGCCTGGAAGACGAGGCGTGTCTACAGGTGAACTGCAAGACGCGCCACAGCCCGGGCTAGGGGGCGGCATGATTCCCATACTGCGCCGGCGGGACGGACGGGTTGCCAACGAGGGCCGTGATGGTTGAGAAGCAGAACTGGTCCGGGCGGGTCACCCGGGAGAGCGACGCGCTGGACCTGGAGGCGGGGGTCTTCACCTGGGACGACCCGGTGCGGATCGCCCTGTCCCTGAAGCATTCGGCGGACACCAGTGTCCGGCGCAAGGCGGCGCCGTTCCGCTCCGCCATGTCCATGCTGGTGTTCTACATCAACCGGGCCGGCAGGCACCTGGACGCGAAGCAACGCGCTATCCTGGAGCAGGCCAAGGTGGAATTGCGCCAGGCCTACGGGCGTGGTTGATCACGTAGCCCGGCCAAGGAGGATGAACCATGTACCAGGGCGGTTGTCTGTGCAATGCGGTGCGCTTCGAGATCGACGGCGGCATCCGCAATATCGTCTATTGTCATTGTTCCCGCTGCCGCAAGGCCCAGGGCAGCGCCTTCGCCGCCAACGGCATCGTCCGGGCCGAGGCGTTCCGGATCATTGCCGGCGAGACGGAACTGACCGGCTACGAATCCTCCCCGGGCCAGACGAAATACTTCTGCCGGCATTGCGGCTCCCCCATCATGAGCCGCAACACGGCCCGGCCGGACCAGGTAAGAGTGCGCCTGGGCACCATCGAGTCGGACATCGCCGAGCGGCCCCAGGCCCACATCTTCGCCGGCTCGAAGGCCAATTGGGAAGATATCTGCGGCGACCTGCCCCGCTACGACGGCTACGAGCCGGGTCGGTGATGGCAAGGGGGAATGCATGACCAAGGGGTTGAAGCAGCGCATCGTCGCGACGACAGGCCCCACTCCGGAGTTGCAGGAAATCCGGCCGGGGCAATCCATTGAATTGCTGAAGGAATTGCACATCCTGACCCGGGATGGCCGAATGAACCAAGACAGCCGGCGCAAGCTGAAACAGGTCTACCACCTGTACCAGTTCATCGAGCCCTTGCTCAAGGCGGTCCAGCAGGAAGGCGACGGCATCCGCTTGGTGGACCACGGCGCGGGCAAGTCCTACCTGGGCTTCATCCTCTACGACCTGTTTTTCAAGGGCCGGGAGGACGGCTCCCACCTCTACGGCATCGAGACCCGGGAGGAACTGGTGGCCAAATCCGCCGAGCTGGCGGCAAGGCTGGGCTTCCCGGCCATGTCCTTCCTGAATCTGACGGTGGCGGACTCCATCGTCTCGGAACGGCTGCCGGCACGGGTTGACGTGGTCACCGCCCTGCACGCCTGCGACACCGCCACCGACGATGCAATCCGCTTCGCCCTCGCCAAGAATGCCCGCTTCATCGTCCTGGTGCCCTGCTGCCAGGCCGAGGTGGCGGCGGAGTTCCGCAGGAAAAAAGGCCGGGACCTGGGCCGCGGCGCCCTGAGCGAGCTGTGGCGCCATCCCATCCACACCCGGGAGTTCGGCAGCCACGTCACCAACGTGCTGCGCTGCCTGCAGCTGGAGGCCCATGGCTACCAGGTCAACGTCACCGAGCTGGTGGGCTGGGAGCATTCCATGAAGAACGAACTAATCATCGCCAGCCACAAGGACCTGCCGCGCGGGAGGCCGGCTCGGCGGCTGGATGAACTGCTGGAGGCGCTGGGGCTGGAAGCGCTGCGCGAGCGCTTTTTTACTGCGGACCCGGCCGAAGCAGTGGATTGAATCCCGGCTCAGCCGGGTTCCACGTTGCTCCGCGCCGCCATGACCCGGTCCCGGCCGTTGTTCTTGGCGGCATAGAGGGCGCGGTCCGCCCGGGCGATGAGGGTCTTCACGTCGGCATCCTTGGGGTCGCGGGTGGCGGCGCCGGCGCTGATGGTCACCCGGAACAGGTCGCCTACCTGGCCGAATCTTTCCCTGCGGATCGCCTTGACGATGCGTTCTCCCAGCAGAATGGCCTCCTGGAGCGGCGTGCCGGGGCAGACGATGCAGAATTCCTCGCCGCCGAAGCGGAATACCACGTCATCCTTGCGGCAGCTGTTCTGGATCACCCGGGCCATCTGGGTCAGGACAATGTCGCCGGTATCGTGGCCGCGCTGATCGTTGATGTCCTTGAAATGATCGATATCGAGCATGATGCAGGACAGGGGCGAATTGCTGTGGACGGCAAACGACCATTCCTGGTTGAAGCGGTCCAGGCCGTAGCGACGGTTGTGCAGACGAGTCAGGGGATCGGTCAGTGCCTCCTGGAGCAGGCGCCGGTTGCTGCGGGCCCATTCCCCCGAAGAGCGGATCACCGACTCCCGCTCGGTGCGGATCGCCCCTTGGAGGGCCACCACCCGCTGGGCGGAGCCGAGCCGGGCCACCAGGGAGGCCTCGGAGTAGTTGCGCAGCAGATAATCGGAAGCCCCGGCCAGCATCAGCTTGGCCACATTGGCCTCCGCCTCGGGCGGGATCAGGGCGATGCAGTAGGCCTGACGCCCGCCCTCGCTGGCGCGCAGTTCCCGTAGCAGCCTGGCCGACTCATCGCCGCTGTCCGGCAGTTCCACCATCATGATGTCGGTCTGGTTTTCACCCAGCAGACGCAGGGCGCTTTCCCGGTTCGAGGCCAGTTCCACCAGCAGGCCCATGGCATCCAGGGTGGCCGCCAGATCGCGCATCAGTTCGGCGTCCTGGGCGATCAGCGCCAGGCGCATGGGCAGGATCATCAGGGCGGCTAGTCCCTGATCCCGCGACGGATCGGGCGGCGTGGTGAGCAGCAGCTTGATGTCGCTGAAATCCCGCGTGGGCAGGCGCAGTTCCCGGCCCCAGTCCTGCCATTGGCTGACCACGCTCTCTACCAGGGGCGGAACCTGGGTGTCCTCCAGGCCCAGCTGGGCCGCGGCATGATACAGGGAGGGCAGGCGCTCCCAGCGCTGGGCGTCGTCCAGGTTGAGCAGCGCCCCGACCTTGCTGGAGAAATGCAGGGCATTGGTCAGGGCCTGGGTCCGGGAACCCGCCGCGAACGGGGCCTCCGTCGGCAGTTCGTGATAGCGCACGGCCTGGTGGAAGATCTCCGGCAATCCCCAGTCCTCCAGCAGTTCTGCGGAAAGGGCGGCGTGATTTATGCCGAAGCTTTCGGATTCCGCTTCCCTAAGGGCCAGCAGGCTCAGGTCCCGTACCAGCATCTCGCCGTATTCCACCGGGAACACCGTGGCCAGGGCAAGGCTGCCGATGCCGGAAAGCAGACCGCAGGTGAAGCTCTCCTCCGGTGGACATTGGGCCTGGGTTGAGACCAGCTGTGCGGTGATGCCGGTGGCCAGGGAGGCGGTCCAATAACCGAGGTAATCGAATGTGGGGCAGGCGCCGCTGCGGTAGTGGTCCACCAGGGAGAAGCCCAGGGCGATCTGACGCACACGGAACAGGCCCAGGAACACGATGGCATGGGACAGGGAGGCGATGTGGCGCAGGCTGCCGCCGTGGACGGCGTTGGCATAGCGCAGGATGCGGCCGGCCATGGCCGGATCGGTCTGTACCAGGTGGGTCAGGGTCTGGACGCTGGCGTCGTTGCGTTGGGTGAGCTCCAATACCGCCAAGGCGACGCCCTGGGGCGAAGGCAGCATGCCGCCCGCCTTGAGCGTGGCGAAGCGCGCCTTGGCAAGCTCGATCATCACTTGCACCTGTCCATCCTGGATGTTTCCCCCTGTTCTGCCGGCCTGACCGTCCCGACTGGTGGCTCAATTATGCCGCGTCGCGGCGACGGAATCTCTTGGCGATGCGATGGGAGACGGGATGCCTGGTACCGGCGGTGGCTACAGCACGACTTTGACGTCCGGATGGCCGGTCAATTCCAGATAGAGCTTATCCAGTTGCGCCCGGGACACGGCCCGGATGGTGCAGGTCACGGAGAGATAGCCGCCGCCGCTGGAGGCGCGCATCTCCACGGTTTCGGCCGGGAAGTCCGGGGCATGGCGCAGCACGATGGCCACCACGGTCTGGGCGAAGTCGTCGCTGCGCCGGCCCATGATTTTGATGGGGAAGTCGCAGGGGAATTCCAGCAGGCTGTCTTCGCTCATGCGCCGCCCCGCATCACCGTCTGCTTGTAGTCCTGGTAGGCCGCGAGCACATGCCGGTACACCGGTCCTGGTTTGCCGTCGCCCACCGGACGGCCGTCCAGGGTGGTGACGGCCAGGACTTCCTTGGTGGAGGAGGTGAGCCAGATTTCATCCGCCTCGCGCAGCTCCCGTTCCGAGACCGGGCGGACCGCATGGGCCAGTCCTTCGCGCCGGATGATCTCCAGCACCACGTCGTGGGTGATGCCGGGCAGGACCAGGTTGGACTGGGGTGGGACCAGGATGACGCCCTGCTTGACCATGAACACGCTGCTGGAGGCACCTTCCGTCAGGAAACCATTCCGCACCAAGATGGTTTCGGCACAGCCCGCATCCACCGAAAGCTGGCGCAACAGCACGTTGGCCAGCAGCGAGGTGGTCTTGAGATCGCAGCGCAGCCAGCGATGGTCCTGGGCCGTGATGGCCGCCACCCCGCCGGCCACCCATTGCGCCGTCGGCGCGGACATCGGCAAGGGCATGAGAAACACCGTGGGCCATGTGGTCTTCGGGAAGGCGTGGTCGCGTGGTCCCGCGCCCCGCGTTACCTGGAGATAGACGCCGAGGTCGTCCCATTCCGCCCGCTCCACGATCTCCCGTACCAGTTCGCCCCATTCAGAGACGGAATGGGGGTTGTCCAGGCGGATGCCATCGAGACTTTCCTGGAGCCGCTTCAAGTGGTCCGCCAGGCGGAACGGCCGGCGGCCATAGACCGGGATCACCTCGTACACCCCGTCTCCGAACAGGAACCCCCGGTCCATCACCGGGATGCGGGCTTCCTCCAGGGGCAGGTATTCCCCGTTGAGATAGCCGGTGGTCACTGGAACATCAGCAGTAGGCTATCCCAGCCCCTGCCCAGTATGCCGGCCACGGGCACCCCTTCCAGGGCCACCAGCGGGTAGTCGCCGATGGGCTGGCCGTCTGCGAACAGGCGCAGGGTGCCGACCTGCTGGCCACGCTCCACGGGGGCCAGCAAGGGTTGCTTGGAGACGAACTGGGCCTGGATCTTGGCGGCGGTGCCGCGCGGCACGGTGACGTAGAAATCCCGCAGGAAACCGGCCTTGAGTTCGCTGTCACTACCTTTGTAGATGCGCAGCTTGCTCACCGTCTGCATGGCCGGATAGAGACGCACGGTCTCGAAGAACTGGAAGCCGTAATTGAGCAGCTTCTGGCTTTCCATGGCCCGGGCCCGGTCCGAGTCGGTGCCCAGCACCACCGACAGCAGGCGGCGCTTGTCCCGCTTGGCGGAGGTGATAAGGCAATAGCCGGCGCTTTCGGTGTGTCCGGTCTTCATCCCGTCCACGCTGGGGTCCATGTACAGCAGGCGGTTGCGGTTGGGCTGGCTGATGCCGTTGTAGGTATATTCCCGCATGGAGTAGTACTTGTAGTACTCGGGGAAGTCGCGGATCAGCGTGGAGGCGAGACGGGCCAGATCCCGGGCGGTGGTGTAGTGCTGGGGGTCGGGCAGGCCGGTGGCGTTCACGTAATGGGTGCCTGTCAAGCCCATCTTCTTGGCCATGGCGTTCATCATGGCGGCAAAGCCTTCCTCGGAACCGGCGATGGCCTCGGCCAGGGTAATGCAGGCGTCGTTGCCCGACTGGACGATCATGCCCTTGAGCAGGTCTTCCACCTTGGCGGGTTTGCGCGGGTCCAGGAACATGCGGGAACCCTCGGCCTTCCAGGCCTTTTCGGAAACCGGCAGTTCCTGATCCATCCGCAGCCGGCCTTCCTTGATGGCGGCAAAGGCCAGATAGGCGGTCATGAGCTTGGTCAGGGAGGCGGGCTCCACCTTGCCGTCCGCATCCTTTTCCGCCAGGGACAGGCCGCTGTCGAAGTCGATCAACAACCAGGCATGGGCATCGATCTGGGGTGGCGGAGGGACGGGCAGGGCGGCACGTGCGGGTAGGACGAGGGAACACAACAGGAGCAGGAGGGAAAACGCTTTCATGGCAATCGGACTCGATCGAAAGCAGTCCATTATAAGGCTGGACTGGCAGCCCCGGCCCCGTGATCCCGGACCGGCGGCGGTAACAAACCCCGGAATTCCGGCAATGGCGCGGGAAACGGGACGACAGGCCGGTTTCGGAAAACTGGCCTTCTTAGTGATTGACCCGGTAGGGTTTAGTTCCGAAATCCTGCTGGTAGGCCAGGGCGACCTGGTCCGCCGCCGCCGCGTCGACGAACGGGCCCGCCTGGACCTTCACCAGATTTCCCGCCCGCACATTAGCGATACCGGGCAGGCCCGCGCCGTAGCGGCTTCTTACCCGTGCGGACAGGGCCTGAGCGGCTTCCGGGGTGGAGACCGCCGCGAGCTGCAGATAGAGGCCGGGACCGGGATTCGGCGTCACCTGAACGGATGTGCCGTCATCGGCTTTCGGGGGCTCACCCGCAGCCGCGCGGCTTTCACCGGCGATGCGGAACGGCTTCAGTCCCAGCACCACGTGTACCTGCTCCGCCGCCTGATCGGCGGCGTCCGGCGTGGCGAAGGGGCCGGCCTGAATCTTGTACAGACCGCCCGCCTCCAGCCGCATCACCCCGGGGATGTCCCGGGACAGGATGGCGGCGGCCCGGTTGAGCAGATCGTCCGCCTTGCCGGGATTGCCGAATGCGGCTAGTTGCAGATAGATGCTGGCCGGTGGGGCGGCCGTTTCCTTGGCCTTCTCCGCCTCGGCTTCGGTTTCGGCTTTGGCCAGGGCGGCCTGGGTCACGTCCACCGGCTTGGCGGGCGCGATGAACTCTTCCTCGCTCTGGGCGACGAACGAGCTGGGCGCCGTCTCGGGCAATACCGCTTCCACTTCCACCGGGGTGACGCCCTTGAGGATGTCCAGCTTGTAGGCGGCGGTATAGGAGAGATCGATGATGCGGCCGTCGTGGAAGGGCCCCCGGTCGTTGACCCGCACCACCACGCTCTTGCCGTTTTCCAGGTTGGTGACCTTGGCGTAGCTGGGCAGGGGCAGGGTGGCATGGGCCGCGGTCATGGCGTACATGTCATAGGGCTCGCCGGAGGCCGTGGTCTTGCCGTGGAACTTGCGTCCGTACCAGGAGGCCAGGCCCTTCTCCTTGTAGGGCTCGCTGGCGGGGAGCGGCACGTAGGTGTGGCCGAGCACCGTGTATTTGTTGTTGGCGCCCGGCAGGGTAGGTTCCCACTGGGGTACGGCATCAGGAACGTCGGCCAGATTTTCCGGCGGGTGTAGCCCCGGCCCGTCGTCCTTGTAATAGCCGCCGCCCTTGTAGGGTGGAATCGTGGCGGCTTCGTTCTGGTCGGTCTTGGTGGCGACGCTGCTGCATCCGGCCAGATAGACACCGGCGGCCAATAACAGGAGAGGAAGGCGCGGGCGGAAGGAATTCATGAGACTCGCCGTAACACATTAGAACGTGCGCTAAGTTTAGCGCGTATGAGCTATGTTTTTACAAGTTTTTTATGGGTTGCGGCGCTCATGACGATGCCGAAGCCCAGCATCACGGTGACCATGGAGGTTCCCCCATAGCTCACCAGGGGCAGCGGTACCCCCACCACGGGCAGGATGCCGGACACCATGCCCATGTTCACGAATGCGTAGGTGAAGAAGGTCAGCACCAGCGAACCTGACAGCAGGCGCCCGAACAACGAGGGGGCGCTGGATGCCAGGATCAGGCCCCGGCCGATGATGGCGGCGTAGAGCACTACCAGCGCCAGGTTGCCCAGCAGGCCGAATTCCTCGGAGAAGACGGCGAAGATGAAGTCGGTGCTGCGCTCCGGCAGGAAGTCCAGGTGGGTCTGGGTCCCCATCATCCAGCCCTTGCCCGCCACGCCCCCGGAACCCACGGCGATGGTGGACTGGATGATGTGGTAGCCGGCCCCCAGGGGATCGGAACTGGGATCGATAAGGGTGAGCACCCGCTGACGCTGGTAGTCGTGCAGCAGGTAGTTCCAGGCCAGGGGCAAGGCCGCGGCCACCGCCGCCGCCGCCCCCACCATGACCTTCCAGGACAGGCCGGCGAGGTAGAGCACGTAGAAACCGGAGGCGGTGATCAACAGGGCGGTGCCCAGATCCGGTTGCTTGGCGATGAATCCCACCGGC
This sequence comes from uncultured Pseudomonadota bacterium, assembly GCA_963713085.1. GTDB lineage: Bacteria > Pseudomonadota > Gammaproteobacteria > Burkholderiales > Thiobacillaceae > PFJX01. The sequence continues at coordinate 69,340 of CAVQKQ010000009.1, read as the reverse complement.
AGCAGCAGCAGCAGAAAGGCGATGGCGAAATCCCGTCCGGCCAGGGTCTCCTGCTTGTAGTGGAAATACCAGGCCAGCATCATGGGCACGGCCAGGCGCATGAGTTCGGAGGGCTGGATGCGGGTTACGCCCAACTCCAGCCAGCGTCGGGAGCCGTTCACCACCACCCCGAACAGGGCCACGCCCAGCAACAGCAGCAAGCCGAGGGTATAGACCGGCACGGCGAACTGCATCAGGCGCTGGGGGGGAGATGGGTAACCAGCAGCATCGCGCCCAGGGCGACGGCGATGTTGGTGGCATGGGACACCATCCGGTCGGGATTGCCGCCAGCGGCGCTGTAGACGGTGGCGGAACTGACCAGCAGCAGGATCAGCAACAGCCCCAGCAACGGGCCGTCAAGATAGGCGAACAGGCCTTCCAGAAAACGGCGAATCATTGTCCGGCACCCTCCAGCAAGGTTTCGGCGGGCACCCGCTCCAGGTTCGGGTCGTTATCCTCCAGTTGGCTGTCTTCGGCGGTTCCCTGGTCGGAGGTGTCCTCCGGGGGCGCAAAGATCGTCGGCAGTTTGCCCAGCAGCCAGTAATCCATCACCTTGCGGGCGATGGGCGCGGCGGTGGATCCGCCATGGCCGCCGTTTTCCACCATCACCGCCAGGACGATCTTGGGGTCGTCCGCCGGGGCGAAGGCGATGAACAGGGCGTGGTCCCGGTTGCGCTTGGCGACCTGGCTTTCCACATATCTGGCGCCCTGCTTGATGCCCACCACCTGGGCCGTGCCGGTCTTGCCGGCGATCAGGTAGGGCGCGCCGGCCCCCGCCGCCGCCGCGGTGCCGCCGGGGTGCGTCACGGCCACCATGGCATCCCGGACCAGGCGCACATATTCCGGCTTCAGATCGATCCTGCCCGCCACCTGGGCGGCGGCGTTGACCACCTTGCCGCTGATCGGGTCCTGCCAGGCACGCAGGATGCGAGGCTTGTAGATCAAGCCGTCGTTGGCGATGGCCATGGTGGCCAGGGCCAATTGCATCGGGGTGGTCAGCACATAGCCCTGGCCGATCCCGGCCACCACGGTCTCGCCCGGCCACCATACCTGTTTGAAGCGGCGCTGCTTCCATTCCGGGGTGGGCATCAGTCCGGCCAATTCCCCGTCCAGATCCACATCCGACTTCCTGCCGAACCCGAATTTGGACAGGAACCCGGACATGCGCTCGATGCCCATCAGGTGGGCGAGGCCGTAGAAATAGGTGTCGCAGGAGATGGTGATGGCCCGTTTCGCATCCACCATGCCGTGGCCGTCCTTCTTCCAGTCCCGGTAGCGGTGGCTGCTGCCGGGCAGGCTGTAGTAGCCGGGGTCCTGGATCATGTCACCCGGCTTGCGCACCCCCAGTTCCAGTCCGGCCAGGGCCATGAAGGGCTTGATGGTGGAACCGGGAGGGTAGACGCCGCGCAGGGCCCGGTTGATCAGTGGACGCTCGACGGTATCGTTGAGTTCACGCCAACTGGCGGTATCGATGCCGTCCACGAACAGGTTGGGGTCGAAACCGGGCTTGGATACCAGGGCCAATACGGCCCCGTCCCTGGGGTCCAGCGCCACCAGGGCGCCGCGGTAATCGCCGAACACCTTTTCGGCCACCTGCTGGAGCCGGGAATCCACGTTCAGCCACAGGTTGTAGCCGACCACCGGCGGAGTGCGGGACAGGGTCCGCACCGCCCGGCCGCTGGAATCGGTTTCCACCTTCTCGATTCCGGTGCGGCCATGGAGCCAGGGCTCGTAGCGGGCCTCGATGCCCAGCTTGCCGATATGGTCGGTGCCCTTGTAGTTGGCGATCTGACCGGATTCCTCCAGCTTGTCCAGATCCCCCTGGCCGACCCGGCCGATATAGCCCACCACATGGGAGAAGCTCTCGCCGAAGGGATATTGGCGGAACAGCCGGGCCTTCACCTCGACCCCGGGAAAGCGGTAACGGTTGACCGCGAAGCGGGCGGCCTCTTCCTCGCTGAGCTGGTTGCGGATGGGGATGCTCTCGAAGTTCTTGCTTTCGGCCACCAGCTTCCTGAACCGTTTCTGATCCGCGGCATCGATCCTGACGATTTTGCTCAGCTGGTCGATCACCTCATCCAGCTTGTCCACCTTGGACGGCGTGATTTCTAGGGTATAGGCGGCGAAGTTGCTGGCCAGGACCACCCCTTGGCGGTCATAGATCGTGCCCCGGGGCGGCGGCGCCGGCACCAGCGAGATGCGGTTGTTCTCGGCCAGCGTGTGATAACGCTCATACTGGATCACCTGGAGCCAGAGGAAGCGGCCGAGCAGGCCCAGGAGCAGCACGGCGCCGATGATCCCCGCCACTTCCATGCGCCGCCGGTAGCGCAGGAACTCCTCTTCCGGATTGATGAGGCGCAGTCTCACGTGGTTTCTTGGATCACCGGGGTGGGACGGCCGGTAAGGCGGTTCAACAGCATGGCCAGGGGAGCCCAGAGCAGGCTGCCGACCACCCCGGCCGCCAGCCAGCGCCAATCGGCCTCGCCCCGTCCAAACACCAGACCCAGGGTGAGCACCAGGACTTCCTTGCCCAGGATGATGGGTGTCAGTTGCAGGGTCTGGCGCGGCGCGTCGAAGTTCTCCAGCCGGCGTTGCACGGTCAGGACGATGAAGGCCGCGACACAGTAGGACAAGGCGTTGAGGCCGATCAGCAGGCCCCTGGCAACGTCGGTGACCAGTCCCAGCACGAATGCGGTGCCCAGGCCGGCCAGGCGGGGGGCGTGGATATTCCAGTAGAGCAGGGCCATCAGGGTGAAATCCGGCACCAGCCAGCGGAGGCTGTCCGACCAGGGCAACAGGGTGGCGGCCAGGGCGAGCACCAGCACCAGGTACACCACGCCCCGGGGAACCGGCGCGACAAGCTCGGCGCCCTGGGGTAGCAGCGGTTTGGTGGGCGCCGGCTCACGGGTGTTCATGGCGTGGTTTGCCTCCATGTCTGTCTGGAACGTGCCTGAGCACAGCCACATGGCGATAGCGTCCCACCCCGCCCAGCGGACGGCATATGGCCCGGGCGAATGGGGTGTGGCGCGGCACCTCCGTGGTGACCACCTGGGCGACCGGAATGCCGGCGGGATAGACGCCGTCGATGCCCGAGGTATACAGCATGTCTCCCGCCTTCAGATCGGCGTGCATGTCCAGAAAACGGACCTGAAGCAGGTTGTCGGAGCCCGTCCCGGAAACGATCAGGCGCAGACCGTTGCGCAGGTTCTGAACCGGGGCGCCCTGGTCCCGATCGGTCAACAACGTGACCTCGGCGGTCCAGGGATACACCCGCGTCACCTGTCCCACCAGGCCGGTGGCATCCACCACCGGCCGCCCCGCTTCGATCCCCTGGGCCTGGCCCCTATTGATGACGACCTTGCGGGAAAACGGGTCCGGCACCGTTTCGATGATCTCGGCCACCATAGGGCTCACTCCGGGCCTCGGCGGCAGGGCCAGGAGAGACCGTAGCTGGGCATTTTCCGACACCAGTGCCTGATGGTCCTGCTGCAGGGTGAGCAGATGGTCCTGTGCCGCCCTGAGCCGATCGTTTTCCTTCTGCAGTTCGGCGTGGGTGACAAAGAACCCCCCCACCTCCTGAGCCCATTCCCAAGGCTGCGACAGAAATACCTTGACGGGGTGGATCACGGCGTTGAGACCCGAGCGTAGGCCCATGAGGGCGTTGTAGCGGGAATCCAGCCCCGCCAGGAGCAGGCTGATCAGGACATAAACGCCCAAACGGGCGGGCAACCCCATCTCCCGGACGAAGAGGGGGGCGTGGGACGCGCGGGACATGGGGGACGTTCAGCGAATACGCGGCAACGGGTACCGGGGTGAACGGCAAGTCACCCAGGACAAGGGTCGGGCCGGTGTTGTGCTTGCTCCCGGCGGTTTCCTTTGCACCTGGTATCAGTCGTTGGTGAACACCGTGGCCAGGCGGTCCATCTCCTCCAGGGCCCGGCCGGAGCCGCGTACCACGCAGGAGAGGGGATCTTCAGCCACGATCACCGGCAGGCCGGTCTCTTCCATGAGCAGGCGATCGATGTCGCGCAAGAGGGCGCCGCCGCCGGTCAGCACCATGCCTTTGTCGGCGATGTCTGCGCCCAGTTCCGGCGGGGTCTGCTCCAGGGCCGACTTGACGGCGGAGACGATGGTGTTGAGGGGGTCGGTGAGGGCCTCCAGGATCTCGTTGGAGGTGACGGTGAAGCTGCGCGGGATGCCTTCGGCCAGGTTGCGGCCCTTCACTTCCATCTCCCGCACCTCGGAGCCGGGGAAGGCGGAACCCATTTCCTTCTTGATGTTCTCGGCGGTAGCTTCGCCGATCAGCATGCCGTAGTTGCGCCGGATGTAGTTGATGATGGCTTCGTCGAACTTGTCGCCGCCCACCCGTACCGAGGCGGTGTAGACCACGCCACCCAGGGAGATGACCCCCACCTCGGTGGTGCCGCCGCCGATGTCCACCACCATGGAACCGGTGGCCTCCGCCACCGGCATCCCGGCGCCGATGGCCGCTGCCATGGGTTCCTCGATCAGATAGACCTGGCGCGCACCGGCGCCGATGGCGGATTCCCGGATGGCCCGGCGCTCCACCTGGGTCGCCCCGGAGGGCACGCAGATGATAATGCGGGGACTGGGATGGAACAGGCGGGTATCGTGGACCTTCTTGATGAAGAACTTGAGCATTTGCTCGGTGACGTTGAAGTCGGCGATGACGCCGTCCTTCATCGGCCGGATGGCGTGGATATTGCCCGGGGTGCGGCCCAGCATTTGTTTGGCCTCGATACCCACGGCCTGGATGGTCTTTTTGCCGGAAAAGCCTTCCTGGCGAATGGCCACCACGGAAGGTTCGTTCAGGACGATGCCCCGTCCGCGAACGTAGATCAATGTATTGGCGGTCCCCAGGTCGATGGCGAGATCGGTGGAGAAATAACCGCGAAGCAGTCCGAACATGCGTTGTCCCAATTGGATCGGAAAAATAGCGGCGTATGATAACCTACGCCGCCTTATGTAATAAGGCGTTAGGTGTCTTATGTCGCTTTCTCTTGACGACGTTAAAAGAATCGCCCGTCTGGCCCGCATCCGCGTGGATGCGGCCGAGGCCGCCGGGTATCAAGCCCAGATCAACGGCATCTTCGGCCTGATCGAGGCGATGCAGGCGGTGGACACCGCCGGGGTGGAACCCATGTCCCATGCCCAGGACGTCAGCCAGCGACTGCGCGCCGACGTGGTGAGCGAAACCGACCGGCGCGAGGCCTTCCAGGCGGTGGCGCCGCAGACAGAGAACGGACTGTACTTGGTGCCCAAGGTGATCGAGTGACGCGATTGTGATCTGTTCAGGCTGAAAGCCGCCGTATCGCGCACCAGTCACCTTAACCCCTCCCCATCATGAACGCCACCATCAAATCCCTCGCCACCCAGCTTGCCGCCGGCAAGACCTCCAGCGTGGAGCTGTGCCAGGATTACCTTGCCCGCATCCAGGCCGCGAATCCCACCCTGAACGCCTTCATCACCCTGGACCCGGATCAGACCCTGGCCGAGGCCCGGTCCGCCGACGCCGCCCGCGCTGCCGGCCGGGCCGGACCGCTGACCGGCATCCCCATCGCCCACAAGGATATCTTCTGCGCCCAGGGTTGGCTCACCACCTGCGGCTCGCGGATGCTGTCCAACTTCGTCTCGCCCTACGACGCCCACGTCATCGAACAGTTCAAGGCGGCGGGGATGCCCAGCCTGGGCAAGACCAACATGGACGAGTTCGCGATGGGTTCCTCCAACGAGACATCCTATTTCGGCCCGGTGAAGAACCCCTGGGACACCGCCCGGGTACCCGGCGGTTCCTCCGGCGGCAGCGCGGCGGCGGTGGCGGCGCGTCTGGCCCCGGCCGCCACCGGCACCGACACCGGCGGCTCCATCCGCCAGCCCGCCGCCCTGTGCGGGGTCACCGGCCTGAAGCCCACCTACGGCGTGGTGTCCCGCTACGGCATGATCGCCTTCGCATCCAGCCTGGATCAGGCCGGCCCCATGGCCCGTAGCGCCGAGGACTGCGCCCTGCTGCTCAACGTCATGGCCGGCTTCGACAGCCGAGACTCCACCAGCCTGGAGCGGGAGAAGGAAGATTACACCCGTGAGTTGACGCAAAAGCCTGTGGAGAAACCCCTGGCCGGCCTGCGTATCGGCCTGCCCCGGGAATTCTTCGGCGAAGGACTCACCGGCGACACCGCCCGGGCCGTGGACGAGGCCATCGCCCAGTTCAGGAAGCTGGGCGCCGAAACCGTGGAAGTGAATCTGCCCAACTCCAATCTGTCGGTAGCCGCCTATTACGTGTTGGCCCCGGCCGAGGCCTCCAGCAACCTGTCCCGCTTCGACGGCGTGCGCTACGGCTACCGCACCCCGGAGTACAAGGACCTGCTGGACATGTACGAGAAGACCCGGGCGGAGGGCTTCGGCGCCGAGGTCAAGCGCCGCATCATGATCGGCACCTACGTCCTGAGTCACGGCTATTACGACGCCTATTACCTCCAGGCCCAGAAGCTGCGCCGCCTGATCGCCCGGGACTTCACCGAGGCGTTCCGGCAATGCGACCTGATCCTGGGTCCCACCGCCCCCACCACCGCCTTCAGGCTGGGGGAAAAGGCCGACGACCCGGTGCAGATGTATCTCTCCGACATCTACACCATCGCCGTCAACCTGGCCGGCCTGCCCGGCATGTCGCTGCCTTGCGGCTTCGACGGCCAGGGACTGCCCATCGGCCTGCAGCTCATCGGCAACTATTTCGACGAAGCCAGGATGCTGAACGCGGCCCACCAGTACCAGCTGGCCAGCGACTGGCATACCCGCGCACCGCAAGGAATCTAACCATGCAATGGGAAACCGTCATCGGGCTGGAGGTGCATACCCAGCTCACCACCCGGACCAAGATCTTCTCCGGCGCTTCAACCGCCTTCGGCGCGGCCCCCAATACCCAGGCCTGCCAGGTCGATATCGCCCTGCCCGGCGTGCTGCCGGTCCTGAACAAGGGCGCGGTGGAGCGGGCCATCCGCTTCGGCCTGGCCATCGGCGCCAAGCTCAACCGCAGCAACGTGTTCGACCGCAAGAATTACTTCTACCCGGACCTGCCCAAGGGCTACCAGATCAGCCAGTTCGCCCTGCCCATCGTCGAGGGCGGCAGCCTGACCATCCAGGTCGGGGAGGGTGACAAGGCCGTGGAGAAGACCGTACGCATCACCCGGGCCCACCTGGAGGAGGATGCCGGCAAGTCGCTGCACGAGGACTTCCACGGCGAGGATGGCCAACCACTAAGCGGCATCGACCTGAACCGGGCCGGCACGCCCCTGCTGGAGATTGTCTCCGAGCCGGACATGCGCTCGGCCAAGGAGGCGGTGGCCTACGCCCGCGCCCTACACGCCCTGGTGACCTGGATCGGCACCTGCGATGGCAACATGCAGGAAGGTTCGTTCCGTTGTGACGCCAACGTCTCGGTGCGCCGTCCCGGCGAGCCGCTGGGGACCCGGCGCGAGATCAAGAACCTCAACTCGTTCCGCTTCCTGGAACAGGCCATCGACTACGAGGTGCGCTGGCAGATCGAGCGGATCGAGGATGGCCACAAGATCCAGCAGGCCACGGTGCTGTTCGACCCTGACACGCGGCGAGACCCGCATGATGCGGACCAAGGAAGACGCCCACGACTACCGCTACTTCCCGGACCCGGACCTGTTGCCGGTCCGGCTGGACGAGGACTGGATTGCAGAAATCCGTGCCGCCCTGCCGGAACTGCCCGACGCCATGCGCGAACGCTTCCAGCGCGACTACGGCCTGTCGGCCTACGACGCCGACCAGCTCACCGGCCAACGTGAAGTGGCACAATTCTTCACTGACACCGTGAACCTGACGGGTCCCGACAAAGCCAAGATAGTTGCCAATTGGATGCAGGGCGAGATTTCTGCGCGGCTCAACCGCGAGGATAAGAACATCACTGATGCCCTGCTCAAACCCATACAGCTGGCCGTTCTGATCGACCGAATAGTAGATGGAACGATCTCAAACAACGCTGCAAAGCAAATATTTAATCACCTTTGGGCGCCAAAGACGGGCGAGTTGATCATCGGTGATTCGCTTGACGAGGTAATTAGAGGCATCAATGCCCTCATCGAGATCAAGGGCCTCAAGCTGATGAACGACTCCGGCGCCCTTGAGAAGATTGTTGACGAGGTGCTGGCCGCCAACCAGAAATCGGTGGAGGAATTCCGCGCCGGCAAGGAGAAGGCCTTCAACGCCTTGGTGGGCCAAGTCATGAAGGCCACCAAGGGCAAGGCCAATCCCCAACAGGTGAACGACCTGCTCAAGGCCAAGCTGGCCGGCTAGAGGGGATTGCCGTGGCTTAACAAAAGCAAGGGGACAAAAGCAAGGGGATCTGTTGCCAGATCCCCTCCGCAGGGTGGCTTCCCGCCCGGGAAGCCACGCACCAAACCGTCAGGCCGCCTTGCGGTGCATGAAACTCAGTCTGGCCGTCATGCCCTGATCCCGCGCCAGGCTGCCCACCGCGCCGGCTTCGGCTTCTTCCTCGGCCGTGGGCGCATCCTCGGGTGAGCGGTCCACGTGGTACAGCACGGCGACGACCACGCAGGTGGCGGCCAGCATATACACCGAACCCAGCAGCCAGAAGACGAAGGGCACCGATAGGTAATAGGCGCGCATTCCCAGGGTGTAGTAGGAGCCACCCCGGTTGAGCATTCGCGCCACGTAGCGGGGGCTGGCGGGGGAGCCGGGCTGGCCGCCGCTGTTGATCAGGTAGCCTACATGGTTGTACATGCGGATGGCGAACGAGAAGAAGAAGAACGCACCGAACAGGTCCAGCAGCAGGGGTGCGAGTTTCATCAGGTGCACAGTCGCTGAATCGTTGGTGCCCACGCTCTGCAGCAAGCCGGTGGCGGACTGGCTAAGGTTGAGCACGCCAATGATCAGCAGGATCGCCGTGGAGGCCAGGAAGGTGGCCGCCATGGTGGAGTTGCGCAGGGTCTGGACCGGCAGCACGTCTTTTTCGCCGCTTTCCATGATGCCCTCTACCCAGGCGGTGCGGGCGGCATTGTTGATAGCCTGGATGGTGTAGCGGGGGTTGGATTTCAACTGCATCTGGAGGTACAGGTGATAGGCCACAAGCATGGCGATGCTGCCGGCCAGCGCGAACAGATTGCTGTCAAGGAGTTGGGAGACATCCGTCATAAACTTTCCTTTCTTAGTTGTTGGTATGGGGGGTCAGGACCGGGCGGCTCCGGCCAGTTCGGCGCGCTTTAACCACTGGGCGGCCTTGGTGGCATCGGCGGTCAGGCCCAGATCGCCTTTTTCATAGGCCTCCGCCAGGGTCTTCATTGCCACCGGGTTGCCGTGCTTGGCGGCCTGTTCAAGCCAGCCTAGGGCCAGGCGGGGATCGGCGTTCACGCCCCAGGCGCCGTCGCGGTAGCGCATGGCGAGCTGGAACTGGGCCACGTTGTCGCCATCCAGGGCGCGCCGCTTGAGGGCCTCGCCGGATTGGTTGTTCATGCCCCAGAGCTGCGCCAGACGTTCCGTTTGGGTAACATCCTGTCCCAGTTCGGCGGCCGCATGGCGGTCGCCACCCTGGGCGGCACGCTGCCACCAGTAAACGGCTTGCCCATGATTGGGTTGGACGCCGGTGCCCTGGTCATAGGCGTCGCCCAGCAGTCCGGCCGCATAGGCGTTGCCACCCTGGGCGGCCTTGGACAGCCAGGTCGCCGCATTGCCGGCATCCGCCTTCAGGCCATAGTTGCCGTTGCGGTAGGCCATGGCCAACAGCAACTGGGCATCCGCACTGCCGTCCTTGGCCTGCCACTCGATCTGGTTCAGACTGGCTTCATCGGTGGAATGATGCGGCGCCATCGCCAGCAAGGCCAGGCCCAGGACCAAGGCGCCGGCTAAATACAGCGGCGCTTTCGGTAGGTGGGAAAGCGGCGTGCCGCCGCCCATGGTGTTGAAGCCGAAGTCGGCGGCGACAAGCCCCAAGGGCTGGGGATTCAGGTTCTTGCGGAGATCGTTGAAAAGACGCATGGTTATCCTCATTAAATGAAAAGCTTTAATCAAAGATCCCAACGCAAGTACCGGGCCACCCTAAAAAATCTAGTAATAGATTATAATAAACATGGAGTTATATACGTACCCCGAGATCGGCACGACCCCAGCAAGCTACGCATCGCGTAGGGTTCTACAAAATGCGTAGGATGCTCGCCTGGCTGCGGGTCAACCGTTTGCAGCGCAAGGTCCTGGGAGTGGTGGTGGTGATCATCGTCGTCCCCATGCTGGTGACCGGCATGTTGTCGGCCTCCTGGGTCACCGCCCGCATGGACGCCTCCATCGAAAACTGGCTGCGGGAATCAGCCCAGCTGAATCTGGGCTGGCTGCATAGCCTGCACCAGAACGGCAAGCTCCTGGCCGACGTGCTGGAACAGGTCAACCACGATAGTTGGCAGGCCGATGCCGGCCATCCCCTGCTGCCAGAACGGCTTGCCCCTCTGGCGAGGCATCTGGGCATCAGTTTCATCCAGGTCTACGACATGGCCGGCCATCTGAGTTATTTCTCGGACCCGGTGCAACTGAACTGGACCCCGAACCCAGGCCACGACGAGGCGGTGATCCGGGTGGACAAAGGCAACCGGCGGCTGCTCGCGGCGGTGACGGTGGTGGAGGTCCCGAGGCGGGGTGCGGCACGCCACCGCGTGGTGTTCGGCACCCTGTTCGACAAGCCCCTGCTGCAGCGTCTGGGCCTGACCAGTGGTCTGAAGACCCGGCTGTTCTATCCCAGCGGCGACGATTTCGCCAAGGCCTTCTCCGAGGAGGAGAGCGTCCCACTGCGCCTGCGCCTGCCACCCGAGGCTTTCGCCCGTCTGCAGGAACGCAAGGAGTGGTTCAGCGCCGAGGCCGAGGAAGATACCTACTGGGGCCTTTACACCCCGGTCCTGGATTCCGACCAGCGTGTCGAAGCGGTACTGTTCAGCGGCCTTGCCCACCACCGTGGCGACGAGATCCTCACCGACCGCTTCGCCCTCACCTTGGTCATCGCCCTACTGGGCTCCCTGCTGGCCGCGGTGACCGGTCTGCTCCTGAGCCGGTTGGTGGTGCGGCCGGTGGAGGATCTGCGCGACGGCGTGCTGCGGGTGGCCTCCCAGGATTTCCGCGCAGCCATCCCGGTGCGCAGCGAGGACGAACTGGGAGATCTGGCCAAGGCATTCAACGCCATGGCCGGCAGCCTGCGGGACGCCCGGGACGAACAGCAGCGCCAGTTCCATCGGGACAAGATCGCCGCCCTGGGGGAGCTTTCCCTGGCCCTGGCCCATGAGATCCGCAATCCCATCGGCGTGCTCAACACCGCCGCCCAGCTCCTACAAAAGGCAGCTACCGATCCGGAACGCAAGGCCGACCTGATCCGCATGATCCGGGAGGAAACCGGCCGCCTGAACGGCCTGTTGCGGGATTTCCAGCAGCTGGCCCGGCACCGCCAGCCCCAGTTCGCTCCGATCCAACCTGAGGAGCCGGCGGAAAGGGCGCTGCGCCTGATGCTGGCGGGCCGCCCCGAGGTTGAGGTGGCCCGGGAATTCGGCCACGGCGAGGCCCGCATTCTGGCCGATGCCGAACTGCTTCAACAGGCCTGGACCAATCTGATCAACAACGCCCTGGAGGCCATCGGCCCGGTACCCGAAAACCCGCCGCGTCTTACCCTGCGCTCCTGGACCGAGCCGGGCGCGGTGTTCATGGCCCTGGAGGATAACGGCCCGGGGGTGCCCGTGGAACGCATTCCGCGCCTGTTCGAACCCTTTTACACCAGCAAGACCCAGGGCAGCGGCCTGGGTCTGACCATCGCCAACACCCTGGTGGAGGCCAACGATGGGCTCCTGGAGTACGCGCCCGGCCGCGGCGGCGGCGCCACCTTCGTGATGCGATTCAAACCGGCGGGAGGAGAAGGCTGATGCAGTACACCATCCTGGTGGTGGAAGACGAACGCAACATGCAGGCGGTGATCCGCATGGCCCTGGAGGATACCGGCTATCGGGTGCTGACCGCCGCCTCCGCCGAGGAGGCCATGGAGCGCGTGGCCGACCCGGATCTGGCTGTGGTGCTCACCGACCTGAAACTGCCGGGCATGCGCGGTGAGGACCTGGTGGCCTACTGCCGGCGCGAGCGCCCCGAGGTGCCGGTGATCGTGCTCACCGCCTTCGGCTCCATCCGGTCCGCCATCGAGTGCCTCCAGGCCGGGGCCTCGGACTACCTGACCAAGCCCTTCGAGACCGAGGAACTGCAGCTCGCCGTCCAGAGCGCGTTGCGCGTCCACGAACTGATGCGGGAGAACCGCCGGCTGCACGCCGTGGTGAACGACGCCCGGCCGCCGCGCCGGCTGATCGGCGACAGCCCGGTGATGATCCGTCTGCGGGAGGAGATCGAGCGGGTGGCCCCCTACCGCAGCAACATCCTCATCACTGGCGAAAGCGGCACCGGCAAGGAGGCGGTGGCTCGCTGCATCCACGACAAGGGGCCCCGCGCCGAGGAGGCCTGGGTGGCCCTCAATTGTTCCGCTATTCCTCGGGACCTGATGGAGAGCGAGCTGTTCGGCTATGTGCGGGGCGCCTTCACCGGCGCCACCCAGAACCGCCTGGGCCGGCTCGAGCAGGCCAACGGCGGTACCCTGTTCCTGGACGAGATCGGCGACCTGGCCCTAGCCCTCCAGGGCAAGCTCCTGCGCGTGCTGCAGGAGAAGGAGTTCTCCCCCGTGGGCAGCGACGCGGTGCGCCACGTGGACGTGCGCATCATCGCCGCCACCAACCGCTCCCTGCCTGACCTGGTCAAGGAGGGCAGCTTCCGGGAGGATCTCTACTATCGCCTGGATGTCTACACCATCCATGTGCCGCCCCTACGGGACCGGGGCGAGGACGTGCCGGAACTGGCCAGGACCTTCCTTGCGGAATTGCGCGCGGAGATGGACAAGCCGGTGCAAGGCTTCAGCCCGGCCGCCATGGCCGCCCTGACCCGCTACGCCTGGCCCGGCAACGTGCGGGAACTGCGCAACGCGGTGGAGCGGGCTCTGCTCTCCTGCCGCGGCCAACTGATCGACCTGGCCGACCTGCCGGAGCGGGTCCACGGTGGTTCCGGCGTCCTGACCGGCCCCGGCTCGGCGGATAGCGGGCCGGGAGCGGAAGGTCTGGATGTCTGGTTGGAGGAGCGGGAGCGGGGCGTGATCGTGGCCGCCCTGGACGCCTGCGGCGGGGTCCAGGCCCAGGCCGCACGGCGCCTGGGCATCACCGAACGCAGCTTGTGGCATCGTATCAAGAAGCTGGACATCCGGGTCGAGCGGTCGGTACGCGAATAGCGCGACAGTCCTGGAAACATCCCGGGAACGATGAGCCTCGGGCCCCGGGACCGGTTATTGGATTCCAGTCAGCTCCCGGAACCGGATCTTGTCGGCCTCATAGCGGGTCTTGAGTTCGGCGATGGATTTTTCCCGCTGGTGGATCAGGTCGTTCACGTAGGTCATATCGTCCAAGGCCTCTTCCCGCATTTGCTGCAAGGTCTTGGGAGGCGCCTCCTGGCGGGATTCATAGGTCTTGATCTGGCTGTTGGCGCTGGTCATCTTTTCTTCCGCCGCCTTTAGGCGGATTTTCAGGCCGTTCATGTGGGTGGCCTCCAGTTCCAGGGCGCGATCCCTGACCAGATCGATTTCCGCCTCGCTGGTGTAGCTGGAGAGCAGGGCGCGGTCACGCCTGGCTTGCTCGTCCGCCTGGCGCTTCTCAGCCTCGCGCCTGGCCTCTTCCTCCTGCTGGTGTTTGCGCTCCGCCGGAGTCAACCGGGTGCGCGGGGCCTCCATGAGCACACGCCCCTGCTTGTCCAGTTCCTGATGGCCCAGGTCGGACTGCTGGGGAGGGATGGTATCCCCATAGTGAACCCCGCCCTTTTCATCCACCCAGCGGTAGGTGGCGGCCTGGGCCAGCCCCGTCGCCAGGGCAAACAGCGCCAGAAGGGAATAACGCAATGCATTCATGGTCAGGATTCCTTGTCGCAAACTTTTTTCTCTCTCATGTCCGGACCCCAAAGGCGGTCCGATAGTTCTGAATCGCGGCCAAAGTCGCCGCCCACTCCGGCCTGGTGGCTAGATAATCAGCCAGATCGTCCAGGTTGACGATGCCCAGCACCGGGATGCCATAGTCCCGGCTCACCTCCTGCACCGCCGACAATTCTCCCAGGCCCCGCTCCATGCGATCCAGGGCGATGGCCACGCCGCAGGGTTCGGCCCCCGCCGCCCGGATCAATTCCACCGATTCCCGCACCGAGGTGCCCGCCGAGATCACGTCGTCCACGATCAGGATACGGCCTGCCAGCCCGGCGCCGACGATGCTGCCGCCCTCGCCGTGATCCTTGGCCTCCTTGCGGTTGTAGCTGAAGGGGACGTTGCGCCCCTCGGCCGCCAGGGCTATGGCCACGGTTGCCGCCAAGGGAATGCCCTTGTAGGCTGGGCCGAACAGGCCGTCGAAGGCCAGGCCCGAGGCCAGGATGGCTTTCGCGTAGAATTCGCCGAGCCGCTTCAGGGACAACCCGTCGTTGAACAGGCCGGCGTTGAAGAAATAGGGGCTCAACCGACCGGCCTTGGTCTTGAATTCGCCGAACAGCAATACCTGCCGGCGAATGGCGAAATCGAGAAATTCCTGTTTGAAACCCTGCACTCAGCTTCTCACTCGAAAAAATGCGCGTCATCAGCCTGAATCTTAACGGAATCCGCTCCGCCGCCAGTAAAGGCGTCTATCCTTGGCTCGCCGGCCAGCAGGCCGATCTGGTCTGCCTCCAGGAACTCAAGGCCCAGGCCGCCGACCTGACCCTGGAGATGCTCAAGCCCCCCGGGCTCCACGGCTATTTCCACTGCGCCGAGAAGAAGGGCTACAGCGGCGTGGGGCTCTATGCCGGGAAACAACCCGACCAACTCGTCGAGGGACTGGGTATACCTGATATTGACGCGGAAGGGCGCTATCTTGAGGCCATATTCGGCAATCTTTCGGTGGTGTCCCTTTATCTGCCTTCCGGCTCAAGCTCGGAAGAACGCCAGGCCGCCAAATTCAGCTTCATGGAGCGCTTCCTGCCTTACCTGGAGAAACTCGTGACTAGCGGCCGGGAAGTGATCCTGTGCGGCGACTGGAATATCGCCCACCAGGAGATCGACCTGAAGAACTGGAAATCCAATCAGAAAAACTCCGGTTTTCTGCCCGAGGAACGGGCCTGGCTCACTGACGTGTTGGTCCGTCTCGGCCTGGTGGACGTCTACCGCATGATCCACCCCGAGCAGACCGGCGAGGCCTACACCTGGTGGAGCAACCGGGGCCAGGCCTGGGCCAAGAATGTGGGCTGGCGCATCGACTACCAGATCGCCACGCCGGGCATCGCCGCCCAGGCCAGGTCGGGTTTTGTCTACAAGGACCAACGATTCTCGGACCATGCCCCGTTAGTCGTGGATTACGACCACGTGATTTGAGGCGGATTCTATTGGCGTTTCATCCCGCAACCGCGGATCGCAATGGTGAGAGGCGGGCTGATTCCGGCGGGGATTTGTCTCGTCAGACTAAATATTTCACACGAAATCAATGTGTTGGGTTCATCGTCTGTGTCGAGATTCGATCGATACTTGGTTTGCCGCCACCCGGGGAAATAGTCTAACTCACTGATTCGCCAAGAATCACCCTTATGGCTCACGAATTGCTTTGGTATGTCCATCTATATCCGATTCCGAGGAAACCACGATGGGCAAGCTGCAAAGTATCTCCCTGGCGTTGACTACCGTCGGTTTTCTGGCCGCCGCGCCGGGAGCCCATGCAGTGGCGTTCAACATCAATGCCGCGTTGTTCACCCCCGGCTCCGGCTATGGCACCGACGCCGACGAGTCTGCTTCTAAAGCCACTCTGCTTGGCGTGGATTTCAGTACCGACAATTTCCTGGCCCAAAGCTTCACTCTGAACAGCGCGGGTGACACTTACGCTTTCGATTTTGGTACTGTGAATTTGCAGGAACCGAATAGCCATAGCGGCATCATCTCCGCCGAAACCGACCACCTTGACGTGACTGCCTCTCTCACCTTCGCCGATCCCTTGGGAACCGTTCAGAACATCCTGGCGACTGGAACCGCCACCCTCGGGTCGGTTTCTGACAGCTTCGTGGATTACGTTCTCGATTGGAATACCGTTTCGGTAAGTTTCGGGTCGGGCGGTCTGTTCGATATCGACCTGTCCGACCTCTCGTTCAGCGGGATCGGTTCGCAGATTCAGACCGCTACGATCACGTTGCGTGGGCTTCCGGAGAGCACGGTCATCACACAGGACGATGTAATCGGTCCTACCGGACCCGAAATTTCCACGGTTCCCGAACCTGCTTCCATCCCTTTGCTTGGCCTGGGTCTTCTTGGCTTGAGCCTGGCCCGGCGCGGCAAAACCGCCTGATACGGGTCCTTGACGGGGCTGACGGCGACCCTTCGGGTCGCCGTTTTGTTTAGGTTGTGACCGCCGAGCGTGTGAGTGTTAAGACGCTGTGGTCGGGAGAAAATGTTCTCTGCGCTCCCTTTAGTCCGAGGTCAGCGTTTGCGCGCGCGCGCAACTGGCCGCAGCCGCCGTCGATGTCCTGCCCGGCCGAATCGCGCAGCCGGGTCAGAATGCCGCGCTGGTGGAGCTGGCCGGCCATTGCCGCGGCTCGCTCCGGCGCAGGTCGCCTGAAGCCGAATCCGGAGACCGTGTTGTAGGGGATCAGATTCATGATGGCGTACTTCCCAGCCAGGAGCCGAACGATGCCCTCCAACTCCTCGTCGCTGTCGTTGACCCCTTCCAGCAGGGTCCACTGGTACTGGATCGGATAGCCAGTCGCACGGGCGAAGCCCTCGCCCAGTTCCACCAGTTCGGCCGGATCGATCCGGGGCGCCCTGGGCAGCAGGCGGGCGCGCAACTCCGCGCGGGTGGTGTGCAGGGAAAGGGCCAGGGCCGGCTTGACGTTGCCCAAGGGCAGGCGTTCGAACACACGCCGGTCCCCCACGCTGGAAAACACCAGGTTCTTGTGGCCGATGGCCCCCGCCGTGCCAAGCAGCTCGATGGCCTCCAGCACGTTGTCCAGGTTGTGGGCCGGCTCTCCCATGCCCATGAACACTACCCGCCGCACCGGCCGACGGGTACGGGCCAGCGCCACCTGGGCGACGATCTCTCCACCGCTGAGCTGGCGTACCAAGCCGTTCCGGCCGGTCATGCAGAACACGCAGCCCACCGCGCAACCAACCTGGGTCGAGACGCACAATCCGTCGCGCGGCAGCAGCACGCTTTCCACTGTCTGGCCGTCGGCCAGTTCCACCAGCAGGCGCTCGGAACCGTCACCGCCGACGTGCCCGGAACCCAGACGCGCCAGACCGGCCAAGTCGTTGGCAAGTGCGGCCAGGCCGTCGCGCACCTCCAGGGGGAAAAAGTCCTCGGGCCGGCGCCGGCGCGCGCCACTGTCGAGGGCGTGCCCCTGGGTCCAGGCACGCAGTACCCGTTCCTCGTGGCAGGGCTTGGCGCCCAGGGCGCGCAGGCGTCGGCGGATATGTTCGATACGCATGAGGGGGCGAATGCTAGCATCGCCCGGCCGCATCGGATAATGGTCGCCCCACGGTCATCACAGCGGGCATGACAATGTGCATCACAGACGCCAGACGCATGAAAAATCCGGACAATCCAGCGCTTGAGAAATCCATGACGTATCGATGAAACATTCCTTTTCCGCCTTCCACCGCTTCTTCGCCGTCCTCATCCTGGGCTTCGCCTCCGGCCTGCCCCTGGCGCTGACCGGCCAGGCCATGCAGGCCTGGCTGTCGATTGAGGGGGTGGATATCGCCACCATCGGCTTCCTGGGCCTGGTGGGCATCCCCTACACCTTCAAGTTCCTCTGGGCGCCCCTGATGGACCGCTTCGAGCCGCCCTTCCTGGGGCGGCGCCGCGGCTGGCTGGTGCTGACCCAGCTGCTGCTGGCGGCCATGCTGTATGGGATGTCGGGCGTTTCTCCGGCCAGCTCGCCCCTGCTGTTCGCGGCGGCGGCCCTGGGGGTGGCTTTCCTGTCCGCCTCCCAGGACGTGGTGATCGACGCCTACCGCACTGACGTGCTGGAGCCCCGGGAGCGGGGTCTCGGTTCGTCACTCTCGGTGTTCGGCTACCGCCTGGCCATGATCTTGTCCGGCGGCATCGCCCTGATCTGGGCCGACCAATGGCAGAGCTGGGGCGCGGTGTACCGGGTCATGGCGGGCATCTTCGTGGCGGCGGCGGTCATCTCCCTTCTGACCCTGCCCAAGGTTAACGGCGGCTCCCGCCCCTTGGATTCCGATCCCATCCGGGAATTGCGCGGCTTCCTGGCCATGCTGGCGGGGGTGCTGGCCGGGGCCTTCCTGTCACGCTGGATCCTCATGGCCCTGGGCCTGGACCCCCACGACGCCAACAAATGGATCCAGCTCCTGTTCGTATTGGCGGGCATTGTCCTGGCCCTGCCGATGGGGGCCTGGGCCGCGCGCCGGGTGGGCTTCGAGACCCTCAACCGCTCCCTCTCCAGCTACCTGGCCCAGCCCGGGGCCTGGGCCTTCCTGCTGCTCATCGTCCTGTACAAGCTGTCCGACGCCTTCGCCGGCAGCCTCACCACCGTTTTCCTGATCAAGGGCATGGTCTTCACCCAGGCCGAGGTGGGCATCGTCAACAAGATCATCGGCATCTGGCTCACCATCTTCGGCGCCTTGCTGGCCGGGGCGGTCATGATGCGCATGACCCTGTACCGGGCCCTGCTGATCTTCGGGGTGCTGCAGATGGTGGCCAACTTCGGTTTCTACGCCCTGGCCTACCTGGGCAAGGGGGCCTGGGGCGGATTCATATTGCCCCCCTTCGACTGGGGCTTCGTGGCCCTGACCCAGCCGGCCCACATCGACGGACTGCTGATGGGCGCCATCGCCGCCGAGAACATCACCAGCGGCATGGGCACCGCCGCCTTCGTGGCCCTGCTGATGAGCCTGTGCAGCCATAAATACACGGCCACCCACTACGCGTTGCTGTCCGCCTTGGCCTCCGTGGGGCGAATCTATGTCAGCCCCCTGGCCGGGGTGATGGCGGAGTCCATCGGCTGGCCCGCTTTCTTCCTGCTTGCGGTGGCACTGGGGCTGCCGGGTATCTACATGGTCTGGCGCATGCGGGAGGCCATCCTGGCCCTGAACGGAACCGAGCAAAGAAATGGAGTCGCGGCATGACCTATCGAGCCCTGTTGCTGGAGAACGATCCGGCCTTCTCGACCCGCATCGTCGAATTGGACGATGCCGATCTGCCGGAAGGCGACGTGACGCTGCGGGTGGCCTATTCCACCCTGAATTACAAGGATGCCCTGGCCATCGGCAACAGGGGGCCCATCGTCCGGACCTGGCCCATGGTGGCGGGGATCGATGCGGCCGGGGTGGTGGAAAGATCCGATCACCCGGATTTCCGTCCCGGCGACGCGGTGGTGGTGAACGGCTGGGGCCTGGGGGAGACCCGCTGGGGCGGTCTGGCCCAGCGCACCCGCTGCCCGGGAGAATGGCTGGTGAAGCTGCCGGCGCCCCTCACCCCGTTCGACGCCGCCGCCATCGGCACCGCCGGCTATACCGCCGCCATGTGCGTCCAGGCCCTGGAGCATCACGGCCTGAAACCGGCGGACGGACCGGTGTTGGTGACCGGCGCCAGCGGCGGTGTGGGGTCGGTAGCCGTGGCCCTGCTGGCCAGGGCCGGCTTCCGGGTGACGGCCCTCACCGGCAAGATGGGGGAGACGGCCTATCTGGAGGGTCTGGGCGCGGCGGAGATATTGGATCGCGCGGAGCTTTCCAGCCCGGGCAAGCCCCTGCAGAAGGAGCAGTTCGCCGGCGTAGTGGACACTTTGGGCAGCGCGGTGCTGGCCAACGCCTGCGCCCGGGTAAGGCGCAACGGCGCGGTGGCGGCCTGCGGCCTGGCCATGGGCATGGACTTTCCGGCCACCGTGGCGCCCTTCATCCTGCGCGGCATCAGCCTGTATGGCATCGATTCGGTCTATGCCGATCAGGCCCGCCGCCAGGCCGCCTGGGCGCGCCTTGCCGCCACCCTCGATGGCGCCGCCCTGGACGCCATCGTCCAGGAAATTTCCCTGACCGACGTCGTCCCGGCCGTGCAACGCATCCTCGCCGGACAGATGCGGGGCCGCTTTGTGGTGGATGTGAACCGATGAACCCGTCCAACCCTGAACCCACGCCAGCCATGCTGAGCTACCGCCACGCCTTCCATGCGAACACCGAAGGCCTTGATGCAGGCTATATGGCGAACAAAATGTGTAATTAAAAAAATAAGAAAGTTAATGCAAAGTGGAGGCTAGTCATCAGGACAATTCGCTAAGCTAATGCGTTCGAATTGCTTTGAGCTGATCTCACCATAATCAGGGAATTACATATTCGAGCGTATAGCCGGCCCTGGTCATCTTGACCTAGAACTTTTACCAGCCAGGGCAAGGTGGTCTCTGAAGCTGTGCCGGCAGAGTCCAGGGCGGGTTGGCGACATAGAGGCCACTACCGTGCATGCCAAAGCCGATCTTTCGACGGCAATTGCACGCTCAGGGTGACATTTAGCCAAGCCGGAGGCCGCGTGGCCTTAAGGCGCTCCGGCAACTGCCGCGCGTCTGGCTTCTGAAGCAGCGGGTACCAGACCATGTAGGTGCCACTGGAAAAACGAGCGAGACCATCCGTGAGCGCTTCTACAGTGCGCGGGTAATCGCGCTTAATCTCATAGGATGGGTCGATCAACACCAGAGCGCGCCGTGTCTGTGGTGGTAGCACCGCTTTCAAGCCAGCGTGGCCGTCTGATGGCTCGATCTTCACCTGTCGGCCGGCTTCGCTGAAGGTGCTGCTCAACAGGCGATGGTCGCTGCTGTGCAGTTCGAACAGACGCAGGCGGTCATCGGCGCGGGCGCGGCGATATGCGCAGTAAGGTGAGCCTGGGTAGAGGCGCAAGTGGCCATTCGGATTGAGGGTACGCACCAAATCGACATAGTTTTCAATCATGGGCGGCAGGTCAGTTCTTTCCCACAAACGGCCGATTCCGGAGTCGGATTCGGCGGTCTTCCTGGCGTAGTCGCTATGCAGGTCATAAATGCCCGCCCCGGCGTGGGTATCGATGTACCACCAGGGCTTTTCCTTGAGGTTCAGATGGTCGAGCAGCGCGATCAACACGGCGTGTTTGAGTACGTCGGTATGGCTGCCAGCGTGAAATGCATGACGATAGCTAAGCATGGTTTGGCGAGGTTAGCATGGAGCACAGCCATGTCAGATTGTTCATGATGCTGTAACCTGCGCGCTTGTTATGTACATGTGGGCATGGGTGTTTCCAATGCCTTATAGGCAGTTGATACACATGGCTCATGTTTGCTATCGGTCCCACAAGACGCTCAAACACAAATACACCTTAGGCCAATCGTTATTCCATGTTGCACGCCACTTTTCAGCACCTTGTACGGGGCATCAGCGCCGACAAAGAAGTTGCCTTGTGGAAAAAAGGCGTTCTGTCTTGGGAAGATTTCGAGAGGACACACGTTGCACAGCAATCGCTGTTTACGGACGGCATTGCTGACGCCTACTCCCCCTTTGCAGCGGCGAGAGCTGCACTTCAATCCGAAGACGCAAGCTTTTTTGCCAAACAACTTGGTCCCCGCGAACAATTCCGCATACCGCTAGCGTTACCTAACAGAACTCTGTTTCTTGACATCGAAAGTACGGGCCTGAGCCGATATTACGATGTCATCACGCTGGTTGGATGGTCATATCAAGGACGTTATGGGGCGTGCATACGCGGTCAGGAAGACAGCGAGTTAAGAGCGGTGATGGAGGATGCCCAAGTCATCGTCACATTTAACGGCTCCCTTTTCGATATCCCTTTCATC
This sequence comes from uncultured Pseudomonadota bacterium, assembly GCA_963713085.1. Classification (GTDB taxonomy): domain Bacteria; phylum Pseudomonadota; class Gammaproteobacteria; order Burkholderiales; family Thiobacillaceae; genus PFJX01. The sequence continues at coordinate 47,374 of CAVQKQ010000009.1, read as the reverse complement.
CGCATTGGCTACCCTGATCTCAAGATTCCACCGGCACATATCGACCTGAGATTTTTGGCCAAACGAGTCAACCTCACAGGTGGCCAAAAGATCATTGAGGAAACCTTGGGATTCAAACGTCCTGTCGAGATAAAAGATATGCGCGGGGAGGCAGCTCCACTTCTCTGGCACCGGTATCGTCGAGGAAGTCTAGAGGCGCTCAAACTCCTTATCGAATATAACCATTTTGATATCGAAGGGATGAAATTCATCTTTGACAAAGTGGTTGCGCGGCTGCTCAAGATCCAAGGGATTCCCAAGCGTATTCGCGACGGGGTGCCACGCTTCACAAGTGTCAAAAAACAATCGGTGGTCGCCAGTCTGGAAAAAGACCCCCATGCGGGCCAAGCGATTCAGATATTCCCGTACCAAGGTCCCTTGGGACCAGCGATTAGCCTAGCTGACCTCTTTCCCCAGCGTAACCGCGAAGAGCTTCGTGTCGTCGGAATAGACCTGACAGGATCCGAGGCGCGGCCAAGTGGATGGTGTCTGCTCAACGGCAATCACGCGACAACCCAAACTGTGGGTAGTGACGACGATCTTATTGCGTTCACGATGCAGGCCAAACCACACCTTGTATCGATTGATTCCCCACTATCGCTGCCCAGCGGGCGTATCACCGTATTCGATGACGACCCCGGACGAGCGGAATTCGGAATCATGAGGTACTGTGAGCGCGTTCTGAAGAAACGGGGGATCAACGTCTATCCGGCGTTGATCCCCAGCATGCAACGACTAACGGCACGAGGGATTCGCCTCGCAACCAGATTTCGCGCGCTGGGGTTGCCGGTCATTGAAAGCTACCCCGGTGCGGCACAGGACATCATAGGCATTCCCCGGAAGCGAGCCAGTCTAGACATGCTTCGTGATGGCATGGGCGAATTTGGAGTGAATGGGGAATACCTCAATCGTGTCGTAACGCATGACGAACTGGATGCGATCACATCGGCCATAGTGGGCGCGTTCTTCTGGAGTGGAAGGTTCGAAGCGCTAGGGGCACAGGATGAGGAGGCATTAATCATCCCGGATCTCGCTGTCGATACGAGTCCATGGTTGGAGCGGCGGGTCATTGGTATCAGTGGTTCCGTTGCTGCAGGCAAGACTACGGGCACGGTTCCTGGAGGGCTTGGGATATGGTTATGCACGGTACAGCATGATCTTGCAGCGCATGCTAGAGGAGCGTGGTCAGAAAGTGGATCGGATCCATATTCAATCGCTCGGGGAACAAGTTCACGCTGAAAAGGGCCAGCGTTGGCTAGGGAGAAGGCTACTCGAAATCCTGCCGAAAGAAGGTCGCTTGGTAATTGATGGCCTTCGCTACCCCGATGACCACGCATTCCTCATAGAAGTGTTCGGACCCGCTTTTCGTCACCTGCACATCACTGCACCAGGGAGATACGTAATGCTCGTTAAAGAGCGGCAAGGGGCGCAGTAAGAGCCTGCAAAAAGCGGAGGGCTTTTCGACCGAGCAACAGATTGATTCATTACGCTCTCTGGCGCATGTTGTTCTGTCCAATAGCGACACATTGGAGAGCCTTCATCGACAACTTCAAGACAGTTTTCAAGGCTGAGCCAAGGAGCCTGGAATGCCTGTCACGGTAATCGTTGGTGGACAGTTCGGATCTGAAGGCAAAGGCAAAGTCGCTCATTTTCTGGCCAGAGAGATGGAGGCGACGGTCGCAATTCGCGTTGGCGGCCCGAACTCCGGGCATACCGTCATAGACCGATCCGGCCGGGCAGTCATTTTCAAGCAACTCCCCACTGCTGCACTGCTACCGGACGTTTATTGCGTCTTGCCAGCCGGAAGCTATATCCGTTTGGACATTCTTCAAGAAGAGATACGAACGTCCGGCATCGATAAAAAGCGAATCTTGATCGATCCGAATGCCGTAGTGATCACCGACCGAGAGGTTACGGATGAAAGGGAGTCGCTCCTGCGATCTTTGATCGGGTCTACGCAAAGTGGCACGGGTTCTGCTGTGATTGCCCGGGCCGCGCGACTTGGCGGTGTCAAACTCGCCCGCGATGAGGAGGCGCTTCAGGACTACGTGGGACCCGTAATTAAGTTTCTTCGGGACAGGCTCGACATGAATGAACGGGTATTGATTGAGGGAACGCAAGGATTTGGCCTTTCATTACTTCACTCGCCACACTATCCATTCGCAACAAGTAGAGATACCACAGCTGCGGGATTCATCAGTGAAGCAGGATTAAGTCCACTCGATGTTGATGATGTGGTTATGGTGATACGTGCTTTCCCAATTCGGGTAGCAGGCAATTCTGGCCCTCTCCCTCAAGAAATAACATGGTCTGACATAACATTGGGATCCAACAGCTCTAATCCCATCATAGAAACAACATCAGTAACAAGGTCTGTTCGAAGAGTCGCAAAGTTTGATGCTCAGATCGTGAGAAACGCCATCAAACACAACCAGCCAACCAGCATTATTTTAAATCATGCAGATTATTGTGATAACGCATGTTACAACGGCGAACCAACATTGATTGTTGGCAGCGTTATCAAAGAAATAGAAAAAAATATTTGCCGCAAGATTAATTACATTGGCACAGGCCCCGCCACCCTCGTCTTGAATGAAATGGTGACTCGCCGTCAATTTACTGACAAGTGCTTGCTATGAATGACCTGTATACGCTTCAATTCCCTGTCAATAATGAGGATGCAGAACAGCGTTCTAAGCAGTATCGTGAGCTCGATCCATTTTCGTCAGCACCAGCCGCCTTGTTGAACTCGGCAGACATCTATGATTACGCTCGCGTGACTGGATTACTTTGGCCATTTGATCCGAGTGACGACAAACTAAAATCAGCTTCGTACGAGGTGGATTTTGTTGGCGACGTCCATTATTGCAACTCTGAGGGCAATTATAAGGTACAACGAATCAACCCCGGCGATAAGTTTGATTTGAAGATGAACTCGATTGCCTTTATTTATCTAGACACCTTTTTCAGACTACCAGACTACATTGCACTCCGATTTAACTTAAAAATTACACACGTACACGCCGGCTTACTACTGGGAACGGGGCCACTAGTCGATCCTGGGTTCAACGGTAGATTACTGGTTCCCTTGCATAATTTGACAGCAGAGGATTACACACTTCATGGAGGAGAAGGTCTGATATGGGTGGAATTTACAAAACTTTCCCCACATCCAAGGTGGGATAAAGACTATAGGCGACCACAAGGAATGCATGGAGTCTATAGGCCTTTTCCCACAGCAAAGGGTAAACTGACGCCTTATGATTTTTTTATCAAGGCAAAAAAAACAAATGCCCCAGATAGCTCAATCCCACAGGAGATACGAAAAGCTGAGGAGGACGCGAAATCTGCGAAACTAGCGGCTAAAGATGCAAGCGACGAAGCCAAGAAGGCGAAGCAGGAAGCTGAGAAAACAAAAAACTATATAACCTGGGGAGGCATTATTGCACTTATTACGATAATTCTCCCACTGATCTTTGGTTTATTCCAGGCAATTGCTCTTGTACAAGATAGCGTGAAGTATGTCAAAGAGACCAAAGACGATGTCGAGAAGGTTAAGAAACAAGTAACTTTACAACAGCAGGAAATAGAGAGCGCCCTCACCGAATACAAGTCAAGCCAAAATAACATGGCGCTTTCGAACAATAATAGGTTGAGGAATGGACCACAATCAAAATCCGAAATAGAGTTTGTCACCAACAAGGCAGGTCGTACGATAACACCAGCAAAGTGAGTGATCGAATATTGATACCGGGGCCAGCTTTTCGAATCGAGATTTCTGGTGGTATAGCGTCAGGGAAAACCACCCTGACACAGCTAGTCAGCAACACCGTCATCGTTTCTGTGCTTGAGGACTTTCAAGCCAACCCATTTTGGAAACCATTCTATGCGGACCCGGCTGGCACCGCGTTCGAAACAGAAATAACCTTTCTGTTGCAGCACTACCACGAGATCAAAGTCGCAACCAAACAAGGCAAGCCCTTCGTGTGCGATTTTTCACCTCTCCTCGATCTTGCTTATTCATACGTCACACTTGATAAAGAAAAACAATCAGCATTTGCAGCCGTCCATACTGAAGTCCACAAAGAAATATTATCGCCTGGTTTGTTAATCCATCTCGTCTGTGACCCAAATATCGAGCTGGCTCGAATTCGTCTCCGGGGGAGGAAAGTAGAGGATCCAATAAGCATTCAATACTTGCAGGCAATTAATGAGAAATTAATGTCCCTGGTTGCAAGTGTTTCCAACTCTTGGAACGTTCTGACAATAGACAGCGGGAAAATAAATTTTGCAGAGAATCAGCAGGACAAGCTGGATGTCTTATCAGCCATTGAAAGCCAGTTCAGTGAATATCCTGGAAGCTGAATGCCTTCTGGCACCATCCCGGAAGCTGCAAGGTGATTGGTAGTTCCCTCATCCACCACGCCCACGGCATCCACACCCTGGATGCGGAATACCTGCGCCCCGGCCTGGCCGCCATCCACCTGCTCGTGGAACAAAGCCACGCCGCCATTGTCGACACCGGCACCAACAAGTCCGTGCCCCGCGTGCTGGCGGCCCTGGAACAACTGGGGGTCGGGCCGGAGGCGGTGGACTACGTCATCGTCACCCACGTCCACCTGGACCATGCCGGCGCCGCGGGCGCACTGCTCCGGGCCTGTCCCTACGCGAAGCTGGTGGCCCATCCCAAGGGCGCGCGCCACCTCATCTACCCGGCCAAGCTGGTGCAGGGCTCCATGGCGGTTTACGGCGAGACGGTGTTCCGGGAACTGTATGGCGCGATCGTGCCGGCCCCGGCGGAGCGGGTGATCGAGGCCGGGGATGGCTTCGCCCTGGACTTCAACGGCCGGCGCCTGGAATTCATCGACACCCCAGGCCACGCCCGGCACCACTTCTGCATCCACGACCTGGCCAGCAACAGCCTGTTCACCGGCGACACCTTCGGCCTGTCCTACCGGGAGTTCGACGTGGGAGACGAAGCAAACCCACGGCCTTTCATCTTTCCCACCACCACCCCGGTCCAGTTCGAACCCGAGGCCCTGCACGCATCCATCGACAAGCTCCTGGCCCGCCGGGCAGACGCCGCCTTCCTCACCCACTACGGGCGGGTGTCCGGCCTTCCGACCCTGGCCCCGGTGCTCCATGAGCTGATCGACGAGTTCGTCGAACTCGCCCGAGAAGCCCCGGGGGAGGGGGCCGCGCGCCATGCCTGGCTCAAGGACCGGATCGAGGCAAGCCTGATGGCCCGCCTGCGCGCCCACGGCTGTACCCTGGAGGAGGCCGCCTGTAAGTCGTTGCTGGCCAATGACGTGGAACTGAACGCCCAGGGTTTGCTGGTGTGGCTGGACCGTGGGTAAGACATTCGGCACTTCTGGCCGCGGTGCAGTACAGCCATGCACCTTCCTTGATCCATGACTTTCAGCGAAATGTTTTTCAGCACCAACAGGAGTTCTCATGAGTGACGCCCTCAATTACCTGATCGCCGTGCGCGGCGACGCCCTGGGCCTTTATTTCAAATTCCTCAAGGACACCGGCAAGCACCTGGATCCCAAGACCCGCAACCTGATCTCGGTCATCACCAAGGTCCACTCCCAGACCGAGAGCGGCTTCAAGCAATACCTTATGCGCGCCCTGCGCGAGGGCGCCAGCCCCATGGAGGTGCTGGACGCCCTGCTCATGGCCTTTCCCGCCCTGGGCCTGGCCAAGATCGTGTGGGCCACCGAGATCATCCTGGAGATGGACATCCCGGAATTTTCCCCGCAGCTCATCAATGCCAAGCCCCAGTGGCGCGAGGTGTTGCCGGTGGCCGAAGTCGCCGACGGCGAGGTGCAGCGGGTGGAGACCGCCACCCGCACGGTGTTCGTCTACCGGGCCGGCGACACCTACAAGGTCTACGATTCCCACTGCCCCCACCAGGTCACCAACATCCCCCACCTGGCCCTGGAGGGCATGACCCTGACCTGCCCGAAACACAGCTGGAAATTCGACATCACCACCGGCGCCTGCATCGCAAAGGGCAAGCACCCCCTCAAGCGTTTCGAGACCCGGGTGGAGGCGGAGCGGCTGTACGCCTATTGGTGATAGGGAACAGTCCAGGCCGTCACTTTTCAGTTGAAATTGGTAAGCGCGGAAATTTTGGGTTCAGGCAGAGAATATCAACGTGGAGCTTGAGGGAGTAGGGCGGTAATCACCCAAGAAAAGAAGTTCGATGGATGTAAACAGAGTTCACGGTTTTCGGCCTGAAGAGATGATCGGGGGCAGTTAGAGCGATTGAAGTTCAGCTATGAGGGGCATCTGTATTAGGCCGCCCCCGGCCAAGTGTAGTTACTTGCTGGGTTGAAAAGCCACGAGTTCGCGCGACTGATTTCATCACCTCAACATTACTTGATTACGTTTGTCGGGAATGGCCTATAACAAGCAGGTGCTCGGGGGCAATCCTGCTAGCCGCAGACATACCGCGTTAACCAAAGGAGACCGCCATGGCGACATACATTGCACTGATGAACTTCACGGATCAGGGTATTCACAGCGTGAAAGACACTACGAAGCGCGCCGATGCCGCCAAGAAGGCTGCGAAGAAGTTTGGGGCCAATATGACGCAAATTTTCTGGACGCTGGGACCCTATGACCTTGTGGCAATCATAGAAGCCAAGAATGACGAGTCGGCAACCGCATTCGGATTGGCCATTTGCGCGGCAGGCAATATTCGCATGCAGACGCTACGAGCTTTTTCAAATAAGGAGATGGACGGAATTCTGGGCAAGCTGGCATAGCGTGTCGTTAAGGTCTGGAACGGAAGTCCCATATCTAGGCTTGTGCACTACGCACCTTCAGATGCCGCAAAAATAGTGGGATCCTGCCAGAGTTCAATTCCATGCATCACCCCGAGGAGATGGCCATGCAACCCCACAATGCCGTCGGTTGGTTCGAGATCTACGTTTCCGACATGGAACGCGCCAAGACGTTTTACTCCGCCGTCTTCGAGCGGGAACTGGTGCCTCTGCCCGCCATGGGGGAGGGCATGGAGATGTTCGCGTTCTCCTGGGTGGAGGGCGCCTGGGGCGCCGCCGGCGCCCTGGTGAAAATGCCCATGAAGGACCCGGGTATGGGCGGCACCCTGGTGTATTTTTCCTGTGAAGACGTGGCGGTGGAGGCGGCCCGGGCCGAGGCGGCGGGGGGCAGGGTGTTGAAGCCGCGCATGAGCATCGGCGAATACGGATTCATCGCCCTGGTGGAGGATACCGAGGGCAACCTGATCGGCTTGCACGCCATGCGCTAGGGCTGGCGACTAGCCGAAGAAGGCTTGCTCCGCCTCGGCCGGCAGCTTGGCGCCGGTGACCCGGGACTTCCGCAGTACCTCCCAGTAATAGCGGTAGGTGGCCCGGTCGTGGAGCTCGCCGGCGTGCTGGATGGGGCCCCAGTCGGCCCGCTGTGCGGCCAGCAGGATGGCGGCGCCGGTCTCCACCTCGGACCAGTCCGGCTTCATGGCGTCGACGATGGGCTGGATCTGGCTGGGGTAGATGCTCCATTGGCGCAGGAAGCCGAATTCCATGCGGGCCCGGCGGGCGTCCTGGTAGGTGGTGTAGGGGTTCTTCAGGTCCAGGGTGACGTTGTGGCAAGGGATGACGCCGTTGGCCAGGGCCGCGGCCACGACTTCGGTCTTGGCACGGGCGATCAGCTTGTGCTCGAACTGGCCCGGGCTGCGCATGGCGCTGGCGGGGATGGCGCCATGGTGGCCGGAGACGAAGTCCATCAGGCCGAAGTCCAGCACCTGCAGCCAGGGCAGGGTGGCGATGCGGTGCACGTCGCGCAAGGCGCCGTGGGTCTCGATCAGGATGTGGATGGGGATCTCCCCAGGGACCTCGTGCTTGGCCGCCACCTGCTGGATGTAGCCGATCATCTCGGCGGCGTGGGCGTGTTCGGTGCTCTTGGGGAGGGTAAGGTAGGCGAGCAGCTTGCCGGCGCCGGCCACCAGGATGTTCACGTCCTGGCGCCAGGACGGGTGGCTGTAGTCGTGGATACGGGCGCCGGCCATGCGCTGGTGGTTGGCGTCGCCGGAAAGCACCCGCACGATCATCTCGGCGTGCTCCTTTTCGCGGCCGGCCGGAGCGCCGTCCTCGCAGTCGCAGGTGACGTTGAACACCGGCCCCAGTTTCTCCATCAGCTCGAGGGCCTTGAGGATCAGCTTCTCGCTGCCGGCGAAATGCTCGCAGGCGGGGATGACCGGGAAGGGCTTCTCGCCGGCGAACAGGGCGGCATCGGGGTGGACGGCGTTCGACATTCAGCTTGTCCTCTCGGTTTGCTCCCTCTCCCGCGGCGGGAGAGGGCTGGGGTGAGGGGAATATTCCATCACCTCACGGGTTGATTTCCCTCTCCCCCTACCCCTCTCCCGCTTGCGGGTGAGGGGAGAGGCTGGAATTCAAGGCTCGGTTCAATTTCTTCTCGGCATCAGCACCGTGTAATCCAGGTCCAGCACCACATTGGGGTGGTATTTGCGTTTGCCGTCCAGTGCCACCATGGGGTCGGCCAGTTCGGCCGGGGTCAGGTTCTTTAGACCCAGCATGCGCAGGCGCAGGGCACCCAGGTCGCTGCGGCCCGGCAGGGGCCAGCGCGCCAGGACTTCGTTGCGGGCGTACAGGGTGTCGCCGGCGAAGGTGGGGTTGGCGTGGTTGCCGGCGTTGATGGCGGCCACCAGCAGGGCGTTCTCCAGGCCTTCGAAGCTCAAGGTGCGACACAGGGAGATGACGTGGCCACCGTAGACCAGACGCCGGCCGATCTTGCTGTCCTTCATGAGATGGGCGTCGAAGTGGAGCCGGGCCGAATTCTGGTAGAGGCGGGTGGCGAAGGTGTGGTCGGATTCGTCCAGGGTCATGCCGGCGGGGTGATCGATGCGCTGGCCCGGCGGGTAGTCGTCCCACAGCAGGTCGCCGCCGGTGAGGGCGGTTTCGTACTGGCGGCAATCCAGGAAAGCGGGTACGGACAGGTGTTCCGGCGCCACGAAGGACGGGGTTTCCGGCACCAGGGGGGCGGGTGCGGGGCGGGCCTGGTCCCGCTTGTGGACCATCACCCAGCGGATCCAGGTGAGCACCTCCTGGTCGTTCTGGTTCACCGCCGTGGAGCGCACCCAGACCACGCCACTGGCACCGTTGCTGTTCTCCTTGAGGCCGATCACCACGGATTCGGCGCTGAGGGTGTCGCCCAAGTAGACCGGGGCAAGGAAGCGAACGTCGGCATAGCCCAGGTTGGCGACGGCGTTGAGGGAGATGTCCGCCACGGTTTTGCCAAAGGCCAGGTGGAAGGCCAGCAGGTCGTCCAGGGGCCGGGCCGGATAGCCCAGGGCGTGGGCCACCGGCGCGGCGCTGGCAAGTATGTGGCGACTGCCGGTCAGGGCTAGGTAGAGGGCGGCTTCTCCCTCGCCCACGGTGCGCGGGGTAGCGTGTACGAAGGTCTGGCCGAGGCTGAAATCCTCGAAGAAATTGCCCGTATTGGCCGCGCTCATGGATGGGTTTCCTTTGTCTGGGCTTCCTGTTCCATGCGCTCGATCATGTCATGGATCATCAGGGTGCGGCGCGCCGCCTCCACGTGCAGGTTTTCCACCAGCCGGCCGTCCACCACGGTTACGCCACGGCCTTCGGCATTGGCCTCGGCGAAGGCGGCGATGATGCGGCGTGCCCGGTCCACGCTGGGGGGGTGGGGGGTGAAGGCATCGATGGCGTACTGGATCTGGTCGGGATGCAGCACGGTCTTGCCGTCGTAGCCCAGGTCCCGGGCCATGCGGCAGGCGTATTCGAAGGTGGGCATGTCCTTCAGGTCCAGGTAGACGCCGTCGACGATGGGCAGGCCGTGGGCCCGGGCCGCCAGCAGGCAGTGGGACAGGCTGTGGAGCAGGGGTAGGCGGTCCGGGGTGATGCGGGCGTGCAGCTCGTTGGTGAGGTCGGAGGTGCCCATGACCAGGCAGATGATGCGCGGCGAGGCCCCGGCGATCTCCTCGGCCCGCAGCACCGCCAGGGGTGTTTCCAGCATCAGCATGATGGGCAGGCCGTCCCCGCCGGCGGCGTCCAGCGTCTTGAGGGCATCCAGGACGTCCTGGCGGCTTTCGATGCGGGGAAACAGCACGGCATCGGGTTTAAGGGGCGCCACCGCGGTGAGGTCGTCCAGGCCCCAGGCGGAGTCGTGCCGGTTGACCCGAACCACCACCTCGCGCCGGCCGTAGCCGCCCTCCTTGAGGGCCGCCGCCACGTTGCGCCGGGCCTCGAGCTTGCGCGCCACCAGGACGGACTCTTCCAGGTCGAGGATCAGGGAATCCACCATGAGCTGGCGCCCCTTGGCCAGGAACCGGGTCACGCAGCCGGGGACGTAGAGCATGGAGCGGCGGGGGCGGTAGTGGGACATGGCGAAGTTCTTCACTTTCGACTCACTTGCTGGACCGGGCCACGGCAAGCTCCGGCCGCAGTTGCTTGCGGATGATCTTGCCGTTCTTGGTGCGGGGGAAGTCCGGGGTCAGATAGACGATCTTGGGGGCCTTGTAGCCGGCCAGATGTTTCCGCCCGAAAGCAGCCAGTTCATCGGGGCTGGTCTCGCTGCCGGGATGGAGCGTGACGTAGGCCACCACCAGCACCTTGTCGGCGGCCAGTTCTTCGCCGGTGGCGGCGCAGTCGGCCACGGCGGGATGGGTCTTCATGACCCGCTCGATCTCGTGGGGCGAGACCCGGTAGCCGAAGGAGTTGATGATGTCGTCCTTGCGCCCCAGAAACCAGATGTAGCCGTCCCCATCGAAGCGGGCGAAATCACCGGTGAGGAACCAGCCTTCCCTGAACGCCTTGGCGGTCTCCTCGGGCAGGTTCCAGTAGCGCATGAACAGGCCGGGGTCGTCGGCGGGCAGACACATCATGCCTTCCTCGCCGGGGGCGACTTCCTCAAGTGTATCCGGATCGAGTAGGCGCACGTCGTGGCCGGGCTGGGGGAAGCCGGCGGAACCGGGCCGGATGGAGCGGAACTTGTTTTCCGACAGGTAGTAGGAGACCTCGGACATGCCTACCGCCTCGTAGATGTCGACGCCGAAACGCTCCCGCCACAGGCCCAGCATCTCGTCGGACAGGTGCTCGCCGGCGCTCATGCAGTGGCGCAGGGTGGGCACGTCGGCGCCGGTGAAGGCGGTCTTCTGGATGATCTGCCGGTAGATGGTGGGCACGCCGATGAAGATGGTGGCGCTGTGCTTGGCGATCAGCCGGATCCAGCCTTCCGCGTCGTTCCTGCCCTCGTGCACGATCACGGTCTTGCCCAGGTAGAGGGGGTCCATGAGGGCGGAACCCAGTACGTAGGTCCAGTTGAACTTGCCGGAATGGACGATGCGGTCTCCTTCTTTCGCGAAATCGAACCAGTATTTCGCCGCCGGCTCGCGGCCGATCATGGCCCGGTGGCCATGCAGCACCCCCTTGGGATAGCCGGTGGTGCCGGAGGTGTAGACCAGGTAGGCGGGATCGTGGCAATGGGTGTCGTGGGGCGGCTGCCAGGTGTCGATGCCGTTCAGGGCGATGTCCAGATCCAGCACATTCAGCCCTTCGCCCGGCAATACCGAACCGGGTCCGGCCAGCAGCACATGGCGCAGTTGGTCCAGCCCGTGTAGTTTGTCCCGCAGCCCGGCCCACATGGCCTTGTCGGTCACCAGCACGGCGGCGCCGGAGTCCCGGGCCAGATACAGCACCTCCGCCGCCGTCAGCAGGGTGGAGGTGGGCACCGAGATGGCACCCCGTTTCATAGCCCCCAGGAAGGCGGTGGGGTAGGCCAGGGAGTTGGGCAGGCGGATAAGCACCCGCTCCCCCGCCGCCACGCCCAGGTCGCGCAGCAGTTGGCCGAACCGGGAGGAGGCCTCGGCCAGTTGCCCGTAGGTGGCTTCGGACACGCCCAGGACGTCGTCCTCGACGATCATGGCCAGGCGGTTCTCCGTGTCCATGCCGAGATGGGCATCTGTGCAGGCCACGCCGATGTTGAAATACTCGGGCAGGGACCAGTGCCAGGGCTCGAAGGGGGGAAAAGGCATGGCGGACTCCCGGCTGGGTATGGATTCCCTTGCGTTCATAGGATGACCCCGTATGGCCAGTTCTCGCGCACCACCTGGGGCGGCAGCATGGCCAGGATCTTGAGGGCGAAGTCGGTGTCCTCCTCGGAAAGGGCGCGCAGGGCATGAGCCCGCAGCAGCACCTGGAGGGCCTTGCCGAACATGGGCGGGTCCAGCATCTCGCCCTCGAACTTGATGGCGCCACCCAGCAGGGCGTCCGCCTCCACGGCGGCCTGGAGCACCTGAATGTTGCGGCTCACCTCGGTGGGGGAGGGGGTGTAGGCCACCTTGCACAGGTGGATGTGGCTGGGATGGATCACCTGCTTGCCGGTGAGGCCCATGGCCGCCTCCTCGCAGGCGTGGCGGTACACCACCCGGGATTCGTCGTCGCCGTGCAGGTCCAGCCAGCGCCGTATGTCGTGGGGCTCCAGGAAGGTCTCCGGCATGGCGGCCTGGCCGATCAGCACTTCCACCCCGCCGATGACGCCCTTGCCCGCGATGCGGGCCTCGAAGATGATCTGGTGCAGGAAATAGTCCAGTTCCTGGGTCCAGCCGCGGGGCGTGATGTGGATGCCCATGGCCTTGGAGAAGTCGTGGATGCCGAACACCACGTGCTTCACAGTGGCATAGGACATGATTTCCGGGGCGATCTTGAGGGACTTGGGGTGCTCGATGATGGGCTGGATGGTGATGTCGCCGTTCATGCCATTGAGGCAGGCGGACAGGTCGCGGATCTCCGCCGCGCCGTAGGCCTCGCCGGCCTTGGCCAGCATCACCACGTCGATGTGCTCCGCCAGGTCGCGCACCATCTGCATGTCCTGGTCGTATTCCTCGGTGCGGAACGGGTTGATGCGCACCGCCACCGCCAGGTCGTCCCGTTGCAGGCCCGGCAGTTCACCGCGCAGCAGGTCCCGCGACAGGGCCTTCTGGCGGCAGCCGTCCTCCAGGTCGAACAGCAGGGTCTGGGCGTGGCAGTTGACGGCGTGCTTCTGGAAACGCAGGGCAGCGGCATCCAGGTCCTCGTAGATGCCCAGGGACGGTGCGTATTTCACCGGCGGGTAATAAAGCTGGATACCGGGCCAATAATCGCCCAGCACGCGGCTGGCTAGCGCCATTTGTCGGACTCCTCGCTCTCGCAATGCCCGGGTGGGTCTGTCGCCCACCGGTTCTTGCCCTTAACCCTAGTCCTTACTCGGCTGCTGCATCGCACAAATATTTCAAAGTGGGGTATTGAAAAACCCAATGATTTACTCGGCTTTTCTCCTGGGGGATGGGGGGCGATACTGAATGGGTATACGAAGAAGACAAACGAAGGAGCGCGCCATGACCACCATTCGCCAGGAAGACTTCATCCAGTCCGTCGCCGATGCCTTCCAGTTCATCTCCTACTACCACCCCCTGGACTTCGTGCAGGCCGTGAAGTCCGCCTACGACCGGGAGGCGTCCCCGGCGGCCAAGGACGCCCTGGCCCAGATCCTGATCAACTCCCGGATGTGCGCCGAGGGCCACCGGCCCATCTGCCAGGACACGGGCATGGCGGTGGTTTTCCTGAAGATCGGCATGGACGTGCGCTTCGAGGGTGACATGGGCATCGACGCCATGGTCAACGAGGGCGTGCGCCGGGCCTACACGAATCCGGACAACCCCCTGCGCGCCTCGGTGCTGGCCGACCCGGCCGGTGCCCGCAGGAACACCCGGGACAATACCCCGGCGGTGATCTACCAGGAGCTGGTGCCGGGCAGCGTACTGGACGTAAAGGTGGCGGCCAAGGGTGGCGGTTCGGAGAACAAGGCCCGGTTCGCGGTGCTGAACCCGTCCGACTCCATCGTTGACTGGGTGCTGGAGCAGCTGCCCAAGATGGGCGCCGGCTGGTGTCCGCCGGGCATCCTGGGCATCGGCATCGGCGGCACGCCGGAAAAGGCCTTGCTGATGGCCAAGGAGGCCCTGCTGGACCCCATCGACATCCAGGCCCTGCGGGACCGAGGTGCTCAAAACCGGGTGGAGGAACTGCGCCTGGAACTCATGGACAAGGTCAATGCCCTGGGCATCGGCGCCCAGGGCCTGGGCGGCCTGACCACGGTGCTGGACGTGAAGATCAAGGACTACCCCACCCACGCCGCCAGCCTGCCGGTGGGAATGATCCCCAACTGTGCCGCCACCCGCCACATCCATTTCACCCTGGACGGCACCGGCCCGGCCCATTTCACCCCACCGCCCCTGTCGGCCTGGCCCGAGGTGGCCTGGGATGGCCCGGCCTCGGCCCGGCGTGTGAACCTGGACAGCCTGACCAAGGCGGAGACCGCCACCTGGAAGGCGGGGGAACAACTGCTGCTGACCGGCAAGCTGCTCACCGGCCGGGACGCGGCCCACAAGCGGATCGCCGACCTGGTGAAAAACGGCCAGCCCCTGCCGGTTGATTTCCGCAACAGGTTCATCTACTACGTGGGCCCGGTAGACCCGGTGGCCGGCGAGGCCGTGGGTCCGGCCGGCCCCACCACCGCCAGCCGCATGGACAAGTTCACTGACCTGATGTTGGGGGACCAGGTGGGCCTGATCGGCATGGTGGGCAAGTCGGAGCGGGGGCCCGAAGCCATCGCCTCCATCAAGGCCCATGGTGGCGTGTATTGCATCGCTGTGGGTGGGGCCGCCTACCTGGTGGCCAAGGCCGTCAGGCACGCCCGGGTGCTGGCCTTTCCGGAGCTGGGAATGGAGGCCGTCTACGAGTTCGAGGTGGAGAACATGCCGGTCACCGTTGCGGTGGACAGCGCGGGAAATTCCGTCCATGACACCGGACCGAAGGAATGGCGTGTCAAAATCGGCAAGATTCCGTTGGCGACGCATTGAGCGTGTAAGGGGACGAGATGGATCTTTCTTGGTGGCATTGGGTGGCTCTGGGCCTGTTGCTGGTGGTGCTGGAGATGTTCGTGACCACCTTTTTCCTGCTCTGGTTCGGCCTGGGCGCCCTGCTCACCGGCCTGCTAGTGGCCGTGCTGCCCCTGTCCTTCACCGCCCAGTTGTTGCTCTGGTCCATTTCTTCGACCGTGATGGTGGCGGTCTGGGTCAAGTACTTCAAAATGCCCGCCGATACCCGTCCCGGCCAGGCCAAGGACAATGTTCTGGGCCTCACCGGCCTGATGACCCGGGCGGTCACGGAAACCGGCAAGGGGGAGATCCTGTTCCAGCGCCCGGTGCTGGGGGCGGACCGCTGGCCGGTGGTGGCGGATGTTCCCATTCCGGCGGGCGGCAAGGCCCGGGTGGTGGATGTGCTCGGGCAAACGCTGAAAGTTGAAGCCGTTCAATAACCAAGTCAGGAGGCTGTAATGGGTGGCACCGTCGTATCCGTAATCCTTATCGCGTTTCTCTTCGTCACCCTTTGGAAGGGCGTGCGCATCGTGCCCCAAGGCGAGGAGTGGGTGGTGGAACGCCTGGGCAAGTACCTCACCACCATGATGCCCGGCCTGCACATCCTGGTGCCCTACATCGACAACGTCTCCTACAAGGTCACCACCAAGGACCTGATCCTGGACATCCCCCAGCAGGAGGTGATCACCCGGGACAACGCGGTGCTCATCACCAACGCCATCGCCTTCGTCAAGGTCACCGACACCCAGAGCGCGGTTTACGGCATCACCAATTTCCAGATGGCGGTGATGAACCTGGTGCAGACCAGCCTGCGGGCCATCGTCGGCGATATGGACCTGGACCAGGCCCTGTCCAGCCGGGACCAGATCAAAACCAAGCTCAAGGCCTCGATCGCCGACGACGTGGCCGACTGGGGGTTGACCATCAAATCGGTGGAGATCCAGGACATCAAGCCTTCTCCCACCATGCAGAAATCCATGGAATTGCAGGCCGCCGCGGAAAGGGAACGGAAGGCCACCGTGACCCGGGCCGAAGGCGACAAGCAGGCTGCCATCCTGGAGGCGGAGGCCCGCCTGGAATCGGCCAAGCGAGACGCCGAGGTCCAGGTGCGGCTGGCCACCGCCAGTGCAGAGGCGATCCGCCTGGTCACCGACGCCATTCCCGACAAGGAGTTGCCCGCGCTATATCTGCTAGGGGAGAAATACATCATGTCCATCAAGGAATTGGCCACCTCCAATGGCGCCAAGACGGTGCTGTTGCCGGCGGATATCCTCAAGAGCGTGGAGGGGCTGTTGGGCGGACGCCGATGATTCCGGATCGCCGGTTTGTGGGACGGCAGCAACGGCAACGGATTTCTTTTGTAACCGGGCTTGATCTGGACTCGGAAGAAACTTAAAGTGAAATCTAAAGATTTCTTGATAATTGCCGCTATTCATTTACGTTGCCGTACACACACACCGCCAAGGGGAATAAGACGTTGAAAAAGACAATGCTGCTCCTGAGCCTGGGAATGTTCCTCGCTTTGCCTTTGGCCTATGGGCCCCAGGCGGAGGCGTCTTCCACAATCCACAAACATCACAAGGTCCACAAGGTCCATAAGGCAAAAGCCAGGCTGAAGGTCAAACATGCCGTGGCCAAGACCGTAAGGGCCAGACATCGCCACAAGATTGCGGCCGAACCCAGAAGTACCTCCCCGTTGGAGAATGTGTCCTATAGCGCTTCCCAGGGGGGCGATCTGGCGCTGCGCTCGGCGGCCGCGCTGGTGGTGGACCAGAAGACCGGCGAGGCTCTCTACTCCAAGAACGTGGATGTTGCCACGCCCATCGCTTCCATCACCAAGCTGATGACCGCCATGGTGACCCTGGACGCGAAGCTGCCCATGGACGAGGAGATCGTCGTCAGCACCGAGGATTTGGATCGCATCAAGGGAACCCGTTCCAAGCTGCCCGTGGGTACGCGCCTGACCCGCGAGGAATTGCTGCATCTGGCCCTGATCGCCTCGGAAAACCGCGCCGCGGCCGCGCTGTCCAGAGTCTACCCCGGCGGGCGGGAGGCCTTCGTCGCGGCCATGAACCGCAAGGCCCAGGAAATCGGCATGAAGGACAGCCATTTCGTCGACGGCACCGGCCTGAACAGCGCGGACCGATCCACCGCCGCCGACTTGGTGAAGATGGTGGATGCGGCCTACCGTTATCCCCAGATCCGCAACATCACTAGCACCGGGGCCTACGATGTCAGCCTGCCGGCGAGGCGCGTGGTGCGGGTTCGCGAATCCGGCCATATCCGGCGCGTGACCCGGGAGGTTACCCGGAACGTGGCCTTCCACAACACCAATGCGCTAACCCGCAGCGATGACTGGGATATCGGTATTTCCAAGACCGGCTATATCAACGAGGCCGGACGCTGCCTGGTGATGCAGGCCAGGATCGGGGAAGTGCCCGTGATCATCGTGCTGCTGGACTCCTGGGGTAAGTGGAGCCGAATCGGCGATGCCAACCGCATAAAGAAGTGGTTGGAACAGGGCGGAGAAAAGCACGCGGTCGAGCGTCCCCAGAACGACGCGGTCTAGATCGCTTCCACCCCGAAAAAAGGGCGGCTTGGCCGCCCTTTTTCATTGGGTCAGCTATTCCATTCCTTCGGCCTCCACGCCATTCCAGGGCCTCGGCACCCCGTCCAATGTCCCGATTGATGGCGGATATCTCAAAAAATTGATGGCCATCAAGGAAGCCGCGCTGGCTCATTCCTACTATGCAAGCCCCGATACTTGGCGAGGGGCAAACGTGCCTCTGTCTACATAACGTTTTGGCCGACACGGTCGGTTGAGAAGGGTGACCACCAACCAAGGGAAAAGGAGCGCCTATGACAACAACTCAAGCACCAACCCTGGGTAGCCGGAGAACGCGGTGCCCGGAGCCTTCCGCAGCAACAAGATCGATCCGGTTTGGATCATGAATTTAGCCACCAAAATGGGGGAAAGACGATGAAGCGATCGCCAATTGTATGGATGAGTACCGCGCTGCTCTGCCTGTTAACGATGCTGAGCATGAGCGCCGCGAACGCGGCCTACGCAAAGAAATCGGCCGCGGACAAGGCCCTGGGCCAGAAGTGCGTCAGGTGCCACACGGACGAGACACCGGGTCTGGTCACCGAATGGAAAAAGAGCCGCCACTCAGGCAAGGACGTGGACTGCTACGACTGCCACAAGTCCAAGCCAGGTGACAAGGGTGCCTTCATGCACCACAAGGCGTTGATCCATACCGTCGTCTCGCCCAAGGACTGCGGCAGTTGCCATGAAAGGGAAGTCGCCGAGCAGCAGCGTTCGCACCATGCCAAGGCGGCTGACATCCTGAACTCACTGGACAACCTGATCGGCGAGGTGATCGGTGGTCCCGCCGCGGTGAACGCCGGTTGCCGCCAGTGCCATGGATCAAACGTGGAACTGGATGCCAATGGCAAGCCGACGCCGCAGACCTGGCCCAATACCGGTATCGGTCGTCATAACCCCGATGGTAGCCGCGGTTCCTGCGCCGCATGCCACGCGCGGCACCGCTTCTCCGTGGAACAGGCGCGTACGCCTGACACCTGCGGCAAGTGCCACGTCGGCCCGGACCATCCGCAGAAAGAGATCTATGAGGAATCCAAGCACGGCATCATCTACAAGGCCTTCCAGGGTGAGATGAACCTCAATTCGAAGAAATGGGTAGTGGGCGTGGATTACTCCGCCGCGCCGACCTGCACCACCTGCCACATGGGCGAGACCAGGGATCAGGCCAACACCCACGACGTCGGTGAACGTATTTCCTGGACACTGCGTCCTCCCATTTCCGAGAAGATCAACCTGATCCGACTTGAGAACGGCGACGAGTTCGACCTGCCCAACAATCAGCCCTTGCTTAAGATCGGCGACGAGGCCAAGGGTTCCAAGGTCAAGTCCATCCTCACCTGGCAGCAGCGCCGCGACAAGATGAAGGACGTCTGCAAGGCATGCCACACCGATCGTCAGATCGACCAGCATTACAAGCAGTTCGACGACGTGGTGGATCTTTACGACGACAAGTTCGCCAAGCCCCTTGCGGCCATGATGAAGGAACTGGTCAAGGGGGGCTATATCACGCCGGCGCCGATGGACGATGCCATCGAATGGACCTGGTTCGAGATCTGGCACCATGAAGGCCGTCGTGCCCGCCACGGCGCCTCCATGAGCGGCCCGGACTACACCTGGTGGCACGGCATGTACGAAGTGGCCCAGCACACCTACTTCAAGTGGATTCCGGAAATGCGCGAAGCGGTGCGCAAGAAGGACGGCAACGAGAAGTTTGCTGATGAGCTGCTTGAGAAGTACTTCAAGCCCATCGAGGGCCATGACTGGTACTTCAGCGGCCTGAGCAAGGAGCAGATCGACAAAGTGCGCAAGGGCTACGAAGACCGCTACGGCAAGGGCGCCCTGAAGTAAGCCGGCAGTTCTGGACAGGCCCTCCCATGCGGAGGGCCTTGTCACGCATATGATTCGAAAGGACATCCCATGAGATTTGCTTCTGTATTTGCCCTGATTTCGGTGCTGGGATTCCTCAGCCCAGCCTGGGCATCGGCCGCCCCGGGCGCCAGCGACCTGATCGCCGACGGCACGCACCTGCTGGAACAGGGAAAGGTGGAAGCTGCGCGCAAAGCCTACGAAGCCGCGGTCAAGGCCGATCCGCGTTCCGTGGACGCCATCATGAAGCTGGCGGGGCTCAATATCGCCCAAGACAATTTCACCGCCGCCATCACGCTCTACAAGCAGGCCATCGCGATCAATCCGAACAATGCCAAGGCCTTCATCGGCATGGGCATCGCCTACCTTCATGGCGGGGACAAATCCATGTCCCGCGCCCTTTTTGAAGAGGCGCTTCGTATTGAGCCCAATCGAAAGGAGCAATTGGCGCCGATCATGGCCATGTTGGACGAGGCCATGAAGTCCTCGAGGTAAGCCAGAAGAAATCGCGGCTTGGCGGTCTTCCGCCGGGCGTTTCAAGGAAGCCGACCATCCTGGTCGGCTTTTTTCTGGGATTTTCCACTTTGACGGAAAAACGATTGCCTTTATCCTCCATAGGTTTTTCCGCGATCAACCCCATGTCTGCCTCCCCTATGCAACTTTCCGTACACGAGCTTGCCTGCGCCCGGGGCGACCGCTTGCTGTTCCGAGGTATGAATTTCAGCGTGCCCAAGGGAGAGTTGCTCCTGGTCCAGGGCGGCAACGGACAAGGCAAGACTAGCCTGCTGCGCCTGCTTACCGGCCTGGCCCGCCCGGAAGATGGCGAGGTGCGCTGGTGCGGCAGTCCCATCCAGGCAATCCGGGAGGAATATCACCAGCACATGGCGTATCTGGGGCATCACAACGGCATCAAGGACGAGCTCGACCCCATCGAGAACCTGCGCTTTGCGGCCGGCCTGCAGGGACGTTCCTTCCATGAGCATGCCGCGGTCGCCACACTGGAACGGCTGGGCCTGACCCGCTGCCTGGATCTGCCCTGCCGGGTCCTGTCCTTCGGCCAGCGCCGCCGCGTAGCCCTCTCCGCACTGCTGCTGGCAGGCGCCACGCTTTGGATCCTGGACGAACCCCTCACTGGTCTCGACGTGCACGCCGTGGCGCTCATGGAAGGCCTGATCCGCGAACACATCGGCCAGGGCGGCATGGTGGTGGCGACCACCCACCAGGCCCTCAACCTGGAAGGGGTCAGGGTGCAGCGTCTGCTGGTGGGCAATGTGGCCATTCCCGATTACGCGGTGTCCGAGTCCGCCTGACCATGCTGCGCTTCCTGCTCGCCGTCCTGCGCCGTGACCTGACATTGGCCGCCCGTCGCCGTGGTGATTGGCTCATCGCCCAGTTCTTCTTCGTCATGGTGGCCAGCCTGTTTCCCCTGGGGGTGGGGCCGGAACCCGCCATGCTTTCCCGTATCGGCCCCGGCGTGCTATGGGTGGCAGCCACCCTGGCCTCCCTGCTGTCCCTGTCGCGCCTGTTCTCCGACGATCATCGCGACGGCAGCCTGGAGCACATGATCCTGTCCCCCGAGCCCACAGTGCTGCTCACCCTGGGCAAATCCCTGGCTCACTGGCTGATCTACGGCATCCCCCTGCTGGTTATCGCGCCGGTGCTGGGCATCCAGTTCCATCTGCCGTGGGATGCTATCTGGGTGCTGGAGATTTCCCTGTTGCTGGGCACGCCCATCCTGTCCCTGCTGGGCAGCGTCGGCGCGGGCCTGACCCTGGGTTTGCGCGGCGGTGGCGTCCTGCTGACCCTGTTGATCCTGCCCCTTTATGTTCCCGCCCTGATCTTCGGGGCCGGCGCCGTCGACGGCGTCATGGCGGGAACCGGCGCGGAAGCGCATCTCTCCCTGTTGGGCGCGTTTTTCGTTCTATCCCTTATGATTGCGCCCTGGATTTCTGCCGCAGCCTTACGGGTGTCCCTGGAATGAACCTATATACTTACGCCTCTCCCGCCAATTTCTACCGCATTTCCGGCCTGCTCATCCCCTGGTTCGCCTGGAGCGCCGCCCTGCTGACCGGGGTCGGGCTCTATATCAGCTTCTTCGTGGCCCCCACGGACTTCCAGCAGGGCGAGGCCTACCGCATCATCTTCATTCACGTGCCGGCGGCCTGGATGTCCATGTTCATCTATCTGGTGATGGCCTTTTGGGGCGCCATCGGCCTGGCCTTCAACACCCGGCTGTCGTTCATGATGGCTAGGGCACTGGCCCCCACCGGTGCTTTGTTCACCTTCATCGCCCTGTGGACCGGTGCCTGGTGGGGCAAGCCCATGTGGGGGGCCTGGTGGGTGTGGGACGCACGCCTCACCTCGGAACTGATCCTGCTGTTCCTGTACGTGGGCATCATCGCCCTGTGGGCCGCTATCGATGATGTCAGGCGCGGCGATCGGGCCGGTTCCCTGCTTACCCTGATCGGCGCCATCAACGTGCCCATCATCTATTTCTCGGTGAAGTGGTGGAACACCCTGCACCAAGGCGCCTCCATCAATCTGATGAAGGCGCCCTCAATGGCCAAGACCATGCTCCTGGGCATGTTGATCATGGCCATCGCCGCTTGGCTTTACACCATCGCCGTGGCCTTCGCCCGGGTACGCAACCTCATCCTGGAACGGGAGCGGCAAACGGAATGGGTCAAGGAACTCTTGGGCCGGGATTGAACCAAACACTGTTGGATTGTCCTGCCGGGACAATCCGGACGGCTTAGGTATGGATAACGAAATTGATACAGGAAGACGGATATGGAATGGGCAAGTTGGTCTGAGTTCTGGCACATGGGAGGCTACGGCTTCTATGTCTGGGGCTCCTACGGTGTCACCGCTTTGATTATTTTGATCGAGATCATTCAGCTGTCGCGGTCCAAAGGCGAAACTATCCAACGCCTCAAACGCATGCAGCGATGGGAATCGCAATGAAATCCCGGCACAAGAAACTCCTCGTCATCGGCCTGGCCCTGGCCGGCATCGGCATCGCCGTCGCACTGATAATGAATGCCTTCAGGGATAATCTGGTGTTCTTCCACACCCCGACCGAGGTAGTCGAGGGCAAGGTTCCCATCGACCGGGCTTTCCGGATCGGCGGCCTGGTGGAAAAGGGTAGCCTGAAACGCGATGCCGACGGGCTGACGGTGCACTTCGTGGTGACCGATACCGCCAAGTCCATGCCGGTTACCTACAAAGGCATCCTTCCCGACCTGTTCAAGGAAGGCAAGGGCGTGGTGGCGGAAGGAAAAATGGGGGGTGAAGGCATATTCACGGCCACCCAGGTGCTGGCCAAGCACGACGAGAACTACATGCCTCCAGAAGCCGCAAGCGCGATCGAGAAGGCGCAAAAAACCCTGGTGAAGTAGCAATGGCAATCAAGCCGCGATTTCCGTCCTACGGGGCGGGTATCACCCAATCGTCTGACCGGAGAGAGTCATGATTCCTGAACTTGGCCAATTCGCCCTCATCGTCGCCCTGCTGCTGGCGATCGTACAAGCCACCCTGCCCCTATATGGGGCGCACAAGGGCAAAGCCAGCCTGATGGCGGTAGCCCGACCGGCGGCCCAGGGGCAGTTCGTGTTCGTGGCCATCGCCTTCGGCTGCCTGGCCTACTCGTTCGTCACCAACGATTTCTCGGTGTTGAACGTGGCGAAGAACTCTTTCTCCGAGTTACCGAAGATCTACTGTTTCACTGCCACCTGGGGCTCTCATGAAGGCTCAATACTGCTGTGGACCCTGATTCTCGGCTTCTGGACCACGGCGGTTACGGTGTTCTCGCGCCACCTGCCCGACGAGATGGTTTCCCGGGTGGTGGGCGTCATGGGCCTGATCTCGGTGGGATTCCTGTCGTTCATGCTGATTACCTCCAACCCCTTCGTACGCATATTCCCGATCCCCGCTGACGGCAACGACCTGAACCCGCTGCTGCAGGACCCGGGCATGGTGATGCATCCGCCCACGCTGTACATGGGTTATGTCGGTTTCTCCGTGGCATTCGCCTTCGCCATTTCCGCCCTGCTCTCCGGCAAGATGGATGCCGCCTGGGCGCGCTGGTCGCGTCCCTGGACCATCGTGGCCTGGATGTTCCTCTCCGCCGGCATCACCATGGGCAGCTGGTGGGCCTATAAGGAACTGGGCTGGGGCGGCTGGTGGTTCTGGGACCCCACCGAAAACGCCTCCTTCATGCCCTGGTTGGCGGGCACCGCCCTGATCCACTCCTTGGCTGTGACGGAAAAACGCGGCGCCTTCAAGGCCTGGACCATCCTGATGGCCATCGCCGCCTTCTCGCTCTCCCTGCTGGGCACCTTCCTGGTGCGCTCCGGCGTGCTCTCCTCCATCCATGCCTTCGCGACGGATCCTGCGCGGGGTGTGTTCATCCTGGGCTTCCTTGGCGTGGTGATCGGTGGCTCGCTGCTGCTCTACGCCTGGCGTGCGCCGAAGATGCTGAGCGGCGGCGGTTTCACCTGGTTCTCCCGGGAGGCGCTGTTGCTGTCCAACAATGTGGTCCTGCTCGCCGCCCTGGCTACCGTGTTGCTGGGCACCTTGTATCCGCTGTTCATAGATGCCATGGGCATGGGCAAGATCTCCGTTGGGCCACCTTATTTCAACGCCGTGTTCGTGCCCGTAATAGCCCCCGCGCTGTTCCTCATGGGTATTGGCCCGCTGGTGCGCTGGAAACAGGCCAGCCTGCCGGACCTGGCCACGCGACTGAAGTGGGCCTTGGCGGTGTCCGTGGCCGTGGGTCTGATCGTGCCGTTCACCCAGAAGGGCTTCAACGCCTGGGCCAGCATGGGCCTGATGCTGGCGATGTGGATTGCGTTGACCGTGATCGAGGGTTTCCGCGAGCGGCTCAAGCATACCAACGGGGCGATCGTTGCGCGGCTGACCAGCCTGCCCCGTGCGTTCTGGGGCATGCAGCTGGCCCATTTCGGCATCGCGCTGGCGGTGGGTGGCATCACCATGGTGTCCAACTACCAGACCGAGCGGGATGTGAAGATGATGCCGAACGACCAGGTGGAACTGGCCGGCTACAGCTTCACGTTCAAGGGCGTCAGCCAGGTGCCGGGTCCCAACTACATGGCCGCGCGCGGCGAGATCGAGGTCAGCAAGGGGGGTAGCCAGGTGGCCGTGCTCAATCCGGAAAAGCGCGTCTACAACGCCTCCGGGCAGTCCATGACCGAGGCGGCGATCGCCCCCAGGTTCTTCAGCGACATCTATGTTTCACTGGGCGAGCCGCTTGAAGGTGGCGCCTGGGCGGTGCGGGTCTACTACAAGCCGTTCATCATCTGGCTCTGGATGGGTGGGGCCATGCTGGCGTTTGGTGGTTTGCTGGCGGCCTCCGACCGGCGCTACCGGATTTCCATGAGAAAGTCAGCCGTGTCCACCGCGCTGGCGCAGGGAGCGCGTGCATGAAACGTTGGTTGCCGCTGATCCTCTTCGTCGTCCTGGCCGGCTTCTTCTTCAAAGGGTTGTACCTGAACCCGCGTGAGGTGCCTTCGCCCTTCATCGGCAAGCCGGCGCCGGCGTTTACCTTGCCCCAGGTCGGCCATCCCGAGAAGACCTTCAGCCCGGCGGACATGAAGGGCAAGGTCTGGCTGCTCAATGTCTGGGCACCCTGGTGCGTAGCCTGCCGCCAGGAACACGAAGGCCTGATGCAGATCGCCCAGATGGGGGTGGTCCCCATCGTCGGCCTCAACTGGAAGGACAAGGACCGGGAGGCCGACGCCTTGCTCAAACGGACCGGCAATCCCTATCTGGCGGTGGCCGACGATCTTTCCGGCATGGCCGGCATCGATTACGGCGTCACCGGCACCCCGGAAACCTACCTCATTGACAAGCAGGGCATCATCCGGCTGAAGCATATCGCCCCGATCGACGCCGACACCTGGGAGAACAAGCTTCTGCCCATGATCAAGGAATTGAACCAATGAGAGCGATCCTGATGGCGGCCCTCCTGGCCGTTTCCGTAACCACCCTCGCCGGCGAGGCCAAGCCCCTTGCGGACGATCCGGCCATCGAGCAGCGCATGGTGAACCTGGCCTCGGACCTGCGCTGCCTGGTGTGCCAGAACGAATCCCTGGCCGGTTCCCACGCGGAACTGGCGGAGGACCTGCGCCGCGAGATTCGCAAGCTGATGAAGGAAGGCAAGAGCGACAAGGAAGTACTTTCCTACCTCACCACCCGCTATGGCGACTTCGTTCTGTACCGCCCGCCGTTCAAGCCGGTGACCTATCTGCTTTGGCTGGGGCCCCTGCTGTTCCTGGGCATCGGTGGGGGCGTCTGGTACGCCACCCTGAAGAAGCGCCGCGCCCTGCAAGATCAACCCATGGACGAGTCGCGACTCGTCGCCGCCGCAAAACTGCTGGATGAAAATCAATGAACCCATTCTGGTCCGTTTCCCTGTTCTGGATCGTTTCCGTTCTGTTTGTCGCCATCGCCCTGGTGCTTGTTCTCCCCCCGCTGCTGCGGAAAAAAGCCGGTCCGGACAAGCTCGGGCGGCGCGATATCAACATCGCCGTCTATCGCGACCAACTGAAGGAAATGGAAGCGGATTGCGCCAACGGTCTGTTGGCGGAAGAGCAATTCCATGCCGCCAAGGTGGAATTGGAGTCCCGCCTGGCGGAAGACGCCCTGGCACAGGATGGGTCGGACACGCCGGCCATCCCGGGCGGTCGCCTGCTGGGCTATGGCCTGGGGGCGCTGCTGCCCATCGCCGCCTTCGCCATCTATTTTTGGTTGGGCACGCCCGCCGCCTTGATGGAGATGGCGCAGGCCCACACCCAGGCCAGCGCCCAGACCGACGGCGCGTCCGGCCTGCCCAAAGGCCATGATATGGCCAAGCTGGCCCAGCAAATGGAGGCCAAGGTCCAGGCCAATCCCGAGGACGGCAAGGCTTGGGTGATGCTGGCCAAGGTTTACAGCGCCATGGATCGCTGGCCGGAAGCGGTCAAGACCTATGAACGGGCGGTCAAGGTGGTGCCCGGCGACGCCTCCGTCCTCAGCGGCTATGCGGAGGCCCTGGCCATCCAACATGGCCGCAATCTGGCGGGGGAGCCCATGGAACTGGTGCGCAAGGCCCTGGCCATGGATCCCAATGACACCAAGTCGCTGGAGTTGTCCGCCATCGCCGCCTTCCAGAGCAAGGACTACGCCGGTGCGTCTAAGCAGTTCCAGCGCCTGCTGGCTCAACTGCCGCCCGACTCCGCCTACACCAAGGACATCCTGTCCGCCAAGGCCGAGGCGGACCGGCTGGCCAACGGCGGCCCGCCCGGTCTGGACAACCTCGCGGAACAGGCGGCGCCGCCGACCAAGGCAGCAGCCAATGGGGGCGCCACCATCAGCGGCAAGCTGGATCTGGCACCCGCCCTCAAGGACAAGGCTAATCCCGGCGATACGGTGTTCGTGTTCGCCAGCGGCGGTGGTGGCGGCCCCCCCCTGGCGGCCATGAAGACCCAGGTGGGCCAGCTTCCCCTGGAGTTCACTCTGGACGACAGCATGGCCATGATTCCGTCCATGGCTCTGTCCAATCAGAAAGTGGTGATGCTCACCGCCCGCGTTTCCAAGTCCGGCCGACCAATGCCGGCGAGCGGCGATCTGGAGGGCAGCATCGCTTCGGTCAAGGTGGGGGCCAAAGGGGTCAAGCTGGTCATCGACCGGGTACACCAGTAACCGGCCGCGATTTCCGGAGGCCAACTCAGGCCGCCATCCCGTTAAGGCCTGCGCTGGCCTGGCAGAATAGGTCCTGGGGCACGGGCAGCAGTCCGCGCAGCTGTTCCTTGCTGAATGGCTCCAGCCTGGCCTTCTTGGTGTCCTGGCAAAGTAGTTCCGCTTCCCAGGCCGGCGCTTCCCAATCCAACACCCGGTTCAGCTGGGCCAGGCGTCCGGCGGTGGCCTTGATATAGCTGTCAAATCGGGCCTGGAGCCTTTCATCCAGGCGCATGGTCCGGTAGCACAACTGGGGCACGCGGGAGCGCCGCAGTTGGCGGTCCGCCCTGGCCAGCAGACGCAGTGCCCTCCGGGCCTGATCGGCACTGCAGGCAAAATGCCGAGCCGCGAAATCCACCGCCGCCTTCTCCTCGTCCGCAAGCAACTCTCCCGGCTGGGCGAAGGCATGGCTGGCGATATGGGCGTCCATGGCCCACTCCACCGTCACGTGGGTCAGCCAGGGCACGTCCAGCCAAAGCTTCTCGTGGGCCGGCACGAAGTGGTTGTGGGCGATCACGTCGACGAACAGATGGCTGGCATAGCCCACCGCCAGGGCCTGCTCCGCCTCTCCCTCGACGCGTCCCAGCAGGTCGTGCACCTTGAGCCATTCATGGCTCCCGGAGAAGGCCTGGCTGCCGATTCGAGGGGCGGACAGGGCCAGGTCCGGCAGACAGGCCCCCGCCATCACCAGGCGGGGATACTTGAGCACCGCGCCACGCAGCTTGCCGTCGAGCAGCGGGACCGCCCAGACCAGTAGCTGGGCGAAGTAGACGTGGGTGTGCAAACCCCAGGCCAAGGCATCCGCGCTCCAGGCCAGGAGAGGAAACGTATATAGAAACAGGCGGATCCGATGCATCATGGCCGCGAAGGATGGGGAGCGGGGATTGCGCTTTCATTGCCGGGCCATGAATTTTTCATGGCGGCGGACAGTTGCGCGCGGGACAATTCAACCGTTCAGCAACCCGGAAAAAACAGTTCTATGCGCACCCTGATCTGCGGCTCCATGGCCTTCGACACCATCATGGTCTTCCACGACCATTTCAAGAACCACATCCTGCCCGACCAGATCCACATCCTGAACGTGGCCTTCCTGGTGCCGGACATGCGCCGCGAATACGGAGGCTGCGCCGGCAACATCGCCTACACCATGAAGCTGCTGGGGGGCGAGCCGGTGATCATGGCCACGGTGGGCGACGACTTCCCCGCCTATGGCGAGCGCCTCGACCGGCTGGGCATCGAGCGGGGCCACATCCGGAGCATTGCCGACACCTTCACGGCCCAGGCCTTCATCACCACCGACCTGGCCGATAACCAGATCACCGCTTTCCACCCCGGCGCCATGAACCACGCCCACGAAAACCGGGTGGACCAGGCCCGGGACATCAAGCTCGGCATCGTCGCCCCGGACGGCCGGCAGGGCATGCTGGACCATGCCCGCCAGTTCCACGAGGCGGGCATCCCCTTTATCTTCGATCCCGGCCAGGGGCTGCCCATGTTCAGCGGCGTGGAATTGCAACAATTCGTCGAACTTGCGGACTACGTGGCGGTCAATGACTACGAAGCGAAGCTGTTGCAGGAGCGGACCGGTCATAAATTGGATGATCTCGCCAAGGAGGTGAAGGCCCTGATCGTCACCCTGGGCGCCCAGGGCTCACGCATCTACGCGGCCGGCCGGGTACACGAAGTGCCGCCGGCCAAGGCCCATGCCGTCATGGACCCCACCGGTTGCGGCGATGCATTTCGGGCGGGCCTGATGACCGGCATGCACAAAGGCATGGACTGGCCCACCTGCGGCCGTCTGGCGGGATTGATGGGCGCCATCAAGATCGCCCGGCGCGGCGGCCAGAACCATGGCTTCACCTGGGACGAGGTCGCAGAGCGATTCAAATCGGAATTCGGCTACGCCATTTAAGGAGCAAACCATGAAATACCTGTGGCTGATATTGATCCCCGCCATGCTCGCCGGCTGCGCCAGCGGCCTGGGCAGCGACGACTACAAACGCAGCGAGGCCCGTCGGATATTCGAGGTGAGGATGGGAACGGTGGAAAGCGTCAGGGCCGTGAAGCTGGAGGGCACCAAGTCCGGGGTCGGTACCGCCGCGGGTGGCATTGTCGGCGGCGTGGCCGGCAGCAGCTTGGGCCGGGGCAAAGGCGCCGCCGTGGGCGCAGTCCTGGGTGCCGTCGCGGGCGGCCTGGCCGGCTCCGCGGCGGAAGAAGGCATCACCCGCAAGCCCGCGTTGGAAATCACCTTGCGGCTGGATTCCGGCCGCACCATCGCCGTGGTTCAGGAAGATACCGGCGAGCAGTTCGCACCGGGCGATCGGGTCCGCATGCTGGAAGACGGCGGCCAGGCGCGCATTACCCACTGAGCGCGGCGGTCAATCGGCGAGGGCGGAAGACCATCCCATTAACCATTTCTTCACACCCCCGTCACCCGCCGGTAACAGCGTTTCCTTACCTTCGCCAAATCAAGCCAGAAGAAAGGACATCCCATGCTGCAGAAACGCATCGGGCAGGAAGAACGGGTCAAGAAGCATTTCCAGGTCAGCGTCGCGCGTCACGCGGCTGACGTGCGCGACGCCCAACGCCTGCGCTGGCGGGTATTCGCCGACGAGATGGGCGCCCGCCTCAGTCAGGCGGAGCCCGGCTACGATGTCGACATGTACGACCCCTTCTGTGAGCATCTTCTTGTCCGGGACCCGGACACCGGCGAGGTGGTGGGCACCTACCGCATCCTCGGCCCGGACGCCGCCAAGCGGCTGGGCAATTACTATTCCGAGACCGAATTCGATCTGACCCGGTTACAGCACCTGCGCGGCCGCATGGTGGAAGTGGGCCGCTCCTGCGTCCACCCCGATTACCGCGGCGGCGGCGTCATCACCCTGCTCTGGGCCGGCCTGGCGGAATACATGATCCGGGGCAACCACGAATACCTGATCGGCTGCGCCAGCATCGGCATGGCCGACGGCGGCCACAACGCCGCCGGCATATGGCATGCGGTCAAGGACAAGCACCTGGCCCCCATCGAATGGCGCGTCTTTCCACGTTGCCCCCTGCCGCTTGAAGCCCTGGACTCCACCGCCGCCCCGCTGCTGCCGCCCCTGATCAAGGGCTATCTTCGCATCGGTTCCTACATCTGCGGCGAGCCGGCCTGGGATCCGGACTTCAATACCGCCGACCTGCCCATCCTGCTGCCGCTCAGGAACGTCAATCCGGCCTACGCCAAGCATTTCCTGAAACAGGCCTGATCAATCCGCCGCCGCCCTCCCGTGCGGGGCGCCAGCGTGGATAATCCGGGGCATTGCCGTGCCCCGGATTTCGCTCCGTGAACCTTCCCTACTTCAAAGTGCTGCGCATCGCTGCCCACCTGCTGGTGGGCAGCATCATCATCCTGATCCGCTTTCCCCGCCTGGACCAGCTGGCCCGGTCCCAACGGGTGGAACGCTGGGCGAAAAAACTGCTCGCCATCCTCGCGGTACGCGTTGAGATCAAGGGCGACCCGGCCGCTGCCCACCAAAATGGCGCCTTGCTGGTGGTCAACCATGTGTCCTGGATGGACGTCTACCTGCTGTTCAGCGTGCTGCCCACCCGCTTCATCTCCAAGGCGGAGGTGCGCGACTGGCCCCTGATAGGCTGGCTGGCGGAATCCGTCGGTACCCTGTTCCTGACCCGGGAAAAGAAGGCCGACGCCATGCGCATGAACCTGATGATGGCGGACCGTCTGCGGGCCGGCGACTGCCTGGCTCTGTTCCCGGAAGGCACCACCTCCGACGGCACCGGCTTGCTGCCCTTCTATCCCTCCCTGTTCCAACCCGCCGTGGACGCCCAGGCCCCGGTCTGGCCAGTGCGCATCCGCTATCTCACGGCCGACGGGCGACATTGCGAAGCCGCCGCCTACTACGACAACCTCAGCCTGGGACAATCCCTGATGAAGATCGCGCGGCTCAGGTCGGTGCGGGCGGAAGTGAGCTTCCTGCCTCCCATCCCCAGCCAGGGTCTGGCCCGCCGGGATCTGGCCAAGGCCGCCGAGGCGGCGATCGGGCAGGGCCTGGACCGTTCGCAGGCGGTGCCCTGAAAGGGGACGTGGTGTTTCTCTGCTCGAATCCAGTCGCCCACATCTGTTGCGTCCGGTTTGCCCATGACTGATTCGGCCGTGTTGATCCGCCGATCTGGTCGCGTGGACTACGAGCCAACCTGGCGCGCCATGCGGAATTTCACTACGAACCGCACGCCGGAAACCCCGGACGAGATCTGGCTGGTGGAACATCCGCCGGTGTTCACCCAGGGGATGGCCGGCAAGCCGGAACATGTGCTGGCAGATGTGGGCATCCCCATCGTGGCTATCGACCGGGGCGGCCAGGTGACTTACCACGGTCCGGGACAGGTGGTGGTTTACCTGCTGCTGGACCTGAGGCGCCGGGGCTACGGTGTGAGGGAACTGGTGCGGCGCATGGAACAGGCCGTGATCGACCTGTTGTCGGATCTCGGTATCCGGGGGGAACGCCTGAGCGGCGCGCCGGGGGTGTATGTGGCGGGGGCCAAGATCGCCGCCCTGGGTCTGCGGGTGAAAGACGGTTGCACCTATCACGGCCTGGCCCTGAATGTGGCGATGGACCTGGCGCCATTCCGGGCCATCAACCCCTGCGGCTATGCCGGCATGTCGGTAACCCAGTTGCGTGACCTGGGGGTCTCGGTGACGCCGGCAAAGGCGGGAGAGGCCTTGCTGGTCAAATTGGTCGGGCTGCTCTCAGGCAGGACCGGCAACGCCTAATGCTTGGCCGGTGCCTGTTTGTTCTGGGGCGGTGGCGGCTTGGGTCCGAGCTGTTCCTTGATGGCCTTGTCCAGATCATGCTTCAGCTGCTGCATGAGCTGGCTCATGTAGAGGTTGCCTTCCTTCTGAATGCGCACGTACAGCACTTCCAGCTTGAAGGCCAGGTCCGGGGCCAGCACGACTTCCTCGCCGTTGAAGGCGGCCAACACGGATTCCTGCATGTACTCGAATAGAAGCTTGATCTCGTCCTCGGTGAAGTAGTTCTGCAGGGATTTTCCCAGGCGCTCCAGGCTGGGGGCGGGCACCGGGGGGGTCTCCTCAGTTTTTGCGGCCGGCGGTGCAGGGGGTGTGGCTGACGCCGCCTGGGGAGGAGCGAAGCCGGGCAGCGCCGGCAGCGTGATGACGGGTATGGGCGGCTGCACATACGTGGATGGCGGCACCGGCGGGGGGGTGAACGTGGGTACGGGCGGCAGTGTGTAGCTGGGCGACGGCGCGGGGACGGGCTGAGCCTGAACCTGTGGTGCCGTGACGGGCGCAGGCGGGAAGAAGGCGCTCCATGGGTTGGCGGGGGCTGCGGGCGCGGTGGTTGCGGGGGAGGGAGCGGTCTGGGCCTGGGGCGCCGCCACGGGGTTGAACCAGGTCAATGGATTGGGGACGGTCGCGGGCGTTGCCGGCTGGGCCTGTTTCGCCATCGCAGACGGAGGGGGCGCGGACCGTGCGGGCGGCGAGTGAATGGGGGGGCTCCACGGGTTGGGGACCTGGGCCCAGGCGCCGGACATGCCGATACCTGATAAGAGCAGGCTGGCAGTGAGGAAACGTGGCTTGCTCGTGATCATATTGGGTCTCCGCGTTTAGCCGAACTGTCTGCCGGCCAGGGCGGTAAGGCCCTGTTCGATCAGTTCATTCTGATGGTGGATTAGCAAACCTTACCATCTTCCTGTTTGCCAGCCACCCTGGCTGCGATTCAGACTACAGTGGCTGGGTGGGAATATTCGCATTGTCTAATAAACCTCGCCGCTTTGCTGAAAAAATGCTTCGGACCTCACGTCCACGCCTTTCGCCCGAGGTGATCTTCGCCTCTGCATCGCCTGCGGCGCCTGCCGTCAAGTGCCGCAGAAGGTTTGAAAGCCCGCCATGAACTCGCCGGTCGCCGGTTCGGCATAGCGGGACAGGGCCGGGTCTTCGTCGAAGGGGCGTTGCAGTGCATTAAGCAATTGCTCGAAGGGCCCCAGATCGCCTTCGTCCGAGGCGGCGTCCAGCGCTTCCTCCACGCGATGGTTGCGGGGGATCAGCCAGGGATTGACCGTGCGCATGTGCTCGGCGCGGGCAGCGTCAGTGTCGGGGCCGGCAGCCTCATCCTCGGCGGCGCAGCGTTCGCGCCAGCGTTGCAACCAGCGGTCCAGCCCCGGCTGCCCGGCGAACAAGGCCCGCAGCGGTGCCTCGTTGCCCTCCGCGGCGTCCGCCAGCCGGCGCCAGGCCAGGGTGAAGTCCACCTGCTGGGCGTGCAGCAGATCCAGCCAGCTTTCGCCCAGGGCGGTGTCTGCGCTGTCGCCGCTTTGTCCAAGAAGCGGCACCTGCCCGCGCAACCCGAGCTTGGCGCGCAGGCCGGCCAGCCAATAGTGCTGGTAGCGCCGGGGGAAGGCATCGAGGACCTCGGTGGCCAGCGAGATCGCCCGGCCTTCATGGGCGTCGATTAGCGGCAGCAGGGTCTCTGCCAGGCGGGTCAGGTTCCAGCGGGCGATGCGCGGCTGCTCCTCGTAGGCGTAGCGCCCCCCTTCGTCGATGGAGCTGAACACCGCGCGCGGATCGAAGGCCTCCATGAAGGCGCAGGGCCCGTAGTCGATGGTCTCGCCGGGAATGCCCATGTTGTCGGTGTTCATCACCCCGTGGATGAAGCCCACGTGCATCCACCGGGCGATCAGCGCGGCCTGGCGCTCGGCCACGGCCTCCAGGAAGCCCAGGGTGCGGTTCTCGGCCTCCATCAGGTCCTGGTAATGGCGGGCGATGGCGTAATCGGCCAGCTGGCGCACCATCTCGGGCGTGCCATGGGCCGCGAAGTACTGGAAGGTGCCCACGCGCAGATGGCTGGCGGCCACCCGCGTCAGGATGGCGCCGGGCAGGGTGCGCTCGCGATAGACTGGCTCGCCGGTGGACACCACCGCCAGGGCGCGGGTGGTGGGAATGCCCAGGGCGTGCATCGCCTCGCCGATCAGCACCTCCCGCAGCATGGGCCCCACCGCCGCCTTGCCGTCGCCCCGTCGGGAGAAGGGCGTGCGCCCCGAGCCCTTGAAGGCGATGTCCCGGCGCTGGCCGTGGCGGTCGATGACCTCCCCGATCAGTAGCGCCCGGCCGTCGCCCAACTGGGGCGAGAAGTGCCCGAACTGATGCCCCGAATAGGCCTGGGCGATGGGCTGCGCCCCCTCGGGCAGCGCGTTGCCCGAAAAGATATTTGCCAGCGCGGTGTCGTCCTGGTCGGCCAGGCCCAGGCGCAGTTCCTCCGCCAGGCCCCGGTTGAAGAACAGCAACACCGGCGCCTGAACCTTTGCAGGCTGGCACGGCTCGTAAAAGCCTGGCAGGTCGCGGGCGTAGGTGTTGTCGAAGGGGATGGCGGTGATTGGCATCGGGTGGTCCACGTTTCAGGAGCCAGTGAGTGCTTGGCTGACGGGAAGGAATTTAGGGCCGACAGTGGGGAATTTCCACCCCAACGCGATCAGGGAAACGCCGTCCGATTCGTCACACCCGCAAAAAAAACCGTGCTCACTCAGCCACAGCCAGCTTTGTGGACTGCCTCCTCATGCCACTGAGGATCGCTTCCGCCATATCCATGGGAAAGCCGTCTGGTAACAATTTGCCGACTTCGTCCATCATGGTTTCCGTGCTCCCTACTTGAATTACAAGTATTTGTTAATTACTTGTATACAGAGTATAAGAATAATACTCCAGCCAAGAGTAAATCCAGATGCGCCAACTTATACGTACCCCAGCCCAAGTGGGCCAGTTGCTGCAAGGGCAGCGCAAACGGCTCGGACTTTCCCAGACCGATCTTGGCACACAAGTCGGCCTGAGCCAGAAACGCCAATCCGCGCTTGAGCTTGCGCCTGACCGCATCACGGTGGATCAATTGTTGCGCATGTTGGCGGCACTGGACCTTGACCTGGTCATTCAGGACAAGACCACCAGTGAGCCCGATATGGCGCCGGAGTGGTGATGGGCAGGCCATCCAGGAGCAGGGCGCTCAATGTCTGGATGAACGGCGAACGGGTCGGCGTCTGGCTTCTTCCGAACCGGCGTGCGCCGGAGTTCGCCTATGACCCGGCGTGGCTGGAATCGCCGGCCTTCCGCCCGCTCTCTCTTTCCCTTCCGGCAACCCAGGTCAGCCCGGTGGTTCGGGGCGAGCAGGTCAACGCCTTTTTCGACAATTTGCTGCCGGACAGCGAGGCCATACGGCGCCGGCTGCAACAGCGGTTCAAGACGTCCAGCCGGGACGCCTTCGATCTGCTGGCGGCGGTGGGCCGTGATTGCGTGGGGGCGGTGCAATTACTGCCAGTGGACGAGTCGCCCGCTGATATCACACGCATCGAGGCGCTGCCCCTGGACGACGAGGCGGTGGAACAGGCCCTGATCAATGTCACGGCAACGTCGGGATGGCCTGGACAGGCCGACGAAGACGACTTCCGCATATCCATCGCCGGAGCCCAGGAAAAGACCGCTTTGCTGAGACATGAAGGCCGCTGGTGCCGGCCGTTGGGCGCCACGCCGACCACCCACCTGTTCAAGCTGCCCATGGGCCTGGTGGGCAACCGCCAGGCCGACATGCGCACTTCGGTGGAAAACGAATGGCTGTGCGCTAGGCTGTTGCAGGCCTTCGACATTCCTGTCGGCCGCTGCGAGATCAAAGAGTTTGGGCAACAGAAATGCCTGGTGGTGGAACGTTTTGATCGCAAGCTGCATTCTTCCGGTGACTATTGGCTGCGGCTACCCCAGGAAGATTTCTGCCAAGCGACAGGCACTCCGCCCCATCTGAAATACGAAGCCGATGGCGGGCCGGGCATGGTGGACATCTGCAAGCTGCTTGCCCATTCGGAAGACCGC
This sequence comes from uncultured Pseudomonadota bacterium, assembly GCA_963713085.1. Classification (GTDB taxonomy): domain Bacteria; phylum Pseudomonadota; class Gammaproteobacteria; order Burkholderiales; family Thiobacillaceae; genus PFJX01. Next base: position 11,344 of record CAVQKQ010000009.1, on the reverse strand, counting down.
GAGCAGGACCTGCGAACCTTCTTCAAGACCCAGATCTTGTTCTGGATGCTGCGCGCCACAGATGGCCACGCCAAGAATTTCAGCCTGTTCCTGTTGCCCGGCGGTCGTTACCGCATGACGCCCATGTACGATGTGCTGTCCGCCTGGCCGGTCATCGGCAAAGGCACCAACCAGATCCCGCCGCAAAAGGTAAGGCTGGCCCAAGCCTGGCTGGGCAAGAACAAACACTACCTGGCCGAGGGTATCCAGCAGCGGCACTTCAACATGACGGCGCTGAAGTGCGGCCTGGGCAGCCAGGCGGGGACAGTAATCGAAGAATTGGTCAGTGCGGTACCCCAGGCCATTGCGGCTGTGGCATCGGACTTTCCGCCGGGGTTTCCGCAGGACGTGGCCGATGCGATTTTGGGCGGGCTGCAACGATCTGCAGGTCGGCTCGCACAAAGTGTCTGATTCTGAAACGATGGTTGAGTGCTCAATAATTTGAGTCTGGCCCCAATGGCACTATCTTTAGAGGAATTGTTCGCGCCGATCCAAATTTGAGCCACCCTGCCGACTGAGAATTGAGCCGGGGATGGAAGCCGACCGGATGGGGGTCGGCTGTGGATAAGTGTACGGTTTTTCCTGTTTGTTCTCCTCTTTGAAGTTGTCCTGCGCGCGGGGGAAGACGCGCAGGGCGTAGCCCGTAGCGGCTTGCCCCGCGCGGGCAACGATTAGCCGGCGTGGACTGGCAGGTTTCTGCGATCCTGTTCCCGAGCCTTGATGCGCTTCTTCGCCACGGCACTGCTGTGCAGGAAGCGATGGCTCTCATTGCCGGTCTCGACGATATGGCAATGATGCGTGAGCCGGTCCAGCAAGGCTGTCGTCAGCTTGGCATCGACGAACACGCTCGACCACTCGGCGAAGTCTAGGTTGGTCGTGATCAGTACGCTGGTGTGCTCATAGAGTCGCGACAGCAGGTGAAACAACAGTGCCCCGCCAGCCTGGCTGAACGGCAGATAGCCCAGCTCATCGAGAATCACCAGGTCCATGCGCAACAGACTCAGTGCGATGCGGCCCGCCTTGCCTTGTGCCTTCTCCTGTTCCAATGCATTGACCAGATCCACCGTCGAGTAGAACCGCACCCGTTTGGCCTTCTGGGTGATGCCGGCCACACCGATGGCCGTGGCCAGATGCGTCTTGCCGGTACCCGTCGACTCAGAGACATATTGCCCGTGAACAACCTGTTCGAGAGGTACAGGTTCACTATCCCCACGACCCGAGATCCGGGTCTGTCGTTGCCGTCGTAGGTGACGTTCGTCTCGGTGATGAGCGCTTCTTGATCATCGTGCAGCCTGACGGCACACGCGCGCACATCCCACTGTGGATGACGCTTCCGTCCGCGGCTGATTTGCCCATGCACTCGCCGCCGCGGATATCTCTGCAAAGCCTGGCAACGCTTCGCCTGGAACTCGATGGGATTCTATCTTCGCTCCCTGGCACCACAGCCCAACCAGGAGGCGTCAATGAAGCGCAGCAAAGTACAGGAGCAAGCCGACCTATTCAGCAACGAAGCAACGCCGGTTGTGCTGACAGCCCTGCAGCACAACCGGGACGAACTCGTCGACCTGATCAGCAGACTGCTGTGGGAAGTGGTTCAAGGTCCAACCGCAACGACAAGCAGGGGGAACGCTCATGAGCAAGATCAGCGCTGACCATCTGGCGCGCGGTGCCTATGTCTATGTCCGGCAATCCACGGCCGATCAGTTGAAGCACAACCACGAGAGCAGGCGACGCCAATATGCGTTGGCAGATCGCGCCCGCACACTCGGCTGGAGTGAAGTTGTCGTCATTGACGATGATCTTGGCGTGTCGGCTGGAGGCGTGGCTCGGCCCGGCTTTGAGCGTCTCCTGGCGGCAATCTGCAGTGGTAGCGTAGGTGCAGTGGTTTCCATCGAGGCATCCCGTCTCGCCCGCAATGGTCGGGACTGGCATACGTTGCTCGAGTTCTGCGCGTTAGTGGGAAGTGTCCTCATCGACGAGGAAGGCGTCTACGATCCTCGCAGTGCCAATGACCGACTGTTGCTGGGCATGAAGGGGACCCTGTCGGAGATGGAATTGTCGTTACTGCGCCAGCGCTCGGTGGAAGCACTCAAGCTGAAGGCTGCACGCGGTGAGCTTCACACCACGGTGGCCATCGGCTTCGTGCGTGCCGATCCTGACCGCATCGAAATGGATCCGGACCTGCGAATCCGCGAGGCACTGGCGACCGTGTTCAAGCGCTTCGCAGAGCTACGCAGTGTGCGTCAAGTGCTGCTGTGGCTCCGGGAGGAATCGATCAGTTTGCCTGCAGCCGTTCATGGGCCAGGCGGACGCAGTGTTCTGTGGAAAGTACCCGTCTACAACACGGTCTTGCACATCCTGACCAACCCGGTCTACGCCGGCGCCTACGCCTTCGGGCGAACCGAGACTCGTGTTCGCATCGAGGGCGGCCGCAAGCACGTCGTGCATGGAGCCCGCCGCGATCGCGAGCAGTGGCAGGTATTGATTACCGAGCACCACGAGGGCTACATTGACTGGCCGACCTACGAACACAACCAGCGCGTGATTGCCGACAACACCAACATGAGGGGCGAGATGGCACGCGGCGCGCTGCGCCAGGGCGAGGCCCTGTTTGCCGGTCTGCTGCGTTGCGGCCACTGTGGGCGCAAGCTGCATGTAGGCTATAGCGGCAAGGACGGCAACACCAGTCGCTACCACTGCCGCGGTGCAGCTATCAATCATGGCGCGGCGGGCAAGTGCATCGCATTCGGGTCGTTGCGCATCGATCAGGCCGTCAGCGCCGAGGTTTTACGCATGTTGCGCCCGATCGGTCTTGATGCCGCCCTTCACGCCATCGACCAATGCGCTGACCAAGGCCATGCTAAGCGCCGCCAGGTCGAACTCGCGCTTGAGCAGACTCGATTCGAGGCCGCGAGGGCGCAACGCCAATTCGACGCCGTCGACCCCGGCAATCGACTGGTCGCCGGTGAACTCGAACGACGCTGGAACGAACGGCTTGCTGCCGTTTCGCAACTCCAGGCCGATCTCGACAGGCTGGACGCTGAACTTGTGCCCGACATGACCCCGCAACGGCGCCAGGACCTGCTCGATCTCGCCACCGATCTGCCGCGCGCATGGGCGCATCCCAATGCGGGCAATGAGTCGCGCAAACGAATCGTACGGTCGGTCATCCATGAGATCGTCGTTCGCGTCACGGACACACAACTCGTGTTGAAGGTGCACTGGCAAGGCGGTGACCATACTGAGCTCAGTGTGGTCAAGAACCGCAAAGGCGTGCATCGCTGGACGACCGACATCGCAGTCGAACAGCTGTTGACCGAACTGGCTCGGCTTCTGCCGGACAGCGGCATTGCTTCGCTGCTCAATCGGTTGGGTCATCGCACAGGCAGGGGGCATACGTGGACCGAGGCGAGCGTGCGATCGTTTCGGGGATACCATCACGTCACTGTCTACCGGCAGGGCGAGCGCGAGGAGCGCGGCGAACTTACGCTTGAGCAGGCGGCTGATGCACTGCAGACCAGCAAGATGACGGTCCTTCGCATGATCAGCGCAGGCTCATTGGTCGCCCGACAGGTCTGCAAAGGGGCCCCGTGGGTGATTAAACGGAGCGATCTGGTGAGGCTCGAGGGGAGTCGGGGCAGTCAGCCGGGTTCAAAAGGGCCGCTAACACCGGATCAGAATCAAATTGACATTCAATTTCAATAACGTAGCGAGGTGTGCATCATGTCGCGTACTCGGTACCGCCGACCAGCACCACGTTGTGCGCCTCGTCGGCGAAGTCGATCTCGGCCAACTGCAGTACCAGTTTCTGGTCCACCGGGGAGACTGTGAAGTCGAAGCCGGCCAAATCCCGATGTACCGGGAATTTCGCGGCATGCATCTGGTGGCTGACGGAGCGCACTGCACGGTCCGTCGTCTCGGCCTGCAGCAGGTGTTCGATCAGCCAGCGTGCACTGTCCAAGCCTGCTTGGTCTTGTTCGATGAGGTCGGCCCAAGTGCTGGCCATGCCATGCAATCGGAGTTGCTTCAGTTCAGCGCCGAGGTCACGCATGGTCGATCTCCTCGGCGGTGTCCTGTGCACGGAGGCTGTCGTAACGCGTGGTGTCGGCGATGGGAGGTGTGGCGACCTTCAAGGCGGTTTCGACATTCTCGGGTATCGGTGGGGCATTCAGCCGGCCCAGGACGTTGATCACATGCTCGACGCTGACCCGGCCCGACGGCGGTGAACTCTCCAGGGCCAGTTCGACCGCCACCAGCACAGCGTCGAGTCCGGCCTTGGGGACGATGGCCAGCACCTGCGCCATGATCCGGTCGCCGCCGGGTTCGCGCAGCAAGGCCCGGCGCAGATGCTGCAAGGGTTCTGGCAGGTCGGCAAACGGCGCGCCGTTGCGTAGCGCGCCGGGTTTCCTCTGCAGGAGCGGGATGTAGTGCTGCCAGTCATAGCGAACCTGGCCGCGTTCGCTGAGCCGTTCATGGCTGGCGACGACGGATTCGTCAGCCACCACCATAACCCGGCCAGGGTACAAGCGCGTACTGACCATCTGGCCGACCAGCTCACACGGCACCGAGTAGCGGTTGCGGGAGACCGATACCAAACAGGTGCTGGTCACCCGGGCCGGGTTCTCCACATAGCCGTCAAAGGGTTCGGGCATCGGCATCAAATGCAGTTGTTCATGCTCCAGCATCTCGGCCACGCTGAACTGGTCGTGGTCGGGGTGTCGGATCTCGGCCCACAGCCCCCGGCATCGATCCCCCAGCCAGGCGTTGAGTTCGGCAAACGAGCCGAAGCGCAACTTGGCCGCATCAATCCAGATGCGCCGTCGGCTGTCCTGCACGTTCTTCTCGACGACACCTTTCTCCCAACCACTGGCGACGTTGCAGAAGTCGGCGTCGACCAGGTAGTGCGCGCACAGGGCCTCGAAGCGGGCGTTGACGATGCGACCCTTGCCCTTCTTGACCTTGTCCACGGCGGTCTTCATGTTGTCGTAGATGCCCCGACGGGCGACACCGCCGAGTGCCGCAAATGAACGGGTGTGGGCATCGAACAGCATCTCGTGCCCTTGGCTGGGATAGGCCACCAGCCAGAAGGCCCGGCTGGCGCAGAGCTTCATGTGCGAGACCTGTAGGCGGTAGTAGATGCCGCCGACCACCAGGCCTTCCTCGCTCCAGTCGAACTGGAAGGCTTCGCCCACTTCGAAGCTCAGCGGCACGAAGGCCTTGGCGGCACCCCCTTGGCCTTCACCCTTGCGCCAAGCGCGGATGTAGTCGGTGACCCGCGAGTAGCCACCGGTGTAGCCCGCTGCTTGGATCTCGGCAAACAGCGCCAGCGCCGTGCGACGCTCCTTCTTCGGACGGTGGGCGTCGGCCTTCAGGGCTTGCTGGAAGGTCTCTTGGTAGACCGTGAGCTTGCCAGGCTTGGGCGGCCGCGGTCGGCTCTTCGGCTCACCTTCCAAGGGTTCTTCCAGCCATTTGCTGATCGTGTTGCGCGACAGGCTGGTGATGCGTGAGATCTCTCGTACTGACTTCTTCTGGCGGTGAAACATCCGCCTTACCTTGCCAATCATGGCCATGGTGATCACTCCTGAACTCCTGCTGAATAATTCAGCAGGATAGGTTGAACACCCGGCTCAAATTTGGATCGGCAGAACCCCCTTTAGTGGCTCAATTCTCGGTCGGCGCCAACACATGGCCATTGGCACCGCCTCCCCGCTGCCGCCGCTGTGCAGGCCGAACGCCTCGATGGTTTCCGGCAGGCCGGGTACGCGCAGCGTGGTCGTGTCGGCGGCCAACAGGCGAAAGCCATGCCAGCGCGGCACTTCGACCGCTTGATACCAGCGATCCAGCAACAGCGTGTTGAGGGCCTTGAACGCGGAAGGGCGCAGCTTCTTGCGGGCTTGGGAGAAGGCGCTCTTGGTGACGGCCCGGACAAAGGCCGCCTGATTGCCCAGGCGGCCGAAGAAGTCGTCGAGTTCGCTCTGGAGGCCCTTGATGAAGCCTTGGGCCAGGCAGGTCACCAACATGGAGAGCGTCAAGGTACGGCGTCGGGTGAAATCGGTTGGATTGGTGCGATGAGTTGCAATGAACTCATCGGATTCGAGCATCGCCGCTGTTTCGGCGAATAAACTGGCATGGAAGTTGCAATGTCATTGTTGATGTATCCAATTGATTAATAACAACATTACGGAAAACATTCTACCATGGCCGGAAGCGATTGGGCTTAACTTAACGGCATTGGCGTCGGCCCTTGCTGTCGGTTTTATTCCGAGTCAAGCAATGCAACGCCATAGATGTGCGTTTGCGGGTGGACTCGGACGGGTTAGGGGCATCAGCAGGGGTTTACAGTGTCGCGGGACTGTTAAGGAGGGGCCTTTCGCTGACCCACTCTGCACCTATTACCCCCAGAAAGTCAGCCGCAGCAACCACCTCAGGTGTCGCAGCTGTGAATCTATCTTTCCAAGGCCAGATGAAATCATCAGGAAAATAAGCATGCAAACGACGGTTCAGCGACTTATTTCAATTTTCAGGGCAAACGTGACCAGCGGCCTGTTCCGGACCACGTTGGCGACCCTGCTTCTCGGCAGCGTAGCCGCATGCGCGCTTGTCCCCGGTGATCAGGCCTACAACATGCGTGAGCAATCCTCGGTCAAGCTCCCCGTCAATTCGGGGGGTGAAGTGGCCCCGGCCAACGTCAAGGTCGTGCCCATCACCGCGGAACTCATCATCCAGCAGGAAAAAAACAGCCTGGCCGCCGCCGATCAAGCGGGGCAAACAGCTAACCAGCAAGCCAGGCCTGTTATCGCCAATGCCCCACCCATGTCTGATTACAAAATTGGCCTGGGTGATGTCATCAGCGTCACTGTCTGGGATCACCCCGAGCTGACCATTCCCGCTGGCTCCTTCCGTTCGGCGGCAGACTCAGGCAACCTGGTCGGTGAAGACGGCACCATTTACTACCCCTACGCCGGCTCCATCAACGTCGCGGGCAAGACGGTGGCTGAAGTTCGGGCCATTCTGGCCCAGAAGCTGTCCAAGCTCATAGAAAAGCCGCAGGTGGATGTGCGCGTGATCTCATTCCGCAGCAAGCGAGTGTATGTAGTGGGCGAGGTCAAGCAACCCAGTGTCCTCGAGGTTACGGATGTGCCGCTCACCATCGTTGACGCCATCAACCGGGCCGGTGGATTCAGCACGGAAGCGGACCTGAGCCAAGTGTTGTTGACCCGGAATGGCAAGACTTGGCGTGTGGACGTGCAGGCCCTGTATGAAGACGGCAACGTGGAAATGAATGTGCCCCTGCTGGCCGGCGACATCATCAACGTCCCTGACCGACAATTCAACAAGGTCTTCGTCTTGGGCGAAGTACTCAAGCCAGGTTCCTTGTTCATGAACAAGAAACGCATGAGCCTGGCCGAGGCCTTGGCGGATGCGGGCTACATCAATCAGCAGAGCTCCAACCCCAACTGGATCTTTGTCATGCGCAGCCAGGCCGGCAAGCCTGAGCTCTATCACCTGAATGCAAAATCCCCCGATGCCCTGTTGCTGGCGGATCGCTTCCCGCTACAGCCGCGCGACATCATCTATGTGGATGCCGCCGACGTGGCCCGCTGGAATCGCGTAGTCACGAGCATCCAGCCCACAATAAATTTGCTGAATACAATGACGCCGAATCCATTCCCCCTGTTTCGCAGCAATACGACATCCAGTACTACCGTGATCTCCTCACCAACGCCTTGAGCTGATTCCCTGACCACACCCATCACGCTCACATGACCCCCAATCAGCCCAATCCATTCATGGCCGTGCCTGCGCCCGTCAACCTGCCGCCGTCACCACCCATGATCGAAGAAGACGAGGAAGCCTTCAATCTGGGCGAACTCATTGCCGTACTGCTGGAATACAAGTGGCTGGTGCTGATCGTCACCAGCCTAGCTTTGACGGTGGGTGCGTTCAAGGTATTCAACGCCACGCCCATCTACCAGGCCAGTTCCATGCTGCAGATCGAGGGCGGGCAAAAAGGCGTGTCGGCCTTGTCTGAGCTGCAATCCTCAATGGCGGCTAACTTTCTGGATAACGACACAGTCATCAACACCCAGATACAGATTATCCAGTCCCGCATGATCCTGGGACGGGTCGTCGACAAGCTCAAACTCGATATCGTCGCCTCCCCGGTCTACTTGCCTCTGATCGGCGCCGGCCAGGCCCGTCGTCATGCCGGACCCGACCTGGCCAAGCCCTTGTTCGGTCTGACCCAGTACGCCTGGGGCGGAGAGGCCATCAAGGTGGAAAGTTTCGACGTGCCAAGCGCATTGTTGGGCCAATCGTTCACCCTGGTTGCCGGCGATCAGGGCCGCTATCAACTGCTGGACCCGGATCAAACATTAGTCCTTCAAGGCAAGGTGGGCGAACAAGCTCAAGGCAAGGGCATTTCCCTGTTCGTGTCCCAACTCAAGGCCCGCGCCGGCACCCAATTCCACTTGAGCCGCACAACTCAAGATGACGCCATCGATACGCTACAAGGCGAATTGGACATCAAGCAGCGCAAAGGTTCCGAGATCCTGGATGCCACTTTGGCAGGCCCGGATATCGCGACCCTGAGCGGTGTGCTGGATGAGATCCTCAATGCCTACGTGCGCCAGAATGTGGAGTACCACTCAACCGAGGCGGAGAACACACTCAAGTTTCTGGAAACCCAACTGCCCACCCTGAAATCGCAGTTGGATACCGCCACGGCGGCCTACAACAGCTATCGTCAGAACCGGGGCTCCGTCGATCTGAACATGGAAACCCAGGGTGTGCTCAGTTCCGTCGTGGATGTGGAAAAGAATTTGATGAAACTTCAGGAGCAACGGGACGAATTGCGTCAACGGTTCACACCGGACCACCCGAGCGTCCAGGCCGTGGATAAACAGATCCTGCTCCTGAAGGCCAAGAAAGAAGGACTGAATTCCAAGATTGCCCAACTACCCACCACGCAGCAAACCATCCTGCGGCTGCAACAGGATGTGGACGCCAATGGCAAGCTCTATATGGAGTTGCTCAATTCCTCACAACAGTTGCGCGTCGCCAAGGCCGGAAAGGTCGGCGATGCGCGGATCATCGACCAAGCCGTGTTTACAGGTCAGATTGCACCGAAATCCCCGACCATATTCGGTATTTCATTGATCCTGGGCCTGCTGGGCAGCTTTACCCTGATCTGGCTGCACCGCTCACTGAGAGTGGTGGTGGAAGACCCGGAAAAGATTGAAAAACACATTGGCTTGCCGGTCTACGCCACCGTCCCCCACAGCAAGGCGGAAATTGCCTTGTCGCGCCTGATGAAGTCAGGCAAGACCATGGGCGAGTTGCTGGTCATCCGTAATCCGGAGGACGACGCCGTAGAAAGCCTGCGCAGCCTGCGCACCACACTGCACTTCGCCCTGTTGGATGCGGACAAATCCTCGATTCTCATCACCGGCTCCAGCCAGGGCATAGGCAAGAGCTTCATCTCCAAGAACCTGGGTGCGGTGCTGGCCCAATCCGGCAAGCGGGTGGTCATCGTCGACGCCGACCTGCGCAAGGGCCACCTCCATCGTGAATTTGGTTTTGCCCGCGAGATTGGTCTTTCCGAATTCATCAGTGGTACGGCCCATCTAGTAAACATCATCAAACCCACCACGATTCCTGACCTGCACGTGATCACCACCGGCCAGCGACCGCCAAATCCTTCGGAACTGTTAATGAACCATCGTTTCGAGGAACTGCTTGAAATGCTGGAGGCTGAGTACGATATCCTGATCATCGATGCCCCCCCCATCCTGGCCGTGTCTGATGCCGCCATCATCGGCCGGCTGACCGGCGCCACCCTCCTGGTTGCCCGCGCCGGCCTACACCCGATCCGCGAACTGGAACAAGCCGTCAAACGCCTCAAACAGGCCGGCGTGGAAGTCAAGGGTTTCGTGTTCAATGACATGGACACCACTCGCCAGCGCTACCGCTATGGCTACAAGGGCTATGTCTACAACTACTCCTACAAGAAGGCCTGAAGTAAGCCATGAACCTAGGAGACACTGGCCGCGCTCATTTCTCAACAGGGCAGACCTGCCTTGCGGAAGCGGTCAATAGCACTCTTCCCCCTTTATCAAAGGGGGATCGAGGGGGATTTGACAACTCCTGCACCACCGCGAACACCAGACAATCTCCCACGCCCTGGTACGTCTGCCAGACCAAGCCGCGGCAGGAAGCCTTGGCGGTGAATAAACTTGAAGAGCAGGGCTACCAGGTCTACCTCCCCATGCTGTCCGTTTGGGAAAGAAAGAAAGGCGCCTGGCTCAGGACGGAACAGGTCATGTTCCCCCGCTACAGCTTCGTGTGCTGCGGCCGTGAAGGGCAAAGTCTGGCCCCCATCCGCAGTACCCCCGGTGTCACGGGACTGGTGCGCTTCGGCGCCGAACCCGCCACCCTCGATGCAGAATCGTTGGAAAAGATCCGCCAAATCGCCGAGCAGCACGCCATGGGTTTGTTGGCCCAACCGGCCCCCTTCCGTGTGGGCGCATCGGTAAAGGTCGCCGATGGCCCCCTGAAAGGACTCGACGGCATCGTCTCCGAGGTGGCGGCAGAAAGAGTGATCGTCCTGCTCAGATTATTGGGTCGAGAAAAGAACGTCGCCCTGCCGGCGAATCACCTCGCAGTAGCCTAGCGAGGCACCGCCCCAGGTAGCTGGGCGCGGCTGAAAACTAATAAAAAAATCCCCTGGATGGGGGTGGAGTGAGGAAAAACGCAGCGTGTATTGCTGACCACTCGGAGCAAATCAACCCGGGTGGATCGACCTACGGGAAACTCACGTTCCCCACGGTTTGTACTTGTAAAGCTTTGAAAATGCTGAATTTAATGAATTCTGGCAGGGCGGTAGCGTGCCTGAAGACAGGTACAAGGGGCAAGGTTTAAGGAGCAAGGTTCATATTCCATGCCGCCTGATGAAGGCGGGCCAGTATCGAAGTGCAATTTCCTGAAACCTGATTAAGGCCCATGCCCCGCTTCGAAGAACTGGAAGTCTGGAAGAAGTCCGCCCGACTAAGTGCTGACCTCTACAAAGCCCTGGCCAACCTAAACGACTACGGCTTCAAAGACCAGATCACCCGCGCCGGCCTATCCATCCCCTCCAACATCGCCGAGGGCTATGAACGTGAATCCAGCAAGGAAATAGCCAATTTCCTGAACTACGCAAAAGGCTCCGCCGGCGAACTCAGAACGCAAATTTACATAGGAATGGACATCGGCTACATCAACAAAGAAACAGGAAAGCACTGGCTCAACGAAGCAGAACAAATTG
>CAVQKQ010000008.1:0-10101 GCA_963713085.1 uncultured Pseudomonadota bacterium | reverse complement strand
ACCGGTTGGGGCACCGGTTCAGTGGCCATGGGGAAGGCGATGGCCTTGTTCTTTTCCTCGGCGGCCTTCTTGGCATTCCAGGGTTGGCCGTCCGGCCCCAGCTTGATGCCTTCGATCAGCAGGGTGATGTCCACTTCGTTGCCCACGGGGCCGTTGCTGCCGTACTTGGTGATGCCGAAATCGGACCGGTTGATGCGGGTGGTGGCCTTGAAACCCATGCGCATGCCGCCCCATGGGTCGGGGCCATAGCCCAGGATCTGGTAATCCAGGGTCACCGGCTTGGTTACGCCGTGCAGGGTGAGATTGCCGGTCAGGCTGCCTTTCTCGGGGCTGACCGGCGCGACGCCTGTGGAGACGAATTTCATCTCGGGATAGTCGCGGGCGTCGAGAAACTCATCGGTGAGCAGGTGCACATCCCGGCGCGGGTTGCTGGAATTCAGGCTGTAGACGTCGATGCTGGCATCCACGCTGGATTTGGCTACGTCGGCGGTATCCAGCACGACATCGCCCTTGACGCCGCTGAAGGTGCCGCTGGTGCGGGCCACCACATGGCGGATCTCCCAGTTGGCGAAGCTGTGGAGGGGGTCGATCCGGAAGGTCTCCACATCGGCCCGGACCGCACCGGCAAGACCGAGACCGAGGGCGAGGGCGAGCATGGCGAATGGGTATTTCATGGTGCCTCCTGCGGATGAATGTCTTATTGGACTGGCAGAGAAATCTTTATAGCACTAACCTTGCCGCCGATATGTGACAGCGCGCACTGTCCCCATGACCCGCATAGACTTCTATTTCAACGCCCCTTCCAAGGCCGAGGTGGCCCGCAAACTGGCCACCAAGGTGTTTCAAGCCGGCCAGCAGGCGCTGGTGTATACCGAGGATGCGGACCAGGCTCGGGAATTGGATCTGGCGTTCTGGACCGCCCAGCAGCTGGCCTTCCTGCCCCATGTACGCTGCGGCCATCCCCTGGCCCGGCAGACGCCGATCCTGATCGGCGGAGATCCGGAAGAATTGTCCCGGGCGGATGTTCTGATCAATCTGGCCCCCGAGTGCCCGGCCTTCTTCGGCCGCTTCGAGCGGGTGCTGGAGATCGTGACCGCCCAGCCGGAGGACCGGGAACGGGCCCGCTGGCGCTACAAGTTCTTCAAGGAACGGGGCTATGACCTGGCTAACCACGACCTGGCGGGCAAATCATGAGCGATGAAGGCAGGGACCTGTTCGGCAAGATCGATGCGCTGTTCGAGAAACGGGCGTCGGATGCCCTGGTGGACAAGGGGCTGGAGCACGAGGACTTCCCCGTGTTGACCGAGGTCATCGGCCAGGCCGGCGGGGATGAGGTCGATTGGGAGGGTCTGGAGCGCCGCGTTTCGGATCGCCGCCAAGCCGCGCGCCGCGCCGGAGATCGGCAGGGGGGAGAAGCCCGGCCGGAAATGCCGGCCCTCGCCGGATGGCCCGGGGAAGAGGTCGAAAAGCTCATGTCGGCCGTCGAACAGCGCGTCTCCGATCTTTTCATCCGCCAGCAGTTGTCCTTGGAAGAGGCGATTCGCCAGGTCGTCCGGGACGAGTTGGACAAGCGCCGCCCGCTATAATCCGCGCCTCGATTCACTGATCTTCGCTGTCGCTCCCAGGCGCGCAGCCCAATGCCCATGGAACTCGCTAAATCCTTCGAACCCCACGACATCGAAAAGCGCTGGTACGCCCGCTGGGAGGCCGACGGCCGCTTCGGCATGGGCCGAGAGGCGGACAAACCCTTCTACTGCATCCTGCTGCCGCCGCCCAATGTCACCGGCACCCTGCACATGGGCCATGCCTTCCAGCACGGTTTGATGGATGCCCTGACCCGCTACCATCGCATGCGGGGGGACAACACCCTGTGGCAGCCGGGCACCGACCATGCCGGCATTGCCACCCAGATCGTGGTGGAGCGCCAGCTGGACGCCCAGAAGATCAGCCGCCACGACCTGGGCCGGGCGCAATTCCTGGCCAAGGTCTGGGAATGGAAGGAGCATTCCGGTTCCACCATCACCCGCCAGATGCGCCGTCTGGGCACCAGCCCGGACTGGTCCCGGGAGCGCTTCACCATGGACGAGGGTCTGTCCAGGGCGGTCACCGAGGTATTCGTGCGGCTCTACAACGAGGGCCTGATCTATCGCGGCAAGCGCCTGGTGAACTGGGACCCGGTGCTGCAGACCGCGGTGTCCGACCTGGAGGTGGTCAACACCGAGGAAGACGGCTTCATATGGGAGATCAACTATCCGCTCGAGGACGGCAGCGGGGTCCTGACCGTGGCCACCACCCGGCCCGAGACCCTGCTGGGCGATACCGCCGTGGCGGTGAATCCCGAGGACGAGCGCTATGCCCACCTGATCGGCAAGTCGGTGCGCCTGCCGGTGGCGGAGCGCACCATTCCCATCATCGCCGACGACTATGTGGACCGCGAATTCGGCACCGGGGTGGTCAAGATCACCCCGGCCCACGACTTCAACGACTGGCAGGTGGGCCAGCGCCACAAGCTGGCCGCCATCAGCGTGCTGACCCTGGACGCGAAAATCAACGACCTGGGGCCGGCCGAATACCAGGGCCTGGACCGCTATGTGGCGCGCCAGAAGATTTTGGACGAACTCCAGGCCAAGGGCCTGCTGGTTTCAGCCAAGCCCCACAAGCTGATGATCCCAAGGGGTGACCGGACCCATGCCGTCATCGAGCCCATGCTCACCGACCAGTGGTTCATGAGCATGGAATCCCTGGCCAAGCGAGGCCTGGAGGTGGTGGATTCGGGCGAGCTGAGGTTCGTGCCGGAGAACTGGACCACCACCTACCGCCAATGGCTGGACAACATCCAGGACTGGTGCGTGTCGCGCCAGCTCTGGTGGGGACACCGCATTCCTGCCTGGTATGACGAATCGGGCAACGTCTATGTCGCCGCCAGCGAGGCGGAGGCCGTCAGGCAGGCCGGAGGCCGGGAACTGACCCGGGACGAGGACGTGCTGGACACCTGGTTCTCCTCCGCCCTGTGGCCCTTCTCCACCCTGGGCTGGCCGGACAAGACCTGGGAGCTTGAACACTATCTGCCCACCAGCGTGCTGGTCACCGGCTTCGACATCATCTTCTTCTGGGTGGCGCGCATGGTCATGATGACCCTGCACTTCACCGGCAAGGTGCCGTTCAAGGAGGTGTACGTCACCGGCCTGGTGCGGGACGCCCACGGCCACAAGATGTCCAAGTCCAAGGGCAACGTGCTGGACCCCATCGACCTGATCGACGGCATCAGCCTGGACGACCTGGTGGCCAAGCGCACCACGGGGTTGATGAACCCTAGGCAGGCCCAGTCGATCGAGAAGGCCACCCGCAGGGAATTCCCGGACGGCATCGCCAGCTTCGGCACCGACGCCCTGCGCTTCACCTTTGCTTCGCTTGCCACCCACGGCCGGGACATCAAGTTCGACCTGCAGCGCTGCGAGGGCTACCGCAATTTCTGCAACAAGCTGTGGAACGCCAGCCGCTTCGTGCTGATGAATTGCGAGGTCCAGGACACGGGCCTGGACGAGGCCCTGCCTCTGGAATACTCATTCGCCGACCGTTGGATCCTGGGGCGCCTGGAACAGGCAATCGCCGGCGTGCGGGAGGGTTTCGACCAGTACCGCTTCGACATGGCCGCCCGGGCCATCTACGAGTTCGTCTGGGATGAGTACTGCGACTGGTACCTGGAACTGGCCAAGGTGCAACTCATGGAGAACCCTCGCCCGCAGGCGGGAGAGGGTGGCCCGCAGGGCCGGGAGAGGGAAGCCGCCAAGCGCGCCACCCGGCGCACCCTGGTGCGAGTGCTGGAAACCCTGCTGCGCCTGGCCCATCCCATCATCCCCTTCATCACCGAGGAGTTGTGGCAGGCCGTGGGCCCCCTGGCCGGTGCCAAGGGCGACAGCATCATGCTGGCCCCTTATCCGGAAGCCGATCCGGGCCGGATCGACGGCGCCGCCCAGGCCGAGATGGCCAGCCTCAAGGAACTCATCAACGCCACCCGCAACCTGCGCGGTGAGATGAACCTGTCCCCGGCCCAGAAAGTGCCGCTGTATGTCGAAGGCGATGCCGAGCGGGCCGGTATCTACGGGCCCTATATGCAGACCCTGGGCCGTTTGTCCGAGGTCCAGCCGGTGGCCCGCCTGCCGGAAGGCGAGGCGCCCGTCGCCATCGTCGGCGACTGGCGCCTGATGCTCCATATCGAGGTGGATCGGGCGGCGGAAATCGCCCGCCTGGACAAGGAGATCGCCCGGCTCGAGGGCGAGATCGCCAAGGCCGACGCCAAGCTGGGCAATCCGGCCTTCGTGGACAAGGCCCCTGCCACGGTGGTGGAACAGGAACGCAAACGCTTGGCCGACTTTGTCGCGACTCTGGAGAAGGTGCAGTCACAACGGGCCAAGTTGGGCTAGTGGCGCCGATATCCGGGCAGGGTTGATGCCACCGATGTGTCTCGATCGGCATAGTCCGCGCTCATGAAGAAGTACCATGTCAAGTCGACCCGCAACGCCTGGACCGAGTTTCGCGCCACCCTGGCCAACAAGCATTTCTGGGTGCTCATGGGCTGGACTTTCCTGGTGTTCGGGGTGGCGGGATTCCTGTTCTGGGTGGCGATCCGGAATTGGGATTCGGCCATGACCCTGAGACCCATGGTCTGTCGGGGCGGCGGCAATACCGACTGGCATATCCTCATGCTGGTCCTGGTGGCCCCTTTCTTTGTCATCAGCCTGCTCGGGGCCATTAGCGAGATGTGGCACAACCTGGAACGCAGGCAGCACCACGTACACACCCGATGGAAACCGTTCTTCGTCTTCTCCGGGCTGATCCTGGTGCTCGGCGCCGCGATCCTGGCGATCCTGAATTGCTAGGGCGGCTTAGCCCCCTGAGCGGGCTCGGATTTACCCAGTCTATTCGCATATAAGAACTTTCGATCAAACCCATGTCGCGGCGGGCGGGTCATTACAGGTAACATTCACGCCTATTTGCCGGGCGGGTAGGTTTCCGTCCGGTCTCGCGATTCCTCGAGTATTTACCCATCGGAGGCGATACATGACGTCAGTAGTGGCGACCAACCAGACCATTCTGGTCGTGGGCGGCGGCATCTCCGGCATGACCGCGGCGCTTGAAGCGGCGGAAACCGGTAAGCAAGTCGTGCTGGTGGAGCAGAACCCGTACCTGGGCGGCCGTACCGTCCAACTCTACCGGTACTTCCCCAAGATGTGCCATCCCACCTGCGGCCTGGAGATCAACCTGCGCCGACTCAAGGCCAATCCCCGCATCCAGGTGCTGACCCTGGCCGAGGTGACCGGCATCACCGGCACCAAGGGCGACTACAGCGTCTCGGTCAAGCTCAAACCCCGCTACGTGAACGAGAACTGCACGGCCTGCGGCGAATGCGGCAAGGCGGTGGAGACCGAGATCGACGACGAATTCAACTACAACCTGGGCAAGATCAAGGCGGCCTACCTGCCGTCCAGCATGGCCTATCCCCAGCGCTATGTGATCGATTCCGCCATCATCGGCACCCCCGACGCGGAGCGCGCCAAGGCCGCCTGCAAATACGGCGCCGTGGACCTGGACATGAAGGAAGAGGTGGTGACCCTGAACGCCGGCGCCATCGTCTGGGCCACCGGCTGGAAGCCCTACGACGCCGAGAAGATCGTCTACTACGGCTACGACCGATTCCCCAACGTCATCAGCAACGTGGAGTTCGAGCGTCTGGCCGACCCACACGGCCCCACCGGCGGCAAGATCCTGCGCCCCAGCGACGGCAAGGAAGCCAAGAACGTCGCTTTCATCCAATGCGCCGGTTCCCGGGACGAAAACCACCTGCGCCACTGCTCCCGGTTCTGCTGCATGGCTTCACTGAAGCAGACCCACTATGTGCAGGAGGCCTATGGCGATGCGGGCAAGTCGACCATCTACTACATCGACATCCGTGCCATCGACCGCTTCGAGGACTTCTACCAGAAGGTCCAGGCAAACCCCAACGTCAGCTTCGTCAAGTCCAAGGTGGCACGCATCACCGAGGACAAGGACGGCAATCCCGTCTGCCACGGCGTGGACGTCGAAGGCTACATCCGCTACGCCAGCGCCCACGATCTGGTGGTGCTGGCCCTGGGCATGGAGCCTTCTGTGAAGGGGATGGATATTCCCGCCGAGGTGATGTCGGACTCCTCCGGCTTCATCATGGCCGATCCCCAGAATGCCGGGATTTTCGGCGCCGGTTGCGCCACCAACGCACTGGATGTGAACCGGGCGGTGCAGAGCGCCACCGCCGCGGCACTGCGCGCCATTCAGGTCGTCAACAAAGTTGCCCGCGCGGAGGCATGAGAAAATGGCTGAAATGAAAACCGCTGCTTACATCTGCAAGGGCTGCGAGATCGACAAGCGTGTCGACGTCGCCGCCTTGGTCAAAGCCGCCACCAAGTCCGGCAAGATGAACCTCGTGCGTGAGCACGACTTCCTCTGCTCCGCCGAGGGCGTGGCGCTGATCAAGAACGACATCGAGACGGAAGGCGTCACCCACGCCGCCATCTGCGCCTGCTCGCGTCGGGCCAAGACCGAGGCGTTCAACTTCCCCACCGTCGCCATGAGCCGGGGCAACCTGCGCGAAGGCGTGATCTGGATCCGTCCGGATACCGACGAGGCCAGGGAAACCACCCAGGAGATGGCTGAGGACTACGTGCGCATGGCGTGCGCCGAGGTGAAGGCCATGACCGTGCCCCCCGGCAACCAGAAGACCGGTAGCGTCAAGACCCTGCTGGTGGTGGGCGGCGGCATGTCCGGCATGACCTCCGCGCTGGAGTCCTCCAAGGCCGGCTACAAGGTGGTGCTGGTGGAGAAATCCGGCGCCCTGGGCGGCTGGGCCGCCAGGCTGCACAAGCGCGTGCCGACTCGAGAGCCGTTCAAGGCCCCCGAGGACAACGGCGTGGCCGACATGGTCGCCCGCATCGAGGCGGACGCCAACATCAAGGTCTACCTGAACGCCACCATCGCCAAGACCGACGGTGCCCCTGGCCGCTTCGCGGTCGAGATCGCCGTGGAATCCGGCGCGATCGCGCAGGAAGATATCGGCGCCATCGTCCAGGCCACCGGCTTCAGTCTCTACGACGCCAACAAGTTGCCGGAATTCGCCTACGGCAAGACCCCCAACGTGGTGGACCAGGCCGGCCTGGAAGCCCTGGCAAAGGCCGCCGCCGCCGAAGGCAAGCCCATTTGCCGGCCCTCCGACGGCCAGCCGGTCAAGAGCGTGGTGTTCGTCCAGTGCGCAGGCCAGCGTGACGCTTCCGGCAAGCATCTGCAGTACTGCTCCGGCTTCTGCTGCAACACCAGCATGAAGCAGGCCATGTACTTCAAGGACAGCAACCCGGACATCGACACCGTGGTGCTGTTCACCGACCTGCGCACACCGGGCAACGGCGAGGACTTCTACCGCTCGGCCCAGAACAAGGGCGTGATCTTCTCCAAGGGCGTGGTGTCCCAGGTGGTGCCCAACGGCAATAGCTGCACCGTCAAGTTCAAGGACCTGATCCTGAACGAGGATACCCAGGCCGAGGCCGACCTGGTGGTGCTGGCCACCGGCGTTGTGCCCAACTCCGGCGTCGACATCGACGCCGTCGCGGCGCCGGCGGAAGTCGAGGCCGCACCGGAAGGCGAAGCCGCGAGCGAAGTGGTGGCCACCATCGCCCCGGAATCCATCCTCAACCTGACTTACCGTCAGGGCCCGGATATGCCCCAATTCAAGTTTGGATTCACGGATTCCCACTTCATCTGCTTCCCCTACGAGACCCGCCGGACCGGCATCTACTCCGCAGGCCCGGTGCGCCGTCCCATGGACATCCTGCAGGCCCAGGAGGATGCCACCGGTGCCGCCATGAAGGCGATCCAGGCGATTGAGAACGCCGGTTTGGGCCGCGCCGCCCATCCCCGGGCCGGCGACCTGTCATTCCCGACGGTGCGACTGGAAGGCTGTACCCAGTGCAAGCGCTGCACGGTGGAATGCCCGTTCGGCGCCATCGACGAGGACGCCAGGCGCTTCCCCCTGTTCAACGAGTCCCGCTGCCGGCGATGCGGCACCTGCATGGGCGCCTGCCCGGTGCGGGTGATCTCCTTCGAGAACTACTCGGTGAATACCGTGGGTGCCCAGATCAAGTCGGTGGATGTGCCGGACGAGTTCTCCGAGAAGCCGCGCATCCTGATCCTGGCGTGCGAGAACGATGCCTACCCGGCCCTCGACATGGCCGGCATGAACCGCAACGAGTACGACCCGTTCGTGCGAGTCATCCCGATTCGTTGCCTGGGTTCGGTCAACACCATCTGGATCACGGATGCGCTGAACGGCGGCTACGACGGCGTCATGCTGATGGGCTGCAAGCACGGCGAGGACTACCAGTGCCACTTCGTCAAGGGTTCCGAACTGGGACGCTACCGCCTGTCCAAGGTGGGCGATACCCTCAAGGGCATGAACCTGGAAACCGAGCGGGTCATGGACATGGAGGTGGCGATCACCGACATCGCCACCCTGCCGAAGAAGATCAACGACTACGCGGCCCTGATCAAATCCTTCCCGCCGTCCCCGTTCAAGGGTTTCTAGGAGATCGACCATGAGCGAGACCGTGAAAAACGATGTGAACAAACAGATGGCCGAGCGCTACAAGAACAATTTCCTCAAGGAGATTGAAGAGCAGGCCGAGATGGGCGACTGGGTCAAGATGTGCATGCAGTGCGGCCTTTGTTCCGGCTCCTGCCCCACCAACTTCCAGGCGGCCTGGGACCATCCGCCCCAGGAAATCTTCATGATGATCCGGGCCGGCAAGCGGGACGCGGTGCTCAGTTCCAAGTCCATGTGGATGTGCACTTCCTGCTACAACTGCTACGTGCGCTGTCCGCGCAAGGTGCCGGTCACCCATGTGATGCACGGCATCGCCGAGTACGCCTACCGCATCGGCCGTTCCCCCAAGAATCAGCCCACCCAGCACCTGTCCAAGACCTTCTGGAACAACTGCACCAAGTATGGCCGGGTCAACGAGGTCAAGCTCACCCAGTCCCTGTACTTCAAGGACGGCATCGGTTCCGGCATCAAGAAGGCCATGGAGATGCAGGACGTGGCCCTGGGCCTGGTCAAGGCCGGACGACTGAACATCATGGAGGCCTTGGGTGGCGGCCACAAGTGCAAGGACCTGAACGGCATCCACAAGATGCTGGCCAAGGCCAAGGAACTCGAGGCCAAGCGCAAGGCCGCCAAGGCGGGCTAAGGAGAGAATAGAAATGGCACGCAAGGAATACGCTTTCTACCCCGGCTGTTCGTCCCAGAAGGGCGCCTCGGCCTCCAACTATCTGGTCTCCGTCGAGTCCATGTGCAAGACCCTGGACATCAAGATGACCGAGATCCCGGACTGGAACTGCTGCGGCGCTTCGGTCAGCTACGCCGAGGCCGGCGAACTGCCGCGTCATGTGATGAACGCCCGCAACTTCGCCCTGGCCGAGACCAACCTGCCCGGCCAGGACATCGTCGCCACCTGCGCCGCCTGCTGGCTGGGCGCGCGCGAATCCAAGGAGCGCCTGGAACACAACTCCTCCCTGCTGGCCGATACCCAGGAGGCCCTGAACGAGGCCGGCCTGAAGATCAAGGTCATCCCCGAAATCAAGCACATGGTGGAGGTGCTGATCGAGGACCTGGGCTACGACGAACTGAAGAAGCCGGTGAAGAAGCCCCTGGACGGCATGAAGTTCGCCGGCTACGTGGGCTGCCAGACCAACCGGCCGTTCGGCATCGCCGGCGAGTCCTTCGAGAACCCCATGTATCTCGACAGGCTGATCGAGACCGTGGGCGGCGAGGCGGTGCCTTACGACCAGAAGGTGACCTGCTGCGGCGGCGCCCTGGCCTTCTCCGAGCCGGAAAAGGCCCAGGCCCAGATCAAGGACATCATCGAGGCGGCCTATGACGGCGGCGCCGAGATGATCGTCACGCCCTGTCCCCTGTGCCAGGCCAACGTGGAGGTCTACCAAGGCCAGATCAACAAGACGTACGGCACCAAGTTCAGCATCCCGGTGCTCTACTACAGCCAGTTGATGACCCTGGCCTAC
>CAVQKQ010000007.1:0-40751 GCA_963713085.1 uncultured Pseudomonadota bacterium | reverse complement strand
CGGGGTCGGCTTTCTCCTGAACCACGCCATGGTCAACGCATCGGTGACGATATCCGCCGTCATGGGCGGTTTCAGCGACCAGCCCACCACCTCGCGGTTGAACAGGTCCAGCACGATGGCCAGGTACAGCCAGCCCTCGTCGGTCCACAGGTAGGCGATGTCCGAGGTCCACACCTGATTCGGCGCCGCCGGCGTGAAGTTCCGGTTCAGCAGATTCTCGGCTACCGGCAAGCCATGCCTGGAATCCGTAGTGACCTTGTAGCGCCGCTTGTGCCGGGCATGGATGCCGTTCTCCCGCATCAGCCGCTCCACCCGCGCCTTGCCGGCCGAGAAGCCTCGGGCACGCAGTTCCAGAACCCTGCGCGGACTGCCGTAGGCGCCTTTGAGTTCGGCGTGGATGGCCTGGATCAGGGCGAGCATCCGGGTGTCGCTGAGCCGCTTGCGGTTCGGGGTGCCGCCCCGCTTCCAGGCCCGATAGCCGCTGATGCTGACGCCCAGTACCGCGCACATCTCGGACAGGTCGAAGGCGGGGCGTTGCCTGTCGATCCAGGCGTACTTCACCGCACATCCCTTGCAAAGTACGCCGTCGCTTTTTTTAGGATTTCATCCTCCCGCTTGAGCCGGATGTTCTCGGCTCGCAGCCGGGAGAGTTCCCTCTCTTCCACCGTCACTTTCCTGGCACCCGCTCCGTTGAGCTTGCCCGCTTCCGCCGCCTTGACCCAGTTGCGTAGTGTCTGCTCGATCAGCCCCAGGTCACGGGAAACCGCACCTGCCGTCTGGCCTTCCTTGACTCGCTTGACCGCCAGTTCCTTGAACTCAGCGGTGTATTCCTGCTTCGGAACCTTCATCGTCTTCCCTTCCAATCCGACGTCTATCTTGGGTCACCCTTGGAAAACGAAATTTCGGGGGAAGCTCAGTTCTTGGGTCAGGCAAAGACATAGACTTGTCGAAACCGGAGCTCACCGCAAAGTACCTTGCAAAGTGAGCACGATATTTCCTCCAGCGCCAAGGGATATAGCATTGAAACCCCCAGAGACACCCATGACCAAGCCCATCGTCAACATTGCCGACGTTGAGCTTGCACCCCGCCCAGCCGCCTTTGCTCCCTCCGGGCCGGCGGCGGAACGGTTCGATGCCAGGATGGGGGTCATCGGCCCCCGCATCGGGGCCCAGAAATTGGGCTACAACATCACTGCCGTGCCGCCCGGCAAGCGGGCGTTCCCACTGCACAACCATCGGGTGAACGAGGAGATGTTCTTCGTGCTGCAGGGTACGGGTGAAGTCCGGATTGGCGAGAGTACCTACCCGATCCGTTCCGGCGACGTGATCGCCTGCCCGCCGGGGGGCAAGGAGACGGCCCACCAGATCATTAACACTGGCACGGAGGAGCTGCGCTATATGGCTGTGAGCACCAAGCTGTCGCCGGAGATCGCCGAATACCCGGACTCGGGCAAGTTCGGCATCCTGAGCGAGCTGCCGCCGGATGCCGAAGGCAAGCCCCAGCGTTTCATGTTTGTCGGGCGCGCGAGTGGCTCCCTGGACTACTGGGAGGGGGAGTGAGCACGCTGAGGCTCGGGCCCAGAGATCCGGTCGGATCCCTGAGATTGTCGGGCGAGTGACCATATCCCTTGGGACCTGAAGGGAGGCCGGGGGGTGGGACTTGGTGCCGTAAAGCGGTGATCCGGTACTCGCGTCGAGCGCCGTATCCGATAACAATAGGAGGATCCCCCACGGCTCCCCTCTAATCGCGCAAAATGGGCCCATGAAAATACCCAAAAGACTCCTGCCGCTGCTGGAAGACGGCCTGATCGACGACGTGATCCGCCAGCTCATGAGCGGCAAGGAGGCCATGGTGTTCGTGGTCCGCTGCGGCGAGGAGGCGCGCTGTGCCAAGGTGTACAAGGAGGCGGACAAGCGCGGCTTCCGCCAGGCCGTGGACTACACGGAGAACCGCAAGGTGCGCAACAGCCGTCAGGCCCGGGCCATGGCCAAGGGCACCCGCTACGGCCGGGAGGCCCGGGAGGAGGCCTGGCAGAACGCCGAGGTGGACGCCCTGTACCGGCTGGCGGCCGCCGGGGTGCGGGTGCCCAAGCCCTACAACTTCCACGAAGGCGTGCTGCTGATGGAGCTGGTGACCGACGCCCACGGCAACGCGGCGCCGCGCCTGAACGACGTGGTGTACGAGCCGGAGGTGGCGCGGGAGCACTTCCGGTTCCTGATCCGTCAGGTGGTGCTGATGCTGGCCGCAGGGGTGATCCACGGCGACCTGTCGGAATTCAACATCCTGGTGGGGGGCGAGGGGCCGGTGATCATCGACCTGCCCCAGGCGGTGGACGCCGCCGGCAACAACCATGCGAAATCCATGCTGGAACGGGACGTCGACAACCTCACCCATTACTTCGGGCGCTTCGCCCCGGAACTGCTGCAAACCCGGTACGGGAAGGAGATCTGGGCCCTGTATGAGCACGGCGACCTGCGTCCCGATGTCGAGCTCACCGGCCGTTTCGCGGAGAGCGGCAAGCCGGTGGACCTGCAGGGCGTCATGAACGAGATCGACGACGCCCGCGCCGAGGAGGCGGCCCGGCGCCTGCGCATGCAGGAAGCGGAGTAGCCGGCAGTTTCAAGGCCCCCTGTCAAGCCTTGCCAGGCAGGCGGATTTTCCCCATCCTGCCCGGCCTTGGCTTCCACCCGTATCCCCATGCCGATTTCGATAGAAACCCGTATTGCCCAGGAACTCAACGTCCATCCCAACCAGGTGGCCGCCGCCGTGGCCCTGCTGGACGAGGGGGCCACGGTGCCCTTCGTGGCCCGCTACCGCAAGGAGGCCACCGGCGGCCTGGACGACACCCAGCTGCGCAATCTGGAGGAGCGCCTGGGCTACCTGCGGGAACTGGAGGATCGGCGCGCCGCCATCCTGGCCAGTATCGATGAGCAGGGCAAGCTGACCCCGGAACTCCATGCCGAGCTCCTGTCCGCCGATTCCAAGCAGCGCCTGGAGGACCTGTACCTGCCCTACAAGCCCAAGCGCCGCACCAAGGCCCAGATCGCCCGGGAGGCCGGGTTGGGTCCTCTGGCCGAGGCCCTGCTGGCCGATCCGGAGTTGGACCCGGAGATCGAAGCCGCCGCCTACGTGGATGCCGAAAAGGGCGTGGCCGACGTGAAGGCCGCCCTGGACGGCGCCCGCCAGATCCTGATGGAACAATTCGCCGAGGACGCCGCGCTGCTGGAGAAGCTGCGAGTCCACCTGCGGGACAAGGGCCGGGTGGTGTCGCGCTTGGTCGAGGGCAAGGAGCAGGAAGGCCAGAAGTTCCGGGACTGGTTCGAATTCGACGAACCCTGGAAGGCCATGCCTTCCCACCGGGCCCTGGCCCTGTTCCGGGGCCGCAACGAGGGGGTGCTGGGCCTGGCCATCAAGTTGCCCGAAGAACTCCCCTCCCCCGCAGGCGGGGGAGGGGCTGGGGGAGAGGGGACGTCTACAAATATTCCCTCATCCGGCCCTGCGGGCCACCTTCCCCCGAGGGGGGAAGGGATCATGCCGGGCATGATCGCCGCCCACCTGGGTATCAAGGACGCCGGCCGCCCCGGTGACAAATGGCTGCTGGATTCGGTGCGCTGGGCCTGGCGCGTCAAGCTCTCGCTGCACCTGGAACTGGACCTCATGAACGCCCTGTTCGAGCGGGCCGAGGCGGAGGCCATCCGGGTCTTCGCCCGCAACCTGAAGGACCTGTTGCTGGCCGCGCCCGCCGGCCCCAAGGC
This sequence comes from uncultured Pseudomonadota bacterium, assembly GCA_963713085.1. Taxonomy (GTDB): domain Bacteria; phylum Pseudomonadota; class Gammaproteobacteria; order Burkholderiales; family Thiobacillaceae; genus PFJX01. The sequence goes on along the minus strand of CAVQKQ010000007.1, from coordinate 36,995 downwards.
GGTGATCGGCCTGGACCCGGGCATCCGCACCGGGGTCAAGGTGGCGGTGGTGGACCGCACCGGCAAGGTGCTGGACACCGCCACCGTCTATCCCCACGAGCCGCGCAAGGACTGGCAGGGCGCCCTGGCGACGCTCGCCCGATTGGCGGTCAATCATGGCGCCGAACTGATCAGCATCGGCAACGGCACCGCCAGCCGGGAGACCGACAAGCTGGCCGCCGAGCTGATCGCCAACCTCATGCAGTCCCATCCCGAACTCAAGCTCGCCAAGGTGACGGTGAGCGAGGCGGGGGCTTCGGTGTATTCCGCCTCGGCCCTGGCGGCCCGGGAGTTCCCGGACCTGGATGTGTCCCTGCGCGGCGCGGTGTCCATCGCCCGCCGTCTGCAGGACCCGCTGGCGGAACTGGTGAAGATCGAGCCCAAGGCCATCGGCGTCGGCCAGTACCAGCACGACCTGGGCCAGGCCAAGCTGGGCCAGGCCCTGGAGGCGGTGGTGGAGGACTGCGTCAACGCCGTGGGGGTGGACGTGAACACCGCTTCCGCCGCCCTGCTGACCCGGGTGTCCGGACTCAACATCACCCTGGCCAACCAGATCGTCGCCCACCGGGACGCCCACGGCCCCTTCCCCAACCGGGAGGCCCTGAGGAAGGTGCCCCGCCTGGGGCCCAAGACCTTCGAGCTGGCCGCCGGCTTCCTGCGGGTGCCCGGCGGCGACAACCCCCTGGACCGTTCCGCCGTGCACCCGGAAGCCTATCCGGTGGTGCAGCGTATCCTCGCCGACCTGAAGCAGGACATCCGCGGCGTCATCGGCAACGCGGACGTGTTGAAGCGACTGGACGCAGGCAAGTACGCGGACCAGCGCTTCGGCCTGCCCACGGTGCGGGACATCCTCAAGGAGTTGGAGAAGCCCGGCCGGGACCCGCGCCCCGCCTTCAAGACCGCCGCTTTCCAGGAGAACGTCAACGAGCTGAAGGACCTGAAGCCGGGCATGACCCTGGAAGGGGTGGTCACCAACGTCGCCAACTTCGGCGCCTTCGTCGACATCGGCGTGCACCAGGACGGCCTGGTCCACGTCTCGGCCCTGTCGGAAAGGTTCGTCAAGGATCCCCGAGAGGTGGTGAAGGCGGGGGATATCGTCCGGGTCAAGGTGCTGGAGGTGGACCTGTTGCGTAAACGCGTCGCATTGACCATGCGCCTGCGGGACGAGGCGCGGCCGGCTTCAGCCGAGGCCGCGCAGCGCGGCCATGTCCGGCAGGGGAAGTCCCAGCCGGCCAAACAGCCCGAGAAACCCGGCGGCGCCCTGGCCGATGCCCTGAGCCGGGCCATGCGTCGCTGATCCGGCGCTGTTCTAGTCGGGGATGACTTGCCGTTGGCGGTTTCGGGTTCCTGTCCAATAATGAAGCAGAGGCGGTATTTCCGGGTTGATCCGAACGACCCGGGCCGTCGATCAACCGTGGAGGAAATCGTATGACCACCCGTAACGAATACGTCGAACAACTCAAGGTCCGTCTCGATCAATGGAACGAACAGATCGCCAAGTGGGAGGTCAAGGCCAAGGAGACCAAGACCGACCTGCGCATCGACTACGAGATGCAGCTGGATACCCTGCGCAAGCAACGCGATCAGACGATCGAGAAGATGCAGGCCGTGCAGGCTTCGGCGGGCGAGGCCTGGAAGGACATGATGGCGGGTGCCGACGAGGCCTGGAAGAAGATGCAGGAGGCCTTCGAGAAAGCCGCTTCCCACTTCCAGAAATAGGGCATCCGCGGAGCGTAAACGGCGTGGCGCGTCGGCTTCAGGCCGATGCGCCGCGTCGCTTCTTGGATACCCCTTCCAGCCAGCGCCATGCCGTGCCGCCGGGTGCGTCGCGGCCCGTCATGAGATAGCTCAGCACGTTGTAGTTATACAGGCCGAGGGCCTGTTGCCGGCGCGCCCGGGCTTCCCCGCAGAACAAGATGCGGTCGCCGTCGCGCAAGCGGGTGTCGTTGTCGGGTATCAGGATCTCCTCCTGGCCCCGGCTGAGCAGCAAGGGGAGGCAGGTCAGTTCGGCCTGGCGGTCCGCCGGGTTGCGCAATAGATCGCCGAGGAGGAGTTGCTTGCCGTCCCGCAGGGCCTGCCACACCGCCAGGGTCTGGATTTGCGAGAGTTCCACGTCCCATACCTCCGGCACGGTATCCACCAGCACCGCCGCGATGCGGCTGATCAGCACGTCGGCCCAGGCATCGTTTTGGCTCTGGGCAAGGGCGAAGAAGCGGGACAGCAGGGGGGTGGTCAACAGCGAAAGGAATTTATGGGCCACGATGCTGGAGGGCTGCATGGTGACGTCGGCCCGGAAGCTCTGGAATAGGGCGGCATTGGCGTGGCGATTCTGGCGCAGCACCGTGAACAGCCCGGGGTTGAGCTGGCGCGCGGTCATGGCGATGGACAGGTTGTTCACATCGTCGTCGGTGCCGGCGACGATGCCCACGGCCTGGTCGATGCCCGCCTCCAGCAGGGTGTGGGCCTCGGTGCCCCGGCCGATGATGCAGTCCTCGCAGCCGGTGGTGGCCGGGTCCGCCTCCACCACCGCCAGTTCGATCCCCTCTTTCTTGAGATGCCGGGCGACGGCCTTGCCGAACCGGCCGTAGCCGCACAGCACCCATTTGCCCCGGGGCGGCTCCAAAGGTTCCGCCAGGGGTTCGCCGGGCACGCCGGTGAGCCATTCGTAGAGCAGGTGTTGGCCCGGCTGGTTGACCGCCATGGCCAGGTGTTCGCCGAACACCTCGAAGGCGATGACCACCTCGTCGGTGCCGAAGGAGGCCATGTTGGCCGCCGTGTCCAGGGCATCGGCCCGGCACAGGATGGCCAGTTCCGGGCGCAGCAGCTTTACCGATACCGCCACGCTGAGGTTGGCCTGGTCGTCGTTGGTGAGGGCGATGACCCCGGCGCACAGGGGATGGTGCAGGCCGGCTACGATCAGGTTCTCCGGCAGGCGGGCATCGGCGGTAAGGGCGGGGATGTCGAGATGGTATTGGCCCAGTTCCAGCTCGCCGATGCGCTCCGCATCGATGTCCAGCACCACCGCCTGCTGGTTGCGGCTGTCCAGGGCGTGCATCAGCAGGGCGCCGGTCTCGCCGCAGCCGGCGATCAGGTAGAAGGGCTGGCGCAGGCGGCGCACCTTGCCCGCGAAGCGGTTGCCCCGGACCGCCCGCAGCAGGGCCGGGTCCTGCAGCAGACTGAGGATGGTGCCGATACTGTAGAGCCAGACGGTGACCGTCAGGTAGATGGAGACGATGGTCCAGGCCCGCTGGCCGTCGCTGAAGGCCATGGGCACCTCGCCGAAGCCGATGGTGGTGGCGGTGTAGCTGATGACGTAGAAGGCATGGAAGAAATCCATGGGGGGCGTGGGCCGGCCCTGGCCATCCACGCCGGGGATCAGGGTCAGGCCCAGGACCGAGACGGCGTAGCTGAAGACCAGGAAGATCAGCGGCGCGCGCATGCGCCGCAGGATCAGGAACAGTGCGCTGTGCATGTCGGGGGCCGTCGATTTGGCCTCAGCGCCGGAACATCACCGTTTCCACCAGCAGCATGGTCACCGACAGGACGTTGGCGGCCAGGGCGCCGGCCGACAGGGAGACGATGCTGGCGGTCACAGACGGGGTCAGGCCGGTGCCGTTGACGTACAGGGCCAGGGCCCAGACGCTGGCGGCGGCGATCAGCTGCAGGTCCGCCACGAAGCTGCTGGCCAGGTGGATGGCGCCGATCTGGGTGCGTTCGCCGAACTTGAGCACGGTGGCGACGAGGTTGATCACGATGGCGAAGAACAGCTCGTGGACATGGTGATGGGCCGGGTTATCGATGTCGCCGATGACGAAGCCGAAGTTGAGGGTCATGGCCAGGATGATGAAAAAACCGAAGATGACCTTTTCCAGATTCATGGCTTGCCTCGGGCAGTGGGGAGTAGGGCGAATCATAGTGCCATGGGACGGGGGCGGGAAATCGCCTCCCGGGCACCGCGCGGCGGCTAAAGTTCATTGGTGTCCAGCCGATAATTGCGAGGTCGATCAGGACCAACCCTTACAGAATCGTTTGTGATGCCCGAGCCGGCTTCCATCAAGAAAATCAGCCTGGATCAGCTCAAGATCGGGATGTATATCCATGACCTGAACTGTTCCTGGATCGACCATCCGTTCGCCACCAACCGCTTTCTGGTCAAGGACGGCAAACGTCTGCAAGCGATCAAGGCCCTGGGTGTCAGGGAACTTTACATCGATACCGGCATGGGCCTGGATGTGGCGGATGCCCCCACCCGGGAACAGGTGCGGGACGAGATCGAACAGCGCATGGAGGCCATCGCCAACGAGGGCGTGGAAGAGCCCATGCGCGTGCCCCTTGCCCAGGAGATCGGACGGGCCCGCAAACTGCACGGCGAGGCCAACCACATCGTCCGGGGCATGCTGCGGGACATACGCATGGGCAGGCAAATCGAACTGGAGAAGATCGAGCCCGTGGTGGAAAAGATGGTGGATTCCATCTTCCGCAACCAGGACGCCCTGCTGCCCCTGGCCCGGCTCAAGCAGCACGACAACTACACCTTTCAACATTCCGTGTCGGTGTGCGCCCTGATGGTGTCGTTCGCGCGCGAACTGGGGCTGGATCGCGCCATCATCAAGGAGATCGCCATCGGCGCCCTGCTGCACGACGTGGGCAAGGCCAAGGTGCCCGAGGATATCCTTAACAAGCCGGCCAAGCTGACCGAGGCGGAATTCTCCAAGATGAAGTCCCACGTGGTGCAAAGTATCATCATCCTGCAAAACACCCCGGGCATCAGCAAGATTGCCCTGGACGTGGCCGGGCAGCACCATGAGCGCTACGATGGCAGCGGCTACCCCAACAAGCTCAAGGGCGGCCAGATCTCCCTGTACGGCCGCATGGCCGCCATCGTCGATGTCTACGACGCCCTATCCTCGGATAGGGTCTACCACAAGGCCATGGCACCCACGGCCGCCCTGAGCCGCCTGCTGGAATGGAGCAAGTTCCATTTCGATCCGGACCTGGTGCGGGCCTACATCAAGGCCGTTGGAATCTACCCCACCGGCTCCCTGGTGCGGCTGGAAAGCGGCCGCCTTGGGGTGGTACAGGAACAGTATCCGGAAAAGATGATGCAGCCCAGGCTGCTGCTCATCTATCACGCGGCCAAGCGGCACTACCTGAAGCCGGAACCGCTCGACCTGACCTGGCCCGGTTGCCTGGACCGCATCACCGGCCATGAGGAATACGAGTCCTGGGGCATCGACCCGATGCGCTGGTTGCCCCAGTAAGCGGGTCCGCTACGGCGCGGCTTCCTCCAGGACGGCGGCTTCCCAGTCGGCGATTTCCGCTTCATCCATGCCCAGTCGTCGCCGGGTTTCCTCGTGCCAGGCGTCCATCCATTCCCGGTCATCCGCGCCGATGCTTTGGTTGTGCAGGTGGCAGGCGAAGTTGAGCAGGGCGCAAAGCCGGCCGACCGGCTCGCTCAACCCGGGTGGGGACAGGTCATGGTGATGGCGGATGGCGTGGACGATGTCCTCGGGCAATGACCAGTTTTTCGCCACCATCTGCCCCATCATGGCGTGGCTGAGCTGATTATGCCGATCCAGTTCCAGGATGTCGGGCCAGGACCAGGCCTGGCCCAGGGACTGGGCATAGGCCGGGAAGCGCTTGCACAACAGGGCCAGCCCGCAATCATGGAACATGCCCAGCATGTAGGCGTTGTCGGGACCGATGCCGTTGCGCCGCGCCTTCTTGACCGCGATGACGCACAGTTCGGCCACGGCGGCGCTGCGTTTCCAGAGCAGCTCGAAGGCCTTTGCGTGTTCCGGGTCGCTCAGGGTGGCGCGCAGGGTTTCGCTGCGGATCAGGGCGGCGGTATTGCGCATGCCCAGCAGTGCCACGGCGCGCGGCAGGGTCTCCACCTTGCTGCGCAGTCCAAACACGGGTGAGCTGACTACCCTGAATACCGCCCCGCTCAGGGCGCCGTCATGGGCGATGAGATCCGCCAGCTCGGCCGGGCCGGCGTCTTCGTCGCGCAGCACCTTCTCAAGTCCCATCAATACCGCCGGCATGGGCGGGATTTTTATGCCGCTGGCCAGGATGGCCTGGATGCGGCGTTCTTCGTCCGTGTCAGCCATGGCGAAACTCGGGGATTCTGTAGATTGTGCCGGTCACGATCATAGCATCGGCCCGCGGGCGGCACGGCAGGTCGGACTACACTTAGCGGGTGAGCCAACCTTTCATGCCATTAGACCAGCCGGCATACCACCTGGACGCCCAGGCGGTGCTGGAGCAGCTGAAGTCCGATTCGGAGGTCGGTTTCGGCAATGCGGAAGTCGAGGCCCGGTTGGTTTATTTCGGCCCAAACGCCCTGCCGGAGCATCCCGGCAAGCCCGCCTGGCTGCGTTTCCTGCTGCAGTTCCACCAGGCCCTGATCTATATCCTGCTGGCCTCCACCGCCATCACAGCGGCCTTGGGGGAATGGGTGGATGCCTCGGTCATCTTCGGGGTCGTGCTGCTCAACGCCGTGGTCGGCTACATCCAGGAATCCCGGGCGGAGAACGCCCTGGCCGCCCTGAGGCGGTTGCTGGCCGCCAGCGCCCGGGTGGTACGCGGCGGGCGCAAGCTGACCGTGCCCGGCGCGGAACTGGTGCCGGGTGACATCGTTCTGCTGGACGCGGGCGACAAGGTTCCCGCCGACCTGCGCCTGATCCGCTGCAATGAACTCCAGGCCGACGAGGCCATGCTCACCGGCGAGTCCCTGCCGGTGGCCAAGCAGGCGCAGTCCCTGCCCCTGGAAACACCGCTGGCCGAACGCGTCAACCTGGCTTTTTCCGGCACCCTGATCACGCGGGGCCAGGGCGTCGGGGTGGTGGTGGCCACCGGCGCCGATACCGAGACCGGCAGGATTTCCGGGCTGGTGGCGGCGGCCCCCGATTTGTCCACCCCGTTCACCCGCAAGGTGGCGCGGCTGAGCAGGGTGCTGCTGTACACCATCCTGTTCCTGGCCGCGCTGACCTTCGCGGTGGGCTGGCTGCGGGGCGCCCATGTCGTCGACATGCTCATGGCGGCCGTGGCCATGGCGGTGGGGGCCATCCCCGAAGGTTTGCCTGCGGCCGTGACCGTGGTCCTCGCCATCGGCGTGAAGCGCATGGCGGCGCGCCGCGCCATCGTGCGCAAGCTGCCGGCGGTGGAAACCCTGGGCGGGGTGACGGTGATCTGCACCGACAAGACCGGCACCCTGACCCAGAACCAGATGACCGTGCAGTCCATATGGGCGGGAGGCCGGTCGTATCAGACCACCGGGATCGGCTACGACCCGGCGGGCGAGGTGCTGCAGGACGGGCATGCCGCCGAGATCGCCGGCGCCCTGGGGGAGACCCTGCTGGCGGGCCTGCTGTGCAACGATGCCGTGCTCAACCAGACCCGGGACGGCTGGCAAGTGACCGGGGATCCCACCGAAGGCGCCCTCATCACGGTGGCGCTGAAGGCGGCCCTGGACGCGGACAAGAGCCACACCCATCCGCGCCTGTCGGTGCTGCCGTTCGAGTCGGAACGGCAGTACATGGCTACCGCCCACGCCCGGGGGGAGGAGCGGCTGGTATTCATCAAGGGCGCGCCGGAACCCCTGCTGGAGCGCTGTGTCACCATGCTGGATGCCCGGGGCGAGGAAATCCCGCTGGACCGGACGGCGGTGCTGGACATGGCCACGGCCATGGCGGGCAGCGGGCTGAGGGTGCTGGCCCTGGCGCGCAAGCGTCATGGGCAGGACGAATTGACCCATCGCCTGGTCAGCGAAGGCCTGACCTTCCTGGGCCTGGCGGGGTTCATGGACCCGCCCCGGCCCGAGGCACGGCAGGCGGTGGCGGCCTGCCGCAAGGCCGGGGTCGGGGTGAAGATGATCACCGGCGACCATGCGCTGACCGCCGCCAGCATCGCCCGGGACCTTGGGATCAGCGACCGGCAAAGGGTATTGACCGGGCGGGAACTGGCCAGGCTGGACGCGGACGGGTTCGCCCGCGCGGTCCAGGACTGCGATGTGTTCGCCCGGGTTGAGCCGGAGCAGAAGCTGCGCATTGTCCAGGCCCTGCAGCGGGCAGGCCATGTGGTAGCCATGACCGGAGACGGTGTCAACGATGCCCCCGCCCTCAAGACCGCGGACATCGGCGTGGCCATGGGCAGGAACGGCACGGAAACAGCCCGGGAGGCGTCCGATATGGTCCTCACCGACGACAATTTCGCCACCCTGGTGGCGGCGGTGGAGGCCGGACGGGGCGTGTTCGACAACCTGACCAAGTTCGTGGTCTGGACCCTGCCCACCAACTTCGGCGAGGGCATGGTGCTGACCGTCGCAATCCTGGCCGGCGTGGCCCTGCCCATCACGCCGCTGCAGATTCTCTGGATCAACATGACCACGGCGGTGCTGCTGGGCCTGACCCTGGCCTTCGAGCCCATCGAGGGCAATGTCATGTCCCGTCCACCGCGCCGGCCCGATGCGGCGATCCTCGGCCCCCACCTGGTGGCGCGCGTGGTGGTGGTGGGCACCCTGATGGTGATTGCCGCCTTCGGCCTGTTCTGGTGGAACCTGGGCCAGGGCGTGGCCCTGGAGGAGGCGCGCACCGCCGCGGTGAACGTGTTCGTGGTGTCGGAGGCGTTTTATCTGTTCAACTGCCGCTCCATGACCCAGCCCGTCTGGCGTCTCGGCCCGTTTTCCAACCCCTGGGTATGGTTCGGCGTGGCCGTGATGGGCCTATTGCAGCTATGCTTCACCTATTTTCCCCCGCTTCAGCGTATTTTCCTGAGCGCCCCGCTGGGCTGGCTGGACTGGCTGGTGATCTTCACCGCAGCCCTGACGATCTCGGCCGTGATCAGCCTGGAAAAATGGCTGACGGCCCGCGGGCCGGCGGATAACCCTCAAGCAGACCTGGAACCGAAATGACCATCGAAGCCATCAAACTTTATCCCCCGACCCTCTGCATGTCGCCGGATACAGACCTGTTGACGGCCTTGCGCCAATTGCTGGAACACAGCACCAATCATGCGCCGGTGTGCGACGGCAAGCGTCTCCTGGGCATGATCAGCATCGAGGACTTCCTGGCCGAGGTGCTGCCGGTGAGCACCCAGGTGGAACACGGCCTGTCGGATCTGAGCTTCGCCGGGGATGCGATTGCCATGCTGACCGCCCACCTGCGCAATCTGGGCGGCAAGCGGGTACGCGATATCCTGCAGCACGATGTACCCATCCTGAAATCCAGCCATCACATCATGTCCGCGGCCTTGCAACTGCACCTGAACAAGACGCCTCTCCCCGTGGTGAACGATGCCGGCGAACTGCTCGGCATGCTGTCGCGGCGCGCGCTGCTGGGCTTCCTGGCCGAGAAGGCGGGGCTCTGACATGGAGCACCCCGCGGTAAGCGAGGTCATATTCGGGCTCTCGCCCCTGGTCGTGTCCCTGACCATCTTCGTCTTCACCTATGCGGTCATTGTCACGGAACGCATCAACCGCTCCATCGTTGCCCTGCTGGGCGCTGGCCTGATGATCTTCTCCGGGGTACTGAACCAGCTCCAGGCCTTCCATGGCATCGATTTCAACACAATCAGCCTGCTCACCGGCATGATGGTCATCGTCGCACTGACCCAGAAGAGCGGGGTGTTCCAGTACGTGGCCATCGTTGCGGCCAAATCGGTGAAGGCCGATCCCTGGTGGCTGCTGGTCATGCTCTCCCTGGTGACGGCGGTGTTCTCCGCCCTGTTGGACAACGTCACCACGGTGCTGCTGGTGGCGCCAGTGACCCTGCTGATCACCGACGCCCTGCACCTGAAGCCCTACCCCTACCTGTTCTCGGTGATCTTCGCCTCCAACATCGGTGGAACTTCCACCCTGATCGGCGATCCGCCCAACATCATGATCGGCTCCGCCGCCAAGCTCACATTCAACGACTTCGTGCTCAACCTGGGGCCGGTGGTGGTGGTGATCATGGCCCTTACCCTGATCCCCCTCTACCTGATCTGGGGCCGCAAGCTCACCGCCTCGGACGAGGATCGGGCCATGGTCATGGCCTTCAACGAACGGGAGTCCATCACCGACGTCCGTTTGCTGAAACAGGCCCTGTTCGTCATCGCCCTCACCATCCTGGGCTTCATCCTGGCCCACCACATCCACCAAGAGGCGGGCACCATCGCCATGTTCGGCGCGGCCCTGCTCCTGCTGCTGCGGGTCTACGACCAGAAGGCGGAAGAACAGTCCCACATCATCCACCGCACCTTTGGCGAGGTGGAATGGATTACCGTGTTCTTTTTCGTCGGGTTGTTCGTGGTGGTGGCCGGCATCGAGCACGCCGGGGCACTGAAAATACTGGCCAATCAGATCGTCGAATTGACCGGCGGCGAATTCACCATAACCGCCTACGTGATCCTCTGGGTGTCCGCCGTGCTCTCGGCGGTGGTGGACAACATTCCCTTCGTCGCCACCATGATCCCGGTGATCCAGAGCATGGGCAGCGCGTTCCAGCCGGAACAGATCGGCGTGCTCTGGTGGGCCCTGGCTCTGGGCGCCTGCCTGGGGGGCAACGGCAGCCTGGTGGGCGCGAGCGCGAACCTGGTGGTGGCCGGCATGGCAGAGCGGGCGGGGCAACCGATCAGGTTCCTGCCCTTCATGATGATGGCTTTCCCGCTGATGCTGCTGAGCATCCTGGTGAGCAGCGTCTATCTCTGGTTATTCTTTCTTTGATGGACCTTGCACATCCATACCCACATGTTTTCCACGATGAGCATAGAGTTTGACCATGTTCCGTGACGGTTTCAAACCCAGCCGATTGGCCCTGAGCCATCCCTGGATGGTGGTCGTCCTGGGGGCGCTGCTGGTGGCCCTCGGGGCCGTCTACAGCCTGGACGTGATGCACCACCTCACCCTGGCGCCGGGCTGGGAGGTGCCGGGCAGCGGCTCGGCCGAATCCATGGCCCAGCTGCGCAGCCGGCTGGGGCGGGACGAGACGCCGGTGATCCTGCTGTTCCGGCCCAAGACGGACCGGGTCGGCAACATCGAAAGCCCCGCTTACCGGGATGCGGTGGACGCGGTCATCGCCCGCATCTCGCGCAATCCCGACGTGAAGAGCGTGGTCAGCTATCCCATGACGGGGGACGCCAAACTGCGTTCCCTGGACGGCAGACTCACCTATGCCGTGGCCCGGGTGGAACGGGGCCGGGACGAAGGGGTGGAGGCCTTCCAGCACATGCGCGACCAGATCAAGAGCGACCAGCTCGATGTCTTGCTGGGCGGCGAGTTGGCGACCTACGTGGACATGCGGGAACAACTGGCGAAGGACATCTGGCAGGCGGAGGTCGCCAGCTTCATCGCCCTGGGCGTCCTGCTGGTCTGGGTGTTCGGCTCCGCGGTGGCGGCCACGCTGCCCCTCATCGTCGGCGGCGTCACCATCGTTCTGTCCGTGGCCCTGCTCAAGGCCTTCACCCTGGTCACGGATATCTCCCTCTATGCCGCCAACGTGGTGTCCATGCTGGGCCTGGGCCTGGCCATCGACTACGGGCTGTTCATCGTATCCCGGTTCCGGGAGGAACTGCCCAAGGCCGACGGCCGTGTGCCGGAAAGCCTGGCCCGGACAATGGCCACGGCCGGCCGCACCGTGGCCTTCAGCGGCTTGACCGTGGCGGCCAGCCTGTTCTGCCTGCTGATGCTGCCCCAGCGCTTCTTCAAAAACATGGGTCTGGCGGGGGGGATATCCGTGGTGTCCGCCATGCTCACCTCCACCATCCTGCTGCCGGCCCTGCTGGCCCTGCTGGGGCATCGGGTCAACAGCCTGGCCCTGCCCCACCTGGCGGGCCGGGCTGCCCAGCAGGAGGAGGGAAGCGGCTGGTACAACTTCAGCCGGTTTGTGATGCGCCATGCCCGTCCCGTCCTGCTGCTTACCCTGGTGCTGCTCCTGGTGATGGGGCTGCCGATCCAGCATATGAACGTGGGGCCGTCCGACAGCAAGTCCCTGCCGATTTCGGCGGAAAGCCGCCAGGTGCAGCAGACCCTGGATACCGATTTCCCCCATGCCGGCCTGAGTCCCCTGGTGTTGGCCATCCAAACCCACGGCGACGTCACCCAGGCCGCCAACCTGGCCAGCCTGGACCAGGTCACGCGCGAGGTCCGGGCCATGGCCGGAGTGACGCGGGTGACCGGCCTGACCAGCGTGGATCCCAAGCTGGGACTCAAGGATTACCAGCTGCTCTACCAGTACCCGGAACAATTCCCCCTGGCCAGCGAGACCCTGGACAATTACGCCAGCGGCAATTTCACCGTGATATTCGTGGATTACAGCCCGCCGCCTACCTCCGCCCAGGCCCGGGCGCTGGTCGGCCGGATCCGCAACATTTCCTTGCCGGCCGGGATCGAGTCCATGCAGGTGGGCGGGTTCCCCGCCTTCCATCTGGATTACCTCTCCACCCTCGCCAAATGGGTGCCCTGGACCATCGCCGCCATCATCGGCGTGATCTTCGTCCTTCTGTTCCTCATGCTGGGCAGCGTGATGATCCCGCTGAAGGCGGTGATCACCAACCTGCTGTCCCTGTCCGCCACCTTCGGAATCCTGGTCTGGATCTTCCAGGACGGGCACCTGTCATGGCTGCTCAATTTCACGCCCCAAGGCAGCATGGACGGTACCATCCTGGTCCTTATCTTCGCCGCCGCATTCGGCCTTTCCATCGACTACGAGGTGTTCCTGCTCTCGCGGGTCAAAGAAATGTGCCTTACCACTGGCGGCGACAACATGGTATCCGTGGCCACGGGCATCCAGCGCAGTGGCCCCATCATCACCAGCGCCGCCCTGCTGATCGGCATTGTCTTGGGGGCCTTCGCTACCGGCGAGGTGGTGTTCATGAAGGCCATGGGACTGGGGCTGTTGATATCCGTGATCGTCGATGCCACCCTGGTGCGCATGCTGCTGGTCCCCGCCAGCCTGCGGTTGTTGGGACACCTGAACTGGTGGGCACCCAAACCCCTGATGATGCTCTACCAGCGTTTCAATCTGAGCGAAATTCCCCCCCCAGAGGAGTAACCATGAACTTTCCGCGCCTGACCTCCATTTGCGTGTTACTCGGCATGGGCGTTATCACGCCGGCCAAGGCCGATCTTTCCATGGTCGGCCGCAGCACGGTGACGGCCATGGGCATGCAGGGGGTGGGGCAGGAAGGCCTCTGGCTGAAGGGCACCCGCATCCGCCGAGACCTCATCGACCGGGGCAAGGCCTACAGCCATCTCTACAACCTGGATACCCGGGAGATCACGGTGATCAACCATTCCCTGCGCCAGGCCGACGTGTATCCCATGCAGTCCCTGTCCCAGGAGACCGCCGACGCCAAGGTGTCGGAAAAGGACGTGAAGCTGGAGATCGCGCCGACCGGCCGCAAGCGCCCCCTGCAGAAGTGGACCTGTGAGGAGAACAAGTTCCACATCAGCATGCCGGCGGAGGTGGGCGGCGAGAAGCTTACCTTCGACATGGAGGGCCAGGTCTGGCTGGCCAAGGGCACCAAGGAACAGGAAGAGACCGCCGCCTTCGTCAAGGCGGCCAAGTCGCCGGACCTATTCATGAGCGTGCCGACCATGGCCAAGACCTCTCCGGAACAGGCCCGCGGCATCGCCGAGGCCTTCCGGCGCGTCGCTCCCATGGGCCTGCTGTGCAGCCTGGACGTGGACGTGAAGTACGAGGGCAGCGGCCGCATTGCCGATCTTTCCCGCAAGCTGGCCAGTCGCATCAGTGTGGTTTATGAACGTTACGGCAGCGCACCGCTCAAGGACGAATATTTCGAGATCCCGCCCGGCTACCGGGTGATCCGGCATTGACAGAAGGGTGGGCAAGTACGGCAGCCCGAAGAAAGAATCCGTTGAAACAGTTTTTATTGGCCGAGTTGCTGGCCTTGGCGGCATGGGCGTTCTCCATGCAGGCCCAGGCGGACATCACCATGACCGGCCGCAGCACGGTGGTGGCCATGGGCATGCAGGGGGTGGGACAGGAGACCCTCTGGCTCAAGAAGAGCCGGATCCGGCGCGACCTGATCGACCGGGGCAAGGGCTATTCCCACCTCTATGACCTGAACACCCACGAGGTCACGGTGATCAACCATTCCCTGCGCCGGGCCGACGTGTATCCCATGCAGGCCCTGGCCGGCGATGCCACCGCCCGGGTGAACGGCGAGAAGACCGAGCTGGTGCTCAAGCCCACCGGACAGAAGCGGTTCATGCGGCGATGGAAATGCGAGGAACAGGCGCTCCGGTTCAGCATGCCGGTGGAGATCAACCGGGAAGCCTTGAGCTTCCAGCTGGTCGGGCAAATCTGGCTGGCGCGGCATACCCGGGAGCAGCGGGAGACCCGGACCTTCGTCAATGCCCTGAAGTCGGAGGATTTCCTCACGAGCCTGCCCGGGCTGAACAAGATTTCCTCGACCCAGGCCCAGGGCGTCAGCGAGGCGATCCGGCGCATCGCACCCCTGGGTATGCTATGTAGCGTGGAGGTGGACGTGAGCTACGAAGGGACCGGCCGAATCGCCGAACTCTCCCACAAGCTGGCCAGCCATATCGGCCTGTCCTACGACAGCTACAGCACCCGCCCCATCAAGGACGATACCTTCGACATCCCCAAGGGATACCAGGTAGTGCGGCACTGATTTAGGGTATCAGGCCGATCAGGTCAGGAACTGCATGACAGCATGGAGCAGCCGGCCATGCGCCACGCCCGGTCCGGGCATGTGCCGGTTGTTTGTCGTAGGGTAGGCACCCTTGAGTTGCAGCTCCCAGCGCTGGCCGGTGTGGTTGATCACCGTCACCAATTGATCCAGCGTCCCCCTGTGACCCGCCCAATGGCCGAATTGATTGCCGCCGTGGCAGGCCGTGTAGGCACCCATGCCGGGCAGCAGGCGGTTGCCGGCGAAAACCTCGACGAACTCGGGCGTCGCCGCTGCCACTTATGGGGTACATCGTTGCCGGTAATGGAACACCAATCCTGACCCATTGGGGCGGTCATGGAGACTGATCACGCCACCCAGTCGTGATGCCGCTTGCCGTGCGATGGCGAGACCCAGGCCGCTGCCCTCGCCGTAGGCGGCATCGAGACGATGGAAGGGCTCGAATACCCGCTCCCGTTCGGCGGCGGGAATGCCGGGGCCCGAGTCGATGATTTCCATCACGGCCTCCTCTTTTTCCAGACAAAGTCTAAGGGTGACTTCACCCTGGGGCGGTGTGTAGCGCAATGCGTTGTCGAGCGCGTTTTTCAGGACCAGACGCAAGGTTTGCGGGTCTGTGTTCAGCGTCAGGGCGTCAATTGCTTCCATACCGAGGCTGATTTCCCGCGCCTCGGCGGCCGGCAGGCACTCCGCGATGAGGTCCCGGGCCAAACGTGAAACATCCACGGCCATATTGGTGGGCGCAACAGCCTGCCCCCTGGCAAGGGTAAGGAGCTGCTCGGCCAGCCGCCGAGCCCGTTCAATGCCCGCTTTCAATGGAACGATTCGCTCCCTCAGGGCTTCGGTCGATTCGGCCCGATCCAGGTTCTGGGCCTGGAGGGAGAGGGCCGTCAAAGGACTGCGCAGTTCGTGGGCCGCATCGGCGATGAAGCGTCTTTGTTCGCCCACCAGGCGCGACACCCTCTCCAGCAGGCGGTTGATCGAGCGCACAAAGGGTGTAATTTCATCAGGCAGGTCCCTATCGGACACGGCTGCGGGACGCTCCGCGGGCTGGGCGTCCAGAATCTGTGCAAGGCGTCGTACCGGAGCAAGCTCGGCGCGAACGATGCGCACCGTAAGCCAGGCAAGCAGTGGTATCAACGCCAGCAATGGCACCAGGGTGCGCAATGCGCTGTTGATGGCCATCTCGTCGCGTACAGCGGTTTCCTGGGCCACCGCGATGCGGGTGCCTGGCCCGCCGGCTGGCAGAACGAAGATGCGCCAGCCGCCATCCGGGCTGTTCAGGGTGTGAAGGCCCGGCGAAAGATTGTCCGGCAACCAGGATGCGGTCGATCCCCGCGCGGCGGGCAGGCGCATGACCCAAACCCGGTCCTCCGGATCCGGGTCCGAGCCCTTGTCCACGTCGCCGTCACGACCCAGTTCGCGCAGACGGCTGATATCCGCCACGGCGGCGATCTTGCGCAGGCTTCCGTCCTGGAATTCCTGTGCTTCCTCGTAGGCGAAGAAGAACGAGGCCGCGCCCGCCGCCAAGCCGGTCATGACGACAGCCAAGGCCAGGCTGCGGCTGAGATGGCGTTGCAGCGAGCGGTTCAAGGCCTGGCCACCATCCACCCCGCGCCACGCACATTTTTGATGGTGTCGGCGCCCAGCTTCTTGCGCACGCCGTGGATCAGGAAATCCACCGCATTGCTTTCCACTTCCTCGTTCCAGCCGTAAATCCGCTCCTCCAACTCAGCCCGGGCAAGGATCGCACCGGGCCTTAGCAGCAGGGCGTGCAACAAGGCGAATTCCCTCGCGCTCAGGATGTGGACGATCTCGCCGCGCCGTGCCTCCCGAGTCGCAGGGTCCAGACTAAGCACCCCGTTGCTCAGCACCGGTGCTGCCTGGCCGCCCTGGCGCCGGAGCACAGCCCGCATCCGGGCCAGCATCTCGTTCACGTCGAAGGGTTTCATCAGGTAATCATCCGCACCATAGTCGAGGCCCTTGACGCGGTCCTCGATCGCATCCCGCGCCGTAATGATGATGACCGGCACCTTGTTGCCCTGCTGGCGCAGACGTTGCAGCACCTTCAAGCCATCCCTCTTGGGCAGACCCAGATCAAGCAGGACTGCCTGGTGCTCGGGCCTGGCCAGCACCGTCTCGGCGGCCAGGCCGTCGCGTACCCAGTCCACCGCATAGGCGGCGTCCTTGAGGGCCACGCTCACGGCCTCGCCAATCATGGGGTCATCTTCGACCAGCAGAATACGCATTGTGTTTCCAAAAATTCAGAACGGCCCATCGCGCTATTTGGCCTCTATGACTCAAGCCGGCAGCGGAGTTCCCGGGTGGCCCCAAGCCGCCAGGCAAACCATGTGGTGTTGTAATACTTCAATGGCGTTGTCGTACGGCCCTTTGTCGATGGAAAAAGATACTGAGCACAATAAATGCCAGGAGCGCGGAAGAGGCGGAGAAGCGGTTGAGCGCCAAACCGCCGGAATGAATGGGCTTGTCCAGAAAATCACCCACCACGGCGCCGAGTGGGCGCGTGAGAATGAACGCGGACCAGAACAGCAAGGTTCGGGATAGGGTTGACCAATAGTACGCCGCGACGACTAGCGCCAGCAGGGCGATGAAAACCATTGCTCCGCCCTCATAGCCAAGGCCCGCCGTGTCGGCCGTCCAATCGCCGAGCGCGGTACCCAACGTTTGGGAAAACATGATCGTCACCCAGTAGAACATTTCGGCCTTCGGAGAACTCACGGCATCCGCCGATACCGAACCGAGCGACCGATACCAGATGGCCAGAGAAACCAGCAACAGGGCGAACAGAAGCGACGCCCCGCCCGCATAGCCTATTCCAAGCGAGCGGTCCGCGAAGTCCGCCAACGTCGTCCCCACGGTGGTCGTTGCGATTATGGTTGTCCAGTAGAGGAATGGGTGGAAGCCATTCGCCCTGATCTGGGCGGCCACGGCGGCCAGAAAGATCGTCGCGAATATGGCCGTCCCGACTAGATAACCAAGGTGCATCGACATGGAGACCGCATCGCCACCGGTTTCACCCAACGTGGTAGCGGCGATCTTTATGATCCAGAAGATCAATGTAAGTTCTGGAACCTTGCTCAAGGCTTGTTCGGAAGCATGGTTCATAAGGATTCCTTTCTTCCTGGCGGTTATGCGTTCTCTTGGCTTTGACTTGCTGCGTGCGCCTGCACGTCTTTCCGGGTGACGGTCAGATAACTCACCAGGAACAAGATGGACGACAGAAAAATCATGCTCGTGGTCACGGTGCCCAACCCAAGCCCCGCATTTGCGGTGGGTTGTGACAGGTAATCGCCGAACGATGCCCCCAGCGGCCTTGTCAGGATGTAGGCGATCCAGAACGCCAGGACCGCATTGGCCTTGAAGAGGTAATGCGCAATGGTGATCACAGCGATCAATGCGCCGAATGCCAGTGTCGAGTTGGCATAGCCGAGTTGCAGTCCTTCCGAGGCCAGGTCGCCCGCTGCGGTGCCGAGCGCGAAGGTGAACAGGATGGCAGCCCAGTAGAACAACTCTCGTTTCCTGGTGAAGATCGTATGGACCGAGAGTGTCTTTTCGCTCGCATACCAGACGACAAATGTCACCAGCAGGGCTGCGCTGAACACGACGGTCGTGGTTTCCAGCGGCACGCCGAAGTTGTCCACCAGATTGTCCGTGATGAGGGTGCCGACGATGCTGATCAGGACGACCGTGACCCAATACAACCACGGTATGTATTTTCTGGAACGAAGCTGCAGGAACAAAAACAGGGCCAGCAACACACTCATCAGCAGCGAGGTGCCGGTCAGGCCGAAATTAACATTGAAATTGAGGTAATCGGCGGCGGTTTCGCCCACGGTGGTGGCCATGATCTTGATGATCCAGAAGTAGAGGGTGACTTCCGGAACCTTGTTCAGCATTCGCAGCGTGCCTGTGCGCATCATTATTGGTGTTTCCATTTTTGGTTTTCCCTGTGATTGTCGAATCAGGCGCCTGGCGGCCGGAGCAACAGCCTGGGCGGCGGACCACCCAAGGTGTCGAAGTAATCGGGCTCATCAATCGGCCGGGTCATGGTCATCGTCGCGATCGGCCTTGTCTTCCGTGGCGACCAGTACCCGGCCGTTCATCGGGTCGACCTTCACATCCATGACCTGTTTGCCCTTGACCACCTCCACATCGAATACCCAAAGCCCTTTGTGATGCTCGTATTCGGCCCGCGAGGCCTTGCCGCCCACATGCCGTTCGGCAGTGGAAACGGCCTGGGAAAGGTCAATCTTTGCGTTCGATACCGCCAGAGCGTCGTTCTCCATCGATTTCGCTCCGTAGGCGCTGCCGATGACGGCGCTGGCCAGTGCGGCAACGGCTGTGAGAATCAGTTTGGTGCTCATGATGCTTACTCCTTGAATGCGCGCGGATGTTCGCGTGGTTGCAAAGGTAGCGATCTTGATTTAGCTGATCGTTAGCTCAGTCGTTGGTTGCAAGAATCGGGCTATGCCAGGCCCGATCAAACATCCGGGCTGCCCGAGTCTGCGTAATCCTGCTCCAGCTTCCTCTCTCATTTTCCCGGCCATATCCAAACTCGCCCTTCATTCCATTCAGCCTGGATTCAGATTGGTTGGGCAAGGTGCGATCCGTGTTCTTACCGGCCCATAACCAGGGACGACTTTCCGGCTAATTCCAGGCTAATTCTCATAGGCCATGCTGCCGAGCAAGCCAATGCCCTCGTGAACGCAAACAGATTCTCAATGCAATCCGCAATTCGCTTTCCAACCCAAATTGATCTGGTTGCCTCTCCCTTGAGTATGCTCGGAGCGTTGGCGCGTCCCCGCTACGCCGGAGCCCTGCTGCTGGTATTGGCAGCCTTGCAGGTGATCTACAACGCCCATCTGCCCCTGCATGGCGACGAGGCCTATTACTGGGTCTGGAGCCGGCATCCCGACCTGTCGTACTTCGACCATCCGCCCATGATCGCCTGGATGCTTGGGCTGGCCACCCTACTGGGGTCCAGCGAGTTGACGGTGCGGCTGGTGCCGGTGCTGTGCATGGGGCTGGCCGCCTGGCTGATTCGCAGGCTCACCTTCGAGATTTATGGCCGGACGGCTGCGGTCCTCGCCCTGATCATCTTCCTGGTCCTGCCGGCGACCCAGATGGGCGCCATGTTGGCCACGCCGGACGCGCCCGTCATCCTGTTCTGGTCCCTGGCGCTATACGCCGGCTACCGCGCCGTGTTCGACGGTGCCACCGGCTGGTACCTGCTCACCGGCGCGGCGATTGGGCTTGCCCTTCTGTCCAAGTACACCGCCATCCTGTTCCCGGCGGCGATGCTGGCGTTCCTACTGGCCCGGCGCCCGAACATCCTGCTGCGCGGCCGCGCCTGGCTGGCCGTGGCGCTGGCCTTGGCGATCTTCGCGCCCGTGCTGGTCTGGAATTACCGGCATGACTGGGTCAGCTTCGCCTTCCAGTATGGCCACGGCTCCAGTGCCGACGGCGGCATTCATTGGGGCGAATGGGGCGAATTCCTCGCAGGCACCTTCATGGCCTTCTCGCCGGTCCTGTTCGCCATTGCCATCATGGCCGCCCTGGAGGGCAAGACCCTGCGCGACGACCGGCGCCTGTTCGTGGCCGCGTTCATGGTGCTGCCCCTGGCCTTCTTCGCCTACAAGGGTCTTTACAAGAAGATGGAACTCAACTGGGTGACCATCGCCTTTCCTGCGGCAACCGTGATGGTGGCCGGCTTCATCAGCGAACGGCGGCTCTGGAAGAGCTGCATGGTGGGACTGGTCCTGGCCCTGGCGCTGTCGCTGGCCATCAAGTTTCCGGAAGCCCTGGATCTGCCCGCCAATTGGAACATTCAGAACCGTCTGGCCGGCTATCGGGAAGCGGCGCGGGCGTTGCTCCAGTTGCGCCGGCCCGGAGAGCCGCTCCTGGCAGACCACTACACGACCGCCTCGCTGCTCGGGTTCTATGCGCCGGACCATCCCTTAGTGCGCATCCCCATGCCGAACCGTTTCAGCCAATACGACCTCTGGTCTCCGACGGCGCCGACTCGGCGGCCTCACGGACTCTACCTGGCCAGTGCCGACGAAGGAGATGCGTTGAACCACGTGTGCGGCAGCGCCGCCCTGCTGAGGGTGTTCAGCTTCCTGCCACCTAAGGGCGCGTCGAAAACCTTTTATTTCTACCGGTGCGGAGCCTAACCGCCATGAAGATCGTCGTCATCGTTCCTACCTACAACGAGGGGGAAAACATCGCCGCCCTGATCGACTCGATCCAGGCCCAATTCCAGCGTATTGCCGGGCGCTCACCGCTCATGGAGATGGCGATCCTGGTGGTGGATGATCATTCGCCTGACGGTACCGCGGACCGGGTGCGCGCCCTGCAGACCCGGTATCCTGATGTGCACCTGATCGAGGGCAGGAAATCCGGCCTTGGCGCCGCCTATGTCCGGGGCATGACCCATGCGATGGAGCGGCTGTCCGCCGACGTGGTGTTCGAGATGGATGCGGATTTCTCCCACCGGCCCGAGGATATCCCCCGGCTGCTGGGTGAGATCGAGGCCGGCGCAGACTTCGTGATCGGCAGCCGTTATGTGGCCGGCGGCAGCATCCCGGCAGACTGGGGCTGGAGGCGGAGGATGAACTCCCTGGGCGGCAACCTGGTAGCCCGTCACGTGGCGGGCATCGCGGGCGTGCGGGATTGCACCGCGGGTTTCCGGGCCATCCGTACCGACCTCCTGCGCAGGGTGGGTCTGGCGCGGCTCGGGGTGAAGGGCTATGGATTCCAGGTCGCCCTGCTGCATGCCGCGACCCGTCTGGGTGCCCGGGTCGTCGAAGTGCCCGTCCGGTTCGTGGACCGGAACCATGGCGAGTCCAAGCTGGGGCTGGCGGATATCGCCGAATTCATGCTGCACGCCTTCTGGCTGCGCCTGCGCGGCATCGGGACCTTCATCAAGTTCGCCATCGTCGGGACCACCGGCGTCGCGGTGAATCTGGGGACCTTCACGCTGTTGCTGGCGTTGCACTGGAGCCGGTACCTGGCCTCGGGGGTTTCCGTCGAGATGGCGATCGCCAGCAACTTCCTGTTCAACAGCCTCTGGACCTTCAGGGGGCAGGGGATGCGGGACCGGATACCGTTCAGGGGCCTGAAGTTCAATCTGGTTTCACTGTTTTCACTGGCCGTAAGCACCGGGACATTTATGGCGATGTCAAGGCTCTTTCCCCATCATCCGCCACAGCAGTATCAGCTTGCCGGCATCGTGCCCGCGGCGCTGATCAACTACGTCTTGAATGTCCGCTGGACATTTGCTGGGGACATGACCCGGTCCAGCATTTCCGAACGGGCGTCCGGTTCACTGGCATGATTTTGGGCGTCGCGCCCGGCCGGGCGCCTCAAAGCTGCTGGCCGTGTTCCCGGGTGTTGTGGAACTTGACCCGGGGCCAGCGTTCCATGGCCAGGGCGAGGTTGACGCGGTTGTCGGCCAGGTAGACCAGGTTGTCGTCCACGTCCCGGGCCAGGCGCATCTGCTGGGCCTTGACGAACTCCGCCAGATGGGCGGCGTCGTCGCAGGTGACCCAGCGGGCGGTATGGATGCCGGAGCGCTCGAACACCGCGTCCACGCCGTACTCCGCCTTCAGGCGGTGCTCCACCACCTCGAACTGAAGCTGGCCCACGGCGCCCAGCAGCAGGCTGCTGTCCACCAAGGGAGCGAACACCTGGATGGCGCCTTCCTCCCCCAGCTCGCGCAGGCCCTTGTTGAGCTGCTTGGACTTGAGCGGGTCGCGCAGCCGGGCCTTGCTGAACAGGTCCGGGGCGAAGTAGGGAATGCCCTTGAACGACAGCATCTGACCTTCCGTGAGCACGTCGCCGATCTGCAACTGGCCGTGGTTGTGGATGCCGATGATGTCGCCGGCGAAGGCGTCTTCCATGCGCGAGCGTTCGTTGGCCATGAACACCACGGCGTTGGCGATCTTCATCTCCTTGCCGGTGCGCCGGTGCTTCACCTTCATGCCCGGCTTGTATTCCCCGGAGCAGACCCGGAAGAAGGCGATCCGGTCCCGGTGGTTGGGGTCCATGTTGGCCTGGATCTTGAACACGAAACCGGTGAAATCGGGCTCGTCCGGGGCCACCATGCGGGTAGCGCCATTCGCTGCGGCGGCTTCCCGGGGCTGGGGCGGCGGCGCCCAGTCCACCAGGGCGCGCAGGACCTCGCGCACTCCGAAGTTGTTGATGCCGGAGCCGAAGAACACCGGGGTCTGCACGCCCCTGAGGAAGTCGTCCAGATGGAAGCTGGCGCCGGCGCCCTGGACCAGTTCGGTCTCGTCCAGCATGGTCTGGTATTCCTGGGGACAGGTGCCCCGCAGCTTCTCGACCTCGCCGCCGCGCAGGGTCTCCACCTCGCCGCCGGCGTGTTCCTCGCCCGGCTTGAAGCGCAGCACCTCGTCGTTGATCAGGTGATACACGCCCTGGAAGCGCTTGCCCATGCCAATGGGCCAGGTCACCGGCGCGCAGTGGATCTTCAGCACCGACTCGATCTCGTCCAGCAGCTCCACCGGGTCGCGCACCTCCCGGTCCATCTTGTTGATGAAGGTGATGATGGGGGTGTCGCGCAGGCGGCACACCTCCAGCAGCTTGATGGTCTGCTCCTCCACGCCCTTGGCCGCGTCCACCACCATCACCGCGGCGTCCACGGCGGTGAGCACCCGGTAGGTGTCCTCGGAGAAGTCCTGGTGGCCGGGGGTGTCCAGCAGGTTGATGACGCAGTCGCCGTAGCCGAACTGCATCACCGAGCTGGCCACCGAGATGCCGCGCTGCTTTTCCACCTCCAGCCAGTCAGAGGTCGCGTGGCGCCCGCTCTTGCGCGCCTTCACCGTGCCGGCCATCTGGATGGCGCCGCCGAACAGCAGCAGCTTTTCCGTGAGCGTGGTCTTGCCCGCGTCTGGGTGGGAGATGATGGCGAAGGTGCGGCGCCGGGCGACTTCCCGGGCCAGGGGGCTGTCTGGATTCACTGGTTGCTGCTGGTCGGTTGGAACGTGGGCGGACCGCCGGGACGGCGAGTCGCGCGAAGACCACATTTTAACCGGCCCGGCGCCGCTTGGCTGGTGGAAACGCGCGGCAAATCGAGTATGCGGAATGGCGTGTTGGCGATGAAAGAACGGGTTTGGCAGTCTGGAAGTCAACCACAATCGCCCGTGGTGGTATCGTTGAACTGATACCCGAGTTCGGCCACCTCAGACAGGACAGGCCAGCGAAACCATTAATTATGGCCAAGCAGAAGTTTCCCCTGCATCCCAAATTTCCCGAGCGCATCTGCTGGGGGTGCGACAAGTATTGTCCGGCCAATGACCTGCGTTGCAGCAATGGTTCCGGGCGTACGGAGCATCCTTGCGAAACCCTTGGCCCGGACTGGTACAAGTTTGGAGGGTGGGCCGGGGAATTCGATGACAGCCCTGAAAGCGACCCCTCGTCCGCCGTTTCCTAGCCGTCCTTCACCTCAAAGTGGACGGTTTGCCATATTACTAATGCGGCAGTAGATCGGCCTTTGCGGACCGTCAGCCATTTCCACGGAGGGCTTGCTTCTCGGCCAGAAAGGACATTCGATAGCTAGGAAATTCAGTACCTGTAAGGACTGACCACCTAACAAAAGCTAGCATGTCAATGAACCGGAGGCGACAAAGTCTACATTCACAATGATTCGAGGGAGGCTCGAATGATCATACCCAACCACCGTATCCTCATCCTGTGCAAGACATATCCGTCGCCCAGCGCGAAATATGTGGAGACTTCCTGCGTCGCAGGAATGGACGAATCCGGCCGCCTGCTTCGCCTATTTCCGGTGCCGTTCCGACTGGTGGCGGAGGAGCACCAATTCAGGAAGTGGCAATGGATCCGCGCGCGGATACGCAAGGCGACGGACGATCATAGGCAGGAGAGCTACCGCATCTCCGTGGACACTATCGAGATCGAGGGTGAGCCGCTACCCACCCGCGACGAATGGCTGGAGCGGCGTCGTGCCATAGCCCACGTACCCGTTTACGAGGATTTCGCTGCCCTGGAAGAGGCACGCCAGAGCCACGGCGTGACACTGGGGCTGCTGCGGCCCAGCCAACTGCGGGACCTGCAGATCACCAAGGCCGATGCACCGGACTGGACAAAGGAGGAGATCGACAAGCTGATGCAGGCAGAACGCCAAGGCACGCTGTTCGATCAGGACGCGGAGCAACGCTCTCTGAAGTTGCTGAAGAAGATTCCATTCGATTTTCACTACATCCACGCCGGCCGCAACGGTCAGGAAGTAAAGCACAAGCTGGTGGACTGGGAGGCCGGAGCGTTGTACTGGAACATCCACCGCAAGCCCGACTGGCAGGCCCTGTTCCGGCAGAAATTCCTGATGGATTTCTCGCGCAAGGATGTTCTGTTTCTAATGGGTACTATCCACCGGTTTCCCAAGCAGTGGCTGATCGTCAGTGTGTTGTATCCGCCTAAGCCACCAGCCGAAGCGGCTGGTCAGGGATTGCTGTTTTAGAGGTTAGGTGCCTCACCTCGGGCGCACCGAGGCGGTGTGCAGCGCGTGCCACGTAGCTGCGATGACAGCGCGTGTAATCGGCCTCGAAACAGACTAAGCAGGCCGTGGTAGCACGAGCGATCTTAGTGAGTTCCTGCAATGTTTCCTGCTGGCCCTTGAGGTAGGCAAGGAAATCGCGACTATATTGCGGCCAGTCTCCGTCCGCGCGATAGCGGTCGCGGATAGATTTCGGGCAGCCCAAAGCGGGGGCGTGCAGATAAGCGATGCCAGCCTGATGCAGTTGTTCACAAAACGCAGTCTTGGAAAAACCCTTTTTGCGTGACAGAGGGAGTTCCCGTACGTCCACCACCGAGCGCACTTTCATTGCCTTAAGGCGGGCGATGAAGTCCTTGATGTCGAGGCCCTCGTAGCCAAAGGTGAAAAGGTATCTTGAGGTGCTCACGATAGGGTGTAAGGCATGCGGTGTGACAGACGGCCGCAAGTGTAACGCCGAAGCCCAGCCACCCCGAAGCCAGATTCCGAAGACTGCAGCAGTTTGAATCTGCAAAGCATCTGGAACCCGCCTGTCCGCAATTGAATAGGATATCTGGAGTTTCTGTATGGTCCGCTCAGGCCGAATTCCATTAGCACACTCCTCTGTCGGCGTTGGTCCGCTTTGAGGTGACAGCGGTTGACTCCCGTACCAACCACAATGCAGGAGCGACTTTCAGCCACTCCAAAGGCCGCAGTCAATGCTCACCGATTCTGTCGGAAGCTCAGTCAAGCCCCTCGTACAAGGTCCAGGCCCGGGGATGGGAGAAGCGGGGCGCATCGGACTCGTCGGCCGGCTCCAGTTCGTCCAGCCAGTGGGCCTCGTCGTCGCGTTTGTAGACCAGCAAGCGGCCCATCAGATGCGGGTCATTGGCCCGGTGGTAGCGCAGGGTGATGTGCTGCGCGTCCACCATCAGGATTTCGATCTTGCCGGTCTCGTGGGACATGACGAAGCGGGCCCGGCCGGCGCCGTGCAGCATGGCTTCCTGGAAGATCTCCCAGCCCCGGACGATGGGGACCCGGTAGGGAGCGTTGTCGGCGGTGGGACGGCCCTGGAACAGGTAATAGGGCGGGCAGCCCGCCCAGGACAGCCGGCGGAACAGCTCGGATAGGACTTGCGGGTCGTCGTTGATGCCCTTGATGAGGGGGCACTGGTTGGTGAGGATCACTCCGGACCGGATCAGCCGGTCCAGGCCTTCCAGGGCCGTGTCGGTCAATTCCCGTGGGTGGTCGAAGTGGCACATCAGGTAGATGCGCTTTTGGAGTGTGGAATAGCGGGACAGCATGTCCACCAGGTCCGGGTCGTTGAGGATGCGCCCCGGGTTGAATGCAGGCATCTTGCTGCCCAGCCGGATCACCCGTACGTGATCGATGGCACGCAGGGGGGCAATGATTTCAAGCAGCCGACGGGTGCTCAACAGCAGGGGGTCGCCGCCGGTGAGCAGGACGTTGGTCACCTCCGGATGCTGAGCGATGTAGTTGAGGCCCTCGTAAATATCTTTGCCGACCTCGCCGTTGTCGTTCATGAACAGGCGCTTGCGTAAGCAATGCCGGCAGAAGGCGCCGCACACGTTGTTGCAGAACAGCAGGGCCGTATCCGGGTATTTGTGCCGCACCCCGGAAGTGACCGTGACGGCGCCTTCGTTGCTGGCATCCAGTTCGCCCCAGTCGAGCAGTTCTTCCCGATGCGGGATGACGAGCCGCCGAATCGGGTCCGCCGGATCGTTCCAGTCGATCAGGCCGAGATAGTAGTCGGTGCCGTGGAAGACGTAGCGCTCCGCCACCGCGGCCAACGCGGGGCGCTCTTCTTCGGTCAGTCGGGGGATGTGCTCCAGGTCAGATATTGGGCGGACCGGGTCGTTTATCGACTGGGCATTCATTCCGGCGTGTTGTTGTTGCGGTGCTCCGACAATTTCTTGAGGATACCGGCGGCCCAGTCCCTGCCGCCCAGGCCGAAGGCCAGTGCGAAGGCCAGGCACAGGGCGCCGAAGCCCAGCTGGAAGGCGGTATGAAGCAGGGTGGTGCTGATCTGGAGCTGCTCCAGGGCCATGAAGATCACGAACACGGTGAGCGCGTATTCGGCGAAGGTGCTGATTCCCAGGGCGCCATCAAAGCGTATATTGCGCAGAAAGGCGAACAGCAGGCGGTTGACCATGCGCGCGGCCAGGATGCCCAGGACCAGGACCAGCAGCGCCGCCACCACGTTGGGGAGATACAGGGCGGCCTTGTTGAACAGGTCCGCAACCACGGTCAGGCCCAGGCTGTTTGCAGCCGTCACCACGGTGATCAGCATCACGAACCAGTAAGCCAGGCCGGACACGATGGCCGTGAGGGAAACGGTCACGCCGCCTTCGTGCAGGAAAGCCTCGACGCCAGAACGCTGGGCCAACTGCTGGAAGCGGACCAGGTAAAGAATGCGTCCTACGCCGGCCTTCACCAGCTTGGCGATGATCCATCCGACCAGGACCAGCGCGAGGGCGCCAAGCACGCTGGGGAGGGTCTGGGCCAGTTGGTTGAGAAAGGATTGCAGGGATTGCAACGGGATGTCGAGGGGTTTCACGAACGCCTCCTTGGAGGAAAAAAACGGCCGGCGCGAGGCCGGCAAAATGCACTTAAGCAATACTTAACGCAAAATGCTGAATAATGCGTCTTGTATGGGTGCATGATCTTCATCAAGGGGATCTGCATTTTAATTTATGTGAATATTTTGTGCAATATGAATACTGGGTGAATATCTTGGTACAAGACGATCTGGCCCGTGAGGCCCTGCGCAAGTTCCGTATCGTTTTCGGCGCGGTGCGCCAGCATTTTCGCGCGGTGGAAGATGCCTGCGGCGTGAGCGGCGCCCAGGTCTGGGTGTTGGCCACCCTGGCGGATCGTCCGGGGCTCAAGGTGACGGAACTGGCCGAAGCTCTGTCCATCCATACCTCGACCGCCAGCAATCTCCTGGACAAGAGCGAGGCCAACGGTCTGATCCGACGCGAGCGCGGCACCAAGGACCAGCGGGTGGTGCGCCTCTACCTGACCCCGAAGGGGGAAGCTGCCCTGGCTGCCGCGCCCCAGCCCTTCACCGGCCTGCTGACCCATGCCCTTGGCAAGCTGCCCCAGGCGAGCCTGGAGCGTCTTAGTGCGGATCTGGATACCCTGATCGCCAATATGGACGGCGTCAACAACAAACATGCCGAGAAGCCGCTGACGGAGTTGTGACCTCGGGGCAGGTCCGGCATCAATGACGCTCAACCTGATTGACACCCACAGCCACCTGGACGCCGACGAGTTCTCCGCCGACCGCGACGCAGTTTACGATCGGGCCCGGGCGGCGGGGGTGTCGGTTCAGGTCGTCCCGTCGGTCACCCGGGCCAATTTCGATGCCGTGGGCCAGACCTGCCTGCGCTATCCGGGCTGCCTACCCGCATGGGGTCTGCACCCCATCTACCTGGAGGTCCACCGGGAGAGCCACCTGGCCGACCTTCGCGCCCGGATCGAAGCCTGGCGACCGGTGGCGGTGGGGGAGATCGGGCTGGATCTGTTCGTGCCCGGGCTGGACCTTGCCGGACAGATCCGCTACTACGAAGCGCAACTGCGGATCGCCAAGGAGTACGACCTGCCGGTGCTGCTGCATTGCCGCCGGGGCAACGACCAGATCCTCAAGTACCTGCGCCGGGTCCGGGTCAAAGGGGGCATCGCCCACGCCTTCAACGGCAGCCGCCAGCAGGCGGATGAATTTATCAAGCTGGGTTTCATGCTGGGGTTCGGCGGCGCCTTTACCTGGGAGCGGGCCAGCAACCTGCGTATGCTGGCTCAAGACCTGCCCCTGGACGCCATCGTCCTGGAGACCGACAGCCCGGATATCCCGCCGCAATGGCTGGGGCGGGGGCGCAACGAGCCCGCCGAGTTGGCCCGAATCGCCCGATCGCTGGCCGAGCTGCGCGGCATCGGGGTGGACGAGGTGATCGCCCAGACCACCCAAAACGCCGGGCAGGTACTGGGCCTGCCCGCCGCCGCTTAGCATCGATATGCCTCCCACGCGCCAGCCGGCCAATCCGATGGGTATTCCCGATCGACCGGGTGTGCCTTATCTTAGTGGCCGCTATCCTGGAGCCCAGCCGCCGTGTGGACCCTGCCCAACCTGCTGACCGTTCTGCGCCTGTTCCTGGCCCCGTTCGTGGCCTGGCGTCTGAGCGTCTACGACGTGGAAGGGGCCTTCTGGCTGTTCGTCATTGCGGCGATCACCGACCTGCTGGATGGCAACCTGGCCCGCTGGCTGAACCAGAGGAGCGTGCTGGGGGCCTGGCTGGATCCCATCGCGGACAAGGTCATGCTGCTCACCACCCTGGCCATGCTCTGCCTGACGGAACTGTTGCCCCTCTGGCTGCTGTGGGTAGTGGCAGTCCGGGACGGGGTGATCCTGGCCGGCGCGGAGGCCTACCGCCGCCTGACCGGCACCCTGGACGTGCGTCCCACCCTGTCGGGCAAGGCGGCCACGGCCCTGGAGTTCAGTCTCGTGTCGTTCAGCCTGGCGGACATGGCGCTGACCCTGGGGTTGGATGACTACATCCAGGGTTTCGCCGTGTTCACCGCCGTGATGGTGGCCTTTTCCGGTGTGCGCTACGTGTGGCTGTGGAGCTCCAAGACCCGGGCCTATCTCAGGGATTCCGCCGCAATCGAGCGATGAGGGCCGCCGTGGAGGCGTCATGGACGCCCACCGGCCGCTTGCCGGCCAGTTCTGGCAGGATGGCCTTGGCCAGTTGCTTGCCCAGTTCCACGCCCCATTGATCGAAAGAATTAATGCTCCAGATGGCCCCCTGAACGAAGACCTTGTGCTCGTACAGGGCGATGAGGCGGCCCAGGGTGCGGGGGGTGAGCTTGCGGTAGAGCAGGGTATTGGTGGGCCGGTTGCCGGGGAACACCTTGTGGGGCGCCAGGGCCTTGATCTCGCGCCGGCTCAGGCCGGTCTGGGCCAGTTCGGCCTCCGCTTCCACGGCCGTCTTGCCCTGCATCAGGGCCTCGGGCTGGGCCAGGAAATTGGACAGCAGCACGGCGTGCTGGCCGTTCACATCGTTGTGGGACTCGGCGCCTGCCAGAAAGTCGCAGGGGATCAGCTTGGTGCCCTGGTGGATCAGCTGGTAGAAGGCGTGCTGGCCGTTGGTGCCGGGCTCGCCGAACAGCACCGGGCCGGTGGAGACCTTCACCGGCCGCCCGTCCCGCATCACTCCCTTGCCGTTGGATTCCATGTCCAATTGCTGAAGATAGGCTGGGAAGCGGCTCAGTCGCTGTTCGTAGGGCAGCACAGCGTAGGACTGGGCATCCCAGAAGTCGTCGTACCAGAGGCCCAGCAGGGCCAGGATCACCGGCATGTTCTCGCCCAGGGGCGCGCTGCGGAAATGCTCGTCCATGTCGTGGGCGCCGGCCAGCAGTTCCTCGAACTGGTCCATGCCGATGTACAGGGCGATGGGCAGGCCGATGGCGGACCAGAGGGAATAGCGCCCGCCGACCCAGTCCCAGAAGCCGAACATGTTGGCCGGGTCGATGCCGAATTCCCGCACCGCCGCTTCGTTGGTGGACACGGCGATGAAGTGCTTGGCCACGGCCTGCTCATCCTTGGCCCAGTCCATCAGCCAGGCTCGCGCGGCGTTGGCGTTGAGCAGGGTCTCCTGGGTGGTAAAGGTCTTGGAGGCGACGATAAACAAGGTGGTGGCCGGGTCCAGATCCTCCAGGGTGTCATACAAATGGCTGGGATCCACGTTGGAGACGAAGTGGGCGCGGATGTTGCCGCCGTAGGGCTTAAGGGCCAGGCAGACCATGGCCGGCCCCAGGTCGGAACCGCCGATGCCGATGTTGACCACGTCGCTGATGGGCTTGCCGATCTGGCCTTTACCAGCAAAGCCCTTCCATTTGCCGGTGCGCAGCCGGTCGGCGAAGACGCCCATGCGGGCCAGCACTTCGTTAACCTCGGGCATGACATCGTGGCCGTCCACCAGTACCGGCCGGCCGGTCCGGTTGCGCAGGGCGGTATGCAGTACCGCGCGGCCTTCCGTCAGGTTTATGCGCTCGCCACCGAACATGGCGTCTCGCAGTTGTTCCACGCCGGCCTCACGGGCCAGCCGAAGCAGCAGCCTCAGGGTCTGGGGCCGGATCAGATTCTTGGAGTAGTCCAGCAGCAGGTCATCAAATTGCAGGGAAAAGCGCTCGGCACGCTGTTTGTCTTTCTTGAACAGGTCGCGCAGGTGCAGGCTTTTCCAGGCCTTGCGTTCTTCCTTGAGGGCATTCCAGGTGGGGAGTTGGGTCGGGTCGGGCATGATGAATCCGGATCAATGGGCTGCTCAGAGCCAGCCTCGTTGCTTGAGATGTCGATACAGCCAGTAACAGGCCGCGGCGGTGGCGGCCAGGGTGACGGGATAGCCCCAGGCCCAGTCCAGTTCGGGCATGGTCTTGAAGTTCATGCCGTAAAGGCTGAATACCAGGGTGGGAATGGCCAGGATGGCGCCCCAGCCGGCCAGTTTCTGCACCGAATCGCTCTGGTCCATAACGGCGGTGGCCAGGGAAAGCTGCATGGCGTCGGCGATCATTTCCCGCAGGCGGTCCAGGGCCTGGATCAGCCGGAGCGCGTGGTCTTCCACATCCCGGTAGTAGGCGCGCAGTTCTTTTTCCACGATTTCCGGGTGCAATCGGATCAGGTCGCCGCAGATCTCCGGTATGGGCTGAACCACCGAGAGCAGACCCATGATCTGCCGCTTGGTGTCGAACAGGCGTTGCAGGTTCTCGCTGGAAAAGCCCTCGCTGAAGAATGCCGATTCCAGTCCTTCATAGCGGTCCTCCAGGAGGGCGGAAACCGGCCTCAGGTCGTCCACGATATGGTCCAGCAGGGCATATAGGGCCACGCCAGGGTTGAGTTTCCAGCGGCTGTTGGCCAGGCGTTCCTGGACCTTGCCGTAACCGGGGCCGATGCCGTGGTGGACGATGGCAATGTAGCCGGAGCCGCAGAAGACGTGGGTCTCGCCGTAGGCCATGTCATTGCCCCGCCACTGGGCGGTACGCATGACCAGATACAGGGTGCCGGGGTAGTCCTCCACCTTGGAGCGCTGATGGGCGGACAGGGCGTCCTCCACCGCCAATTCGTGCAGGCCCAGTGCCTTCTGAAGCAGATCCAGGACCGGCTTGTCCGGGTCGTGCAATTCCAGCCAGACCAGACCTTCCCCCGCCGCGATGGAGTCGCCGACCTCGGCCAGGGTGATGGGGTGTCGGCTCCCTTGCTGGATGACGTGGCAGCAGGCGCTGGTCATGACCTCGGACACTCAGTCCTGGTAGAGAATGACACCCCCCAGGGGCGGCAAGGTGATGACCAGGGATTGGGGATAGCCCATCCAGGGCAGGTCCTCGCTCATCAGGCCGGCGCCGTTGCCGAGGTTGCTGCCGCCGTACAATTCGGAATCGCTGTTGAATATTTCACGCCAGAAACCGGCGGCGGGAGCGCCGATGCGGTAGCCTTCCCGGGGTACCGGGGTGAAGTTGAGGGCCACGACCACCGCCCGGCCCTGCCGGTCCCGGCGCTGGAAGGTGAGGATGGATTGGTCGGCGTCGTGGCAGTCGATCCAGGCGAAGCCTTCCATCTCGAAGTCCAGGTCGTGCAAGGGGGGCAGGTCTCGGTACAGGCGGTTGAGGTCCCGCAGGCAGCGGGTCACCCCCTCGTGCCAATGGATCTGAAGCAGGCCCCAGTCCAGTTCCCAATCGTCGATCCACTCCCGCCCCTGGCCGAACTCGTTACCCATGAAGTTGAGCTTCTTGCCCGGCGCGGCGAGCTGGTAGGTGAGCAACAGGCGCAGGTTGGCGAACTTCTGCCAGGCATCCCCCGGCATCTTGCCCAGCAGGGAGCCTTTGCCGTGCACCACCTCGTCATGGGAGAAGGGCAGGACGAAATTCTCCGTATAGGCGTAGAGCTGCCCGAAGGTGAGATTGTTGTGGTGGTAGCGGCGGTAGACCGGATCCTGGCTGATATAGGCCAGGGTGTCGTTCATCCAGCCCATGTTCCACTTCATGGAGAAGCCCAGGCCGCCGAGATACACGGGCCGCGAAACCATGGGCCAGGCGGTGGATTCCTCGGCGATGGTCAGCGCTCCGGGGAAGCGCTCGTGCACCATGGCGTTCATCTCGCGCAGGAAGTCGACCGCGTCCAGGTTCTCACGACCGCCGAACTTGTTGGGCAGCCATTCACCGGACTTGCGGGAATAGTCCAGGTACAGGATGGAGGCCACGGCATCCACCCGCAGGCCGTCCAGATGGAACTCGGATAGCCAGTAATTGGCGGAGGCCAGCAGGAAGCCTTTCACCTCGGGACGACCGTAGTTGAAGATGTGGGTACCCCATTCCTGGTGCACCCCAAGGCGCGGGTCCGCATGCTCGAACAGGGCGGTGCCGTCGAACCGGGCCAGGGCCCAGCTGTCCATGGGGAAATGGCCCGGCACCCAGTCCAGGATGATGCCCAGGCCGGCCTGGTGGCAGGCATCCACGAAGAAACGGAAGTCGTCCGGGCTGCCGAAGCGGGAGGTGGGGGCGAAGTAGCCCGTGGTCTGGTAGCCCCAGGATTGGTCCAGGGGATGTTCGGTGATGGGCATCAGCTCCAGATGGGTGTAGCCCAGATCCTGGGCATAGGGCACCAAGACCTCGGCCAGTTCGCGCCAGTTGTAGAAGCGGCCGTCCGGGTGGCGGCGCCAGGAGCCGGCATGGATCTCATAGACGTTCATGGGGGCGTGGAGCCAATCCAGCTTGGCGCGCGCTTCCAGCCACGCCTGGTCGCCCCAGGTATGGCCGGAGGGCTTGGGCACGATGGCGGCGGTTCCCGGCCGCATCTCGCACTGCTGGGCGAAGGGGTCCGCCTTGACCAGGATCGCGCCGGTGGCCCGATTGCGTATCTCGTACTTGTAAAGATCCCCTGGGTACAGCCCGGGGATGAACAACTCCCAGATGCCGGAGCCGCCCCGGGCGCGCATGGCGTGGATACGGCCGTCCCAATTGTTGAACCCGCCCACCACCGATACCCGTTCGGCGTTGGGGGCCCAGACCGCGAAGCGGACACCGTCGACCCCGTCCACGGTCATGGGGTGCCCGCCCAGGGTGCGCCAGGCCTCCAGCAACCTACCCTCGTTGAACAAATACATTTCCTGGTCGGTCAGCAGGGGCGGGAAGGCGTAAGGGTCGACGATCTCGAAGCTCTGCCCGCCTTCCTCGATGTCCAGGCGCCAGGGTTTCGGGGCGGCCTCGGGGCCACGCCATTCGAATAGGCCGCGCGGATCCACCTTGACCAGATCCACCCTGGCATGGGGCAGGAGCAGGGATACCCGGGCCGCATCCGGGCGAAATACCCTCAATACATGGCCTTCCGGCGTAGGGTGCAGACCCAACAGGCTGAAGGGGTCGTGGTGTCGGGCGTTAAGCAGGCGTTCCAGAGATTTGGGCATGGAATTGATTTTCTGCAATATGTTCGATTCGGGATAAGCAAGAATAACGCCTGGTTATGACAATGCGTCATCAATGTTTCACGGCGCCATGTGAAGCTTGAGCTACCTCGCGGGTGGTGTTTCAGGATATCTCTATCGGGTATTATCTCAGGGGTCGGTGGTCAAATCATAGAGAGGAATTAGGGTGGCAAAGGAAGCTCCGCGTTTCGTCAGTCTGCTTACAAAGAATACCGTGGCCCTGATTCTGGCCGGGGGACGCGGAAGTCGCCTAAAGCAGTTGACGGACTGGCGCGCCAAGCCGGCCGTGCCCTTCGGCGGCAAGTTCCGCATCATCGACTTCCCCCTCTCCAACTGCATGAACTCGGGCATCCGCCGCATCGGCGTGGTGACCCAATACAAGGCCCACAGTCTGATCAAGCACGTCCAGCGCGGTTGGGGTTTTCTGCGCGGCGAGTTTAACGAGTTCGTCGACCTGATGCCCGCCCAGCAGAGGCTGGACGAGGAATTCTGGTATCGCGGGACAGCGGACGCGGTCTACCAGAACCTGGACATTTTGCGGGTCTACAAGCCGGAATACGTGGTCATCCTGGCCGGCGACCACGTCTACAAGATGGACTATGGCGAGATGGTGGCCAGCCATGTGCGCAACGAGGCGGACATGACCGTGGCCTGCATCGAAGTGCCCCTGAAGGAAGCGTCGGCCTTCGGCGTCATGGCCGTGAATGATGAAACACGGGTCGTTTCCTTCCTGGAAAAGCCCGAGCAGCCGCCCCCCATGCCCGGCAACCCGGACATGGTCCTGTGCTCCATGGGCATCTACGTGTTCAACGCGGCCTTCCTGTTCGAGCAGTTGGTCAGGGATGCGGACGATCCCCACTCAGACCACGACTTCGGCAAGGACCTCATTCCCCACCTGCTCAAGGCGGGTTATCGGGTTTATTCCCACAGCTTCACCGAGAGTTGCGTCCACGGCGAGAACGAGCCGCCCTATTGGCGCGACGTGGGGACGGTGGACGCCTACTGGGAAGCCAACCTGGATCTGGCCGGTATCACCCCAGACCTGAACTTGTATGACCGGGACTGGCCCATCTGGACCTATCAGGAACAGTTGCCGCCGGCCAAGTTCGTGTTCGACGAGGAACACCGGCGGGGCATGGCGGTGGATTCCATGGTGTCCGGCGGCTGCATCATCAGTGGGGCCACGGTGCGGCGTTCGGTGCTGTTCTCGAACGTGCACGTCAAGGAAGAGGGGTATCTGGAAGAGGCAGTGGTGCTGCCCGATGTTCGTATCGGCGCCGGCGCCATCCTGAAGAAGGTGGTCATCGACAAGGGCTGCATCATCCCCCCCGGCATGAGCATCGGCGTCAATCGCGCGGAAGACGAGAAGCGCTTTCATGTCACCTCCCGTGGTGTGACCCTGGTGACGCCGGAGATGCTGGGCCAGAATTTCCATCATTTCCGGTAGGGGCGAGCGATCCGGCGCTAGCATGCTGTTGAGAAACGCGACGAGAGCTACGCCATTTTGTCCCGTGGGAATTTTTGCGGCGCCAAGAGTGCGCTGCGAAGCCTGACTGCGGAGGGTTTTGCGGGCAAAGCCCTGCACAACCCCGCCTCTGTGGACGGATGGGTCCCTACGCGGGCCTTGCCCGCAAGGCCGTAGTCCTAGCCTGCATCAGGTTCATCAACCGGGTCAGGTTGTTGGCCGCGAAGGCGACAGCACCTGACCGGCCAGCTTCTTCAAAACGATGTGCCGGGTCTTGCGCAGGCCACCCGCGGTCTTGATCCAACCGAAGGATTCCTCGATCCGCTTGCGGCACTTGAGACTCAGCGCAAAGCCCTGGCCCCGTGCGGTACGGCCGTCCACCGTGCCGCCGCTCGTCTTGCGGGCCACATGGGCCTTCACGCCCAGACGTTTCATCCGGCTCACGAAGTCCTCGGTGTCGTAACCCTTGTCCGCGCCCAGCGTCGCGCCCGGCTTGAGCGTGCGGCTCACCATGCGGCCCGCCGCTTGCCATTCCGCGCGGCCATTGGCCTGCGTGGTCTCGACATCCACCACCAACCCATTGTGGTTCTCGGACAGGCGTGGGCCATGTATCTGAGCTTGGCCTCGGTGTATTCGCCCTTCTTGTAGCGCCGGGATTCCGGGTCGGTCGTGCTTCCATGCGTGGCGTTGCCGCGTTTCTCGCCCTTGAAGTCAACCTCGGGGTTGCGACCGGACGGGCGGTCCGGGCCGCCACCGTCTTTCTTCACAAAGCTCTTGTGACCGGCCCAAGCGTCAATCAACGTGCCGTCAACGCTGAAGT
>CAVQKQ010000006.1:0-25629 GCA_963713085.1 uncultured Pseudomonadota bacterium | reverse complement strand
TGGCCGATCAAGAGATGGTCGTCGCACCCTGGCTGAACTTCCGCTCAGGATCGGTTTCCGGCCTTGACCTTGTCCTCCATGAGACCAGGCCAGCTGTTCCTAGCCCCTCTTCTTGGACTCCATCAGCGCCTTCAGGTCCGCGAAGGGATTGAACGTGGAGGCCGGTGATGCGGTTCCTTCGTCTGCCCGGCCCGCCAGATCTTTCAGCTTGGAGTGCTCGTTCTCATGGCAATAGGTGCAGAGGAGTTCCCAGTTGCTGCCGTCCGGGGGGTTGTCTTCGTGGTTGCTGTTCTTGTGGTGGACTTCCAGCAGTTGCAGATTGCTGTGCGTGAACACACGGGCACAACGCCCGCACACCCACGGAAACAGCTTCAGAGCCTGCGCCCGATATCCCGCCTCCCGCTTCTCGGCGTTGCGTCGGGCTTCGAGAACCACCTGGTCCAGACGGTTGTTTTTTTGTGACATGGGGGCCTCACTCGTGCTGCCTGGGTTGCAGTCGTCAGCTTACGACGATTTCTTTCGGGCAGACAACGGTACCGAGCTTCATGAGGCGATGGCCGCGGGTGCCGGCCACCTTGTTGCCGATGGCATGGTTTTACGCAGCTATTCTTCAAGCATGGATAAGCATCCAGTTCCATAGGTGGGATAAATCATGGGAGGCTGGTCGCACTTCCGGCACATGGCCGACATCGGCGTGCACGGCTTCGGCGCCACCCCGGCCGAGGCCTTCGAGCAGGCCGCCCTTGCGATGACCGCGGTGGTCACCGACCCGGCTACTGTGCGCCCGGAGAGCATCGTCGAAGTCGCCTGCGCGGCGCCGGACCGGGAGTTGCTGCTGGCGAACTGGCTCAACGCCTAGGTCTACCAGATGGCAACCCGGCACATGCTGTTTTCCCGCTTCGAGGCGGTCCTGGAGGACGGCGGCTTGCGGGGCCGTGGCTGGGGCGAAGCGCTGGAGCGCGGACGCCACCATCCTGCGGTGGAGGTCAAGGGCGCCACCTATACCGAACTGCGCGTCTGGCAGGATGAAGACGCAATCTGGCATGCCCAGTGCGTGGTGGATGTTTGAACGGGAGTCGATCATGAACCTCGCCCTGCTACGCAGAATTACCGACACCCTCTGGCGCATCGAGCCCCACGGGGCCATGCGTTTGCACGGCCTGTGCGGCGTCGCCGAGGAGGCCCCCGGCGCCTACAAGGACGTGGGCGCGGTGGTGGACGCCGCCCAAGCCGCCGGCCTGGCGAAGAAGGTGGCGCGGCTGGAACCGCTGATCTGCATCAAAGGCTGACCATGCCCACCCACAACGCCGACATCGCCGCCATCCTCAACGACATCGCCGACCTGCTGGAGATTGAGGCGGCCAACCCGTTCCGGGTGCGCGCCTACCGCAACGCGGCGCGCCAGATGGAAAACCTGCCCTGGGAAGCCGGCGCGATGCTGGCGAAGGGCGAGGACCTGACCCGGTTGCCGGGCATCGGCAAGGCCCTGTCTGCCAAGATCCGCGAGATCGTCGAAACCGGCCGTTGCCGCATGCTGGAGCAGCTCAAGCGGGAACTGCCGGCCACCCTCACCGACCTGCTGCATCTGCCCGGCCTGGGGCCCAAGCGGGTGCATGCCCTGTACCACGAACTGGACATCCAGACCCCGGCCCAGCTCTACCGCGCCGCCCGGGACGGCCGCCTGCGCGAGCTGCCAGGCTTTGGCGAGAAGACCGAATTGAAACTGCTTGCCGCCCTGGAAGCCAACCTCGGGGCCAGCAAGCGCTTCAAGCTGGCCAGCGCCAGCCAGTACGCCGAACCCCTGCGCGATTATCTGGCCCGGGGGCTGGGCGTGGGCGAGGCCGTCATCGCCGGCAGCTACCGGCGCCGGCGGGACACGGTGGGGGATATCGACATCCTGGTGACTGCCGAGGACGCGGCCGGGACCATGGCCCGCTTCGCCGAGTACGACGAGGTGGAACGGGTGCTGGCCCTGGGCACGACCCGGGCCAGCGTGGTGCTGAAATGCGGCCTGCAGGTGGATTTGCGTGTGGTGCCCCAGGCCAGCCTGGGCGCGGCCCTGCACTACTTCACCGGCAGCAAGGCCCACAACATCGCCGTGCGCGCCCTGGCCCGGGAACGCGGCCTGAAAGTGAACGAATACGGTGTGTTACAGGGCCCACGGCGCATCGCCGGCGCCACCGAGGAATCCG
This sequence comes from uncultured Pseudomonadota bacterium, assembly GCA_963713085.1. Taxonomy (GTDB): domain Bacteria; phylum Pseudomonadota; class Gammaproteobacteria; order Burkholderiales; family Thiobacillaceae; genus PFJX01. Next base: position 23,437 of record CAVQKQ010000006.1, on the reverse strand, counting down.
TGTTCCGGGCCCTGGGCCTGGCCTGGATACCCCCGGAACTGCGGGAAAACCAGGGCGAGATCCAGGCCGCGGCCGCCGGCGAACTGCCCGACCTAGTCAGCCGGGAGGACCTGCGCGGCGACCTGCATGTTCACACCACCGCCACCGACGGCCACGCCGGCCTGGAGGCCATGGTGGCGGCGGCCCGCGCCCGGGGACTGGACTACATCGCCATCACCGAACATTCCCGCCGCCTCACCATGGCCCACGGCCTGGACCCGCGCCGCCTGCGCGAACAGGGGACCGCCATCGACCGGCTGAACCGGGAGCTCAAGTCGCAACACACGAACTTCACCGTGCTCAAGGGCATCGAGGTGGACATCCTGGAGGACGGCAGTCTGGACCTGCCCGACGACGTGCTTGCCGAGCTGGACCTGGTGGTGGCCGCCGTGCACAGCCGCTTCAACCTGTCGCGCGAGGCCCAGACCCGGCGCATTCTCGCCGCCCTGGCCAATCCCCTGGTCACCATCCTCGCCCACCCCACCGGGCGCCTCATCGACAGCCGGGAGCCCTACGACGTGGACATGCCTCACGTCATCCGCGCGGCGCGGCGCCACGGTTGCTTCCTGGAACTCAACGCCCACCCTGAGCGCCTGGACCTGCTCGACACACACTGCCGGCTGGCCAAGGAGGAAGGCGTGCTGGTCGCCATCGATTCCGATGCCCACGGCGAACTCGACTTCGACCACCTGCGTTACGGCATCGGCCAGGCCCGCAGAGGCTGGCTGGAAGCCGAGGATGTCCTCAATACCCGGCCGCTGCCGGAATTGTTGCGACTGTGTCGACGATCCGACCGGCCTGGGGATACCTGATCTTCCCTAGGGGGCCCGTGCAGCCGGTTCAGGCCTCGGCCTTCCTCGATGCCGGCGTCGCGCGGGTCTGGGCCCATTGGCGCAGCTCCTTGATCTGCTCTCCCATGGTTCGCGACAGGGGCACCATGCGGCCGGTATTCCAGATGATGTCGTTCTGGCTGAGGGGTCGGTTTTCCGTGTAGGCGCGGATGCGCGCCGCCTTCACGGCCTGCTCGATCTCCGCCCCGCTCCATTCCCGGGTGGCGGCGGCGAACAGGTTGAGGTTGAAGGTATCCGGGTCCGTCCCGAAATCGGCGATATGGATGCGGAAGATCATCTTCCGCTCCTGGTCGTTGGGCAGGTCGAGGAAGAACAACTGGTCGAAGCGTCCCTTGCGGATCACCTCCGCCGGCAGCTTCTCGATGCGGTTGGCCGTCGCCACCACGAACACCGCATCGGGCTTTTCCTGCATCCAGGTCAGGAAGCTGGAAAAGATGTTGGTATTGCCGCCCGAGGCGCCGACGTCGTAGCCGAAGCTGTTTTCCATCTCGTCGATCCAGAGCACCAGGGGCGCGATCTGTTCCGCGACCCGCAGCGCCCGGTCGAAGGCATACTCCGGCGCGCCGAACGCCCCGGAAAGCACCAGGTTCATGTCCAGCCGCACCAGCGGCAGGTTCCAGTTGCTGGCGATGACCTTGGCCGCCACGCTCTTGCCGCAGCCGCTCACGCCCATGAACAGCACCCCCTTGGGCAACGGGATGCCCGAATCGAGGGCCTGGCGGGTGAACAGCGTCTTGCGGCTTTGCACCCACTCCTTCAGGTTGTCCAGTCCGCCCAGATGGTCGATGTCCATCGTGTTGCCGATGTACTTCAGACAGCTTTCCTTCATCAGGATGGCGGATTTCGCCTCGATGATCTCCGGCATGGCATCGTCGATCCAGAGCTGTTTCTCCCGCACCAGGCGCCGCAGCAGATGGTCTATTTCGTACAGGGTCATCCCCTTCATCGCCGAGGCGCACTGGACCCGCCAATCCTCGCTCTGAACAGGCAGCCGCTTCCGCTCCACCGCCTGGGCCAGGAAATCAAGGATCTCCTGTTCCGTGGGCATGCCCAGTTCCACCGGGAACACCTGGCTCTTCAGGGTCTCCGGCAATATCAGTTGGGGATGGGAGAGGAAGATATGGACATCCCGTTCCGCCAGGGCCTGGTCCAGGTCGCGCAAGGCCCGCACCAGCGCCGGAGTGTCGCCGAAATGGCCGGGCAGGTCTTTCATCAGGAAGAATCCCTCACCCTTGACGGAGGCCACGTGACGGATCGCCTGCAGCGGGTCCGTCATCCCATCCATTTCGCCCTCGCGGCTCTGGAACCCGCCGGCGCTGGTCCAGACCAGAAGCGGCCGGTCATCCCCGTAGTGCGTCGCGCTGGCTTCCGCCAGCATGCGCTCCAGCCGTCCTTCCTCCTGGCAAAGAACGTAGAACAGGGAATAGCCGGCACTCAGGCCCTTCTTGATGCGCTTGATCGGGGTGTCGCTCATGCTCGCCTTGCCTTATGGGTTGCCTTATGGGTCTTGCCAGTCCATCCATTCCGCTGCGCGAAGGCTGGTTCCACCCGGTGCGGAGGTCCACTCACCTTCCATGTGCATGCTAACTTCGCATCAATCGGTGAGCCAAAAGCAGGACAGCGCCGGCACGAGGATCCCGTCGTTTTCCACCTCGACGCGCGCGCCCGTGCAAAGGTCCTTCATACCGTCGGTCTGGAAGAAACCGTGGGGCCTGAGGGCGTCGACCGGCAGGGTCTGGGCCGCGTCGTTGAAGTTGCCCACCACCAGGACCCGGTTGCGGTTGTTTTGCGGATCGGTCCGGGAAAAGACCAGCAGGTTGGTGTTATCCACCGCCAGCAGTTGGCGGTTGTCGAAATCCGCGAACGCCGTGGTCTCCTTGCGCAGCGCGATCATCCTTTTCTGGGCGCTGAATATCCGTTGCTCCACAGTGCCGGTTTCGTGGCGTTTTTCCGCCTTGCTCCAGTTGAAGTTGGAGCGGTTCATCCAGCGGTTGTCGGCGGCCTTGGCGGGGTCCGCGAGATATTCCAGGCAGTTGAGCGTACCGATGGCATCGCCGTAGTAAAGCAGCGGGATGCCGCCGAACGAGAGGATCATGCTGTTCAGCAGCACGATGGTCTTGATGGCGTCGTCGATGGCCGCTTCGTCCTGGTTTTCCAGCGCGGTCTCCAGCCCCACCAGTGAAGCCAGGGAGCCGGAAATGCGCGCGTCGCCGGTCTTGGGGTTCTCGCCGAAGGGCAGGCCCCTGGCGTTCGAGCCGGGAAACCGGCCGGTGAAGTAATCGAGCAGAAAGCGCCGGTGGGCGGCCGGATCGTAGCCCGCCAGGCGGATGTCGTTGTCGTCGAATCCCAGCCCGATGTCGTCGTGACAACGCACGTAGTTGAGCCAGGTCGCCCGTTCCAGCTTGATGGGCAGGTTGTTGATCCCCTGGCGCAGCACGCTCGCGTTCCTGGTCGCCACCGCGTCCCAGAGCAGGGCCATCAAGGTGGCGTTGTAGGCGATCTCGCATTCCTTGGCGTTGATGGCATCCTCGCCGAAATACTTGGAGATCTCGCCGGGCGCGACGATGGCCTCGGCGATGAACAGCACCCCCGGCGCGGTCACCTGGCAGCAATCCTTCATCAGCTGCAGGATCAGGTGCGCCTCCCGCTCGTTCTGGCACACGCCGCCCATCTTCTTCCAGAGGAAGGCCACCGCGTCCAGGCGCAGGATGTCCGCGCCCCGGTTGGCCCAGAACAGGATGATGTCGATCATCTCGATCAGCACCGCCGGGTTGTGATAGTTCAGGTCCCACTGGTAGTGGTTGAATACCGTCATCACCCACTTGCCCATTTCTTCGTCCCAGGTGAAGTTGCCAGGGGCGGTGACCGGAAAGATCTCCGGCATGGTCTCCTCGAAGATGTCCGGGGTCTCGCGGTCGTCGAACACGAAGTAGTAATTCTGGTATTTCTTCTCGCCCTGGCGCGCCCGTTGCGCCCATTCGTGCTCGTCGGAGGTGTGGTTGACCACCACGTCCAGGGCCAGCAGCATGTCCCGCTTTTTCAGCGTGGCGGCTAGCGCCTCCACATCCTCGACGGTGCCGAATCGCGGATCGATCCGGTAGAAGTCGCGCACCGCGTAACCGCCGTCGCTGTTGTCCGGCGGGCAATCCAGCATGGGCATGATGTGCAACAGGTTGATGCCCAGTTCCTGCAGGTAGGGCAGGTTCGCGCGCAGGCCTTTCAGGTCGTCCGCGAAACGGTCGCAGTAGAGCGCGTTGCCGACCCATTTCTGGCTCAGGAACCAGTTGTAGTCCTTTTCCCGCGCCAGGTCCGATTTACGCAGGGCCGGGGAGCGCTCGATGTAACGCAGGGCCAGCGTCTCCACCAGGCTGACCATCTGCTCCTTGAAATCGGGACGGCGCCCATAGAGCAACTGGAACAGGGTATGGATGGCGTAGAAGTTCGCCCCCAGGCGGGTGTAGAAATGCCGCAGCCGCAGGTTGCCGATCTCGGGCTTGAGCCTGACCAGGATATCGTTCAGCAGCGAGTGGGAGGCTTGTTCGTACATGGGTGGTTCCTGGTTTTATGCTGAGCCCGGACGGACCGCAGGATACGCCTTCAGCCGCCGATCTGAGCCGCCAGCGTACGGAATTGCAGGCCGTAGAACATCTCCAGATAGCGCCGGGTCTCCGACCGTTCCAGGTTGCTGACGTATTTCCAGAAGCCATATACCCGCGCCAGGGTGAGCATGCGCTCGGCGTAGCGGCGCCAGGTGTAGTTGGCCTCCACCCGGGCCAGGGAGGCGATGGAGATCGTCTTCCAGTAGGTGTCTTCGCTTCGGCAGCGGCGGAAGAACTCGGCGAGGCGCTCGGCGGCCGCGTCGCCGTGGTTGGGATCGATATGGAAGCCGGAAATGCCGTCCACTATGATCTCCAGCGGGCCGCCGAAGCAGGTGGCGAAGGTGGGCAGGCCCGAGGCCATGGCCTCGATCACGGTCAGACCGAAGGCCTCGAACAGGGCGGGCTGGACGAAGGCGCCGCGCCGATCCGCCACCCAGCGATACAGTTCCCCCGCCGTGGCCTTGTCCAGGTGCTGACCCAGCCAGCGCATCTGGTTGTCCAGCCCGTGGCGGTCCATCAACTCGTGCATGGCATAGATCTGTTGCCGCTCCTCGTTGTCGCCGGAGCGGTCGGGGTTCACATGGCCGGACACCACCACCAGGTTGGCCAGGTTGCGCAGTTCGCCGTTCTGGCCGTACCAGTCCACCAGGCCGGTGATGTTCTTGATGCGGTCCAGGCGCGCCATGGTGAACAGCACCGGCTTGTCGGGATCGATCAGGGTGCCCCTGGCCTCGTCGCCCACGTCGCGGCCCAGCACCTGTTCCTCGATGCGCGGCTGCAGGTGGGTCAGGCGACGTTCCGCGGCGCCGTAGGGGAAATACACCTCGGGATCGGCCCCCGGCGAGACGATGTTGAACTTGGGGTCGTACACGTCCGTGCCCCACACCACCCGGTACAGGCCGGGCAGGGTGAAGGCCATGTAGGACTCGTACTGGCCCAGGCCTTGTGGGGTGCCGGCGATCTCCTGGTAGGTGGAGGCGATGATGAAGTCCGCCGCGTTCATGGCGATGAGGTCGGCGGTGAACTGGCAGGCGAAGTGGTACTGGGGGTCCAGGTCGCGCCAATACAGGTCGGAATACAGGTACTTGGTCTTCTCCAAGGCGTGGGCGATGTTGCACTGGGTCACCCCCAGGCTGCCGGACATGAGGGTCGCGACCAGGTTGCCGTCGGAATAGTTGCCGACGATGAGGTCCGGACGGCCGTGCAGTTCCGCCAGCAGTTCCCGTTCCGCGTCCATGGCGAAGCGCTCCAGATAGGGCCACACCTCGAAACGGGAAATCCAGTTGGGAATCACCTCACCGGCGGCATTGTGGAACGGCACCCGCAGGATGCGGGCGTTGGCGGTACCGGCGATGGCTTCCAGGCGCTGGTCGCAGGTGGTGCCATCCGCTTCCGGGATCAGGCGGGTGATGACCACCACCTGGGGTTCTATGTCCGCCAGGCCCTGTTCCCGCAGACGTCGGCGCATGTCCTGCTCCAAGGCCCGCACCTGGTCCAGGATGTACACCACCTGGCCCCCGGTGTCGGGCCTGCCCAGCACGTTGGACTGGCCGAACCAGCCGTGGGGCGAGAGGATGGCCACCGAGAAGATCATGGGCACCCGCGCCAGGAAGTCCTCCATGATCTGAGGCGAGGGCGCCTCCAGCAGGTCCCGTAGCAGCTTCATGGTGCCGCGTACATGGCCGGCGTCCGCGCCCCAGCCCGGCTCGAAACCCATGGCGCGCAAGGCGTGGGCCAGTTCCGTCCAGGGCGTGTCGGAGGGCAGGCCGCGCAGATGGGTCTCCGCCTGGCGCAGGACCTCACGCAGGCTGGCCAGGTTCTCCACGTCGGCGCTCAGCATCAGCTGCTGGTCACGGCAGCGGTGCACCCGCAGGAAATCCAGCAGGCGCAGGGCCCCCACCTCCAGGGCCTCGAACATGCGGCTGGACAGGCGCCGGTTGAGGAATTGCACGCCCTGGCCGATGGAATCCGCCTCCTGGAGCTTGTGCATCTCCCGGGTGAAGGGGGCCACGTCGAATTCCAGGGTCCAGGCCCCCTCCTCCACCCCGGCCGCCAGGCGCTCCTTGAAGTGGAGATAGCCCGCGACGGAGATCTCCTCCAACCCCATGGTCTCCACATGGATGCGCAGGTACAGCCAGCGCGCCACGCCCAGGCGCAGGGCCAGATAGACCCATGCGTGGTTCACCGCCGCTTCCTGGCAAAGGTGAACGGCCTCGCTCAGGGGGGATCCCTGGCCCGTGCTCACCTCGCCTTCCGCCTGCAGGGCGGCGTAGGCGTCCAGGATCTGGCTGCGCAGCAAAAAGCCCATTTCCAGGGACATGAGATGGTGCAGGGTGCGATGGGCCTCGCTGCGGTTGTCCTGAAAGTAATCGCGTAGACGCTGGACCAACTCCTTGTGTCTGTTCACCGCACGCTCCAGGCATCGAGAAATTGTTGGTAGAAGGCTCGGTCCGCCACGGTGGCGCCCCGGATGCCGACGATGGCGGAGGCGAAGCCCTGGGCCCGCTCCAGGGTGGCGGCCAGGGGCCAGCCGCGCAACTGCCCCAGGACAAACACCGAGGTGAAGGCATCCCCCGCCCCCACCGTGTCCACCACCCGGGTCGCGGCGGCGGGCCTGACGCTCTCGGCCTCCCCGGTGGCGCTCATGGCCAGTGCCCCCTCCCCGCCTCGGGTGACGAGGAGCTTTTGCAGATCGTAGTGGCCGAGAAACCGGCGCGCCCGGGCCGCCAGGTCATCCTCGCCCGGGTCCAATTTATCCAGTTCGTCCTGGTTCAGTTTGACCCAGTCGGCCCGCGCCACCCAGCGCAGGATATCCGCCACCGCCCACCAGGGTGGGCGCAGGTTGACGTCCAGGAATACCGGCATATCGAAGTGCCGCAGCAGGGTCTCCAGGGTGGTGCGGGATTCCGGTCGGCGCAGGGCCAGGCTGCCGTGGTAGAGGAAGGCGGGATGCTCCAGCTCCGGCATGTCGGCGAGATAGATGAAGTCGTAGGCCTGGTCCGGCAGGATCTCGAAATGGGGCTCGCCGCCCCTCAGCTCGATCCGCACCGCGCCGGTGGGATGCGCCGGATCGGTCTGAAGGCCGGCACTGTCCATGCCCCAGGCGGTCATGGCCAGGCGCACCTGGCGTCCGGCATCGTCCTTCCCAACCCGGCTGATGAACAGCGGGTCCTCGCCGAAGCCGCGCAGGTGCCAGGCCACGTTGAAGGGCGCCCCGCCCAGGACCTCGGCGCCATCGGGAAAGCGGTCGAACAGGACCTCGCCGAACAGGATGGGGCGCGCGTTTGCTTGGTTTTGTTTCATGCGTTCAGGCCTCCAGCCAGGCACGGGTGGCAGGGATGAAGTGGGCCACCCCCTCCAGGATGCCGGCGCTGTAATTGCCGTTCATGCCGCCCAGGCCGCCCCCGGCCAGGTACAGGGCCGGACCGTGACCAAGACGGAGGGACCGGGCCACGGCCTCGGCGCGCACGCCCTCCTGGGCGTTGGCCACCAGGACCGAGGGTACCGCGCTCTCCAGCACCTCCATGTCGTTGCCGCTGTCCCCGGCGAACACGGTGTGATCCAGGGCGATGTCCAGTTGTTCGCGTAGGAACGCCAGGGCGTGGAGCTTGCTGGCGCTCGCCGGCAGCACGTCCAGCAAGCCGGTGGCGGTGGTCTCGTCCACGCTCCACACCAGGTTGACCCGGGCACCGGTGGCATCGAGACGGGCCCGCACCCGATCCAGGAACTCGGCGGGATCGGCCAGGGGATCAGCGTAGTAGCTCAGCTTGCATGGCCCCTGCTTGGCGGCTTCCTGCAGGCGCAACTCGGTGAGGTCCGCCAGCACGGCGGCCAGGGCGTCGTGGCCGAGGATTTTCCCGTGCACGGTCCAATCCCCGGAGATGGCCTGTTGCCAGTCCGGCCGCAGGGACCAATCCCGTTCATGGACCTGGTACAGGCTGGTGCCCACGTCGCAGATGACGAAATCGGGACGGGGCAGGTCGTAGTCGGCCATGGCCTGCTCCACCAGTTCCCGGTGGCGCCCGGTCACGTAGGCCAGTGTGACCTCAGGCAGCGCCACGAAGCGGTGGAAGCGCGGCCGGGCCGAGGGGGATTCCGGCTGAGTGCCGTTGGGCAATAGGGTGCGGTCCAGGTCCGTGGCCAGGAGGATGGCCTGGTTCGCGGCCGGCGCCATTCAGCGCTCCCCCGCCGGCGGCACCCGGCAGGCACTGTAGAAATCGTAGTACTCGATGGCCTCCAGGATGCCCCGGGCATACCCGGCCTGGGCGAAGTAGATGCGCTCCACCTCGGCCAGGGCGCGCAATTCGTCGTTGTGGCGGTTGGCCACCACCACCGCCAGGGTGTTGCCCCGCATCATGTCCTCGTCTGCGCCGGACCCCCCCGCAGCCAGGATGTGCTCCAGGGGGATGCCCCACTGGTCCGCGAACCAGCGTACCGCGAAGCCCTTGGACGCGCGCACCGGCACCACGTCCAGGAACTGGCCGAAGGAGAAGGTGACGTTGACGGTCTGGTCGCCCTGGTGCAGCAGGCGGTTGATCTCCTCCAGGGAAGGCGCCACCTGGGGGTCGATGTAATAGCTGACCTTGAACCGTCCCTGTTCGTCCTTGGGCTGACGCTTCAGGCCCGGCAGCTCGTCCAGGATCGCACGCACGGTTCCGGGGGTCCAGAGGTGGTCGATATGCCGGGTCCAGGCCTTGTCCACGGTGTATTCCGGCGCGAAGTGGATCTCTGTGCCCAGGCTGGTGATGAGCACGTCCGGCATGGGAATGCCGTAGCGGCGCATGACCTTGAGGGCGGACTCCAGGGAACGGCCGGTGGCGATGCCGAAGCTGGCGCACTTGCGTTTTTCCCGCACCACCCGCACGAATTCCGCCAGGGATTCCGGATCGCCCAGCAGGTTCTGGTCCAGGTCGGTGAAGATGGCCCGGTCGTGGTAGAGCATGGGGCGGCGCGGCGGCGGCGCCTTGGCGGGGCCGCCCCGGGCCAGCAGCGGCTGCACGGCGGCCAGGTAGCGCTGCGCGTGGGCCGACCAGGAATAGTGGCGCTGCACCCCGTGCAGGCCTTCCTGGGCCAGGCGCGCCCAGTTGCCCTTGTCCTTCATCACCTCCATCATGGCCGCGGTTATGTCCTCGGGATTGAGGGGGTCGACCAGGTAGCCGTTGTGGCAATTGCCGATGATGTCCCTGGGTCCGCCGTCGAAGGTGGCGACAATGGGCAGGCCCGAGGCCGCCGCCTCGATCAGGGTCAGGCCGAAGGGCTCGGTCAGGGCCGGGTTGACGAACACCCCGCCCGAGGCCGCCGCCAGCCGGTAGAGCATGAACACGTCCTCGCGCTTGTGGTGCTTGGGGTAGGCCACCCGGCCGTAGAGATCGTAGCGGTCGATATCCAGCAGCAGGTCGCTCAGCACCGTCTGGGCGCCGGTATCCAGATCGCGGATGTCATCCCGGTTGCCGGCCACCACCACCAGGTTGGCCATGTCCTGGAGCTCCGGGGATTCGCCGTAGGCCTGCACCAGGGTGGCAATGTTCTTGCGCTCGTCGGGCCGGGACAGGGCCAGGATCATGGGTTTGGCGGGATCGGCCAGGAACCGGGCCACCTCGGCGGCGATGGGGGCGCGCTGCTCCCTGCCGTCCGGCGGCATGAAGCGCTTCAGGTCCGTGCCCGGCGGGATGACCTGCATCTGCTCCGGCTGGTAGTGGTCGTACATGCCGTACTGGTCTTCGATCTCGTTGGCGGTGGAGGCGATCACCAGGGAGGCGGTGCCCAGGGTCAGTTCCTCCGCCTCCACCCGCCGCGCCATGTGATAGCGGGCCTCGATCAGGTCCCGCTTCAAGCCCGAGGCCAGCAGGCGGCGGCGCTTGACCCGGCCCAGGGAATGGCCGGTATGCACCAGGGGCACCCCCAGCAGGTTGGCCAGTCGGGTGCCCACGTAGCCGGCGTCGGCATAGTGGCTGTGGACGATGTCGGGGGTACGACCCTCGGCGCGCAGGAAGGCCAGGGCGTTGTCGGCGAAGGAGTCCAGGTGGTCCCAGAGTTCCTCCTTGCGGATGTAGCCCTCCGGGCCTGCGTCGATGCGCACGATTCGTGCATTGGGAGCCAGGGTCTCGATGGGCTGGGCGTAATCCGCGCTCACCTGGGGGTCCGCCACGCGCCGGGTCATCAGGTCCACCCGGGCCACCCCGGGCAGCTCCGCCAGGGCGCGGGCCAGTTCCACCACGTAGAGGGTCTGTCCGCCGGTATCCGCATCCCGGCCCAGCTCCAGGTTGGTACCCCTGATGAGGCCGTGGACGCTGATCAACAGGAGATACAGCCCGGTTCGATTCGTGGCGGATTGGTGCATGGAGGCAGGTTGGGTCATGGCGTCCCTATCTTCGCGAAGCGTGTTGCCGGGCGGCTTGCCCATCGGCGCGGGCGAACCGCATACCGCGTCGATGTCGGCCTCCGTCGACCGCCCGGGTTACCGATGCCGGTATCCCTCTTCGAGTTCAGTTTGGGACAGAACATCACGGGAGGGATGATATTTTGCGGCAAAAGCATTTTTCAAGCCTGAACGCCCCGGACATATCCGTCAACCTTGTGCAGCGCCATTGCTGGGATAATGCCATCCCATGATCCGCCTGCAATCCCTCACCCTCATCCGTGGTACCAAGCCCCTGCTGGAAAAGGCCGACCTCTCCCTCAACCCAGGCGAAAAGGTCGGCCTGATCGGTGCCAACGGTTCCGGCAAGTCCAGCCTGTTCGCCCTGCTGCGGGGGGAACTGCACCCCGACGCGGGCGACGTGGATTTCCCCGCCGCCTGGCGCATCGCCTACGTGGCCCAGGAGACCCCGGCCCTGGAACGTCCGGCGGTGGAATACGCCATCGACGGCGATACCACCCTGCGCCGCCTGGAGGCGGACCTGGCCGAGGCGGAGACGGCCCATGACGGCCACAAGATAGGCGAGATCCACGCCCACCTGGGAGATGCCGACGCCTATACCGTGCGCGCCCGGGCCGAACAGCTGCTCACCGGCCTGGGCTTTTCCCAGGCCCAGATGCAACAGTCCGTGGCCAGCTTCTCGGGGGGCTGGCGCATGCGCCTCAACCTGGCCCAGGCCCTGATGTGCCCCTCTGACCTGCTGCTGCTGGACGAGCCCACCAACCACCTGGACCTGGACGCCATTCTCTGGCTTGAAGACTGGCTCAAGCGCTACCCCGGCACCCTCATCATCATCTCCCACGACCGGGACTTCCTGGACGGCGTGGTCAACGTCATCGCCCACCTTGCCGACCGCAAGCTGACCCGATATGGCGGCAACTACTCCGCCTTCGAAAAGCAGCGCGCCATCAACCTGGCCCTGGGCCAGGCCGCCTTCGAGAAGCAATCCCGGGAACGCGCCCACCTGCAATCCTTCATCGACCGCTTCAAGGCCAAGGCCACCAAGGCCAAGCAGGCCCAGAGCCGAATGAAGATGCTGGCCAAGATGGAAGACCTGGCCCCCATCCACGCCGCCGCCAGCTTCAGCTTCGAATTCCGCGAGCCGGAACGCGCGCCCAATCCGCTGCTGGTGCTGGAGGACGTGGTGGCGGGGTATACACTCCCCTCCCCCGCAAGCGGTGGAGGGGCCAGGGGAGAGGGGGCGAAAACCATCCTCTCCCACATCAACCTCAACCTCCAGGCCGGCCAGCGCATCGGCCTACTGGGGGTGAACGGCGCCGGCAAGTCCACCCTGATCAAGACCCTGGTGGGGGAACTGCCGCCCCTGGCCGGCGAGTTCACCCAGGGCAAGGGCCTGGCCGTCGGCTACTTTGCCCAGCACCAGGTGGAGATGCTGCGCCACGACCAGTCCCCCATGTGGCATATGGCCCGGATCGCGCCCCGGGTGCGGGAGCAGGAACTGCGCAACTTCCTGGGTGGCTTCAACTTCTCCGGCGACATGGCCTCGACCCCCATCGCCCCCTTCTCCGGCGGCGAGAAGGCGCGCCTGGCCCTGGCCCTGATCGTCTGGCAGCGGCCCAACCTGCTGTTACTGGACGAACCCACCAACCACCTTGACCTGGAGACCCGGGAGGCGCTCACCGTGGCCCTGGCCCAGTTCGAAGGCACCCTGGTGCTGGTGTCCCACGACCGCCACCTGCTGCGCGCCACCACCGAGGAATTCCTGATCGTCGCCGACTGCGGCCTCAAACCCTTCGACGGGGACCTGGACGACTACCGGGACTGGCTGTTCGAGACCAAGCTGGGCAAGGCCCGGGCCGCCAGGGCCGCGCCCGACCCTAGACCGGCGGAACCCCAGGCCGCCGCCCGGGACAGCGGCGACCGCAAGGAGCAGAAACGCCAGGAAGCCGAGGCCCGGCGTCGACTGTCCGCCAACCGGAAGCCCATCGAGGCCCGCATCAAGCGCCTGGAAGAACAAATCGCCCGGCGCAATGCCCGCAAGGCGGAGCTGGAGGCCCTGCTGGCCGATCCCGACATCTATGGCGAGGACCGGAAAGACGCCCTGAAGGCCCACCTGTTCGAGCAGGCCGATCTGGCCAGGGAACTGGAACAACTGGAAGGGGAATGGCTGGCGCAGCAGGAGGCGTTGGAGATGGTGGAATGAAGCAAGCGACCATCCTTGACCCTAGATTGGGCCGCCAAGCCCGACATGTTGATGTGCTGCGCTTTTCATTTGGATGGCGCCGCGCCGCTGCCCAACCCGCCATTCCGATATCGGGCACCTTTACTGCCCACCCACCGAAAACGACAACGCCGCGTTGCCCGCCACGGCCGGGCCGGCCTGCAGGGTCATGAGCTGGGCCAGGAGAGAGAAGGTGGTCTTGCTCTGCAGATCCTCGTCGCCGATGTAGAACCAGCTGCCCCGGTAGTGGACCGCCACGGCCGCATTTTCCGGGCGATTGGGCGACGAATCGATCCGCAGCACCCCGTCCAGCATGCTGTTCCAGTCGAAGTCGGCGCCCGACGCAGTATGGGTGCGCGTCACCCGCCCCGCAGCCCGGTCGGCCTCGGGGGTGTTCACCCCCTGGGAGAGGTAATACAGCACCCCGGTCATGGCCCGCGTCGTCACGGCGATGCTCCGACGGTCCGGGGCGCCGATGCCGATGAACACGCGGTAATGGGTGAGGCTGGGGTCCAGGTTCAACAGGGCGCGGAAGCGGACGGCATCCGGGTCATTGGCGGCCTCGTCTGCGATGCGCAGCTCATAGTCGCCGTTCTCCCCGCCATCCCGCCCGAATCCGACCAAGCCCCGGGTCTGCAAGGCGCGCAGGGCGCGCACCGCCTCGCGGAAATCGCGAAACTCCGGCTCATAGTCCGGGGTCGGTCCCGACGCGGAAGGCGCGTTCTTGAGATCGTTCATGGTCTGCACGGTTTCCAGCATGACCCGCTCGATGGACCAGCCCGAGCGGGTCAGCAGCAGGATGTTTTCCAGGCCGATGGGCGTCAGCATCTGGCGCACGAACTTGTCGCCTTCCAAAGGGGTGTAGAAAAGGGAAGGCTTTTCGTTGTAGCTGGCCGAGACCGGGCCGATGGAATAGGTGGGATCGACGTCCGGCGGCAACGTCGCCCCGAGGCCGAGGCTGCGGTTGAATTCCAGCGCCGAGACGACGCGTTCGACGTTCATGAAGTAGATGCGGTCGCGGTACTTCAGGCGCACCAGATTCAGCAGCAGTTCCTGGTCGTTGGTCTGCTGGATCGCCATGTTGTAGTCGAGACGGTTGCCCCTGATGCTGTTGGGCCCCATATGGGCGCAACCGCCCAGGGCCAACATCAGCGAAAGCGATAGCGTTGTTCTTCTCATGACCTTGCGCATGGCTGTTTCATTCCTATGATCCATGGTTCCGATTGGCCCCGAAGCTGCATGAAGGGCCTGGTGGCCACGCCGGCGGCCGGGAAGCGGTTCAGTGGGCAAGCGGTTATTGGAGGTACCGAAAGCCCTGTACTTGCGGCAGCGGCGATGTTATCACGGCATATATTTTCCTATAAAAACAGGACGTCCTATTCGATGTCATATCCGATCCGGCACCTCTGTCCGGCACTTCTCCGGCAGCCGCACGGACCGGGTAGCGTCCCTGAATCCCCCTTGTGGTGGAATTTTCGGCAGAATACCCGCGCGATTTAGCCGACTCCAACCCGGCAACCGAATCTGGCTGCCAAGATACGATCCCAAGATCCAATACCAAGGCCCAACCGAGAAACCGATCATGAGCAAGCCACTCGCCACGGAAACCCTGAAGCAGTTCCGCATCATCATCGCCGCCGTGCGCCACCACTTCCGCGTCCTGGAAGATGCCTGCGGGGTGTCCGGCGCCCAGGTCTGGATCCTCGCGGCCATCGCCGAACACCCGGGCATCACTGTGTCCCACCTGAGCGAGGTCCTGTCCGTGCACATTTCCACCGCCAGCAACATGCTGGAGAAACTGGCCAAAGCGGGGCTAGTGGAACGCCAGCGCAGCGAGACCGACCGCCGCGTGGTGAATCTGCAGCTCACGGCCCAGGGCCGGGCCACCCTGGACCGGGCGCCCCAGCCCCTGACCGGCCTGGTGCCCCATGCCTTGGAAAGCCTGCCGGAAAGCGCTTTGGCCCAACTCCATGAAGACCTGGGCATGCTGATCCGGCAGATGAACTACGTCGATCTCAATGCAGCCAATAAACCGTTGTCCACGCTTGTCCGTTGAACCCGTCGGCAAACCTTAGAAAGGAACCTGTCATGAACAATCCGGAAGAGAACAAAGAGAACACCCTGGAAACAAGCATCCAGTCCAAATTCGCCGGCTTGGATACCAATCGCAAGGTCATGATCGGCCTGGGCGCGGCCCTGGTCGTGTTGGCGGTGGCCTTGTATGCCTGGAAAGTCGCGGCGGTGGGCGCGGTTGAAGACAAGCTGGCCCAGAGCCAGGCACAGCATGTCCAAGCCAGGGCCGAGCTGATCGAGCAGGCCCGCCAGCTCGACGCCCGCGGCAATGAGGAGGCGCTGCGCCGGTTCGGCACCCCCCTCGCCTGGGCCGTGCGCCGGGAGGTCATGGCCGCCAACCTGGACCAGGTGGACCAGTATTTGACCGACCTGGTGCAGATTCGGGGTTTCCAGTCCGCCCTGCTGGCCAATCCGGAAGGCAAGGTCATTGTCGCCAGCGACCGCAAGCAGATCGCGGCCCAGTTCTCCAGCCTGTACCCGGCGCAATACCTGCAGGCCGGCGAGATCCAGGTCGAGCAGGTCCCGGAGGGCAAGTTGCGCGCCGTCATCCCCATCATGGGCCTGAACCGGCGACTCGGCACCCTGGTGCTGGAATACACGCCGCCGCCCTTTACCCTGCAATGAAACTGTCTGCATGAGCCTCTGGCAGAAGCTCCTCGTCACCGTCGCAGCCATGCTTGTCGCCAGCTTCGCGGCGGGACGGCTGTGGCTGCTGGCCTTCAACTTCACCATCCCCAGCTACCTGGCCGGCATGGTGGGCGGACTGGCGGCCCTGCCGGTCTGGGAACTGCTGCGCCGGATTGGCAGGAAATAGCCATGGACCTCCGCCGGGCCTGCGCGGCCTGGGCCTGCTGTCTGATCCTGGCCTGCCCCGGGCCGGCGGCCGCCGAAGGGGCGCCCGCCTATGCCATCGACCTGCGGGTACCCAAGGACCAGCGCCCATTGCTGGAAAACCACCTGGACCTGTACCGTTGGCGCACCAGCGAACGCCTGGACGAAACCCAGTTGCGCCGCCTGGTCGCCCAGGCCCCGACCCAGATCCGCGCCTTTCTCGCCAGCGAGGGTTTCTATTCGCCCCGGGTCGCGGCCAGTCTGGAACCGGCCGGCACGTCCTGGAAGGTCCTGCTCAATGTGGACCCCGGCGCGCCGGTTCGGATCGGCCGGGTCGACCTGAAGATCGCCGGATCTTTCGACGACGGTTCGGCCGGGAACCGCGCACGGCTGGAAAAGCTGCGCGCCGACTGGTCCTTGCGCAGCGGCGCGGTGTTCCGCCACGCGAATTGGGAAAGCGCCAAGCGCGCCGCACTGCGCGCCCTGCTCCTCGACAAATACCCAGCCGCGGCTATCTCCGCGAGCCAGGCCACGGTGAACCCGGAGGCCGGAACCGCGGACCTGGCCATGACCCTGGACAGCGGCCCGGCCTTCAGCTTCGGACCGCTGCGGATCCAGGGACTGCGGCGCTACCCGGCCAGCGTCGTCGAGCGGCTCAATCCCATCCGGCCGGGGGAGCCCTATGCCCAGGCAAAGCTGCTGGACCTGCAGTCTCGTATCCAGGACAGTCCTTATTTCACCAACGCCAGTGTCCACATGGACATCGACCCGGCCCATCCCTTGACGGTGCCGATACAGGCCGAGGTGGAGGAAAACCGTGCCCGCACTTTGGGCTTCGGCATCGGCATGAGCACCGATACCGGGCCCCGCGCCCAGGTTGACTATCGGGACCTGAACCTGCTGGACCGGGCCTGGCGCCTGTCCGGCAGCCTCAAGGTGGCGCAGAAGGAACAGATCCTGGGGAGCGAGTTGCAATTTCCCCAGACGCGCCAAGGCAACCGGGACAGCATCACCGCCACCCTGACCCACACCGACGTGGAAGGCCAGGTTACCCGCGCTTTGACGCTGGGGGCCCAGCGCAGCCGCATCCAGGGGAAGATCGAGACCACCCGCGGCCTGCGCTACTACAGCGAACAACAGGACATCGCCGGAGCCCCGGGCGACCGGCGTTCCTCCCTGGTTCCCTCCTGGTCCTGGACCCGGCGGGATGTGGACAGCCTGCTATATCCGCGGCGCGGCTACCTGCTCAACGTGCAGGCCGCCGCCGCCCATCAGGCCCTTTTGTCGGATAGAAGCTTCGTGCGCGGCTATGGCAAGGCCACCTGGTTCCATCCCGTTGGCGACAAGGGGCAGCTGATCCTGCGCGGCGAGTTGGGCGCGGTGGCGGCGAACAGCCGCGACGGCATCCCCTCGGACTTACTGTTTCGCACCGGCGGCGACCAGACCGTGCGGGGCTACGCCTACCAGAGCCTGGGGGTAAGCGAAGGCGACGCCATCGTCGGCGGGCGCTGGCTGGCCGTGGCCAGCGCCGAGTACGTGCGCTGGCTTACACCCACCTGGGGCGCGGCCTTGTTCGTGGATGCCGGTGACGCCGCGGACCAGGCCAGCGACCTGCACCCCGTCCTGGGCTACGGGCTGGGCGCCCGCTGGCGGAGCCCCATCGGCCTGCTCGGCCTGGACCTGGCCTACGGCCAGGAAACCGGCGAGACCAGGCTGCACTTCGCCGTGGGCTTCAACTTCTGATGCGCGCCCCGGGGCATTGGCGACGCTGGTCGTGGCTGGCACTCGTACCACTCCTGGGCGCAGCTGTCGTCTGGATCGCGGGCAGCGAGCCCGCCCTGCGTTTCATGGCGCAACAGGCTGCGGGACTCAGCGGCGGCAAGCTCGCCATCCAGGGCGTGCACGGTTCCCTCTACGGCCCTCTCCGCATCGAATCCCTGGTTCTTGAAGGTGAGGAAAAGCGCTTCGAGTTGCGCGGTCTGCTTCTCGACTGGTCGCCCAGGGACCTCTGGCACCGCCATCTCCGGATCGGCGAATTGGACCTGTCGGAATTGAAGATCAGCGAGATCAAACCCAGTTCCGAACCCCTGAAGTTGCCGCAGACCCTGCGCCTGCCCTTCAGCCTGGAACTGCCCAGGGCACGGCTCAGGCGCCTGATCATCAAGACCGGCACCGGCGAATGGACACTAAGCGGCATCGAGTTCGGCCTCGCCAAGCCGGACCGGACCTACCAACTCGACCTGCGCGCCTTCGCCACGCCCTGGGGCGATGGCCAGGCCCGGGCCAGTCTGGCCGATACGGCGCCCTTCGGCCTGGCCGGCCAACTCCGTTTCCGCCATGGGAGCGGCAGCCTGGCCGGCAATCTCGAGGCCAACGCGGCCGGTCAGCTTGCCCGCATCGGTATCAAGGCCGCCGCCACCCTGGCTGGCGGGCAAGGCACCGCCGACATCCTGCTCACCCCCTTCGCCCACCGCCTCCTGGAAGCGGCCAGCATCACCGCCCGGGGCATCGATCCGACCGCCTGGGACAAGGCCTTGCCGCGCGCCGACCTCAGCCTCTCCGCGGCACTGCGCAGCCTGGATAAACAGTCCTTTGCCGGCACCGTATTGCTGCGCAACGACCTGCCCGGCACCTGGGACCGGGGCCGCCTCCCGCTGCGGGAACTGGCCGCGCGTCTCGACGGCACCCGCACCGGCATGGACCTGGCGGATCTGCGCCTGGACCTGGCCAAGGCCGGCCAGTTCACCGGTGACGGCCGGGTCGATGCCGGCGGCGCGGTGCTGGATCTGCATACCAAAAATTTCGACCTCAGCGGGCTGCACAACAAGCTGCGCTCCCTGCGCCTGGCCGGCAATCTCCATGTCCAGGCCGACCCTGGGCGCCAGCACCTGCTGGCGGACCTGGCCTACCAGGGGTACCGGTTGCACCTGGATGGCGAATTGCGCGATCGGGTCCTGCATCTCGGCGAAGCCCTGCTCAGTTCCGGCGGCGGCAGCCTGGGTCTGTACGGCACCCTGGGCCTGGACGCCGACCACCCCTTCGAACTGGCCGGTGCCCTGTCGGGCTTCGACCCGGCCGCCTTCGGCGCCTACCCGCCGGCCCGGGTCAACGCCTCCTTCAATGCCGTCGGCCATCTGGCTCCCGGGGTCGAGGCGAGCATCAACTTCGCCGTCGCCGACAGCCAATTCCGCCACCGGCCCCTATCCGGCCAGGGCAACCTGCGCGTGGCGGCGCGGCGCCTTTGGGACAGCAACGCGGTGTTGCGCCTGGGCGCCGACCGGCTGGAGCTGAAAGGCGCCTTCGGGGCGCCGGGTGACCGGCTGTCCCTGCAAATACACGCGGACCAGCTGGGTGTCATCCACCCCGCCCTCTCGGGCCGCGTCGTGGCCGATGGCGAGGTCTCCGGCAGCCTGGCTGCGCCGTCCGGCCACCTTGAACTCCGGGCGGAAGGGCTGGCCTGGGGCAAGGATTACCAGCTGGGCAGCCTGCACGCCAGCGCCCGCCTAGATAAGGGGCTGGACGGGGAACTGGTCCTGAACGGCGAGCTGGCGCACCTGCGGACCCCGCAACTGCGCTTGGACCAGGCCAGCGTCCTGGCCCAGGGCCGGCGTGGAGGGCATACCCTCAGCCTGACAGCGCGCAATCCGGATCTGGATCTGGACCTGGATCTGGCCGGCGCCTGGGTCGAGCAGGACGGCAGACCGGGATGGTCCGGCAAGATCCGGCGCCTCGCCAACCAGGGACGCTACCCGCTGGCCTTGCTATCCCCGGCGCAGCTGCAATTCGGCGCCGATCGCCTGCACCTGGCGGCGGCCAGTTTCGCCGCGCTCGGCGCCCGGATCAAGGTCGTGGATGCTGTCTACCGGCCGGGTGTTTTCAGCAGCCGGGGCGATTTCACCGGCCTTTCCGTTGCCGCACTGGGAAACTTGGCGGCCTGGCCGAAGGAACTGGGCGGCGATCTGGTTCTCGGCGGCGACTGGGACATCAACGCCGGGGATCAGGTGAACGGACGCATCACCCTGGCACGGGAACGGGGCGACCTGATGCTGACCGCGGTTTCCATGCCGGCCACGGCCCTGGGCATGAATCAGCTGACCCTGGCGGCCGAGGCCAAGGACGACCGGTTGCAGGTCAGGCTGGCGGCCAACGGCGCCAAGCTGGGCCGACTTCGGCTGAATGGAGAGAGCCGGCTGTCGCGCCGGGGCGGGGTCTGGGGCTTGGCCAGCGACGCGCCCATCCGGGCCGACGCCGACCTCGCCCTGCAATCCCTGGCCTGGGCCACGCCCTTCATCGACAAGAGCGGCGAAACCCTTTTCGATGGCAGCCTGGCGGCCCGGCTGCAGGCCGGCGGTACCCTGGCCACGCCCCGGCTCACCGGCACGGTCTCGGGCGAGCGTTTCGCGCTGGCCTTGCCCGATCAGGGCCTGAATCTAAAGGATGGCCGGTTCCAGGCCGAACTGCGCCAGGAATCAGACCAGAATATCCTGGTCTTGAAAAACCTGAGCATACGGGGCGGCGATGGCACCCTCACCGGCCAAGGTCGCCTGGCCCTGCGCAACGACCGGCAGGACCTGCGGTTGACCCTGATGGCGGACAAGCTGCGGGTCATTTCCCGCCCCGACCGTCTGCTGATCCTGAGCGGCGACGGCAGCGTGGCCCTCGATGATCGCCAACTCCGCCTCAGCGCCAAGCTCAAGGCCGACCGGGGCCAGATTGAACTAACCGGGGAGGACGCCCCTACCCTGAGCGAAGACGTGGTGGTCTTGGGACGCGAGCGCAATGCCCCTGCCAAGGCCATGCGCTACGCGGTCGCCCTGGATCTGGACCTTAACCTGGGCGAGCACTTCCTCCTCAAGGGTCGCGGCATCGACGCCCAGATGGGCGGCACCGTAAAGCTGAGCGGCCGCCAGGGTGCGCCGCTGCGGGCCAACGGCAGCATCCGGGTGGCGAAGGGGACCTACGCCGCCTACGGCCAGAACCTGGAGATCGAGCGCGGCATCCTGAATTTCCAGGGGCCTGTCGACAACCCGGGGCTCAACATCGTCGCCTGGCGCAAGAACCAGACCGTGGAGGCCGGCGTGGCCATCACCGGCACCGCCCAGGCCCCGGTGGTCAAGCTGGTCTCCAATCCCAGCGTCCCGGACAGCGAGAAACTGTCATGGCTGGTGCTGGGACACGGCATGAACGAAACCGGCGGCCAGGAGTTCGACGCCCTGCAGGTGGCCGCCGGCGCCTTGCTCGGGGCTGGCCAATCCGTCACCCTGCAGCAGCGCATAGCCCATGCGGCGGGTCTGCAGGAGGTGAGCCTGAAGGGCGCCGGCACCCTGGAAAGCGCCGTCCTCACCCTGGGCAAGCGCCTCTCCTCCCGCGCCTACCTGAGCTACGAACAGGGCCTGGCCGGCACGGAAAGCCTGGTGAAAATCAACTATACCCTGACCCACCGCCTGTCCCTGCGCGGCCAGGGCGGCACCACCCCGGCGGTGGACCTGTTCTATACCTTCAGCTTCGATTGATTACCTGCCCTTGAAACGGAAGCTCCGCGACGGCGGAGCACCTCCGGTCGATGGCATCAGGCCAAAAAGAGCGCCCTTCCGCGCGACGATTCGGTGCATCGCCTTCACGCCTTTACAACGACCTTGCTACCGCTGTTGGCGGTAATCACGGCCTTGATCATCTTGACCCTCATTGCGCTGCTCTTCATCCTTGTCCTTCCTGCCCTTGCCATGCGCTTCGGCCTTGTTCTCCTGACCCTTGCCATGCGCTCCGGCCCTGGTCTCCTGACCCTTGTCTTGCGGTTCAGGTTGGGGATGTTTCAGTTGCTGATCCCGCTGGCGGTGCTGCTGTTCCAATTGCTGCTGCTGATCCCGTTGACGCTGCTGTTCTAGCTGCTGTTGGTGCTGCTGCGCTTCTTGTCGCTTCTGCTCGATTTGTTGTGGCAACGATTGCTGTCTCTCACGTTCTTGTTGCCATGGCTGATTCTGTTGGCGCTTCTGTTCCAATTGCTGCTGCTGTTCCCGCTGACGGCGCTGCTGTTCCAATTGCTGCTGCTGTTCCCGCTGACGGCGCTGCTGTTCCAATTGCTGCTGCTGTTCCCGCTGACGCTGCTGCTCCAGTGCCCGTTGCTGGGCCTGCTGACGCTGCTGCTCCAGTGCCCGTTGCTGGGCCTGCTGCCGCTGCTGCTCCAACTCCCGTTGCTGGGCCTGCTGCCGCTGCTGCTCCAGCTCCCGTTGCTGGGCTTGCTGCCGCTGCTGCTCCAGGGCCCGCTGTTGGGCCTCTTGACGCTTTTGCTCTATTTGCTGTGGCAGAGATTGCTGCCGTTCCTGTTGCCACGGCTGATTCGGCTGGTGTTGTTGTTCTTGTTGCCGTTGCCGTTCTTGCTGCCATGGCTGATTCGGCTGCCCGCGCTGTTGGAAATGCCGCTGAGTCACGTCCTCGTGCGGCTCGTAGCGGTAATTCTCGGATCGGATCGCATGTTGCTGTTCTGGCGCGTGTGGATAGCGGTCCCCCGAATACTGACGCTGGTAGAACGGCAAGGGCGCGGGAGGCGGCGCGGCACGGCGGTCCCATTGGTCCCATCCGCCTCGACGCTGTTCCAGTCGCGGCCCCAGTGTTCGCCCCAATGTGGCGGAGCGTCGTCACGCCAGCCGCGGAAATACGCAGGCGGATGGCGGTAGTAACGCACCGGAACCCGCAGTACATAGAGCGGCACATCGTATCGTTCCACCGGGTCCCAGGGTCCGTTGTACCAACTGCTCGCATACCAGTCGTCTCCGTGAAGTACCCAGTAGAGGCCGTCGTAAAAAAAATAGTCGAATCCACGTGCGGAACATAGTAGACGGGGTAGCCCGGTACCTCGACGAGGTCCGGATACCGCGACATGTTGATGCCGATGTCGACACCGGGATATCCGATGCCGACGGAGACCTGACTGGGGCGCTGGCAGGAGGCCTGGACCGGGCCAATGGGAAAACTAGCATCGACATCGCGATGACGAGGTAGCGTATTTTCATTTTGTGTTCTCCAATTTGTGATCCGGTGATCGCCGTGATGGCCAATTACACCGGTTACTTGCCTCTGACGCGGCCAGGGCGACTTTCACAACAACCAGGACATGCAATGTCTTCATGCCGACAAGAACCATTCCCCATGCAATCGTTGAGTAGTTCGGGCTTCGCCTTGGCGGCGATGACGAAGCCGGTAACGACCGCATCCGGGCCATCGCCATGCGTCAAAAGCATTTTAATAGTTTGCTCGCGCGCAATGAATTTATCTGTGCGGTAGAACACGTAGTTTGTTCAGATAGGGTTGGTTCCCGTGCGCATTTCGGCTTCCAGATCCCGCTTATAATGGTGGCGCATATCTCCCATGCGCCCTGCCGCAACCCCCTTTTCCTTCCCTCGCACCCAGCATTCCAAGCCATGGCCCAATACGTAATGTCCATGCT
>CAVQKQ010000005.1:0-52130 GCA_963713085.1 uncultured Pseudomonadota bacterium | reverse complement strand
GCCCGCGTAAGGCGGATAAGCGCAGTGCAATCCGCCGCTTTACCCCCCTCTGACGCCGCCGTGTGTGCCCCCGTTGCGCGGGGGAGCCAAAGGCCGGCGAAAGCTGTCTGAGCCGAAGGCGAGTTCTTTCGCCGCCAGCGCAACGGGGGCACGCACGGGGTTTCGGCGGAAGCGGGGCGTGCTTTCTTTGGTTACTTTCTTTGCACGAGCAAAGAAAGTAACGCGCTGCCGGGCGCCCCCGGCAACCCCTCTCTGCATACCTACACCGCGTCATCCGGGGAAACTCTTCCCCTCTCCCCAACCCTCCCCCGCAGGCGGGGGAGGGGGCAGGCCCCTCACAAACCCCACTCCCAGCCGCAATATCTCCCCCTGCCATTAACGAGTAGCATCACCCGCGCCGGGTCCTCCGGCACTTCCAGAGCGCAGTCCATAAGCGCTTTTTCATATCCAATTTTGTGAGGAAATACCATGCGTACAACCCTGCTGTACCTGTCCCTGTTCGCCCTGCCGGCCACCGCCCTGGCCGACATGACCGTGCCCATGACCCTGCTGGATGCCCAGGGACTGGGCGCCCCCGTCGGCACCGTGACCGTCAGCGAGAGCCCCTATGGCCTGGTCTTCACCCCGGCCCTCAAGGGCCTGCCGCCGGGCCTGCACGGCTTCCACGTCCACGAAAACGCGAGCTGCGCGCCCAAGGAGAAGGACGGCAAGATGGTGCCGGGCCTGGCCGCCGGCGGCCATTACGATCCCCGGGGAACGAAGATGCACGGCCTACCCTGGGGCAACGGCCACCTGGGCGACCTGCCGGCCCTCTACGTGGACGCCGAGGGCAACGCCGCCAATCCGGTGCTGGCGCCGCGCCTGAAGATGGCGGACGTGAAGGGCCGCTCCCTGATGATCCACATGGGCGGCGACAACCATGCCGACCATCCGATGCCCCTGGGCGGCGGCGGCCCCCGCATGGCCTGCGGCGTCATCTAGCGCGACCAACGCCGGTGGGCCCGGGCCCACCGGCAGGACCGCGGTCCCGCGGTAACCCTCGGAAACACCTTGCAACACCCTGCCAACACACTCCGGCACCCCCCCGCCTAGGCTGAAAGTACCCGGAAAACATATCCGGGGCCCGGGAAGAGGAACCCAAGCTGAATGATCGGGTGCAGTAACCCAGTTGTATGGAGTGCATCATGAAAAAGACCTATACCCCCCTGATCCTGGCCGCCGTCATGACGGTTGGTATTGCGGCTGCCTCATTGGCCGCCACCTCCCCCACCTGGCAAGGTGGTCCGTGTCAAACCCAGGGTGCGAATTGCGTGCTGAACCAGAAGGCCGGCATGCCCTACGGCCGCGGCCTGCTGAACCCGGAAGAACGCACCGCCTTCCGCCAGCAGATGCTAGATGCGAAGACCCAGGCGGAACGTGACGCCGTCCGCGCCGAACACCGCGCGGTCATGCTGGAACGAGCCCAGGCCCAGGGCGTTGAGTTGCCGATGCCCGGGATGGGACCCGGCTATGGCATGCAGCGGAACTGCCCCGGCGGCGGTCCGGGCCACGGATTCGGCCCCCGCTTCTAGCGCCCTGACCCGTTGAACCAAGGTGCGCCCCGGGCCGGTGGCCCGGGGTGTCTGTGGCAAGCCTCACGAATTGTTTACCCTCCGGAAACCCGCCTGGTAGCAAAATCAGGGGAGCGGCCGGCATGCCCCAGCCGGTCAGCCAATTGGGGAAAGGAGCGCCATGAACCGCCAATACGTCGAGGACCTGCTCAAGAGCCTGTACATCATGGCCTCCCTGGTGGAGGCGCGCGATCCCTACACCGGCGGCCACCTCTGGCGGGTATCCCAGTATGCCCGGCTGCTGGCCGAGGACGCCGGGCTGCCCGGCGCGACGGTGGCGCGCATCGCCTTGGGCGGCTTCCTGCACGACCTGGGCAAGATCGGCGTGGCCGACGCCATCCTCAACAAGCCGGACCGGCTCAGCGAGGCGGAATATGAGGTGATCAAGACCCACCCCGAGGTGGGCAGCCGGCTGCTGGCGGACCACCCCCTGGCCGGGCTGGTGCGCTCCGCCGTGCTGTCCCACCATGAAACGCCCGATGGCCACGGCTATCCCCATCAGCTCTCGGGCGAGGCCATCTCGGTCGATGCCCGCATCGTCGGCATCTGCGACGCCTTCGACGCCATGACCAGCAACCGCCCCTACCGCCGCGGCATGCCCAAGGCAACGGCGCTGGACATCATCCGGGAGCGACTGAGCCGCCAGTTCGACCCCGATTGGGGCGCCCGCTTCATCGCCCTGGACGGCCAGGGCACGCTGGACCCCATCATCGGCCACAGCGAGCCTGGCATCCCGGTCCAGGTCTGCCCCTTCTGCGGCCCCACCATCGTCGTCACCCGCCGGCACGGCGAGGGCAGCCGCGTGTATTGCCGGGCCTGCGGCGGCGAGGCGGAGGTGGAACGGGAACGGGACCGCATCAGCCTCAAGCCCACCGGACGGCGCGGCAGCCCCGCCGACCTGGAGCCGGATATCGACCAGGACCTGATCCAGACCCTGGTTCGGGACAGCGCCCCCCACCTGGAACCGACCGAGCCCGGCGGGCTTTGGTCGCGCCTGCGGGAGAAGGCGGGCTTGTAGCTGCCGCTACCTGGAGCCCGGGCCGACACAGGATTATGCGTCGCTACTTATAAAGTTCCAGGGCCGCGACCCGGCGCTCGATCTCGCCGGCCATGGCCTGATAGGCCGGCTGGCCGACACCGCCGAAACGGCGCTGGAATTCCGCTTGGTGCATGTATTCCGGCAGGTCCCGGGCTGGGGGAAAGTAGGCTTTCCAATCCCGGCTGCCGGCCAGCCGCGCCTGGATCCGACGCGCCGCCTCCGGCGAGGCGGTGCTCTCCTCGCCCAGGCGGGAGCCGGCCCGGTCCGCCGCCAGGTCGGTGAAGGAAAATCCGCTGCCGCCGCGGGCATCCCGCAGTTCCTTGTACAGCCCCACCGTGTCCGAGAACCCGCCGCCGCCGGTGGCGGCCAGGAAGGCGGACAGGGCGAAGTGCTGGGCGAAGTCGTCCCGGCCTTCCAGGCGGATGCCGGTAGGCCTGCCCAGGCCGGTGGTGCCCTGGCCGGAGATCAGGCGCCCGCCCAGGACCCGTTCGGCCAGCACGGTCAGGGCCGCCCGGTTCTCGGTCACCGGGTCCCGGCCCTGGGAACGGGCCTGCGCCAGGGCGAAGGCCTCACCCAGCAACGGGGCGAACTCCCGCCCCCGGACCTGGGCCAGGCGGCCGCGATAGATTTCCAGCAGGGCCCGGTCCGGGCTGGTGGCGCTCTGGCCCATCACCACCCGCTCCATGGCCTCGCTGTGCCAGGTGAAACGCAGGTCCAGGGCCTGGCCCTTGAGCCGGGCGCTGTCCAGCATCTCTAGGGCCGCGGCGAATTCCACGCCGTAGGGCGAGTGATACAACGCCCAGGGCGCCAGGCGGCCGACGACGAAGGACGGCAGCCTGATTTTGCCCACCCTGGCCTGGACCGGAACCAGCATCTCCCCGTCCGGAGCCAGGGTGACCTCCAGGTTGAGGTAGCGGCGCAAGCGGGGAATGGGCAGCGGCAGGGCGGCCCGGAGCACCAGGCGGTCCAGGTCGATGCGGGCCCCGGCGCTGCCCCGGGCGAAGCGCGCCGCCAGGTAGTTCAGGCCCCGGTCCAGGTCCGATTCGGCGATCAGCCATTGCCTGGTCTCCCCGTCGCGCAGGCGGCGCAGGCCCAGGGAATCGACGATGATCTTGCCCCGCGCCAGGTCCTGGACGCTGATGGAGGCCGGCCGGGACTGTCCTGGGGACGGGTCGGTCAGGGCGAAGAATAGACCCGCCAACGCCAGGACCGACACCAGCACCAGCCCTGAAAGCCAGCGCATCAGCCTTGCGCCCCGTAGTCCTTGAACTTTTCCAGCACCTCGGCCATCTCGGCTCTCGCCCAGCAGGACCGGCTCCCCCACCTGGCAGGCCCGCAGGTATTGGCCGCACAGGGCCTCCGCCTCCAGGGCCAGGGCCAGGGCGCCTTCCAGGCCCCGGCCCCAGGCCACCAGGCCGTGGTTGGCCATGAGGCAGGCCCGGCGCCCTTGCAGCGCCTCGATCACCTGGTCGGACAGGGCCTGGGTGCCGAAGGTGGCGTAGCCGGCGCAGCGGATGTCCGTGCCGCCGGCCATGGCCACCATGTAGTGGAACGGCGGGATGGGCCGGCGCAGGCAGCTCAGGGCCACGGCGAAGGGGGAATGGGCGTGGACCACGGCATTGGCTTCGGGGAAGGCCGCGTAGATGTCGCGATGGAAGCGCCATTCGCTGGAGGGCTGGCCGGTGCCCAGCACCTGGCCGGCCATGTCCATGGCCACCATCTCCTCCCCGGCAAGCTCCGCCATTTCCCGACCGGACGGCGTTATCACGAAGCCGTCGGCTGAGCGGGCGCTCACATTGCCGGAACTGCCCTGGTTGAGTCCGATGGCCACGCTCTTGCGGGCCAGATGGGCGACCTGTGCCGCCAGGGAGGTATGCATCACGCGCGCTCCGGATAGAAATGGGCCAAGGCGGCCCGGTTGGCGGCGCACACGCAGCGTTCCGTGATCAGCCCCGTCACCAGCCGGCCCGGGGTCACGTCGAAGGCCGGGTTGGCCGCCGGGCTGCCGTCCGGGGTGAGCCGCACCCGGACGATCCGGCCGTCGTCGCCAAGGCCGGAGATGTGGGTCACCTCGTCCGGCCCGCGCTCCTCGATGGGGATGTCCCGGCCCGAGGCCAGGCGGAAGTCGATGCTGGGCCCGGGCGCCGCGACGTAGTACGGCACGTCGTTGTCGAAGGCGGCCAGGGCCTTGAGGTAGGTGCCTATCTTGTTGGCCACGTCGCCGTTTGCCGCGACCCGGTCGGTGCCGACGATGCACAGGTCCACCCGCCCCTGCTGCATCAGGTGGCCGCCGGCGTTGTCGACGATGACGGTATGGGGCACGCCCTGCTGGGCCAGCTCCCAGGCGGTGAGGCTGGCGCCCTGGTTGCGCGGCCGGGTTTCGTCCACCCACACGTGCACCGGCACCCCAGCCTGGTGGGCGGCATAGACCGGCGCCAGGGCGGTGCCCCAGTCCACGGTGGCGAGCCAGCCGGCGTTGCAGTGGGTCAGGAGGTTGACCGGTCCGCCCTTCCGGTCGGCGATTTCGCGCAGGATAGACAAGCCGTTTTGGCCGATGGCCCGGTTCTGGGACACGTCCTCCTCGCAGATCTCGGCGGCCTCGGCCCATGCCCCCCGTGAGCGCTCGTTCACCGGCAGGCCGCGCAGGCGCGCCAGCATCCGCTCCACCGCCCAGCGCAGGTTGACGGCGGTGGGACGGGTGGCGACCAGGGTCCCGGCGGCGACGGCCAGGGCGGCGTCGCCGGAATCGCGATCGCAGGCCAGGGCCAGGCCGTAGGCGGCGGTGGCGCCGATCAGGGGGGCGCCGCGCACCCGCATGGCGGCGATGGCCTCGGCGGCCTCCTCCAGGCAGGCGAGGGGCCGGGTGACGAACTCATGGGGCAGGCGGGTCTGGTCGATGATCTCGACCCGGCCGTCGCGGGCCCAGATGGTGCGGGTAGCGGTACCGTTCACGTACATCGGAATATGTGTCCTGTGGTTATCGGGCGCTGGCGGTAATAGTCGGTCAAGGCCCACCCACCCCGTCTGCTTGCGCCCTGGGGTGGATTATCGGGTTTCGCATACAATCCGGCCATGCCCGCAGATTTCCCGGAATCCGTCCTCGCCGCCGCCCTCAACGCCATGCTGGAGCGGCAGCCCGCCGCACGCGCCCGCCTGCTGCGCCACGCCGGCAGGATCGTGCGCATCGCCCTGCCCCTGCTGCCCCTGGACCTGACCCTCGACCAGGAGGGCCGGTTCCGGCCGGCGCCGGCCGAGGTCGAGCCGGCCCTCACCCTGATCCCGAACCCATCCAAGCTGCCGTTCTGGCTGACCGGCGGACAGATTTCCGACCTGTTCCTGACGGAAGGGGACGGCATGCTGGCCGCGGACGTCGCCGGCGCGCTGGCGGCGTTCGACTGGGTCCTGGCCCTGCGCCCCTACCTGGGCGACATCGCCGCCAGCCGCGTCGATCAGTGGCTCCAGGGTCTGGACGCCTGGCGCCACCAGGCCCTGGACTCGGCCGGACGCAACCTGGCCGAGTATGCCGTCTATGAGCAGGGCATCCTGGCCGAGCCCAACGCCGCCCGGGCGTTCATCGACGAGGTGGACCGGCTGCGGGAGGACACCGACCGGCTCGAGGCGCGCCTGAGCCTGCTCGAGGTCCGGCACGAAGATCCCCATCCCGCCCAAGACTGATGTATCTCTTCCGCCTCCTGCGCATCTGGTTCACCGCCGCCAAGTTCGGCCTGGACGAGTTCTTCCTGGGCCACGAGCGGGTCAAGCTGGTACGCTGGTCTGTGCAGGCCCTGTTCTTCTGGCGCCGCTTCTTCGCCATCTACGCCCGGCCCCGGGGCGAGCGCCTGCGACTGGCCCTGGAGTCCC
Organism: uncultured Pseudomonadota bacterium; assembly: GCA_963713085.1. Lineage (GTDB taxonomy): Bacteria > Pseudomonadota > Gammaproteobacteria > Burkholderiales > Thiobacillaceae > PFJX01. The sequence goes on along the minus strand of CAVQKQ010000005.1, from coordinate 45,620 downwards.
TGGGGCCCATCTTCGTCAAGTTCGGCCAGATGCTCTCCACCCGGCGCGACCTGGTGCCGCCGGACATCGCCGAGGAACTGGCCCGCCTCCAGGACCGGGTCCCGCCCTTCCCCAGCGACCAGGCCCTGGCGGTGCTGCGCCGGGCCTATGGCCGGGAGGCGGCCGAGGTGTTCGCCGAATTCGACCCCACGCCCGTGGCCTCCGCCTCCGTGGCCCAGGTGCACCGCGCCCGGCTCAAGAGCGGCGAACGGGTGGCGGTGAAGATCCTGCGCCCCGGCATCAAGCCGGTGATCGGCCACGACGTGAAGCTGCTTTATGCCCTGGCCGGACTGATCGAACGGCTGTGGTGGGACGGCAGGCGCCTCAAGCCCCGGGAGGTGGTCGGCGAATTCGCCAAGCACCTGGAGGACGAACTGGACCTGGTGCGGGAGGCCGCCAACTGCTCCCAGCTGCACCGCAATTTCGTCGGCTCCCCCCTGCTGGCGGTGCCGGAGGTGTTCTGGGACTACACCAGCAGCGAGGTCATGGTGATGACCTGGATGGACGGAATCCCCATCGCCCGGATGGACATGCTGCTGGAGCAGGGCGTGGACATCCCCCGGCTGGCCCGGGCCGGGGTGGAGACCTTCTTCACCCAGGTGTTCCGGGACGGCTATTTCCACGCCGACATGCACCCGGGCAACATCCTGGTGACCTCGGCGGGCCAGTACATCGCCCTGGATTTCGGCATCATGGGCACCCTCACCGAGGTGGACAAGAACTACCTGGCCCAGAACTTCCTGGCTTTTTTCAGAAGGGATTACCGGAAGGTGGCCCAGGCCCACCTGGACGCCGGCTGGGTGCCGGCGGAGACCCGGGTGGACGAGTTCGAGACGGCCATCCGGGCGGTGTGCGAACCGGTGTTCGACCGTCCCCTGAAGGAGATCGCCTTCGGCAAGGTGCTGCTGCGCCTGTTCCAGACCTCACGCCGGTTCGGCATGGAGATCCAGCCCCAGCTGGTGATGCTGCAGAAGACCCTGCTCAACATCGAGGGGCTGGGCCGGGACCTGGACCCGGACCTGGACCTGTGGGCCACGGCCAAACCGTTCCTGGAACGCTGGATGAGCGAGCAGATCGGCTGGCGCGGCTGGCTGCGCACCCTCAAGGAAGAGGCCCCCTATTGGGGCACCCTGATCCCCCAGCTACCGAGAATGGCCCACCAGGCCCTGCGCGCCGACCGGCTGGAGAAACTGGAGGACGGGCTGGCGCTGATGCTCAGGCAGCAGCAGGCGCGTAATCGCTGGCTGGCGATGATCGCCCTGCTGCTGGCGCTGCTGGCGGTGCTGCAACTGCCATTCTGAGGCCCCTGGCGCGGCCGCCTACGCGCTGACCTCGGAGCGTTCGGTGACGATCCCCTGGACGTAGGTCAGTCCGTCCTCATGGAAGCTGGCCAGGGTCATCTCCATGGAGAATGTCGACCCGTCCTTGCGGCGACCATGCAGGAGTTGCTCCCGATCCGACGCGTTGCCTTCGTGATGCCGCGGGTGTTCCCCGCCCAGCACGGCGACCAGGTCCTGGATCACCTCCGGCGCCAGGGATTCGATGGGCTGGTCGATCAATTCGCCGGCCGCGTAACCGAACATCGCGTCCAGGGCGGGATTGGTCATCTGGATCCTGCCTTCCTCATCGACAACCAGCAGGCCGTTCGGATTGGTGCGAAGCAACAGCTGGAGATGGGCCTCGCTGCGCTGCAGGCGCGTTTCGACCTCCTTGCGCGCCGAGATGTCGGCGACCACGGCATCCACAAAGCGCTGGCCGTTCTCCATGAAGGAACTCAGGCTGATCTCCACCGGCACCACGCTGCCATCCTTGCGCAAGCCGTGCAGATCGCGTCCCGCGCCCATCGGCCTGGCATCGGGCGCCTGCATGTAGCTGGTGCGCTTCGCCACGTGGCGCTTGCGCTCCATCTCCGGCAACAGGACCTCCATGGGTTTGCCGAGCAGATCATCATGGTCATAGCCGAACATGCGCTCGAGGGCGGGGTTCGCCATCACGATCCGGCCATCGCTGTCCACCACCAGCAGGCCGGTGGCATTGGCCTCCACGACCAGACGAAAACGCTGCTGGGCCTCGGACAACTGGTGGGCGGCCTCGGCCTCGGCCTGGGCCTGGGCAGCCGCCACCTCCGCGCGGGTACGCCCCACCATCGCGCGCGACAGCCAGGCGATGAGCCCACCGGACAGGGCCAGCAGGATCAGCGCGCTGGGAATGACCGATGTCCAGGCCTCCTTGCTGACCAGGGCCAGTTGGTTGCCGGGCATATGGGAAACCACCAGCCAGCGGGGGACATCGGTAACGATGCTGCTGTCCGTGACCTTGAGGGGATAGGCCGTGCTCCAGGTCCACAGGCCGCCGTCCTTGCCGACCTCGACCTGGCCGGACGGGATGTTCGTGATCGCTTTCCAGGCGGCCGGGTCGCGGGTCCCCAAGGTATCCCGCCGCTGGAACATGAATCCCCAGTCGTCATCGGAATTCGGGCTCACCAGCCAGTAGCCGTCGCTGTTCAGCAGCATGGCGTGATCCCGGGCATCCATCATGCTCTCGGTGAATGCGGTCAGCATCTGCTGGGCGGCGATGTTGAGGATGAGGATGCCGCGCGGCCGGCCATTGCCGTCACTGACCGGGGTGGCCAGCCTCAACACCGGCTTGTAGGGGACCTCGGCCTTGCCCTGCTCGACGTTGAGATCAAGCGGCGAGATGAATATCTGTCCCGGCTGCAACCGCATGGTGTCCTTGAAATAGTACCGGTCCGAAACGTCCTGCAGATGGTCCGGCGATACCGGCACGGGCTTGCCGTCCATATTGTTGACCCGCACCTTTTCCTTGCCGCCGGCATCGATCCAGCGCAACTGGTCATAAATGCCGCTGTAGGCGACCAGGGACATGAACGCTTCCTTCATTTCCCGGCCGGCATCCGGGCTGCCGCTGTCGATGTCCTTGCGCACGGCATCCGTTTCGGCCAGGGCGCGCAATTGACGCAGGGGGATGCCCAGTTCGTCATCCAGGCGCCTCACCCCCATGATGACGTTGCCGATCTCCTTGGTCTTGATGAGGTCCAACTCGCCGGAAATCCGTTCATTCCCGACGTACCAGGCCCCTCCCAGGATCAACGCCGCGACCGCGGCGAACAGCAGGAAAAACAGGCGAAGTGGAAACTTGACAGCATCCATGGTGTCTCCCAATGGGTCCCAAGTAGGTTCAAGGGCCCCGCAAGCCTTGCCCCCTTTCTTGGAGAGGGGGTGATTGTCTCGATACCCTTCGCAGGTGGCTCGATTAACGCATTACTCCAGTAAATTGGTCAAGTGACCAGGCCATGGCGGCGATGGCCACACCCAAGACGCCATTGTTTCTTCGCCCATTCCACACGCAGGGAAGGCGCGGTGCGGGCCCTGGATTCCAGGGTGCTGCACAAGACCGGCCGGCATCCGGGACTGGCCCACCGCTTCATCAACTTCATGCTGGACGGGCGCAATTCCACCCAGCTCACCAATCCGATCGGCTCGGGCAATCCCAACCGGGACGCGACAAGGTATATTCACGCCGAAATTGCCAACAACCGCGCGGTGTTCCCGGTCCCCGGCCATGCAACGGCTGGAGATGCTGCGGGACCTGGTCCGGCACAGCCGGCGGGTGCTGAACAGGATCCGGACCGAGATCAAGCCGCGCTGATACTTTTCGAGGCCCCGCCCATGCTCGTCTGGTTCGTCGTCATCTACCTGCTGCTGTCCATCCTGATCGGCGTCTATGCCGCCACCCGGGTGAAGAACTCCCGGGACTACGTGGTGGCGGGCCGGTCGCTGCCCATCTACATCGTCACCGCCACGGTGTTCGCCACCTGGTTCGGCTCGGAGACGGTGCTGGGCATCTCCTCCACCTTTCTCCAGGATGGCTTGAAGGGCATCGTCGCCGACCCCTTCGGTTCCAGCCTGTGTCTGATCCTGGTGGGCCTGTTGTTCGCCAAGCCGCTCTATCGAATGAAGCTGCTGACCATCGGCGACTACTACAAGCGGCGCTACGACCATGTGGTGGAGGTGGCCACCAGCATTTGCATCATCCTGTCCTACCTGGGCTGGGTCTCCGCCCAGATGACCGCCCTGGGTTTGGTTTTCAACATCCTGTCCGGCGGCCAGATCGACAACCACACCGGCATCGTCATCGGCGCCGCCATCGTCCTGCTCTACACCCTGTTCGGCGGCATGTGGTCGGTGGCGCTTACGGACTTCTTCCAGATGAGCATCATCATGGTGGGCCTGGGCTACATCGCCTGGCTGGTGAGCGGCATGGTCGGCGGGATGGGTGTCGTGGTTGCCCACGCGGCCGAGCACGGCAAGTTCGAGTTCTGGCCCCAGGCCAACGCCCGGGACATCGTGGCCTTCATCGCCGCCTGGGTGACCATGATGTTCGGCTCCATTCCCCAGCAGGACGTATTCCAGCGCGTTATGTCCGCCAAGGACGAGAAGACCGCCATGCGCGGCTCCATCCTGGGCGGCAGCATCTACTTCCTGTTCGCCTTTGTGCCCATCTTCATCGCCTATTCCGCCTTCCTGCTTATGCCGGACATGGTGAACAAGTTACTGGACGAGGACGCCCAGCGCATCCTGCCCACCCTGATCCTGGAGCACACCCCCCTGTTCGCCCAGGTGATGTTCTTCGGCGCCCTGCTCTCGGCCATCATGTCCACCGCCAGCGGCACCATCCTGGCGCCCTCGGCCACCTTCACCGAGAACATCCTCAAGGTATTCATCCGCTTCAGGAGCGACCGGCATCAGCTTTGGACCATGCGCGGTGTCGTGGTGGTCTTCACCGATCGGCATCGTCCTATTTGCGCTGAATAGCCAAATGAGCATCTATTCCATGGTGGAGAACGCCTACCAGGTGACCCTGGTGGCCGCCTTCGTGCCCCTGGCCGCGGGGGTGTACTGGAAGCCGGCCACCACCCAGGGGGCCTACCTGGCCATGATCCTGGGCATCGTCACCTGGCTGGGTCTGGCCTACGCCAACCCGGACGGTTTCTGGCCGCCCCAGTTCGCCGGGTTGCTGATGAGCATCTTCGGCATGGTGGTCGGCTCATCTCTCGCCCGTGCAGCTGGTGCATCGCGGTCATCATCAACATTACGGGCAGGCAGAGGTGGGCTGACGCCTAGACGCTTGGCCCGGGTGCCGTTCCGGACCACATTTCCCTTGCCTACCTATCTCTTTAGCCTTCCTTTGGAGGAGGTTCGATCAAGAAAATCTAAGGGAATAGGAAGCCAGCGTACGCGGAAGGAACGTATGAAGGGCCGAACAATGATCCATGGCTGTCAGCAGACTTTACACATCAAGAGCACGACTAAGCCAGCGGCGAAATAATATTATTTCTATTCAAATAGTTAAATGATGTGGCACGTTTCTAGCTAACGTGCTCAGTGCAGCCAGGTGGTAAGGACCGCCCGGCAAGACACTCAGTCAAACCATGTATAAGGAGTAACAAGCCATGAAACCCGCTTTCCGCATTTGTGCCTTGGTGGCCCTGCTTGCTGGCATGTCCAGCGCGGCCTTCGGTTCGGTGATTACCATTCCGGATTCGGCCCTCAATTACTCCCCCGGCGTCTATACGCCGAACGGGTACTACACCAACGACCTGGGCAGCGTCGTAGTCACGACCGGCGGCGGCAATGCAGCCAACGTGGGCCAGGCGGACGGCCGCAATGACGATGGCTATAGCGGCCCGATCAACCTCGGGTTCACCATTTCATTCTTCGGCATTGACTACACTGAACTCTTTATCAACAACAATGGGAATGTCAGCTTTGGTAACGGTATCTCGGCCTATACCCCCACCGGCCCGCAAGGCGCCTCCCAGCCTATCATCTCTCCCTTCTTTGCGGACGTAGATACCCGGGGTGCACTGAGTGGCGTGGTGTACGTGAACCAAAGCATTGCCAATGAGTTCATCGTCACTTGGGACCAAGTCGGCTATTTCTCCGAGCAGGACAACTTGCTTGACAGCTTCCAATTGGTGCTGCGCGGGCCGGGTTACACCGTTCCGGCCGGTGAAGGCGTAATCGGCTTCTTCTATGAGGGCATGAACTGGGAGACCGGTGGTGCCAGCGGCGGCAGCGGCGGTTTCGGTGGAACGCCTGCCGCGGTGGGCTTCGGGGACGGTTCGTCGAATGGCGAGGTGCTTGCCGGCTCCATCAGAATGGCATTTCTGGGATTGTCAATGACCAGTACCTCTGGTTCGATCCCAATCTCCGACCGGTGACGACAGTCCCCGAGCCCGCCACACTCGCCCTGCTGGGTCTGGGGTTGGCCGGTCTGGGCCTGACTCGTCGCAAGACCCAGGCCTGAGCGGCGATCACGGGGGGGCACCCCTCCGTTCATGGCGGTTCAAGATGGAAAAGACCCGACTTGATGTCGGGTCTTTTTACATTTCCGAAAGCTGAATCGGAAGAGTGCAGGCGAACTGTCCAAACGGCGAAGGCGAACCTAAAGCGCTGACAATTTCCCAGGCCAGCCTAGTGGTCCACGTGGTGGAGATGGCCACCAGCATCTGCATCATCCTGTCCTACCTGGGCTGGGTCTCCGCCCAGATGACCGCCCTGGGCCTGGTTTTCAACATCCTGTCGTGCGGCTAGATCGACAACCACATCGACGCCGCCAGCGGCACTATCCTGACCCCGTCGGCCACCTTCACCGAGAACATCGTCAACGTGTTCGTTAAGTTCAGGAGCGACAATACCAACTCTGGACCAGGCGCGCCGTGGTGGTGATCTTCACCGTCGGCATCGTCTTCTTCGCCCTCAACAGCCAAATGAGCATCTATTCAATAGTGGAGAATGCCTACCAGATGACCCTGGTTGCAGTATTCGTGCCCCTTGCTGCGGAGGTGTACTGGATGCCGCCATTGAATTTGCACTTGATTCCCACCCCAGCGCGGGGTCATCAAGACCCCTCGGGAGGCAATGGGCAGACAGTCACCCGGATAGGTCAAATTTCGAATACCGACCATTCTCGGAACAGAACAGGCGCTTCGTTGCATAAAATCATACGATTGCTGTATAGATACTGACCCAAGCCATGGAAATTCCCCCTGTCGCGGCAACGAGATCTCCGTACATCGCCACATCAATGAAAAGATTCATCCTCCAGCATCTCTTGCCCGCCGGTAACGATGTCATCAAGTGCAGGCACTGCGGCAGCACGCAGGTACGTCCGTCCCACAGGTCAACGGGCCACACCACCCACGTCACCTATCGCTGCCAGTCCTGCGAACAACATTTCAGGGTCAGCACCTCTGGGCTAGGCACGCGTACCGTGATCATCAGCTTGGCCATGCTGCTGCTTCTGGTGATCGGCCTGGTAACGGTGCTGTTCATGGATGGCTCGTCCGAGGTGGAATATCGGCCCAAGATTGATGTGAGCGACACCAATGCGTTGTTAAAAATCGAGGACGCAGCCAAGCGCGGCGATCGCCAGGCTCAATATGATTTGGGTTGGACCTACTGGCAGCGAGATGAGCCTATGAAGGCCTTGCCATGGATCAAGGCCGCCGCTGACCAGGGCCTCGCCGAAGCCGAATATCTGCTGGGCGTGGCCTACCTGAACGGGCGCGGGACCGTGCAAAACTACCACTCCGCCTTCGAACAGATCACCAAGTCCGCCCAGCACGGCCATCTGGAGGCCCAGTACCAACTGGGGATTTTTTACCGCGATGGCCTGGGCACACCGTCCAACAAGGAATCCGCCTATCTCTGGCTCAACATCGCCGCCGCGCGGGGTCACGGCGATGCCCTGCAGTTTCGCGACAAGCTCGCCGCGGTCATGAGCAGGGCGGAGATTGATCGCGCCCAGGAAGCCAGCGAGGCGACCATCGCGAAGTTGGCCGATGCGTCGAACGGCAAGCCAAATCCACCGCCCAACGAGTGAATCCTGTTCGCGCCGACACCCCCGATCGGATCATCGCGCGAGAAAAGCGAATAAAGGTATCACCGCACCGCTGCCTTTCGCGCAGTCGGCCAAAGCCTACTCCAAGCCATCCAACCCATTAGAATTGGCCACCGCCCAGACCTGGAACATGACGTGGCGCGATTGACTGCCATCCCAGTGACGAAATCCCGTTTGAAGGGTTTCATTGCGCTTTATGTGCTGATTCTGGCCATCGGCAGTCTCTACCCCTTCTCCGGCTGGGCATCCTTCTCGTCCTGGTCCGCCGATTTCCTGTTCGCCCCCTGGCCCCGCTACATCACCCGAACCGATCTGGCCACCAATCTGATTTCCTACGGCCCCCTCGGATATGCCCTTGCCCTTTGGTTTTCCTCGCCCGGACACCGCCTGCGCGGCGTCATCCTGGGCGTGATGGCCGGCGGCTTGCTGAGCTTCCTGTTCGAAGCCCTGCAGTTATTGCTGCCCGGACGCGTCGCCTCCAACCTGGACATCCTGGTGAATTGCCTGGGGACCCTGACCGGAACCCTGCTGGCCATCCACCACAGCCGCTGGCTGCGGGCCGGCGCGGCCATGCGGCGCTGGCGGTCGCGCTGGTTCTGGGAGGGGACCAGCGCCAACCTGGGCCTCGCGCTGATCCTGGTGTGGCTGATCGCCCAGTTCGCCCTGGTGCCCGCGCCCGGCATCGGCTGGCTGCATTTGCATCTGCGCCCCCTGGACCGCCCCTTGGAAAGCCTGGCCGGGATCAACGCGACCTGGCTGCTCACCCTGTTCGCCGAGATGCTGGCGGCGGGCACGTTTACCGCCTGCCTGCTGCGTCCTGGCCGCTACGTCGGAGGCCTGGCCCTGCTGATCGTCACCGCATTCTTCACCAAGCTCCTGGCCGCCACCATCCTGCTGAAACTGAGCGTGGTCGGCGGGGTGCTCTCCCTGGAAACCCTGGCGGCCTTTCTCCTGGCATTATGGGTACTGCTGCTCCCGGCCATCTCCCGGCATCGCGGCGGTGTCGCCCTGGCCAGCATGACCGTGCTGATCCTGATGCGTCTGGTCCTGGCCCGGGATTTTCTGCCCACCAGCAGTTTTCTCAATCTTGTCGGCCTGGCCAAACTGTTCGGCATCCTTTGGCCGCTGTTGAGCCTGGCCTGGCTGCTGCTGGATACCCGGCCCGCCTCGCCCCCATCCACACGAAGTGAAGGCATCAACCCCGAAACGCCACAGGTCTGACTGGCACGGTGGGTTGGTAGAGCCAAATCGAACCCGCGGCGGACGCTTCGGATCATTCCGTAATTGTCGGCGGAGTTGAATCTGGTGTGATTTCGGGATCGACCACGCTTGGCATGGCCGATGCGGAAGCCGACGCCGGTTTTGCGGCATGTCGACCCCCGCGATGTTTTTTCCTGTGCCGGGCGCGTGGCTTTTTGGGGGCCTCCCATTGGTACCCTGCGCCCAAGCAGCATCAAAACCACCAGCAAGGTGGCGATACGAGGCGCATCCAGCAGGCTGTCGAACACACCGACGGTCAGCAGCCCCGCCAGGGATGCGAGCCAGGCCCAGGCCATACGGTGACCGCGCCAGCCCGCCCTGGCCAGACGGTACAGGGCGACCAGGGCAAGGGTAGTGAATACGAGCAAACCGAACCAGCCCTGCTCGAACAGGACATTTACCCAGACATTCTTGGCGTGCCAGGGCAAGTGGCTGTGGGTCCTGAAAAACCAGCAATCGGCACCCCGGCTGAACGTGCCGTTGCACAGCACATCCCTACCTTCCGGATCCAGCAGACGAACATTGTCGATGTCCACGATGCCGTCCTTGCCCGGGTTATAGAGGAACAACTCGACCGGAGGGCGGTGCAGCCAGTCCTGGGCGCCCACCTTTGTGCTGGAAAAGACCCGTGACAGATGATGCCAGGCACCGTCGCCCTGCACGGCGAACCCGAACCACTCGCATTGGCGCGAGTTGAGCAACTGCTTTTCGCACACCGGCGTATCGATACGGGCGTCGCCCTGGCGGCTGCGCAGGTCCAGTTCCAGCCGGTAGTCGCGCCCCGCCGTGAACGGGATGCGCTGGGCGTAGTAGATCGTGGCGCCGGTGCCCAGGCGGAAATAGGTGTTGCCTTGCTCACTGGCGAAACCAAAGGAGGCGGGCTGGTCGTCGGCGGGCCCGCGATCACGGAAATATCTCGGAAAACTGCCCAGCCCCATGCCGAACAACTGGGCTTGCGGAGTACCGTCCATCATGTCGATGGTCTGAGACCAGTGGCGTACCCGCGTTTGCCAATCCTGCCCGCTGGTTGCGAAGCGCTTCTGGAAATAGCCGCTGCCCGCTCCCGTCGCCAATACCAAGCCCACCGCCACCAGCATCGCCACCGGCGCGATGAAGCGATGTCCACGGGTACGCATGGCGAGCCGTACGCTGGCCACCAACAGGATGACAAGCGCCACGCCCAGGGCAAGCACGCCGCCTCGCGCCACCGTGTACACCATGGCATAGGCGGTAAGCGCAATGACCGGACCGGTCAGAATTAGGTTTATAAATTTAGGCGTGGCCAGCCAGAGAAACGGCAGGGCCGCCACCAGATAGGCCTCGATATGGCTGCCGCCGGTGTGCATGCTGGAAAAGATGCTGAAGATTCGATAATCCTCATGGCCGCCTTCGAAGCCCACATACAGGCCATGTTCCCAGACGCCCACCACGCCCACGCCGAGCAGCCCAATCCCCATGCCCAGGGAGAGCAACCGGGCCAGCTTGTCACGCTCGCCCTGGAATTGGCGCAACCACAGGTATATGAACGTACCCCAGACTACCCCCTTGGCCACCCGCAAGGCATTGTAGGGACTCCAATAGCTGGAGAAGGCATTGGCATCCAGCGGCGCCAAGGGCAATACGCCGATCAGGGCGCTGACCAATACTGAAAGAAAGAACAGGCCGGCCAGGGGCGGCAACGACGTCAACCGGCCCTGGCGGCCGCGCAGCAGCATCACGCCAGCCGTCGCCAGCATCAGCAGATCGAACTCATTCAGGAAGAAACGCCCGGTCCACGGCGCCAGGTCCAGCAGGGGCAAGGCGGCGGGCACCACCACCAGCCAGGCCAATGGCCAGCGCCAAAGCACGCCGGCATACAGCGCCAGGCCGAGGCCGATGGCCAGTGGCCAGCGGGGAAACTCCAGCACGGCAGTTAACACCAGTGCCAGCATGACCACGCCGAGACCTCGATTTATATATGAGGCCGCAGAAAAAACCGGTTTGGACACCGCCTCGTCATCAGGCCGCCCATGATTGCTTAATTGATGCCTTGCGCCCCTGCCCCAAGTCTGGACTTTGCCAGCGGCCCCCCCCTGCCGAGATTCCCTTACTTGCGCCGAGCCTCCGGGGGATACAGTCTCGTGGGAAACCGTTTGCAGGTACTCTTCCTCCGCCCCAGAAGTGCTTGCAAGCTGCGCGGATGGAAACCCGGCAGTCCTCTTCTTGGCCAATGGGGAGTCCAGCGGCAGCCGCGCCAATCGCGTCCCCTTACCCAGCCAGCCACCCAACCACAGCCCCGGTAGGGCAAAAACCAATTCGAGCACCTCTCCCCAGGGCATGTCTCCCAGATGGGGCCAGCCCATGAGCACCAGGGCAATGGGCAGGGCGAGACCCAGGCGGGGCACCATTTCGGCCAGCCCCGCCAGCACCATCAGGAACCCCAAGGGCACCCATAGCATGGCCACCTTGATGAGGCCATACAGTCTTTGCGGCATATCTTCCGGCCAGCTGCCCGACAGGCCCGAGCCGACCATAGGAGTTGCCAGGTCCAACGGCAGTATGGCCGTCAGTACGGCCGACAAGACCAATATTGGCCACCACGGCCCATTCAGGCGCGGCATCTGGTGCAGCAGGCGGGATCCAAGCAACCACCAAAGCAGGCCCCCCAGCCCGAACCCAAGAGCCTGGCCCAGCAGGCCGCCAGGTCCAGGGAATTGGGGCTTATAGAAGACTTCACCGACCTGTAGCGCCACGGCCAACATACACAGGGCCAGTACCACGCCCACAGCCCGATGCCAACGCAGCCGGGCCTTGGCGGGCCAGAACACCCCCAGCCACAGGAATCCAAGAGGCAGGCCGAAGGCGAAACCCATGGCTGGGCGATCGCCCCACGGGGCCTCCAATCCCATGGACAGCGCGGTGCTCAAGTCAATGTCCGCCGGAGCCAGGGGGGCAACGGCGAACCAGGCCCACAAAGCAGTACAAACGATGGAAAGTGGAAGCAGTACGGGGTTCAAGGCGCGGGCACACGTGAAGGGTGGCTGCCAATGATAGCGCGGCGACGGCCTCTGCCCGGATGGACCTGGCAAGACCAGATCCACCATGGCCCTAACATTGACAGGTTTTTTTACATTCAGCCCGACCGCAGGGAGGCTCCAGTAGTCCAGTACACCACAAGGATACATATCCTATTGTTTTATATAGCAAACAATACAGTTGGCACGCATAATGCTTTACATGAGCAACATCGCTGCACGGACTTGTCTATTAGACCTACGACGATGGCAAATTCGATGTACCGTTTTGTTTATCAACCTAGACGAGGCAACAAAATGCGCACTTTCAACCGCTCCGCAATCCAACTGGGCCTGACCGCCCTGTTCTCCCTGAGTGCCCTGGCTATTTCCGGCACCGCTTCCGCCACGGCCTTCGACGGCGGCATCCCCGCCACTTGGGATTGCACCGGCGACTGCGGCACCCTGGGCGCCAATGGTGACATCACCGCCTCCCCCGAGGGCGGCGACTACGGCTACATCGTCAGCGACACCGGCATCACCGGCCTGGGCTTGGGCATTCCGGGCGAAACCGACGGCACCCGCCTGCGCACCGGCGCGTTCTCCGCCGGTGCCGGCGACGCCCTGGACTTCTACTTCAACTTCGTCTCCCCCGACGGCACCAGCTCTTTCCCCGACTACGCCTGGGTGCGCCTGCTGGATGCCTCCCTGAGCGAAGTGGCCATCCTGTTCACGGCCCGCACCACCACCTCCGGCGACACCGTGCCCGGTTTCGGTCTGCCCTGGCCTGGCTCCCGGTGTCACCCTGAGTCCCGCCTCCACCCCCATCATCGCCGGCGCCCCCACGTGGTCACCCCTGGGCGGCTACTCCGGCGCCTGCTTTGGTGCCAGGCTGCGGCTACACGGGCTGGATCCAGATGGACTACGTCATCGCCAGTGCTGGCGACTATGTCCTGGAGTTCGGTGTGTCGGACTTCGGTGACCAGATCTGGGATGTGGGCCTGGCCTTCGACGGCATCACCGTCGCCGGCGTGCCTATCGATGACAACACGGTTCCCGAACCTGCCACCCTGGCCCTGATGGGTCTTGGCCTGCTGGGTCTGGCCGCCTCTCGTCGCAAGGCCGTCTGAACCTAGTTTCCGGCCATTGAAAAAAACCGACACACATGTGTCGGTTTTTTTTACGCCCAATCCCGCCAAGTTAGCCCACACACCACAATCCGCCCACCTCATCGCGCACAGGCACACCAGGGGATTCGTCCAAGTCTCAATCATTTCCCGTGGCCTCATAGCGACGTGGGTCGCCACAATGAACGGCCTACGCACGCGCCAAATTCGACATGGGATACCTTCAATCCGGCGATATGGGCGGAGCCATATCACCCCGCCACTGTCGCCATTCACTCACCCTGCTGGAGACCATACGGTGACCGTGAGGCGTTTATCCCGATTGCAGCCGATCGGGGAAATGGACTCTGCGGATATGTCTTGCCTTCCCTGGTAGCCATTCCCATTTTTATGGATCACCCAGCCAGCTTGTGTGACCAGCTTCCAATCTCACCTCTCGACACAGCAGTGAGGACCTGGATTGGGAGACATTTAACGAGGGTGGGCGATATCTGCACGAACACGGCCATGCATGAATTTTAGCCTGTCATATATCGGCCAGCAGCGCCTCCCAATATGGCAAAACGGGGACAAAAATACGGGCGCCCTGCGCCCGTATTTTCCTGAATTTGTCCCGGACTTGCCGGCCAAAAATATTCCAATCAGTGGCGCCGCCTCCGGACCGAAAAGCCCAATGCGCCCAGACCGATGGCCAAAAGGGCCAGGGTCTCGGGCTCGGGAATGCTGGCCGTGTCGTAGACGTGGTAAGTCCCCCCAGTGAGGATGGTTGTGCGAGGTAAGCGAGTGATACCGTAGCCGCGCACGTACTGATAGGTCTCCTGGCCATAGGTGGTGCAAGTGGCAGGTTTGCTATCATCCAACTGGTGCTGGGTGGCGAAGGTAAGCGACAAGGTATAGGTCTGGCCATTGCCAGGGTCGGTCGCCGTCAGATTGCCGCTGATGCCCTCCACGTTGGAGCCCGCAGCCAGCCACTCCAGTTTACCGTTGGTGCCCGGTTTGCAGATCTTGGAGAGCAACTCCCGTACCGACACGTTGCCGGAGAAGGTCAGGGCCGGCATGCCAACGCCCGTGGGAGGATTATAGGCCGGCAGGTTGATGGTGACAGGGACAGTGAGGGGAACAGCGGGCGGCGTGGTGTGGCTGGTGTAGTTGAACTCCACGAAGCAGTAGGGTGCCGTTGCACAGACAGGCCCCTTGATCAGGAACTTGTAAGTGGATGCCGCAGCGGGGCTGGCCGCAGACGCGAGCACCACGCCGGCGGCGGCTAGCTTGAGTGTGTTTCGGAGCAATGACGGTCGTGCCATGGCAATAACCTCAATAAATGGTTCGGCCGCACAAACACGGTCCCTTGCTTTTAAGCAACTTTAGTACCACGTAATCATATTCCTAATAAATCATAATCTTGTTGCCGTTTTCAATCCCCGCGCCACAGTTGGCGTAAGAAATTCCGACAGACCGGCACCCAAGCAGTTTCCTGGGTTTCATCGGCCAGCTTCGGTAAGAGCCACTCTGCTGGCAACGATGGCAAGGGCAATCAACATGTACAGCAGTTCCCAATAGGCGGTGCTCAAGGCAAACCCTCCCACCGCATAGGCCACCAGGGTCGCCCGCAACAAGGCTCCCGCATCGGCGGCCCAAGACGAACGTCGTACTTTACCGCGCCACTGCAGCAGAGTGAGGCTGACCAGGGAGCCGAACAGCAAGACCGCCCACAGTACAAACCCCGGAATGCCATGCTCCACCAGGATTTGCAGGTAGGCGCTGTGCCAGGCCAGGGCACCGGGGGTCTCCCTTTCTTCATTGATATTAACCTGCTTCCAACCATCCATGCCCACACCGGTGAGGGGGTCCGCACGCAAGTAGTCCAGCCCCCTATCCCAGGCCCAGACACGGCCCTGGAAGGATTGATCGTGCTGGTAGGAGGCAAGGGTGCCCATGCGCTCCTGCCATTGTTGGGGCAGGTTGGCGAAAGCCAGAACGATGCCCAAGGCCAGAAAAGGGATGGCCAGGTATTTTTGCCGGCTGTGCAAAATCAACAGGGTGGTCATGGCAGCCAGGGTCACCAGCCCGCCCCGGGACCAGGAAGTGAGGGCAGCGATGTAGCACAATACGATCAAACCTCGGATGGCCAGGCGCACGGGCCGTCCGTCACCTGGCGCAGCCAGAAGACGAGGAGTGGAATGGCCATGGCCAGGGCCACGGCGAATTCGTTGTTGCCACCAATTTGGCTACCGGGGGGACCATAGACGCGGTCCTGGAAGCCTGTCATGACCGCCCAGTAGCCGCCCTTGAGGGCCACCATGGCGATGCCCAGGGCCACTGCCACGATGAGGTGGACAATTTTCCCGCGTATCGACAAGCACCAGCAGGGAATCAAGGACAGCAGCAGCAGCACGAACTCCAATAGCCTGCCGCGGGAGGTCAAGGCAACAGGCCGTACGCGGCGTGAGGAAAAATCCAGCAGCAGCAAGGCCAGCACGGCGAATCGCCAGTCCCAATAAATACCGGCCACTGCCTCTCGCGCCAGAACTGGAGGGCGGCACCGGCAATGGTCACAATGAAAAGCATCTTGAACATGAGGATCTGGGCCAGATTCTCGCCGCCATATGCCTGAGGGTGCATGGCCCCCAGACCGCCAGCCCCAACACCCCCAGCCAGGGCCGCAACAAGCCGGCCACTAGCGCAACAGGATCAGGAGGAGGGAAAAGTCGCGCATGGTTCCCAGCCTCGCGCGTATTCGGGAAAAAGACAACTTCATATCCCGCCCATATTCCTTTTCGATGATTGTCGTGCAGTTCCTGCATGCCGCCTGCCCAACGACGTTGACGCTGACCTGCCCGCATGCATCGAGAGCACCCGGCGGACCAGAATTACCCGTAAGGCGATGAAACCCAGCAGGCCCCCCGTCCATTGCAGGATCACGTCCATGATATCCGGGTTTTTTTCAGGCAATGCGAGGCGCCCCAGTTCAATGGCCACGGCCACCCCGGCCACCAGTGCCAGAGATAGAAACGATGCCATAACCACGCCAGACCCAGCGCAGTCCGGGACACGAACCAGGCCAGGATTGCCCCAAGAGGGATGAAGAACACCACCTTGTGGAACACCTCGGTCGCCGCGCGAAACTCGGTGCCGTAGTAATAGGCCTCGAACGGCACCCGCGTCAGGAATGTATCCAGACGTTCATGCAGGAAGGCGCCATCGGTCCTGAAATTGAAGGGATAACAGAACAGGGCATCAGCCCGGCCGACCAGAGCAATGCCAGACCCAGCGGCAACAAAATTTCGGGAATCTCCGAGCGGGCGGAATTTTTTGTCATTACACGATCCGGCCGCATCCTTGCAACATACCTCCCACCCAGCAACAACCCGACTGCGGCACCGATACCGGCCGTGATCACCTCCGTGACATCGGTGACCCTGGAATATACGAACAATTGCAGGATTTCCAGCAATACCGCGAAGCCCGTGGTCATGCCCCACACTTTCAGGCTGCCACGCTGGCCGGCGATCCGCCAAAGAAAAGCGGGGGGGAGCCACATCAAGATATCCATGGTCACGTTATAAATCGCCAGGCCAGGCTCCGATGGCAGACCGGAAAACGGGATCAGGACCAGTTTTCCCTCTCGCCATTTGTGAAAGATCTCCACCGCGCTGATGGTGAGATCCAGTGGCAGCACGCCATACATGAAGACCACGGCAAGGTAGGCCCAGGCCACCCGTTCGGCGAACGTCGCCGGCTCCTGGACCCGCCGCCAGCCGTCGTACCAGAGCAGAAGACGCCCGCCCCAAACCCACCAAGCCACAACACCGATCAGCGTGCCGATGCCCTCGGCGATGATGTCGTTCATGGACACTGTGCGCTGCGGGAAGAACAACTGCGTGAACTCGATGCCCACCGCCAGGGCGAAACATGCACCCAGTCACCGCATATGCCGGACAAGGCCCGGCCCAGGAAGCGACGTGACCACATCAGGCCCAGCCAGAAAAAAGACAGGGGAATGAACAGCAAGGATGTTGGCCACCCAGTCGGCGCGGGAGCCGATGCCCAAGTTCAGGTAGCGGATGTCCCGGAATGCATCGATGGCCTGGTCCATGGGCAGGCAGTGAATGTAAGGGGCACCAGGCTGCCGTAGATGACGAATACCAGGTAGGCCAGCGCCAGGATCAGCAGCAAGGGCCGGCTGTCGGGACTGTTTCAGTCTCATTCCTGCCATGGGCGCATGGAACCCATCCCGCAATCGCCTTCCGGACTGCAACGGGCAGGACGCGCCCGCCAGATGCCCATGCCGGACGAAGTTTGCCCGGGAAATCCCGGTCAACACCTTCCAGGTACCGGACGCATGCCGACTGGAACCGGCGCTGGCAAGGGGAGAAATCGCGTGCCAAGTCCAATTGTCCCAATCGGCGCATCGGGGTCGGCGCAGGATTCGCGCCGCCTCGTCGTATGGGCCGCTCAGATTGACCCCCTGCAGGACCCCGCCAATGGGGTGGCCGCGAACACCAGATTGGCGGTGATGGTCTGCGGATAGTGGGGCTGTCCTTCCCGGTTATGCAGCAGTATGCCGCCATCGCCGGCGCCAGCACCGTGTTCTGGAAAACGTCCGACCTGCTTGGGGATGTCGTTGTGGGGCTGGATGCGCACCGCCGTCCGGCCTCCGCATTAACAAACACGTTGTCGTAGAGCGCCACGTTGCCTTCCCCCTGAAACAGGGACTCGCTGGGGTTCTGCCAGAACAGGTTGGCGTAGACCAGATAGCGGTCCTCGCCGCCCTCCCCGGCTCTGGGAAAGTGGCCCACCAGCACATTGGGCCTAGCGTTTGGCCCTGGCATTGCCCCCACCTTGGAAAACAGATTGTGCCGGATGACCGTATCGTGGCGTCCGCCGGCTTCGGGCATGTCGGCGGGTCGTGAGATCTGGTGCTTGACCTGGAGGTTGTAGCCCACGGTATCGACCACCTGATTTCCCTCGATCAGGCCGGCAACGAAGGGATCGGTTCCGTCGGAATTGCCCAGATACATCCCAGTGCCGACCCGTTCGATGCGGTTGCCCCGGATCACCCAGCCGAATGCGGGGCACTTGCTGGAAATCCCCACGTTCTGTTGGCTGGCCCGGAAATCGTGGATGTAAAGATTTTCCAGGGTCACGTAGTTGGCGAAGTGGGCGTGTCCCTCCGCCTTGACCCCGTCGACCGGGATGTCGCGGCCGTCAAGCTCCAGGTTGCGGATCACCACATGGCTCACATCCGCCAGGCTCACGGTATTGGCCCCGGGGCGGGCGATGAATCGGGCGCGCCGGCCTTCTGCGGGCCCCTCGACGACGATGGGCCGGTCATGCCGTCCCTCCAGGTTTTCCAGGGGCAGGCCGCGCAGGTAGTCGCCGCCCTCCAGGATGAGCCGGTCGCCGGCCCGCAGATGCGGAAGATAGCTTCGGTAATCGTCCGGCCCCGCCCGAAAGTCGGCCGCCGCGGCTGCCGCGGCCAGGAGCAGGATCAGGGCGCCAGCGGTGACTCGCACGGGTCCCTCTGTCCCACCGCGGCCAGATCCAGGCTGCTCTCCAGTCGCTTGACCAGGCAGTGCACGCTCTGGCGGGCCGACTCCAGGACCATGTCCGCCACCTGCATGTAGAGGGGATGGCGCAGCCGGTAGAGTTCCTGCAGCTTCTGCAACGGGTCGTCGGTTTGCAGGAGGGGGCGGTTCTTGTCGCCCCGGGTGCGCAGGTAGAGTTCCTGGGGCAGACAGCGCAGGTACACCACGGTGCCACGGGCCTTCAGGTGGTCCCGGTTTTCCTGGCGCAGGACCGCGCCGCCGCCGGTGGCGAGGACGATGCCCCGGCGCTGGGAGAGTTCGTCTATGACCGCCGATTCGCGTTTGCGAAAACCCTCCTCGCCCTCGATCTCGAAGATGGTGGGGATGGAGACGCCGCAACGGGCGATGATTTCATGGTCGGAATCGATGAACTCCAGGCCGCGATGCTTGGCCAGCAGCTTGCCGATGGTGGTCTTGCCCGCGCCCATGAGGCCGACGATGAAGATGTTGCAGCTGGGAATCATCCTGGAATGCCGCCGTTGAACAGAGACGGGATTGTGTCAGCCTGTCCGGCGCCTTGCCAACAGCCGTTCCACCGCCGCCTTGAGGTCGCCCTCGGGCAGGGTATCGTCCAATTCCCGGAAGGCCCGCAGGGCCGTAGTGGGGAGTTCCTGTTTTTCCGGCAAGACGGGGAGGGTCCAGTCCGCCCGCACCCGGACCTTCACTGCGGTTACCGGCATGCCCGCCCGGGACAAGGCCTGGGCCACCCCCTTGGCCTGGGCCCGCACCCGGCTCGCCGCGGCACCGTTGCTGCAGAACACCATGGCTGTTTCGGACTGGATGGCGGCCACCCGGCAGGCCCGGGCCACGGCCTTGGGCACCACACCGGCGAAGGATCGGTTCAGGGACGCGAGCTGCTCGGCCTCGGGCAGGGCCACGGCGAACTGACGTTCGGCCTGGAGCAGGCCGCGCAGGCGCACGAGGGGGGAGGGTTTGAAGGCCACGGGGCTTGCCCGACGATAGGCTTAAGAAAGGCGGCAACCTCGATATGGTAGCATTCGTCGGATTCGCGAATCCTTCCTAACTCCTTCATTTTTCATGATTCCCAATTTGCTCAAGAAAGTCTTCGGCAGCCGAAACGACCGTCTGCTGAAGCAATACCGGGGTGCCGTTGCCAATGTCAACGCCCTGGAATCCGCCACCCGGCAACTCAGCGACGACCAGCTTCGGGCCAAGACGGCCGAGTTCAAGGGGCGTGTGGAGCAGGGCGAATCCTTGGACGACCTGCTGCCCGAGGCCTTCGCCGTGGTCCGGGAAGCCGCCGTGCGCGTGCACGGCATGCGCCACTACGACGTCCAGCTGATCGGCGGCATGGCCCTGCACCAGGGCAAGATCTCCGAGATGCGCACCGGCGAGGGCAAGACCCTGATGGCCACCCTGCCGGCCTACCTCAACGCCCTGTCCGGCAAGGGCGTCCACATCATCACCGTGAACGACTATCTGGCCAGCCGGGACGCGGAATGGATGGGGCGTATCTACCGCTTCCTTGGCCTCAGCGTCGGCTGCAACCTGTCACAGATGGACCACGACGCCAAGCAGGTCGCCTACGGCGCCGACATCACCTACGGCACCAACAACGAGTTCGGCTTCGACTACCTGCGCGACAACATGGTGTTCCAGCCCGACCAGCGGGTGCAGCGCAGCCTGAACTACGCCATCGTCGACGAGGTGGACTCCATCCTTATCGACGAGGCCCGCACCCCCCTGATCATCTCCGGCCAAGCCGACGACAACGTGGCCCTCTACCAGGCCATGAACGTGGTGCCGAGCCGCCTGGAACGCCAGGAACGGGAGTACAAGGAGGACGAACCGGAAGAGCAGCGTCCCGCCATCGGCGATTACGTGGTGGACGAGAAGGCCCACCAGGTCACACTCACCGAGCGGGGCCATGAGCGGGTGGAGGCGATATTGGCCGAGATCGGACTGTTGGCGCCCGGCACCAGCCTGTACGACGCCGCGAACATCACCCTGATGCACCACATCTATGCCGCCCTGCGCGCCCATGTGCTGTACCACAAGGACCAGCATTACGTAGTGCAGAACGATGAGGTGATCATCGTCGACGAATTCACCGGCCGCCTGATGCAGGGCCGGCGCTGGTCCGACGGCCTGCACCAGGCGGTGGAAGCCAAGGAAGGGGTGGACATCCAGCGGGAGAACCAGACCCTGGCCTCCATTACCTTCCAGAACTACTTCCGCATGTACCAGAAGCTGTCCGGCATGACCGGTACCGCGGATACGGAGGCCTACGAATTCCAGCAGATCTACGGCCTGGAGACGGTGATCATCCCCACCAACCAGCCCATGATCCGCGACGACAAGAACGATCTGGTCTTTCGCACCGCCGATGAGAAATGGAAGGCGGTGATCGACGACCTCAGGGACTGCCACAAGCGGGGCCAGCCAGTGCTGGTGGGCACCACATCCATCGAGGTGAACGAGTTCCTGTCCGGCCTGCTGACCAAGGCGAAACTGCCCCACCAGGTGCTGAACGCCAAGCAGCACGACCGGGAGGCACAGGTGGTGGCCCAGGCCGGAATGACCAGCGCCATCACGATCGCCACCAACATGGCCGGCCGGGGTACCGACATCGTTCTGGGCGGCAGCATCGGCAAGGAAATCGACGTCATCCAGCAGGACGAGGGTCTGTCACCGGAAGACAAGGTGGCCCGCGTCACCGCCATCAAGACGGAATGGCAGCCCCACCACGACGCCGTCATCGCCGCCGGCGGCCTCCACATCATCGGCACCGAACGCCACGAATCCAGGCGCGTCGACAACCAGTTGCGCGGCCGTTCCGGCCGCCAGGGGGATCCCGGTTCATCCCGCTTCTACCTGTCCCTGGACGACCCGTTGCTGCGTATCTTCGGTGGCGAGCGCCTGAAGGCGATCATGGAACGCCTGAAGATGCCCGAGGGCGAGGCTATCGAGCACGGCATGGTGAACCGCTCCCTCGAGTCCGCACAGCGCAAGGTGGAACAGCGTAACTTCGACATCCGCAAGCAATTGCTGGAATACGACGACGTGGCCAACGAGCAGCGCAAGGTCATCTACCAGCAGCGCAACGAGCTGCTGGAAACCGAGGACGTGTCGGCCGGCATCGCCGGCATGCATGCCCAGGTGCTCAACGACACCATCAACGAGCACATCCCCCCCGGCAGCATGGCCGAGCAGTGGGACGTGGCCGGCCTGACCCAGGCCCTGTCGCGGGAATACCTGCTGGAATGCCCGGTCCAGTCCTGGCTCGATGCCGACGACAAGCTGGACGAACAGGGCGTGCGCGAGCGCACCGTCGAGATCGCCAGCCAAGTCTACTCCGAGAAGGAGGCCCTGGTCGGCGCACCGAATCTGCGCAGCTTCGAACGGGCCATCCTGCTGCAAAGCCTGGACAGCCACTGGCGCGAACACCTGGCCGCCATGGACCATTTGCGCCAGGGCATCCACCTGCGCGGCTACGCCGCCAAGAATCCCAAGCAGGAATACAAGCGCGAGGCCTTCGAGCTGTTCGAGCGCATGCTAGACACCATCGCCCACGAGGTGGCCCAGGTCACCCTGACCGTGCAGATCCGCAGCGAGGCCGACGTGGAGGCGGTGGAACCCCAGGAACACGCCAGCAACGTCCAGTATCAACATGCCGACTACGATGAAGCCTTGGGTACGGACGAGGGCGCCGCCAAGGCCGGCGGCCAACAGCCCATCGAACGGCAATTCCCCAAGGTGGGACGCAACGACCCCTGCCCCTGCGGCTCCGGAAAGAAATACAAGCACTGCCATGGCGCGTTGAGTTAAACAGGCAAGGGCAAGAAACCCATTTACCCTTGCCCAGTGGGCGCCGCTGCTATACCCTAGTAATTAACTCAACTATTACTGCGCACCATGCCCTATTTCATCTACAAGATCGGTCCCCTCAGGATCCTGGAAAAGCAGGGCCAGGCGGAGACCTTCAAAGAAGCCAAGGCCCTTGCCAATGAACGCCGCAAGGACCTGGATCCCAAATCCGGCCAGGTGGTGAAGATGACCTTCGCGGAAAACGAACTGGCCGCGGAAGACGTCCTGTCCCAGCCCCGGGAAGCGGAAACGTCCCTGATCGGAGACGACTACTGAAGATCTTCGGGAGAAACACCGGTGAGCGGCTATAACGAAGACGCCTACAAACAGGCCCGCGACTCGGTCATCGACCTGCCCTGCCCTTTCGAGCGGGCGTTGCTTTCCCGTTGCGTATCCTGCTTCAAGGCCAAGCGCCTGTTGCTGGCTGAGCGGGAGGCCATCACCTGCACCGAGCAGGCCGCCAACGATGTCTGCCGCGCCTTCCACGGCGCCCTGCACCGCAACGCCCGCTTCGCCCTGCACATGGACCCGGACCAGCCCTGGCCCTTCGGCAAGGAGATCCGCGCCCAATGCGGCGGTGTCCTGGGACTCAAGGAAGTCCTGGAATACGACGACATCACCGGCACCGACGTGGCCGTGCTGGTGGCCGAAGGCCTGGAACGCTACGGCGACCTCGATCGCTTCCCCTATTCCGAGATCATGCGCGGCGTGGTCCATTACGAACCGCGCAAGAAACGCTCATAACGCCCCCGCCCGGTCCCTCCCGCGCAGGCCCGTCGGCGGCGCCACCCCTCGGCCCAGGGCGATGACCTTGAACAACTCCCCCATTTCGGATGGCTGCAGCAGCTTTTGCACCGGCGCGGCCATGCGCAGGTAATCCACGCTCCCGGCGTCAATCTCCTGCATCAGGTCCAGCAAGCCGGAGTGGAGCAGAAACCGGGCCTGGCTGTCATAACCCAATAGCTCCAGCCCCGCCGCCTCCCCCGCCCGGGCCACCGCGCTGAAATCCACATGGGCGGTGATGTCCGCCAGGCCGGGCAGGAAGAAGGGATCGTCCAGGCTATGATGGCGGTAGTGAACCCGCAAGGTGCCCATGTCGCGCTGGGGGTGGTAATACTCGGCACGGGGAAAGCCGTAGTCGATGAACAGCAGCATGCCCCGCTCCAGGCACCGGGCCAGGCTGGCGACGAGGGCTGGCGCGGCCAGGTTGATCTCGCTCAGATAACCGTCCGGCATGGAAAGTCCGGCCGCGGCCTCGTCCAGCGCATCGGAGCGAATCGCCCGATCCTCCCAGGCAAGGTCGCCCTCGCGCCAGGCAACACCCCGTTCCATGGTCCCGTCCGCGCGCCAATGCACCATATGAACCGGCAGGGCATCCAGCACCTCGTTGCCCAGCACAACGCCCGTGAAGTGGTCCGGCAGGCTGTCGAGCCAGGCAAGGCGGGGCAGCAGGTGGGGGGTGTCCCTGGCGAACAGATCATGTTGGCGCGCCCGCAGGTCGGGGCTGGTTTCCAGGATGAGATAGCGCTCGGGCAGAACCCGCAATCGCTCCAGTTCCAGCAACATATCCCGGGCCAGCCGCCCGCTCCCCGCCCCCAGTTCCAGTATCTCGCCGCCGGTCTGGGCCAGGACCTCACGGGCGGTGCGCGCCAGGGTGCGTCCGAACAGAGGCGTCATTTCCGGCGCGGTGACGAAGTCCCCGGCCCCGCCCAGCTTGGCCGTGCCGGCCGCGTAGTAACCCAGGCCCGGGGCGTACAAGGCAAGATCCATGTAACGCGCGAAGGAAATCCAGCCCCCCGTCCATTCGATCTCCCCGCGAATAAGTTCGACG
The DNA here is from genome assembly GCA_963713085.1 of uncultured Pseudomonadota bacterium. Lineage (GTDB taxonomy): Bacteria > Pseudomonadota > Gammaproteobacteria > Burkholderiales > Thiobacillaceae > PFJX01. The sequence continues at coordinate 21,028 of CAVQKQ010000005.1, read as the reverse complement.
ACCCGTTCGCTGTGGGCCAGGGCTTCCTGGGAGGGGGCGGGTAGTGCGGTCATGGCGGCTGTGCTAGGTTTCGGCCAATCATAAACGCAAGCACCGAGCACCGCGCCACCATGATCGTCGCCATCCTAGGCGCCGGCCCCGCCGGCATGTCCTGCGCCAATGCCTGCCTGTCCTTCGGCCTCACCCCCGTGGTCATCGAACGCGGCAATCACGTGGGCGGCGCCCAGCGCAGCAATTTCCACCCCAACCTGTGGATGCTAGGTTCGCCCGGAGAGTCCGGCGAGGCCATGACCCGGCGCCTGGCGGAGCACTATGCCGCGCTGCCCGTCACCACCCACCTGCGGGCGGAGATCACCGCCGTGTCCAAGACGGAACAAGGATTCGAGATCGCCCTGGGGAAACCCGAAGGATCGGTCGCGTTGCGGGCCGATGCCGTTATCCTGGCCACCGGCATGCGTCCCCGGGCCACGCCGGAACTGGACCAGCTGGCCGCCCGGAGCGGACGGGTCATCATCGGCCCTTTGTCCGACACCATTCGTGACGGCATCCGGGACGCCGAGGCACTGATCCTGGGGGGTGGCGACAATGCCCTGGACCATGCCCTGTTCCTGGCCGAGCGGGACAATCGGATCCTGGTCTGCACCCGCGCCGGGTTCTCCGCCAGGGACGCCTTCATGACCTCCTGTGAGGCCGAACCAAACATCCGATTACGCGACCACTGCCTGCCTGACCGGCTGGAGTTGGAAGGTGAACGCATCAGGGCGGAATGGGATGGAGACAGCGGCGGCGAAAGCCGCCGCTTCGACTGGCTGCTGGTGATGTACGGTTACCGGCCCAATACCGACGTTCTGGCCCGGTTTGCCCTGGACCTGCGCCCGGCCCTGACGGACAGCGGCCATCTCCACGTGGACAACTGGCACCGCACCAGCATCCCCGGCATCTACGGCGCCGGCGACATCACCGATTCGCCCCAACCTTCCATCCCCACCGCCATCGCCCACGGGCTGGCGGCGGCGAAGGCGATTGAGCGGGACTGGAAGGCGGGTCATCTTCCGGGCAACTAAAGGCTGCGCCAACCTTGCGATCGAGGTCCTGGCATGCGGGGATTTCCGGCCGTCAGGGTGGTTGAAGCCCTGGGCAGGACATTTTCGGCAACAGCCATTCCCCATGTTCCGCGAATTCGGGCAGTGCCATTCTCGGACGTGCCCAGGGAACCCAGGAATACTGACAGTTATCAAAGCTTGCCGCCTGATTCCCCACGCCCGATCAGGATTGGTGTTTAGATGACGGGCCCGCTGGCTTCGGGCCGAATTATGTGCACTACCCAACCCTTTACTGGAGTCGCAATGAACCGTTACCGAATCACCATCCTGTTTGCAGCATTAGCCATCTCCGGCCTTGTCCAAGCCGCGGACAACCAGGCCACTACCCCCGCCCCGGCCACTCCCACCACCCCTCAGGGCTGGGCGTCAAAAATGCTGGATCCCACCCAGAACGCCTCGGCCTTCAAGGATCCCGCCGTTTTCACCCAATGGGCCAATGCCATGATGAACCCGGCCACCTCCATGGCCTTGATGCAACAGGGCATGGACCCCAACACCGCGGTTCGCATGCTCTCCGGCATGATGAATCCGGCGGCCATGCAGAACTACATGCAGTTCACCGACCCTGCCATCTACATGAAATGGATGGCGGCGGGCCTGGACCCCCGGTTCTACACCGCATTGCTGAGCCAGGGGATCAACCCGGCCAATTACCTGAACTGGATGATGGCCCCCGCTAGCCCGCAGATGATGAACATGGGCGCCCAGATGCTGAACCCGGGGCTTTATGCCAAGTGGATGGCCGCCCCCATGAATCCCGCCGCGGTAAACACGATGATGGCGCCCATGAACCCCAACCTGTACATGAACTGGCTGGCCGCTGGCATGAATCCCAAGACCTATGGCCCCTGGGGCGGTTTCATGACCCCACCCGGCACCCCCGCGGCGACCCCGTCCAAGCCTGCGGAGTCGGTGAAGACGGCGCCGGAAGCCGCCCCGGCGTCGGCCGTGACCACGACCAAGGCCGTCCTGGCCGCGGATACCCTGTTCAAGATCAACAAGTCCGGCATACGGGACCTGTCCAAGGAAGGCATGGCCAAGCTGGCGGAGATAGCCGACAAGATCAAGTCCATGGGCGAGGTGGAGCAGGTCCGCGTCGTCGGCCATGCGGACATCACGGGCAAGCACGAGGCCAACCGCAAGTTGTCCGAGGCGCGGGCCCGCTCCATCAAGACCTACCTAGTCGCCAAGGGCGTGAAGCCAGACGTGATCATTACCAGCGGCATGGGCGACACCCAACCCGTGGCGCAATGTGACATGTCCCAGCCCAAGGACAAGCTGATCGCCTGCCTGGCCCCCAACCGCCGCGTAGAGATCGAGGTAGTGGCTAAATCCAGGTAAGTCCTGGTCGTATTACATCAACGGCGACCGTAATCGCCGGGGCGGCCCATGTCATCGGGCCGCCCCTTGTCCCCGGGACGGCCAATGGGGGCAACGCGTTCCCGGTCGTTCTGTTCGAACGTGATGTGGCGCTCCGCTTCGGCCAGACGCTGTTCCAGGCTGACCAGTTCGTTCGGACCCAGACGGCCATCGGACAGGTAGTTGCGCTCCAGGTTGGCGATGGACAGATGCTCGCGGATCAGGCCGGCGGCCTCCTTCGAGGTCAGCCTGCCGCTGTCCATGCCGCTCAGGATGCGCTGCATCTGGGCGTCCTGGCGTTGGTCGAGTTGCGCCTGGCGCTGCTTCATGGCGGCTAGGATCTGAGCCTGCTGAAAGGCCGGATTGGCCATCCAGGGATTGGCATATGGCGCGGGGCCGGCCCAGGGATTGGGATTCGGCGCCCTGCCGTAATTGCCGTAGTCGTTATCGGCCCGGCTGGTTACGGCGGCCAGGGTTAGGGTCGTCAAGCCGATCAGGCTCAGGGTTTTCAGTGTGGTTGCGATCTTCATGGTGTGGCTCCTGGTTCAATTCCCGGCGTCGACCCATTCGGCGCCGGGTGCTTCGTACGATATCGACGAAATGTTCTGCCTGCGTGTCGAACCCATGTCGAATTGCAAGCAGTTGTAACCGTATCCGGCGTGCCGGCCGGGCGGGCCGATGCCGACTCGATCCGGGCGCGAAACGACCATACTTTTCCGGGGTCCGAGATTTGGTGCGGTGAGCTTCCTCACCGGGCATGGATGGTCCCGGATTCGACCGCTATGCTCTGCTAATGGTTTCCGTTTCGGGCCCGTAGGGCGCGGCAACCGAAAGGCATTGCGCCGCATGTCACATCCGGTGAAGACGCTACGCTTTTCCGCCTACCCCGACCTTACAGTCCGTGGTATTTCTTGTACCAGGCCGACCAGTTGGCGATGCCTTCCGCAAGTTCTGTCTTGGGCTCGAAACCGACGTCCCGCTTCAGGTCATCGATATTGGCATAGGTGGCCACCACGTCGCCGGGCTGCATGGGCAGAAAGTTCTTCTTGGCCTCCTGGCCCAATGAATCCTCGATGGTCTTGATGAAAGTCATCAACTCCACGGGCTGGTGGTTGCCGATGTTGTAGACCCGATAGGGAGCGTAGCTGGTGCCGGGATCAGGGGTGTCTGTGGTGAAGGCCGGGTCGGGGGTGGCGATGCGGTCCAGCACGCGCACGGTGCCTTCGGCGATGTCGTCCACGTAAGTGAAGTCCCGCTGCATCTTGCCCATGTTGAACACGTCGATGGTGCGGCCTTCCAGGATGGCGGAGGTGAACAGCCAGGGCGACATGTCGGGCCGTCCCCAGGGGCCGTAGACGGTGAAGTAGCGCAGGCCGGTGGTGGGCAGGCCATAGAGGTGGCTGTAGGTGTGGGCCATCAGCTCGTTGGCCTTCTTGCTGGCGGCGTACAGGCTCACCGGATGGTCCACGTTGTCGTGCACCGAGAAGGGCATGTGGGTGTTGGCGCCGTAGACGCTCGAGGAGCTGGCGTAGACGAAGTGCTCCACGTTGTTGTGGCGGCAGCCTTCCAGCAGGTTGCCGAAGCCCACCAAGTTGGTCTGGATGTAGGCATAGGGATTTTTCAGGGAATAACGCACGCCGGGTTGGGCCGCCAGGTTGATCACCCGGTTGAATTTCTCCGCTGCGAACAAGTCCTCAATCGTCACCCGGTCCGAGATGTCGCCGCGCACGAACTTGAACCCGGGAAAAGGCTTGAGCTCTTCCAGGCGCGCCAGCTTGAGCCGGGGATCGTAATAGTCGTTGAGGTTGTCGATGCCGACCACCTGCTCGCCGCGGGCGAGCAGGATCTTGGCGACGTGCATCCCGATGAATCCGGCCGCGCCGGTGACGAGCACTTTCATATGGCACACCCCTTGAATTGGGAGCGGATTTTAACATGCGATCCGAACCCTCCCACCCGCTAGAATAAGTCCCATGCGCCTGCTCTACTCCCTGGCCTGGCTACTGGCCCTGCCCTTCGCCTTTTTCCATCTGCTCTGGCGCGCCCGGCGGCAACCGGCCTATTTACGTCATTGGGGGGAGCGACTGGGGCGCGCGCCCCGATCCAGATCACGACCGGTGATCTGGATCCACGCGGTCTCGGTCGGCGAGACCCGGGCCGCCGCGCCGCTGGTGGCGGCTCTGAAACAGAGCCATCCAGATCACGCCATCATGCTCACCCACGCCACCCCGACAGGACGCGCCACGGGTCACGAGCTGTTCGGCAACACGGTGCGCCGGGCCTACCTGCCCTATGACCTACCGCCCCTGGTCTGGCTGTTCCTGCAGCGGGTGCGGCCGGTCATGGGGATCATCCTGGAAACCGAGCTCTGGCCCAACCTGGTGGCTGCCTGCGCCCATGAAGACATCCCGCTGTTCCTGGTCAACGCACGCCTGTCCGAGAAATCCGCCTTGGGCTATGGACGTTTTCGACCCTTGGTCCAATCCACGCTTGCATCCCTGGCGGGCATCGCCGCCCAGACTCCGGACGATGCCCGCCGTCTCGAGGAGTTGGGCGCGGAGCGGGTCCAGGTCACCGGCAACCTGAAGTTCGACGTCCCGGCACCGGACGACACCGAGGCGCGGGCCGCCGAGTTGCGGGCGCTGTTCGCGGGACGCTTTGTCCTTCTGGCGGCCAGCACCCGCGAGGGCGAGGAGTTTCTGGTGCTGGACGCCCTTGCCGGCCTGCCGCTGCCCGATCTGCTGCTGGTGCTGGTGCCGCGCCACCCCCACCGTTTCAACTCTGTCGCCCGTCTGGTCGAGGCCCGGGGCCTGGCTTATGCGCGACGCAGCGACCGGGGTGTGCCAGGCCCGGAGACCCGGGTCTTCCTGGGCGACAGCATGGGCGAGATGGCGGCCTACTACAGCGCCGCCGACCTGGCCTATGTGGGCGGCAGCCTGCTGCCCCTGGGCGGACAGAATCTCATCGAGGCCGCGGCGGCGGGGTGCCCCGCCCTGATCGGACCCCACACCTGGAACTTCGCCGAGGCCGCGGAACAGGCGATAGCCTGCGGAGCAGCCGCGCGGGTTGCGGATGGGGATGAACTGGCGATGCGGGTGAAACAGCTTTACCGCGATCCGGGCGCCCGTGCCGCCATGGCCAAGGCGGGGCTGGCCTTCGCCAGCGCCAACCGGGGCGCCACCGACAAGGTGATGGCCCTGCTGGCGACCCGCTGGAATGAATGGGTAAAGGCCTAGGGCTGGTCCCTGAGCATGGCGTCCACGGCCTTGAGATCGTCCTCGGACAGGGTGCCGGCAGCGGCCTTGAGCTGCAGGCCGGCCAGGATGGTCTGGTAGCGTGCGGCGGCCAGATCCCGCTCAGTAGTGGAGAGTTGCTGCAAGGCGTTGAGCACATCCACCCGGGTACGCACCCCCACTTCCATTCCCAGCTTGGTGGACCTGAGCTGGGCCTCGCTGGACACCACAGCCTGTTCCAGGGCCCGCACCTGGGCATCGCCGGAGAGCACCCCGAGATAACCCTGGCGGGCATCCAGCACGGCCTGGCGCCGGGCATCGTCCAGCTGATAGCGGGCCTTTTCCTGGTTGGCCACGGCCTCGCGCACCCGGGAGTTCACCGCGCCGCCCTGATATAGGTTCCATCCCAGTTCCAGGCCCAACATGGCGACCTTGCTATCCACGCCCGTGACGCCACTGCTCACGCTGGCGTTGCGGTTGTCACCGTAGCTGGCCGCCAGATCCAGGGTGGGATAGCGGCCGCCCCGCTGCTTCTCCACCTCCCGACGAGCTGTCTCCAGGGCGGTCTGGCCCAGAACGACGCTCAGGCTGCTTTCCTGGGCCTGTGTGACCCAGGCATCCATGTCGGCTGGTCGGGGCAGGGGCATCTTCACGCCCTCCACCAGCGTCGCCAGTCCGGGGGCTTCCCGGCTGATGAATTTTTCCAGGGTCCGGCGTTTCACCTCCAGGTCGTTGCGGGCGGCGATCTCCTGGGCGATGGTGAGGTCGTAACGGGACTGGGCCTCATTGGTGTCGGTGATGGTGGCGGCCCCCACCTCGAAGCTCTTCTTGGCCTGGGCCAACTGTTCCGTGAAGGCCTGTTTCTGTGACAGCACCGTGGTGATGACGTCCTGGGCCTGAAGCACGGCGAAATAGGCGTTGGCGACACGCAGGATCAGGTCCTGCCGGGCCACCTTCAGTTGCTGTTCCGCCAGCAGACCCTGGAGCTTGGCCTGCTCGTAGCTTTCCAGGTTCTGCTTGCGGTACAGGGGCTGCACCAGGGAAAGGCCGAATCCATAAGGGTTGTAGCTGGAACTGCTGCTCACCGCACCGCTGTATTCCGAATGCACCCCCTGGTAGCTGGCCGACAGGCCGATGTTGGGCAACAGGCCCGCCCTTCCCTGGGGCACCTTTTCCAGACCTGCCTTGTAGGCCTCACGGGCTGCCGCGTATGTGGCGTCGTTATCCAGGGCCAGCCGGTAGATCGCGTCCAGGTTGGCGCCCCGGGCCAATGGCGCGCTAAGTGCGGCGAACGAGAGGGCAAGGAGGAGGAGTCTGGGTCGCATCGTCGTTCTTCAGTAGGTTGGCATGGCGGGATCGACTTCCTTGGCCCAGGCGTCCATGCCCCCGGCCAGGTTGATCACGCTGGAAAAACCATTTTGTTCCAGGAACCGGGCCACATGAAAACTGCGCACGCCGTGATGGCAGATCACCACGGTTTCCCGTGCCTGGTCCAGTTGCGTGAACCGGGTTGTGATCATACTCATGGGGATCAGTTCCGCGCCGTCGATACGGCAGCGCTCGAATTCCCAGGTCTCCCGCACATCCAGCAACAGGGGCTTGGTGCGTTGCGCATCGTCCAGCCAGGCCCTGAGTTCGCGGGGACGGATCTGCTGCATCAGAACACGAAGCGTTCCGGCTCGAGGGCGTTCACCAAGGGCTTGACCCGGGTCTCGAACAGACTGTCGCCGCGAAAGGCGCCGCTGGCGACGCAGGTCACCAGCCTGGCGCTCATCGCCGGGCCGTCGCCGACGATGGCGAACAACCGGCCGCCCGGATTGAGGCGCTTGAAATAGACGTCCGGCGGCAAGGGGGTGGAGCCGGTCAGCACGATCACATCGAAGGCCCCGTCACCCTGCCAATCCCGGGCGGCATCTCCGAGCCGGGACTGGATATTGGTCAGGCCGTGGGCGCGGAAGCGCATTTCCGCCTGCTCCTTCAGGTCACCGTGGATCTCGACGGTCACCACCACGCCGGCCTGGGCGGCCAGCAGGGCGGTGAAATAGCCGCTGCCGGTGCCCACCTCCAGCGCCCGTTCGTCGGCCTTGACCTGGAGGGCCTGGAGGACGCGGGCCTCGATCTTGGGTGCCCACATGGATTCGCCGTGGCCCAGGGGGATTTCCATGTCGACGAAGGCCAGGGATTGATAGGGCTGGGGCGCGAAGTCCTCGCGCTTCACCCGGGCCAGGAGGTCCAGTACCGCCGGATCCAGGACATCCCAGGGGCGAATCTGCTGTTCGATCATGTTGTGGCGCACCTGCTCAAGATCCATTTATCATCTTTCCCGACAGCCTGAAATATCCCGCAAAGCTTAGCATATCCGGCCCCTCTCCATCCTGAGCCGGCTCAGTACATCCGGTGCCGGAACAGCCAGCTGGCCAGGGCCAGGGTCACGCCGCCAATCACCGCCATGGGCCAGAGCTGTTGGGCCAGCACGTCGAATCCCGCCCCCTCCAGGAACACCTTGCGCAGGATGATCAGGAAATAGCGCAGGGGGTCGATCAGGGTGATGGTCTGCACCGCTTCAGGCATGTTGGCTATGGGGGTGGCGAAGCCGGACAGGATCACCGCCGGCACCATGAACAGGAAGGCCCCCAGCAGGCCCTGCTGCTGGGTCACCGCCAGGGAGGAGATGAGCAGGCCGGCCCCCACCCCCGAGAGCAGGAACAGGGCCAGGCCGCAATACAGGGCCGGCAGGCTGCCCAGCAGGGGCACCCTGAACCAAAAGACCGCGATGAGCATGATCACCGTGGCCTGCACGATGCCGATCAGGAAGCCCGGCAGGGCCTTGCCCAGCAGGATCTCACCGGGGCGCATGGGCGTCACCAGCAACTGGTCGAAGGTGCCCTGCTCGCGCTCCCGGGCCACGGTCAGAGCCGTCACCAGGATGGTCACCACCAGGGTGAGCATGCCAACGAGGCCGGGGATGAAAAACCATCGACTTTCCAGGTTGGGGTTGAACCAGGCCCGGGTCTCCAACCGGGCGGGCGGGCCCTGCTGCCCCCGGGCCGCCATCCAGTCCCGGTTGAAGCGATCCACCAGGGTGCGCACGTAGCCCAGCGCGGCCAGGGCGGTATTGGAATTGCGCCCGTCGACGATAACCTGCAAAGGCGCGGTCTGGCCCGACAACAAGTCGGCCCCGAAGCGTGGGCCGATATGCACCACCACCATCACCTTCCTGGCATCCACCAGGGGCGCGATCTCGCCCTCCGCGTTCAGCACGGCCACCCGATGGAAAGTCGGCGACCCGGCGAAGGCTGCCTCCAGATCCCTGGAAACGGCGCCCCGATCCTCGTTATAGAGGGCGTAGGGGATGGCCTTCAGGTCGAAGCTGGCGGCGTAGCCGAACACCATGAGCTGGACCATGGGCGGCACGATCAGCACCATGCGGCTCTTGGGGTCCTTCAGCAGGGCCAGGAACTCCTTGCGGACCAGGGCGAGGATGCGCTGAAACATGCCTATTCCAGCCGCTTGCGCGACTTCATCCAGGTGATGCCGAGAAAGATCGCGGCCATGATGGCCAGAGCCAGGGCGTTGGGCAGCACCACGGACCACACGTCCCCGGCCAGGAACAGCGTCTGGACGATGGCCACGAAATAGCGCGCGACGACGATGTGGGTGATGGTCTGCACCACGGCCGGCATGCTGTCGATGTCGAAGATGAAGCCGGACAGCAGGAAGGCGGGCAGGAAGGTGGCGATGATGGCGATCTGGCCGGCCACGAACTGGCTGCGCGCCAGGGTGGAGATGGTCAGCCCCATGCCCAGGGCCGCCAGCAGGAACAGGGAGGCGCAGCTCCACAGCACCCAGAACGAACCCCGCAACGGCACCTCGAACAGAAATACCGCCAGGCCCACGGTCAGCAGCATGCCGCCGGTACCCAGCACGAAGTAGGCGACCAGCTTGCCCAGCAGGATCTCGCTCATGCTGGCCGGGGTCACCAGCAGGGCCTCCATGGTGCCCCGCTCCCACTCGCGGGCCATGACCAGGGCGGTGAGCAGGGCGCCGATCAGGGTCATGATGATGGCCACCAGGCCGGGCACCAGGTAGTTGCGGCTCTTCAGCTCGCTGTTGAACCAGATGCGCTGCTCCAGCCGTACCGGCATCTTCAGGTCCATCCCCCGCTGCCCCGCCCAGCGGTTGAGCCAGGCGCCCCAGGCCCCTTCCACGTAGCCCTGGGCCAGGCGCGCGGTGTTGGCGTCCACACCGTTGACGATGATCTGGATGGGCGCGCCGTCGGGCCGGCGCAGGCGCTCGGCGAAGTCGGCGCGCAGATGGACGATGGCGTTCACCCGGCCTTCGCGCAGGGCCTGTTCCGCCTCGGCCAGGGTGCGGGCATGGAACGGCACGAAATAGTGGTTGGACTCCAGGGAAGCCAGGAAATCCGCCGTATCGGCGGAGGGCTGCTCCGCCACCAGGGCCACCGGCACGTGGTCCGCGTCCAGGGACACGCCGTAGCCGAACAGCACCAGCAGGAAGATGGGCATGACGAAGGCGATGGCGATGCTGCTGGGGTCCCGCACGATCTGCAGGAACTCCTTGCGCAGCAGGCCCTTCATGCGCATGGCGGCGCCGCCGCGCGACGGCCGGCCGGCGAGGCTCATGCCGCCTGTTCCTTCAGATCTTTGCTTTCCACCAGATGGATGAAGGCGTCTTCCATGCTCGGCTCGGGATTTTCGGCGGACCGGGCCATGGCCTTGACGGCGGCGGGCTCACCCGTGGTCAGGATACGGCCGGCGGCCATGATGGCCAGACGGTCGCAGTACTCGGCTTCCTCCATGAAGTGGGTGGTCACCAACACCGTCACCCCGGCCCGGGCCAGGGCGTTGATGCGCTGCCAGAACTCGCGCCGGGCCAGGGGATCCACGCCCGAGGTGGGCTCGTCCAGGAACAGGATCTCCGGTTTGTGCATCAGTGCGCAGGCCATGGCCAGGCGCTGCTTGTAACCCAGCGGCAGGTCGCCGGAGAGTTGGTCGCCAAAGGCGGACAGTTCGAACTCCGCCATGGCCCAGGCCAGCCTTTCCTGCTGTTGCTTGCGTCCCAGCCCGTAGGCGCTGGCGAAGAAGGCCAGGTTCTGGGCCACGTTCAGGTTGCCGTAAAGGGAGAACTTCTGGGACATATAGCCGATCCGGCCCCGGGCCGCCGCGGCCGCGTGGCGCAGGTCCAGGCCCGCCACCCGCAAGGTACCGGCGCTGGCGGGCAAGAGGCCGCAAAGCATGCGGAAGGTGGTGGACTTGCCGGCGCCGTTGGCCCCCAGCAGGCCGAAGATTTCGCCGCGTCGGACTTGGAAGCTGATGCCATCCACGGCCCAGAAATTGCCGAAGCGGCGACGCAGACCGTCCACCTGGATCACCGGGCCGTCTCCCTTGCCGACTTCGCCGGCAAGAATGCCCATGCTCCTCCTCGCGCCGGCCGTTTCCGCCTTGGACCGCAGCAGATCAACGAAGCTGTCCTCGAACCGGGGTGGCACCGCCTTCAACTGAGCGCCCGGCAAGGCCAGCTTCCGGGACAGGGCTGCGGACGTCATCGTCTCGCTTGTCACCAGGCGCACGTGTTCTCCCTGGACCAGGGCATCCACCACCCCCGGGCGGCCATCCAGATCGGCCTGCAAATCCCGGTTGCGCCGGCCCGGCTGGGTCAGCGCCCAGGTCCGGCCCGCCATCCGCGCGCTCATGGTGCCGGGCGCGCCCTGGTCCAGCACCCGGCCCTCGTGCAGCAGTATCACCGCCTCGCAACGCTCCGCTTCATCCAGATAGGCGGTGGAGAGCAGCACGCTCATGCCCTGGTCCCGCACCAGACGGTCGATGATGGTCCACAGTTCGCGCCGGGACACCGGGTCCACCCCCACCGTGGGCTCGTCCAGCAGCAGCAGGCGCGGCGCCCGAACCAGGGTGCAGGCCAGACCCAGTTTCTGCTTCATGCCCCCGGACAGGCGTCCGGCCAGCCGGCCGGTGAAGGAGGCGAGGCCGGTCATGTGCATCAGTTCGTCGTAACGGGCCTGACGCGCTGCTTTCGCTACCCCCTGCAGATCGGCATAGAGATCCAGGTTCTCCTGGACGGTCAGGTCCTCGTACAGGCCGAAGCGCTGGGGCATGTAGCCTAGGGCGGCCTGGACCGCCAGTGAATCCCGGGTGGCGTCCAGGTCCAGCACCCGGATGGTGCCGGCGTCCGGCACCAGCAGTCCCGCCGCAAGGCGCATCAGGGTGGTCTTGCCCGCCCCGTCCGGGCCGATCAGGCCGGTCACCACCCCGGGGCGAATTGCGAAGCCGACTCCGTCCAGGGCCTGGACATGGCGGCCGCCGGCGGTGAAGGACTTGGCCAGGCCGGCGGCCTCCAGCACCGAGGTTTTTTCAGGGGTGCTTGGAATAGCGCTCATGACCAAGCCCCGTGACTCGCCATAGAAAAACCTCCCTCTCCCGCGCTGCCGCGCACCCCTCCCCCGCAAGCGGGGGAGGGGCTGGGGGAGAGGGCGGTTGCAAAATCATTTCGCCGCCTTCGCTCCGGTTCGGCAAGGGTCCGCTCCCGACACCGGTGCCGGCTGGTCCAGGGGGATGGTCACGGTGGCGGGCATGCCCAGGCGCAGCTGGTCCTGTCCTTCGCACACGAACACCCGGGCCTGGTACACCAGGCTGGAACGGACATCCGTGGTCTCCACCGACTTGGGCGTGAACTCCGCGCTGGGGGAGACATAACCCACCCAAGCCCGGTAATGGCGGTCCGGATGGCTGTCGGTACTGACTGCGGCCCGCGCCCCCACCGGCACCCGGCCCAGCTGGGTCTCGGGTAGCCAGGCCCTTACCCAGACCGGGTCGGTAAGGGCCAGAGTGAACACGGGCTTGGTGGGCGAGGCCATGTCACCCGGCTCCAGAATGCGGTTCTCGATGATGGCGTCGGACGGCGCGCGCAACTCGCCCTCCTGGAGGTCCCGCTTGATCACCGCCACCGCCGCCTCGTCGGCTGTCAGGGTGGCCTTGGCCGCGGCGACATCCTCCTTGCGCGGTCCCAATTCCACCAGGCGCAGGCTTTCTTCGACTGATTTCAACTGGGCGCGGGCTTTGTCCAGGGCGAATTTGGCCGTGTCCGCCTGCTGTTGGGAGACGAAGTGCTGGGCCACCAAATCCACCTGGCGCCGGTAAAAGGCCTGGGCGTCCGCCACGGCCGCCTTGGCGGCATCCCGCTGGGCTCGCGCCTGGGCGATCTCCTCGGGGCGGGAACCGGCCAGGAAGCGCGCCACCACCTGGCGCTGCACCGCCACCTGGGCTTCGGACTGGACCTGGGTGCGGCGCAGCCGTTCCGTATCAAGGGTCGCCAGGACCTGCCCCTGCTTCACCCGGTCGCCCTCCCGCGCCAGGATCCGGTCGATCCGGCCGTTGGCGTTGAAGGCCAGCTCCACCTGGCGGATGTCCACGTTGCCGTGCAGGGTCAGCTCGGTCGGTGGCGTGGCCTCATGGTGCCGGTACCACCAGACACCGGCGGCCACGGCTGCGAAGACGGGAATGACGAGGAGGATTTTCGGTTTCATTGCCTATCCTTGACGGCGGTAAGTCCATCGAACAGCAGATCCAGGTGGCTCCGCAGGTGACGGTCGAAATTGAAGGCGGCCGGATCGCAGGCCAGGAACGCATACTTCCAGAGGATGCCCAGCATGACCGGGTGATCACCACGCGCCAGGCATGGTCCAGGTCGACCGTTCTGAACTCGCCGCCGTCCATGCCCCGTTTCAGCGCGGTTTGCAGGATACGCCTGCCCCGCTGAAGCACCTCGTCGTAATAGTAGCGGGCGATCTCCGGAAAATTGCCGGCCTCCGCAATCACCAGCTTGGGGATGCCGGAGAGCGCGGAATTGCTCACCCGCCGCATCAGCTCCACCAGGATCAGGATCAGGAGTTCCCGGCTGCTGCCGCTATAGCCGGTCACCACGGCATCGGCCTGGTCCAGGTTGACCACCAGGGCATGCGCACCACCGCCTTGAACAGCTCCACCTTGTTCGCGTAATAGAGGTACGGCGTGCCCTTGGACACCCCCGCGCGACTCGCCACCGTCTCAAGCCGGGTGGCCGCGTATCCGCGCGTGACAAATTCCTGGAGGGCCGCATCCAGAAGTTCCTGGGGACGGGCCTCGGCACGACGCTGCCAGCGGGGCTCAGAGGTGTAAACGGTCATGGCATCCATATAACTGACTGGTCAGTTACTTTTATGAAACACCGTCCCTGGCGTCCAGTGCCTTATCGAGCCAACCAGGTTGCCGTACCGAGCCCGCACCCGAGACTTCGCCCGTAAGCGATATCCGGAAGGACGGAAATGGGCACATAGGAACCTGGTCTATTTACGACGAATGGGAAGCAGATCACCAAGTATCCGCTCGAGCAGATGCCGCTAATCAGACTCAGCCCAAGGATCAACGGTTCACTGGCATACTTGCTGCAAGTTGACCGAAAGTAGCCCCGTATTGTTGATGCCATCCATGACGCTCGTCAGTACCACGTGGACCAATTTCACGGGAGGGGTCGCAAATCCGAATGCAGCTTCCGTAGGGCATTTGAGCGTCAAGACCCAGAGGGGTTTATCCCCGGTTGGATAAACGGTCTTGAAAGAGACCGGCCAATGCGATTCCCCGTCGTCCACCGGCAACAATGCCAACAGCTCTACCGGTACGAGGCTCTTCAGCTGCGCCGTGATGTCATTGAAGGTGGGCGTCGCCGGCAGCTTAGCGAATCCGTTCGGCAAATATGAGAGTACTGACGGGATCGATTCCCCGGACGGCGTTCTGGCGATTGCCGGTAAAACAAAACCTTGCGGTTGGTTTGCCGCCATGGCCGGGGGGAGATTGGGCTGCAGGTAGGGATTGACGGGTAGCGGCGTAAACGGGGGAACGATAACCGGTACGGGTACCGCCGGCGCGGCGACAAAAGCGGGCACCACGACGGACGTGACAACCGGCATATATGGATTGATCGCTGGGGATGCCTGGGGTGGTGCTCCGGCCACCGTCCTGGCCGTACCAGGCGCAGCCGCCACGGGAGGTTCCGCGATCGACGTTGCCGCGGGAGGCATATTTTGCGGCCCTGAAACCGTGTGTGGCGTTTTGGCTCGTTTATGCTTCTTGCTCGCCCTGTGTTTCTTGACCGCATGATGTTTTTGGGCGGTCAAATGCTTGCCTGCCGCTGTTCCGCTTTCGCCCCATGCCGGGCTGATTGCCAACGCGAGAGCGATGAGTGAGCTAAGAAGTAGTGGTTTGATGACGACACCTTTATAGAAACGTTAACAAAACATGCTCCGTGTTTACCCACTTTACATGCTGACTCACCGCCCACCAGGATTTTCGTCACTAGCAGAAATAACTTGAGTCCATCACCCCGGCTGGATTGATGCGTGCCTGAGTGCAATGATGATAAAAACAGGCACATTAAAAATCACCCTGGAACCAGACGCAACAGGTATAGGGTGGGCGAGAGTCCCTCACTGCGTTGGCAGCCCCCAACCCGGTTTTTTTATGATCTTCCTAGAAAGAAGCCCAGTGACGCAATCCCATCGAAAGCCGCTTCGGCCATTGGGAGAGCCGGCTGTTCTCAGATTGCTGGCAGTCGTTCTGTTGGCAATCGTGCCGGCGATGAGCGACGCTCAGGATACCGCCCGCGTCAGCGTGGAAACCATGCAGAACGGTGTCCGCGTCATGGGCGATGAGGCGGTGCATGCCAGTCGCGCGGTCGCCTGGGAGACGCTTACCGACTATGAAAACTGGGTCAGCTTCATGCCCGACCTGCAGATCTCGCAAATCGTTTCTCGAGAGCCGTTGCGCGTCGCGCAGCGCGGCACCCTGCCCTGGCTTCCGGGCATTCCCATTGTGGTATTGGCCAAAGTCGTCGAAGTGCCCAAGGAACGGGTCAGCTTCAGCAAGATCCAGGGCACCGTATTGTCCCTGGAAGGGGAGTGGCGGATATCGGGCAAAGATGGCGCTTTGCGAATCAGCTACCGTGCCGAGGTCATTCCCGGTTTCCCCCTGCCACCAAGCGTGTCCGCGGGTATCATCAAGAATGATACCCGCGCGAAGATCGAGGCCATGGCACGCGAAATCACACGGCGTGCCCGGGAGAATATCCAGAAGTGATACGTCCCGGGGACAGGCTTGGCAATAACTTGAATTTCAGAGCCTGCGTTCGTAACGCAACATGGCAATGCCGTGGCAGATGGCGGAAAAGACGATCAGGCTGGCCGCCTCCGGCAGAACATCGCGGACCGATCCGCCGCGCACGAATACTTCGAGGAAGCCATCCAGCCCCCAGGCCAGGGGGGAGAACGCGGATGCCTCCTGCATGAACAACGGCATCACGGCCTTGGGCACGAGAACACCGCCCAGCGCCGCCATGATCATGATGGCGGCCGCGCTGAAGCTGGTGGCCTGTTCGGCGGTCCGGGCGAAAAGGGCCACCATGATCCCGAAGCCGATGGCGGCGAGACTGGCCGAACTCCCCAGCAAAAGGAGTGCGAGGGGATGCTGGCCCAGGTCCAGCCGGTCGCCGCCAAGTAAGGGCAGGACATAGACACTGGCGGCGAGGATCAAGGCCATCTGGATTTGATTGATTCCGAAGAACAGCGCGGCCTTGCCCCCCAGTACGACCCAGCCCGGCACCGCCATGGTCTGCAGGCGGAACAGGCTGCCCTGCTCCCGCTCCCTGATGAACGACACGGACAGCGGCACGGTAAGGAAGAACATGGCCAGCAGGGTCCAGGCCGGCGCGTTCTGCTGTACCGAGGTGGGCAGCTGTCCTCCCCTGCCGCCGGATACCGATTCGCTGCGAACCTCTGGGAACACGTGGATGTTGTCCGGATTGGGCAATGAAAAGGAAGGTCGTCCCAAAATGACGCGCAGGTTTTGCTCCAGCTGATCGCGGGCCAGCTTCATCTCCACGGCGTACTGGGCCAGGTTGAGCCCGCCCTCCACAATGGCACGGTAATCTCCGCGCAAAGCGGGATCGGAGAACAGTCGCAGTTCGACCGGCGGCTCCAACATCATGTCGGCGGGCACGCCGGCGGCGATGTCCTCCGCGCGGCGGCGTGCCCGCTGGGTTGCATTCGCGGGGATCAGTACCGCGAATTTGTAGTGTCCTTCACGCACCGATTGTCGAATGTCCGGCTCGCTGAGATTGGCGGATCCCCTCAACACCAGTCTGAGATGCGGGTTGCCGCGCAAGGCATCCACAACGGCCTGGCCGACCGCGCCCCCATCCGCATCCGCGACCAGCACCGCGAAATTCGTCCCGGGACGATCGCCGAAGGCGTCGCGCAGCGCAAGGGAAAGGATGAGCACGAACAGCACCGGCATGACAAAGAACACGACCAGGGCCAGCCTGTCGCGGGAGATGATCCGCAACTCCTTCATCGCGCTGGAAAGAAACATGGCGATGCTGCGTAGCTTCACGGCCCCTCACGCTCCTCTCCGGTCATTCGCAGGAACATCTGCTCCAGACTGCTGGAGCCGAAGCTGAGTGACTGAACCTCGACCCCGGCCTCGTGGAAGGCGTTCAGGATGGGGCTTACCACGTGTTCCGGGTGTTCCGCCGACACCTGCATGCAATGACCGGCAATGCTGACGTCTCCCATGCCGGGGATGCCGAGCAACGCAGCGCGCAGAGATTCCGGCGGGCTCTGATCCAAAATCAACATGATGATGTCGTTGTATTGCGAGGCCAGCAGGGTCCGTACGGCGCCCTGGGTCACGATGTGCCCGTGGTTCATGATCGCGATCTGGTGGCAGAGCTGCTCGGCCTCTTCCATGTAGTGGGTGGAAAGCACGATGGTCACGCCTTCGGCGTGCAATTCACGCAGGCGTTGATGGATAAGCGAGCGGGAATGCGGATCAATGGCGACGGTGGTTTCGTCGAGGATGAGTATGTCGGGCTCGTGGATGAGTGCGATCACCAGGTTGAGGCGGCGCTTGTAGCCACCCGAGAACTGCTCGACACGCCGGTCCGCCGCGTCGCTGATTTCCGCCAAATCCAGACAGACCTGCACCCGGTGTTTCAGATGCGTGCCGGTCAACCCCTGCATGCGTCCGAAATACTCCAGGTTCTCGCGCGCGGTCAGGGTTGGGTAAATGGCCGGCTCTTGGGGTGACATGCCGATTTTCGCCAGGGTCTCCCGCGTGATGGGGCGCCCTGCGATGCTCACGGTTCCCCCATCCGGCATGATGCGGCCAACCAGCATGGACAGCAGCGTGGTCTTGCCCGCACCGTTGGGGCCTAGCAGCCCATATATCACGCCCTCGGGAATAGCCAGGGTCACATCATCGAGCGCTCGACGCCTGGTCCCCGGATAGGTCTTGACCACATTCTTCAGGGTGAGATACGTGGACGTAGCAGCGGCAGCAACAGTGGGGGCGGAGCAGGGAATGGAATTCACCACGTAAGGGATGATCTTCAGGCTCGGATTGTGTGCTTCGCTTGTTTATGCGCGCAAGCCGCAATCACCTCAGTATGCATGCTAGGGCATGCATTGAAACGCGGCGCCCATTTCCAAAACCCCAACTCTCCGTCCCGACTAATTCCCGGTTGGAATATGACTATTGCTTCGCTCCAAGACTGGCGTAATAGGCGGCGGGGTCTTCCATGTCCTGTTCTCCAAGTGGCATCACGAGTACCTGCATCAAGGGATGGAAACGCTGCCCATAGCGATAGGCCTTCATGGCGGTGATGAACCTTTGTTGATCCATTCCGGCCAAATGTGTCGCCCCACCCGTGAACATGGGAAGTTCATTCTTGCCGTCAACCCCATGGCAAACAATGCAAAAAACCGCCTTGGCCTTGCCCTGTTCAAAGTTGCCGGCAGCCAACAGCGAACCGGAGGCCACAGCCATCAGGATAGCCAGAAACGCTATTCGTCAAAGTTGATTATCGGGCCTGAAACCAATACCTGCAGCCAGTGGACGTTTGGGCTGCCGCCGAGACGGGTTGTATGAGCGTTCGATGTAATCGAACACAGCGGGGCGCGCGGCAATTCCCCAACTTCGATGTGCCGGCCCCGCAGATCCATTTCGCTCCCGTGCGGGTGTACGACGCGCAGCGCCGGGTCTTGCTGGCGGACCATACCCGGCGTCTTCGGGCCATCACCTTGAAATCGTCCATACTGGTGAGGCAATGTTGAGTTGCGCAGCGCCATGTCCGATACCCTCGTCCGCGTCGCGCTTGTAATAAGTCCTTGTTTGGGCTAGTTTCGGTGTCACGTTAGGGGTGCCGTCGCAACCAGCATGGACGGCTGAGATCACACCCTTGGAACCTGATCCGGGCCATACCGGCGTAGGGAAGCGTCATCCACGCCATGCGCTCCCTATGTTTTCCGAATACTTGGAGCGCACTCATGAACGCCAACCCCCAGCATCTGGGTCAATTCCTCGCCACCACCGCCCACGTGGACGAGGCCGCAATCCAGCCATTGCCCAATTCGCGCAAGGTCTACGCGGAAGGCAGCCGGCCGGACATCCGGGTACCCATGCGCGAGATCTCCCAGGCGGATACGCCCACCGCCATGGGCGGAGAGCGGAACCCGCCGATCTTCGTCTACGACTGCTCCGGCCCCTACACCGACCCTCAGGCCACGATCGACATCCGCCAGGGGCTGCCCGCCCTGCGCCAGCAGTGGATCGAGGAACGCGGCGATACCGTGCAACTGCCCGGCCTGTCCTCGGAATACGGCCGCAGCCGAGCCAACATGGCCGATCTGGCCAGCCTGCGCTTCCCCGGACTACACCGCCAGCCGCGCCGTGCCAAATCAGGAATGAATGTCTCGCAGATGCACTATGCCCGGCGCGGCATTATCACACCGGAGATGGAGTTCATCGCCATCCGCGAGAACCTGCGCCGAACGGAATACCTGGCCGCCCTGAGAGCCTCCGGCCCCCAGGGAGAGAAACTGGCCAATCTCATGGGTCGCCAACATCGCGGTCAGGATTTCGGCGCCTCGATTCCAGGGGAAATCACCCCCGAGTTCGTGCGTGCCGAAGTTGCTCGTGGCCGCGCCATCATCCCTTGCAACATCAACCACCCGGAGACCGAGCCGATGATCATCGGCCGCAACTTCCTGGTGAAGATCAACGCCAATATCGGCAACTCCGCCCTGGGTTCCTCCATCAGCGAGGAAGTCGACAAGATGACCTGGGCCATCCGCTGGGGCGGCGACACGGTCATGGACCTGTCCACCGGCAAGAACATCCACGAGACCCGTGAGTGGATCATCCGCAACTCGCCGGTGCCGATCGGCACCGTGCCCATCTACCAGGCCCTGGAAAAAGTGGACGGCAAGGCCGAGGAACTGACCTGGGAGATGTTCCGCGACACCCTGATCGAGCAGGCCGAGCAGGGGGTGGACTACTTCACCATCCACGCCGGCGTGCTGCTGCGCTACATCCCCATGACCGCCAGCCGCATGACCGGCATCGTCAGCCGGGGCGGCTCCATCATGGCCAAGTGGTGCCTGGCCCACCACAAGGAAAGCTTCCTCTACACCCACTTCGAGGAAATCTGCGAAATCATGAAGGCCTACGACGTGGCTTTCAGCCTGGGCGACGGCCTGCGACCCGGCTCCATCTACGACGCCAACGACGAGGCCCAGCTGGGCGAGCTGAAGACCCTGGGCGAGCTCACGCAAACCGCCTGGAAGCACGACGTACAGGTGATGATCGAAGGCCCCGGCCACGTGCCCATGCAGCTCATCAAGGAGAACATGGACCTGCAGCTGGAGTGGTGCGACGAGGCCCCGTTCTACACACTGGGCCCGCTGACCACCGACATCGCCCCCGGCTACGACCACATCACCAGCGGCATCGGCGCCGCCATGATCGGCTGGTACGGCACCGCCATGCTCTGCTACGTCACCCCCAAGGAGCACCTGGGCCTGCCGGACAAGGACGACGTCAAGGAAGGCATCATCACCTACAAGCTGGCTGCCCACGCCGCCGACTTGGCCAAGGGGCACCCCGGCGCCCAGGTCCGCGACAACGCTCTAAGCAAGGCGCGCTTCGAATTCCGCTGGGACGACCAGTTCAACCTGGGCCTGGACCCGGACAAGGCGCGTGAATTCCACGACGAGACCCTGCCCCAGGAAGGCGCCAAGCTGGCCCACTTCTGCTCCATGTGCGGCCCCCACTTCTGCTCCATGAAGATCACCCAGGACGTGCGGGACTACGCCGCCAGCCACGGCTTCAAGGAAGGCGAGGCGCTGGAGAAAGGGATGGAGGAGAAATCCATCGAGTTCGTGAAGCAGGGGGCGGAGGTGTATCGGAAGGTTTGAATTCCAAGCTAGCC
>CAVQKQ010000004.1:0-35077 GCA_963713085.1 uncultured Pseudomonadota bacterium | reverse complement strand
CCCGTGCCCACCACCCCCGCCCAACCCGCCGGCCAGCCGGCCGCCCAGTCCGCCACGCCCCAGGCGGCCCCTGTCCAGCCCGAGCCGGAAAAGAAAGAAAGCCCGGAAGACCTCCTCAGGAAAAAGCTCAAAGGCCTGTTCAACTGAACAACTGATGCCGGATACCGACATAACAACGGCCGGTTGCACCGGACGTTGTTATGTCCAGGTGGATCCCCGGGGACTCGGGAAGAACCCTTAACGCAAACGCGCGATCGCCTCGGCGCAGGCCTCGCCCAGGCCCGCCGGACTGGCGGACACCACCACGCCGGCCGCCTCCAGGGCGGCGATCTTGTCGCCGGCCTTGCCGGAGCCGCCGGCGATGATGGCGCCGGCATGGCCCATGCGCTTGCCCGCGGGCGCGGTGACCCCGGCAATGTAGCCGGCCACCGGCTTGGTGACGTGGGCCTTGATGTATTCGGCGGCTTCCTCTTCCCGGCTGCCGCCGATCTCGCCCACCATGATGATGGCCTCGGTCTCCGGATCGGCCTGGAACATGGCCAGGCAATCGATGAAATCCAGGCCCTTGATGGGGTCGCCGCCAATGCCCACGCAGGTACTCTGGCCCAGACCCAGGTGGGTAGTCTGGTACACCGCCTCATAGGTGAGGGTGCCGGAGCGGGAGACGATGCCCACCTTGCCCTTCCGGTGGATGAAACCGGGCATGATGCCGATCTTGCATTCATCCGGGGTGATGATGCCCGGGCAGTTGGGGCCGATCAGTACCGAGTCGTTGGCCCGGAGGGCGGCCTTGACGTTGATCATGTCCCGCACCGGGATGCCTTCGGTGATACAGACGATGACCCGGATGCCGGCATCCGCCGCCTCCAGAATGCCGTCCGCCGCGAATCCCGCCGGCACGTAGATGACGCTGGCGTCTGCGCCGGTTTCCCTGACCGCGTCTTTGACCGTGTTGAACACGGGCAGGTCCAGATGCCTCTGGCCGCCCTTGCCCGGCGTCACGCCCCCCACCATGCGGGTGCCGTAGGCGATGGCCTGCTCGGAATGAAACGTGCCCTGCTTGCCGGTAAAGCCCTGGCAGATGACTTTGGTGTCCTTGTCGACCAGGATGCTCATTGTGCGGCTCCCACGGAGGCCACGGCCCGCTTGGCCGCGTCGGTCAAGTCGTCGGCGGAGATGATGGACAACCCGCTTTCCGCCAGCATCCTGCGTCCCAGGTCCACGTTGGTACCCTCCAGGCGCACCACCACCGGGATGGTCACGCCCACCTCCCGCACCGCGTCGATCACCCCCTGGGCGATGACGTCGCAGCGCATGATGCCGCCGAAGATGTTGATCAGCACCGCCTTCACCTTGGGGTCCGCCAGGATGATCTTGAAGGCCTGGGCCACGGTGGCCGCCGAGGCCCCGCCGCCCACGTCCAGGAAGTTGGCGGGCATGCCGCCGTGCAGCTTGATCAGGTCCATGGTGGCCATGGCCAGGCCGGCCCCGTTCACCATGCAGCCGATGTTGCCGTTGAGGGCGATGTAATTCAGGTTGTGGGCCTGGGCCTCGGCCTCCTTGGGATCGATCTGGCTGACATCGGCGATCTCGGCCAGGGCCTTCTGGCGGTACAGGGCGTTGTCGTCCAGGCCCATCTTGCAGTCCAGGGGCAGGAGGCGACCCAAACCCGTGGCTTCGGCGGTAACGATGAGGGGGTTGATCTCCAGCAGGGCCAGATCCTTTTCCAGGAACACCTTGTAGAGGGTCTTCGCCATCTTCACGAAGGCACCGATCTGCTCGCCTTCCAGCCCCAGTCCGAAGGCCAGGTTGCGGCCCTGGTAATCCATCAGGCCGGTGATCGGGTTGACCCACTCCTTCAGGATCTTGTCCGGCTCGCAACGTGCCACTTCCTCGATCTCCATGCCGCCGGCGGCGGAGGCCACCAGGCCGATGCGCTCGGCGGCCCGGTCCACGGTGATGGAGAGATACAACTCCCGGGCGATGGGCAGGGTTTCCTCGATCAGGAGCTGATGTACCGGCTGGCCGTCCGGGGCGTTCTGGAAAGTGGTGAGACGACTGCCCAGCAAAGCGGCGGCGGCCGCCCCTAAATTCTCGACGGATCGAACCAGTTTCACGCCCCCCGCCTTGCCGCGGCCGCCGGCGTGGATCTGGGCCTTGGCCACCCAGGCTTCGCCGCCCAGTCGTGCGGCCGCCTCGGCGCACTGCCCGGCGGACTCGATCACCACGCCGTTGGGGGTGGGCACGCCGTATTCCCGCAATACGGCCTTGGCCTGGTATTCATGCAGATTCATGGGAATCCAATCGCTCGGAAAACGCGCATTTTCCGGCAAACCGCGTCACATCGCCAGATTCAGCCGCAACGCGAGGTATCATCGGCGGGCTCTAACGAAGGTGCGTCATGAAGGAAATACTGGTTCTCTATTACAGCCTGCATGGCTCCGTGAAACAGCTCGCGCAACATCTGGCCCATGGCGTGGAGGCGGTCCCCGGAATGGGCGCAAGGGTCCGTACCGTGCCCCGTGTGATGACCGAGCGCGACGGGCCGGCCAAGCTGGTGCCGGACAAGGGTGCGCCCTACGCCAGCCACCGGGATCTTCAGGAATGCATCGGCGTGGCTGTGGGTTCGCCCACCCGTTTCGGCAACATGGCGGCGCCCATGAAGTACTTCTGGGACGGCACCTCGGGGCTTTGGCTGAACGGCGACCTGGCGGGCAAGCCGGCCTGCCTGTTCACCGCCAGCACCAGTCTCCACGGCGGCCAGGAGACCACCCTGATCAGCATGATGCTGCCCCTGATGCACCACGGCATGATCATCGTCGGCCTGCCCTACACCAATCCCGAGTTGAACCAGACCCGATCCGGCGGCACGCCCTACGGCGCCAGCCATTGGGCCGGCCCGGACGGTAGCCAGCCGGTTACGGAGGAAGAGCGCAAATTGGCCTTCGCCCTGGGCAGGCGCCTTGCGGAGATCGCATCGAGGCTGGCGCCATGAGCGAGAACGCCGCCGAGGCCCGCCGTTTCATCCGCGGCCTGCATTCCGGAGTGCTGTCCACCGTCTCGCAACGGGTCGAGGGATTCCCGTTCGGCTCAGTGGCGCCGTTCGTCCTGGATCACGCAGGCCGTCCGGTTATCCTCATATCCACCCTGGCGGAGCACACCAGAAACATCGACGCCGACCCCCGCGTCTCCCTCATCGTCCAGCCCTACAGCCCGGACATGCAGGTGGCGGGACGTGCGACCCTGCTGGGACGGGCCCAGCGCCTGGAGGAAAAGGACGGACTCGGTCCCCGCTACCTGCGCTTTCACCCCCAGGCCAAGGCCTATTTCGGCATGCACGACTTCCACTTCTACCGCATCGAACCGGTGCGCATCCGCTGGATCGGCGGCTTCGGCAAGATCCACTGGGTGGAACCGGAACGGTATCTGCTGCCCGCCGGCCCCCTGGCCGCGCAGGAGGCAGACATCCTGGCCCACATGAATGCGGATCACGCCGCCAACCTGGTGGATTACTGCCGGCATGTTCATCACCTGCGTTGCGAGTCCGCCGAGATGATCGGCATCGACCCGGACGGCTTCGACGTGCGCGCCGACGAAACCATGCTGCGCTTCGATTTTTCCGCTCCCGTGGCGGATGCCGTGGCTGCCCGCCAGGCCCTGGTCTCCCTGGCCCAGGCGGCCCGGGCATGAGCACGGCGGCGTTGCGAAGCCTGGCCAGCGCCAGCCTGATCGGCCTGATTCTCCTCGGACTGGCGTGGGAGTTGTGGCTGGCGCCCTTGCGCCCCGGCGGGTCCTGGCTGGTGCTGAAGATCCTGCCCCTGCTGCTCCCCCTGTTCGGCATCCTGGAGGGCAAGGTTTATACCTACCGCTGGTCCACCCTGCTGATCTGGCTGTATTTCACCGAGGGCGCCGTCCGAGCCTGGTCGGATCGGGGTTTTTCCGCCGACCTGGCCCTCCTGGAAGTAGCGCTCAGCTTGGTGTTTTTTTTCAGCGCGGCCTTTTATGCGCGTGCGTCCCGGTCAAATTGACAGAAATCAAGCCATTTCTTTACCCGCCACGTCTAAATTGACGACATTAGTGTCCACTAATACACTCCAACGCTGTTCGTACCCACTGGAAGCCACATGACAAACCTCAACTTCGTCCACTTCAAGTACCTGCCCATGTCTTTGAGGGTGCTGTTCACCATGGTCCTTCTGGTTTTGGGTTGCGGCTACACCATGGCCATGATCCAGGTCTGGGTGACCCATGTCGGCCTGGACGGCAAGCCCTACCTCACCGAGAAAGACCTGATCATCGCCTACAGCGGCGACAAGAACGGCACCAAGTTGGAGACCGCCCTGCGCGGCCCCATGCAGGACATGCTGCCGGCGGAAAAGAAACAGGAAATCTTCGACTGGCTCCATAACGGCGCCAAGCAGGAGGACTTCGAGGCCAAGATCAATCCCATCCTGCAGGAACACTGCATTGCCTGCCACAACCCCGAGGCCAATCCCCACCTGCCGAATCTGACCAACTACGAGGGGGTCGCCAAGGTCGCCGCAGCGGACAAGGGCATGACCATCCCGACCCTGGTGCGCGTCTCCCATATCCACCTGTTCGGCATCACCTTCATCTTCTTCATCGTGGGCTTCATCTATACCCACGCCTTCGTGCGCCCCACCTGGTTCAAGTGTGTGGTCATCGCGGTACCTTTCCTGTCCTTGGTCGCAGACGTGGCGGCCTGGTACCTGACCAAGATCTGGGAACCCTTCGCCTGGGCCGTGATCATCGGCGGCGCGTTCTATGGATTGGCCTTCTCCATCATGTGGGTCACCTCCATGTGGCAGATGTGGATTGGGAAGGTGCCCCCCGAGGTCATCGAAAACGACGGGCGGATTCCCGGCCTGCACAGCGCCAGATAATTGCCGCTTAGTTAGTAAAAAGGGCTGCCATCGGCAGCCCTTTTTGTTTATGCCACAAAGGTCCGGCAAACCCTCAGACTTGGGGATGGGCCCGTTCTTCCGCCCCGAACAGCTTGTTCAGCGCATTGAGATAGGCCTTGGCGGATGCGATGACGATATCCGTATCCGCCCCTTGGCCATTGACGATGCGTCCGCCCCGGGCCAGGCGCACGGTGACCTCGCCCTGGGCATCGGTACCTGTGGTGATGTTGCTCACCGAGTAGAGCAGCAGGTCGGACCCGCTGCCGACCACGTTCTCCACGGCCTTGAAGGAGGCGTCCACGGGCCCGCCGCCATCCGCCTCGGCGCGCAGTTCTATCCCGTTGTCTGAAAGCACCACCTGGGCATGGGGGGTCTCGCCGGTTTCCGAACAGACCTTGAGTGACATCAGCCGGAAACGGTCGCAGGTATCAAAGGTGGCTTCATCGGAGACCAGGGCGTGGAGATCCTCGTCGAAGATCTCGTGCTTCTTGTCGGCCAGGTCCTTGAAACGGGCGAAGGCCGCATTCCAGTCCTCCTCCGATTCCAATTCGATGCCTAGTTCCTTGAGCCGGGTCTTGAAGGCATTGCGCCCCGAATGCTTACCCAGAACCATCTTGTTCGCGCTCCAGCCCACATCCTCGGCGCGCATGATCTCGTAGGTTTCGCGGTGCTTGAGCACGCCGTCCTGGTGGATGCCCGACTCGTGGGCGAATGCGTTGGCGCCAACAATGGCCTTGTTGGGCTGCACGGCGAATCCGGTGACGCCGGCCACCAGGCGCGAGGCCGGGACGATCTGGGTGGTGTCGATGCGGCTGTCGCAGGGGAACATGTCCTGGCGCGTGCGCACCGCCATCACCACTTCCTCCAGGGAGGCGTTGCCGGCCCGCTCGCCCAGGCCGTTGATGGTGCATTCCACCTGGCGCGCCCCGTTGAGCACGGCGGACAGGGAGTTGGCCACCGCCAGCCCCAGGTCGTTGTGGCAATGCACGGAGAACACGGCCTGATCCGAATTGGGTATTTTTTCCTTCAGGTTGCGGATCAGTTCACCGAACTGGTGGGGCAGGTTGTAGCCCACGGTGTCTGGGATGTTGACGGTGCGGGCGCCCGCCTTGATCACGGCCTCGATCACCCGGCAGAGGAAATCCAGATCCGAACGCCCGGCATCCTCGGGGGAAAACTCCACGTTGTCGGTATAGGCCCGGGCCCAGGTCACGGCCTTTACCGCCTGCTCCACCACCTGGTCGGGCGTCATGCGCAGTTTGCGTTCCATGTGGATCGGACTGGTTGCGATGAAGGTGTGGATGCGGCCGGAAACGGCCCCTTTGAGGGCCTCGCCGGCGCGGCCGATGTCGCGTTCAAGGGCCCGGGCCAGGCCGCAGACCGTACTTTCCCTGATGACGTCCGCCACCGCCTTCACGGCCTCGAAATCGCCGTTGCTGGCGGCGGGGAAGCCGGCCTCGATGACATCCACCCGCATGCGTTCCAGCTGTTTGGCGATGCGGACCTTCTCTTCCCTGGTCATGGATGCGCCCGGGCTTTGTTCCCCGTCGCGCAAGGTGGTGTCGAAGATGATCAACTGGTCTTTCATGGCGTGCTCCATACGCTCATCCGCCCAAACCGGGGCGGCCGGTAATCTGGCTCTGGTGATGCAAAGGGGGGAGAGAAGAAATCAGTGCCCGCGCCGGGGCAGCAGCAGCCGGGTGGCATGCCGCACGAGGGAGAAGCCTTGGCAGGAAGGACAGTCTTGGTGCATGGGGCTGAATATAAACGGCTATTTATCCGTGGGCAAGGATTTGCCCGATTTCCGCCAGAATCGGTGTCTGATCCAGTACACATAGCCGGATACGCCATAGGCCAGGAACAACAGGAACAGAACGATGGGTGGATCGATGGACACCAGGCTGAAGGACAGGGCCACCAGGACGATGACGACGAAGGGCACGCTGCGCTTGAGGTTGATGTCCTTGCCGCTGTAGAAGCGCAGATTGGTGATCATGGTCACGCCGGCGAACACCATCAGAGTCCAGGCCACCCAGCGCACCTCCATGCCTTTGACATTATTGTCCACCAGGACCCAGACGAATCCGGCCACCAAGGCGGCGGCGGCGGGACTGGGTAAGCCCTGGAACCAGCGCTTGTCCTGCACGGTCATCATGGTGTTGAAACGGGCCAGTCTCAGGGCCGCCCCCACGCAGTAGACGAAGGCGGCGATCCAGCCCAGCTTGCCCATATCACGAAGGGCGAAGCTGTACGTGACCAAGGCCGGCGCCACGCCAAATGACACCATGTCAGCCAGGGAATCATATTCCGCGCCGAATGCGCTCTGGGTATTGGTCAGGCGCGCGACCCGGCCATCCAGCCCATCCAGGATCATGGCCACGAATACGGCCACGGCGGCCTGCTCGAAACGTCCGTTCATGGCCTGGACGATTGCGAAGAAACCGGCGAACAGAGCCCCGGTGGTGAACAGGTTGGGCAGCAGGTAGATTCCGCGCCGAAGCGGCCTGTGAGTCGCCTCTTCCGCGACGGGGTCCTGCTCGACTTGGGGATCCTGGTCGTCCATTCAGAACTGCGCCAGCACATCACTGGATGCGCTGACCTTGTCGCCGATGGCAACCAGTGGTTTGGCATCCAGCGGCAGATAGACGTCCACCCGGGAGCCGAAGCGGATGAAGCCATAGCGCTGTCCCCGCACCAGCCGGTTTCCGGGTTCCACGTAGCAGAGGATGCGCCGGGCGATCAGGCCCGCCACCTGGACGCAGGTCACGTCCCGACCGGCGTCGGTTCGGAGCCATAGGGCATTGCGCTCATTTTCCGTCGAGGCCTTGGACAAGGCCGCATTCACGAAGGCCCCCGGGTGATACCAGCGTCCCTTGACCTCGCCGTCAACGGGGCTGCGGTTGGAGTGGACGTTGAACACGTTCATGAACACGCTGATCTTTAGGGCTTCGCGCTTGAGCCAGGGATCGTCGGTCTTTTCCACGGCGACGATGCGGCCGTCTGCCGGGGCAAGCACCAAGCCCTCTCCCGCGGGTGCCGGCCGGGCCGGATCGCGGAAAAACTGCAGCACGAATACGGCAAGCAGCCAGACCGGCAATGCCCAGATCCAACCGACCAGCCAGGTGGTCCCCAGACCGGCCAGAATGGCGAGCGCGAGAAAGGCCCAGCCTTCTCGGGCAATGAAGGGGTGGGGCCAGGGGGCTTTGGAAGTAGGGGCCACGCCGTACACCTAATGGAAGCCGGATAGGGAAAGCGGGGGACGCGGAGGCGCCTTCAGGCGGCCTCCTGCTCCGCTTGCCTTGTGCCCGTCAATTCCGGGTCCTGTCCACAAGTTTGTTGGCCTTGATCCAAGGCATCATGTCGCGCAGTTTCTCCCCCACGACCTCGATGGGATGCTCGGCATTCAGGCGGCGACGGGCGGTCATCTCCGGGTAGTTGGTGCGGCCTTCCAGGATGAAGCGTTTCGCGTAATCGCCGGTCTGGATGTTGTTCAGGGCCTCGCGCATGGCGGCGCGCGACTGCTCGTTGATCACCTTGGGGCCGGTCACGTACTCGCCATACTCCGCGTTGTTGGAGATGGAATAGTTCATGTTGGCGATGCCGCCCTCGTAGATCAGGTCGACGATCAGCTTGAGTTCGTGCAGGCACTCGAAGTAAGCCATTTCGGGGGCGTAGCCGGCTTCGGTCAGGGTCTCGAAGCCCATCTTCACCAACTCCACGGCACCGCCACATAGCACGGCCTGCTCGCCGAACAGGTCGGTCTCGGTCTCCTCTCGGAAGTTGGTCTCGATGACGCCGGCACGGGCGCCGCCGTTGGCCGCGGCATAGGCCAGGGCAATGTCCTTGGCCTTGCCGGACTTGTCCTGGTAGACGGCGATCAGGGAGGGCACTCCGCCGCCCTGCAGATATGTGGAACGCACGGTGTGGCCGGGGCCCTTGGGGGCGATCATGATCACGTCCAGGTCGGCGCGGGGCACGATCTGGTTGTAGTGGATGTTGAAGCCGTGGGCGAAGGCCAGGGTGGCGCCCTTCTTGATGTTGGGTGCGATCTCGTTGCGGTAGACGTCGGGCTGCTGCTCGTCAGGCACCAGGATCATCACCACATCAGCGTCCTTCACTGCGGCGCCCACTTCCTTCACGGTCAGGCCGGCGGCCTTGGCCTTGTTCCAGGAGGCGCCGTCCTTGCGCAGGCCGACGGTAACCTTGACGCCGGAATCCTTCAGATTGTTGGCGTGGGCGTGGCCCTGGGAACCGTAACCGACGATGGCGACCTTCTTCTTCTTGATCAGGGAGAGGTCGGCGTCTTTTTCGTAATAAACCTTCATGGGATGTCCTTTCGCGCGAGTTGCAGTAATTCGTCAGATTTTCATGATGCGGTCGCCGCGCCCAATGCCGGAGGCACCGGTGCGCACCGTTTCCAGAATGGCGGCGGGGTCCAGGGCGGCCAGAAAGGCATCCAGCTTGGTGCCCGGGCCGGTCAACTCGATGGTATAGGTCTTGTCGGCCACGTCGAGCACGCGCCCCCGGAAGATGTCCGCCATGCGTTTCAGGTCTTCCCGCATGTCTCCGGTGGCGCGAACCTTTACCAGCATCAACTCGCGTTCGATGTGGCTGCCGTCGGTGAGATCCTGGACCTTGACCACGTCCACCAGCTTGTTGAGCTGTTTGGTGATTTGTTCGATTACGTCTTCCGAGCCGCGCGTGACGATGGTCATGCGCGACAGGGTGGCATCCTCGGTGGGCGCCACGGTGAGGGATTCGATGTTGTAGCCGCGCGCGGAAAACAGTCCTGAAACCCTGGACAGCGCACCGGACTCGTTTTCCATCAACAGGGAAATGATGTGTCTCATGTTCTCTCTACCCCGCTCTAGATCAGGATCATCTCGGACAGCCCCTTGCCGGCCGGGATCATGGGGAACACGTTTTCACGGGGATCGGTCAGGAAATTCAGGAACACCAGGCGGTCCTTGTACTTGCCGAAGGCGTCGCGAAGGGCGGGCTCGACATCCTCCGGCCGCTCGACGGTGATGCCCACATGGCCATAGGCCTCGGCCAGCTTCTCGAAATCCGGCAGGGAGTTCATGTAGGACTCGGCGTAGCGCTCTTCGTAGAAAAACTCCTGCCACTGACGCACCATGCCCAGATAGCCATTATTCAGCAGCACCACCTTGAGGGGAAGGTTGTGCGCCTTGCAGGTGGACAGTTCCTGGATATTCATCTGGATGCTGCCTTCACCCGTGACACAGGCCACCATCGCCTCCGGGTGCGCGAATTGCACACCCATGGCGGCAGGCAGGCCGAACCCCATGGTGCCCAGTCCACCTGAGTTGATCCAGCGGCGTGGTTTGTCGAACTGGTAATACTGTGCGGCCCACATCTGGTGCTGTCCCACATCGGAGGTCACATATGCGTTGCCCCCCGTCACCTCGTAGAGCTTCTCGATGACGAACTGGGGCTTAATGACCGCGGCTTGCCGGTCATATTTCAGGCAGTCCTGGGACCGCCATAACTCGATTTGGGTCCACCAGGCCTTGAGTGCCTGCGGGTCCGGTCGGGCGTTGCCTTCATGCACCAGCTTGATGATTTCATCCAGGACCTGGGTGACATCGCCGACGATGGGCACATCCACCCTCACCCGCTTGGATATGGAGGAGGGATCGACGTCGATATGGATGATGCGGCGGGCTTCCTGGGCGAAATGCTTGGGACTGCCGATAACCCGGTCATCGAAGCGGGCACCGACGGCCAACAGCACATCGCAATGTTGCATGGCCATATTGGCTTCGATGGTGCCGTGCATGCCCAGCATTCCAAGAAACAGCGGATCCGGGGCGGGATAACCGCCCAGGCCCATGAGGGTGCTGGTCGCGGGAAACCCCAGCAATCGGACCAGTTCGATCAGCTGCGGAGACGCATTGCCCAGCACCACGCCGCCGCCCGTGTATATCATGGGGCGCTTGGCTTCCAGCAACATCTGGGCGGCTTTTTTGATCTGTCCCGCGTGCCCCTTCCCGGTGGGGTTGTAAGAACGCATGGAAACGCTCTTCGGGTATTCGTAAGCGCAACGGTGCTGGGTCACGTCCTTGGGAATATCCACAACGACCGGGCCTGGGCGACCAGTCGCGGCGATGAAAAAGGCCTTCTTGATGGTCACCGCCAGATCGCGCACATCCTTGACCAGGAAATTGTGCTTCACGCAGGGACGCGTGATACCGACCGTATCCACTTCCTGGAATGCATCCTGGCCGATGGCCGCGGTGGGTACCTGGCCGGTCAACACCACCATGGGAATGGAGTCCATGTAGGCGGTGGCGATGCCTGTCACGGCATTGGTGGCGCCGGGTCCGGATGTCACTATCGCCACACCGACCTGTCCGGTTGCGCGGGCGTAGGCATCAGCGGCATGGACCGCAGCCTGTTCGTGGCGCACCAGGATGTGCTCGAAATCGTTTTGCTTGTAGATTTCGTCGTAGATATCGAGCACTGCCCCGCCCGGGTATCCGAACACGTGCTTGATGTTTTCGTCGCGAAGACAGCTTACAACTATCTCCGCACCAGTCAGTTCCATGTCGGCCATGGCGTGGGATTCGTAATATTCTGAAAAGTTGTAAACAGTAGCGATTGCGTACTGCCCGGTCAAGCTGGCCAGGGTTTCTCGCAACGCAGTCTGATAAAGAAATATGGAATGGTGGGTTGTGAGTGGCTCGAACACTCGACCTACGGATTAAGAGTCCGCTGCTCTACCAACTGAGCTAACAACCCCGGATGGTGGGTCGGGCGAGATTCGAACTCGCGACCAACGGATTAAAAGTCCGCTGCTCTACCAGCTGAGCTACCGACCCGTCTGGAAAAACGAAGATTATTTCAGAATGATATTGAGGCAGTCAACACGGCTTTAATAGGTCACAGACTTGGCGCGACTGCGCTTGCTGCTGGTTTTTTTTTTAGCCGTGGCCCTGCTCGGCCGATCGGTGGGCACCACTGGCGTCGCCACCGGTTTGGAATAGGTCACCTCCGTGATGGGGGACAACTGCACTGCTTCACT
Source organism: uncultured Pseudomonadota bacterium (assembly GCA_963713085.1). Classification (GTDB taxonomy): domain Bacteria; phylum Pseudomonadota; class Gammaproteobacteria; order Burkholderiales; family Thiobacillaceae; genus PFJX01. The sequence continues at coordinate 23,107 of CAVQKQ010000004.1, read as the reverse complement.
TTGGTGACCATTTGCGAACTGCGAGTTCTTGGCCCGGTATTCGTCCATGAAGGCGTAAATCTTGCTCAGACGCACTTGGCCTGGAATAAACATCACGATCTCGCCATTGGGGTCATAAACGTAGGAGGTAGGGTAGAAGTCCACCGGGCCGACCTGACGAAACGGGCTGTCGGGATTGCGCCGCGCGCCTCCGGCGATGATTGCGTGAAACTCGAGGTTATGCCGGGATGAGGCATCACGCACCACGTCTTCATCAGGGCCGTAGTCCAGACCAATGCCGATCACGACGAAATCCTTGCGCTTGTTGAGTTCATTCAGGGCAGGCACTTCTACCCAGCAGAGCGGACACCACGGTGCCCAAAAGTTGACCAGCACCCACTTACCCTTGAAGTCTGAAAGCTTGTGGGTCTTACCGTTGATGTCGGTGAATTCGAAGTTGATTGCCTTGGTGGGTTCCTCGGCGTGCACCGCAACCGGTGATATGGCGAAGGCTACGATGACGGCCAGAAACATACCCAACAATTTGCGCATCACTACCCTTTCGCATTAGTCATAAGAGGAATCCCTAATGACAAACCATTATCAATCAATGTGAGTGTGAAATGAAGCCACATTTTCAGGCCGAACGCATCATTAGATAATACTGAAATTTCATGGTAAGCGCCGCGCCGACCACAATCGCGAAGAACACGATAAATGAACTGATCGCCATGGTCGATACACCCGTCACGCCCTGGCCTATCGTGCAGCCCAAGCCGGTGATGCCGCCAAAACCCATCAATATGGCGCCCACGATATGCCTGAACATGTCCTGGGGTGAATTGAAATATTCCCAGCGGAAGCTGCGATTGAATATTGAATAGAGGAAGGATCCCATCACCACACCGAACACGCTCGCCACGCCAAACGTGACGTGCTTGTCGCGCCAATATGCCCACAGATCCATGGTATAGGCGAGGGGTCCGACAAAAGTCATGGACTCCGCCCCCCTGGAATCGGTTCCCATGTAAAGCATTTCCATGGTCTCGGGGTCTTCGCCGAACCCAAGATGGCCTGTGACATACCAACCCACGGCCACGACCAGTCCGACCACGATGCCGGCAAGCACATTGTCGCGGTTCTGACGAAACTCCTTGCTGGCAAAGACAAAGGCCAGAATCAGCAGGGACAGCACCAGTGCCATGGACAATTGCGACAAGGGGTCGCGCATCCCAAATATACCAGGCAGTGTTTGAAGGCTGTCCAGACGAATCGTGAACACCTCCGCGCGCAGGACCTTGTCGACAAAGATACGCAAGATGCCATTGGTCGTAACCAGCGCGGTGTACCCAAGAAAGAGAAAGACAACGACAGACTTTAGGTTCCCTCCGCCCAGCCGAACCAGGGTGCGCTGAGCACACCCCCCGGCCAGTGTCATGCCGATGCCGAAGGTCAGTCCCCCGATCAAGGCTGCAAACCAATGCACAGTGCCACGTGTGTAAAACGTCTGATTGAGATCCAAGTAACCCAGAAAAACCAGCAAGTTGGTGCCGAGCACCGCAACGGCAATCGCGAGCAGCCAAGCCCGCATCCGGCCCCACTCACCCATGTTGACCACATCCGAAACCGCGCCCATGGTGCAGAAACTGGTCTTGTTCGCCACATAGCCGAAGATGAATGCCAGGAAGAAGCCCAACCAGGCCACCACAAGAGCAGGGGATTCGATGTATTCCATTTCCTTCCTCTACGGCAACTCGCTAAAAAACTGGCGGATTATACGGGCATCAAGGCTGGATGATCACAGGTCCTGGTACCTGGTCGGATCCGCCAGGCCCGCCTGCTCAAAACCCTGCCTGCGCAGTCTGCATGAATCACACCGGCCACAGGCATGCCCCGAGGCATCCGCCTGATAGCATGAGACGGTCAACGAGTAATCGACTCCCAACTCCATCCCAAGCTGAATGATGTCGGCCTTGGACAAATGAATCAGGGGCGCCTGGATTCGGATCGGCCGTCCGTTAATCGCCCGTTTGATGGCCACGTCGGCCAAAGTCTGGAAAGCCCCAATAAATTCCGCGCGACAGTCCGGATAACCCGAGTAGTCGAGGGCGTTCACGCCGATGTAGATCGTGTCGGCATCCAGCACCTCGGCCCATCCCAGGGCCAATGACAGCATGATGGTATTGCGGGCGGGCACATAGGTGACGGGAATGCCTTCCGTGGGGCTTTCCGGCACGGCGATATCGGGGTCCGTCAGGGCGGAACCGGCGAAGGGTCCCATGTCGAGATGCATGACCCTGTGCTCGGCCACCGCGAAACTAACGGCCAGATTCCTGGCCGCATCCAATTCGGCCCCATGGCGCTGGCCATAATCCAGACTGAGCGCATAACACGACCACCCGTTTTGCCGCGCGATGGCCAGGACCGTGGCGGAATCCAAACCTCCAGAGAGCAAGACCACCGCGCGTTTCATCTCCCCCGCGCCTCGCCCCAAAGCAATTTGTGCATCTGCACCTGCATGCGCACACACAAGCCATCACGCAAGATCCAGTCGGCGAGTTGCGCTGGGTTCATGGTTTCCCATGCGGGAGAAAACAGCACCGGGCAACGATCCGGCACACCGTGCTCGGCAAGGATGGCTTTCGCCCAATCGTAGTCCGCCTCGCCGGTAAGCACGAACTTGATCTCGTCCCTGGGCCCCAGCAATGACAGGTTGGACCACATGTTGCGGGCCACCTCGCCCGAACCCGGCGTTTTGACGTCCACGATGCGCGCGACACGGGCATCGACGTTCGCGATATCCATCGCACCACTCGTTTCCAGGGAAACATCCAGACCGGCGTCACACAAGGCCGTGAGAAGATCGATACAACCCTTTTGGGCCAGGGGTTCCCCCCCGGTTACGGTGACATGCGTGGTCGGAAAAGATAGTGCTTGCTGCAATATTTCCGAAACCGTGAGCCACTCTCCCCCCTGAAATGCATAGTCGGTATCACAGTAGCCGCACCGCAGGGGACAACCAGTCAATCGAACGAAGACCGTGGGCAATCCAACCCGACTGGCCTCGCCTTGTAGGGAAAAAAAGACTTCAGTGACGCGCAGTTGGGTATCGAGCAAGATCGGTCGTCATCACTGCAACGTGGCAAGCAGCTTTTTGCCACCATCCGCCGCCTTGCTGTAAGGAAACTTCTCGATCAACTGCTGCAAAGTCGTCCGGGCCTCGTCAATATCGTTCATCTGAACCCGGGCCCTGGCCAGGGAAAGCATGGCATCCGGAGCCTTGGGACTGTTGGGGTAATCCTTCAGCAAGCGCTGATAATTAACCGCCGCGTTCTTGAAATCGGACATGCCGACGTAGGAAAACCCCGTCCAGTAGACGGCATTGGGTGCAAGTGCGGCGTTGGGATACTGTTTGAGAAAGTCCTGCATGGCCGCGATGGCTTCTTTATATCTCCCGCTCTTGATCAGGCCGTGCGCCGCCTCATAAGCCTTGGTTTCGGATTCCGCGTTGCCGGCGATGACCGGCGGCGTCACCAAGGCGGGGGAAACCTGGAGGTGAACCACCTCGGGCTCCTTGGGCTCCTTGGGCTCGGGACGTTCCGCCAGTGCCTTGACCCGATCATCCAGGTCAGCGAATAGATCCTTGGTGCGTTTGTCGCCGGTGGCAATCAGGTTCGCCTGCTCCTCCATGGTCCCCCTCAGCCGAGCCACTTCGGCTTTCAGTTCCTCGACCTCGTTGAGCAGATTCAGTAAACCCTTGCTTTGCAGTTGGGCCTCCAAGCGCGCAAGACGCTCCTCCTGGGCCTGGACCATCTTCTGAAGTTCCGTCGACTGGACCTGGGCATCCTGAGGCTGCGCCGAATGCGCCGCTGGCGCCAGCAGAAGCAGGAAAATAAGCGATAACCGGCTGATTCGTTTCATGAGCAAGTCTTATTCACCCTGATAAATGATTTCCACCCGACGATTCTGTGCCCAGGCCGCCTCATCATGCCCCTCAACCAAAGGCTTCTCTTCGCCAAGTGATACCGCCTCCATCTGTGCCTCGGGCACACCCAGCAGATTCAGGGCCTTGAACACGCTTTCGGCGCGACGTTGCCCCAGTGCCAGGTTGTACTCACGGCTGCCGCGTTCATCCGTATGCCCCTGGAGCATCACCTTGGCCGAACTGTTGTTCATCAGATATTGGGCGTGAGCCTCAAGCAGGTTGCGATACTCATCCCGGATCGCGGCGCTGTTGTAATCGAACTGAATCCGCCGTTGCGCCAGGGGGCTGTGTGGATCTTTCAAATCCAGGGATATCACGGGAGCTGCCGCAGCTTCGGTCCCTGCGGCGCCGCTTGCGGATTCGTTGCCGGCCAGCGGCTTGACCTGGGTGCTATCGGGCCCGAGTCCCCGCGTTTCGACCTTCTCGGCAGATGCCGCCTCCGCCGGCATGGCGCCCGCTCGCCCGGCCATGGCCTGGGTGGTGCTTTCCACCGGTTTGACCCCCGCTGTTTGCATACCGGACGAAGTCTGCTCCGTGGACTGGACCGCTTCGGTCGTCGATGCCGCACCCGCCTCGATACCTCGATCTTCGATAGATGCCTGCTTGGAACCGGTATTTGCACAGCCAGCCAGCAAAACGAGCAACAAGGTGGTAAAAGCCAGCTTATTCATGGGCGCTCCTCATCTGTTAGTGTTTCTGCATGTTCAGGGTTTCCCGGAGGAAACCAATTCCCGCGGGCAATTACCGACAAGCGATGCCGCCTAGGGCCTGCCCAAACCGTCAACAGGCCTGCAAGACCTATCCCGCCTGGTGTGACATCTTCCTGGATAGGCGGTCCGGACAAAACCACCGTGTAACCGATTCGGCCATGGGCGCTGGTTCGGATATGACCTGCGCGGTCTTCTCCATGCGGCCGCTCCCCCTCCGAGGCCATCAAGCAAAGGACCGACACAGAAGATTTCATGGAACTTGCTCTCACTATCACCCTATCACTTGCCCCAGGCCGGTTCCCGTAGATCCCCACTTTGGGAAAGCCGTTGACGCACCCGACCATCCACACTGACCGTAGCCAATACCCCCCGGTTGTTCACCAGGGTGGCATAAAGCAGCAGGCGGCCATTCTGCGCGAAACTGGGGGACTCGTCGTAGACGGTATCCGTCAATACCTGCATCTGGCCATTGCTCAGATCCATCACCGCGACATGGAATCCCCCATCCCGCCTATGCACAAAAGCCAGCGTCTTGCCATCCGGCGAGAGTGCTGGGGAGACATTGTACCCCCCCTCGAAAGTCACGCGCTTTACATCGCCAGTCGCCAGCGAGGCCTTGTAGATTTGAGGCGAGCCGCCTCGGTCCGAGGTGAAGTACATCCACTTGCCATCCGGGCTGAACACGGGCTCCGTATCCAGGGCGCCACCCCGGGTGAAGCGCTTGGCTTCTCCGCTTTGCAGATCGAGCAGATAGATCTGGGAGGTTTCATCCTTGGACAGGGCCACCGCCAATGTGCGGCCGTCGGGCGACCAGGCCGGCGCGGAATTGGAGCCGCGGAACTTGGCCACGGCCCGCCTGCTTCCATCCGCCAGATTCTGGACATAAACCACGGCTTTCTTGTCCTCGAATGAGACATAAGCCAGTTTCAGCCCATCGGGCGACCAAGCGGGTGAAATGATCGGTTCGGGGGATGCGGCGACCGTGCTGGCGTTCTGGCTGTCCGCATCCGCAACCTGAAGTTCATAACGGCCGTTCGCTTTGAGAATATAGGCGATACGTCCGGAATAAGGTCCGGGCTCACCCAGCAATTTTTCATGCACCACGTCGGCAATCTTGTGAGCCACGCTGCGCAGACCCGCCCGAGTGGTGGTATAGGACAAGGCGGTCAACTGGCTTTGCCGTACCACGTCGTAGAGCCAGAAACGCACTTCCACACGGCCCTGGGGAGCGGGGATCACATGGCCCATCACCACGGCATCCGCCCCCTTGCCCTTCCAAAAGGGCATGGGCAGTGCTTGGGGCTCGGCCGGAGAGATGCTGTCCCGGGTATCCAGCAGCCGGAAGTAGCCGCTTCGGCCCAGGTCGCTCGTCAACACATCGGAGGGATCCAGCGCCCCGGACAGTTTCACGTCGAACGGCAGGATGGCGACCGGTATCTTGTTGGCAACCCCGCCCACGATCTCGATGGTCATGGCGGCCATGCCGGGAGGTGCGACAAGCCAAAACAGCAGGGCGAGAAAGGTTCTGTAAATCATGTTCATGGCGCGATGGTTGACTGATTTTATCAGCAAAGCTAGTTTCCCCCGCCCTCATGGGGCCGGAACTTGAGTGTCAGATCATCGCGAAATGCCGCCGCGATCTCCTTGTCGTTCGGCAACGGCAGTGGGGAAGCCTTCAAGATCGCCCGCTCGACCTCCAGATCGTAGACCGGCTGGCCGCTGCTGCGCACTAGGGTGGTCCGCGACACCTCTCCGTTGGGCAACAAGTCCACTTTGAACACGGCCTCGGGGTTCCCATTCAGTTGCTGCGGCACCCGGACGTAGGACTGGATCTTGCTCTGGATACGTTGCTTGAAGTCGTCGATGGTGCGTGCCTTCCGCACGGCCCGGACCTGCGCCAATGCCTGGGCTTGGGCCGCCTCCCTGGCTTTCGCCTCAGCTGCCTCCTGGGCACGCAGTTGCGCATCCTCGGCTGCCAGATCCTCACGCATCTGCCGCTCCATGTCTTGTTTCATCTGGAGTTGCAGTTGTTTCTGTTTCTCCAGGCGCTCCTGCTCCTGTCGCTGCTTTTCCTTCTCCTCAGCCGCGCGCTTCAACTCCTCCTGATGCAATTCCTCCCGTCGTAGTTCCTTCTCACGACGCTTTTTTTCCTTTTCCTGCTCCAGAGCAATGTCCACGGGGGCCTGTTTGGGCTGAACCACAGGTGGGGGTGGCGCGGGTTCTTCGGGCGCCGTCACCACCTCCGGCGGCGGCGGGGGTTCCGGCAGACTAGCCCAAAGATCCGCCTCCACGGGCAACTGAGGCAGGTTTTTCCATGAAACGCCGAAGATCAGCGCCATGAAGAAGAACCCGTGCACCAGCAGGGCCAGGCCGCCCGATGAGACATGCTGGGATCGGCTGGCCGCTATCACGACTGCGCGGGTTTAACCAGAAGTCCCACCCGGGCCACGCCCAGGGACTGGAGTTTGTCCATGACCCGCATAACCGCTTCGTAACGGACGTTCTTATCGGCCGAAATCACCACCGGCTGCTTGGGTTGGGCCTGCTGGTGCGCGCGGATGGCCGCCTCCAGGCGATCCTCCGGAACGGCCTCCCCTTCCTCGTTGATCCCCCTGTCCCGCAGCAGCAGCGAACCATCGACCCGGATCATCACCTCCAGGGGGGCGGTGGGTGACGGCGCGCTCTTGCCCACGCTGGGCAGTTCGACCTGGGTCGGATTGATGAACGGGGCGGTGACCATGAAGATGATCAGCAGCACCAGCATGACGTCGATGTAGGGCACCACGTTGATCTGGTTGATCGCCTTGCGGGTCCGGCGCGGGATCATGAGCGGGCGGCCTCCTGCTGGAGGATGTTGGAGAACTCCTCCATGAATACGTCATATCGGTTGGCCAGGCGATCGATGTCGTGGGTAAAGCGGTTGTAGGCGATGACCGCGGGGATGGCCGCGAACAGGCCCACGGCGGTGGCGATCAGGGCCTCGGCGATGCCAGGCGCCACCTGGGCCAGGGTGGTCTGGGCCACGTTGGACAGCCCCAGGAAGGCATTCATGATGCCCCATACCGTGCCGAACAGACCGATGTAGGGCGACACGGAACCCACCGTGGCCAGAAACGGCAGGTGCGATTCCGCCTGATCCATCTCCCGCTGGTAGGCGGCGCGCATGGCTCGGCGGGCGCTCTCCACCACCACATGCTCGGAGCCCGCGCCCAGCTGGCGCTTTCCCCGGAACTCGCGCCAGCCGGCCCGGAACACCTCCTCCAGGCTGGAACCACGGTCATCCTCGTCCGCCCGCTGCACGATCTTGCTGTGGCCGCCGCCCCAGAACTCCTTTTCGAAGGTCTCGGCCTCCCGACTTTCCCGGCGCAGGGTGAACATTTTCTCGAAGATCAGCCACCAGGACACCACGGAGGCGAACAACAACAGAAGGATCACGCCCTTCACCACCCAACTGGCCTGGATGACCAGGGCGATGAACGACATGTCCTGAGTGAGGGATATATTCATTTATGGGGTAAATGCCTGAGTCACGAAGGTTGGAATTCTAGCCGGGTGAAAGTCCGAGTGGCCCACGCACGCCACCTTGACCCGCGCCTCCAGCAATAGTTCATCGCCGCGCCGTACCTGCTGGGCCATGGTCAGGCTGGCCCGGTTGATTGCCACCAGGCGCGACACCACCACGAGCCGGTCGTTGAACCGGGCCGGGCGCAGATAGTCCGCCTCCACCCGTCGCACCACGAAGACCACGCCCGCCTCCCGTGCCAGCCGGTCTTGCTCCAGGCCGAGATGGGAAAGCCATTCGGTTCGCGCCCGCTCGAGAAATTTCAGGTAGTTGGCGTAATACACAACGCCGCCGGCATCGGTATCTTCCCAATAGACCCGTACCGGCCAGCTGAAGCCGGGCGCCGCGCTTATTTCAGTATCGATAATCCATCCCCTCTTATCGAGCGACCAACCGGGTTTCCCCCGCCCCTTATTCGAACAATTCCGGTTCCGTGCCCGGCTGGATGAAACCGAAGTGGCGCCAGGCCAGGGGCTGGGCCACCCGCCCGCGCGGCGTGCGGGCCAGGAAGCCCTGCTGGATCAGGTAGGGCTCCAGCACGTCCTCGATGGTATCCGCCTCCTCGCCGATGGCCGCCGCGAGATTTTCCAGGCCCACCGGTCCGCCGGCGAACTTCTCCAGCATGGCGGACAGCAGCTTCCTGTCCATCACATCCAGGCCGGCATGGTCCACCTCCAGCATGCGCAGGGCGGCGTCGGCGACCGGCGCGTCCACCCGGCCGTCGGACTTGACCTCGGCGAAATCGCGCACCCGGCGCAGCAGCCGGTTGGCGATGCGCGGCGTACCCCGGGACCGGCGGGCGATCTCGAAGGCGCCTTCCGGGGAGATGTCCACGTTGAGCAGGCGGGCGGAGCGGGCGACGATGAAGCCCAGTTCCTCCGGGCTGTAGAACTCCAGCCGGGCGACGATGCCGAAACGGTCGCGCAGGGGATTGGTGAGCATGCCGGCGCGGGTGGTGGCCCCCACCAGGGTGAAGGCCGGCAGGTCCAGCTTGACCGAGCGGGCCGCGGGCCCCTCGCCGATCATGAGGTCCAACTGAAAATCCTCCAGGGCCGGATAAAGGATCTCCTCCACCACCGGCGACAGGCGATGGATCTCGTCGATGAACAGGACGTCATGGGGCTCCAGGTTGGTCAGCAGCGCAGCCAGGTCGCCGGCCCGTTCCAGCACCGGCCCCGAGGTGGCGCGCAGATTCACCCCCATCTCCTTGGCGATGATATGGGCCAGGGTGGTCTTGCCCAGGCCCGGCGGGCCGAACAGCAGGACATGATCCAGGGCCTCGCTCCGGTTCTTGGCCGCGGTGATGAAGATGTCCAACTGCTCCCGGGCCCGGGGCTGGCCCACGTATTCGGACAGCCGTTGCGGACGCAGTGCCCGCTCAAACAACTCCTCTTCCCGGGAGACTGGGGCCGGGGCAATCAAACGGTCGGGAACGATGTGGTCGGGTTCAAGCATGCGTTCAATTAGACCCTATTTCCGCACCAGCAGCTTCAGGGACTGGCGAATGGATTCTTCCAGCGACAAACCGTCCGGCAACTGCTTCAGGGCCGGCAGCGCCTCCTTGTCGGAATAACCCAGGGCCAGCAGGGCATGGAGGGCGTCGGCAGCCACGCCGGCCGCGGGCGTGCCGCCCGTCCCGGCCTGGGGCAGGGCGTCGGCCAGCTTGCCCTTCAGTTCCAGGAGCAGACGCTCGGCGGTCTTCTTGCCGATGCCGGGTACCTTGGTCAGCCGCCCGGCCTCCTGAAGCGCGACGCATTGCGCCAAGTCGTCCACCGACAGGCCGGAAAGCACGGACAGGGCCAACTTCGGGCCCACACCGGAGATGCGGATCAACTCCCGGAATGCGGAACGTTCCTTCAGGGTCAGGAAACCGAACAACTGCTGGGCATCCTCCCGCACCACGAAATGGGTATGCAGGCTGACCCGCTCGCCGATGGCGGGCAGGTTGTAGAAGCTGCTCATGGGCACGTCCACCTCGTAGCCCACGCCGGCCACGTCCACCAGGACCTGGGGCGGATGTTTCTCCGCCAGGATGCCGGAGAGGCGGCCGATCATGCCACCTGGCTCCAGGCCAGGACGGCGGCCAGCAGAACGGGCTGGATATGGGCCGCGGCGATGGTCATCTGCACGGAGGGCACCAGCTTGGCCGGTTCGGCGGCATGGGCGGACAAGACCTGCCCGGCCTTGACGGCTGGCAACAGGAAGGCCAGGGAAAGCAGCGCCAGGGCGGGCAAGCGGCCATCGGCAACCAGCCAGGCCAGTATCGCCACCGACAGGGCCAGGATCAGCCAATAGCCCCGGGCCGCCACGCCGGGCTCCAGGCGCGCCACCCAGTGCCGCTTGCCGGCTTGCAGATCGGCCGCCCGGTCGGGAAACTGGTTGACGTAGAGGATGTTGGTCACCAGCAGGGCGTACGGCAGCCCCAGCAGCCAGGGTGTGATCGAGACGGCGCCGCGCTGGACGAAATCCGCGCCGACGACGATGAACAGGAAACCGGCCGCCACGCAGATCTCACCCAGGCCCCGGCTGTTGAGCTTCAGCGGCGGCGCGGAATAGGCCCAGCCGATCAGCAGTCCGGCCAACCCGATCCAGAACAGGGCGACACCCCGGACCGCGATCAGCCAGAGCCCGCCGGCGATCACGGCGCCAAACAGGACCAGGGCGTAGGCCAGCATCTGGCGCGGCGACATCACACCGTTCTGGATGAAGCGGGAGCCGCCGGTGAATGGAAACAGGCGGTCCACGTTGACGGCATCGGTGCCGTTCAGGTGGTCGTAGTAATCGTTGAACACGTTGATCCCGGCATGGGCGGCCACCGCCAGCACCAGGGTCAACAGGGCCAGGGGCCAGGAAAAGGCGACCTCGAGGGCGGTGGCGAAACCCAGCAGGCATCCGGCCAGGGTGATGGTGAGGAACGCCGGCCGGGTAGCCAACAGGTAGCGTTTGACCGGGTTGGCCAGGGCGGCCGGACTGGGCTCGGCCGGAGGGGCGGCGACCTTGCTCATAGCATCCTCCCGGCCTTGCGCCGCCGACCGACGGTGGTCAGCCCGCCCAGGCCCATGCCGCCGTGGGCATGGCAGATGGCGCAGGCCAGGGCGTCTGCGGAATCCGAGCGGGGTTCGGCGGGGAGATTCAACAAGCGTTTCACCATATTCATGACCTGTTCCTTCTCGGCATGGCCGTTGCCCACCACCGCCTGCTTCACCTGCAGGGCGGTGTATTCGAACACCGGCTGGCCGGCCGCCGTGAGCGCAGCGATGGCCGCGCCCCGGGCCTGGCCCAGCAACAGCGTGGACTGGGGATTGACGTTGACGAACACCTTTTCAACAGCGCAGGCGTCTGGACGGAAGCGTTCCAGGATCTCCACCACGCCGTCGAAGATGATCTTGATCCGCTCCGGCAACTCCCCCTCCTTGGTCCTGACCACGCCACTGGCGACATAAGTCAATTGCTGGCCGATCTTGTCGATGACGCCGTAGCCGGTGATGCGCAGTCCGGGGTCGATGCCGAGCAGTCTCACTCGGGCAGAATCGCGCTGATGTAGACCTCCTGGACGTCGTCCAGGTCGTCCAGCATGTCCAGCATCTTCTGGAACTTCACCACATCGTCGCCGGCCACCTCGGTCTCGTTGAGGGGCTTCATGACGATCTCCGCCATGGCCGGCTTGATGCCGGCCGACTCCAGGGCCTCCTTCACCGCGGCGAAATCGCCGGTGGGCGCGGTGATCACCTCGACGGAGCCGTCCTCGTTGCCGATCACGTCTTCCGCCCCCGCCTCCAGGGCCACCTCCATGACCCGGTCCTCATCGGTGCCCGGCGCCAGGATGACCTGGCCGCAGTGCTTGAACTGGAACACCACGGAGCCGTCGGTGCCAAGGTTGCCGCCGCACTTGGAGAAGGCGTGGCGCACGTCCGCCACGGTGCGTACCCGGTTGTCGGTGAGACAGTCCACGATCACCGCCGCGCCGCCCGGGCCGTAGCCTTCGTAGCGGATCTCCTCGTAGCTGACCCCTTCCAGCTCGCCGGTGCCCTTCTTGATGGCCCGGTCGATATTGTCGTTGGGCATGTTCTCCGACTTGGCCTTGTCGATGGCCAGGCGAAGGCGCGGGTTGAAGCTGGGGTCGCCACCGCCCATCTTGGCCGCCACCGTGATCTCCTTGGCATACCTGGAAAAGATCTTGCCCCGTTTCTCATCCTGGCGCCCTTTGCGGTGCTGTATGTTTGCCCATTTGGAATGGCCGGCCATGCTGTGCAACCCTCTTGATTGATTTCGCAATGGCGCGATTTTAGCCGAACCGGTCCTTGCCGGTTGTGTCTCCCGCCTGGTGTGGTCGAAGGCGATCCGGCCCGGAATTCTCCGTCAGCACAGCCATCGGCTCAGACATGGAGCAGCCTGGAGATGCGTTCCACCTCGGCCACCAGGTCCACCACCCGCTGGGTGGCGCGTGGGTCCCTGAGTTCGCCGGCATCGTCGAAGGCCTTGTCGGCGGCGGAAATGGAGGCCTGTTCCGGCACCACGATCACCCGTAACACGGTCAGCACGTCGCGCAGGTGGCGCAGGCCGCGCATGCCCCCCAGCATGCCGGGCGACGCGCTCAGCAGGCCGGCGGCCTTGCCGGCGAAGGGCTTGTAGCCGCTCTGCTCGGGCAGGGGGCGGGACACCCAGTCCAGGGTGTTCTTGAGCAGTGGGGGGATGGAGCCGTTGTATTCCGGGGAGACGATGAGGAAGCCCTCGTGGGCGATGAACAGTTCCTTGAGCTTGAGGGCGTTGTCCGGCACCCCCTGGGCCACCTCCAGATCGGCGTCGAACAGCGGAAGGGGATACTTGGCCAGCTCGATCAGGCTGATCTCCATGCCCCGTTCCTCGGCCAGGCGGGCCGCCAAACCGGCCAGTTTCCGGTTGTGGGAGTCGTGGCGGACGCTGCCGGCGAAGACGAGAAGTTTGGACATGGATGCCTTTCGGTGCGAAGCATGGCGAGGTTCTTGCTAACGTACACGGATTTCATGAAATCCGCCGCCCTGCCGCCGGATCCGGCCTGGCGCCGTGGGCCACGTCGTTGTTGTCCGGGCCCGGCGCCGCCTAAAATGCCGGAAATCGCGCGAGACATCCTAGGAGAATCCATGGCCGCCCCCCTCCTCGTCGCCAAGAACGACACCCTGGAACTGAACCTGCTACCCCAGATGGCCAACCGGCACGGCCTGATCACCGGCGCCACCGGCACCGGCAAGACCGTGACCCTGCAAACATTGGCGGAGAACTTCTCCCGCATCGGCGTGCCGGTGTTCATGTCCGACATCAAGGGCGACCTGTCCGGCATCTCCAAGCCCGGCGGCGGCAACGCCAAGGTCACCGAGCGCATCCAGAAGCTGGGCCTGACGGATCATGTCTATGAAGGCTACCCGGTGGCGTTCTGGGATGTGTGGGGTGAACAGGGCCACCCGGTGCGGGCCACCGTCTCCGACATGGGTCCCCTGTTGATCTCGCGCATGCTGGACCTGAACGACACCCAGGAAGGGGTGCTCAACCTGGTATTCAAGATCGCCGACGACAACGGCCTGCTGCTGCTCGACATGAAGGATCTGCGCGCCATGCTCCAGTTCGTGGCGGAGCACGCCAAGGACTTCACCACCGAATACGGCAACGTCTCCGCCGCCAGCGTCGGCGCCATTCAGCGCGGCCTGCTGACCCTGGAGAACCAAGGCGGCGACCGGCTGTTCGGCGAACCCATGCTGAACATCGCCGACCTGATGCAGACCGAGGGTGGCCGGGGGGTGGTCAACATCCTGGCCGCCGACAAATTGATGCTGTCGCCCAAGACCTACGCCGCCCTGCTGCTCTGGCTGCTCTCCGAGTTGTTCGAGCACCTGCCGGAGGCCGGCGACCTGGACAAGCCCAAGCTGGTGTTCTTCTTCGACGAGGCCCACCTGCTGTTCAACGACGCGCCCAAGGTGCTGCTGGAAAAGGTGGAACAGGTGGTGCGCCTGATCCGCTCCAAGGGCGTGGGGGTGTTCTTCTGCACCCAGAACCCGGACGATGTGCCGGATACCGTGCTGTCCCAGTTGGGCAACCGCTTCCAGCACGCCCTGCGCGCCTTCACCCCGCGCGACCAGAAGGCGGTGAAGGCGGCCGCCGAGACCATGCGCGACAACCCCAACCTGGATGAGGCCAGCGCCATCACCGAGCTGGGCGTGGGCGAGGCGCTGATCTCCCTGCTGGACGAGAAGGGCCGCCCCGGCATCGTCGAGCGGGCCTTCGTCTGTCCGCCCCGGGGCCAGATCGGCCCCATCACCCCCCAGGACCGCCAGGCCTTCATGCAGAGCTCCCTGGTAGCCGGCGTCTACGAAAAGGCCGTGGACCGGGAATCGGCCTACGAGGTGCTCAAGGCCCGGGCCGAGCACGCTACGGCGCAGGCCCATGCCCAGGCGGAGGCCGAGCAACAGGCCAAGGCGGATGCCCAGCAGCAGGCGCAAGGAGGCGGCGGTATCGGCGGTGCCCTGGGTGGCATCCTCATGGGCAGCGGCCGGCGCCAGGGTCTGTTCGAGGCCATGGCCAAGAGCGCCGTGCGCACCATCGGCAACCAGGTGGGGCGCCAGATCCTGCGCGGCGTGCTGGGCGGCATCCTGGGGGGCAAGCGATGAAAGAGGAGGGAAACACGGTAAAAGTGGTCCTGGACGCGGAGCACTTCGACGGCAAGGCCCGCGAGTGGGACGAGAACCCGGTCTTCGTGGAGCGGGGACGCAGGATCGCCGAGGCCATCCGGGCCAGCGTGCCCCTGGATTCCGGCATGGCGGCACTGGATTACGGCTGCGGCACCGGCCTGTTGTCCTTCCCGCTCAAGGACGAACTGGGCCGGATCACCCTGACCGACACCTCCCAGGGGATGCTGGACGTGCTGGCCGGAAAGATCGCCGCCCTGGGCGCCGACAACATGACCCCCCTGAAGGCGGACCTGAGCGTGTCGGCCATCCCCAGTGGCCCCTTCGACCTGATCTATTCCTCCATGACCCTGCACCACATCCCCGATACGGCCGCCATCCTGGCCGCATTCCGGGACCACCTGAAACCCGGGGGATGGCTGTGCATCGCCGACCTGGACAAGGAGGACGGTTCCTTCCACGGCATCGAAGTGGATGTGCACCACGGCTTCGACCGGACCGAACTGGCCGCCAAGTTGCGGCAAGCCGGGTTCGGCGAGGCCAGCTTCCAGACCGTGTTCGAGATCGCCAAGGAAACCGCCTCGGGCAACCGGGTCTATCCGGTGTTCCTGATGGTGACGCGGCAAAGCTAGATGCGAGAGCCCCGCTCGACGATGATGCCCAGCTCCTTGACCCCGCGCAGGATGGCCAGCTTGCGTACCGTCACCCGCACCCAGGGTGCGCCGAACTCGGTACGGACGATGTCGGCGATGATTTCCCCCAGGGTTTCCACCAGCCGGATCTCCCGCGCGGCCACCACCTCCTGGATGCGGGCCGCCACTTCGCCATAATGGATGGTGTCGGCGATCCGGTCGGTATGGCCGGCCTTGTGATCGTAGAGGCCGATCTCCAGGTCCAGCATCACCGGCTGGGGCGCTTTGCGCTCCCATTCGTAGAGCCCGATAATCAGCTCCAGACGAAAGTCCCTGAGAAATAAGATGTCCATAACGATCCCGACTCATGCGCCACTCGGCGAAAAGCCGAGCATTTTACGGAAATGATCGAAACCACGCTCATTCTGCTAGCCGCCTATCTGCTCGGCTCGGTGTCCTTCGCCATCGTCGTCGCCCGGGCCTATGGCCTGCCCGACCCGCGCAGCCACGGTTCCGGCAACCCGGGGGCCACCAACATGCTGCGCACCGGCAGGAAATCCGCCGCCGCCCTCACCCTGGTCGGCGATGCCCTGAAAGGCTATGCAGCGGTTTGGCTGGCGCAATGGGCCTCGGGGCGCTACGGCCTGCCCGCCTATGTCCCCTACCTGGCCGCCCTGGCCGCCTTCCTGGGACACCTGTACCCGGTGTTCTTCGGATTCAAGGGCGGGAAGGGCGTGGCCACCGCCCTGGGCGTGCTGCTGGCATTGGATATTCGCCTGGGGGGGCTGGCCGTGGCGACCTGGGCGATCGTCTTCGCGGTGACCCGCATTTCCTCGCTTTCCGCCCTGGTGGCCGCCGTCCTGGCGCCGCTCTACGGTTACCTGCTGCTCGGGCAAGGGCGCGAAGCGGGCTTCCTGGCCGCCATCCTGGCCGTGCTGTCCTTTTTGGTCCTGGCACGGCACCGGTCCAATATCCGCAAATTGATGTCCGGCGAGGAAGCCGCTTTCAGGAAACACTGAACCCATGTTCGAAAAAACCATTGATTACGCCAAGGACAGCCTCATCGCCGCCTCCGAGGCGGCCATGGAACGGGCCGGCGACAAGCTGGGCGAGGTGGTGGACAACGCCAGCCGCACCATCGACCAGAAGCTGGACAAGATCTCCCAGGAACTCCACAACCAGCGCAGCCTGACCAAGGACGATATCAAGGAGATGGTGGACTATGCGGGTGACCGCCTGTCGGTGGTCCTGGACGACCGCATCGCCGTCATGCGCCGGGAGATCGCGGAACTGGTGGAGGAAAAGACCGAATACCTCAAGGCCGAAGTGGATGCCTTCTTCATCAGCCGCCAGGAGGACCTGGCCCGGGAGCGGCGCCGCCTGACCCTCAACATCGTCCTGGCCGCCGGCGCGGCCCTGAGCGTGGGCGCGATCTCCCTGTTCTACAAGGGCATCCGGGACTGGGACCTGCTCACCGTTTTCCGGGTGGTGCTGGGCTCCCTGGGCGGCGGCTACGCGGTCTGGCTGACCCTGAGCCTGCTGCGGCGCTGGATGCGCATGTCGGAACACCGCAAGGACATGATCTTCCTGGCCGCGCGCTATTGGGGCTGGCTGCGTCCCACCAGCATCTTCTCGACCATACTTGTGCTGCTGGTCCTGACCGCGCTGTCCCTGGCCCTGGTCTTTCCCCACGAGGTCATGAACCTGCTCGGCCAGCCCATCCTCAAGCCCGGCCCGTAAAGCTCAGGCGGGCATCTCCAGTTCGGACAGTGCCCAGCGCGGCCGCACGCGGAAACTGCCGTCCGCCGGCCGGCCCTGGGCCAGGCGCAAGGCGCCGGCATAGGCGATCATGGCCCCGTTGTCGGTGCACAACTCCAGGGGCGGATAGAACACACTGAAACCCCGCTGCCTGGCCTCGGCATCCAGGCGACGGCGCAAAGCCCGGTTGGCCCCCACGCCGCCCGCCACCACCAGCCGTTCCAGCCCGGTCTGCTCCAGAGCCGCCAGGCATTTGGCCGCCAGCACCTCCACCACCGCCACCTGAAAGGCCGCGGCGATATCGGCCCGGGCCGCCTCGCTTTCCTTCTTCACCAAGGTCAGCACGGCGGTCTTGAGACCGGAAAAGCTGAACTCCAGGTCGCCGGAATGGAGCATGGGCCGGGGCAGCTTGTATTTATAGGCCTCTCCGGCATCCGCCAGCTTCGCCAGCGCCGGTCCGCCGGGATAGCCCAGGCCCAGCAGCTGGGCGGTCTTGTCGAAGGCCTCGCCGGCGGCGTCGTCCACGGTCTCCCCCAGCAATTCGTAGCGGCCCACCCCGTCCACCCGCATGAGCTGGGTGTGGCCGCCGGACACCAGCAGGGCCACGAACGGGAACGCCGGCCTGGGGTCGGCCAGCAAGGGGGAGAGGAGATGGCCTTCCAGATGGTGGATGCCGATGCTGGGCAGCCCCAGGGCCGCGGCCAGGGCATTGGCGAAGCCGGCGCCCACCAGCAGGGCCCCGGCCAGGCCGGGCCCCTGGGTATAGGCGACGGCGTCCAGGTCGGCCAGGGCCAGGCCCGCATCGGCCAGGACCTTGCGGGTCAGGGGGATCACCCGCCGGATGTGATCCCGGGAGGCCAGCTCCGGCACCACGCCGCCATAATCCGCATGCATGGCCACCTGGGAATGGATGGCGTGGGCCAGCAGCCCGACCTCGCTGTCGCAGATGGCCAGGCCGGTTTCGTCGCAGGAGGATTCAACGCCCAGAACTTTCATGATGTCGGCAACGCCCCGACCGTCGGGGCCGGCGGGCTAGCGCATGTCTAAAAAGAGGCATTGTATTGAAACCGAACGATTGTTTGTGTTGAAACCTGGCGTCGGAGTGGTTTAGAATCCGGCCTCTTATTTTTGCTTGCCCACCAGGTTACGAGACATGCCCAGCATCCGCCTCAAGGAAAACGAGCCGTTTGAAGTCGCCATGCGCCGCTTCAAGCGCACCATCGAAAAGATCGGTCTGCTGACCGAGCTGCGCGCTCGCGAGTTCTACGAAAAGCCCACCCAGGAGCGCAAGCGCAAGCTGGCCGCCGCCGTGAAGCGCCACCACAAGCGGCTGCGCAGCCAGACCCTGCCGCCCAAGATGTACTGAGCGAATCGTCCCGCTTTTCAGCCATCGGGCCTGCCAAGTCAGGCCCGATGTCGTTTCTGCCGTCCGTTTGAAGAGGAATCGTCCATGTCCCTCAAAACCCGCATCAGCGAAGACATGAAGGCCGCCATGCGCGCCAGGGACAGCGCCCGGCTCGGCGCCATCCGCCTGCTCCTGGCAGCCATCAAGCAGAAGGAAGTGGACGAGCGGGTGGAACTGGATGACGCCGCCGTCACGGCCATCACCGAGAAACTGCTCAAGCAGCGCAAGGATTCCTTTACCCAATACCAGGCGGCCGGCCGCCAGGACCTGGCCGACCAGGAACAGTTCGAGATCGGCGTGCTCACCGCGTATATGCCCCAGCAGTTGTCCGCCGACGAAGTGGCGGCCCTGGTCAGGCAGGCCGTGGCGGAATCCGGCGCCGCCGGCCCCAAGGACATGGGCAAGGTCATGGCGTGGCTCAAGCCGAAGCTGGCCGGCCGGGCGGACATGACCGCCGTATCGGGGCTGGTCAAGGCCGCCCTGGGCTGATTCTCCTTTTTCCCAGCCCCCTGCCATAAAATCGGGCGGGCCATGATCCCCCAGGACTTCATCCAGCAGTTGCTTGACCGCACCGACATCGTCGCGGTCATCGAACAGTATGTCCCGTTGAAGAAGGCGGGAGCCAACTACCAGGCCCGCTGTCCGTTCCACAACGAGAAGAGTCCCTCATTCTCAGTGAGCCCCACCAAGCAGTTCTATCACTGCTTCGGCTGCGGCGCCCACGGCAGCGCCATCTCCTTCCTTATGGAACATACCGGCATGCCCTTCATTGAAGCCGTCAAGGAATTGGCGGGCCGGGTCGGTATGCAGGTGCCGGACGACGGCAGCCGGCGCCCGCCGGAGGAGGAAAGCCGGCGCGATCAGATGCTGGAACGCATGGAGGTGGCCGCGCGCCTCTACCGCCAGGCCCTGAAGGCCACTCCCAAGACCGTGGAATACCTCAAGCACCGAGGCCTGACCGGGGAAACCGCCGCCCGCTTCGGCCTGGGCTACGCCCCGGAAGGCTGGCAAGCCCTTGCCGAGGCCGTGGCGGACTACCTGGACCCATTGCTGCAGGAAGCCGGCCTGGTCGTCGTCAACGAAGGCAAACGCTATGACCGGTTCCGGGACCGGGTCATGTTCCCCATCCGCAACGAGCGGGGCCAGACCATCGCCTTCGGCGGCCGGGTCATCGGTCCCGGAGAGCCGAAATACCTCAATTCCCCCGAGACCCCCCTGTTCCACAAGGGGCGGGAACTCTACGGCCTGTTCGAGCACCGGCGCGCCATCCAGGACGCCGACCGGGTTGTTGTGGTGGAAGGCTACATGGACGTGGTGATGCTCGACCAGTACGGCGTGAACAACGCCGTGGCCACCCTGGGCACCGCCATCACCTCCGACCAGGCCGCGCGCCTGCTGCGCCTGGCGGACGAGGTGATCTTCGCCTTCGACGGCGACGATGCCGGACGCAAGGCCGCGTGGCGCGCCCTGGAAAACAGCCTGCCCCAGGTCCAGGACGGCAAGCGCCTGTCCTTCCTGTTCCTGCCGGAAGGGGAGGACCCGGACAGCTACGTCCAGGCTCAGGGCGCAGCCGCCTTCCAGCAATTGTGCGGCCGCGCCATGCCCCTGTCCGACTTTCTGTTCGCCGAATTGTCCGCCCAGACCGAACTGCACTCCCAGGAAGGCAAGGTACGCCTGGCCAAGCTGTCGGAGCCCTACCTGGGCCGGCTGACCCAGGCGCCGCTTCTGGCCCGGGCCTTGCGCCAGCGTCTCGCCGTCACGACCGGATTGCCGTCTCCGCGGGAAATGCGCGGAGGCCCGCGCCGCCCCATGCCATCCCGCCCGCAAGGGCGAGCCAGCGTGCAGCCTTCCCTTTGGCTGGTGCTGTTGCAAGCCCTGCTGCATGACACCTCCCGGGCCGCCGCGCTGGGCGACCTGCCGGAAGCGGAGGGTGTCGAGGCGGAAATTGTCGCCAGCGCGGTCAGCCTGTTGCGTGAGCATCCGGAACTGACGGGCAGAGGCATCGTCGAGTACTTCAAGGGACGGCCGGAACTAGCCATCTTGGAAAAGGCCGAAGCGGCCCAACTATCCTGGGATGAAAACCACGATGTGGAAACGGACTTCAGGGGCGCCCTGGACGCCTTGCGCGGGAAAGCGGAACGCGCCCTGCTCGGCGACCTCAGGGGGCGCAAGCCGGGCGATCTCACGCCCGAGGAAAGGGCGCGCCTGGCCGGCATCAAGCCCAGGAAACCAACCGGAACCTAGCATGTCCAATCAACCTTTGATGCCGGGCAAAACACCCAAGTTCATGTATAATATTGCGTTTTTTCCGCAGGCTCTCACGGAGACATCCCGATAATGGCGACTGAAAAGAAATCCTCCCGGCAGGCCACCGCCGCCAAGGCCACGGGCAAACCAGCTGCCAGGCAATCCTCGAAGAAGAAGGATGCCGCCGCCAAGGCCGCCCTCCTCACCCAGCTCAATTCACAAGACTCCAGGGCTGACGTGGAGGCCCGCCGCACTCAGCTCAAGAACCTCATCGTCCTGGGCAAGGAACGCGGCTATCTGACCTATGCCGAGGTGAACGACCACCTCCCGGACGAGATGCTGGACGCGGAGCAGATCGAAAGCGTCATCAGCATGATCAACGACATGGGCATCCAGGTCTACGACCAGGCCCCGGCCGCGGAAGAACTGCTCATGTCGGAAGCACCGGCCCCGGTTGCCGACGAGGATGCCGTCGAGGAGGCGGAGGCCGCCCTGTCCAGCGTGGATGCCGAATTCGGACGCACCACCGACCCGGTGCGCATGTATATGCGCGAGATGGGCACCAAGGACCTGCTCACCCGGGAAGGCGAGATCGAGATCGCCAAGCGCATCGAGGAAGGCCTCAAGCACATGGTGCAGGCCATTTCCGTCTGTCCCCTCACCATCAACCAGATCCTGGATCTGGCGGAAAAGGTGGAAAGGGAAGAGATCAAGATCGACGATCTGGTCGACGGCCTCATGGACAGCTCCGGCGAAGACATCGTCATGGATGCCGGCCAGGAGGAAACGGAGACCTCTGACAGCGAGGAGGACGAGGAAGACGAGGACAACAGCGCCGCCATCACCGCGGCCAATCTGGCCCAGCTCAGGATCGACGCCCTGGAGCGCTTCGCCGTGATTCGCAAGAACCGCGACAAGATGAAGCCGACCCTTGCCAAGTACGGGTTCGCCAGCAAGCAATACCAGAAGCTTCAGGATGAAATCTCCAGCGCCCTTCTTGGCATCCGCTTCACCGCCCGCCAGGTGGACGCCCTGTGCGAAGCCGTGCGCAGCATCGTCGAGGAGGTGCGTTCCCACGAGCGCGCCATCATGGACATCGCCGTGAACAAGTGCAGCATGCCGCGCGCCCATTTCATCAAGACCTTCCCGGGCCTGGAAGGCGACGCGGAATGGCTCAACAGGGAATTGTCAGGCAAATATGCCAACCTGGAGCTGCTGACCCGCTTTCAGCACGACATCAACGAGCGCCAGGAAAAACTCGCGGCCCTGCAGGAGCGTGCCGGCATCCCGGTCAAGGAACTCAAGGACATCAACAAGAAGATGTCCACCGGCGAAGCCAAGGCGCGCCGGGCCAAGCGCGAGATGATCGAGGCCAACCTGCGCCTGGTGATCTCCATCGCCAAGAAGTACACCAACCGGGGCCTGCAGTTCCTCGACCTGATCCAGGAAGGCAACATCGGCCTGATGAAGGCGGTGGACAAGTTCGAATACCGGCGCGGCTACAAGTTCTCCACCTATGCCACCTGGTGGATCCGCCAGGCCATCACCCGCTCCATCGCCGACCAGGCCCGTACCATCCGCATCCCGGTACACATGATCGAGACCATCAACAAGATGAACCGCATCTCCCGCCAGATCCTGCAGGAGACTGGCCTGGAGCCCGATCCGGCGACCCTGGCGGAAAAGATGGAAATGCCCGAGGACAAGATCCGCAAGATCATGAAGATATCCAAGGAGCCCATCTCCATGGAGACCCCCATCGGCGACGACGAGGACTCCCACCTGGGCGACTTCATCGAGGACCAGTCCACCCTGGCGCCGGCGGAAGCGGCCCTGTACTCCAGCCTCCAGTTCGTCACCCAGGAGATCCTGGACAGCCTCACCCCGCGCGAGGCCAAGGTCCTGCGCATGCGCTTCGGCATCGAGATGAACACCGACCATACCCTGGAGGAAGTCGGCAAGCAGTTCGACGTGACGAGAGAGCGCATCCGCCAGATCGAGGCCAAGGCCCTGCGGAAACTGCGCCACCCCTCCCGTTCCGAGCGGTTGCGCAGCTTCCTGGATTGACGTTTTCCGCGGGACGGGCGACCGTCCCGTTGGGCCTGTAGCTCAGCTGGTTAGAGCAGAGGACTCATAATCCTTTGGTCCACGGTTCAAGTCCGTGCGGGCCCAC
>CAVQKQ010000003.1:0-46088 GCA_963713085.1 uncultured Pseudomonadota bacterium | reverse complement strand
CCGACGACATTGCTGACTTTGCGCGGGAGGTATTTCACCGGCAGCAATGGCCGAGGTGCCGATCTTTCACTAGGTTGCCGTATGTGACCGCATTGGGTCGTACAGCACAGTTGTAGAGCGCTAACATGGCGGTATTGTTCGATTGCCCCTTGCCAGTCCAACGCCAAGACATCCATTGCCTTGGCGTTTTTCATTTCAGCTCGGCAGGTTTCCATTCAGTCGGTGATCGCTTGCAAGCTTCTCATCGAGCTTCAGGGAACTATTACCGGGTTCGCCCTTCACTAACAGCCAGCCGCAAACCTGAAAGAAAGACTCCATGGACACGCCCACCAAAACCTCCTCCAGTACGGCGCAGGCCGCCTTCGCCAGCCTGCGCGCTTATCTCAACGAGCAGATCCTGGGCCAGGAAACCCTGGTTGAACGCCTGCTGGTGGCCTTGCTGGCGGACGGACATCTGCTCGTGGAAGGGCCGCCTGGATTGGCCAAGACGCGCGCGGTCAAGGCCCTGGCACACGGCATGGAGGGGGATTTCCAGCGCGTTCAGTTCACCCCGGATATGCTGCCGGCCGACCTCACCGGTTCCGACATCTATCGTCCAGAGGAGGGCGGCTTTCGCTTCCAGCCCGGTCCCCTGTTCCACAACCTGATCCTCGCCGACGAGATCAACCGCGCCCCGGCCAAGGTCCAGTCGGCCTTGCTGGAGGCGATGGCGGAACGCCAGATCAGCGTTGGTTCCGCCACCTATCCGCTGCCGCGCCTGTTCCTGGTGATGGCCACCCAGAACCCCATCGAACACGAAGGCACCTACCCACTGCCGGAAGCCCAGCTTGACCGCTTCATGCTGCACACCCTGGTGGACTACCCGGACCGGGCCACCACCCGCCGGATCATGAACCTGGCACGGCGCGAGGCTTTGGAGGCGCGCGAACTTCCGCCGCCGGCCCGGCCGCTTGCCCAGGAGGTGGTGTTCGCCGCGCGCCGGGAGGCGCTGGAACTCACCCTGGCCGATGCCCTGGCGGAATACATCGCCGCCCTGGTGGAGGCCACCCGCGACCCGGGCAAGTACAGCGCCAAGCTGGTGGAATGGCTGCGCTGGGGCGCCAGCCCGCGCGCCGCCATCGCCATGGAGCGCGGCGCGCGGGCCCTGGCCTGGCTGGACGGGCGCGACTTCGTAAGCCCGGAGGACGTCCAGGCCATCGCCCCGGACGCCCTGCGCCACCGCCTGTTGCTGGACTACACCGCCCAGGCTCGGGGGGTGACCCAACAACAGTGCGTCGACGAATTGCTGAGCCAGGTGCCTGCGCCTTGAGATTGCAGTGAAGTTGCCATGAATCTACCCGACCTTGATGAACTGGTGGCATTGCGCGGTGCCGCCCACGGCCTCAGCCTGCGCACCCGCCGTCCCATCCTGGCGCGCCTGCAGGGGGCGCACCGCAGCGCCCAGCGGGGCCGCGGCCTGGAGTTCGAGGAGGTGCGGCTGTACGCGCCCGGAGACGACGTCCGCAACATCGACTGGCGCGTCACCGCCCGTCGCGGCCGGCCCCACACCAAGCTTTACCGGGAGGAACGGGAACGGCCGGTCTGGCTGCTGGCCGACCTCCACCCCGGCCTCTATTTCGGCAGCCGGCGCCAGTTCAAGTCCGCCCTGCTGGTCAGGGCCGCAGCCCTGCTGGGCTGGATCGCGGCCCTGGGCGGCGACCGGGTCGGGGCGCTGGTCGCCCAGGCGGATGGCACGCCCCGGATTTTCCCGCCGCGAGGGCGGGAAGCCGGCGTCCTGCCGGTATTGGAAGCCCTTGTGGAAGCGCAACCGCGCATGCCCGGCAGTCCCAATCCCGGCGGCCTGGGTGCCGCGCTTGCCAGCCTGCGTCCCTTGCTCCAGCCTGGCAGCCTGGTGCTGGTGCTGAGCGATTTCAGCGGCCTCGATGACGGGGTGGAAACCGTCCTGGCCGGCGCCAGCCTGCACAACGATTGCCGCCTCCTTTGGATCACCGACCCGCTTGAAGGCGCGGGTCTGCCCGACGGCAGCTATCGCGTCGGCCTGCCCGGCAGGCTCTGGTGGCTGGACGGTGCGGGTAGCAGGAGCGACTGGCTGCGGTCCTGGGCGACGCGGGAGCAGCGCCTGGGCGACCTCGCCCGGCGCCTCGATCTGCCTTTCAGCCGCCTCGCCACCACGGACGCGGTGGCCGACAGCCTGCCGGCGCTGCTGCGGGAGAGTCCATGAACGGGAACTGGCTCGCCCAGCTGGCACCCGCCCACGCGCCGCCGCCGCCCGGCTGGTGGCCGCCTGCGCCGGGCTGGTGGGGGCTGGCTTTTCTGTTGTTGGTGGCGCTCGCCGTCCTGCTGTATTGGCGGAACCGGCCGCCGCGCCGTCTGCGCCGCGTCGCGCTGCGGCAGCTGGCCCGCCTGGAGCGGGCGGATCTGGACGAGGCCGAGCTCGCGCGCGGTCTGCAGGATCTGTTGCGCCGCTATGCCGTGGCCCGCTATGGGCGCACGACGGTTGCCCGGCTCGCGGGTTCGGACTGGATCGCATTCGTGGTCGACCACGGCGGCGCCGGCTGGGCCGGCCATGGCGGGGAGGCCCTGTTGCGCACCGCATTCGGCGGTGGGTCAACCGGAGGCGGGACATCCGGCGAGCGTGCCAGGTGGTTGTCCGGTGCCCGCGACTTCATCAGGGGGCGCAAATGATCCAGTTCGCCTGGCCCTGGATGCTGCTGTTGCTGCCCTTGCCGTGGCTATTCGCCCGCCTGTTGCCGGCGGCGCGGCCGCAAGGCGCGGCGTTGTTCCTGCCGTTCGCGGCGAGCCTGGCCGGCGATTCGACCCCCGCCGCGCGCACCCTGCCGCGAGTTCGCAAAATCCTTTACGTACTGGTCTGGCTGCTGCTCCTGGCCGCGGCGGCACGGCCCCAGTGGCTGGGCGACCCGCAGGCGGTGCCCAGCAGCGGGCGGCGCCTGCTTATGGCGGTGGACGTCTCCGGGTCCATGGCCAGCGAAGACATGGCCGACGGCCACAGCCGGTTGCAGGTGGTGCAGGAGGTGGCGGGCGCCTTCATCCAGCGCCGCCACGGCGACCGCGTCGGTCTGATCCTGTTCGGCACCCGGCCTTATCTTCAGGCCCCCCTCACCGCCGATCTCGCCACGGTCCGGGAATTCCTCGACCAGGCGGTGGTCGGCGTGGCAGGCACCCAGACCGCCATCGGCGACGCCATCGGCCTGGCCATCAAACGCCTGCAAGACGATCAAGGCCGGCATGGCGGCGAGACGGTACTGATCCTGCTCACCGACGGCAGCAACACCGCCGGCGCCATGCCGCCCGAGCAGGCGGCCAAGCTGGCGGCCGCCGCGGGCCTGCGCATCTACACCATCGGCGTCGGCGGCAGCGATCTCGACGAGGACACCCTGAAGGCCATCGCCCGGGCCACCGGAGGCGAATACTTCCGCGCCGACGACGCCGACGCCCTGGAACAGGTGTACGCGCGCATCGACAAGATGGAACCCAGCGCCGGGCGTGACCAGTGGTATCGCCCCAGCGACGAATGGTTTTACTGGCCGCTGGGGCTGGCCCTGCTGCTGAGCCTGCCGGCGGTGGCGTGGCGGGGGGAGGGGAAATGAAATTGTGGCGAAGCCGAACGACGTTATGCTCCCCTCCCACACCGGGGGAGGGGCTGGGGGAGAGGGAACCCGGGCCGGTATTCCACCCCCTCTCCCTCACCCCGGCCCTCTCCCGGAGGGGGAGGGAGCACAGCCCATGCTGATCGACCATTTCCATTTCCTCCGACCCCTCTGGCTGCTGGCCCTGCCGCCGCTTCTGGGGCTGGCCTGGTGGCTGTCGCGGCGGACCACGGCCGACGGGGACTGGAGCCGGCTGATCGACCCGGACCTGCTGCCGGGTCTGCGCCTTGATGCTGCCGGCGGCAATGGCGGGATTTCCCCCTGGCCCTGGCTGGCGCTGGTCTGGGTCCTGGCGGCGCTGGCGTTGGCCGGCCCGGCCTGGGAACGGGACGCCACCGCGGCCTGGCGTACTCCCGGCGCCTGGGTGCTGGTACTCGACCTGTCTCCCTCGATGGCCGCAGAGGACCTGACGCCGAACCGCGTCACCCGTGCCCGCTATGCCATCGACGACCTGCTCGGCGCCGCCCGCGACGCGCGCGTCGGCCTGGTGGCATTCGGCGACGAGGCGTTCACCGTCACGCCCCTGACCGAGGACGTCGCCACCGTGCGCGCCATGCTCCCGCCGCTGGCGCCGAATATCATGCCCACGCCGGGCGACAACCTGGCCCCGGCCCTGGACCTGGCCGCGAAGCTGCTCAAGCAGGCCGGGCGCGGGGATGGCCAAGTGGTGGTGCTGAGCGACGGCTTCGCCGATCCCTCTGCCGCCTTCGAAGCGGCCCGGCGCCTGCGCAACCAGGGCGCGATCCTGCACGTGGTGGGCATCGGCAGCGCGGCCGGTGCGCCGTTGGACGATCCGAACGGTGGTTTCGTCCGGGATGCCGGCGGCCGGCCGCTCATGGCCCGGTTGGACGCGGACCGGCTGCGGCAGCTTGCCGCCAGCGGCGGCGGCAGTTATGTCGATCCCGCCGGCCTGCCCAAGCCTGATCGATACGCTACGGGCACGTCACGGACTGGGGGGCGACGCGACGCTCAAATCGGGTGTCGCGGTCGAACATTGGCGCGATGCGGGGGTCTGGCTGTTGCCGGGGCTAGTGCTGCTGGTGGCGCTGCTGGCGCGGCGGGGGTGGCTGTGAGGCGCGCCAAATGGTTTGCCACATCGTTGGCCATGTTCTTGGCCCTGCTGCTGCCCGGCGCCGCGCAGGCGGACGTGGGCTGGCAGGACCGCTGGGACAGCCTATGGCGCACCGCCGACCAGCGCGGCGAACAGCTCCTGCGCCGGGGCGACGCGGTCGCCGCCGCGCGCACCTATGCCGATCCTCGCCGCAAGGCCTATGCCGAATTGCAGGCCGGCGACTACCCCACAGCGGCGCGCGACTTCAAAGCCTTCGACGACGTCGACGCCCATTACAACCGGGGCAACGCCCTGGCCCGCGCGGGCGACCTGGAGGCGGCGCTGAAGGACTACGACGCCGTCCTGGCGCGCGACCCTAACAACCGGGATGCGCGCCACAACCGCGACCTGGTGGCCAAGGCGTTGCAACGGCAACCACCTTCGCCAAAGCAACCCAGCGGCCAGAAACAACCCGGCCAGCAAGGGGGCAGCCAGGGTAAATCCGCCAGCCAGGACCAATCCGGTGGCCAGGACCAGGCACAGGGTGCGCAGGGCAAATCCCGGCAAGGCCAGGCCAAGCAGGCCGACAAGCCGGGTAAGGAAGGGGCAGGGCAGGGCAAGACCGGCGCGCAGCCGCAAAATCCGCAAGCCGGCGCGGCGCCCAAGCCGAGCAGCGACAAGTCGGCGACGGCAGGCGGCCAGGCGCAGGCCCCCGACAGCGCCGCCCAGGCCAGGCGCGATGCCGAGGCCGGCCTGGGGTTGTCGGAGGATAAGAACGCGGCTCGGGGTAAGGCCGGCGCCGACTCGCTCGATGCGCCGGCCAGCGAACGGCAACTGGCCCGGGAGCAATGGCTGCGGCAGATCCCGGACGATCCCGGCGGCCTGTTGCGACGCAAATTCATGATCGAACACCTGATGCGACGGCAAGGAAACCAGCCATGAGAAATGCCTGCCTGCACTGCCTGATTGCCATCCTGCTGGCGATTCCCAGCCTGCCCGCGTTGGCGGACCTCCAGGCCAGCCTGGACCGCGACCGGGTGGCGCCGGGCGAATCGGTTGAACTCACCCTGCAGCGCGACGGCCGCAGCGATAGCCAGCCGGACCTTGCCCCACTGCGCCAGGACTTCGACATCCTGGGCCGCGCCAGCGGATCCAGCATCCAGATTGTCAACGGGCATATGAACGCCCAGGTCCAGTTGCGCCTGACCCTGGCGCCGAAGCACACGGGGCGGATTCAGGTACCTTCCCTGGAGTGGCAAGGGGAACGCTCCCCCGCCATGATCCTGACGGTTTCGGGGAGCACGGGCGGCGGTGGCGGGAGCGGAGCCGGGGCCGACGCGCCGCTCTCCCATGTGTTCCTCACCGGCACCCTGGATCATAAGCAACCCTACGTGCAGGCGGCCACCACCCTGAAGCTGCGTCTCTACACCGACCAGCCCCTGTATCAGGCCAGCCTCGACCTGCCCGCCAGCGGCGATGTCATCGTCCAGCAGATCGGCAGGGACAGGCAAAGCAGCGAGATGCGCGGCGACCACCGCTACCAGGTGATCGAGCGCGACTACATGCTGTTTCCCCAGCGCAGCGGTCATATCAGCCTCGCCGGTCCGGTGCTGGACGCCCAGGTGGCGGATACCCGCGACATCGGTCCGTTCGGCGCCGATCCTTTCTTCCGCAACTTCTTCGGCCAGAATCCCTTCCCCGGCGTGATGAACGCCACGCGCCCGCTGCGCCTGCGCGGCGACGCCATCGTCCTGGATGTGCGTCCCCGCCCGGCCGGCGCGGCCGGCCAGGACTGGCTGCCCGCGCAAAAAGTCAGCCTGGAGGAGAGCTGGCGCCCCGACAACGGCGCGGTCCACGCCGGCGAACCGGTGACCCGCCACCTGCGCCTGACCGCCTTGGGCCTGAGCGCGGCCCAGTTGCCGGACCTTTCCGCCCGGATGCCGCTGCCGGACGGGATCAAGGCCTATCCGGATCAGCCCAAGTTGACTAACGAGGAGCAAGACGGCAGCGTTAGCGGCAGCCGCGAGCAGGACATCGCCCTGATCGCCAGCCGGCCCGGGCGCTACCAGTTGCCCGCCATGCGCTTGTCCTGGTGGGATACCAAGGAAAACGGCCCGCGCGAGGCCGTGTTGCCGGCGCGCACCCTGGAGATCCTGCCGGCGGTTGGTGGCGGCGGGGCAGCGGCGGCGCCGCCACCGGTCGAGTCCACGTCCCCGGCCCAATTTTCATCCACCGCCCCCCTGTCCGTTGCCTGGCCCACCGCAACGGCATTTCCCTGGCCCTGGCTCAGCCTGGCCCTGGGCCTGCTCTGGCTGGGCACGATCGTCGCCTGGTGGCGTGCTCGCCGGACAGGTTTTTCCCCTGCACACACTGCCGAAGCGGCCGCAAGTGGTTCACATGTTGGCCACGCCGGCGCAGCCCGCAAGGCGTTCCGCCGGGCCTGCCGCGACAACGACGCATCGGTGGCGCGCTCACAATTGCTCGCCTGGGCGCGTGCCACATGGCCCCACGACCCGCCCGCAGGGCTCAATGCCCTTGCCAAGCACCTGTCCGACCCCAGGCTGCCCGCCCTGTTGCGGGAGTTGGACCGCGCCTGCTATGGCGGTGGCGAATGGCGCGGCGAGCCGTTGGCGGAAGCCCTGATGGAATTGCCAGCGGAAACGGAAAGATCGGATGGAAAGGCATCTGCGTTGGCCGGCCTGTACCCCTGATCAGGATTTTTTCGGAGAAGGATGTCCTGGAACTTTCATGCCGGGTCTGACTTCAATTAGGCACGGCGTACCGTTATCCACGCCGGAATCTTTTCAGGAGGTATCCATGAACACCGGAAACTTTCAAACTTCAATGCTCGCATTGGCGCTCGCCCTGACGGCGGGTGCCGTCCAAGCGGGGGACTGCGCCCCGAGTGCCGACAAAGCCCAAAAACCGGATACGGCAGCGGCCATGCCCGCGCCGGGGCAAGTCTATTTCTACAATCCCTGGTCCGATCTCATGCGCATGGAAGCAGCGCTGGAAAATCCGTTCGGTCCGTTCAATTCAATGAACGCCCTCTGGCAGCCGATGATGTTCGCGCCGCCGATGGCTTACCCCATGCCAACCCGGATTTCGACCCTGCAAAAAACCAAGGACGGTTATCAGCTCGACATCCCGCTGAAAGGCTTCAAGCCGGAAGACATCCATGTCCGTCTTGATGGTCAGTTGCTCACCATATCCGCCCAGACCGCCAACAGTGACACGGTCAAAGTGGGACAACAAGACGAACAAAGCCGAAGCAGCCGCAGCTTCGCTGAGACGATGACCCTGCCCGGACCGGTCCAGGCTTCGCAACTCAAGGAAAATTTCAAGGACGGCGTGTTGACCCTCACCATTCCCGCCCAAAGCAGCAAAACCGCAGGCTCGGTATGACGCGTGCAAGTTGCTGAAGGGCGCCGCGCGGACGATCAGTGCAGGTTTTCCTTAGCATCGGCCGTCCGAGCGGCGTTCAGGCATAGCCCAAGGCTATGCCCGTACCACTTAGAAATTCATGCCGATCTTGGCTTCCACCAGAAAGTTGTCCGCGCCTTTGTAGCCGACCGCGATCTGGTGGTCCTGCGTTCCCTGCCAACGCGCTCCCAGGCCGAGGTTCAACGAGCCGATACGGTAATCAAGGTCTGCGCCGATCTGGGCGGCCCACAAGCCCTTGGAATGGCCGGCAGCCTTGGCATCGACGTAACCGATTCCTGGACCGAAACCGACGCTGAGATCCTTGCTGAGATTGAACGTCCAGCGTGGATTGATCTCGTATGAGGTGAGTTCGAGACCATCGTGGTCGTACTGGCCGACGGAAATCTTGCTGCGAAGCACCCCGCTGGGTGGTTGTACCAACAGGCAGTTGAAGGCCAGCTCCGCGCCGGTGAACGAACCACTGCTCGCATTTTTCGGATCCATGGCGCCGACCAGGGCCGATAGCGTGACGTCGGGCTGATAACTGGCGTCTTTGACCGGCAGCAACTTCCAATCGCCATCAGCCATGGCGCTTGTTCCGACAAGCGTGAAACACAAACCGTACAAAGCAGATCGACTATGCATTTTCCTCTCCGGGTTGATAGATCTGAGGGGACTATGCGCGGATCGGATCGTTTCTTCTGTGACTAACCATACATAGGGCCAACCGAGGGGAAACAGGCGTGTGGCCGCAGGGTCCAGTGGGAGGCCTCCTGACCTTGCGGGGATTGCCTGCCAGGCGGGACGACAGCAAGGTTGAACCGGGAGATATGGAATATCATGCGCAGTTCGCTCAAAAGGCGCAAACTTGGAAGTTCGGGACTGTCTGCAACAGCACAACGGCACGTCCCGTTAATCAGGCGAGAATATGGGGCATCGATTTGCAAGAAATACTGCAGTACCTGAAAGACCATGGTGAGCGGCTCGATTCCGAGATCGCTGCGGAGACGGGAATTTCGCTAGAAGAGGTTTGCCTGTCCATACTGGAACTGTCGGCCAAAGGCGACGTGATCATGTGCCGTTCGACGCGCTACATCGATGGCAAGAAGATCGAAGGGATGCTCTGCCGGGTCGCTGGATACGTACCCCACGCGAGCCCCGGCAGGAAGTCAAAAGCGCCTATGTAAGCGTCGCGGTCGAAACCCGCCGATTGAAGATTAATGGCCGGCCACCGGCGAAATTCCGTTACCTGATTTTGCCGATCAGGCCACCGGCCGCTTGAATATCCAGTTGCGGTTGTCTGTTGTGTCGGGCGCCTGTATCAGTTCCCAGCCCTGCTCGCCCAGCTTGTTCAGTTCTCTCTCCAACACCCGTATGTAGGCGTTCATCCGTTCGCGCTCCTTACCACCGAGGGCGCGGGCGGCATTTTCCGCCTCTTCGTGAAAATCACTGCGGACAAGATATTCAAAACCTGGCACTGGCGACCTCTTGCGGATGTGCCGATAAAGCATGGCGGGGGCAACGTGATTTGTGGTGATTGGACGAATCAAGAATAAGCGTCGGGCGGCTCCAGAAGATTATGGATCTCGCAGTGGGGAGAAAACCTGTAATCGGCGAAATCACAGCAAAGTGGGCTGCGCCCGGTGAATCCGGATCTAGTCCTCCACGCGGTTCAACCCAATGTCTACCGGCTTGTAACGTTCAGGATTTCTACCGATTCAGGTTGTTGGGCATGTGATACAACGATTCATGCTCCTTTGACAATCAAGGGGACGGCATCTCCGGCATGCTTCCTGACCAGCTTGGCCGCTTTCTTTTCCTTCGGCGACAGCAAAGCCTGCTTTTTCATTTCCTTGTTGGATTTCTGGGTTTTGGACATGGTTCTTGCTCCTGATCATGTTGTAGGGACGTCCGGTAGAACGATGGGAGGCGGAGGTGAGGGATGTTTATCCGGGTGGTCCGCCTGTATCGTTGGACACGGAAATGTGTACCGAGTATAGGCCTGTGGCAGCTGAAAGGAAGCGCATTCGTGGCGCGCGCGGTGGCAGCAATTTGGTGGTGGGAAATGAGCAGGTCAGGCCCAACGGGCCGATCTCACCCTGCCAGCATGAATTGTGGGTATGCCGGTGGTTCGGCCGTATTCCGCGGATTCAGGGGTCGGCTATCCGCCGCGCAGTTTCTGAACAACTTGCCATGTTATCCAGCCGCGCCGCAGCCATTTGCCGGCGCGGTTGAGACGCAACGCCGCCAGCATGGCGACGCCGCCGACCATCCATACGGGATGACGCTTGATACCGCGGAGTACGTCCAGACCCAGATCTGCAAACGCCAGGGGCGTGCGCCACGACTCGATGTCCTGCGCCAGCAATATGCGCTGAGCCGCTGCCTGGGCAATCAGGTGTTCACGGCGTTTGGCCAGCCGGGACAATTTCGCGTTCATGGCCGGGAAATGAGTCGCTGCCGGTCCTTCAGGAGTTCCGACAGACTCGCGGCAAACAGCCGCGGTTTTGTTCTCGTTTTGTGTCTTGCGAACAGCCATGCCGCAACGCCAGCCGTCAGAAACAACCCAGCCAGTGCACCCAGCACCAGAAAACGCTGGGTGTCCCAGAATGCGACCACCAGCAGGGTCGTCGCTAGCACCACACCAACCCCCAGGCAGAACAGGGCGCCCAAGGTCAAAACCAAGAGTGCAAAAAGATGTTCCCGTTCCTCTTCCAAGTCCACAGACAACAGGTCCAGGCGCGTATGCGCGATGGCAACCAGGGTTGCCGCAAGCACGGTCAAAGAGTGCAGGAGGCCCTTGCTCCCGCCGGCCGCTTGCTCAGACATGGCAAGCGATCAGCGACGGCCGATCAGCAAACCGATCACCAGGCCGACACCGGCCGCGGCGCCGATGGCGCGCCATGGATTTTCATGGACGTAGGCGTCGGTGGCCTTGGCGGCCTCTCTGGTTCTGGCGAGCAGAGCCGCCTGGGCATCCGCCATCCGGGCCTTCGCGACCCGCAGGGATTCTTCCGCCTTGGCGCGTACTTCGGCCAACTTCTCACCACCTTGGCCGGCCGTAGCCTTCAGCAATGCTTCCGCATCCGCCACCACAACCTTGAAATCGGCAACCAATTGTTCACTTGTGACTTCACCAGACAAATCGTTCATTTGTATCTCCGTTGTTAGTTCAATGGCATTGATGAATCGCCTATTTAAATCTAGTCAAAAACCGGCATACCGCGCGATGAATACGATCTTATGGGTAATTTCGTGCAGGGTTGCCATCTTCGCAAGATACAGGCTTTTCAGTCCGTGATGTCGGGCTTGTGCTCACGAAGAAACCGGCTCGTTTCAGCGCCGAGTTCAACCGAGAAGGGCCAGGCATCATCGCTATGCGGCGACAAGGTTTTTTGCTGGCGATAAATTTCCTGCCTGCCGCACACCCATAGCCTCAACTGCAATTCAGGCCAGTAGGCACTCTCCGTGGACGAGAAGGTAACCGGCGTTTCCATCCTGGCCGATAGCAGCGCCTTCGGCCCGCTGCCGGTATCGCAAAGGGCGCGGCTGCGGGGATGCTCCCCGGATTCATTCCACCAGGCATCGAATTCGGATTTCGATAGCCGCATGGCATTGGGTGTGGCATGCAGGACATCACGGCTGAGCTTTTCCACAAGATCCCGCATTTTGCGCGAATAGCTGGCGCTGTCTTCCCCGCTCCAGAAACGGCGTGATATGGGCAGGCCGAGGGCAGCCAGCACGATGGTGGGCGGTCTGGTCGCCGCAGCCACCTTTGAGGTTGGAACTGCGGCAGGCTGGGGTGCGGGATGGTGGACTGGTGCGGCGGGAACCGCTTCAATCAGCGCCTGCTTGGCGGCAGCCGTCTCTGCCGGTCGGCCGGCCGGTGGTTTGCCCGGGGTTCCAGCCGCCGGCTTCGGGGGTGGCCGAGAGCTGGGTTTGCCTTGGGTCAGGTGTTTTGGCGCGGTGTCCAGATCGGTCAGATCATTGGCGGGGTTGGGTGCGGCTGACTCGGCAGGCGGAGAGGGCGATGATGCTGTGGGGGATGCGGACTCTCCCGGAGAAATTAATGGCGAACGGGGCGAAAGCCAGAAGAAGCCGCCTGTCGCCAGAAGCATGAAAAAGACGGCGGCACCGGCGGCCAGCCACCACGGTTTCCAACGCCACTGGCCGGGGAAATCGGCTCCCGCCCGGGTTGACCCCGAGGCCGGGAGAGAAGCCTCCGGCACGAACGGGGGCGATGCCTGCGAACGTGCTTCCGGTGCCGACTGGGCGAGCATCTCCACAATGCGCTGGGTAAGACGGTCGAACTCGGCGTTGGGCTCCGCGGGGTCCCAGTTCTCCAGTTGGGCACCGTTCAGCAGGCGGAACGCCAGGGGCGCGTCAATCTCCTCCAGGAACACGGGAACCAGCATGCCGCGCCGTTTGCCCTCGGAGGCCTCGCTGCGCACCCACTCCGAGGCCGCCGAGGCGGCGGTCCACAACACCAGCATGCAGCGGGCCCCGTTAAGGGCCTGCTCGATAACCTCGTCGTAGGAGCGGCCCAGCGGAATCTCCCGGTCCCACCAGACCGTCCAGCCCCGCTTTTCCAGGGCATTGGCAAGCACCCTGGCACGTTCCCGGTCCGCGCTGGCGTAGCTGATGAAGATGTCATGGGTAGCCGGTGAGGCGGTCATAGTGTTTTCAGATATTCCAGCAGGGCGTCCTTGTCCGCTCCAGACAGCGCGGTGCCGAAGTTATGCCCCCGGTTGCTATTGGAACGCGCGCCGGTGTCGTAGCGGATGCCGCCATCCTCGGCCGCCTTGCCCTGGCTGACGAAGCCCACGTTGACCGGGTCGTAGACGTCGTAGCCGCGCCAGAATACTACGGGCCGCTGGGTCGGTGGTTTCAGCAGGTCGTAAAGGCTGGGCACCGAGCCGTTGTGCAGGTAGGGCGCCCGCAGCCAGATGCCGTCCAGGAACTGGGCCACGTAACCGGTCAGTGGTTCCTCAACCAGGCCGGGCCGCTGGATGCCCATGTCCGCCACGGCCTTGTTGGCCTCCCTGGCGGCCTTCTCGTTCCAGGTGCCGATCCGTTCCGGGTCGGTGCCGACCTCCTCGAGCGGGACCACGGTGCCGGTGCGGGCGCTGGCGTGGCAGCCAGCGCACTGGTTCTGGAACACCTGCTTGCCGCGCTCCGCCTTGGCCAGATCGACATGGAACGGATAGGTGGGCGCCTGCTTCTTGCCCAGGTAGGCCAGCAGCCAGTCCACCTGGCCCAGGAACGCCGCCTTGTCGTGGGGGGCCGCGCCCAGCAGGCCCAGGGCCGAATCCATGATCACCGAGCGCGGGTCGTGGGAATCCCCGGCGAAGTTCATGCGGTGGCCCAGTTCGGGCTTGTACTTGTCCAGGTTCCACACCGACGGCATGTCGGTGGGACCGATGCTGTCGTCCATGGGCCAGCGGATCATGAAGTACTTGGTGAGGTTCATGGCGTCGTCCCGGCCCGGCCCCCACTCGGGGAAGTCGTGGCGGTAGATCCATTTGAACTGGCCCTCCCGTTCCATCAGGCGCTTCTTGGTGATGGGGATGATCAGGAAGCGGTAGGCCAGCCGGTCGATGAGGTCCAGGTCCGACACCATGTCGATCTCCGACATCAGGTTGTCGGCATTGAAGCGGGGATCCTTGGCGCAGTCCACCAGGAAGCGGAAGAAGGCCTCCAGATTAAGGGTGTGGTTGGGGCCGGCCACCACGAAGCTGGGGTTCTCGTCGGGCTTGGTGCGGTAGCTCGCCACGTGGCAGGCGGCGCAGTTGTTGGCCACCCGGTCGAAGCCGATGCGTCGCTTGGAAAAGCCGATGGGCAGTTCGTGGCCCTGTTCCCAGGCGACGCCGAAGGCCGCGTAGCCGCCGGGTCCGGGCAGTTTTTCCGGGAACATCCGGGGCAACACATAGAAGATCCAGTAGGGGATGCCGGCGTCGAACTCGGCGCCGATGGAGCCGTACTTGAAGCGCTCGTCGGGGTTGTCGAAGACCTGGGCGCCGTAGTCCCGCATGAAGCGGTTCCAGCCCACGTATCCCGCCAGGACGGCCAGGACCAGCAGCGCCAGGCCGACGGCCTTGAGCCAGCGCGGGCATTTGCATGTGATGTTCATGGCGGTCCTCCCCCCGATCAGAAGGTTTTCAGGTATTCGATGAGCGCCCATTTCTCATCGGGCGCCAGTTCCGTGCCGTAGGCCCGGCCCTCATGGCCGAAATTGCCGTTACCGGGCAGGGCGGTGTCATACGGGAAGTAGCGCTTGCCGCCTTCTTCCGCCCGGTCCGAGACGAAACCCAAGTTCACGGGGTCGTACAGGTCGTCGCCCCGGTAGAAGGTCTTGGGGCGTTTCGCGGCCGGCTGCAGCAGGTCCCAAAGGGTCGGCACCGAGCCGTTGTGCAGATAGGGCGCCCGCAGCCAGAGGCCGTCCAGGGGCGCATTGGCATAGCCCCAGGTCTTGCGGAAGTGCTTGAAGCGGTAGGGCGTGCCGGCATAGGGCGTGCCCAGGTTCAAGGCCAGGTCGGGACTGAAGGAGAGCAGGCGGTAGGGGTCCGTGCCGATGGTCTTCAGGGGCGTCACCTGGCCCACGTATTCGCCCGTAAAATCGCTGCCGCTGGCGCCGTGGCAGGCGGCGCAATACTTACCGTAGATCGCCGCGCCTCGTTGCGCCTTGACCATGTCGACGGGGAAGAAGCCGGTGAAAGGCGGCGCCGTGGCGGTGGCGTTCCAGGCCTGGATGCGGGCCATGGCGGCGTGGTCCAGGGTGGACGGCGTGGCGCCGGTGCCGTGGGCGGCGTTGAGGTTGCGTTCCTCCACGCTGTCGTTGTTGCCGTCCCAATGCAGTTGCATGCCCTTCTTCCTGGCCTGGTTCCAGATGGTGGGAAAGTCGGCTGTGCCTAACAGTTCATCCCTGGGCTGACGCTCGATGGGGATGTTGAACAGGGCCTTGGAGGAATTGAAGGTGTCCACCCGGCCCGGCCCCCAGTCCGGCTGCTGGTGGATGAAGCGCATCCGGTACATGAGGGTGGTGACCCGGTCGCGCATGATGGCGATGGCCACGGGATAGACCAGATAGCGGTCGAGCAGGGACAGCTTGCCGCCCTCGGCCTCCATCTCCGGAATGAGGAATTCGGTGCTGAAATGCACGTCCCGGATGCAGGCGTCCATGAATTTCTCGAAGCCCATGAAATCCAGCCGGTTGGCGCCCATGCCCACCACCAGCACGGGCTTTGCGTCGGGCGCCTTGCGCACGGTGGAGGTATGGCACACGGCGCAGTTGAAGAACACCCGGTCGATGCCCAGGTGCCGGCGCTGGGACATGCCCACCGGCAGGTCATGGCCCGGTTCGAACATCAGTCCCAGGGATTGGTAGCCCTTGCCCGGCAGCAGGTGGCCGCAGACCTGGGGCAGGGCGAGGAACACCCGCTTGGGGAAACCCATGCTCCGCTCCCCGCCGGTGGAGCCGTACTTGAAGTGTTCCACGGGATCGGCATAGGTCACCGGCTGGTCGGCGCCGAAGCGGCGCAGGGCGTAGCCGGCGACGATCAGGACGGCGAGCAGGAGCAGGGCGAGGATCCATTTGCAGGTTGCGCAGGACCGGGTTTGCTGGCTCATGGCTTTCTCCCCAGGCTGGCGGATGGTTGAAGCCCCGTCGCCGCGGGCAGGCAGGGAGGCAGGGTCTCGAAGGGTCTTTGCGTAAGGGTCCGGGGGTCCAGCCCCCGGGCCGCCACCAGGCGCCGGGCTCGGGCCAGCAACGCGGCCCGCTCCGGGGAGCGGGTCCAGGCGGCCCCATTCAGTCGATGGGCGGCCAGGGATGGGGGCGGTGGCATGGGCGTCTTGCCGCGCCGGGCCTCGGGCAGGTCCCACATGCTCAGGCGGTACAGGATGCGGGGTGCGCACTGGGCCAGGCGGGCAGTCACCGTGGCGCTGTCGCCGTAAAGATAGTTGGGCGGGAAGGGCTCTGGGGTGTCGTGGCACTGGCCGCAGAAACGGCGGAAGCCACCGGTGGAGTCGTCGTCGGCGGCATGCCCGGCGCCGATGGACTGGGCGGGCGGCAGGGGCCGGGTCGGTGCGCGTTTCGCATGGGCGCCAAGTGCGGTCAACAGCATGGCCATACCGTCCCAATCAGGAAAGGTGCGCTTGGCGTCCCATATGGACAAAGCGGTCAAGATGCCACGTGCCACGGCGAAGTCGTCGGCCAGGACCAGGCTGCCGCCGCCTTCCCGCAGGATCAGGGCGGCCAGGCGGCGGCCGTCGGCCAGTCGGGCATGGCGCCGAAAGCGGCGCGGCTCCAGGCGGATCTCCTGGCCGGCGGCATCCTCAACGCTGCCCGTCAGGCGGATATCGGCCGGCGCGCCTGCGAGGCCCAGACGATCCAGGCGTCCGGCAACCTGTTTGCCGGACTGCCGGGTGAGTGCCCCGGACAGGTTCACACCGCTCCGCGTGTCATCCGATGCGCAGCTGAATCCGGTGCGGCGGGCATCCCTGCGCCGCAAATGGCAGCGCAGCTTCAGGACCTGAGTGGGGGCGGGGCGCGCGGCCAATACCCGGTCCAGTTCGTCAAGGTCCGCGGGCGCCAGCATGTCCGCCAGCCCGTCCACCAGGCCGTTTATGTTGGGAGCGGTCCAGGTCTCCAGGGGCGGGCGGGGGTTGAGGGGCTCGAAGCGGGCCGGGATGTGGCTCAACCGTGCCAGTTCCGGCAGGGCTGCCGGGTTGCCCCGCTTGGTGGTTCGACCCGGGCCGCCGGGTCCATCTCCCGGCAGGGTAACCAGAGGATTCCGATCCGGGATGTCCGGATTTGGGATTTCCAGGCCATGAGGCCAGAGTTGGGGCCAGCGCCGCGCCAATTCGCGGCCGGAAACGGACTGGGCGGCATCGTCCCGGGGGACGCCGGACAGCCCCTGGGCCAGGGCCGCGCCGAACAGGTCGATACGGCAGCGACGGCCGCTCTCGCCGTCACCGCAGCCTTGCCGCCACAGCAGTTGCCAGACCGGCAGAAGGTTGGCCCGATCGGTGGCGTTGTCGAGGAAGTAGGCGATGTCGGTGCCCGCCAGGGGAATGCCGTAGAAGTCTCGCCCCTCGGCCCTGAGTCGTGCGGCGATGGACGGATTGGCCGGCGTCTCGTCCCACAGGGGGCGGGAGAACAGGGGCGCGGCGTTCTGGTGGCAGGCCAGGCACAAGGCGCGGCGGGCATAGACCAGGCGCGGTCGTCCGCCGCGCCGGTAATCCCGCACCACCTGGAACTCGAAGCGGCCGGCGCTGGCGTTGTAGCTGATTACCTCCAGCAGCCCGCCCTTCTCGTGATAGCCCACGAACAGCCGGTCCCTGAGGGGCGGGATGCCCGGCCGGGTGGCGCCGTCCACGGTGGCCACCGCTCGGGGGAAGCGGAAGAAGTCCGGGGCGCCGGCGGCCCGCTGCAGTGAACGCCCCAGGGGGATCAGGACGGCCTTCACCGGGTACAGCCCGCCTTGTTGCGGCGCCGCCTGGGCACGCAGCCTGGCGATCAGCCGGGAGAAGGGGAAGGGCACGGGCCGGTCGCCGATGAACTGGTCGAACCGGGAGCGTCCCACCGGGGGGAGGTCGCTGTTGGCGGTTTCCTCCGCCCAACATTGGACGGCGCAATGGAGGCAAAGGAGCATGGCCATGAAGCGTATCCCCAAGCCCGGCATCGTCAGTTCTTGGCCATGACCCGTTGCTGGGTCCCGGGCCAGCAGTCCTCGTGCATCTGGCCGGCCAGGTATTCATCCTTGCCATGCTCGGCGAGCTGCTTGTTCTCCAGGATGAAGTTCAGCACGAACACATGGTCCATGTAAGCTCGTCCCAGGTAGAGCCCGGGCCGCACCATGCGGATCTCGTCACGCACCTTGAGTCCGTTGCGGCCGGCCAGGAAGTCGATGCGGTCCCGGTAGCCGGGCAATTCGTCGGTGAAGGCATAGTCGATGATGATGGATTCGCGCCGGGAGTCCAGCAGGCTCTGGCCGCAATACAGCTTGGCCGGGAACAGCAGCCACGCATCCTTGCCGTCCACGTCGATCTTGGGGATATCGCCGGGGCCCATGATGGGGCGCAGGATGGCCAGGTCCTCGATGCGGTTGCGCAGCAGACGCTGATCCCGATAGAACACCTTGCCCTTCCACAGGGCCTCGCCCATGATCTCCAGCTTCTTGGCACCCAGGCGGGCCGCCAGTCCTTTCAGGCCACCCAGGATCTCCGCGGCCCGCAGCTTGCCGCTGCTGCCTTTGGGAAACACGATGCTGCCGTCGAAGGGGCCGTCGGGGATGGGACCGGCGGTGAGCCGAGCGTAGATCTGGTCCAGTTGTTCCTGGTTCAGGCCGTCCAGGTAGCGGGGTGTGACCTTGGCCAGTTCCGCGAGGGGAATGGGGAACTCGTGTTCCACCCGGGCGAAGTCGGGCTTGTCGCCGTAGGCCGCGCCGGCCGGGGCGAAGGCGATTTGGGGTTTGGACTGGAACAGGCCGGCGATGCGGTCGCAACCCGGCAGCAGGAACAGGGTGGTGGCAAGGATCGACGCCACGAACAGGCGTGGGCTACGCATGATGGCCTCCTCTCTCACAGGGTCGCCAGAAAGGCGATCAGGGCATTCTTGTCGGCTTCCGGCAGGTCCTCGCCGAAGCGGTGGCCGCTGTTCTCGATCTCGTCCCGGCAGGAAGAGTAGACGTCCCAGAGCAGGGGCAGCCGCTCCCGTGCGTCCTTCATCGCCGCCACCAAGCCGTTGGGATCCGCCGCGACGGCGTCGGCGATGGTGGCGAGTTCCCGCTCCAGCTTGCCGGCGTTGTCCGCGCCCAGCCGGGCGGCCAGTCGCTTGGTCAGCTGGTCCGGATGCAGTTTGGCCTCGACCAGATCCACCACCAAGGCCTTGTACTGGAAGTTGCCCACGTCGCCGGCATCGGCTCCGGCGGGCACCCGCACGGTGAAGCCGACCAGCTTGCGTTCCTGCTTGCCGTCAAGGACCCGGGGGCCGATATCCAGGACGATGTCCCGGTCCAGCTTGGTGGCCTTGGGGAGGCGCTCGGACGGATGCAGCAGGTCCTTCATGGAGGCCGCGTAAAGCTTGAAGCGGCCCTCCACGGAGGGATCGTATTTCCAGCAGGCGGGCTGCTTTTCGGGCGGTAGCAGGGGATGGCCGGGCCTTGAGAGATCCACGTAGCTGGGTCGGTAGAACTCGTAGGTATTGGCGCTGTCGCCACCCCAGCCGCACAGCTCGGGCCCGACCGCGTTGTTGTGCATGAACGGGGCGTGGGCCCAGAGGTTCAGCAGCGAGATGTTGCGGTAGTAGCCGCGGCCACCGCCATTTGGCTCTGGAATGTTGGCGTCGGGTGGGCGGGCGCGGTAGGTCTCGGAGGCGAATTCCTCCCAGATGTGGCCCTTCATGTGATTGGAGTGTAGGGCCCGGCAGCGGTTGGTGCCCACCTCGGAAACCGGGGTGGCCTGGTCGTTGCCAAGCCAATCGGCGCGCAGGCCGGTCTTGGGATCGATGGCGCGGAAGTCGGTGGCCTGGAACGGCGCCTTGCCGCTGGAATGGCAGCGCGCGCAGTTGTCGGCGAACACGCTCCTGCCGCGGCTCACGGCGTTCTTGCCGAACTGCTTTTCCAGATCCACAACCAGGTCGTCGTAATCGTAGCGGGCCTTGGGATTCACGGCCTGGCGCTGGTTCTGGCGGGCGACCTGGAGGTCGGCGGCGCTGCCCTCGGGAGAGAGGAAGAAGGCCAGCACGTCGGCGGCCCGGTCCTCGATGGCCCGGAAGTTGGGACAGTCGCGTCGGCACTGGCCCATGTCCATGGCGGTCTGGCCGAAGTTGCGGGCCGTGGGGTCCAGCTGGCGCAGGTCGGTGAGATGGTTCAGCCAGCAGGCCTCGGCGCAGGAGCCGATGTTGAAATACACTCGCTGGATCGCGCCCAGTGCGCCGATGGAGTCCTCGCCGCCTTTCAGTATGTGGTGCACA
The DNA here is from genome assembly GCA_963713085.1 of uncultured Pseudomonadota bacterium. GTDB lineage: Bacteria > Pseudomonadota > Gammaproteobacteria > Burkholderiales > Thiobacillaceae > PFJX01. Next base: position 25,975 of record CAVQKQ010000003.1, on the reverse strand, counting down.
GTCTCCTTTTCCAGGCTGCGCCGCCAGCACTTGCCCGGCTTGCCGGGCTCACACCAGCATTCCCGCTCGTTGGCACCGACGGGGCAGGCGTCGGCCTTGCGCCAGCGGTTCACTTCCTCATCCTTGAAGGTGGGGCGTTGCGCGGTATTGATCAGGGCGTTGATGGTGCCGGTGTTGTTGATCTGGTCGGTGGGCACGGCGGAGGTGTCCGAAGTCCCCGGCCGGGCATGGGCGAATACCTGCCACTCCAGGCTGTCCCGGGGCATGCCGGAGACCATGATCTCGGAGATGCGGATGTACTGGTTACCCACCGTGCCGCGCAGGTTTTCCCATTTGGGATGCTCAGGGTCCACCGGCGGGCTCAGGGGATTGAAGGCGATGTGGCAGGTGCCGCAGGCCATGCCGATACGAAACGGGGGCTCGATGGCACCGTCTGCCAGCCGGCTCGCCTTGGAATCCGCCCGGCTGACGTCGTCGGAAATCTTGCGGTCATAGCCCTCCCAGCTGCCCATGCGGCCGTTCAGCCTGCGCCATGCCTCCGGGTCGAACCTGGGATTGGGGAACTTGCGCAGGCCCATGACCCCGGTGGAAGTGCCGAAGGCCAGGTTGCAGGCATCCTCCCGACCGGCCTGGTGGCCCTTGGGGTCATTGGGATCGGGCGGCGCATCCTTGAAATCGCAGGCCGGGTCCCGGTAGCCGGTCCTGCCCACGAACTTCAGCAGATCCTGGTCTCCGGGACACCAGTCGAAGCCATAGGTCTCGTCCAGGGACTTGGCCGGGCAGCCGGGGCTGCCCGGCGCGCAGCAGCCGGGATCGTTGATCAGGCCCCAGGTGCGGAAGCGCTGCTCGCGCTTATCGTCCCGCAACACCCGGAACCAGTCGATGAACACCCCCATGCGCTGCTGGAACACATAGGTGTGGAAGCGTTCGTTGCCTGCCGTTGCCTTGAACCATATCTCCCGGCCGGCCCGCGCCTGGAGCGTCAGGCCGGCCTCGCCCTGGTGGAAGCCGTCCTCGCTGTATTCGGCTGGTATTGCCTCGGTCGCGGCATTTGCAGCGCTGCCAACCGAGCTGATATGGCCTTCCGCGAGGGGGGCAGGCGCGGGCACGCTGGCCCGGGCCTGTGGCAGATGGGGATTGACAGAGAGCAGCGCCAGAATTGCGGATGCGGCCACTGCGGCCGCCCAAATTGCGGTCCTGTTCTTCATTCCCCTCTCTCCTCATGCTGTGTTATTTCGTGGCTCGCGCCTTGTCTCCTCACCTTAGGCAAGGGGTCGGATAAAGCAAGAAGGGACGGAGTCGCGCCGAATCGCATGCCTGAGCGGCGGTTTCCGGCCTGGCTAACCCACCAGTGTCGGTGTATTTCCACGACGAAGGAAACGAGTGATGGAAGGAGGAAAGTGACCGGTATGACAGTGACAATGTTTTCCCGAAGGCCCAAAATCATTTCAGGCTCGGAGATTACGCGGGATCGGGCCGCAAGGGTCACATGATCGGGACCCGATCGAGTTCGCGTGAGCGGCGAAGGATCGGTCCCGACGACTTGCCGAACTAGACGATGGAAGAAGCCATGAGTCACAAGCACGAGCACCTGATACACGCCATATTCCAGGACCCCATCAGCGGCAACATTCATTGGCGGGAGGTGGAATCCCTGCTCAGCCATCTCCAGGCCCAGGTGGAGCCCCTCTCCGGGGCGCGCATTCGGGTGGTGCTCAACGGCTTCGAGGGGATACTGCACCGGCCCCACCACAGCAACGTGCTGGACCGCCAGGCCATCAAGTACCTGCGTGAATTCCTGGCCCATGCCCGTGTCACCCCTTCCCTGTACGAAGCAGACCACTAGGTCGCAGTGGCGCCGGTGATGGCTTCCATGGGGCCTTGGTACGTCTACATGCTGCGTTGCGCCGACGGCAGCCTTTACACCGGCATCACCACCGACATCCCGCGCCGGCTGGAGGAACACAACGGCGGCGGTGCCGATGGCGCGCGCTATACCCGCAGCCGCCGGCCGGTCAACCTGATCTACCAGGAGCCGGCCCGGGACCGTGCCCATGCCGCAAGACGGGAAGCTGCCCTGAAGCGGCTGGACCGTGCCGGCAAACTGGCCCTTGCCCGGGCTGGCGGCGCCGCGTGAGCGTGGCGGAAACCGGGGCCGGCGGTCCCATCCTCTGGTACTTTGCCGATCCCATGTGTTCCTGGTGCTGGGGCTTCGCGCCGGTGATCAGCGCTATCCGGGAACAATACCGGGACCGCCTGAGGGTAGCGCTGATGCTGGGCGGATTGCGGCCAGGAACGAAGGAGCCGGTCACCCCGGAGTTCCGCGAGGAGCTTCTGCACCACTGGCACGATGTGCAGGCCCGCAGCGGGCAGCCGTTCCTGTTCGACGGGGCCCTGCCGCCCGGCTTCGTTTATGACACCGAACCGCCCAGCCGGGCCGTGGTGACCCTGGGCGAGATCAAGCCCGAGTCCACCTTCGCCTACTTCAAGGCCATCCAGGGGGCCTTCTACGCGGAACAGCAGGACGTTACCCAAAATGATGTCCTGGCCGACCTGGCGGAAGGCCAGGGTGTGGCCCGGGACGATTTTCTGGTCCGATTCGAATCCCCGGAAATGGCCGGGAAGACCCTGAAGCATTTCCAGACATCGCGCCAGATCGGTGTCCGCGGCTTTCCCACCGTATTGCTGCAGAACGGCCCTGTGCCCAGCCTGGTGACCGACGGCTATCGCGGTTTCGCCGACCTCGTCCCCGTGCTGGATGCCTTGCTGGCGGGCAAGCCGGAATCCTCACAATGACCAAGGCCGGCCAAGGCCGCCATCCAACCCGGATACGATAGAAATCACCTTCCAGATGCCCCGGATCCACCTCTACGACACCACTCTGCGGGACGGCACCCAGCGGGAGGATATCTCCCTCTCCGTTGACGACAAGCTCACCATCGCCAAGCGCCTGGCCGAGTTCGGCATGCACTACATCGAGGGGGGCTGGCCCGGCTCCAACCCGAAGGATGCCGAATTCTTCGCCCGCGCCCGGCGCATCAACCTGGGCGGCACCCGGCTGGCCGCCTTCGGCAGCACCCGCCACAAGGACAGCCGCTGCGAGGCCGACGCCAATCTCCAGGCCCTGCTGGCCTCGGGAACCCCCGCCGTGACCCTGGTGGGCAAGAGCTGGGACTACCACGTGAGCCACGTGCTGGACACCACCCCGGAGACCAACTTGGCCATGATCCGTGACAGCGTGGCCTACATGAAGGCCCAGGGCCGAGAGGTGCTGTTCGATGCCGAGCATTTCTACGACGGCTACCTGGCCAATCCCGACTACGCCCTGGCCACCCTGGAGGCCGCCGCCGGTGCCGGGGCCGACTGGCTGGTGCTGTGCGAGACCAACGGTGGCAAGCTGCCCTGGCAGGTGGAGGAGATCACCCGGGCGGTGGCCGTACGCGTCAAGTCGCCCCTGGGCGTGCATTGCCACAACGACACCGGCTGCGGCGTGGCCAATTCCATTTCCGCCGTGCGCGGCGGCTGCGGCCTGGTCCAGGGCACCATCAACGGCTATGGCGAACGGGTGGGTAACGCCGACCTGGTGACCATCATCCCCAACCTGCAGTTCAAGATGGGGCTGGAAGGTGTGCCCGAGGCGCATCTGCGGGAACTCACCGCCCTTTCCCGTTTCGTGGCGGAGGTGGCCAACCTCAAGCACGACGACCATCACCCCTACACCGGCCACAGCGCCTTCGCCCACAAGGGCGGCATCCACGTGGCGGCCATCCTCAAGGCCAGCGACACCTACCAGCACATGGACCCGGCCCTGGTGGGCAACGAGCAGCGCTCGGTCATCTCCGAGTTGTCCGGGCGCGGCAACATCCAGTTCCAGGCCCAGAGCCTGGGCATCGACCTGGACCGGGAAGAGGCCCAGAAGGTGCTCGGCCAGATCAAGCACCTGGAACACGAGGGCTTCACCTTCGAGGCCGCCGAGGCCAGCGTGGAACTCATGCTGCATCGGCTGCGCCCCGGCTACGAACGGCCGTTCGAACTGGTGGACTATTTCGTCATCACCGAGCGGCGCCATGGCCGGGGCCTGCTGTCCGAGGCCATGGTGAAGGTGAAGGTGGGCGAGACCGTGAAATTCACCGCCGCCGAAGGCAACGGTCCGGTCAACGCCCTGGCCACCGCGCTGCAGGACGCCCTGGTCGAGGCCTACCCGGTGCTGCGCACGGTGCGCCTGATGGACTACAAGGTGCGCATCCTCAACAGTGCCGCCGGTACCGCCGCCGCCACCCGGGTGCTGGTGGATTTCCAGAGCGGCAGCGAATCCTGGACCACGGTGGGGGCCAGCGCCAACATCATCGAGGCCAGCTGGCGCGCCCTGTCGGACAGCATGGAATATGCCCTGGTGCGCCTTGGGAACGTTGGCGCCGGCGGCGCCTGAACCTGCCTAGGACAAGGGCTGCCAGCGGGAGAAGCTAGCGGCCTGGCCTTGGCAAAGACCCGCCGCGTCCACCAGGTTCCAGACCGTGGCCTGCTCGATGCGGAAGCGGCGCCCAGAACTGGAGATGCGCACGCCGGCGTAATCGTCGATGAAGCCGTGGCGGGCGACCCGCTCCAGCAGTCGACCCCGTTCCTCACGGACCGGGGTCTCGGCGGAAAACCTTGAGGGCAGGGCGGTGAAGGCGGCGAAATCCATCTCGAACAATTCCAGGGCCAGGCGATTGCCGTAGCAGAAAACCGGATCCGCCTCGGTGCCGTGGGCCACCACGGCCAGGGGCGCGTTCCACAGGGCCGCCACAGGGTCCGGGTCCAACGCCGGTTGGGGTTGCAGCAGGGGGCGCCCCACCACGCGCAGGTGGCTTTCCCGGATGAGCCGGACCAGCCGGTCCAGCGCCGCGCTCGCGGCGGGGGGCTGGATGGCCATGGCGGCGCTCATTGAGATGCGGCGCCGAACCAGAAGGCCGTGTCCTTGAGCAGGAACTCCATGTAGTTCATGTAGTGGGAACCGTCGCAGGAGAAGGTCACACTGACCATGCCGTTGAAGATGTTGATGGAGGCGAAGCGCAGGTAGATGGTCTCGTCCGCCAAGCGCAGGGCTCGCAGGATCTCGAGAATGCGTGCGATCTCGCCCTGGGGGATCTGGGCATCGGCCGGGTAGGGCTGGACCGGGTAGATCAGGCAGATGTCAGGGTCCGACAGGGCGTCGGCATCCAGCAGGCGATAGCGGAACGGATCGTCCACCCGCCAGATGGTGGCCTGGCTGCTGGAGAAGTGGATCAGGCACTGGAACACGCCCCGCTGGGTCAGGAATTCCTCCAGGATGGACAGGGACTGGGTCAGGTTGCGGTCCATCTGACTCTCGGCCCGCACCTGCTGGAACAGGTTGCTCCGGATCGCCGGGTCCCCCTTCACCTGGCGCCAGTACCCGGGCTCCTCGTATAGCTCCGAGGTCACCGGCAGGTTGCGCAGGTCGAAATCGGCGCTCAGATAGCCCAGCAGGCCGGTGTCGGAACGCACCACCTGGAGGGCGGTGAGGGAAGGCCGGTTGGCGTGGATGCTGATGTAGGCGTCGGACAGCAGGTAGCCCCAGGCCGGCACCGCCTCCTTCATATAGGGGCGCTGGGAACGGTCGCGCCCGAAATGCTCGTCCAGGAGTCCGTCCTTGCCGATGTTGTCGCTGATCTGCACGCCGTCGGTGCCGATCACGTAGAGAAACGTGCAATAGGGTATTTCGGGAAAACCCTCCAACAGGATCCGGTCCAATTTCTCCCGGTCACCCCAGGCCGGCGCGCAGCGCTCGGCGAGATTCGCCAGGGGGTCGCGCAATATCCGCGCGAGTTCTTCCCGCTGGCGATAAATACTGTCCTTCCAGGAATCTGCCATAACAAGATCCACCTATGTTCAACAGCGGCCGCGAACGGGTCCAGCCCGGTTCGAGCCGCAAATGTTTCATATACGCAGCGTTCCCCACCGCGAAACGCGGGCGATCCAGGCGCCGTCTCGGGACGCCGATTGCTTGGGACGCTGCACTGCATCAATCTTACCGGATTCCGCCTGAATACCGGATCAGGGGTATGGCCTAATGGCCATACGGCGTGTAATTGCCTGTCACTCCATGAACGCATGGAAACCTTGTTTCGGTTGTGGGGGCGGATGCCAATTGTCGCGGAAATCATGTCTATCCAGCGGGGCGAATGGGGCGTAAGGATCAGCTTTGCAGGCCCAGCATACCTTGCTGCTCTATGAAGCCGATGATCTCCCCCAGCCCCTGGCCGGTCTTCATGTTGGAGAAGACGAAGGGCCGCTCGCCGCGCATCTTCTTCGCGTCGCGCTCCATCACCTCCAGCGACGCGCCCACCATGGGAGCAAGATCGATCTTGTTGATCACCAGCAGGTCGGATTTGGTGATGCCCGGCCCGCCCTTGCGCGGAATCTTCTCGCCGGCGGCCACGTCGATCACGTAGATCGTCAGGTCGGACAGTTCCGGGCTGAAGGTGGCGGCCAGGTTGTCGCCGCCGCTTTCCACGAAGATCACGTCGAGGCCGGGAAAGCGCTGGTTGAGGCGGTCGACCGCTTCCAGGTTGATGCTGGCGTCCTCGCGGATGGCGGTGTGCGGGCAACCGCCGGTTTCCACGCCGATGATCCGCGCCGGGTCCAGAGCCTCGTTGCGTACCAGGAACTGGGCATCTTCTTCCGTGTAGATGTCGTTGGTGACCACGGCAATGTTGTAGCGCTCTCGCAGCGCCAGGCACAGGGCCAGGGTCAGCGCGGTTTTGCCGGAGCCGACCGGGCCGCCAATGCCGACGCGTAGGGGGGCTTTGCTCATGAGCGGAATATCCGTGTGTATTGGGTTTCGTGAAGACTGCTGGCAATGGCCAGGCCCGGTAGGAAATTGTGGGTATCGGCCAGTGGCGTATCGACCGCTTGCCGCGCCAATTCCGGCAGACGCTCGCCCAAGGCCAGCAGAATACGCTGACCGGCGGTCTGACCCAATGGCACTGACTTGAGTGCGGCCATCACCTGGTTCTCTGCCCAGGCCCACAGATAGGCGGCGACGGCCTCTTCGGCGTCGAGCCGCCAATGTGCTGCCGCGCAACTCCAGGCCAGCGGAAAACTGGGCGTCTTGAATGCGCTCAACGCCTGACTGGGAAAGTCGTCCAGATCGTTGAGCAGTTTCTGGAGCGAATGGCCCATCTGCAACGTCTCGGCGCGCAACTCGGCGGTCTCACGGCTGCCAAGGAAATCGGCATCGAGCTCCATCAAACGCGGCGTGTCCTGCTCACGCCAGACATCCAGCATCTGTGCCAGATAGACCACTTCGAAACGCGCCAGACTGTGTTCGAGGCAATCGCCGATCCAGCGCAGCGCTTCGCTTTCGTTGCGGATTGCACCGCTCTCCACCGCCCATTCCAGCCCTTGCGAATAGGTGTAGGCGCCGACCGGCAGGGTCGGGCTGGCGAGATGCAGGAGACGGACCAGAGACAGGTTCATGGACGCGCCGAAGCCTGAGAGGAGAGCTGAGGTTTTGCTTCCCCCTTTGGCAAAGGGGGGAGTGGAACGGCGCGGTTGGTGGGGTTATTCATCGGCCACCCCGCAACAGCATGTCGTGGATGCGTGGCCGAGGGTTGGCAAATGAGCCCTCGCCGTCGGCGCTGTGGCCGTGCGGATGTGCGTGGCCGCCGTGGCCGCCGTAAGCGCCGCTTTCAGGTTCGAACGGCGATTCGATTTCAATCACTTCCAGGCCCAATCCACGCAACATTTCGCCCAACACATGGTCGCGGCCCAGGCGCAGCCAACCACCGGCATTATCTACCCCGACCTGTACCGGCACATGCCGGTTGCCGAGGTGATAGGCGGCGCGGGCCAGCAGCAGCGGGTCGGCGCAGCGCGCTTCCAGCACCGCTTCCGGCGCCGCTTCAACAGCGACGATGCGGCCGTCATTGGTCCGCAGCTTGTCGCCGGCGCGCAGCACCGTGCCGCGTTCCAGGAACAGGCCGGCCTCCTCGCCGCTGACCAGTTGCGTGCGCAAGCGGCTCTTGCAGCGCGCGTCGAAGGGCAGACGCAAGGTCTCACTGGCGGTGGCGTAGGTAGTGGCGCGTTGTTCGATGACCAGCATGCTCAACGTTCCCTTGTCGTAGGGTGCAATAAGGCGCAGCCGCATTGCACCGTTTGCCACGTCATGCGGCGCAATGCCCGTTGATTATTGCGCCCTACATCGGCCGTCTGCATGGCCATGCTCAGAACAGGAAATAGCGTTGCGCCATGGGCTGCACGGCCACCGGCTCGCACACCAGCAACTCGCCGTCTGCGCGTACCTGATAGGTTTCCGGGTCGACGTCGATGACCGGGGTGGCGTCGTTGTGCAGCATGTCCTTCTTGCTCACGGCGCGGGTGTTCTTGACGGCCACCAGCGGCTTGTTGAGCTTCAGTGCGGCCACTTCCGGGTTGTCGAGCGCGGCTTTGGAGACGAAGGTGACGGCGGTTTTCAAGGCGCCGGCAAAGCTGCCGAACATGGGCCGGTAGTGCACCGGCTGGGGCGTGGGGATGGAGGCGTTGGGGTCGCCCATGGCCGCCGCCGCGATCATGCCGCCCTTGACGATGAGGCTGGGCTTCACGCCGAAGAAGGCCGGCTTCCACAAGACCATGTCGGCCAGCTTGCCGGGCTCCAGCGAGCCCACCACGTGGCTGAGGCCGTGGGTGATGGCGGGATTGATGGTGTACTTGGCGAGGTAACGCTGGACGCGGAAGTTGTCATTTTTGGGATTGGATTGAACTGCGCCCTCTCCCCCAGCCCCTCCCCCGCTTGCGGGGGAGGGGGGTAGGTGGCCGCGCTGCAGCTTCATCTTGTGCGCGGTCTGCCAGGTGCGAATGATGACCTCGCCGACCCGGCCCATGGCCTGCGAATCGGAACTCATCATCGAGAAGGCACCCAGGTCGTGGAGGATGTCCTCGGCGGCGATGGTCTCGCGGCGGATGCGGCTCTCGGCGAAGGCCACGTCCTCGGCGATGGACGCGTCGAGGTGATGGCAGACCATCAGCATGTCGAGATGCTCGTCGATGGTGTTGACCGTGTAGGGCATGGTCGGGTTGGTGGAGCTGGGCAGCACGTTGGCCATGCCCGCGGCCTTGATGATGTCCGGCGCGTGGCCGCCACCCGCGCCTTCTGTGTGGAAGGTGTGGATGGCGCGGCCCTTGAAGGCGGCCAGCGTGGTTTCGACGAAGCCGGACTCGTTGAGCGTGTCGGTGTGGATCGCGACCTGCACGTCCATCTCATCGGCCACATTCAGGCAGTTGTCGATGGCGGCCGGCGTGGTGCCCCAGTCCTCGTGCAGCTTCAGGCCCATGGCACCGGCGCGGACCTGTTCGCGCAGCGGTTCCGGCTGGCTGACGTTGCCCTTGCCGAAGAAACCCAGGTTCATGGGGAAGGCGTCGGCGGCTTCCAACATGCGCTGAATGTGCCACGGCCCCGGCGTGCAGGTGGTGGCGTAGGTGCCGGTAGCGGGACCGGTGCCACCGCCGAGCATGGTGGTGATGCCGGACATCAACGCTTCCTCGATCTGTTGTGGGCAGATAAAGTGGATGTGGCTGTCGATGCCGCCGGCCGTGATGATCATTCCTTCGCCGGCAATGATCTCGGTTGCCGCACCGATCGCAATGGTCACGCCGGGTTGCACGTCCGGATTGCCGGCCTTGCCGATGGATTGAATGTAGCCGCCCTTCAGGCCGATGTCGGCCTTGACGATGCCCAGCACAGCATCGGCGATGAGGGCGTTGGTGATGACTGTGTCGGCCACCTCGGCGGCCACTTTCTGGCCCTGACCCATGCCGTCGCGGATCACCTTGCCACCGCCGAATTTCACTTCCTCGCCGGGGATCGTGTAGTCGTGCTCCACCTCGATCCACAGGTCGGTGTCGGCCAGGCGCACACGGTCACCGACGGTGGGGCCGAACATCTCGGCATAGGCTAGGCGGCTGATCTTCATGACAGCTCTCCCATCACCTGAGCCAGGAATCCGTAGACCTTGCGCTCGCCGGCATAGGCCACCAGTTCCACCGTGCGGGTCTGGCCCGGCTCGAAACGCACTGCCGTGCCGGCGGCGATGTTGAGGCGCATGCCGCGTGTGGCTGGTCGGTCGAAACTCAGCGCCGTGTTGGTTTCATAAAAGTGGTAGTGCGAGCCGATCTGGATGGGCCGGTCACCGGTGTTGGCCACCGTCAGAATGAGGGTGGCACGGCCGGCGTTGAGTTCGATCTCGCCGGGGACAATCTGCATTTCGCCTGGGATCACGACGGTCTCCTAAACGATGGGGTTATGCACGGTCACCAGCTTGGTGCCGTCAGGGAAGGTGGCTTCCACCTGAATGTCCGGGATCATCTCCGGCACGCCTTCCATGACTTCGTCACGCTTCAACAAGGTGGTGCCATAGCTCATTAGTTCGGCCACCGTGCGGCCATCGCGCGCACCTTCGAGGATGCCGGCGGTGATGAAGGCCACGGCTTCCGGATAGTTGAGTTTCAGGCCGCGATCCTTGCGCCGTTCAGCCAGCAGAGCGGCGGTGAAGATGAGCAGCTTGTCTTTCTCTCTTGGCGTGAGTTCCATGCGGTTTCCTTCAGGTGTTCCAGATGCGCGGCAATTGTGCCTCGCGGCCGATGAGTGCGGGGCGCAGCACCTGCCAGAGGCCGGTGAGCCAATGGCGTGCGGCTTCCGAGGAGTGGCCCAGGTAGCGGGCCACCAACAGGCCGGGGAGTTGGGTGAGGGCGTGGCGTGCGCCATCTTCCTGCGCCATGACTTCGCGGCATGCGGACAATAGCTCGGGCGCGTTTTCTTGGGTCGTGGCCAGCAGGGTCGCGCTGACGCTGAAGCCGGCCAGTCCGGCCGGTGATTGCAGCAAATCTGAGCCGCCGTCCAGTTGGCCGCGTTCCAGCCACAGCGGCTGACCGTCGCGGTGCACGCGGGTGTGCAGACGCAAGCTACCGTGGTCGAACGATTCGCCACTGGCGCGACGGCCCAGACAGAGGATTTCCCAGCCGAGGTAATGGGCGTCGGTGGCCAGTTCGATGTCGCTGACCATCTCGGCCTGGGCGCCGGCGAAGACGATGCTTTCCTGCGGCAGCCATTCCAGCGTTGCGCCACTCTCCACTTTGAACTGCAAACGTTGCGCGGCCCAGGCGCCGCCACTGCGATACCATTTGCCGGCACCGGGTGTGGTCAGCAGGGCGCGGGCACCGGGCTCCAGTTGCGCGGCGATGGTCAGTTGGTCGCCGCCGGCGATGCCGGAAGGCGGATGCAGGACCAGCACATGGCAGACCGATTCGCCTTCCGGGTAAAGCGCCTTCTGCACGCGCAGGGGACCAACGTGTTCGCGGCGGGAGAGATAGGTGGCCTGTTCGCGGCGCGTGAACTGCAGGGCCAGGCGCGCCTGCCAAGAGGTTTGCACCCTCTCCCGCAAGCGGGAGAGGGTCGGGGTGAGGGGGATCTTGTTCGTTGTCGATTCAACAGAACCCTCTCCCCCAGCCCCTCCCCCGCAAGCGGGGGAGGGGGGAAATTCAGTCGCTGCGGGTATTGGTCTCATGCATGCCATCATACCGACAGCAGTTCCCTCACCCCATCCTTGTCCATGTCCGCGCCGGCGCCGCGCTTGATGATCTCGCCACGCTCCATGAGCAGGTACTGGTCGGCAAGGGAGCGGGCGAAGTCGTAATACTGTTCCACCAGCAGGATGGCCATGCTGCCTTCCTCGGCCAGGGCGCGGATGGCCCGCTCGATGTCCTTGATAATGGACGGCTGGATGCCTTCGGTGGGCTCGTCGAGGATCAGCAACTTGGGACCGAAGGCCAGGGCACGGCCGATGGCCAGCTGCTGTTGCTGCCCACCGGATAGGTCGCCTCCCCGACGCCTGAGCATTTGTTTGAGTACCGGGAACATTTCGTAGATGCGTTCCGGCATGGCCGTACCGCCGGGCCGGGTGGCCAGGCCCATGCGCAGGTTTTCCTCCACGGTCAGGCGTGGAAAGATCTCCCGGCCCTGAGGCACGTAGCCGATGCCGGCCCTGACCCGGGCGTGGGATGGGACGCCGGTGATGGCCCGGCCGTCGAAGCGGACCGTGCCGGTCTTGGCCGGCACCAGGCCCATCAGGCATTTCAGCAGGGTGGTCTTGCCCACCCCGTTGCGCCCCAGCAGGCAGGTGACCCGGCCGGTCAGGGCCTCGAAGCCGATGTCGCGCAGGATGTGGCTGCCGCCGTAATACTGGTTGAGGTTCTCCACGCTCAGCATGATCAGCGTCCCAGATACACTTCGATGACCCGCTGGTCCGCCTGCACCGTGGCCAGATCGCCTTCCGCCAGCACCGAGCCCTCGTGCAGCACCGTCACCTTGCCCCCCAGCTGTTCGATGAACGCCATGTCGTGCTCCACCACCACCAGGCTGTGCTTGCCGGCCAGGGACTTGAACAACTCGCCGGTGCGTTCCGTCTCGTCGTCGGTCATGCCGGCCACGGGCTCGTCCAGCAGCAGCAGCTTGGGGTCCTGCATCAGCAGCATGCCGATCTCCAGCCACTGCTTCTGGCCGTGGGACAGCAGGCCGGCCTGGCGGTCGGCCTCACCGTCCAGGCGGATCAGCTTCAGGGTGTCGGCGATCTTGTCCCGGGCGGCGGCATCGAGCTGGGCGAACAGGCTGGTGAAGGCGCCCTTGTCGGTCTTCATGGCCAGTTCCAGGTTCTCGAACACGGTATGGCGCTCGAACACCGTGGGCTTCTGGAACTTGCGGCCGATGCCGGCGTGGGCGATCTCCGGCTCGCTCATGCGGGTCAGGTCGATGGTCTGGCCGAAATAGCAGGTGCCGGCGTCGGGACGGGTCTTGCCGGTGATGACGTCCATCATGGTGGTCTTGCCGGCGCCGTTGGGGCCGATGATGCAGCGCAGTTCCCCGGAGTCGATGGCCAGGCTCAGGTTGTTAAGGGCCTTGAAACCGTCGAAGCTGACGGAGATACCCTCAAGATAGAGGATGACCTTGTGGGAGGTGTCCAGGCCCGGATGGAGCATATGGCCGGCCGGCTTGGCATCATCGTCCCATTCCCGGGTGTCGAGGACTTGTACTTCGCTCATGCCGCCGTTTTCCTTTTCATGCGTTTCCACAGCCCCACCACGCCTTCCGGCAGCCACAGGGTGACCCCAACGAACAGGGCGCCCAGGAAGAACAGCCAGTATTCCGGGAAGGCGACGGTGAAATAGCTCTTGAACAGGTTCACCAGGGCGGCGCCGATCACCGGGCCGATCAGGGTGGCGCGGCCACCCACCGCGGTCCAGATGGCGATCTCGATGGAGTTGGCCGGCGACATCTCGCTGGGATTGATGATTCCCACCTGGGGCACATACAGGGCGCCGGCCACGGCGCACAGCATGGCGGACAAGGTCCAGATGAACAGCTTGTAGTGGAGCGGGTTGTAGCCCAGGAACATGACCCGGGACTCGGCGTCGCGGATGGCCGTGAGCACCCGGCCGAACTTGGAGGTCATCAGCCAGCGGCCCAGCAACAGAGTCAGCATCAGCACCAGGCCGGACAGGGCGAACAGGATGGCGCGCATCTCCGGCGAGGTGATGTCGTAACCGAGGATGCGCTTGAAATCGGTGAACCCGTTGTTGCCGCCGAAGCCGGTCTCGTTGCGGAAGAAGAACAGCATGGCGGCATAGGTCAGCGCCTGGGTGATGATGGCGAAATACACCCCCTTGATCCGCGACCGGAAGGCGAAGAAGCCGAAGATGAAGGCCAGCAGGGCCGGCACCACCAGCACCAGCAATACCGCCCAGAGGAAGGAGCCGGAGCCGAACCAGTACCAGGGCAGTTCCTTCCAGTCCAGAAACACCATGAAGTCCGGCAGGTTCGAGTGGTAGGAACCGTCGGTGCCGATCTGGCGCATCAGGTACATGCCGAAGGCGTAACCACCCAGGGCGAAGAACAGGCCATGGCCCAGCGACAGGATGCCGACATAACCCCAGATCAGGTCCATGGCCACGGCGACGATGGCGTAGCACATCACCTTGCCGCCCAGGGTGATGACGTAGTTGGAGATGTGCAGCGGACTGCTCCGTGGCACATAGACGTGCAGCACCGGCAGCACCACCAGGGTGATCGCGGCGAACAGGGCCAGGGCAATCCAGCCGGAGCGGGGCAGGGTGGTGAAGAGGTGCAGGGATACAGGCGTACGCATGGTCAGTTCTTCCGCCTGTTTGCCACCGGGAGTTTCCCCATTTTCCAAAGGGGGAGGCCATATTTGCTCGAGGGTGATGGTGATGGTGATTGGTGGGCCATCTCAGTTCTCCACAAACCGGCCCTTCAGGGCAAACAAGCCCTGGGGCCGCTTCTGGATGAACACGATGATGATCACCAGCACCACGATCTTGGCGATGACCGCCCCCGCCCAGCCTTCCAGAAACTTGGTCAGCACGCCCAGGCCCAGGGCCGCCCAGACGGCGCCGGCCAGCTGGCCGACGCCGCCCAGCACCACCACCATGAAGGAATCGACGATGTAGCCCTGGCCCATGTCCGGGCCCACGTTGGCGATCTGCGACAGGGCCACGCCGCCCAACCCGGCGATGCCGGCACCCAGGCCGAACGCCAGGGTGTCGATGCGCGACGTGGGCACGCCGACGCAGCCGGCCATGGCGCGGTTCTGGGTGACGGCGCGCACGAACAGGCCCAGCCGGGTCTTCTGCATCAGCGCCCAGACCAGGGCCAGCACGAACAGGGTGAAGCCGATGATGACGATGCGGTTCCAGGGCAGCACCAGGCCGGCCATGATCTCCACGCCGCCGGTCATCCAGGTCGGGTTGCCCACTTCCACGTTCTGGGCGCCGAACAGCACCCGGGCCGTCTGGATCAGGATCAGGGACAGGCCCCAGGTGGCCAGCAGGGTTTCCAGGGGACGGCCGTAGAGCCAGCGGATCACGGTCCGTTCCAGCACAACCCCCACCAGGCCCGAGGCCAGGAACGCCACGGGGATGGCGGCCACCACGTACCAGTCGACGTAGGCCGGCAGCCAGGTATGGAACAAGCCCTGCACGAAGTAGGTGGCATAGGCGCCCACCATCAGCAGTTCGCCGTGGGCCATGTTGATCACGCCCATGACCCCGTAGGTGATGGCCAGGCCCAGGGCGGCCAGGAGCAGGATGCTGCCCAGGGACAGGCCGGTGAAGATCTGGCCCAGGGTCTCGCCCACCACCAGTCGGGAAGCGATGATCTTGGCCGAGGTGGCGGCCGCCTGGCGCACCGCCGGGTCCGCCTCGTTGGCGGGATCGGTCAGGGACAGCAGTTCGCTCCGGGTGTTGTTGCTGGCGTCGTCCGCCAGGGCCTTGACCGCGGCCAGGCGCGTCGCCGCGTCGGGGCTGGCCAGGTTGGCCTGGGCCTGGGCGAACCGGAGCAGCTTTCTGATTTCCTTGTCGGTTTCCCTTGCCAAAGCCCGTTCCAGGATCGGCGCCAGATCGATGCCGGCGTTGGATTGCAGTTCCCGGGCGGCGGCCAGGCGTACGGCCCGATCCGGGTTCATCAGACGCAGGCCGGCGATGGCGTTGGTCAGCTCGGCGCGGATCCGGTTGTTGATGGTGATGGAATCGTATTCCTCCGGCGGCGGGGTGATCTCCTCGCCGGTCACCGGGTCCAGGGGCTTGTCGTCGGGCATCACGAACACCCGGCCGTCCGGCGTCGCCAGCAGGGCGTCGTCGGCCAGGGCCTTGAGCACCTTCAACGCGTCCCGGTCGCCGCCGGCGCCCAGTTGCTGGATGGCCGCGATCTTGGCGTCGGAGTCCTCCGCCGCCAGCTGTTTGACCACGGCCGGGTCGAGCGCCGCCCTGGCCGGCAAGGCCAGACAACAGAAAAGGAAGGTTAACAGCAGTCGTTTCATGGTGGCGGCTTGGGTCATTCCGGTGTGGACGGTGTTGTTAGCCCCTCGCCCGCAAGCGGGAGAGGGGTTGGGGGAGAGGGGCAGCGCATCCACAGCGGCACGGCTTTTCCCCCAGCCCCAGCCCTTCCCCCGCAAGCGGGAGAAGGGAGCAATACATCCAAACTGGAATGACGCCCTCCCAAGGGAGAGCGTCGCAGTGGGATTACTTCATGTCCGGCTCATCTTTCTTCTTGTCGTTGCCGGGGATGTAGGGGCTCCAGGGCTCGGCCTTGATGGGGCCCTTGGTCTTCCACACCACGTTGAACTGGCCGTCGGGACGGATCTCGCCGATGAACACCGGCTTGTGCAGGTGGTGGTTCTTGGGGTCCATCTCGATGGTGAAGCCGTCAGGCGCCTTGAAGGTCTGGCCGGCCATTGCGGCGATCACCTTGTCGGTATCCGTGGAATGGGCCTTCTCCACCGCCTGCTTCCACATGTGGATGCCGATGTAGGTGGCCTCCATGGGGTCGTTGGTCACCACGGTGCCGGCGTTGGGCAGATTCTGCTTCTTGGCCCAGGCCTTGTAGCTCTTGATGAACTTGGCGTTGGTCGGGTTCTTGATCGACTCGAAGTAGTTCCAGGCAGCGAGCTGGCCGACCAGGGGCTTGGTGTCCACGCCGCGCAACTCCTCCTCGCCCACCGAGAACGCCACCACCGGGATATCCGTGGCCTTGATGCCGGCGTTGCCCAGTTCCTTGTAGAAGGGCACGTTGGAGTCGCCGTTGATGGTGGAGACCACGGCGGTCTTCTTGCCCTCGGAGGCGAACTTCTTGATCTTGGCGATGATGGTCTGGTAATCGCTATGCCCGAACGGGGTGTACTCCTCCATGATGTCCGCGTCCTTCACCCCCTTGCTGTGCAGGAAGGCGCGCAGGATCTTGTTGGTGGTGCGGGGATAGACGTAGTCGGTGCCCAGCAGCACCCAGCGCTTGGCGGAACCGCCGTCCCTGCTCATCAGGTACTCGACCGCCGGGATGGCCTGCTGGTTGGGCGCCGCGCCGGTGTAGAACACGTTCTTCTCCAGTTCCTCGCCCTCGTACTGCACCGGGTAGAACAGCAGCCCGTTCAGCTCCTTGAACACCGGCAGCACCGACTTGCGCGATACGGAAGTCCAGCAGCCGAACACCACGTCCACCTTGTCCTTGGAGATCAACTGGCGCGCCTTCTCGGCGAACAGCGGCCAGTTGGAGGCGGGGTCCACCACCACCGGCTCCAGCTTCTTGCCCATCACGCCGCCCGACTTGTTGATCTCGTCGATGGTCATCAGGGCGGTTTCCTTAAGGGCCGTCTCGGAGATGGCCATGGTGCCGGAAAGGGAATGCAGGATGCCGACCTTGATGGTGTCGGCGGCCAGGGCGGACAGGCTGGTCAGGCCCGACAGCGCCATAAAGCCGGCCAGCGCGGTCGTTTTCAGGAACATGCGGCGAGTTTGCATAGTGGACTCCTAGTGGGTTTGACAGAAACTGCAATTAACTTGGAAGGCATCGATGCGAAGGGCACAGCGCCAGGCCGCACCCTTCCGAATGGTCAAAATTGAAACTGCATGGCGACATTGATTGCGTTTACGCCACTTGCCCCAGTCACTTTCGTGTTGGAGTAAACAGCGCCAACCTGAGCGTTGTATCCATCAATGATGTAGTTCACGCCGATGTCGTATTTCTTGGTGTCGACATTGTTGTCAGGGGAGAACTTCTGGTAGCGGACAAAGGGCTGAAACTGCCCCCAACCCACTTTCTGGTTGAAGATGTAACCCAAGCCAGCGGAATAGGCCCGGCCTTGCTCGCTGAGAAAGACATCGCTCGTGTCATAGTCATAGGCCGCCGCCTCGACAGACACCGCGCCAGGACCGACGCCTTGTTTCTCCATCAGGAAATCGATGTTGGAGGACGAGTAGTCACCTGTCGCGGTGGTGGAGTAAGCACCGTTTTTCTGGCTTCTGCCGGCGATGCCAATCGCCAGAATGTCCTTTCCACCTAGATAGTTACCCGTGCCGTAGTAGCCAGGCTCCGCATCCCAAAAATCATACTGAAGCCGGCCGGCATACATCAGACCGTCCGAACCGGTACGCGTCCCGACCGTGACTGGGGCAATCTTGAAGGCGGTATTACCTTCAAACGCACCGATTGCGTAAGCCAGCTTGCCGTCCAGAGCGCTTCCCACGATAGCCACACCATCATCTCGCCCGATGTACCCGCCGTTGTAGCCGTAGCGGGAGGCAATGCCGGACCAATAACCGCCACCCAAGGAGTAATAAGGACCCGCCAGGTTGGCGCGGTCACTAGGCGACAGAAAACGGCCGGCCCAGATGGTCAAGTCGGGCGCGACTGCGATCTGGACATTGGCGTCGATGGCTTGAAAGCCTTCCCCGGCAATGTCCTTTTCCGTGTTGAGCATGCCCTTGATATTCTTGTTCAAGGAGCCGGCCAGGTAGATGCGGGCACTGTCCAGGCTGAAGTCGTTTGAGTAGGACGTTCCATTGGGCGCGCCGTCTTCTACGCGGCTGAAACTCGCGCGCATGCCAAGGCCAACGCTAACGGATTTGTCATCGCCAAAGGTGATCGTGCCGCCTGCATGGGCGCTGATCGCTGGCAGCATGATTGCTGCGGCAACAGCGCCAACCAGCTGTTTTCGTTTGAATTCAAAACGCATTTCAATTCCCCTTTGATTAAGAAAAACACCACCAAATCAAAGCGGCCATATGAACAACAACCATGCACGCCAACCTGGCTGGTTTCATCCATGCCGCAAACATGGGCCCAGACTAGCGATCGCATTCAGGGGAAGAAATAAGTCATCTGACGTAGGCGGGTCAGGTGACTGGTCACGGGGTTGAGTGCTACCTTTTTCAGCCTTGGAATATTAAGGCTGCAGAGCCCAGGAGCCTGGATGAACCACTCCACCCAAACCAAACCCCTTTGTTGCGCCAGCCTCCTGGTGCTGGTGACAGTGATGTTCAGTGGCTGCGGCGAGTTTGCTTACAAGCGCGGCGCCACTGCGAGCGATCTTGAAGCCGCAACAAAATACTGTCGGGAAACGGACCCGCAGGCGAAGGGGAGAAACTCCGCCACAGTTGAGAGGTGTCTGGCTGACAAGGGGTGGGTCGTTCAAAACCTCAGCAGGATGGAACCCATCGATGCCGATTCGGTTATCGAGGCCTCGGCCATACCCAGTGATCGTCGCATTGAAAACTCAGCCGGCTCCTCGCCTGGCAAGCAAGGCCCTGAACGCCATGTTTCGGCTCAACCCGGCCCAGTCCAGCCAACGACCATCGTGAAAAAAACGCCTGACACGATGGACACGTTCAAGGTGAGTTCCTGGTGGAAAACAGGTGGCGGTGCCGACAGTTTGAAATTGGACACGGAGGCCTGTGTCGCGAAGCTCGGCGAGGCTCATCAGCCAGACAACAAAACCCAACTAACCACACGAGGTTTCCTGCTTTGCATGAAAGACAAAGGGTGGAGCGGCCTGCGCGCAAGATAGAGCAGCCAAACCGGGCAGACGCAAGCGTCGCATGTCCACAGCAGCTGCGGCAGTCCGGGTTACGACGATATGCTTGTCAATGGTGCGGTGCTGATGCCCAAGATGTCGCCGATATCGCGATTGGTTTTGCCGTGAACCACCCAGTAGAGCATCTCGGCCTCCGGGGAGGTGATCTGGACCGAGGTCGCCTGGCCTGGTTCGGCCTCTGCGATCCAGATCTGGTCTATTTCCGGGTCGGTCTTGGCCAGGCCGTGCGGCACCTGGTCAACCAGGTCGATACGTTCCACCAGACCGAGCTTCAAGGCCAATTCCATCAGTTCCTGAGTGCCCATGTTTATCTCCTCGATCAGTAGTCGAAACAAAGGGTCGGTGTCAGGTATTCGTGGTGTGAAGAAGTGATTTGACCGTTACACAAGGCGGGCACGGGCATAGCTATTCCGCGCAATCACCAGACGGGAAAGCAATCTACCAAAATCAACCCTTTCACTTTGGTTCTTATCTATGTGGGACGAATAGTTCGAACTATGGCAAAGCACCAAGTGCGGTTCAAGACGCCAGGTTTGCCGGCGTTGCACGGTTGCGTAGCCCCGCTTGGTATTCCCGACACTGCGGGAGAGGAAATCCCGGCGAATCCGTCTCTACCGGAGCCATTTCGCGCCAACCCATGTACCCTATTGGTCAGAACAAGAATCTTTCGCGTATTACCGTTGTTCCTGTGCGAGCGTTCTATCTTCAAGCTATGACCGCTTGCCTGATCGTGACCCGATGAATATCACGCCGAACTTCAGCATCGAAGAAATGACCATGTGCCAGACCGCGATACGTTTGGGCCTGGACAATACGTTGCCGCACCCCCTGTATCCGAACATGCTGCGGCTGTGCACCAGCCTGGAAGAGGTGCGGGCGCTGCTGGGCCATCCGGTCGTGGTCACCTCCGGCTACCGCTCGCTGCCGGTCAACCGCGCAATGGGCAGCAAGGACACCTCGGCCCACATCCGTGCCCTGGCGGTGGACCTGATCTGTCCGCGCTTCGGCAACCCCAGCGAGGTGGCTATGTCCATCGCCGAATCCGGCATCGCCTTCGACCAGATCATCCTGGAGGGGTCCTGGGTGCATTTCGCCCTGCCGATGGCCGGAGAGGGGCGGCACGACAAGCTTACCGCCTGCTTCGGTCCCCACAACGTCACCTATTCGCGTGGGATCGCGTGACGCCGGCTGCCCGGTCGGCGTGAATCTTTAAAGTCGGGAATGGGGCGACAGGCGCTTCGCTAATCGCCGCGTTCCCGCCCGCCGAGGGTCCCCATTCGGCCCATGGCCAGGTTCGCCGCCGCGGTGCGGGTTTCCACGCCGAGCTTTTCGAACACGTGTTCCAGGTGTTTGTTCACGGTGCGGGGGCTGGTGCCGAGGATCTCGCCGATATCCTTGTTGGTCTTGCCCTTGCATACCCAGAGCAGCACCTCCGCTTCCCGGGTGGTGAGGCGGAAGGCGGCAACCAGGGCCTCGATGGTGGCGCCGTGGTCCTCCTCCCGCAGCACCATGAGCCATTCGCCTTCCTGGCCCTGGCTGCCGGGGTCGTGGAGGGTGGCCAGCAGCCGGCGGGAAGCCTCGCTCACCAGTACGGGCGGTTCGCGGCCTTGTTCGCCTGCCCGCCGGGCGTCCTTGATCCAGTCCAGCAGCAGTTGCGGCGCATGCTCCTGCTCGACGCCGAGATAGTCCTTGAGCAGCCTGCGCGCCAGGGGTGTCTGCCAGAGCAGGCGGCCGTCGCCGGTGCGCACCACCATGGTGGCCTGGCCGAAGGCGTCCAGGGCGGTGCGGGCCTGCTTCATCTGGCGGGCGTTCTGCATATGGGCGGCGATGCGGGCCAGCACCTCCTGGGGCTTGATGGGCTTGGTGACGTAGTCGGCACCGCCGGCGGCGAAGGCGGCCACCACGTGCTCGGTCTCGGTGAGGCCGGTCATGAAGATGATGGGGATCTGCTGGGTGGCGAAGTCGGCCTTGAGGCGGCGCGCCACCTCGAACCCGTCCATGCCCGGCATCATGGCGTCCAGCAGGATCACGTCGGGCCGGGTCTGGCGCGCTCGTTGCAGGGCGGACTCGCCGTTGGTGGCCACCAGCACGGTGTAGCCAGTCTCGTCCAGGGCATCGTGGAGCAGGGAGAGGTTTTCCGGCACGTCGTCCACGATCAGGACGATGTCGGCGTTCATCCGGTCAAGGGCCGCCATGGGCTTCCTCCATCAATCCCTTGCGCAGGACCTCGCGCATGGCGTCGAACTGGAACTTGCCGGCCAGTAGGCGCAGCACGGCGACGAACTCACCGTGGGCGGGGTCGAGGCCTTCGATCTCCTCCAGCTTGTTGAGTAGGCCGCGCACGTAGCCCAGCTCCGCCAGCTCGTCCAGGGCGCGCAGCTGGTTCTCGGGCGGATAGAGCAGCCTGGCGGGGTTGGCGGGCGCGGGCGGGGCGGGGAGGGGGGATTCGGCGGCGACCCACTCCAGTTTCAGGTGCTCGCCGATCCAGTCCAGCAGTTCGTTCATGCGCACCGGCTTGGTGATGAAGTCCTCGGCGCGGATGCCCAAATCATTGTCGGTGCCCTTCTCGAAGGCGTTGGCGGAGATGATGGCGATCTCGGCGTCGCTAAGGCCACCCAGGCGGATGCGGCGTATCGTCTCCCAGCCATCCATAGCCGGCATGGCCAGGTCCATGAAGATCAGATGGGGGCGGAAGCGGGACAGCAGGTCCAGGCATTCCTGGCCGGAGGCGGCCTGGGCCAGCTGGAAGCCCAGGGGTTCCAGCACGTTGGCCAGCAGTTCCCGGTCGGTCTTTTCGTTGTCGACGATCAGGATGCGGCGGCGCACCCCGACATAGCCGATGCGCTGGGTCGGGGGCAGGGTGGGGGCGCCGGGGATGACGCGGATCTGGGGCAGGAACAGGCGCACCCTGAACTGGCAGCCCCGGCCGGGCCGGCTCTCCACCGTCAATTCGCCCCCCATCAGGTCGGTGAGCATGCGGGCGATGGTGAGGCCCAGGCCGGTGCCGCCGGTGGCGCCCACGTGGGCGGCGCTGCCCCGGGAGAAGGGCTCGAAGATTTGTTCCAGCTCCTCCGGCGGAATGCCCGGGCCGGTGTCCTGGATCTCGAACACGGCCATCTCCCGCTGATAGGACAGCCCGCAGGTGACGCCGCCGCTGGTGGTGAACTTGACCGCGTTGCCGATGATGTTGATGAGGATCTGGCGCAGCCGGCGCACGTCGGCACGCACCAGGGCGGGTAGCTCCCCCCGGGGCTCATAGCGGAAGCTCAGGCCCTTGTTGCGGGCCTGGAATTCGAACATGGCGACGATCTGCTGGACGAAGTCGGGAAAATCCAAAGGCTTCAGGTCCAGGCTCAGCTTGCCGCTCTCGATGCGGGCGATGTCGAGGGTGCCCTCGATGAGGGAGAGCAGGTGGTCGCCGCTCCTGCGGATCACGCCCACTGCCTGGCGCCGGTTGGCGGGAATGGCCTCGTCTCCGTCCAGGATCTGGGCATAGCCCAGGATGCTGTTGAGGGGGGTGCGCAGCTCGTGGCTGATGGCGGTGATGTAGCGGCTCTTGGCCTGGTTGGCCTGCTCGGCAAGCAGTTTCGCCTTTTGCAGGAGTTCGTCGGTGCGGCGGTGGGAGTCGATTTCCTGCATCAGCAACTGGGTCTGGCGGTTGGATTCCTCCTGGGCCACCTGCCGGCTCTTGTGGGTCAGCACCAGCCACCAGGCGACAATGCCGGACACCAGTAGCAGGGCGGCGAAGGTGCGCACAAAGGCCTGCTGCAGCAGGGGCTTCAGTGCCACTTCGCCTTGGGACAGGGTAAGGACTTCCTGGTAGTAGAGCAGGCCGGCGAGCAGGCCCAGGAATGGGACGATCGCCAGCATCAGCAGCAGGTAGTGGCCCAGGCCGGCATCCAGGTATGGGCGCGCCCGGGCCGGCAACAGCCGTTCCAGCAGGGCGGCCCACTGGACCGACAGGCGGGCCTGGGGCTTGCACAGGTCATGGCAGCGGGCGTCCAGGGAACAGCACAGGGAGCAGATGTTGTCCTGGTAGGCGGGGCACTGGGCCAGGTCCTCCTGTTCGTAGTCCTTGCCGCAGATGCAGCAGGCCTTGGTCTCGAGACCGGAGCCGGTGGCCGGCGCCACGGCTCGGCGCGCCAGGTAGTAGCGTCCGCCCGTGGCCCAGGCGATGAGGGGCGAGACCAGCAAGGGCGCGACCAGGGCGATGAAGATGGCATAGGGCTGCAGCGCCGGCCCCAGTAGCCCGACGTAGGCGGCGATGGAAAGCAGCGAGGCGAGGCCCATGGCGCCCACCCCCACCGGGTTGATGTCGTACAGGTAGGCGCGGCGGAATTCGATGCCCGGCGGCGACATGCCCAGGGGCTTGTTGATCACCAGGTCCGCGACCACCGTCATCATCCAGGCCACGGCCACGTTGGAATACAGCCCCAGCACCCGGCCCAAGGCCTGGAACAGGTCTAGTTCCATGAGCATGAGGGCGATCAGGGTGTTGAACACCACCCACACCACCCGTCCCGGATGGCTGTGGGTGAGCCGGGCGAAGAAGTTGGACCAGGCCAGGGAGCCGGCGTAGGCGTTGGTGACGTTGATCTTGAGCTGGGAAATGATTACGAACACGGCGGTGGCCGCCACCGCCCAGCCCAGGGTGGGGAACACGTAGCGGTAGGCCACCAGGTACATCTGGTTGGGGTCCACTGCCCGGTGTTCCGGCACGGCATGGCTGATGGCCAGGTAGGCCAGGAGCATGCCGCCCAGCATCTTGATCACGCCGGGCAGCACCCAGCCCGGCCCGCCGATCAGCACACCCGCCAGCCAGCGACGGCGGTTTTCCGGGGTGCGTTCCGGCATGAAGCGCAGGTAGTCCACCTGCTCGCCCATCTGTGTGATCAGGGCTAGGCCCACAGCCATGGCGGCGCCGAACAGGTGGATGTGGAAGCCGTCCCCCTCGCCGCTGGCGCCGCCGTAGCCTGTGATGCCGGCGAAGGCATGGGGATCCTGCACCAGCAGGAAGACATAGGGCAGGATCAGCATGGTTAGCCAGACCGGCTGGGTCAGGGTCTGCAGCTTGCTGATGACCGTCACGCCGTGGGTGACCAGTGGAATCACCACCAGGGCGCAGAGCAGGTAGCCCCAGGCCGGCGGGATGCCCAGGGCCAGCTCCAGCGCGTAAGCCATGATGGCTGCCTCCAGGGCGAAGAAGATGAAGGTGAAGGAGGCGTAGATCAGGGAGGTGATGGTGGAGCCCAGGTAGCCGAACCCGGCGCCCCGGGTTAGCAGATCCATGTCCAGGCCGTGGCGGGCCGCGAACAGGCTCACCGGCAGGCCGGCCAGGAAGATGATCAGGCCTGTTGCCAGGATCGCCAGGGCGGCGTTGATGAAGCCGTAATCGACAAGGAGGGTGGCGCCCACCGCTTCCAGCACCAGGAACGAGGCCGCGCCGAATGCCGTGTTGGCCACCCGCAACTCGCTCCACTTGCGATAGCTGCGCGGTGTGAAGCGCAGGGCGTAGTCCTCCAGAGTCTCGTTTGCGACCCAGGTGTTGTAGTCGCGGCGCACCTTGACCACCCGCTGGACGGCGTCTGCGCTCGCGTTTTCGGTGTCCGGATCAATCGCCATCGGAAGCGGCGGTCCCAGTGTTTGTTGGGGAGAGCCGTCATGATAGGGGATGAAGGCCGGTCGTTGCGTGAGGTGTGACCGTTGTTAATGGTCGGGGGAGGAGGTAGTGGGTTGAGACACTGCGGCGGCAGGGGTGAACAAGTATGGTCCCTCAGCCGGCCAGGTTATTTTTTCAGTTGGCTGCGTTTTTCCACTGGGGGTGTCGGGGTGGTGCCAGACCATATCGAGCCCCGCCTTCTGTCATGGCCATCACCCGCGCGTCTGTCATGGTTAGGCAGGCGTCGGTCGAAATTCGGGAGCCGCCGGTCAATCCTGACACCTTCTCCGGTGTTCGCGTTTCCTGCGAATGCGGCCTCGTTGCTGATCGTGCGGCCCCATTCCCGCACAAATTCCTCCTGGTCGATTTCCTCGACTTGGATTTCCTCCGGATCAGGTCGATGGGGGCGGATATTCGACTCGTATTCGGACTTTTGATAAGCGTAGGACAGGACTGAGGTCGCGGAGTCGGCCGCCGACTTGCCGCTCTGCTTGAGAAAACGGCTGAGTCTGTCCCACATGGAGAGGTTGTTCTTGATGTGCGGCATCGAATTTACTTGTTAGTGCCTTGTTTACAAAAATTATATTGTGGATTGTTTTACGCAATATACGTGCCGACATTGGAAGTGTTGCTGAGTCAACGACTTAAGTATTCATTGCCTGTGACAGATTCCGAAAACGTCAATAATTTGACATGAAAGACGAATCGCTGTGGCCTCCTTCCTGTTGATCAGGCATCTCCAAGAGGAGATCGGCACAAATCGAAGGGCCGATATAGCCGGCCGTTTCTGAGCCATTCACCGTGGCCACGCTAAGAGGCTGTTCCTGGCTGTAATCGGAATCAATCGAGTCATCACTGGAGCCTGGTTTGTTCTGCTGTCGTGCTT
>CAVQKQ010000002.1:0-162434 GCA_963713085.1 uncultured Pseudomonadota bacterium | reverse complement strand
TGGCTCCCCGACCTGGGCTCGAACCAGGGACACACGGATTAACAGTCCGTTGCTCTACCAACTGAGCTATCGGGGATTTGAGAGCGCGCAATGATAATTAGGGCGCGCCTCCGGGTCAACTTGATATGCGGCGAGACCGGCTGTTGATCCGCGTGTCCGCTTACGCTAGGGCGGCGCCGATGCGCTCGACTGCCTTTCTCAGGTTGTCCATGGAGGTGGCGAACGACAGGCGGATGCAACCTTCCGCACCAAAGGCGGAACCGGGCACTATGGCGACGCCGAAGTCCAGGAGGTATTCGGTGAAGGCCAGGTCGTCGTTGGCCTTGAGCTTGCCGGCTTCAAACAGACGGGTGATTGCTTCGCTGGCGTCTGGGAAGGCGTAGAAGGCCCCGCCGCTGTCCACGCAGCGGATGCCGGGGATGGCGTTGAGGCCGTCCACCACGTAGCGGTGACGCTCCTTGAAGGCGGCCAGCATGGGCTGGATGCATCCCTGGTCGCCGTTTAGGGCGGCCTCCGTCGCCATCTGGGAGATGGAGGTGGGGTTGGAGGTGCTCTGGGACTGGATGCTTTCCATTGCGGCGATGATGTCCTTGGGCCCGGCGGCGTAGCCGATGCGCCAGCCGGTCATGGCGTAGGCCTTGGACACGCCGTTCAGGACCATGGTGCGGTCGTACAGGTCGGGGCAGGAGTTGAGGATGTTGGCGAATGGGGTGTCGGCCAGCATGATGTGCTCGTACATGTCGTCGGTGACGATAAGCACTTGGGGATGGCGGCGCAGTACCTCGCCCAGATCAGCCAGTTCCGCCTTGGTGTAGACGGCGCCGCTGGGGTTGGAGGGGCTGTTGATCACCAGCATCCGGGTTTTGAAGGTGATGGCCGCTTCCAGCTGATCAGGGGTGATCTTGAAGTTCTGGTCGATGTCGGTGGGGATGGTGACCGGTACGCCATCCGCCAGGATCACCATGTCCGGGTAGGAGACCCAGTAGGGGGCGGGGATGATCACCTCGTCGCCCGGGTTGATGAAGGCCTGGGCCAGGTTGTAGAAACTCTGCTTGCCGCCGCAGGACACCAGAACCTGGTTGGTGGCGTAATCCAGGCCGTTTTCCCGCTTGAACTTGGCGATCACAGCCTGCTTCAGACCGGGGGTGCCGCCCACGGCGGTGTACTTGGTGAAGCCGGCGTTGATGGCGGCGATGGCCGCGTCCTTGATGTGCTGGGGTGTGTCGAAGTCCGGCTCGCCCACGCCCAGGCCGATGATGTCCTTGCCCTCGGCCTTGAGCTTGGCCGCCAGGGCGGTGACGGCCAGGGTCGGAGAGGGCTTGATGTTCTTGACGCGGTTGGAGAGTTCCAAGATGTGACCTATGCAGGGAAGAACGCGGGTGGCGCGCGCGGTATCATCCACCAATTTCGCGCGCGGATTTTAACTTGGCTGTCACTTTTCCCAATAGCCCTTTTGCATTGCACCAACCGTTTCCGCCGGCAGGGGACCAGCCCGAGGCGATTGCGCAACTGGTGGATGGTATCGAGGCAGGCCTTCGCTTCCAGACCCTGCTTGGGGTGACCGGCTCGGGCAAGACCTACACCATGGCCAACGCCATCGCCCGGCTGGGCCGGCCGGCCTTCGTCATGGCGCCCAACAAGACCCTGGCGGCACAGCTGTATTCCGAGTTCCGGGAGTTCTTCCCGGACCACGCGGTGGAGTATTTCGTCTCCTACTACGATTACTACCAGCCCGAGGCCTATGTGCCGGCCCGGGACCTGTTCATCGAGAAGGATTCCAGCATAAACGAGCACATCGAGCAGATGCGCCTGTCGGCCACCAAGGCCCTGCTGGAGCGCAAGGATTGCGTCATTGTCGCCACCGTTTCGGCCATCTACGGCATCGGCGATCCGTCGGACTATCACGACATGATCCTGCACCTTAGGGTGGGGGACCGGGTGGACCAGCGCTATGTCCTGCGTCGGCTCACGGAGATGCAGTACCAGCGCAACGAGCTGGAATTCAAGCGCGGCGTGTTCCGGGTGAAGGGCGACGTGATCGACATCTTCCCGGCGGAACATGCCGAAACGGCGGTGCGGGTGTCCCTGTTCGACGACGAGGTGGAATCCCTGTCCCTGTTCGACCCGCTGACCGGGCAGGTGATGCACAAGGCCGCTCGTTTCACGGTGTTCCCCTCAAGCCACTACGTCACGCCCAGGGAGAACACCCTGAAGGCCGTGGAGGCCATCAAACTGGAACTGGCGGAGCGGCTGAAGTTCTTCCAGGACAACGGCAAGCTGGTGGAGGCCCAGCGTATCGAGCAGCGCACCCGCTTCGACCTGGAGATGATGGCGGAACTGGGCTTCTGCAAAGGAATCGAGAACTATTCCCGGCATCTGACCGGTCGTCGCCCCGGGGAGCCACCCCCCACCCTGATCGACTACCTGCCGGAAGACGCCCTGATGTTCATCGACGAGTCCCACGTCACCGTGCCCCAGGTGGGGGGCATGTACAAGGGCGACCGTGCGCGCAAGGAGAATCTGGTGGACTACGGCTTCCGGCTGCCCTCGGCTCTGGACAACCGGCCCCTGCGTTTCGACGAGTTCGAACGGATCATGCGCCAGACCGTGTTCGTTTCCGCCACACCGGGGCCTTATGAGTCCAATCACCAGCAGCGGGTGGTGGAGCAGTTGGTTCGGCCCACCGGCCTGATCGATCCCGAGGTGGTCATCCGGCCCGTCACCACCCAGGTGGATGACCTCATGTCCGAGATCAGCCTGCGTGTGGCCAAGGGGGAACGTGTCATGGTCACCACTCTCACCAAGCGCATGTCGGAACAGCTTACCGAGTACTACGCCGACCACGGTGTCAAGGTGCGTTACCTGCACTCGGACATAGACACTGTGGAGCGGGTGGAGATATTGCGGGATCTGCGCCTTGGGGTTTTTGACGTGTTGATCGGCATTAACTTGCTTCGGGAAGGTCTTGATATTCCAGAGGTTTCACTTGTCGCTATTCTGGATGCGGACAAGGAGGGTTTCTTGCGTTCCGAGCGTTCCCTGATCCAGACCATCGGCCGGGCGGCCCGCCACATCAACGGCACCGCCATCCTCTATGCTGACCGTGTCACCGATTCCATGCGCCGGGCCATCGACGAGACCGAGCGCCGCCGCCGAAAGCAGACCGAGTTCAACACCGTCCACGGCATCGTGCCCCGCGGCGTGAGCAAGCGCATCAAGGACATCATCGAAGGCGTCTACGATGTCGACTCCGCCCAACAGGAGATCAAGGCCGCCCAGGCCCGGGCAAGATATGAGGTGATGAGCGAGAAGGACCTGACCCGGGAAATCAAGCGCATCGAAAAAGAGATGATGGCGGCCGCCAGGAACCTGGAATTCGAGAAGGCCGCGTCTTTGCGCGACCAACTGCACGAATTGAAAAAGCGCATGTTCGGGGTGGAGGAGGGTTCAGAGTCCTGAATTAATGCCGTTAGTGGGGCTTGTCGGCAGCGCAAATAAAGGGACCGAGGCTATAGCAGGCTGTCCCGGAGAGTGAGGTGGCAATGGCTTTGAGCACGATCAAGATGATCGATGACACGATCAACTATGGCTCTTTGCGCGCCTTGGTGGTGGACGACTACCCGGGAATGCGCAGCGCGCTGAAGATGACCTTGTCCAATTTCGGCATGACCAAGATTGACCTGGCCGGATCGGCATTCGAAGCCATCGCCCGGGTCCAGCACAGCCAATATGATCTGATCCTGTGCGACTTCAACCTGGGCGATGGCCGGGATGGCCAGCAACTGCTTGAAGAACTGCGCCACCGTGGTTTGATCAACCTGGAGACCGTGTTCATCATGGTTACGGCCGAGTCGGTCTACGAGAAAGTGGTGGCCACCGCGGAACTGGCTCCGGACGATTACATGATCAAGCCGTTCAGCGCGGAAATCCTGCGCAATCGGCTTGAGAACATCCTGTTGCGCAAGCTGGTCTTCCTGGATGCCTACCTGCAATTCGCAGCCCACGACCTGGAGGCGGCCATCGCGAGTTGCGACGTCATCATCCAGAGCAAGCCAAAGTATGTCGTGGATGCCTTGCGTTTCAAGGGCGAACTGCTGAATGCCGCCGGCCGATTCGAGGAGGCGGAGGAACTCTATCGGAAGATCATCAAGATGCGCGCGGTGCCCTGGGCCCGGCTCGGTCTGGCCAGGGCGCTGCATATGGAGAAAAAGGAAGTGGAGGCCGAAGAGGAACTGCGGGATGTGATGGAGGCGGCCCCGGAAATGGTGGCGGCCTACGATTTGCTGTCAGAGGTGTGCCAGGCGAGGAAAGACCTCGCGGGTGCCCAGAAAGTCCTGGAACAAGGGACTGCCATCTCCGGTAAGACCGTCCGTCGCCAGCAAAGACTTGGCGAGTTGGCCCATGCCAACGGCGATCTGGGCACCGCGCGCAATGCCTTCGCTGCGGCCTTGGACAAGGGACGCCATTCCATCTTCATCACCCCGTCGGATTTCGGGAATTTGTGCCGGGTGCAGATCGAACAAGGTGACCTCAAGGCGGCATCGGATACCCTGAAAAATGCCAAACCCACGCTTCATTCCAGCGCGGAGGGTCAGTTGGTCATGGCGGTCACTCAGGGCATGGTGCATACCAAGGCCGGACACAGCGAAGAGGCCAAACGGGCACTGGACGAGGCGGCCAAACTGCGCGGCGCCGGGGTGCACATCGACTCCCAGGCCATGCTGGATCTCGCGGAAACCTGCATGGCCAACGGGCGTCTCGAGGATGCGGATGCCATCGTCGGAGAGGTGGCCAAGAACGCCCACGACAGCGAGGCTCTTCTGGCCAAGGCCAAGCGCATCTATGAAGAGGCGGGGCGCGGTGAGGCGGGCGACGCCGTGGTGTCCACGGCGACGGCGGATGTGCGCAAGCTCAATAACGAAGGGGTCATGCTGGCTCAGAAGGGTGATTACCGGGCGGCGGTGGAATGTCTGCTCACCGCCTGCAGGGAGGCACCCTTCAATCCCCGCATCATCATGAATGCGGTCTGGGTGATATTGAAACTGCTGGACCGGGAAGGTATGGACGAAGCAATGCTGCAGGAGGCGCGGCGATTGCTGGATGAAGCGGAACGGCAGGCACCGGGCCATGGCCGGATCCCCGGGTTGCGTATCAACATGAAAGAGGTCGAAACCCGATTCGGCATCCGCAGGAAAGGCGACAAATGAAATTGGATGTGACGACGCTCTATGCCGCCTTCATGCATGAGTTAAAGAATAATCTCGGTCTGCTTGCCATGACCATCGACGCCATACCCCTCAGGGTCGACCCGGAGCATGACACCACCGTCAACGAGGCGAGGCTGTTGTGCCAGGGGGTGGTAGACAGGCTGCAGCAGGCCTTACTCATATACAAGGCGGTGAACCAGCAGTTGCATCCCTCGTTGGATGCCTATTCCCCACATGATCTGGTACGTGCCTGTCAGGACATGGCGTCATCTCTGTCCCGGGGCAAGCATGTCATAGAGAGTAGGGTCGACCCGGCCGTGCCGGAAATCGGTTTTTTTGATCGGAGCCTGGTGGAAATGGCCTTGATCAACGCCCTGCACAATTCTCTACAATACGCGCGCTCCACAATTCGCATCGAGTCCAATATCATTGATGGCTATCTGGCCTTTCAGGTCAGGGATGATTCGGACGGTTATCCAACGCACATCCTCGAAAGCGTCTCTACAGACACCCCATATCGAGCGACCGGTACCGGTCTGGGCTTGCAGCTATCCAGCCTGATAGCCCAAGCCCACACCAACCAGGATCGCTGTGGCGAACTCCGCCTGCACAACGATCATGGCGCCGTATTCAGTCTGTTGCTGCCTTGAACATGGGTGAGCGATCCAACCAACAGGAACAGAAATGCAGGACACAAACGAAAAGGTTGCCATTTTGCTGGTTTGCATGGGCAACATCTGTCGATCTCCCACCGCCGAAGGCGTGCTGAGCAAGAAGGCGCTGGAAGCCGGGATGGAAAAAAAGCTGCTGATCGATTCCGCGGGGACCGAGGGCTACCATGAAGGGGAGGCCCCGGACAAAAGGGCCCAGGAAACCGCGCGCGTACGGGGTTATGACCTGTCTACTCTGCGGGCCAGGCAGGTCAAGAAAAGGGATTTCACCGATTTTGACTATATCCTGGCCATGGACCGGGACAACCTCGCCTCGCTCAAGCGGAAATGTCCACCCGAGCACCAGCACAAGCTGCGGCTGTTTCTTTCCTACAGCAATAAGTTTCCCAACCTGGAGGTGCCGGACCCCTACTACGGTGGAACCCGGGGATTCAGCATGGTGCTTGATATGGTGGAGGATGCCGCAGCCGGCTTGCTGATTACGATCAGGACTTAGCTCAGGCAGGTCAAACGGGGCGCGAATGAAAAAGCCGGCTATTAGCCGGCTTTTTCATTCCTTGAGGGTGGACCTCAATGCGCCGGAGTTTCATCCGCTTGCTTGGTTTCCACCAATACCAGCGGTTCGGCGGCTTGCACATCCTCGGTCTTGGGACGTGCGCGGCGCCGCGGATTTGAGGGCGGCCCCCAATTCGCCGATGTTGCGTCGGCCGACTCGGGGGCGTTGTCTGACTTGGTTTCCACCATCTGTAAGGGTTCGACCTGGGCCTGTTCCGACTGGGAGCGACTGCGCCGGCGGCGCGAAGGTTTGACCGTAGGCGGCTCCTGGCCGCCCGTGGCTTCAGCCGCGGCGGCGGATTTGGTTTGCACCATCTCCAGCCCGGCTGCGGACAGGTCCGGTTCCGGCAATTCGACCGGTTCGGGCTGGGGTTTTACCGGTTCCACCACGGCTGGAGTAACGATAGCTGGCCGCTCGGCAGGCCCGGATTCCGCCAAGTCCATCTGGATCATGACTGTGGGAGCCACTGCCGGAGCCGTTGTTTCCGGGACCGGCATCTCCGCGACGCCATCGGCCTCCAGGACCTTCTCGGAGGGCTGTTCCAAGGATTGTGTCGCGCTTTCGCCTCGTCCTTCGCCACTGCGGCCTTCTCCGCGGCGACCCCTGCCACCGCGGCGACCCCGGCGGCGGTTTTCGTGTTCTTCTGCTGTTGCTTCTCCCCCGGCGTCGGTCGAGGGTACGGTGGCAACCGGCTCGGTCGCCTTGACGGTTTCGGCCGCCGGAGCCCGCTCGCGGCGTGGGCGTTCCGGGCGCTCGCCCCTGGTATCGCGGCTCTCGCGAGGTTCCCTGGGTTCACGATTCTCCCGGGGTTCCCGGTTGTCCTGGCGTTCGCCACGGGGACGGCGCTCGCCTTGTTCCGCGCGCTCGGACTTCTCGGGCCGTTCGCCACGGGGACGACGCTGCTCGCCCCGTTCACCGCGATTGTCCCGGCTGCGACGGCTGTCGCGCTCACGGCGAGGCTCGGGTTTCTTCTCGGCGATGGGTTTGACCTCTTCCTCCGGGGCATTCATGCCGCGCAGCCAGCCGACAATGCGGCCGAACAGCCCGGGCTTCGCCGATTCCGGGGCAATGGGGGAGACGCTGACGGGGGTAGGGGCCGGCTGGTCGGGGGTGATGCCCTGAACCATGGGTTGGGCCCGCTCCGGCTTGGCGGCGCCGGCACCGCGCTGCTGGGGTTCCTCCTCCAGCGGCTTCTCCACCATCTTGTAGCTGGGGGCCAGGGGTTCGGCCTGGTTCAACTGATCGTGGCGGAAGCGGGACAGGGTGTAGCGGGGCGTCTCGAAGTGCAGATTGGGGATCAGCACCACTTCCACCCGGTGTCGTGCCTCGATGGAGAGAATGTCGTGGCGCTTCTCGTTGAGCAGGAAAGTGGCTACTTCGACGGGCACCTGAAGTTGGACCGTGCCGGTATTGTCCTTCATGGCCTCTTCCTGGAGCAGGCGCAGCAGGTGCAAGGCGAAGGATTCGGTACTGCGCACGTGGCCGGTGCCGGCGCAGCGCGGGCAGGTGATGTAGCTGGTCTCGCCCAGGCTGGGCTGGAGGCGTTGGCGCGACAGTTCCAGCAGGCCGAAACGGGAGATCTTGCCGGTCTGGACCCGTGCCCGGTCATAGTGCAGGGCATCGCGCAGGCGATCTTCCACCTCGCGCTGGTTGCGCTGGTTCTCCATGTCGATGAAGTCGATGACGATCAGGCCGCCCAGGTCCCGCAAACGCAACTGGCGTGCCACCTCGTCGGCGGCCTCCAGGTTGGTGTTTAAGGCGGTCTGTTCAATGTCGCCGCCCTTTGTGGCCTGGGCGGAGTTGACATCGACCGCCACCAGGGCTTCGGCGTGGTCGATTACGATGGAGCCGCCGGAGGGCAGGGGAACGGTGCGGGAATAGGCGGTTTCGATCTGGTGTTCGATCTGGAAGCGCGAGAACAGGGGCACCGGGTCGCTGTAGAGCTTGACGCTGTTGACGTTGCCCGGCATCACGTGGGCCATGAACTGCCTGGCCTGTTCGTAGATACTGGGTTCATCGATCAGGAGTTCGCCGATATCCGGGGTGAAGTAGTCGCGGATGGCGCGTATCACCAGGCTGGATTCGGCATAGATCAGGAATGCCCCGGTCTGGCCCTTGGCTGCGCCGTCGATGGCGCTCCAGAGTTGCAGGAGATAGTTCAGGTCCCACTGGAGTTCCTCGACGCCGCGTCCGATGCCGGCGGTGCGGCCGATCAGGCTCATGCCGGCGGGTACTTCCAACTGCGCCAGGGCGTCCCGCAGTTCATTGCGTTCCTCGCCCTCGATGCGGCGGGAAACGCCGCCGCCCCGGGGATTATTGGGCATCAGCACAAGATAGCGGCCGGCCAGGCTGACGAAGTTGGTCAGGGCCGCACCTTTGTTGCCGCGCTCGTCCTTTTCCACCTGGACGATGAGTTCCAGGCCTTCCTTCAGTTGTTCCTGGATCTTGCCCCGGCTGATATCGCCGCCTGGCAGGGCGGAACGAGAGATCTCCTTGAACGGCAGAAAACCGTGGCGTTCCGCGCCGTAGTTGACGAAGCAGGCTTCAAGGGAGGGTTCTACCCGGGTGACAACGGCCTTGTAGATGTTGCCTTTGCGCTGTTCCTTGGTGGCGGACTCAATGTCCAGGTCGATCAGTTTCTGACCTTCGACAATGGCGACGCGGAGTTCCTCCGCCTGCGTCGCGTTGAACAACATTCGTTTCATTTTTTACCCCAGCGCGACGCGCGCCCGGGAGATAAACCCCGCCACTGTAATTGTGGCGGCGATGCGGGGCAGGAAGTCAGGCGGCTGGAATATCCGTGTCGCTGAACGGCTGGTGCATGATTCGAGGTTTATCCTATTTCCCGCCGGCTCATAACCGGCCGGGCAATTGTCCGGGTGCTGGTGGCGCAAACTGTGCGTTAACATCGCTGCTTTTTTCGGGCCAGCGGGCCTCGGGTGCTGCTCTATGGTCGCGGAATACGCGTAGATCAGGCGCACCGGGGGGCGGCTCTAGCGCCGGTGAGCTGAAACAACCGGCACCCAAATTTAGTGCGCGGGCAAGCTCTTCAACGCCCCTATTGCACCCTTTTTGAGCAGCGTGAGTATAAGCGAATGCAATCCAATGGCAAAGCTGCTGTAACCAAAGTGTCGATCGGTCCGGAAGAATGCGGGCAGCGCCTGGATAATTTTCTGTTCCGCCGCCTCAAAGGCGTGCCGAAAAGTCGTATTTACCGCATGTTGAGGGAAGGCGAGGTTCGGGTGTGCGGTCGCCGTGCCAAGCCCGAGTACAAACTGGCCGAGGGGGATGAAATACGCATCCCCCCGGTGCGCATGGCGGAAAAGGTGGAAACGCCCGTCGGGGTTTTCGGCAAACCGCTGCTGGACCGGGTGCTGTATCGCGATGACAGCCTGCTGATCATCGACAAGCCCAGCGGTCAGGCGGTCCATGGCGGCAGCGGTATCAGCCTGGGAGTGATCGAGCAGTTGCGGATGGAATTGCCCCACGCCCGGTTTCTGGAATTGGCCCATCGCCTGGACAAGGAAACCTCCGGGGTGTTGATGCTGGCACTGAAACGCACGGCCCTGACCGAGTTGCACAGAATGCTGCGGGAAGGAGAGACCAGGAAAACCTATGTTGCCCTCGCCTTGGGTCATTGGCGGGATCCGGTTCGCCACGTGAAACTCTCACTTCATAAATATCTCAATGAAGACGGGGAGCGCCGGGTGGCGGTGGACGAGGACGGCCAGCGCGCCCACACCATTTTCAGTCTGGTGCGGCGCTACCAGGATTACAGCCTGCTGGAGGCGGAGCTGAAAACCGGCCGTACGCACCAGATCCGGGTGCACCTGGCCGCGCTGAATCATCCTATCGCCGGCGATGACAAATATGGAGACCCCGAGGCCAACCGTGTCTTGAAGCGGCAGGGGCTCAGGCGCATGTTCCTGCATGCGGCCAGCCTGGAACTGCTACATCCGATCACGCATCAGCCTCTGGCCATTCAAGCCCCTTTGCCGGATGACCTGAACAATTTTGTCGAAAAGTTGAATACCGCCTAAGCCGGTTGTGACGTACTTTATAAAGCGGATCGTGAGGCGTGAGGGCCATGCCCGGAGTTCAGGTACAGTGGTTTCGTAATGACAAATGGCTAATATCAGCCGGGCCACGTGATGCGTCGATGGCCAAAATATGGAGATAACATGAAGCACCTCGTAATATTGCTGGGCGTCTTGTTTCCCCTGCTGGCCCAGGCCGATGAGGCGGCCATCCGCAAGGCGTTGACCGAGCGCTATCCCGGCATCGAGATCGGAACCGTGGCGCCCAGCCCCATCCCAGGCCTGCTCGAGGTCTTCGCTAACGGGGAGATCATCTATGTGAATGAAACCGGGGATTACCTGCTGCCGGGCCCCCTGATCGATACCCGCAGCAAGACCAATCTGACCCGGAAGCGCATGGAACAGATGCCACAACTGGATTTTTCCAGCCTGCCCTTGGACAAGGCCATCAAGATCACGCGTGGCAAAGGGGAACGTAGGCTGGCCGTGTTTTCCGACCCGGAATGTCCCTTCTGCAAGAAGTTAGAGAGGGAATTGGCGCAAGTGGACAACGTCAAGTTGTATATCTTCCCCTATCCACTGGTCGAACTGCATCCACGCGCCTTGGCAATATCAAAGGCCATCTGGTGTGCACCCGACAAGGCTCAGGCCTGGCAGGACTATCTGATCGAAGGCAAGGCGCCCCCCGAATCCAAGGATTGCGATAACCCGGTCGAGAGCATCATGGCGTTGGGGCGCCGCCTGGGAATAAACGGTACCCCTGCACTGATCTTTTCGAATGGCGTGCGCCGTAATGGGGCAGTGCCAGCAGCCGAAATCGAGAAGTTGCTGAATGCTGGCACGTGACGAATATTCCATGCGTGGCACCCATGCAAGTAGGTAGATACCTGACACCGACAAGAGTGTGGGATAATTGCACACGTTTTGTATGTGATCTTCGTGTTACATGAGCGACACAATAATCGCACTACCAACCCGGGCTTCCATGGATATATGTATGAGCAAGATTTTGAAACACCGGCGGCAAGCCGGATTCACCTTGTTGGAACTCCTGGTCGTATTGGTCATCATCGGTTTGCTGGTGGGCTTCGTGGCGCCGCGCTATTTTTCCCAGGTGGGCAAATCCGAGGTCAAGGTGGCCCGGGCACAGATCAAGGCCCTGGAGGATGCGCTGGACCAGTATCGTCTGGATGTGGGGCACTATCCCACTGGCGAGCAGGGCATCGCCGCCCTCGATGTCCGGCCCGCCGGCGAATCCCGCTGGCAGGGACCCTACCTGAAGAAGAACGTCCCCAATGATCCCTGGGGCAACCCCTATCAGTACAAATCGCCCGGCGAACATGGCGAGTTCGACCTCTTTTCCCTGGGCAAGGATGGCCAGCCCGGCGGGTCGGCCGAAGCGGCGGACATCACGAACTGGCAATAATGCTCTACGAGATACGTGCCCTAGGCTCGGCCGGCCGGATTAAGCTCACCGTGGAAGCGGGCGGCGAAGCCGAGGCGACGGAACATGCCCGCAGCCAGGGCTATCGGGTCCTGGCGGTCAGCCCGCGCGGTGGTTCGGGCTTGGGCTGGCTGAGGCGGCATAGCGCCTTTCCGCTGGTGTTGTTCAGCCGGGAACTGATGGCGCTGCTGGGCAGCGGCCTGTCCCTCACTGAATCCCTGGAGACCTTGGCGGAAAAGGAAACCCGCGCCGAAGCCCGACAGATTCTGGCCCGGGTGGTGCAGCACCTGTTCGAGGGAGAGAGCTTCTCCGCCGCCATCGCCCAC
Organism: uncultured Pseudomonadota bacterium; assembly: GCA_963713085.1. Lineage (GTDB taxonomy): Bacteria > Pseudomonadota > Gammaproteobacteria > Burkholderiales > Thiobacillaceae > PFJX01. The sequence goes on along the minus strand of CAVQKQ010000002.1, from coordinate 150,193 downwards.
TTCCCCGAGACCTTCCCGCCTTTGTACGTCTCGGTGGTACGCGCCTCTGAACGGACCAGTGGGCTGGCTGAGGCACTTTCCCGCTATGTGGCTTACCAGGAGCAGGTGGACGGGGTGAAGAAAAAGGTGGCCGCCGCCGCCGTCTACCCCTTGCTGCTGCTGGGTGCGGGAGGCTTGGTGGCGCTGTTTCTCCTGGGTTACGTCACTCCCCGTTTCGCCGGGATATACGAGGACAACATGCAGGCCCTGCCGTTCGCATCCAGGATCCTGATCCAATGGGGCGGGGCGCTCCAGCATCACGCCTATTCCATGGTGGTCGGGTTGTCCGCCGTGGTGGCCCTGGCGCTCTGGGGCCTGAGCCGCGCGGCCACGCGGGCCTGGATTTCCCGCACGCTCTGGCGCATGCCGGGCCTGGGCGAGCGCCTTCGGGTGTTCCATCTCACCCGGTTCTACCGCACCGTCGGCATGCTGCTGCAGGGCGGCATTGCCGTGGTGCCGGCCCTGGCCATGGCCGAGGGCCTGCTGCACCCGGAATTGCGCGTTCGCCTTCAGGGCGCGTCCGGGATGATTCGGGAGGGGCAATCCCTGTCCCGGGCCATGGAGGCGAAAGGGCTGTCCACACCGGTGGCGGCCCGGCTACTGCGGGTCGGTGAAAAATCCGGGCGCATGGGCGAGATGATGGAGTCGGTGGCGAAATTCCACGACGAGGAACTGGCCCGCTTCGTGGAGTGGTTCACCCGTCTGGTGGAACCGCTGCTAATGGCAATGATCGGGCTGGTGATCGGCGTGCTGGTGGTGCTGTTGTATCTGCCCATATTCGAACTGGCGGGGAGCCTGCAGTAATCATGCGGATCGATGCCGAACGGGTGGCCCGGGCCAGGCAGGAAGCCGCGCGCGGCGGCATGTCCGCCCTGGCGGCCCTGCAGGAGAGTATGGCGCTGGCTCCCGATGGCTTCCTCGCGGAACTGGGTCGGGCCTTCGCCTACCCCACCGTGGACATGGCCGGGTTGAGGGAACTGGAGCCCGCCTTCGACCTGATCCCGTTCAATCTTTCCCTGGACCGGGAATGCGCCGCCTGCCGGGATGGGGAAGGACAGGTCTGGTTCGTGTTCGCCGACCCTCTCAATCCCACCCTGGAAGAATGGGCCGAGCACCGCCTCCAGGTGGCATTCCGGCCGGCCTTGGCCCTGCGCGAGGACATCCTGGCCTGGCTGCACCGGCTGGAGGGTAGCCTCAAGGCCATGGACGGGGTGATCGCCGGTCCCCAGAACGCGGCCGGACGGGAGGCCGTGGAGGAGATCTCCCTCCAGGCCATCGGCAGCGATGCATCGCCGGTGGTCAAGCTGACCCATTCAACCCTATACGACGCCCTGGCGGTCGGCGCCTCCGACATCCACATGGAGAACGACCCCGCCGGGCTCACCATCAAGTACCGCATCGACGGCGTGCTGACCCAGATCGCTCAGGCTCCGGGCCGGGAGATGGCGGAGCAGGTGATCTCGCGCATCAAGGTCATGGCCGAACTTGATATTGCCGAGCGGCGGGTGCCCCAGGACGGCCGCTTCAAGGTATCCATGCGCGGGCGGGAGATCGACCTGCGGGTCTCCATCATGCCCGGCGTGTTCGGCGAGGATGCCGTGCTGCGGGTACTGGACCGCCAGCAGTTGGCAGACGAGTTGAAGGGCATCACCCTGGATCGGCTGGGCTTCGACCCGGACAACCTGGCCCGCCTGCGCCGACTGTCCCGGGAACCCTACGGCATGGTGCTGGTGACCGGCCCCACCGGCTCGGGCAAGACCACCACCCTCTATGCGGCCCTCTCGGAGATCAATACCGGCCGGGACAAGATCATCACCATCGAGGATCCGGTGGAATACCAACTACAGGGCGTGCTACAGATCCCGGTGAACGAAAAAAAGGGGCTGACCTTCGCCCGGGGCCTGCGTTCCATCCTGCGCCACGACCCGGACAAGATCATGGTGGGCGAGATCCGCGATCCGGAAACTGCCCAGATCGCCGTGCAGTCGGCTCTCACCGGCCACCTGGTGTTCACCACGGTGCACGCCAACAACGTGTTCGACGTCATCGGCCGGATGATGCACATGGGCCTGGACCCCTACAGCTTCGTGTCCGCCCTGAACGGTATCCTGGCCCAGCGCCTGGTGCGGGTGAATTGCCCCCACTGCGCCGAACCCTATGCGCCATCAACCCAGCTGCTTGCCGACTCGGCCCTGGGAGACGCGGCCGAATTCGAATTCCGCGCCGGCGGGGGCTGCGGCCAATGCCGGGGCACCGGCTACAAGGGTCGCAAGGCGGTGGCGGAGATGCTCCTGCTGAGCGACGAAATCCGCGAACTGATTGTGGCCCGTGCCCCCATCCGAGCCCTCAAGGAGGCCGCCTACCGCTCGGGGGTCACCTCCCTGCGGGACGCGGCGGTGGCCATGGTCAGGCGCGGCGAGACCACCCTGGAAGAGATCAACCGTGTCACTTTTGTCCTCTGACATCGACCTCACCCTGCTGCCCGGCCGCGTCCTGATGCGGGTCGGCGGACGCTGGTCGGAGCACAGGGGCGAGGCGGGCTGGGAAGGGACCCTCGCGGCCCTGGAACAGGCACTGCATGACACCAAACCCAAGGGGCGGGCCCGGGCCAGCCTGTCCCACCACTTCGCCCAGGTCCTGGTGGCGCCGTCGCCGCCGCTGCGGCTTGGCGCGGAGGAGATGGAAGGCTGGATACGCGGTCAGCTGGACCAGGACTACGGTGAAGAAGCCCAGGCCTGGCGCATGGCCTGGCAGGACATGCCACCGGGGTGTCCGGTGCCGGTGACCGTGATGGCAGCCGGCCGCTATGACGAACTGGAACAGAGCCTGGCCGCGGCCGGTGTCCGCCTGTCCCAGGCCTTTCCCTGGTTCCAGGCGGCCTGGCGCCGCCATCGTGGCCGCATCGGCCGCGGCTCCGGCTGGCTGGCCCTGGCGGAGCCGGAGCGCATCGTGGTGGCGCGGCTTGATCGCGGCAGCCTGACGGCGGTCCGGACGGCCCAGGCGACTGACGGCGTGGTGGCCAGCCTGGCCGCGCTGCTGACGCGCGAGGCGTTGCACAGCGGCGTGGAGGCCAGCGGCGACCTGTGGCTGGCGGCGCCTGAAATGGAACTCGCCTGGCAGGGTCTGGCGCAGGCCTACAAGTTGCATGAACTCATGCCGGGCAGCGGTGGTTGGGACGGGGTCCGGCCGTGAATCTGAACCTCAATCTCGCCTCATCCCGCCGGCCGCCCTCATGGGCCGGGTGGCTGCTGCTGATCCTGGGCGCGGGCATGGCCGCCTGGGCTGGCTGGCGCTACGACCGGGTCGGTGCCGATCTGGAGGTCCAGCGATCGCGCCTGGCCACGTTTGTCCCCAATACGGCCAGGCATGCCCCGGCGCGGAGCGAGGCCGACAAGGAAAGCCCGTCCGCGGCGCAGGGGCGGACCCTCCTAGCCACCGATTGGCAAGGCCTTCTGGCCGGATTGGAGCAGAGCCGTCCCCGGAGCATCGCCTTGCTGAGCATGGAAGCGGATGCGGGCGGCGGCACGCTCAACCTGACCGCCGAGGCCAAGGATCACAAGTCGATGCTGGACTATGTCAGGGCCCTGAACGGGCAGGCGGGACTAGAGCAAGTTGTGCTCACCAGCCACAACGATGTGGAACAGGACGGGGAAAAGGCCGTGGATTTCGTGGTGCGGGTCCGATGGCGCAAGCCATGAGGCCAAACCGATGAAACGGGCCGGCGACTGGATCGCCTGGGGCCTGGCCCGAGTCGGCTGGCCCGGCTGGCTGGGCCTGGCCCTGTTGATCGGCGGGCTGCTGGCATGCCTGGTCCAGGTGCGGCCCATGGGGGAGGAGGCGGAGCGGTTGCGCTTGCGCACCGACCTGCTTGCCAGCCAGCCGCGCCAGCCCCAAACCGTGGCGCAGGATCGGGACTGGCGTGCCGATCTGCCCGACAGGCAGGACGGCTACGGCAGTCTGGCCAAGCTGTTCGGTGCCGCCGGCAAGGCCGGCCTGGCCCTGGCGGAAGGCAATTACCGGGAGGTCCGGGATGCGAGCGCCGGGCTGACCCGCCTGAACATCACCCTGCCAATCAGCGGCGACTATGCCTCGATCCGTGACTTTCTGGCCCAGGCATTGAACCAGGAGCCGGCCCTGGCCCTGGAAAACCTGCGCATCGAGCGGGGACGCCATCGGCGAAACCGGACTCGATGCGAACCTGCGTTTCACTTTATTCCTGAGGAGCGCCCAGTGAAGCCGCGCCATGCCGTGCTCGGACTATTGCTGGCCGGCGTGGCGGCTGCAGCGTTCTGGCCCGGGGCTGACGAGCCGGCAGGGGTAGTGGAGCCGATCACCAAGCATCGGAATCCGACGGCCGCGCCGGCCCCGGCGTCCCCCGATCAGCCGGTCGCGGTGGGGAAGGAATCGGCGTCCCGTGGGGCGCGCCCGGCAATGGCCACCACCGCCCAGGCGGACCTGTTCCCGGCCCAGACCTTCCGGCCGCCGCCCCCACCGTCCCATCCCGCGCCCCCGCCCCTGCCCATGGCCCCGCCTCTGCCGTTCGGCTTTCTCGGCGCCTGGACCGAGGCAGGCCGGCAGACCGTGTTTCTGGCCCAGGGCGATCGCACCCTGACCGGCCAAAAAGGGGACCGGCTGGCGGGCGGCTGGCGCCTGGACGACATCACACCCGGGGCCGTCCTGTTCACCTACGAGCCCTTGAACCAACAAAGAACCCTGAGGATCGCGCCATGAAATACGCGCTTGCTGTGCTATTCGCCGTGTCGCTGCTGGGCGGCTGCGCCACCGACCAGGCCCTGCGGGAAGGCCAGCGCCTGCTGGCCGAGGGACGCACCGATGAAGGCCTGAAGCAACTGGAGCAGGCGATGCGCACACAACCTGGAAATATCCAGGTCCGCGCCGCTTACCTGCGTGCCAAGGAGACCGAAGTCCAGCGCCTGCTGACGCGAGGGGATGCCGCCCTGGCCGCCGACCGATTCGACGAGGCGACGGCGGCCTATCGCAAGGTGCTGGGTCTGCATCCGGAGGACGTACGCGCACCTGCCGGCCTGGCCGCCGTGGACACCGCCCGCGGCAACCGGGCCTTGATCCGGGAAGCGGCGCAGGCCATCAAGAACGACAAGCCCGAGTTGGCCCAGCACAAGCTGCGGGTGGTTCTGGCCCAGGAGCCCGGCAACGCTCAGGCCCGCGACCTGCTGAAACAGGCCGATGCGAAGGCGGGCAAGCCCCAGGGGGTGGTGATGCCCCAATTGGACCAGAAATACCGCCGCACCATCTCCCTGGAGTTCCGGGATGCCCCCCTGCGCAGCGTTTTCGATGCCATTTCCCGCCAATCCGGCCTGAACTTCGTGCTGGACAAGGACCTGCGCACGGATGCCAAGGTCACCATCTATGCCCGCGATACCGCCATTCTGGATGCCGTGGACATGCTCCTGACCACCAGCCAGCTCAACCGCAAGGTATTGTCTGGAAGCACTCTGCTGATTTATCCCAACACCCCGGTCAAGCAGCGCGAGTACCAGGAACTGGTGGTCAAGAGCTTCTTCCTGGCCAACGCCGACGCCAAGACCACCCTCAACCTGGTCAAGACCATGGTCAAGACCAAGGACGTGTTCGTCGATGAGAAGCTCAACCTCCTGGTGGCCCGGGACACGCCGGAGGCCATGCGCCTGATCGAGAAGCTCATCGCCGTCCAGGACCGTCCCGAGCCGGAGGTGATGCTGGAGGTGGAGATCCTCGAGGTGAAGCGCAGCAAGCTGCTGGAACTGGGGGCTCAGTGGCCGACCCAGTTCGGCGTGCTGAATGTCATCGACACGCCGGTGTACTCGCAAAACAATCTGGGTGTGCCCGTGGCTACCGGTGATAGCACGCGCGCCCTGTCGACCCTGCCATTGACCGTCGCGGATCTGAGCAACATCGATTCGTCCAGGACCACCTTGAGTCCGTCGCCCGTGATCAACTTGCGCAAGGAAGACGGCGACGTTAACCTCCTGGCCAATCCCCGAATCCGCGTCAAGAACCGGGAAAAGGCCAAGATTCACATTGGCGATAAGGTGCCGGTGATTACCTCCAACGTCACCTCCACCGGTGTGACCTCGGAGTCGGTGGCCTACCTGGATGTGGGTCTCAAGCTGGACGTGGAACCCCAGGTCTATCTGGAGGGGGACGTGGGCATCAAGGTGGGGCTGGAAGTATCCAACATCGTCCAGCAGGTCAAGACCTCCACCGGGACACTTACCTACCAGCTGGGTAGCCGCAACGCCACCACCACGTTGCGTCTCAAGGACGGCGAGACCCAGGTGCTGGCGGGGCTGATCTCCGACGAGGATCGGTCCAGCGCCAGCAAGGTGCCCGGCCTGGGCGATATTCCCATCCTGGGCCGGCTGTTCTCCAACCACCGGGATGACAAGAGCAAGTCCGAGATCGTCCTCCTCATCACGCCCCACATCCTGCGCAACGTGGAGCGTCCGGCATTGGCCCAGAGCGAATTCTTCGCCGGTACCGAGGCGGAGTCTTCCGACCAGCCCCTGCAACTGCGCCCGCCATCGCCGGGCACAGGCGGCGGCGGCTTCCTTCCCCGCCTGTTCCGGCCGCCGCTGCGGCAGGTCCCTCCCCAGCAGCAACCGCCCGAGAACGAAGCGGAATCGCCGCCGGCCACTCCCGATGCACCGCAGCCGGCCAACCCCTGAAGGCATGAAGCGGCTGCGCGGCTTCACACTCATCGAGCTGGTGGTGACGGTGGCCATCGTCGCCGTGCTGGCCCTGATGGCCGCGCCGCTCATGGAAATGTCCGCCAAACGCCAGAAGGAATCCGAGTTGCGTCTGGCGCTGCGCCAGATCCGCGGCGCCATCGACGCCTATCACCAGGCCGTCCTGGACAAGCGCATCGAGGCGGACGCCGACGCCAGCGGCTATCCACCGGACCTGGGTGCCTTGGTGGACGGCATCACCGATATCACCGATCCCAAGGGACGGAAGCTATTCTTCCTGCGCCGTCTTCCCCGGGACCCGACCTATGGCGACCAGGCCACGGAGGCGGACAAGACCTGGGGCAAGCGCAGTTACGAAAGCAGCGCGGACGACCCCAGGGAAGGGGAAGACGTGTTCGACGTGTATTCCCTATCCGACAAGACCGGCATCAACGGTGTGCCTTACCGGGAATGGTGACATGAGCAACCAGGCGCATGCCGCTGGCAGTTCCGGGAATGCCGGCTTCACCCTGATCGAACTGCTGGTGGTGCTTTCCATCATCGCCCTGCTGCTCACCCTGGCGACGCCGCGTTACTTCAAGCATGTGGAGCGGGCGAAGGAGGCAGTGCTGCGGGAGGACCTGGCCACCATGCGGGATGCCCTCGACCAGTACCATGCCGATACCGGCCAGTGGCCGGAATCCCTGGCGTCGCTGGTGGATAGGCGGTACCTGCGCGCCGTGCCCAAGGACCCCATCTCCGAAAGCCAGGAAACCTGGATTCCGGTCGCGGCCCCGGAAGGCGGGAACGGTATTTACGATATCAAGAGCGGCGCGGAAGGCGCCGGCGCCGATGGGCAGGCCTTTGGCGATTGGTGAGCGGGGCTTCACCCTGCTCTGGGTCCTGTTCCTGCTGGTGGTGCTGGGCCTTGGCCTTGCCGGCTTGGGGAGGGTCTGGGACACCTCGCTGCGCAGGGAGAAAGAGGCCGAACTGCTGTTCGTGGGCGACCAGTACCGTCGTGCCATCGAGGCTTACCAGCAGGCCACGCCGGGCAGCGAGAAGACCTATCCGAAACACCTGGAAGACCTGCTCCTCGACCGCCGCTTTCCCCAGACCGTGCGTCACCTGCGCCGGCTCTACCGGGACCCCGTGACCCGCTCCAGGGATTGGGGACTGGTGAAAGAAGGGGAGGGGATAACCGGCGTGTACAGCCTATCCGAGGACACACCCCTGAAACAGGCGGGTTTCCCAGCGGCTTACAGGACCTTTGAAGGCGTGGCCAGTTATCGAGACTGGGCCTTTGTCGCCTTCATGGGCAAACCGCAAACACCCCCCGGGGGTGAGCAAAACGCAAGACCGGCAACAGACGCAAAGGCTACTCAGGCAACACCCGCATTTTCGCCTCTGATGAAGTGAATGAAGGAGATTCGTGGGGCAAGGCGAGGGCGGGTATCGGTTTGCGGAAAGCTTGCGACGACAATCCCGGATTCCGGCAAGGTAATCCGCAGCCCAGCCGCTTTGGCTCCAGTGAGACAGATCACGGAACAACAGCCATGTTGGGGGCTACGATCCATGAACCCGAATGCCTAACAGAACGAATGGAACCACCATGAAAACCCAAACCCTGCCAATGCTCTGTCTGGCCGCAACCGTCCTCCTCGTCGGTTGCGAAGTCCCGCCCCCACGACACTCCGACCGGACGCCCGGTGGGTCATATGGCATGCCCCCTCCGGCGTCGACTTCTCGTAGCTCGGAGGGAGGATGGCACGAGCGGGAGCGCCATGATCGTGACAACGACCAGGTGCGCGTGGTGTTCAGCGACCGGGAACGGTCAATGATCAGGGATTACTACGATCAGCGGCGCAGGTCTTTGCCGCCCGGGTTGGCCAAGAAACACAAGATCCCGCCCGGACAAGAAAGGAAGATGTACGAGGAGCGGATGCCACCAGGCCAGCAGAATCGCAACCTTCCCTATGATCTGGAGGGTCGCCTGCCGCCACTACCCGTGGGCTATGTCCGCGTCATCATCGATGCCGACGTGGCCATCATGAACACCCGTACCCACGCCATCGTGGATGTGATCAGGGGCATTGCCGGCGAGTGAGGTACGGTCGCGCATTCTCATTGAACGTGCCTGGAATGGTGGCAAGGCATTCCGCTTGATTGGCTACGGTTCCATGACTGTTTGGCTGTGGACGATGTTTGTTGGGAATTTCAACATGTCGACAACACACTTTGACTAAGAGTCCAGGCAGTGTGATTTGCCAACGCCTCAAGCCAACTCCTATCATGAAACTCCAGAAATCTCGTGCCCTCACTTCTGTAATACGCCTTGGCAACTCTTCATGAACTAGAAGGGTAACGAGGTACTCCTCTCTACACTGGTGTCTCACCGTCGGAGGCATGAGACAGAAGCAAGCCAAGGCTGTCACCACCGAACCACATCTCGATGATATCGGCACTGGATCAGAGATTGGTTGGAGACGATAATGGATCCATGGAATAAAATGAATCGCTGAAATTTCTTATGGGGTAATCGGAAATGAACAAGATCTTGTTAACTTTTCTAATTGCATATGCCCCCCTGGTATTCGCAGGTGGACTTACCCAGGATTCCGAATTGGTGCAAACATGTGGTGCCTGCCACGGCATTGATGGAAACAGCCCTCTTTCAATCGCGCCCAATCTCGCAGGGCAATTGCCCGGATACCTCTTGTATGAACTGGCTGCCTACAAAGAGCGTAACCGGGTTGATGATTTCATGGGCACCATCATGGACCAGGTATCCTATGAAGACATCGTCAAATTGGATGAGTATTACAGCAAACAGAAATTTATTCCTTCAACTCCGGCTGAACCTCTTGATCCAGAAATGATTGTAAAAGGTAAAGCACTATATTTTAAGGAGATAACGAGAATTGGTCTTGCCTGTGCCGATTGCCATGGTGATGACGCCAAAGGGGAGGAAAATCCACGGTTCCTCAAGGATTTTCCGCGACTTGCTGGGCAACAATATGATTATTTGGTGTCGGATTTGAAGGAATATGTCGGTCGTATGAAAAATCACAGCATGCTCGGCATGAGAGTTGTTGCCGCATCACTGTCTGACGAGGATATAAAAGAGTTGGCTTCATATCTGTCAAGTTTGCAGTAAATAGCCATCGGATGATAAAAACAATTCTGACACAATAAATTACACTAACCTTTAGGAAAGGTCACATATTTATGTCTCTGTAAAGAGGAACGCAATCTATCCCTGTATATTTAATCGCTTTCACTTTGTGCAATCAGCAATGATGATCGGCAACTGCAGGCGCGGAATGAAGCGAATTGATATTTTTAGCATTCCTTACATTGCCAGCGCAGACCAAGCAGCAACTTAATTGCGATGTGTAAATAAGGTTTCAGGCGTCAATCTTCGATGCCTAGTTCCCGGTAAACCCTGTCCACAAGCATCCTGAGCCCGGCAACCTCCGTCTCCAATCTTGAAACATTGGCCTTGAGGGCCACGATTTCTCCCACCGTCACGTTGTCCATGGCGGGGTCGGCACCCGACGTGGTCGCGGCAATGTTGACCTCCATGGGCGGCGGGCCGCCGAGCAGGTGGACCCAGCGACTCTCACGCGCGCCGGGCTGGCGCGGCAGTTCCGCCACCAGGGGGCCGGCCGGTCGTTCTGCGAGTTCCTCCAGAAAACCTTCCAAAGCCGAGATGTCGGCGAACCGGTGCAGGCGCTCGCTGCCGATGCGCAATTCACCAGCGGTTTGCGGACCGCGGAGCATGAGCACGGCGAGCAGGGCGAGTGCCTGGGATGGCACCCGCAGCACCCGTTCCAGGTTGTGGGCATAGCGGGGGACCCGGCCGCCGCTGGATTCCACTACCAGGACCGGCCCCTTAAGGCTGTCGATAGCCCCCTGGACTTCGGCCTCGCTGGCTTCCATTACCGGGTGGCGGCTGGTTTTCTGGTTGCATCCGGCCACCAGGGCGTTCAGGGACAGGGGATAGGTGTCGGGGACGGTGTACTGCTTTTCGTAGAGCACCCCAAGGACACGGGTTTCCAAGGGGGAAAGGATGGGCAGCTGGAGGTCGGACATGACGCGAGTTCGATAAGGTCAGGCCGTCATTATCCCCCCTGTCCTGTGCCGGGGCCTCGTGGGATCTTGCCGCTGCCCGACAGCGCGCGTATGGAAGCCCAGGTTTGGTGACGGTCTGTGACGACCCGGGCGGGGGCGGTAGAATCCAGGTTCGTATTTCAGCAGTCCCTCCATGACCGATTCCCATACCATTCCACGCTTCGTTCACCTGCGTCTGCACAGCGAATATTCCATTCAGGACAGCATCCTGCGGCTGGATGACGCTGTGAATGAGGCCAAGGCGGACGGGATGCCGGCCCTGGCCCTCACCGACCTGTCCAACGCGTTCGGCCTGGTGAAGTTCTACAGCGGCGCCCGCAAAAAGGGGCTCAAGCCCATCGCCGGCTGCGATGTATGGTTGGCGCCGCCGGAATTTTCCGACAAGCCGGCCCGCCTGCTCCTGCTGGTCCAGGACCAAACTGGCTGGCGCAACCTTTGCGAACTGCTATCCCGGGCCTATCGCACCAACATGCACCGTGGCCGGGCCATCCTGCAGCCGGCCTGGTTCGACGAGACCGGTGCCGCCGGTCTGGCCGCCTCGGAAGGTTTGATCGCATTATCCGGCGCCCATCTCGGGGACGTGGGCCAGGCCCTTATGAACGAATCACTGGATACCGCCCGGGCCCTGGCCAGGGCCTGGGCCGAGCGATTCCCCGACCGCTATTACCTGGAAGTCCAGCGGGACGGCCGGCCGGAATGCGAGATCCACATCAGTCATGTCCTGGCGCTGGCCAACGAACTGGACCTGCCGGTGGTGGCCACCCATCCGGTGGAATTCCTCGCCAGCGACGACTACATGGCTCACGAGGCCCGGGTCTGCATCGCCGAGGGCTATGTGCTGTCGGACCGGCGCCGGCCCAAGACTTTCACCGAACAGGACTATTTCAAGACCCAGGCGGAGATGGTGGAATTGTTCTCCGACCTGCCCGAGGCCCTGGAAAACAGCCTGGAGATCGCCCGGCGCTGCAACCTGGTGCTGGAACTGGGCAAGAGCAAGCTGCCGGATTTTCCCACCCCGGACGGCCTGCCCTTGGATGACTACCTGCGCAAGCGGGCCCGGGAGGGGCTGGCCGGGCGCATGGCAGTACTCTATCCGGATGCGGAAATGCGCACTGCCAGGCTGCCGGAGTACTCGGCACGGCTGGAACTGGAATTGGACACCATCATCCAGATGGGCTTCCCAGGCTACTTCCTGATCGTCTCGGACTTCATCAACTGGGCCAAGCACAACGGCGTGCCCGTAGGCCCCGGGCGGGGGTCCGGGGCGGGCTCCCTGGTGGCCTATGCGATCGGAATTACAGATTTGGATCCATTGGCTTACGCGCTTTTGTTTGAGCGATTCCTTAATCCGGAGCGGGTGTCCATGCCCGACTTCGACGTGGACTTCTGCCAGGATAACCGCTGGCGCGTGATCGAGTACGTGCGCGAGAAATACGGCGCCGATGCCGTGTCCCAGATCGCCACCTTCGGCACCATGGCGGCACGGGCGGTAGTGCGGGACGTGGGCCGGGTGCTGGACCTGTCCTACAACTTCTGCGACCAGTTGTCCAAGATGATCCCCTCCGCCCCGGGCAAGAACGTGACCCTGGGCGAGGCCCTGGAACAGGTGCCGGAACTCAGGGCGCGCTACGAGTTGGAAGAAGAGGTCAAGGAGCTGTTCGACCTGGCGCGCAAGCTGGAAGGCCTGTCCCGTAACGTCGGCACCCACGCCGGTGGCGTGCTCATCGCCCCGGGCCGGCTAACCGACTTCTGCCCCCTGTACAACGTGGAAGGCTCCGATTCGGTGGTGTCCCAGTTCGACAAGGACGACGTGGAGAAGGCCGGACTGGTGAAGTTCGACTTCCTGGGCCTGCGCAACCTCACCATCATCGACCTCGCCATCAAGTACATCAAACGGCTCGACCCCAACTGGGACGTGGACCTGGAGACCCTGCCCTTCGATGACCCGGCCGCCTACGACATCCTGAAGAAGGCCAACACCACCGCCATCTTTCAGGTGGAATCGGACGGCATGAAAAAGCTGCTGGCCAAGCTTGAGCCGGACCGCTTCGAGGACATCATCGCCGTGCTGGCCCTTTACCGGCCGGGCCCGTTGGGTTCCGGCATGGTGGACGACTTCATCCTGCGCAAGAAGGGCAAGCAGACCATCGATTACTTCCACCCGGACCTGAAGGAGTGTCTTGAGCCCACCTACGGCGTCATCGTCTACCAGGAACAGGTGATGCAGATATCCCAGATCATTGGCGGCTACACCCTGGGCGGCGCCGACCTGCTGCGCCGGGCCATGGGCAAGAAGAAGGCCGAGGAGATGGCCAAGCACCGGGAGATATTCAGCAAGGGCGCGGAGCAGAAGGGCTATGGCGCGGACCTGGCCATACGCCTGTTCGACCTGATGGAGAAGTTCGCCGAATACGGTTTCAACAAGTCCCACACCGCTGCCTACGCCGTGGTGTCCTACCAGACCGCCTGGCTCAAGGCCCACCATACTGCCGCCTTCATGGCGGCCACCTTCTCCAGCGACATGGACAACACTGACAGCGTCAAGATCGTCCACGACGATGCGGTGAAGAATGGGCTTACCATCCTGGCGCCGGACGTGAACCAGTCCGTCTACCGATTCGTGCCGGTGGACCGCCAGCGGGTGCGCTATGGCCTGGGCGCCATCAAGGGTACCGGGGAGGGGGCCATCGCCAACATCGTCGCCGCCCGGGATCAGGACGGCGCCTTCACCGACCTGTTCGACTTCTGCCGTCGGGTGGACCGGAGAATCGTCAACCGCCGGGTAATCGAGGCCCTGGTGCGTGCCGGGGCCTTCGACGGCCTCCATGGCAACCGCAACGCGGCCCTTATGAGCGTGGGGCTGGCCATGGAATGGGCGGAGACCCGTCAGGCCCATGCCGCACAGGATTCCCTGTTCGGCGACACGGACACCGACGCCCCGCCGGGGCTGGTGAACGCCCCGGAGTGGTCCCTTAAGGAAAAGCTGATCCAGGAAAAGACTGCCCTGGGCTTCTATCTCAGCGGCCATCCCTTCGAGGCCGACCGGGCTTTGCTGCGGGGCATGGTGGATAAGTCCCTCAAGGACATCAAGCCACAGCCCGGCCCCCAACTCATGGCCGGCACCGTGGCCGCCGTGCGCACCCAGATGACGCGACGGGGCAAGATGGCCTTCGTCACCCTTGACGACGGCGGTGGCCAGGTGGACGTGGCGGTCTTCAACGAGACCTTCGAAGCCAAGCGCCATCTGCTCAAGGAGGATGCCCTGCTCATCATCGCCGGCAAGGCCAGCCACGATGACTATTCCGGCGGCATGCGGGTCACCGCCGACGAGCTCATGGACCTGGAAGGTGCACGCACCCGCTTTGCCACGGGGTTGCGCCTGGACCTGGACGACCGACCTGAGGCCCGACGCCTGATCGAGTCCATCTCACCTTATCGCCAGGGGGACGGCTGCCCGGTGAGGCTTGGGTACCACAACGAGGTTGCCTCCTGCGACCTCGTCCTTGGCGGCAGTTGGCGCTTGCGCCTGAACGAGGACCTGTTCGCCGCCCTGGAGCAGTACGGCCGGGTGGAGGTGTCCTACGCCGTGCTGCTGCGCAGCGGACGGGACCGAGAGCGGGTGGCGGCATGAGCAGGGAGCAGTGCCTGCCGCCCGAGGTGGGAGGTGCGACTGGCCGCGATAGGCGTCATGTCCCGACGGGTGGTGGTGCATGCCCGATACGGGTTCGGAGGAGGCGGCATGAGCGACGTCGCTGAAGACGCCGAGGTCATCGAACAGGCCGAGGAGGAGGTTCGTCACCTGGCCAAGGTCCAGGGCGAACTGTGGACCGACCTGCCCACGGACCTCTATATCCCCCCCGACGCACTGGAAGTGATCCTGGAGGCATTCGAGGGTCCTTTGGACCTGCTGCTCTGGTTGATCCGGCGCAACAACCTCAATGTGCTGGACGTCAATATGGCGGCACTCACCAAACAGTACATCGACTACGTGGAGGCCATGCGCCGCAAGCGCCTGGAGTTGGCGGCGGAATACCTGGTGATGGCGGCCATGCTGATCGAGATCAAGTCGCGCATGCTGTTGCCCCGTCCGGAAAAACAGGAAGAAGGCGAGGAGCACGATCCCCGGGCTGAACTGGTGCGGCGCCTACTTGAATACGAACAGATGAAACTGGCGGCGCGGGGTCTGGACGACCACCCCCAGTTGGGCCGGGACTTCCTTACTGTAGGAGTGCTGGTGCCGCAGCTGGCGGTCAAGCGCTTGCCCCTGGTCAACGAGGCGGACCTGATGGAAGCCTGGCGTGCCATCCTCAAGCGCGCCTCCATGAACAAGCATCACCGCATCGGCCGCCAGGAGCTGTCGGTGCGGGAACACATGAGCCGCCTGCTCAAGCACCTCCAGGCATCGGGCCGGGCCCTGTTCACCGATCTGTTCAATCCCGCCGGCGGACGCGCCGAGATGCTGGTCACCTTCCTGGCCCTGCTGGAACTGGTGCGGGAACGACTGGTGGACATCGTCCAGAACGAGCCGTTCGCCCCCATCCACGCACGGATTGCAGCCGCCCAGCCCCATGAGCAGCCCGATGGACAACCCGCTTAATTTTGAAGAGATCAAACGCGTCCTGGAGACGGTGCTGCTCAGCAGTACCACCTCCATGTCTCTCAACGAATTGAAGCGGGTGTTCGAGGAAGAACTCAACAACGACCTGGTGCGCCGGGCCCTGGAAGACCTGCGCACGGAATGGCAGGGCAGGGGGGTGGAGCTGGCCATGGTGGCCGACGGCTGGCGCTTTCAGACCCGGCCCGAATACCAACGCTACCTGGACCGGCTTAACCCGGAAAAACCGCCGCGCTATTCCCGTGCCACCCTGGAGACCCTGGCCGTGATCGCCTATCGCCAGCCCGTCACCCGGGGCGATGTGGAGGAGATCCGGGGTGTGGCGGTCAATTCCCAGATCATCAAGACTCTGGAGGAACGGGGCTGGATCGAGGTGGTAGGACACAAGGAAGTCCCGGGCCGGCCGGCCCTATTCGCCACCACAAAGCATTTTCTCTCCGACCTGGGCCTGCGCGCCCTGTCCGAGCTTCCTCCCCTGCCCGACTTGGCCAGGGACTTGGTGGCCAGCCTGCAAGGCGGCGAAAACATCGAGGAAATGCCTGCCGCGGATGACTGATGGCGGTATTTACCGTCCTGTCTGTGTGCGGTAATACCGCATCGGCACCGTCTTTGTTTCCTTGGCTCGCTGGTTGATGACGGCACGCTTGATCTTCCCAACCACGTGCATTTCGCAGGCCTTGCAGTCGAAGCGCAGGGTAAGCCTCTCGCTGCCGTTGATTAAATTGAGTGGCTCAGCCTTGACCGTGCCGTGGACGCCGATGACGCCCTGGGTCTGGCGCGGGCATAGGCTCAGGGAATAGCGCACGCAGTGCCTGGTGATCATCAGCGAGACCTCGCCTTCCTCCTCGTGGTTCTCGTAGGCGGCGGCGATGAGCTTTACGCCGTGTTTGGCATAGAAATCCCGGGCCCGCTGGTTAAACACGTTGGACAGGTAACTGAGACTGTCCTCCGGGTAGCGGGTGGCCTGGGGCATGGCCCGGGGCAGGCGTTCCAGGGTCGCTACCCGGCTGTCTTCCAAGGCCTCCACCGCCTCCCGGCGCAGGGCGTTAATGACGGAGGCAGGCACGAACCAGGGCTGGGATAGGGCAAGAGTGATTTCGATGGGCTCGAAGATGGTCGCCCCCAATTTGGCCAAGCTATTCCTCAGCCCTGCCATGGCACGGGCGGTGTCCTTGGCCGGTTCCCTGGCGATGACGGCATGGGCCGTGGCGCTGTGGCCCTCCTCGTCGATGACGGAAAGGGTCAGGCCGTCGACGGTATCCCGCAGCTTGAGCCAGATACCGATGCGGCGCTCGGCGGACTTTTTGTCCATCACCCGTTGCCAACTCATGTCCCGGTTGCGGTTGACCTCGACGCCGGGACGCAGGTCCTTGAGCCCGGCGATAGGGTCCTTGGGCCGTACTCGCCAGCGATTCCCGCCCATGGCTTCCGCCTGGTTGATGGCCAGGCCCAGAAGTTCCTTCTGCAGGTCGTAGTAGCACAGGCCATCGCCGTTGTTCAGGGTCGCGCCGGTTTCCAGTTCCACCCACTCCGGCCCCACCTTGGTGACGTGGCCGATGGGCTGGCCCGGGTTCTTGGGGCTGTCGAAGGCACCGATGTCCTGCCGGCGGCCCTGGACGAAATAGCCGGTGGCGCCGCGGTTGAAATTCAGCTCCGGGTCCGGAGTGAAAGTGAAAGCGCAATGGCCGCTGGAGGCCCGGGCCAGATCCGGCCGCGATTCCAGGATCCGGTCCAGCAGTCTCCGATAGTGGGCGGTGATGTTCTTCACGTAGCCCATGTCCTTGTAGCGGCCCTCGATCTTGAAACTGCGTATGCCGGCGTCGATGAGGGACTCCAGGTTGCCGCTCTGGTTGTTGTCCTTCAGCGAGAGCACGTGTTTGTCGTGCGCCACGATCCGGCCCTTGCCGTCGGTGACCTGGTAGGGCAGGCGGCAGGCCTGGCTGCAATCTCCCCGATTGGCGCTACGGCCGGTGTGGGCGTGGCTGATGTAGCACTGGCCACTGTATGCCACGCATAACGCCCCGTGGATGAAGAACTCAAGGATTGCGTTGGTCTGGGCGCGGATGGTGGCGATCTCTCGCAGGGTCAGTTCCCGCGCCAACACCAGCTGCGATAGCCCCGCTTCCTCCAGGAAGCGCGCCTTCTCGGGGGTGCGGATGTCGCACTGGGTGCTGGCGTGGAGTTGGATTGGGGGCAGGTCCAGTTCCAGCAGGCCCATGTCCTGGACGATGAAGGCGTCCACCCCGGCGTCGTAGAGCTGCCAGGCCAGCCTGCGGGCAGGTTCCAGTTCGTCGTCCCGCAGGATGGTGTTGAGGGTGGCGTAGATGCGCGCGTGGAAGCGGTGGGCATGTGCTACCAGCCGGGTAATGTCCGCCACGCTGTTGTCGGCGCTGGTGCGGGCGCCGAAGGACGGGCCGCCGATGTAGACCGCGTCGGCGCCATGGTTGATGGCTTCGATACCGATGTCGGTGTCGCGGGCCGGAGCGAGAAGTTCGAGCTGATGCGCTTGCATGGAACCGAATATTTGTCGTCAGGTTGTGAACCGCTGGCTAATATACCCGCCCTATACCCAAAACTATTTACGGATACCTCACATGCCGCGCTATTCCTACATGGGCCGTCCCCTGAAGGCCTCCCCCGAAGAGATCGAGGACCCCGGCGAAAAACTCCACAAGGCCCTGGCCACCGCCGGCATGGGCTCGCGTCGGGACATGGAGGATCTCATCGCCGAAGGCAGGGTCACCGTCAACGGACAGCCCGCCAAGGTGGGGGATCGGGTAAAGGCGGGGGATGTGGTCAAGGTCAACGGCAAGATGATCCGCCTGGCCTGGAAGAAGCAGACGCCCCGGGTCCTGCTCTACCACAAGCCGGAGGGCGAGATCGTCAGCCGCGACGACCCGGAAGGCCGGGTTTCTG
This sequence comes from uncultured Pseudomonadota bacterium, assembly GCA_963713085.1. GTDB lineage: Bacteria > Pseudomonadota > Gammaproteobacteria > Burkholderiales > Thiobacillaceae > PFJX01. Next base: position 131,806 of record CAVQKQ010000002.1, on the reverse strand, counting down.
TGTTCGACGGCCTGCCCAGCGTACGCGGCGGCCGCTGGGTCAACATCGGCCGTCTGGACTACAACACCGAAGGCCTGCTCATGTTCACCACCAGCGGCGAACTGGCCAACCGCTTGTCCCATCCTCGCTACGAGGTGGAGCGGGAATATGCCGTGCGCATCATCGGCGCCCTAACCAAGGAATTCATGGATTCCCTGCTCGAGGGCGTACTTCTGGAAGACGGCATGGCCCGGGTGGAAGCCATCGTCCCGGCCGGCGGCGAGGGTGTGAACCAGTGGTATCACTTGGTCATCAAGGAAGGCCGTAACCGGGAGGTGCGTCGTTTGTTCGAGCACCTGGGCCTCACCGTCAGCCGCCTGATCCGGGTCCGCTTCGGCCCTGTGGCCATGCCGCCCCGACTCAAGCGGGGCATGAAGGAGGAGTTACCGGAGGCGGAGGTACAGACCCTGCTGCGCTGGTGTGGACTGAGCAAGGAGGGTAAGGAAAAACGTGGTGATCGGCCGGAAGCTGTGGAAGCGCCTGAGAGGGAAGACGGGAGAAAGGAGCCGGCTGGGACATTGCATGGCATGCGCAGGCGCCCAGCCGGCAAAGGTAGGCGCTAGTCATGATGGCCGAGGCCAGTCTATGATCAAATGGCTGCTGACTCTGGGCCTGGGTTTGTTGCTGTCAGGGCTATTTTCGCCCTGGCTGCGGCGGATGGGGTTTGGAAGCCTGCCCGGGGATATCCGGATCCATGGTAAGAACGGTGATTACCGCTTCCCCTTGGTCAGCAGTCTGATTCTCTCCATGCTGCTGGGTATCTTCGTATTCCTGGTTTGATCGTTTCCATACGCGGGACCCCCGGATACCGTGAGCCGCTCAGGAAGCCTCGAATCCGTCGGCCCCGAGCGGCAACCTGGTTCACTTCGGCGCGATAACGACCCTGAAGCCCACCACATTGAGCCGATAGTTACGATCACCACGGCCGCGCTTGGCGGCGCGGAGCATATTGGGCTGATTGATGTCATAGGCCCCACCCCGGGCAACCCGCCTTTCACAGTTGCCCTCGAGCCAGCCGCTGCCATCCATGGGTGCGCCCACGTAATCGAGATTCCAGCAGTCTTGTACCCATTCCCAGACGTTGCCGCTCATGTCGTACAAACCCCAGGCATTGGGGTGAAGCTTGCCGACCGGGCTGGTGCCGTTGCCGCTGTTGCTGCCATACCATCCCAACTTGGCCGGATCCCCGTCACCGCAATAGGTCTTATGCCGCCCACCGGCGCGACAGGCGTATTCCCATTCCGATTCCGAAGGCAGGCGCATCGGCACTTTGGTCAATAGCGAATAGGCCATGGTAAAGCTCACAGCGTCATCCCAGGAAATAGAGTCCACCGGATGTTCGGCGCCTTTGGTTTCGCTCGGATTGCTTTCCGTGATCTTCTGATATTGCGCCTGGGTAACCTCATCCTTGCCCAGCCAGAATCCCTTGACGCAGACGGGATGGATCGGTTCTTCGAACCGTTCTCCACTCTCCGAACCCATGTAGAAACAACCGCTGGGCACCCACACGAACTCCATTCCGGTCGTGGGTTCCTTCAAAACCGTCCCCGCATCCGGCTCCGCCATGGCCATGCCGTTCCCGAGTCCCAGAATCACCGCCGCAATCAAACCGACACGCTTGACCATTCTTTTTATCCCTCAATATGAAATGTTGCGTATTGATAACTGAAAACATAGCTATGGAAAGGCGCGAATGCAAAAAATCCAATGCAGAAAATGCATTCCCGACTACCGCCTACATCACCTCGCCTGTCCTCGATCATTACCGTATCTGCATCCCGAGACCGTATTGCCTATTGACCGAACCGTATCGTAATGATCGATCAATCCGTGCTCGAAGTCCTCGGCTTCAGGTAGCGGCCATGATTTCCCTCAAGCTGTACACAAGTCTGACATGCTCGCGGACATCTTCCCCAAAATGTTCACATTAAATTTAACTCGCCGTGAGGATTGCGTGACCCCTCGTATTCGATAATGGCCGTGCCTTTCTTGCAGCACGCGGGATGTCGGCTTGTTCAATTCTTGTTGAAAGGATCGGGTCATGGCTATAGGTTCCGCAACCTCATGTTCTTCCAGCCACAATACCTTGCTGGCCACATTGGCCAGCGCACAGTCGGAGCGCAACAGGATCGATCGCGCGGAAACGTCGGATAGCAAGTCCGATCCATTGAATACGAAGACGGCCACCGCCCAGACATCCCGGGTCGGCGTCAATGGGGTGGAGCCCGGTACGGATGTTTCGGGACGGGCGACGGTCAACGTCCTCGGCGAGGTGGTCGGCCGGTTGGTGAACACCTCGGCATAGCCACTGAAATTGAAAAGAGATGCAACCATTTTGATCAAACAATAAGCGGGCTTCTCCCCTCGGAGATCACCGCGCTCCGCAGCTACCAAGTGAGGAGGGAATTCATGGGGCGTCTGCCCCCTGGCCGACGGCCTGGGCGATGAAGGCCGGGGAAGCCCATGCCGGAACCAGGCGTTGCGGCTGGGTTTGCGAATCGTTTGTGTCCCAATTGATAAGCGCCGGCATGGAATGACAGGGGACTCGCGCAACTTGGCTTTTGGCCGAGGAGATATCGCGCTAACACAATTGTCATATTACTTTGATATGACAGTGGCGATATTCCACTTGTCAGCAACGAACCATGGCCGCAACTCGGCACCGCAAAACGGGGCACCACATCCCCGACCATCTCATCCCCGCACTTGAAAGCCTCCGTAACCGCGCCCTCCGCTTGGAAAAACGCCTGGGGGACGCCATCGACGGCGTGCATCCATCACGACATCTGAGCGCACGCAACCTGGTGCATTACATGGCTTTGCGCCAACAGGACATCCGTCAGTTGCAGCAGGATCTGGCCCTGCTTGGTCTGTCCCGCCTGGGCAGGGCCGAGGCCCATGTCATGGACAGCATCGAGGCCGTGTTGGAGGCGCTGTATGCCTTGTCGGGCAACAAGGTCGCAAGGCGCCATCGCAAGCCGGATCTGCAAATCGGCGGCCTGCGGCTCAACGAACACACCCAGACCCTGCTGGGCCCTTTGCCGGAACGGCACGCGGCCCGCATCATGGTCACCATGCCGTCGGAAGCGGCCACTGACGCAAGACTGGTTGAATCCCTGATGGCCGTGGGCATGGACATCATGCGCATCAATTGCGCCCACGATGGTCCCGCCGCCTGGCAAGGCATGATCCGCAACCTGCGCCTGGCGGAGAAGAAGCTGGGACGCCGTTGCAAGGTCTATGCCGACCTGGCCGGGCCCAAGCTGCGCACCGGGGAGATCGCCCCGTTGGGGCGCTGCGTGGAATTCGGGCCAAAGCGGGATGTTTGGGGCCAGATCCTTCAGCCCGCGCGGGTCTGGCTAACACCCAGGGAACTGGCCGAGTCCCCCGTCGAACCGGTGGATGTAATTTTGCCAAGCGAAGGGGAACTGCTGGCCCTGGCCAGGAAAGGCGACCGCCTGGAACTGGAGGATAGCCGAGGCGCAAGCCGGACATTGACCGTCCTGGCGAAGCGAGGCCACTCCCTGCTGGCCACCTGTGACAAGCATATGTTTCTCGGGGAGGCCGCGCCTTATCGTCTGGTGCGTCCAGGCCGGAAGGCCGGGACCGCCAAGGCATTGGGGCAGGGCAGTCTGGGTCCCCTGCCGGCAGTGGTGTTGCCCCTGAACCTCAGGGCAGGCGACAAGCTGTTGCTCACCACGGAGGCCAGCCAGGGCGGTCCCGCCCAGCTGGATGCCAGGGGTCGGGTCAGGCAGCCAGCCCATATTCCCTGCATCCTGCAGGCGGTATTCAAGGCCGCCAGGCCAGGCCATCGCATCTGGTTCGACGACGGCAAGATCGGAGGCCTGGTGCGGGCAGTGAAGCCGGAAGGCATTCTGGTGGAGATTACCCAGGCCGCACCGGAAGGTTCGAAGCTGCGGCCGGAGAAGGGCATCAACCTGCCGGACACGGAGCTGGGCATCGCCGCCCTTACTGAGAAGGATCTGGAGAATCTCGCCTTCATGGCACCCCTGGTGGATATGGTGGGCTTGTCTTTCGTGCGGCGGGCGGCGGATGTGGCCGCTTTCCATGACCACCTGAAGAGCTTGGGCGCCGAGGGGCTGGGGGTGGTGCTGAAGATCGAGACCCGCCAGGCATTCGAGAACCTGCCCCGCATTCTGCTGGAAAGCCTGCGCCAACCGCCGGTGGGCATCATGGTGGCCCGGGGCGACCTGGCGGTGGAGGTGGGCTTCGAGCGCCTGGCGGAGTTGCAGGAGGAAATCTTATGGCTGTGCGAGGCGGCCCATGTGCCGGTGATCTGGGCCACCCAGGTGCTGGAGAGCATGGCCAAAAAAGGACTGCCGTCCCGGGCCGAGGTATCCGACGCGGCCATGAGCGGCCGGGCGGAATGCGTCATGCTCAACAAGGGGCCCTACATCGTGGAAACGGTGGCTTTCCTGAGCGGCATCCTTACCCGCATGGGCGAACATCGCTCGAAACATCGTCCCATGCTGCGCAAGCTGGCGGTGTCCAGGGTGCGGCGGGGCGAGTAGGCGGGGGAGGTCAATCGGGCCGGGGTGCTTCCCCGGTGTTCTGTTCCAGCCTGTCCTCCATCTCGCCGATATAGGCGGACAGGCTGGTGCCGGCCTGTTCCACGGCGGTGCTCAACACTTGCTCGCTCAGTTCAACCCGGGCCAGGATTTCGGACCTTGATTGGGCGATGTCGGCATAAAGTTTGCCTAGTTCCGCTTGCAGATAGGTCCGCAATTCGCTGAACCTGGAGGCCTCCGCCTTGTCCGCCAATTCCCGCTGGACCTGGAGTTCCTTGGCGTGGCGTCGGGTTTCCAGCAATACCGTTGCCTGCAGATAGACCACGAATGCCAGGAACAGGAAGGTCAGCAGGATGATCAGACCCAGCATGATCAGTCCAAGGGGGGCCTGGAATTCGGCGAAGCCCAGGGACAGCGCCGTAGGCGCCATGAAGGCGTTCCAGTTGGCCGTGGCGAATACGGCGATGGCGACCAGTATGATCAGGAGGAGGAGGGTGCGGATCTGCATGGTGATTCCCTTCGTGATGGGGATGGTGTTCGTCGCTCAGTCCGGCGGCGAAAGGCGCAGCCGGTCCGCTTCCTGAACCATGCGCAGCCTGCCCAGGGCATTCATGCCCAGCAGGGCATCACTGCTGAGGCGGGGCAGGATGGCGACAGAGATGTTGTCGATCCGGAACGGGCCGAATTCAAGCCGGGCCACCCGGGAGGTGCAGCCTTGGACCACCCCGTTGGCGGTGCTGAACGTGGATCCGACATCGCAACCCAGGCCGATGCGGCGGGCCAGCTCACTGGAGATGGAAACGGTGCTCGCCCCGGTATCCACCAGAAAGCGCACCGGCGTTTCCTGGATGCTGCCGTCGATATGGTAGTGGCCGTCCAAGGCCCGGCGCAGTTCCACCGTATCCGTTCCTATGAATTGCGCTGGCGGGGCTTCCCGGCGCAGGATGAACACGTAGATCAGCAGGCCCAGCCCAAGCCAGATGCCGGCATGGAGAAAGAGGGTGCCCAGCCTGCCCAATATTCCGACCGATCAGTGTTGTGGGATCAGTCCGGTTTTTTCTTGTTGGCCAGTTTTTCCACGATCCGGCCCGCCCAGTCCTTCGCACCGATGCCAAAGGCGATGGCGAAGGCCAGGCCTACCGCGCCGAAGGCGATGATGAAGGCGGCGGTCAGCAACTCGTTGGCGATCTGCAATTGCTCCATGGCGATGAAGAACACGAACACCATCATGGCGTATTCGGAGAAGGTGGAAACCGTCAGTGCCCCGTCGAATTCCAAGTTGGACAGCCAGGCGAATACCAGCCGGTTAATGAAGCGGGCCAGGATGGTGCCGAACACCAGGATCAAAATGGCGACAATGACGTTGGGGATATACAGCACCACGTTCTTGAACAGGTCCGCCACCATGGAGAGACCCAACGAATTGGCCACGGTAACGATCATGACCAGGATGATCAGCCAGTAGACAAGATTGCCCAGCAGGGAAGCCACCGAGACATCCAGTTCAGCGTGCTTCATGAAGGCCTCCAGGCCGGATTTTTCCGTGGCCTTGTCGAACTTGAGCAGCACCATCAGGCGCATCACGCCGGTACGGGCCAGCTTCGCCAATATCCAGCCCACGAACAACAGGAGCAGTGCGGCGAGGAGTTGGGGAATGAAGCTGGCAAGCTGGGTCCAGAAGGAAGTGAGTGAGGCGACGAAGAGATCGATCTGTTCCATGGTGGACTCCATTGGGGTGCTTTCTGAAAATTATAAAGGTTGGTTATTGCGGGAGTTGTTCACGCTCGAGTATGAACACCGTGTCCTCGCCGCCTTCGACCTGCGGCCAGGTGAAATCCAGATCCGGGAAGGCCCTTTCCAGGGTAGCCCGATTATGGCCGATCTCCACCGCCAGCATGCCACCCGGATTGAGGTGTCTGGCCGCATCGCGCAGGATGATGCGCACGGCATCCAGGCCATCCTCTCCCGAGGCCAGGGCCAGTTCCGGCTCGTGGCGGTATTCCGCCGGGAGCGACGACATGCCTGCCCGGTCGACATAGGGCGGGTTGGACACGATCAGGTCGTAGGTGGCCGCCCCCAACGGCGCATAGAGGTCTCCCGGGTAGAGATGGATGGCATCCTGAAGCCGGTAATCGGCCACATTGCGCTGGGCCACCTCCAGGGCATCCTGGGAAAGGTCCACCGCGTCCACCTGGGCGTCGGAAAAGGTCTCGGCTAGCAAAATGGCCAGGCAGCCAGACCCGGTGCACAAGTCCAAGGCCCTCTTGACGGCTTCCGGATCGGCCAGCCAAGGCTGGAACTGCTCCAGGATCATGGGGGCGAGGAAGGAGCGGGGCACGATAACCCGCTCGTCCACATAGAAGCGATGGCCTTGCAGCCAGGCTTCATGGGTCAGGTAGGGCGCGGGCAGGCGTTCGACGATGCGTCGATTCAGGACGTGGGCCAGTTTTTCCCGCTCTACGGGCAACAGGCGGGCATCCAGAAACGGGTCGAGACGGTCGATGGGCAGATGAAGCGTATGCAGGCAGAGGTAGGCGGCCTCGTCATAGGACTCGCCGGTGCCATGTCCGTGAAACAATCCGGCGTCGTTGAAACAGGACACGGCATAGCGCAACCAGTCGCGCAGGGTAAGCAGATCCTGTTTATCACGATCAAACATGCAACAGGTTCTCTAGAGTGCGCTGGTATATCTGCGCCAGTTGTTCCAACTCCTCCACGCCCACATTCTCGTCGATCTTGTGAATGGACGCGTTGACCGGTCCGAATTCCACCACCTCCCGGGCGATGTCGGCGATGAAGCGGCCGTCGGAGGTACCACCTGTGGTGGAAAGTTCCGGCGTGATTCCCACGGTCTGCCGTACCGCCGCTGAAAGGGCCTCCACCAGTTTGCCACGGGGCGTAAGGAAGGGCTGGGCACCGATTTCCCATTCCAGGTCGTACTCCAGGCCATGGCGGTCCAGTATGTCATGGACCCGTTGTTTCAGGCTTTCCACCGGGCTGGCGGTGCCATGACGGAAGTTGAACACGATGTCGGCATGGCCAGGGACGACATTGGTGGCGCCGGTGCCGCTGTGCATATTGGATATCTGCCAAGTGGTGGGCGGGAAATACTCGTTGCCGCCGTCCCATTCCATTGCCGCCAGTTCGACGATGGCGGGGGCGGCCAGGTGGATGGGGTTCCTTGCCAGTTGAGGATAGGCGATGTGTCCCTGGATGCCTTTGACCCGTAGCCGGCCATGCAGGGAGCCGCGTCGGCCGTTCTTCATCGTGTCGCCGAAAGTGGTGCTGCAGGTGGGCTCACCAACGATGCAGCAGTCGATCAGTTCGTCGCGGGCTGCAAGTCTTTCCACCACCTTGACCGTACCGTCCACGGCGGGACCTTCCTCGTCCGAGGTGATGAGCCAGGCGATGGAGCCGGGGTGGTCGGGATGCAGGGCGATGAAGTTTTCCGCTGCCACCAGGAAGGCGGCGATGGAGCCCTTCATGTCCGCCGCGCCGCGTCCGTAGAGCTTTCCTTCCCGGATGGTGGGCTGGAAAGGGTCTGCGCTCCACTGTTCCAGGGGGCCGGTGGGCACCACATCGGTATGGCCCGCGAAACAGATCACCGGAGCGCTGTCGCCTCGGCGCGCCCAAAGGTTGACCACATCGGCGCTGTTGACCGTCTCGATGCGAAAGCCCAGTTGTTCCAGCTTGTCGGCCAACCAACTCTGGCAGCCGTCATCGTCGGGGGTGACGGAGCGACGGGAGACGAGCTCGCAGGCGTAAGTCAGTGTATTAGCTGGCATCGAAATGGGTGGGCTTGGTGTGTGACTGGATATTAATTTCTATTAATATCAACATTTAAATCGTTCAAATTAATGTTATTCGCCAAAAAATGCGGCGTAATTTTTATCGGAAAATCCCACTTGGTATTGTCCGTCCCGATCCAGGATCGGGCGTTTGATGACGCTGGAATACTCCTCCATCACTGCCAGGGCAGAAGCCGCATCCTTGACTTGGGCCTTGCGTTCCTCGGGCAATTTTCTCCAGGTGGGCCCATTGCGATTGATCAGGGTCTCCCAACCCAGCAGTTTCATGAGGTTGTTCATCACGGGCTCCGGCACGCCCTGCTTTTTGAAATCATGGAACTCATAGGGAATTTCCCGTTCCTCCAACCAGGCCCGGGCTTTTTTTACGGTGCTGCAATTGGGGATGCCGTAAAGTTTCATGGCAAACTCCTTGTGAATAACCGCGCTATTTTACCTGTCTTCACATGCCTGAAACCTCCGCTTTCATTGTTCGCGCCTGTGACTGGAAAACGGACGAGACTGACATCGCCTCGATCCGTCGGCGTGTCTTCATCCAGGAGCAGGGTGTGCCCGAGGAATTGGAGTGGGAGCGCAGGGACAGCGAATGCCGTTGGTTCATCGCCCGCACCCATGACAATGCAGCCATCGGGATCGTGCGCCTTACACCCCAAGGTAGAATCGGGCGTATGGCGGTGTTGCCGGATTGGCGTGGGCATGGCGTGGGGACGTCCCTGTTGACTGAAATATTGAGGATTGCGCGCGAGGCGGGGCTTAATTCGGTACACCTTTCAGCCCAGACCCAGGCCGTCCCGTTTTATTCCCGGTTTGGGTTTTTCGCCGAAGGGGAGGGGTATATGGACGCAGGGATTCCCCACCAGACCATGACTTTGGAACTGCAATGAATATGCGTATCGGCCACGGTTTCGACGTGCATGCCTTAGCCCATGGGCGAAGGCTGGTCATCGGCGGCGTGGATATCCCTTTCGAACAGGGCCTACTGGGCCATTCCGACGCGGATGTCCTGCTTCATGCCATCTGCGATGCCCTGTTGGGTGCTGCGGGCTTGGGGGATATCGGCCGGCATTTCCCGGATACGGAAGAGCGGTTCAAAGGGATCGACAGCCGCAAGCTGTTGCGGCATGTGGGGTCTCTCCTGGACGGACACGGCTGGCGGGTTGGCAACCTGGATGCCACCATCATCGCCCAGGCGCCCAGGATGTCGCCTCACATTCCCTTGATGTGTGAACACATTGCGGAAGATCTGGCTCTTGCCGTGGGTTTGGTCAACATCAAGGCGACTACCACCGAGAGACTGGGATTTGCCGGAAGGGGGGAAGGCATCGCCGCCGAGGCGGTGTGCATCCTAATCGAGAAATGAGAGTGTTCTTCGCCCTGTGGCCCGACCCGCCTCTCAGGGCCAGGCTGGCGGCTGCCGCATCCAGCCTGCATGCCTTGCTGGGTGGGCGGGCCATGCGTCCGGAGAGCCTACATTTGACCCTGGTGTTTGTCGGTGATGTTGCGGAGGAGCGCCAAACGGAGTTGTGTGCCGCAGCCGCCGACGTGAGGTCAGACCGGTTCGAGGTGTTGTTCGATCAGCTTCAATGTTGGTCCCATAACCGGATAGCAAATTTGGGAGCAAGCCAGACCCCGGAGGGGTTGATTGATTTGGTTCGACGATTGGAAGACAGACTTGATGCCATAGACGTGGCTTTCGATCGGCGCGCCTATGTCCCCCACATCACACTGGTCAGAAAGGCTGACTGCAGAAAAAAAAATCCCGCGCCGGAAGCGGTTGCCTGGCCGGCGCGGGATTTTGTGCTGGTCAAATCCAGCTTGCGCCCTGAAGGGGCACGTTATGAGGAATTGGGCCGCTGGCCCCTCCTATAGATAGACGTAATGCTCCAATTGTCCCGCCAGATCCTTCACAGGCAAGCGGGTATAGTCCTTGTCTATGCTCTCCGATACCTTACTCCTGACCTGCCCCGGCAGGCGGTTGTTGACCAGCCCCATGAATGGGGCTGAGGCCACGAGGATGAGTCGGTCGTAGGCATTCTCCTGACGGCCATGCTCCAGTTCCCGGGACACTTCCTGGGCAAAAAGCTCCGCCTCGTGGTGTTTTGGATCCGTGGCCTGGATAAATGCACCGTGGCCCGGTCCCGATCCAGATCGGTCGCTTACCAGATTGGAAGTCTTCTCACGACTCGCGGGATGCACCAGTTCCTTGATGAACCGGAGCCCCTGTTTGGGGCCATGATTGGCAAACAATTTTGCTTGGCTGGCATTGGCGACCATGATCCAGGTAACAGACATAGCGACCCCTCTGCTTGAATAACTCGTTGATGGGACTGATAAAATTAACAGATTGGATTTAGAGTGATTGTTACGCTGTGGTAACAATTTAAGCCTAGCAGGGGGGGGCTGGAGGTCAAGCTACAGATGCCGCGACCTGCCGAGCGAATTCCAGAAAGAAATCCGGTCTGTGGGACGTTATCGTATAGGCCGTCCCTTCGGCGGCTTGGGGGTAATTGCGCCCAAGTGATCGCTTATAGGCGGGGTCGTAGTGGCGCACCAATAATTCAGTCACCAATTCCTGCCATTGACCCGACCTGGTCATTGCCTTCCAGTTTTCGATACGCTCCCGTCCTTGCAGTTGAACCAGACAGTCGAGTCGTTGAGCCAGCGTTTCCGGATTGGTAAGGAAATGGGCGTATTCCTCCAGCAGCAATGCGACCCGGACCGCCATGGGTGCGGTGAGGGTGAGACAATGCGCCCAGCGCATGTGCTCAAGCAGGTTATCAGGTGTTTGCAGGATGCCGATCCGCTTGCTTTCAGATTCGACAAACACCGGACGCGCCGGATCGAATCCGCGCAGGGCATGCCAGACCCGGCTCTCAAATAACTTTTGGGAAGGTTGTGGCTGGTCGGGATAGGCACCCAGCACCGAGCCCATGTGGACGGCCATGGCCTCCAAATCCAGGACCTGCGCGCCATTTCGCTCCAATGCCCGGAGGAAGCGGCTCTTGCCAACACCGGTCGGGCCGCACACCACGCGGAACCGAAATTGCTCCGGAATTCTCTCCAACTCCTTGATTACATGGCGACGATAGGCTTTGTAGCCGCCTTCCAATTGCACCGCGCCCCAGCCCACAGCACGCAGTACGGTCGTGAAGGCCCCGCTGCGGCTGCCACCGCGCCAGCAATAAACCAGTTGGCGATAATGACGTGGCTTGTCCGCGAAATGGCCCTCCAGGTGCCGGGCGATATTGCGTGAAACCAGGGCCGCTCCGACCCGCTTCGCCTCGAAGGCGCCGATCTGATTATGCAGGGTGCCAACCCTGGCCCGTTCGTCGTTGTCCAGCACCGGCAGGTTGATGGCGCCTGGTAGGTGGTCTTCCGCGAATTCAGCCGGCGAACGGGCATCGATATAGCCATCGAAGCCGGCGATCTCCGTGATATCTACCAGTCCTTCCTTGCGGCGTGACGGTTGGCTTGGCGCCGGAAATTTCATGCGTTTCGGTCCCGCATGAGTCTTGCCTTGTCCCGCTGCCATTCCCGCTGCTTCTCGGTTTCGCGCTTGTCGTGCAATTTCTTGCCCTTGGCCAAGCCAATCTCCAGCTTGATGCGACCCTTGCTGTAGTGCAGGTTGAGTGGGACCAAGGTAAATCCCGCCTGTTGCACCTTGCCTATCAGCTTGCTGATCTCATGGGCATGCAAGAGTAATTTTCGGGTGCGAACCGGGTCGGGCTTGATGTGCGTGGAGGCGGTAGGAAGAGGACTGATATGGCAACCCACCAGCCATATTTCCTCCTTCTTGACGACCACGTAGGCCTCCTTGATCTGGGCGCGTCCGGCACGGATGGCTTTGACCTCCCAACCTTCGAGGGCGATGCCGGCCTCATAGCGTTCCTCGATGAAGTAGTCGTGGAAGGCCTTTTTGTTATCGATGATGCTCATGGGATCCGGAGAAGAGGGGGGCAGTGCCGGGAGGAAGTGGGAGTTTCATGATATTTTAACAGTCCCATCTGCCCCTAAGCCGAATACTGTCCTCGCTATGGCTGAAGTTGTAAAAACAGTACTGGTTCCCTATTCGGCCGCTGAAATGTTCGAATTGGTGGATCGGGTTGAGGAATATCCGCAGTTTCTACCCTGGTGCGGCGGCACCGAACTCCATGAACGGACAGCAGACATTACCTCGGCAACCATTCATCTTCACTACCTGCACGTGAAGCAGCACTTCACGACGGAAAATGCGAAACACTACCCCGATGAAATGGAGATCCGGTTGAAAAGCGGACCATTCCGAAAGTTGGAGGGTTATTGGCGATTCAAAATCCTGGCGGTGTCCGCATGCAAGATCGAATTTGCCTTGCACTATGAGTTTTCCAGCGGGTTGCTGGAAAAGGTGCTGGGGCCGGTTTTCGGCGTGATTACCAATAACTTGGTGGATGCCTTCGTGCACCGGGCGGAAAAGGTATACGGCGAACGATGAGTAACCAGATTCATGTGGAGGTGGTGTATGCCCTCCGCGATAGGCAAAAAGTGGTACCGGTGACGTTGGCTGAGGGGGGGACGGTCCGACAGGCGATAGAGCGCTCGGGTCTGTTGGCTGAGTTCCCGGAGATCGATCTCGACAGGAACAAGCTGGGTATTTGGAACAAGTTGGCCAAGGCCGATGCGCTGTTGCGCGACAAGGACCGCGTGGAAATTTACCGGGCCTTGATTGCCGATCCGAAGGAGGTCAGGCGGCAACGGGCCGCCGAGGGCAAGGTGATGAAGAAGGGGGGAGGCGAAGCGGCGGATGGATGATACTTCCGGCGTGCCGGGCGGCGAACGCCGCCCTTGCTATGTTTTCTAGTGTTCCGTGGAAGGGTAGGACAATTGGGCAAGTCCGGCATTGGCCAGATCGGAGGCGAATTTTGCTTGCTTGATGACGCCCGCACTGTCGCCGGACTTGGCGGCCTCCTGTGCGCTCTTCAGGGCCGCATCGGCGGTGGTCCAAAGGGCATATTTGGACTTGGCCAATTTTATATCCGCCTCGGCCTGGGTCAGGGCCTGTTGAGCTTCGGCGCTGATGGTGGCCATGGCGGCTGCTTTTGGCGCTTCGGATGTCTTGGTGGGGGCAGTGCCGCAAGCTGACAGGGCGATCGCGAATATGCCGGCAATGGCAACGGAAGTAACTTTGGAATTCATCAAGATCTCCTCTCCAGGGATGGATTTACACTCGCTCGGGGAGCGGTAGCCGCAAATTAAGGCCCGGTCGGGTCACCGTCAACCGCTTTTCCCCACTTTGGTAGATAAACACCATGGCTTGGGTGAGACCTGTACCCCCGGTATAATGCGGTTTTGCGCGTAAAGGCACCCTATGCGTATTCTCCAGAAAGCCCTCACCTTCGACGACGTTCTGCTCGTCCCCGCCTTTTCCGACATCCTGCCCCGCGATGTCACCCTGAAGACCCGCCTGACGCGGACCATCAGTCTCAATATTCCGGTGCTTTCCGCCGCCATGGACACCGTGACCGAGGGGCGCATGGCCATTGCCCTGGCCCAGGAGGGCGGCCTCGGCATCATTCACAAGAATCTGGACGTATCCCAGCAGGCCGCCGAGGTGGCCAAGGTCAAGCGGCACGAAGCCGGTGTGGTCAAGGATCCGGTAACCATCGCGCCGACCATGACCGTGCGCGATGTCCTTGCCATCACTCGCAAGCATCGTATATCCGGCCTGCCGGTGGTGGATGGGGGCAGGGTGGTGGGCATCGTCACCAACCGGGATCTGCGCTTCGAGACCAATCTGGACCAGTCGGTTACCAACATCATGACCCCGCGTGAGCGCTTGGTGACGGTGCAGGAAGGCGGCAACCTGGAAGATGCCATGAAGCTTTTGCATCGGCACCGTCTCGAGCGGGTGCTGGTGATCAACGAAAACTACGAACTGCATGGCTTGATCACCGTGAAGGACATTCTCAAGGCCAGCGAATATCCCAATGCCTGCAAGGACGATCAGGGCCGACTGTTAGCTGGTGCGGCAGTGGGTGTGGGCGGCGATACCGAGGAGCGGGTGGCCGCCCTGGCGGAGGCCGGGGTGGACGTGCTGGTGGTGGATACCGCCCATGGTCATTCCAACGGCGTGCTGAAGCGCGTGGAATGGGTGAAGCAGAGATATCCCCGCATCCAGGTCATTGGCGGCAATATCGCCACAGCGGATGCGGCCCGTGCTTTGGTGGACCATGGTGCCGACTGCGTGAAGGTGGGCATCGGCCCGGGTTCCATCTGCACCACACGTATCGTTGCGGGGGTGGGGGTACCCCAGATCACCGCTGTCCAGAATGTGGCGGCCGCGCTTGCCGAGAGCGGCGTACCGTTGATCGCCGACGGCGGCATCCGTTTCTCGGGGGATATCGCCAAGGCGATCGCGGCCGGGGCCCATACCGTCATGCTGGGAGGCTTGCTGGCAGGCACAGACGAGGCCCCGGGCGAGATCGAACTGTTCCAGGGGCGCTCCTTCAAGTCCTACCGCGGCATGGGCTCCCTGGGGGCCATGCAGAAAGGTTCCAAGGACCGCTACTTCCAGGACAACGAGGCCAATGTCGAAAAACTTGTGCCGGAAGGCATCGAAGGCCGAGTCCCATACAAGGGCAGCGCCCTCAACGTGCTGCACCAGCTGATGGGCGGCCTGCGCTCCTCCATGGGCTATCTGGGCTCGGGAAACATCCCCCACTTCCATGACAACGCCAATTTCGTCGAGATCACCTCGGCGGGCATCACGGAATCTCATGTCCATGACGTGCAGATCACCAAGGAAGCGCCGAATTACCACGTTTAATCCCGCGACTCGGAGGAGGAGGGCAAAGCCCTCCTTTTTCGTTTGAGACCCCCATGCACCAGAAAATCCTCATCCTCGACTTCGGTTCCCAATACACCCAGCTCATCGCCCGCAGGGTACGGGAGGCCAATGTCTACTGCGAGTTACACCCCTACGACGTGAGCGGGCAGTTCATCAGCGAGTTCGCGCCGGCGGGCGTCATCCTCTCCGGCGGACCCTCCTCGGTGACCGAAGAGGAAACGCCGCGCGCTCCCCAGGCCGTGTTTGATTTGGGCGTGCCGGTATTGGGCATCTGCTACGGCATGCAGACCATGGCGGCGCAACTGGGCGGCAAGGTGGTGACAGCCGCCCACCACGAGTATGGCTACGCCGAGGTGCGCGCCCATGGCCATTCCAGGCTTCTGGCCGACATCCAGGACCGGGCCGATCCGGACGGCAAGTGCTGGCTGGACGTTTGGATGAGCCATGGCGACCGGGTGGAGCAACTGCCGCCCGGCTTCAAGGTCATGTGTGAGAACGCTTCCACGCCCATCGCCGGCATGTTTGACGACCAACGCCGGTACTACGGCCTGCAGTTCCACCCGGAAGTGACCCACACCCTGCAGGGCAAGGCCATCGTGAGCCGCTTCGTGCATGATATCTGCGGCTGCGGCCAGGACTGGAACATGCCCGATTACATCGGCGAGGCGGTGGCCAAGGTCAGGGCGGAGGTCGGTTCCGACGTGGTCATCCTCGGGTTGTCCGGCGGGGTCGATTCATCCGTGGCCGCGGCCCTGATCCACCGGGCCATCGGCGATCAGCTCACCTGCGTGTTCGTGGATACCGGCCTGCTTCGGCTGAACGAGGCGGATCAGGTCATGGAGACCTTCGCCCGGAGCCTGGGCGTGAAGGTCATCCATGTCGACGCTACCAAGCAGTTCATGGGCAAGCTGGCCGGGGTCGTCGAGCCGGAACGGAAGCGCAAGATCATCGGCGGCGAATTCGTCCAGGTCTTCCAGCGCGAGGCGGGCAAGCTCAGGAACGCCAAATGGCTGGCACAGGGCACCATCTATCCGGACGTGATCGAGTCCGCCGGCGCCAAGACCAAGAAGGCCCACGCCATCAAGTCCCACCACAATGTGGGCGGACTTCCCGAGGACATGCACCTGAAATTGCTGGAGCCTCTGCGGGAACTGTTCAAGGACGAGGTGCGGGAGTTGGGGGTGGCCCTGGGCCTGCCACACGACATGGTTTATCGACATCCCTTCCCGGGACCCGGCCTGGGTGTGCGAATACTGGGCGAGGTGAAGGGGGAATACGCCGATCTGCTGCGCCAGGCAGATAACATATTTATTGAAGAACTGCGTGCAAGTGGTTGGTATGAAAAGACTTCCCAGGCCTTCGCGGTGTTCCTACCGGTGAAGGCGGTAGGGGTGATGGGGGATGGCCGCACCTATGACTACGTGGTGGCGCTGCGCGCGGTCCAGACCCAGGATTTCATGACCGCCCATTGGGCGGAGTTGCCGTATTCGCTCCTGGCAAAAGTCTCCAATCGCATCATCAACGAGATCCGCGGCATCAACCGGGTGACCTACGACATTACCGGCAAGCCCCCGGGCACCATAGAGTGGGAGTGAGGGGATAAACCGGCGGGGCGGTTCCGCCGGTTGGTCAATTACTGCTCGTCCTGCTCCGGCTTGTGCTGTGCGGACATCTGCTGTTGCAGGTTGGGCGGGATCTGCTCGTAGTGGCTGAACTCCAAGGTGTAGGAGCCCTGGCCCCCGGTCAGTGACTTGAGCCGGGACTGGAAGTTGTCCAGTTCTGCGAGCGGGGCCTGGCAGATCAGGGTCATCATGCCGCTGCGTCCGCCTTGATGGCCGGTGATCTGGCCGCGCCGGGTGGAGATGTCCCCGCTCACATCGCCCACCGTGTTTTCCGGGGTGGTCAATTCCACATTGACGATGGGTTCCAGAACGATGGGCGAAGCCTTGGCGGCGGCGTCCAGGAAGGCCTTTTTCCCAGCGGTGACGAAGGCGATTTCCTTGCCGTCGACCGGGTGGTCCTTGCCGTCGTAGACCGTGACGCGGATGTCCTGCATCGGAAAGCCGGCCACGCTGCCGGATTCCATGGCCATGCGCACGCCTTTTTCCACGGCGGGTATGAAGGTGCCGGGAATCACCCCCCCCTTGACCGCATCCACAAATTCGAAGCCGGCCCCTCGAGGCATGGGTTCGATGCGCAGGTACACCTCGCCGAATTGACCGGCGCCGCCGGTCTGCTTCTTGTGGCGATGATGGCCTTCCGCGTGCTTGGTCACCGTCTCGCGGTAGGGAATTGAAGGCGGATGGGTGTCGACGTCGACGCGGAACTGTTCGCGCATCTTCTCCAGAACCCGCTTCAGATGGGTCTCGCCCAGGCCGCGAATGACCGCTTCATGGGTGGTGGGGTCGTGTTCCACATGGAGGGCCGGGTCTTCTGCGACCAATTTATGCAGCACGTCCGCCAATTTGGCCGCATCCGCCTGCTTCTTGGGCCGGATCGCCAAGCCGAATACGGCGTGGGGAAAGTCCAGCGGCTTCATGTGGATGTGGTCGTCCTCCGGCGCGTCGTGCAGCACGGAGTCGAAGCTGATCTCCTCGACCTTGGTGACCGCACAGATGTCGCCGGGGATGCAGGACTCCACGGATTCCAGCTTCTTGCCCTGGATGCGATAAAGGTGGCCGACCTTGAAGGGCTTGCGTAACTCACCGATGTAAAGCTGGGAATCGGGCGTGACCGTCCCCTGATGGACGCGGAAGCAGGCGGTCTTGCCGATATAGGGATCCATTTCCACCTTGAAGACGTGGGCGAGCACGTGCTTGTCGGGATCTGGTTCCGCGCGCAGGGCACGGGCCTGAAGACCTTCTCCCCTGAATATTTGGGGTGGGTTGCCCTCGGTGGGATTGGGCAGCAGTCGGACCGCCAGATCGAGGAATTCGGGTATCCCGGCGCCGGTGCGCGCCGACACGAAGCAGACCGGTACCAGATGGTTGTCCCGCAATGCCTGTTCGAAGGGGGCGTGAAGCTGTTCCGGTGCCACGTTGCCTTGTTCCAGGTAGGTGGCCATGAGGTCTTCGTCCATTTCCACCACCTGATCCACCAAAGCGCCATGGGCCTCCTCGACGGACAGAAAATCGGCATCGCCTCCGGGGTTGAAGAAGCAGTCCGTCACCCGGCTCCCCCCACCGGACGGCAGGTTGATCGGCAGGCATTCCTTGCCGAAGGCGGTTTGCAGGTCAGCCAGCAGGCCCGGCAGGTCTATGTCGGGCGTATCTATCTTGTTGATCACGACCATACGGCACAGCTTGCGGGTCTGGGCCCAATGCATCATGCGGTGCGCGGTGAGTTCAATGCCCTTCTTGGCGTCGATGACCACCACCACCGTTTCCACCGCATCCAGGGCGCAAAGGGCCTGGCCCATGAAATCCGGATAACCCGGCGTGTCCAGGAGGTGGATGCGCGTGTCCCGGTGCTCAAGATTGGTGACCGCCAGCTTGATGGAGTGCAGGTGTTCCTTTTCGAGCGGGTCGTAATCACACACGGTGCTCATTTTTTCCACGCTCCCCGCAACGGGAATCGCACCGGATTGGGCAAGCAAGGCTTCGATCAGGGTTGTTTTTCCCGAACCGCCATGGCCGACAAAGGCAAGGGTCCGGATTTGAGAGGGTGTCATGTCGCTCATGCTAAATGCCTAATTGGGTTATTGAAAAATACATAAAATCAAAGGCCTGATGGCCTGGAAGCGGCTTGGTTAGGGTGATTCAGGGTTAATTATCCAGATACAACGGACGGTGTGTTGCGAAATTACGACGCATATAAGCATAGCCCCACCTTCTCTGGGAAGCTCGTCGGTATTGTTTGTGTGGAGAAGAAGAATATAAGAAAATACTTATGACGCTGGGGCCGATGCTTACCCCGTAAGTGTCACCAGCGTCGTCTCCTCCATCCTCCTCCTTTGGTGGATTTAGCCCGGTCACCCGACCGGGCTTTTTTTTTACCTGCGCAGTGGGACAATCGCGGCAACAATCAGCAGGCCGAGATAATGACCCAAGCACTCTGGTATCTGCGTCACCAAGACAAAGTAATCGGTCCCTATCCATCCCCCCAGATCCGAGAGATGTTGGAAATGGGCGAGATCGCACCGGACTGGGAGATCAGCCTGAACGAGCAGGACTGGCTCACGATCGCAGAAAGCGGCCAGTTCGAGGTTGTCCCGCGGAAACCCGCCGGGGAACAGGACCAGGAGCTGGAATCCTGGAAGGTGGAGCGGGACCGGGCCAGAACCCGCTGGCTGCAGGAAGGGGCCGAGTCCCCGGTGAGCCATGATCCCAGCCAGTATCGGAAAACCCGTCAAGCCATCTCGAACGACCATCGCCAAACGGAAGCCCTGTTGCATTCCGAACAGACACGCCGCAGTTCGCCGCTGATGGCGATCGTCGTTTTACTGGTGCTGGCCGTGGTAGGCGTGGAGGTTTGGCTTGGAGAACGGGACAAGCCCATCCAGACGCGAGTAAGCCAACATCCTGATTGCGCCGCGCCCCTGGAGGACGGGGTCAATTGGTCCGCCTGCGACAAGCGCTCCATAAGTAGTCCTAATCGACAGGCGAAGAATGCCCGAATGAAGCGGACCCTTTTGGACGATGCCAATCTCTCTGGAATCCACCTGGATTACGCCTTTCTCAGCCACGCCAGCCTGAGAAACGCGGGATTGCGCGGGGCCACCCTACTTGGGGCCGATCTGACGGGTGCCGACCTGACGGGTGCCGACCTGACGGGCGCCGACCTGCGCTATGCCGTGTTGCAAGAGGCAAGTCTGGAAGGCGCACGTCTGGACGGCGCGCAACTGGGCAAGGCGATATGGATCGATGGACGGGATTGCCCCGTCGGGGCCATAGGCCAATGTCGGTAAAGTTCGTGGCTTCGCGGGAAAACCCGGGGTTTCGTGAACTCCATGCCCTGGCAACCGACCGCCGTGCCAGGAAGCGGGAGGGCCAAACCCTGCTGGACGGGGCCCATCTGATCGAAGCCGCACTTGCGGCCCGGGTGCGAATCTCGCGCCTGATTCTCTCTGAAACGGCATTGGCCGGCGCCTTGTCGGAATGGCCTCAGCGCCATCCGGAAATTCCCGTTTGGGCATTGAGCGACAGCTTGTTCGCCCAGCTGTCGCCGGTGGATACACCCACCGGCTTGATCGCGGTGGCGGACATCCCGATACCGGGCGACGGTACGGAGGATTTCATCGTCCTGCTGGAGGATATCCGGGACCCCGGCAATCTGGGTGCCATCCTGCGGGTGGCCGCGGCGGCAGGGGTCCAGGCGGTCCATCTCTCGAAAGGCTGTACCGAAGCCTGGTCTCCGAAATGCCTGCGGGGCGGGCAGGGGGGGCATTTCCTGCTGAACATCCATGAAGACGTGGATCTGGCGGAGTTGGCCGGCCGATTCTCCGGACCGGTTCATGCCGCCACCCTGGGGGCCGGGATCAGCCTGTTCGATTTATGTCTCGCAGGATCGGTCGGGTTCGCCTTCGGCAACGAAGGAGCCGGGCTGTCGCCGTCGCTGAGGCAGGCGGCCCTGCCGTTCAGCATCCCCATGCCGGGCCGGGTGGAGTCTCTCAACGTGGCCACCGCCGCCGCGGTATGCCTGTTCGAGCGGGTCAGGCAACTCGCCGGCGGGTGATCAGGCCGTATTCCCGATGGAGTGCTTGATCATGGCGGCTATCTCCTCCACCGAACGGTGGGTGGAATCGACCACCTGAATCCCCTCGCTGCGCATGAGCAGTTCCGCCTGCTTCAATTCCTGCTTGCAGGTTTCCAGGGCGGCATACTGGCTGTTGGGGCGCCGTTCCGAGCGGATCTGGGCCAGGCGTTCCGGGGCCAGGGTAAGGCCCCTGAGCTTGATCCGGTAGGGCTGCAGGGTCCGGGGCAGGCCATGCTGCTCGAAGTTTTCCGGAGTCAGGGGATAGTTGGCCACGCACAGGCTGTACTGCATGGCCATATAGAGGGAGGTGGGGGTCTTGCCGCTGCGGGAGACGCCCACCAGGATCACGTCGGCCCGGTCGTATTTCTCCACGCCAAGCCCATCGTCCGCCGCCAGCGCGAAGTTGACCGCGTCGATCCGGGAACGGTAGGAGTTCGGGTCCGACATGCCGTGGAACTGGCCGCGCAGGGGCACAGGCGGATAACCGATTTCGTCGACCATCATGCCCAGAAAGTGGCCGTAGATATCCATGATCACGGCACCGCAGGCATCCAGCGCGGCGCGGGCCTCCGGGTCGGTCAGGGTGGAGAAAACCAAGGGCTTGATGTTGGCTGAGCGCCAGGCATCCTGCACTTGCTGCGCTGCAAAATTCGCTTTTTCCATCGAATCAACGAAGGGTAAACTCACGGTCGCGAACGCTTCGTCGGGAAATTGCGAGAGCAGACTCTTGCCGATGATCTCGGCGGTGATGCCGGTGTGGTCGGAAATAAAGAAGACCGGGCGTGCGGGTGTCATTGGTGGAAGGAAGCGGCGCTATAGAGCACGTCTATGAAATTACATGGGCGCATTTCATGAAACCGGCTCTCCGCCAACGTTTCGAGGATGGAAATGGACTATATCGCGCGCTTTGAAACACTGTCCATGCACGATGTGGACAAGGTCGGAGGCAAGAACTCCTCCCTGGGTGAAATGATCCACAACCTGACCGACAAGGGCGTCCGCGTCCCCGGCGGGTTCGCCACCACCGCCGACGCCTTCCGCGAGTTCCTGAGCCATAACGGCCTGGCCGACCGGATCGCCGCCAAGCTCAAGACCCTGAACGTGGATGACACCCAGGCCCTGGCCGATGTCGGCCGCGAGATCCGCGCCTGGATGCTGGAAGCCCCCCTGCCCGCCGGGCTGGAAGCGGGCATCCGCCACAATCACCGCCTGATGTGCGCCGAGGCGGGAGAAGATCTGCAATTCGCCGTGCGCTCCTCGGCGACCGCCGAAGACCTGCCTGACGCGTCCTTCGCCGGCCAGCAGGAAACCTATCTCAACATCCAGGGCGCCGACAACCTGATCGACGCGGTGAAACTCTGCTTTGCGTCCCTATACAACGACCGGGCCATCTCCTATCGGGTGCACAACAACTTCGACCATGCCGGGGTGGCCCTGTCCGCCGGCATTCAGCGCATGGTGCGTTCCGACCTGGGGGCCGCCGGCGTCATGTTCACCATGGACACCGAATCCGGGTTCCGCGACGTGGTGTTCATCAATGCCGCCTACGGCCTGGGAGAGACCGTGGTGCAGGGCTCGGTGAACCCGGACGAGTACTACGTCCACAAGCCGATGCTGGCCCAGGGCAAGCGCGCGGTGGTACGCAAGAAGCTGGGCGAGAAGGCCATCCGCATGGTGTTCGCCGGCGAGACCAAGGCGGAACGGTCCACCCGGATCGAGGACGTGCCCATGGGCCTGCGCCACCGCTTCGCCCTGGATGACGACGAGCTGCTGGAACTGTCCCGCTACGCCATGACCATCGAGGCCCACTACGGCCGCCCCATGGACATCGAGTGGGGCCGCGACGGCCTGGACGGCAAGCTGTACATCCTGCAGGCCCGCCCGGAGACCGTGAAGTCCCGGGACGGCAACGTCCAGACCCGCTACAGGATGCTCGAGAAAGGCCCGGTCATCACCCACGGCCGCGCCATCGGCAGCAAGATCGGCCAGGGGCCCGCCCGGATCATCAAGGACATCGCCCAGATGCACGAGGTCCAGCCCGGCGACGTACTGATCGCCGAGATGACCGACCCGGACTGGGAGCCGGTGATGAAGCGGGCCTCAGCCATCGTCACCAACCGGGGCGGGCGCACCTGCCACGCCGCCATCGTCGCCCGGGAACTGGGGGTGCCGGCGGTGGTGGGCACCGGCAACGCCACCCTGACCGTCACGGAGGGTGCCGACGTCACCGTTTCCTGCGCCGAGGGCGAGGACGGCTACGTCTACGAGGGCCTGCTCCGGTTCGAGAAGTCCGAACTGGTCCTGCAGACCATGCCCGAGATTCCGGTCAAGATCATGATGAACGTGGGCAACCCGGAGCAGGCCTTCCACTTCGCCAGCCTGCCCCACGAAGGGGTCGGTCTGGCCCGGCTGGAGTTCATCATCAACAACGCCATCGGCATCCATCCCAACGCGGCCCTGGAATACCGCAACATGCCCGAGGACGTGAAGAAGGCCATCGACGCCAAGATCCACGGTTACGGCGATCCGGTGAATTTCTACGTGGAAAAGCTTGCGGAAGGCATCGCCACCATCGCCTCGGCCTTCTGGCCCAAGCGGGTCATCGTCCGCATGTCCGACTTCAAGTCCAACGAATACGCCAACCTGATCGGTGGGGCGCAATACGAGCCCCACGAGGAAAACCCCATGCTCGGCTTCCGGGGCGCCGGCCGCTACGCAAGCCCCATGTTCCGGCGCGCCTTCCAACTGGAATGCCGGGCCATCAGCCGGGTCCGCGACGACATGGGCCTCACCAACGTGGAGATCATGCTGCCCTTCGTGCGCACCCTGTTCGACGCCGACGCGGCCCTAGGCGTGCTGGCGGAGAACGACCTGAAGCGGGGAGAGGGTCCGGGGGAGGGTGGCCTGAAGATCGTCATGATGTGCGAGATCCCCGCCAACGTGCTGCTGGCCGACGAGTTCCTGGAGCGCTTCGACGGCTTCTCCATCGGCTCCAACGACCTAACCCAACTCACCCTGGGCGTGGACCGGGATTCCAGCCTGGTGGCCGCCAGCTTCGACGAGCGCAACCCGGCGGTGAAGAAACTTCTGGTGGAGGCCATCGCCGCCTGCAAGCGCAACGGCAAGTACGTGGGCATCTGCGGCCAGGGCCCATCGGACCACCCGGACCTGGCGGATTGGCTGGTGGAGCAGGGCATCGACTCCATGTCGCTCAATCCGGATACGGTGGTGTCTACCTGGACGAGGTTGGCGGCACGGCGGGGTTGAGTTGAATACGCATTCGTGAGTAAGCGCCCGGTTCGGGGCTTCTTATATTGAAATGACGAAGATTTGGCTTGAGCGGACATTTAACGTTGAGGGAAATGGCTGCGCGGGTATGAACTTGCGCCGTCCCTCTTGACAAGCGTGTCCGGCGCGTGAATGGAAAGACTTTGAGCACTTCGCAACCGTTCGCACAGCGGACTGCTGGATCCTCCACGCTTCTTCAGTAGCTTAAGGCAGAACTCCAGGGGCGTGAGACCACTTGCCAAACGGGATGAGTTATTAGCTCTTGCACGCACATCGGCACCAGCGTCAAGCAGCAGGTCTAGATACTGAAGGTCGCCATACAGTACCGCTTCGTGCAAAGGGGTTACGCCTTGGCTAACTTGGCTAACCGACTCGCCACGGGCGATGAAGTGTCGGAGAAGTTCTATTGCGTGTTCACGCTTCTCCGATGAAGCGGGCGTTAACGAGCGGCCAACCCAAGAAACCAAAGAGATGTCACATAGAAATAGCTCTTGGTCACAAGACCGATAGGGGAAGTCAAAATTCAGCAGTAACCAGCGGGCAAAGCGCGGGGGTAGGAAGATGCCGTTTGCCGAGTATGGGTTGAAGGTCCATTCGCTCGGCTCAAGCAGAGCGATTATCGTGAGACCTTGCGCAGACCTAGCCAGCATGAACGTCTGCAAGCCGGTGGGCAATAGCGATAAGAGGAACAACAGAATGGTCGCCATTACGACGATGCGACGGATCATGCGTGACCTACCTTGAAATGTTCAAACCACCAATTCCGTAGAAGAAGCGAGTGTTAATCTTGCGTAGGGCACAATAGGCATTAATCAAACGGGCCAGGCTCACATAATTGGCCACAATGCATTACCCCTCCCGCTTCCTGAGTTCCTGCAATAGCGGCAGTAACGCGGAAATGTCTGTCTTTATCACGCTCCAGAGCGTGTCGTTGTCGATGCCCAGATAACCGTGAATCAGGCGGTTGCGCATGGCGATGATGAGGCGCCAGGGTATTTGGGTATTGGCCAGTCGAACGCTTTCAGGAATATGCGTGGCGGCTTCGCCGATCAACTCAAGGTTGCGGAGCGTGGCGTCATAGTTGAGGCCGCTCGCCATAAATCCGGCTTGATCGAGACCATCGCTATATGCGTGTACCTTCTCGGCAAAGCCGATCATGTCGTCCACATAGAAGCGCCATTCCCGTGGCGCCGGATCAGACATGAAGCGCTTCTTTCTCGATATAGGGTCGTAGCTCCGGTCGCAGGGCCTTGTCCGTCACCAAATCCACGGGGCGGCCAAGCAGGTCTTCCAGGTAGAACTGGACGCCGAAATAGCGCTCCGAGGTGGCTGTGCCATCGAAGTAAACAAGGATGTCGATGTCGCTATCATCCCTGGCGGAATCTCGTGCCGTGGAACCGAACAGCGCCAGGTCGGCGACGTTGAAGCGTTGCCTGAGCACTGGCATATGCTCGGTCAACAGCTGCATGGTCTGCGCGCGATTCATGTTTCATCCCAAGAAGTTCCGTCCCGGCATTGTATTGCCAGCGTCTGTACCGGTCGATTGCCATCCATTGCCTTCCAGGGCCAACTGCTAGACTGAAATCCCGGCATTGCCTTTCTGGAGCTGTACACCATGCCCCAGAGGTTTTTCCTGGTCCTCCTGCTGTTGCTGTCGCCGCCCGTCCCTGGCCAGCCAAGTGCAGGTTCTGACCGTCAAGGGCGCCATCGGCCCGGCCAGCGCGGACTACGTGGTGCGGGGCCTGGACCATGCGGCCAAGGAGCATGCGGAACTGGTGGTGCTGGAGATGGATACCCCGGGCGGGCTGGATACCTCCATGCGTGCCATCATCCAGGCCATCCTGGCCTCGCCGGTGCCGGTGGCGGGGTTCGTGTATCCCCAGGGGGCGCGGGCCGCCAGCGCCGGTACCTACATCCTCTATGCCTGCCACATCGCCGCCATGGCGCCGGCCACCAACCTGGGGGCCGCCACGCCGGTGTCCATCGGCATCGGCGGCAGACCGGAATCCGGTCCCGACGAGACAGGTGCCGATAAAGGCAAGAGCAAGGCGAGGGAGAAAGAGAAAACCAAGGACAAGGCGGACTCTCAGTCGGAACCGCTAAGTGGCGACCCCATGATCCGAAAGCAGGTGCACGACGCCACCGCCTACATCCGCAGCCTGGCGGAGCTGCGCGGCCGCAACGTGGCCTGGGCGGAACGGGCGGTGCGGGAGGCGGTGAGCCTGTCTGCCAAACAGGCCCTGGAGATGAAGGTGATCGACCTGATGGCCGAGGACGTGGATGACCTGATGGCCAAGCTGGACGGGCGCAAGGTGACGATGGAAGGCAAGACCGTGCAACTGGAAACCAAGGGCGCGGCGCTGATGCCGGTCGCCCAGGACTGGCGCAGCCGCCTGCTGGCGGTGATCGGCGATCCCGGCATCGCCTACATCCTGCTGCTGATAGGGCTGGCCGGCCTGTACTTCGAATTCGCCAATCCAGGCTTCGTGCTCCCCGGGGTGGTGGGCGGCATCAGCCTGCTGCTGGGCCTGTTCGCCCTCAACATGCTGCCGGTGAACTACGTGGGCCTGGGCCTGATCCTGCTGGGCCTGGCGTTCATGGTGGCGGAGGCCTTCATTCCCAGCTTCGGCGCCCTTGGCGTGGGTGGGGCGGCGGCCTTCGTGATCGGCTCGGTGATGCTGATGGACACCGAACTGCCCGGTTTCGGACTGCCCTGGGGCTTGATCCTGCCGGTGGCCGTCAGCGCCGCGCTGTTCGTATTCCTGGTGTCCGGCATGGCCCTGCGCGCGCGCAACCGGCCGGTGGTCACCGGCCGGGAAGAACTGGTGGGCGCCCCCGGGCGGGTGCTGGACGACTTCGAACGGGAAGGCTGGGCCCACGTGCACAGCGAGACCTGGCGGGTGAGGAGCCGCATGCCGCTGCGGCGCGACGCCAGGGTCCGGGTCACGGCGGTGGATGGTTTGACCCTGGAAGTGGAACCCGAGCCAGAAGATAAAACATGACTAAAGGAGATTGATCATGGTGAATTTCAGTGATTTCGGCGGCTTTGGGGTACTGGTCCTGATCCTGCTATTGATCGCCGCCAGCTTCAAGGTCCTGCGGGAATACGAACGGGGCGTGATCTTCCAGCTGGGCCGCTTCTGGAAGGTGAAGGGGCCGGGGCTGATCCTGGTGATCCCCGGCATCCAGCAGATGGTGCGGGTGGACCTGCGCACCGTGGTGTTCGACGTGCCCAGCCAGGATGTCATCTCCCGCGACAACGTCTCGGTGCAGGTGAACGCGGTTGTGTATTTCCGGGTGGTGGACCCGGCCAAGTCCATCCTCCAGGTGGAGGACTTCATGGGCGCCACCAGCCAGTTGTCCCAGACCACCCTGCGCTCGGTGCTGGGCAAGCACGAACTGGACGAGATGCTGGCCGAGCGGGAGCGCCTCAACCTGGACATCCAGCAGAGCCTGGACGCCCAGACCGACGCCTGGGGGATCAAGGTCTCCAACGTGGAGATCAAGCACGTGGACATCAACGAGACCATGGTCCGGGCCATCGCCCGCCAGGCCGAAGCGGAGCGGGAGCGGCGGGCCAAGGTGATCCATGCCGAAGGCGAACTGCAGGCGGCGGAGAAGCTGCTGGCGGCCGCCCAGGTTCTGGCCAACCAGCCCCAGGCCATGCAGTTGCGTTACCTGCAGACCCTCACCGCCATCGCCGGCGACAAGACATCCACCATCGTCTTCCCGGTACCGGGTGAGTTCATGGATCTAATCAGCAGGGCCAAGCCGGACAAACCGGCCTGAGCCTCGCCGGCTCACTCGTGCCGCAAGGCCTCGATGGGGTCCAGTTGCGCGGCGCGTCTGGCCGGGAAGTAGCCAAACACCACGCCGATGGCGGCGGAGAAGAAAAAGGACAGCAGGTTGATGGCCGGGTTGAACAGGTAGGGAATGTGCATCAGGCCGGACAAGCCTATTGATGCGAGGGTGGCCAGGATCACGCCGATGATGCCGCCGATGGAGGCCAGCACCACCGCCTCGATCAGGAATTGCAGCAGCACCTCCCACTCCAGGGCGCCGATGGCCAGGCGGATGCCGATCTCCCGGGTGCGCTCGGTCACCGACACCAGCATGATGTTCATGATGCCAATGCCGCCCACCAGCAGGCTCACCGCCGCCACCGCGCCGAGCAGGGTGGTCATGACCTTGGTGGTGCTGGAGAGGGTCTCGGCGATCTGCTTGGTGTCCAGGACGTTGAAGTTGTCGTCCTCGTTTTCCGTGATCTTGCGCCGCTCGCGCATGAGTTCCTCGATCTGGCGCTTGGCCTTGTCGGTGGAGACGCCGTCCTTCACCGACACCATCAGGGTGCGCACGTCCTGGTTGCCGGTCAGGCGCCGCTGCACGGTGCGCAGGGGCATGATGATGGTGTCGTCCTGGTCGGAACCCATGGACGACTGGCCCTTGCCGGCCAGCACGCCGATCACCTCGCAGGAGAACTGCTTGATGCGGATCTCGCCGCCCACCGCGTCCTGATTGCCGAACAGTTCCCGCTGCACGGTGGCGCCGATCACGCACACCGCCTTGCCGGCTCGTTCTTCCGATTCGTTGAAGATGCGGCCGCTGGCGATCTTCCAGTTGTTGGTGATGAGGTAGTCGGCGCTGGTGCCGGTGATGCTGGTGGTCCAGTTGTTGGCCATGTTTACCACTGTCACGCCCTTGTTGACGGTGGGCGCCACGGCATTGATGCCGTTGATCTGGCTGCGCACGGCCTCGGCGTCGGCCAACTTGAAGTTGGGGGCGCCGCCCACGTACTGGCCGGGTCCCATGCGCGCGCCGGGGCGCACCAGGAGCAGGTTGCTGCCCAGGCTGGAGATCTGGTCCGACACCGCCCGGGTGGCGCCGTTGCCCAGGGTGACCATGGTGATCACGGCGGAGACGCCGATGACGATGCCCAGGGTGGTCAGGAAGGAGCGCAGCAGGTTGCGGCGGATCTCCCGTACCGAGAGCAGCAAGGCATTCCAGAGCATCAGGCTTCCTTCCGGTTCTGGTGGTCGCTGTCCACCCGGCCATCCACGAAGTGGACGATGCGCGCGGCGTATTGGGCCATGTCCGGCTCGTGGGTCACCATCAGCACGGTGATGCCCATGTCCCGGTTCAGGGCGGTGAGCAGGTCCATGATCTCTTGGCTGGTGTGGGTGTCCAGGTTGCCGGTGGGTTCGTCCGCCAGCAGGATGGTGGGCCGGGTGACAATGGCCCGGGCGATGGCTACCCGCTGCTGCTGCCCGCCGGACAGCTCCGCCGGCGTGTGGTGGCCCCTGTCCGTCAGCCCCACCTGGGCCAGGGCGGCGCGGGCGGCGGCATGGCGCGCGGCCGCCGGCTCGCCCCGGTAGAGCAGCGGCAGTTCCACGTTCTCCTGGGCGGAGGTGCGCGCCAGCAGGTTGAAGCCCTGGAAGACGAAGCCCAGGTAGTTGCGGCGCAGCAGGGCGCGCTGGTTGCGGCTCAGTTGTTCCACATGCACGTCGCGGAACAGATAGGCGCCTGAGGAGGGGACGTCCAGGCAGCCGAGGATGTTCATCACCGTGGACTTGCCGGAGCCGCTGGGACCCATGACGGCGACGAACTCGCCCTGCCGGATGGCCAGGTCCACGCCGGCCAGGGCTTGGAAGGCGGCCTGGCCCTGGCCGTAGGTCTTGGTGACGCCCTCCAGGCGGATCAGGGAGCCGCTGTCCGCCGCGGCCGCAGGCGGGGAGGGTTCGGTCACGGCGCTCATTTCGCCGGGCTGAGGGTGTCGGTGATCACCTTGGCGCCCGCCTGCAGGTCGCCCCCCAGGACCTCGGTGTAGCGTCCGTTGGTCAGGCCGGTCTGGATCTTGACCGGGACCGCCTGGCCGTCCTTCAACACCCACACCTGGCGGCTGCCGGGTTTGTCGTTTTTCGCGCCCGTGCCGCGTTTGCTGCTGCCGCGCGGGAAGCGGGGCACCAGCATGCCGACAATGCCGTTGCCGGACTTGGCGCTGTCCGCGTTGTCCGTCGGTGGGGTGAAACGCAGCGCGGCGTTGGGTATCTGTAGGACATCGTCGCGGGTGGCGGTGGTGATCTCGGCCGTGGCGGTCATGCCCGGCCGCAGGCTGAGGTCGTCGTTGTTCACCGTCAGCAGGGTGAGGTAGGACACCACGCCCTCGGTGGTCTGGGAGCCGAAACCGACCCGGGAAATCTTGGCCGGATACTTGCGGCTGGGGTAGGCGTCCACGTTGAACACCGCATCCTGACCCTGCTGTACCTGCCCCACGTCGGCTTCGTCCACGTTGACGTGCAGTTCCATCTTGGACAGGTCTTCCGCCAGGGTGAACAGCACCGGGGCGGATAGCGAGGCTGCCACGGTCTGGCCCGGTTCGATCTTGCGGGACAGCACCACGCCATTGATGGGAGAGCGGATGGAGGCTTTGGAGAGGTTGGTTTCGTCGGAACGGAGCGTGGCCTGGGCCTGGGTGACGTCGGCATGGGCGCCGGTCAAGTTGGCCACGGACCGGGCCTGGGTAGCCTCGGCGGTTTCCATCTCCGCCTTGGACGGCACCTTGCCGCCGGACAGGCGCGCGACCTCCTGGAAACGAAGCAGGTTGGCGCGGGATTCCGCCAGGGTGGCCTCGGCCTGCTTCACGCCTGCCCCGGCGGCGGCCAGGGCGGCCCTGGACTTGGCGATCTGGTCGTTGAGCTTGGAGACGTCGAGGCGGGCGAGGACCTGCCCCTTCTTTACCTTGCTGTTGTCGTCCACGTAAACCTCCTGGACGATGCCGGACAGCTCGCTGCCCACGTCCACCTGGTTGGTGGGCTGCAGGTTGCCGGTGGCGGAGACGTTGACCACCAGGTTGCCGCGCGCGACGGTTTCCGTCTGGTAGCTGGGGGCCTTGGCGTTCTTGCCTCCGCGCAGGTAGGCGTAGCCCAGGCCGGCCAGGATCGCCATGGCGATCAAGGCGAGCCACAGGTATTTGCCGCCGAAGCGGCTGCTTCCCTTGCCGGCGGCGAGGATCTGGCCGAGGTCTTGTTGTTGGTTGGGTGCGGGGCTGCTCATGATGGGGTCCGGTTCGCTGCGCTAGGGGAAGAGTTGGGGGAATCGGGAGACCAGCCACCGCCCAGGGCCTTGTAGAGCTGGATCAGGCTGGTGGCGCCCTCGGCCTCGCTGGACTTGAGGCTGTCCTCGGCGCTCAGCTGACTGCGCTCCGCGTCCAGCACGGTCTGGAAGTCGACGATACCCGAACTGTAGCGCTGGCGCGCCAGCAGGGCGGCGTTGCGGCTGGAATCGGCGGCCACCCGCAGTGCTGCCTGGCGCTGGCGATTGTTGGCCAGGGCGGTGAGGGCGTCTTCCACTTCCTGGAGGGCGGTGAGTACCGTTTTCTCGTAGCTGATCAGGGCCTGTTCCTGCCTGGCGTTCTGGATCTCCACCTGCTGGCGCAGGCGTCCCGCGTTGAAGATGGGGCCTGCCAGGCTGGCCACCAGGGCGTTGCTCAGGGCGCTGGTACGGACCAGGTGGTCCAGGGACAGGGACTCCAGGCTCAGGGAGGCGGACAGGCTCAGGCCCGGATAGCGGGCCGCCTCGGCCACGCCGATCCGGGCCGTGGCGGCCGCGAGCCGGCGTTCGGCGGCGGCCACGTCGGGGCGCTGGGCCAGGGTCTGGGCCGGTATGCCCACCTTGACCAGGTCCGGGACGGTGGGGATGGGACCGGCCTGTGCCAGCTTGGCATGGAGACTGGCGGGAGCCTGGCCCAACAGCAGGGCCAGGTTGTGCTCGGTCTGGGCCAGGCTGCTTTCCAGGCTGGGGATCTGGGCCAGGGTCTGGGCGCGGTTGGCGCGGGCCTGCTCCACGTCCAGGGAAGAGGCGAGGCCAGCCTGGGTCCGCCATTCGGTCAGCTGCAGGGTTTCCGACTGGCTGGACAGGTTGGCCCGGGCAATCGCCAGCCGGTCCAGGTAGGCCCGCAGGTTCACATAGTTCAGGGCCACCTCGGCCACCAGGGATACCTGGGTGGCGTGCAGATCCGCCCCGGCCGCATCCAGATCCGCCTGAGCGGCCTCGATGTCCCGGCGGGTGGCGCCGAACAGATCCGGTTCCCAGGCGGCGTCGATGCCGGCGCTGTAAGCATCCCGGGTGGCGCCGCTGGTGGTTTCCTTGCTGCCCTTGCTGCGGCTGGCGGATCCGGAGGCTGTCACGCTGGGGTAGCGGGCGCTGTCCGCAACGGCGCGGCTGGCCCGGGCCTCCCGCAGTCTGGCCCGGGCGGTGCGCAGGTCGCTGTTCTGGTCCATGGCCTGGGCGATCAGTTCGGACAGGATCGGATCATTCCATTGACGCCACCATTGGGCCAGGTTGTCAGGGGCTTGCTCCGTGACCCGCAAGCCCGTCCCTTTGGTTTCGGTCCAGCCGGTCGGTATGCGGGGGGGCACCGATTGGTAATCCGGTCCGACGGCAGCGCAGCCAGCAATGAAGGCCAAGAAGATGGCCAGGATCGAACGGGGCAGGGGGGGCATGCGTACCTCTTGTCGGTATTGCCAGGGATGGGCCAGGGGATAGTTGCGTGATGGGATGATTATTTGGAATGTTCGGTTGCGGCAAGCGCCAATCCAGGCTGGCCAGATCAATTGTTATCAATTGGCTTTCCAGCCATGTCAAAGCCTACTCCGACCAGATACTTGTCGCGGGGTTCCTGGTATCCGAGAAACCATCCAGGGCGCTACGGGACATGTCCGCAACGCCCCGGGGTCAGGAATTACCTGACGCTATAGCCTCGCGCCTCCAGACAGGCCTTGCTGGCCCGCTGATAGTCCGCGCGTTTCGCCGCCATCTCGGATTGCGCCAGGTCATCACCCGGTTGGGAGGGATCGAACCCGGTCTGATCAACCGCCCAGCGGTGGCATTGGTAACGGTCCGTAGCCTGTTGCTGCTCGCTCTGGGCTTCCTTGGGGTAGATGAACAATTGCTCAGGTTCGGGCGGAGGACTGACGACCTCCGATTCCCGGGGAGGATCCACCACCACGTAGGAACGCTCGGCCGGATGCCAGTTGTAGTAGACGCCATCGGCATAGTAGTAGGGGGCACCGCCGACCCAGAGGGTGGTGTAGTAGGGCGGCAGCACGGAGATGCTGAGGCCGATGGGAGGCGCCACAACGACGAAGCGCGGGCCCGAGGGCCGGTACCAAGACCCGCCGTGGAAATAGTAGTTCGTGCCGCGGTACGGCACCACGAGCGGCGCGCGGGGCAGCCTATCGACGAACGAGCCGCGAGGCGGGTAGTAATGGTCGTGGCTGTAGCGCCGATCCAGTTCGAAGGAGCGGTCCACTCTTGCTGGTGGGCCTTCCCAGTTGCGACCGCCGCCATGGCGATTATCGCCGCCATGGAAGTCGGCCAGGGTGCTGCTTGCGCCGAGGCTCAGCAGGATGCCGATGGCCAAGGCGGCTTTTGTAACGCGGTTTGTCATCTCGTTCTCCTGGAAATTGTTTGCCTGATCGCAGCGGCCCGTCAGTGGACGGTATATCCTCGTCCCTCTAGGCAGGCGGCCATCGCGCGCCGGTAATCCTGGGCCCTGCGTTCCAATTGGGTGGTGCTCAACTCATCTCGCCGGTCGTATCTTTCCTGGATGCGGGTGGTGGTTTCCTGACGCGCCGAATCCGACGCCGCCCCAATCATCGCGCCGGCCACCGCGCCGATCGCCGCGCCCGCGCCCGCATTACGGGGCCGTGATACCGCCGCGCCGAGCAGCGCGCCGGTGACCGCCCCGACGGCCGTGTCGTTGCCGGGAGGGGGCATGGGCACTACTTCGACCCTGACCCGCGAGGCGACTCTGGGCTGGCTGGGATCGAAACCGGTCTGCTTGACCGCCCAGTGATAACACTCGAACCGGTCGCGGTCCTGTTGCTCTGCGCTTTGCCCGGCGGTTGGATAGAAATAAACCTGGGTGGGCGGCAGACGCTCGGGGGGCGGTTCGGAAACGACGCGGCGGTATTCGGTCTGCGAGACACAGGCGCCGAGCGACAGGGTAGCGATCAGGGCGAGCACGAAGCGCCCGGTTTGCCCGGTATTGAAGCGGCCGCCAGTGTGCGTTGTCATGTTGGGTGAGGTGGTCATGGTCGATGTCCTTCCCGCTTGCGGAGAAACTCTTTCATGTAATTCATCATAGCGTCCGTGGATACCCCGGCCGTTGCCCGGTTGTAACCAGGTGTTTCAGCTTGTAACGAGAGAGAGTCGGCCCGCCGCCGGGCGGGTCGAAATCAGGACGGGCTGAGGTTCGAAATCGTGCTCTCGGACCGCTCTTGGGGGTTCGGCAGCCCCAGCCGCAACAGGGACTCTATGGCGGGGATATTCAGGGGCTTGCTGACGAGATAGCCCTGGATTTCGTCACACCCCTGGCTTTCAAGGAAATTCAATTGGGTATCGGTTTCCACGCCTTCTGCCACCAGATTCAGGCCCAGGCCATGGGCGATGGAAATGATGGCCTTGATGATGGCATGCTGGCGATATTCCCGATCGATTTCCCAGACGAAGGATTTGTCGATCTTGAGGGTATGGATGGGGAACTTCTGAAGATAGCTGAGGGATGAGTATTGGGTGCCGAAGTCGTCGATGGCAATCTTCACGCCGTGGGAGGCCAGACTCTGCAATTTCTGGGCGACCGAGCCGGGATCGCGGATGAACATGTTTTCAGTCAGTTCCACTTCGATCAGCTGGGGCGCGACCTGATACTCCTCCAGCATGGCGGTGAAGCGGTTCACGAAGTCGGACTGATCCAGGTGCATCGGCGAGATGTTGATGGCGATGCGGGGAGGGGCGATGCCTTGTTCCTGCCAGCGCTTGAACGAACTGCACACCTTCCGGGTCACCCATTCACCGATGTTGATGATGAGCCCGGTCTCTTCCGCGACCGGCAGGAATTCTCCCGGCGGCAGAAGGCCGAGGGAGGGATGCTGCCAGCGGACCAAGGCCTCCATCCCCTTGATGCGCCGGGTCTTGAGGTCGACCTGGGGCTGGAAATGGAGTTCCAGCTCGTCGTTGCCGATCGCCTGTCTCAGGGCGTTCTCAAGGTCCAGACGGTGGTTCGTGGAAACCCCCATTTCATGCATGAAGAAGGTATGGCTGCGGTTGCCGCTCAGGCGCCCGTGGTAGAGGGCGATATTGGCGTGGCGTATGAGGGCATCGGCGTTGTCGCCATGCTCGGGGAACAGGGAGATTCCCGCGCTCATGGTGAGTTGCAGATTCTTGTTGATGCAACGATATGGAAGGGCCAACTCGGCATTGATGCGGTCGACGATGGCCAGTACCTCGTCGTTGGAGCGGACGCCGTTGTTGAGCAACAAAAACTCGTCTCCGCCGAAGCGGGATAGGGTGTCGCCGCCTCTCAGGCAGCGCTGGATACGCTCACCGATCTCGCGCAGCAGTTCATCCGCCTTGGCATGGCCGCAGAGATCGTTGACGTGCTTGAAGCGGTCCACGTTGAGGAACAGCACGGCCAGACGATCCCCGTTGCGCTTGGCCTGGATCAACGCCAGGCCCAGGTGATCGCGGAACAGGCTGCGGTTGGGCAACCCGGTGACGGCATCGTGGTTCAACTGGTAGGTTGCCTGTTCCTCGATCACCCGATGCGCCGTGATGTCCCTGGCCACTCCGTAGTAGTAGTCGTGTTCCTGCCCGTCATCCTCTCGCAGCGAGATCGCGTCGAGGTGGATGTCGAAATGGCGGAAGCCGCCTTTCTCCAGTTCGCTGTTGAGCCGAAGTTCCGTGTGATGGCGCGAGATCCGCGACAGCTTGCGACTGCTGAATTCGTAGTTGACCCTTTTGCTGTCATGCTCATGGACCAGCCTGGAAAGCGGCCAGCCCAGCACCGTCTTGGGTTTGATCCCCAGCAGGCTGTCGATGCGGTCGTTGATGTAGGTGATGCAGCCGTCCCGGTCCAGGACGAATATGATGTCCCGCGACCGGTCCACCAGAAATCTATGCAAGCGTTCCGAATGGGCGATGCGTTGCTGGAACTCCCGATGTTCCCGCTCCATACAATGTTGTTTCAGTGCGCGCCGGACCACGTGCAGCAGCATGTCGGGTTCGATGGGTTTGCGTACGAAATCCAGCGCACCCAATCGCAACGCGAGGATCGCGACATTGATCTCGGTTTCGCCGCTGACCACGATGGTGTGAAGGTTCAGATCCGCCTCTTTGATGGACTGGATAACCTGATGCCCGGTCATGTCCGGCAGGTTGATATCCACCAGGGCCAGGTCGAACGTCTCCACCTTGAGGCGGGCCAAGGCCTCAAGGCCGGTGAGTGCCGAGGCGGCATCGATCTTTGCCATGGCCAGCAGGCGCAGCACGCTGTTCGCGAAGACCGGGTCGTCCTCGACGATCAGGACGCGGCCCGACGTCAAAGCCTGGTCCTTGCCGTCACATTGATTCTGGGTTTGGTCCCGCTCGTTCCAATAAATCATGGAAGTCCCTAGTTGGCGGCGGGAAACAGGATCTTGAAGCAAGTGCCCGACGGGCTGCTTTTACACCGCAACACGCCACCGAGCTCATCTACCAGGCCGTTGATTATCGAGAGTCCCAAGCCCTGATGATCACCACCCTTGGCTGATTGCGCCGGTTTGTAAAGCTGCGCGAGCACGTCCGGCGGCAGGCCGGGCCCGTTGTCGGTCACGGAAATTTCAACCGACTCCATCCCCTTGCCGTCACGCCAGCGGGCCGAGCCGACCGTGATCTTGCCATCCTGCGGCAAGGCCTCGGCGGCGTTGAAGATCAGGTTCATCAGGATTTGGCGTACCTTATCGCCATTGGTCTGGAGGGGCGGCAAGCCTTCCTCCAGGGCGGTGGTCACGGTGATGTGCTGGACTTCCCGCTTGCCCATGCGACAGAGCTGGACGACCTCGCTGATCAGGGCGTTGATTTCGACCACGCTGGGCATCGAAGCCTGGGTGGGCGTCGCGAACTGCTTCATCTGCTGAAGGATGCCCGCGACGCGGCGCAATTCGCTCTCGATCAGATCGAACTCCTCCCGGCCTTTGGTCTTATCCCCCAGTTGTTCACGCAGCAGGACCAGATAGTTGCGCACCACGCTCAACGGATTGCTGGCCTCGTGGACCACCTTGCGGGCGTGCAGCTCGAATTGCTTGGACAGCCCCTGCTGCAATTCATCCATCCGCTCTTGCTGTCGATCGGCTCGGGATAGTCGCCGTCCCGCTTCTTGAGAGAATGCGGCAAGCATGGAGCGCCTTTTCTCGAACCATGCTGCCTTGTCGGCATCCACGCCGATCACCAGGGCACCCATGCGTCTTTCCCCATTTAAGCAAAGGCAGGCACATGAGTCTTTGGCTGCCCAGAATACGGGCCACCTGGGCATCCGCCAGGTTGCACGGCGCGGATTGGTCCTCGCTGATCCTGATCGCACCGGAAAAGGCCTGGGTGATATCCGAGCCGACGGCAGGGAACCGGATGCGGATTTCTTCCAGTTGGGGGGCATTTCCCATCACGTCCTGACCGTGCAGGCTATCGCCATCCGGGATGAAGAGTCCGATCGTGCGGGTCTGGAACAAAAGGGCGGCGCTGCGCACGAGATCCTTTCTCGCATCCCGCACCTCCTGCGCATCCTCTTCTTCCGGAACGGCCACCTGCGCTTCCAGCCGGGTCGAAACCGCGGCTGCAAGGCTTGCCTGGGCCGCGGGATCGGGGGTTCCGTTCGGCTTGAGGTCGGCGGCCTCGGGGGGGATCTCGATACCGAGTTGGCCAGCCAGTCCCCGAGCCTCATGTTCCGCATCCGCGACCATGGCCGAGGCCTGTTCCAGATTAACGGCCCAGGGCGCCAGGTCCTGGTCGGTGACCGTGACATCCTGGGCCGCGAAGCTGTTGAACAGGTTCGCCAGCATCACGATCTGAACCAACGGATGGGCGTCGCGCACGCGATCGATGGATTCGTGGTGGAACAGGATGCAATCCACGAAGAAGCCATGGAGATTCCACCGTTGCGCCAGCCAGGCGCCAATCTCGGCATGGGTGACACCGAAAGATTGTTGTTCCTGTCGCATCAAGTCCGCTTCGCCGGTGAAGTGCTCGAACATCTGCATATAACGTTCGGAAGCGACGGAGAGCAGAGCCAATTGGCCAACATCATGCAGCAAGCCACCCAGGTAGGCCTCCTCCACATTGCCGTAGCCCAGCTTCCTGGCCAGTCGCCGCGCGGTCATCGCCACACATAAGCCGTGGAACCAGAAATGGCGCAGGTCGTACTGACTGGCTTTTTCGAAGCGGCTGAACAGATCGACGACGGATTGATTCAGGGCCAGGCGGCGTACCACCGCGGTACCCAGGACCGAAAGGCACTGCTCGAGATTGCTCAGAGCGCGCTCACGCCGATAAAAAGAGGAATTGGCGATACTGACGATCCTGGCGGCAATGCTGGCGTCATTGGCCGCCACCTCGCCGATTTCATTCAGGCCAACGTCGGTTCGATCGCAAAGTTCAAGGATCTGCAATAGGACTTGGGGCAGGGCAGGAAGCCGCGCCATCGCCAATTGCTGGTGGATATCCTGGACCTGGGCCGTCATTAATTTTGTTTCTCTTGGCAGGTTGTAACGAGGGATATAGATCGATCGTCATATGTCTTCGGCATTTAGCGAGAATACTTTAATCAAAATCTGCATAAGGCCTTGCTTATGCCATCCAAAATAACCATGAAAATAGCATGGTAATTAATCGATTGCTTGAAACACGTAATGCGATCGGTGAAATTGGGTCGAGCAATAGGGGGTCAGGTGATTTCTTTCAGGAAGCGCTCAACCAGTTCCAGGCGATTATCCAGGGTAGGACTGGCCATCTCGATCCTGAGCCGATCCTGGCCGGCTAATTTGTATTCCCGCTTGGACTGAATAAGCTTGATGAGCTTTGCCGGATTAATTGGCGGATTCGGCACGAATTGGATGCTGGCAGATTCCGCGCCCACTTCCAGACGGGCGATTCCGAAGTCCCGGGTTTCCAGACGCAGCCGATGAACGGCCAGCAGGGTCCTGGCGGATTCCGGCATGAGTCCGAAACGATCGATCAATTCCTCCTGCAATTGCTCCAGTTCCGCCAAGGTTTCGCAATTGGCCAAACGCTTGTAGAGCACCAGGCGTTCGTGGATGTCGCCACAGTAATCTTCAGGGAGCAAGGCCGGAATATGGAGATTGATCTCGGCGGTTGCGGCCAGGGGGGCCTCCATATCCGGTTCACGACCGTCCTTGAGTGACTTCACAGCCATATTCAGCATGTCGTTGAAAAGATTGAATCCAACCTCTTGCATCTCGCCGCTTTGGCTTTCGCCCAGGACCTCGCCGGCACCGCGTATTTCCAGGTCGTGCATGGCCAGGTAGAAGCCGGAACCCAACTCCTCCATGTTCTTGATCGCTTCCAGGCGCTTGGTTGCCGTTGGGGTAATACCGGCCCCCTCAGGCGGAGTGAGCAGGTAGGCGTAGGCCTGGTGATGGGAACGGCCGACCCGGCCGCGCAGCTGGTGCAATTGGGCAAGTCCGAAGCGGTCGGCGCGGTTCATGACGATGGTGTTGGCGGTCGGGACGTTGATGCCGGTCTCGATGATGGTGGTGCACAGCAGCAGGTTGAAGCGCTGGTGGTAGAAGTCCCGCATCACGTGTTCCAGTTCCCGCTCCGGCATCTGGCCGTGGGCCACCTCGATGCGGGCCTCGGGCAGCAACCGGACCAGTTTTTCCCGCATGGTCTGAATGGTGTCCACCTCGTTGTGCAGGAAATAGATCTGGCCGCCCCGTTTCAGCTCGCGCAGGCAGGCCTCCCGGATCAGGCCGTCGCTGAACGGCTGGACGAAGGTCTTAATGGCCAGTCGCCTCTGGGGCGCGGTGGCGATCACCGAAAAATCCCGGATGCCTTCCAGGGACATGGCAAGGGTTCGTGGGATGGGGGTGGCGGTCAGGGTCAGCACGTCCACCTCGGCGCGCAGTTGCTTCATGCGCTCCTTCTGGCGCACGCCGAAACGGTGTTCCTCGTCGATGATGGTCAGGCCCAGGTTCTTGAACTTCACGTCCTTCTGCAGCAGCTTGTGGGTGCCGATGACGATGTCGACGCGGCCCGTCTCCAGGCCTTCCAGTGCCGCCAAGGCCTCCTTGGCGGTACGGAACCGCGACAGTTCGGCGATGCGCACCGGGGTGTCGGCAAAGCGGTCGGAGAAGGTCTGGAAGTGTTGTTCGGCCAGCAGGGTGGTGGGGCACAGCACCGCCACCTGGCGTCCCCCGGCAACCGCCACGTAGGCCGCTCGCAGGGCCACCTCCGTCTTGCCGAATCCCACGTCGCCGCAGACCAGCCGGTCCATGGGTCGACCCGAGGTCATGTCTTTCACCACGTTCTCGATGGCGGCCAGCTGGTCCGGCGTCTCCTCGAAGCCGAAGCCTTCGGCAAAGGCATCCAGGTCATGCTCGGCGACCAGGAATGCATGACCTTGGCGCGCGGCGCGCAGGGCATACAGGTTGAGCAGTTCCGCTGCCGTGTCCCGGGCCTTGCGCATTGCCCGGCGCCGGGCCTTTTCCCATTGGCCGCTGCCCAGCCGGTGCAAGGCGGCGGTGTCCGGGTCTCCACCAAGATAGCGCGAGATCAGGTGCAGATGGGCCACCGGCACGTAGAGCTTGTCGCCGCCGGCGAATTCCAGGGTCAGGAATTCCTCCGTTCCCATCCCCAGGTCCATGCCGGTCAGGCCCAGGTAGCGGCCGATGCCGTGCTGGGCATGGACCACAGGATCGTTGATCCTGAGTTCCGAGAGGTCCTTGAGCAGTCCCTCGGCGGTGCTGGCCCGCTTGCTGTCCCGGGCCCGGCGGATGACAGGGCTGCGGGCGTAGAGTTCGGTTTCGGTGAGGACGAACAGCTTGGCGGAGGGATCGAT
This sequence comes from uncultured Pseudomonadota bacterium, assembly GCA_963713085.1. Taxonomy (GTDB): domain Bacteria; phylum Pseudomonadota; class Gammaproteobacteria; order Burkholderiales; family Thiobacillaceae; genus PFJX01. The sequence continues at coordinate 90,742 of CAVQKQ010000002.1, read as the reverse complement.
GAAACCGACGGCAAGTGGGCCGGTGGTAAGCATGAAATCCCCCTCTGCCTCTGGGTGGGAGGGGAGTTGCGGCCAGCCCTCCAGCAGGATCGGCTTCAGGCCATATTCCGCCAGGGCATTGGCCAGGGTTTCCCGCCGGCCCAGGCTTTCGGCCACCAGCAGGGTGGTGCCCGTGAAACCGTCCAGGTGGGTTTGCAGGCGGTGGTAGGGGTTGTCGGCCTTGCGTTCCACCTCGACCGCCGGCGCCGCCTGGAACGGGAATGTGAGCTCCGCTTGAGCGCGCCCGCCGATTTCCAGCCGGGAGAACGGCCGCAGGCTGCCGAAAAAGACGTCCGGCGCCAGGAACAGGGCATCCGGGGCCAGCAGGGGGCGGTGCTTGTCGCCGATCATCACGCGATGGCGGGTCTGGGTATCGCGCCAGAACCCCTCCACGGCCTCCTGGATGTCGCCGTGCAACACCAGCGTGGTTTCACCGGCCAGGTAATCGAACAGCGTGGCGGTTTCATCGAAGAACAGCGGCAGGTAATACTCCACGCCGCCCGGTGCCAGCTGGTTGGAGACGTCCTTGTAAACCTGACTCTTGGAAGGGTCGCCCTCGAAGCGGTCCCGGAAGTTCTGGCGGAAGCGGGTGACGCCGTCCTCGTCAAGGGGCACCTCACGGGCCGGCAGCAGGCGGATCTCCGCTACCTTGAACAAGGTGCGCTGGGTGTCCGGGTCGAAGGTGCGGATGGATTCGATCTCGTCGTCGAACAGGTCGATGCGGTAGGGCAGGGCGGTACCCATGGGATACAGGTCGATGATGCCGCCGCGCACCGCGAATTCACCCGGCGTCAACACCTGGTTCACCGCGTGATAGCCGGCCTGGGCCAGGCGGCCGCGCAGCCTTTCGGGGTCCAGTTTGTCCTTTTCCTTGAGCAGGAAGGTATGGGCGTCCAGGTAATCGGCCGGACACAGCCGCTGCATGGCCGTGGCCGCGGGCGCCACCAGCACATCCACCTTTCCCTGGGAGGCCAGCCACAGCGCGGACAGTCGTTCAGAAACCAGGTCCGGGTGGGGGGAAATGGGGTCGTAGGGCAGGGTTTCCCAGTCAGGGAAAAGGCGTACCGACAGAGCCGGATCGAGCCACGCCAGTTCCTCCGCCAGGCGCCCCGCGTCTTGGGCGGACTGGGTCAGCACCAGAAGTCGGGATTTATTTGCGAAGGCGGACAGCAGCAGGCTGTCGGAGGAACCGGGGGGACGGGTGATGCAAAGGCGTTGGCCGTGCGGGGGAATGGCAGGCAGGGAGGGAAGAACGGTCATGAAAAATCACATCGGGCTGGAGCCGCATTATCCCCAATCCGCTTCTATCGCAAAAACCATGCTCAGCTCCGGGTTGCCTGGTTCATGTTCATCAGCCGCTGGGCCAGAGAGCCGATGATGCGGCGGGACAGGGGCGCAGAGTAACGCATCAGTTCTTCCAGCAGATCGGGGGGCAGGACCAGGGCGGTGACTTCGGATTCCGCCCGGACGCTGGCGGTGCGGACCTCGTTGAGCAGATAGGCCATTTCCCCGATCAGGCTGCCTTCTTCCAGTTCCACGAGCAGCTTCTCTCCCGCCGACAGGCGTTTGTAGACCCCCACACGGCCGGCATAGAGGAAAAAGGCATCCTTGGCATCGTTGCCTTCCTCGATCAGGGTCTCTCCGGCGGCATAGACGCGGCCATACTTCGCCAGCAATCGGTTGGCCCGGCCGAACACCAGGGCATCCAGCTTGCTGGCGCCCAGTCCCTGTCCGCCGAGGAACAGCCGCTCCAGGGCGGCCACGTCCACCTTGGTCAGTGCGTAGAGAAACTGGGCCCAGAAGTAGAAGGTGAGGCAGGCGAAATAGGCGCCGATCAGGATGAATACCACGCCGCCCAGGGCGCCGTAGATGGCCTGGTACTTCTCGATACGGAAAAAGTGGCCGAATCCATAGAACAGGGCCGCCATGGTGAGCGCGGCCAATGCACTCACCAGCAGGGTGGGGCGGACCGACGGACGGCGCAGGGGGAGCCGATGCATGGCCAGGTAGAACACGCCCCACACCGCCAGCAGGACGAGCACGGTATTCAAGCCCTTGAGCAGTTCGGTCTTTCCCGTGCCCAACATGTCCAGGCTGGCAAAGAAGGTCAGTGAGGCCTGAGCCGCCACCGCGGCGGCCACCAGGGCGAGCAGCACGGGGATGATGACCAGGGGCAGGGCCCAGTTCAGCACGAACGGACGCTTGGACTCGTCCGGGAAGATGACCCGGAAGGCGGACTGGAGCGCCTTTACCAGGCCCCGGGACGACAGCACCAGGGTCAGCAGGCCGACGCCGCCGGCCGCCATCTGGGCCTGTTGGGGAATGATGCCCAGCGTGGACAGCTCGTCCAGGTGGAATTGTCCGTAAAGGGCGGCCAGCAGCATGACCGCCGGGGTAGAGGTCTCCGCCAGCTTGGCCAGTCCTTGGGCGGCGTAGGTCAGCAGCAGGACCAGGGGCGCGGCGGAGAGCAGGAAATAGAAGGCGGCGGCGGCGGCGTGGTTGGGCAGCTCGTTCTTCCTGAACAGCCGCCAGGTGGTGTAGCCGGCCTGGATCAGCCAATCCAGGCCATTGCGCCGGTTCTCGTCGAGTTTGGGCAGGTGAGGTTTGGGCAATGGCATGGGTGGGTTGTCGCCGATAAGGCGGAGGTTTTGGCAGGACGGTAAAATGCACTGATTTCATGCCGAGGAAAACCCCAATGTCGCTCGTTCGACCGTTTCCCGCCCTGCGCCCCGCCCCCGGCCGCACCCCGGAGGTGATCGCGCCGCCCTACGATGTGCTCAATACGGCGGAGGCCCGCGTCTTGGCGGAAGGTCGTCCCTGGAGCTTCCTGCACATCTCCAAACCGGAGATCGACCTGCCTGCCGATACCGATCCTTACGCCCCCGAGGTTTACGCCATGGCCGCGGAGAACCTGAAAACGATGTTGCGCGCCGGCGTCCTCAAGCAGGATGAACAGGCCTGTTACTACACCTACCGGTTGATCATGGGCGAGCACGTGCAGGTGGGCTTGGTGGCCGCCGCCAGCGTGTCGGAATACGACGCCAATCGTATTCGCAAGCACGAGTTCACTCGCCCCGACAAGGAAGACGACCGAGTGCGCCAGGTGGAGGCCCTCGATGCCCAGACCGGCCCGGTGCTGCTGGCCTATCCCGACGCCCCCGAGGTCGATGCCATCCTGGCCGCAGCCATAAAGCGCACCCCGGATTCCGACGGCGTGGCGGACTGGGCGGGCGGCGGCGGGGTGCGTCATTCCCTCTGGGTGATTCAGGATCCCGCGACCCTATCCCGGCTGACTGATCTGTTCGACGCCATGCCGGCCCTGTATATCGCCGACGGCCATCACCGTTCCGCTGCCGCTTCGCGCGTATGCGCCGCGCGCAAGGCCGCCAATCTCAACCATACCGGCGTGGAGGCTTACAACTACTTCCTGTCGGTGATCTTCCCCCATCACCAAATGCGTATCTTCGATTACAACCGGGTGATCAGGGACCTGAACAGCCTCTCCGAAACCGATTTCCTGGCACGGGTGGCCGACAGCTTTACCGTGGAAAGCGCATCGGGCCCCGTCAAACCCGGCAAGCCGGGGGAATTTGGCCTTTACCTCGAGGGCCGCTGGCGCAGGCTCACCATCCGTCCCGACCTGATCCCCGACGACCCCGTGGGCCGCCTGGACGTGAGCCTGCTGCAGGACTACCTGATCGCCCCCATCCTGGGCATAACCGATCCCCGCCGGGACAAGCGCATCGATTTCGTGGGCGGCATCCGGGGCCTGGGCGAACTGGAAAAACGGGTGGATTCCGGCGAGATGGCCCTGGCCCTGTCCCTGCACCCCACCGGCATGGAGGACCTGATGGCCGTGGCCGACGCCGACGAGGTGATGCCGCCCAAATCCACCTGGTTCGAACCCAAGCTGGCGGACGGCATGGCCTCTCACTGCCTGTAGTGGTGGAGGGAGCAACCCCTCAAGCGGATTCGTCGCCGCGTGCCAGAACGGCACGCAGCGTGGTCAGGGCCGCTTCATAGTCGAACCGTTCGATCCGCTGCTCCAGTTCATCGAAGTCTTCGCCCAGGCCGGTGCGCAGCAGCACGGCGGATTCCCGCAGATAGCGGTTGGCCGTCACGTTGTCCACAGTGAGCAGCGCCTCCAGCCGTTTCATCGCCTGGCGCACATCGCCCTGATCCGGACTCCGCGGGGGCGGGGCCTCCTCCGAGTGCCGCTCCGGGAGTGCTTGGATGGCCGCGACGAGGTCCGAGAGGGCCTGGTTGGCAAGCTTGCTCAGTCGTTTGATGGTGGCGTTCGTCTTGCGCTCGCGCAAAGCCGTTTCCAGATCGGCCACGCATGCCCGCACCCTGGCGGCTCCCAAAGTGCCGGAGACCCCTTTCAAGCCGTGCAGCAGATTCAGCGCTGCCGGTTTTTCGCCGGCGGCCAGGTGTCCCTCGACTCGGGCCATGTCGCCCTCATGGGCCTGGATGAACTGGCGCAGCAGATCCAGGTAGCGCTCGAAGTCCCCCCCAAGAGCGGCGAGGCATTGCCGCATGTCCAGGTCGGGCAGCTGCGCGACTTTCTGGTAAAGGTCTGAGGCCTGGTCTGAGGCATCCGGCGCCTTGTCCGAAGCCGGCTGAACCGGCTCGGCATCCCCCCGGGCATCATCGGGCAGCCATTTCAGCAGGGCGGCGTACAGCAGGTCCGGATCTATCGGCTTGGCCACGAAGTCGTTCATGCCCGCCTCCAGGCACGCGCGCCGGTCTTCCTCGAAGACATTGGCGGTCATGGCCAGGATGGGCGTATCCGCGCCATCGGGCCGGGAGCGGATGGCCTGGGTCGCTTCGAAGCCGTCCATCTCCGGCATCTGGATATCCATCAGGATCAGGTCGTACGCCCCGGCCCGGGACATTGCCACCGCTTCTCGGCCATTCTGGGCCGTCTCTACCACCAGTCCCACACCATCCAGCAGGGTCCTGGCCACTTCCCGATTGATCTCGTTGTCCTCCGCCAGCAACAGCCGGGCACCGGCATGACGGCTGCGCAGTTCGATCTCCGCGTTCCCGAGTGGGCCGGAAGGCGACCCGGCGCCGGCGCCTTGTCCCCGAGCCAGCCGCGCGGTAAACCAGAAGGTGCTGCCCTCGCCGGGGGTGCTCTCGACACCCACTTCGCCGCCCATCAGTTGGGCCAGCCGCTTGGTTATGGCGAGGCCCAGGCCGGTGCCGCCATATTTGCGGGTGGTGGACACATCGGCCTGTTCGAAGGCGGTGAACAGATTGCCCCGCTTGTCCTGGGGGATGCCGATCCCGGTATCCTGAACCTCGAAATGCACCAGGAGGTTATCCGGGTTTTCCTCCAGCAACCGGGCACGCAGAGAAATGCGCCCCAGCTCGGTGAACTTGACGGCATTGCCGGCATAGTTGAGCAGGGCTTGGCGCAACCGGGTGGGGTCGCCGCGCAGCCAGTGGGGGACGCTGTCCCCGACCACTACGATTTCCAGTCCTTTCGTCTTCGCCTGCTCCGAGATCATCGAACGCACATAGTCGAGCACCGCATCCAGGCTGAAGTCCGTTTGCTCCAGTTCCAATCGGCCCGCCTCGATCTTGGACAGGTCCAGGATGTCATTGATGATGGAGAGCAGGTGGCGCGCGGAAGCGTCGATCTTGTCCAGCCGGTCGTCGCGTTCCCGGGGCGTGGCGCTTCGCCGCAACAGGTAGGAAAGGCCGACGATGGCATTCAGGGGGGTGCGGATCTCGTGGCTCATGTTGGCCAGGAAGGCGCTCTTTGCCCGGTTGGCCGATTCGGCTCGTTCGCTGGCCTCGGCGAGTTGCGAGGTGCGTTTTCGCACCAATTCCTCCAGGTGGTGGCGATGGCGGTCCAGTTCCTCGCCGATGCGCTTCTTCTCGGTGACGTCCTCCTTGACCGCGACGTAGTGGGTGACGCGGCCGTCCGGCTGGCGCAGGGGGGTGATGATGGCGAACTCCACGATATTCGCCGCCATCCTTGCGCTGGTTGATGAACTCGCCCTTCCAGGGCCGGCCGTTGCCTAGGGCGGCCCACATCTCCTGGTAGGTTTCCCTGGGCGTCCGGCCCGATTGCAGCACCCGCGGGTTCGCACCGATCACTTCCTCCCGGCTGTAGCCTGTGGCACTCAGGAAGGCCTCGTTGACGTATTCGATCTCGGCATCCAGGTTGGTGATGACAATGCTCTCCGGGCTCTGCTCCACCGCCTGTGCGAGCTTGCGCAGCTGCTGTTCGGCCTGCTTGCGTTCGGTGATGTCTTCGTAGATGCCCAGCACGCCGATTACCCGGTTGCCGTCGTCACGCAGCGGCACCTTGGAGGTGCGCAGCCAGATTGTGTCGCCGTCCGGCGTTGTCTGCGGCTCTTCGAAACCGATCTTGGGGACGCCCGTATCCATCACCGCTCTGTCGTCGGCTTGATACACTTCGGCAAGATCCTTCCATCCCATTTCGAAATCGGTCTTACCCGTCATTTTGTCCGGGCTGGAGCAACCCGCGTCTCCCGCGAACTGGATGTTGCAGCCCAGATAGCGCAAATCACGATCCTTCCAGAAGACCCGGACAGGCACGTTTTCCACGACGGACTGGAGCAGGTCCTTGGATTTCTGAAGCGCATCCTGTGCCTGCTTGCGATCGGTGATGTCACGGATGTTGCATTGGATCACCTTGGTGTGATCGACCAGATAGACGTTGCTGACGAACTCCACCGATATCTCTTTCCCGGTCGAGGTTTCCAGCGGCATGTCCTCGTAACGTTGATACTCGTGCAGCCGTAGATCCTCGAAGCCCTCCTTGCCGGCCACGACATGTCTTAAGCAACCCAAGTCCCAGACATGCCTGCCGAGAAATTCTTCATGCGAGTAACCCAGCAATTTGACCAGGAACGGATTGACGTCCACGACCATGCCGGTCTCGGCATCCAGAATCAAGACGCCATCTTTGGCCGCTTCGAAGAGGCGGCGGTAGCGCGACTCGGAAGCAAGCAATTTCTCATCGGCCCGACGCTGGCGCACGATGCGCCAGATTCTGTCGGCGATGAGTTGCACCGTCTCCACGTCCATGTCGCTATAGGGCTCGGGCTTGTTGCCCACCCCTGCCATCATGCGCACCAGGCCGCCTTCGATCACCGGAACCGTGATCAGGCGATTCAGATCGGCATGGCCCTCGGGCAGGCCGTGCTTGTCCGGCGCGCTGGCGTAGTCGTTGAACACCACCGCCTCGCGCCGGCGCAGGGCGTCGGCCCAGATGCCCGCCTGGCTGATGGGGTAGTGGCTGTCGAAGGCCGCCTGGCAATAGTGCTCCAGGGTGCCGCGCGACCAGGTAACCAGTTCGATGGTCTCCTGGTCGTCGTTGACGAAATGGATGAAGGCGATGCGGCTGCCGGTGAGCTGTTCTGCCATTTCCTGGCCATGCTGCATGAACGCCCGCTCGTCCATGGTTTCCGCGGCCCTGGGCAATTCAAGCAGGGCACGGCTCCGGTCGGCCTCCAAGGCCAGGAGGATTTCACCATGCTTGCGCTCCGTGATGTCGACATGGGTGATGACCACGCCTTGGGTGGCCTGGCCCAGAGGCGTGACGGTCATGATGAAGCAGCGCTGACGGTCCGGGGAATGGCAGGGATATTCCAAGGTGAAGCTGGTTTGGTGGCCTTCCAGCACCGCCCGGATGCCGTCCAGGGCATCCATGGCGCCTTCCGAGGCGTAGCCGGTGCTGGCCTGGCATACCTCCAGGTAATTGACGCCGATCTCGGTGTCGGGCACCGGAGTGCCGGGCGTGGTGCAGTTTTCCAGGGCGAAGCGGCGCCAGGGTTCGTTGACGGCCACGATCACGCCATCCTTATCCAGCACGGCGATATGGGCCGTCACGGAATCCAGGATGGCGCGCTTGAATGCCTCGCCGTCGCGCAGCGCGTCCTCGGCCAGCTTGCGTTCGGTGACGTCCCAGACCATGGAGATCATCACCCCCTTGTCGGGCAGCGGGATGTTGCGCGCCGAGATGTAAGTCGTAGATTCCCCTTTTCGGGCGATAGGCACATCACGCCAGTACATGCGCTCGACATCCCCGCTGGCGCAATCCTCCAAAATCCGCTGCCTGATGTCCCGCCTGAACGCCGGGTCCTGGTAAACGACCTCCCAGAAGGCGTCCGGATCGGCGAGCTGCTCACGGGTGGCCCGGTAGAGCCTGGGAAAATCGTCGTTCATGTAACTGAAGGCCACGGCGGGATCCACCGCGTTGACGGCGATGCCCAGGGGCAGGTTGTCCAGCACGGCCTGGGTAAAGGCCTCGCTTTCGCGCAGGGCCGCCTCGGCCCGATTGAGTTCCGTGATGTCCCGCGCGATGCCGTACAGGCCGGTGACCTTGCCCCGGTCGTCATGGAGGGGACCCGTGGTGGCGAGGAAATACCGTTTCGCCATCCGGGGTGTCCAGGGTTTCCTGGAAGGTGGTGGCCAGGTCATCCCGAATCACCTGTCGGTCGATGGCCATGATGCGGGCGGCCTGCTCGGGCGGGAACAGGGCGGTGTCGTCCCGGCCCAGGACCTCTTCCCGGGCCTTGCCGGTGAAGCCGGCCGCAGCGGGATTGAACAGGAGGTAGCGTCCCTCCAGGTCCTTGGCGTAGATGGCGTCGTTGGAACTGTCGGCGATGGCGGCCACCAGGCGCAGGGCGCGCAGCCGTTCCAAGTGGGCATCACGACTGTTCAAGGCCAGGGCCAATAGCTGGCGCTGGCCCAGCAGGTGAAGGCTGGCCAGGCCCATGAACAGGACAAGGAGACCGGCCAGACCGATCCAGACCGATTCCCGGGTGGCCTCGGCGTAGAGTTCATCCTGATCGAGCTTCGCGACCAGGAACCAGTCGGTGCCGGGGACGGACCGGACTATCCCCATGCCCGGCACGCCGCGGTAGTCCGCGCCTTCTATCAGGGTGTTCTCCTTGACCTCTCCCCGCAGGGCCTGGGCGGCCAGCAATTTGCTCGTCGCCAAGGGCAGGCGCAGTTTCAGCGCCGTGTCGGTGCGATGGCGCAGTTCGTTGAGGAACAAGACCTGATCGCCGTCACGCCGGAACAGCAGGGTTTCCGCGCTGAAACTCGGCACCGGCCAGCTTTGCAGGGTACGGTACAGCCAGCCATTCGGATCGGTATGCAGCACGATCAGCGGTGGATGATCTCCAAGCTCTTTCAGCGGTACGACGAAATCCAGCCGTGTCGATCCCTCGATGCCGGCATAGGGTCCGACCCGATGAACCCGGAGGTCCGCGGCGGCCTTCTGGGCGGCATCCCGCAACTCTGGGGCGATATCGAGGGGCGCGCGGGCGCTGCCCCATACGCGTTCGCCCCGGTCATCCAACAGGGTAACGGCGGACAAACCCCGGTTCTGGCGCAACTGCCCCAGGCGCGTCAGCAGCAGGTCCCTGCTTGCCAGATCGCCGTCATCGCGCCAGCGGCGATAATTGGCAGCGAAGTAGTGGCTGGTCTGCACGAATTCCGCATCGCCCTGTCGTTCCTTCAACCAGTCATCGATCCGCTGGATCTTGAGGTCGGCGATGGCGCGCAACCGGGCCACTTCCTTGTCCTTTTCCTGGCTGAAGGTGTTGATGATGGCGGCCGTCGTCAGGCCGACGATGAGGGCGGCCAGCAGGACGCCGGGTATCAGATAGGATCGGCTCGGTGTTTGGATCGGGGCCGGAATGGCCGGCGCGCCACGGCCCGTCATTTGCCGCAGTAAACCATAGAGCAGCAGCGAGGTGACCGCCACGAACAACCAACCCTTCAGGGTGCTGGCCAGAGTGATCCGTTCCGGGTCTTCAAACAGCCACAGTACCGCCTTGTCCGAAAGCAATATCCATAGCCCCGCGAAAGCCGCGTAGAGCAGGACGATGGTCAGTATCACACCCGGACTGAGATTGACTTCTTTCGGTCGGCGTCGGTTCGGGTGTTTCGATGTTCATCGGCTGCTTTCTGTGCGAATCACGGGACATCCAATGCGGGAACCGGCACGTGTGCTTTGCGAATTAGGTGGTGACCACGCACCCCATTTGTAAGGTCTTACAAATACCGATTGCCGGAATGGATCGACCCAGGCCCTAGTTTGCGATGTTCGGGAGAGCCGATTCATCGCGGTAGCGGAGCGCTATTTCCCTGAACCGGTCGTAGCCGGCGAGGAACGCGTCGGCAATGTCCGGATCGAAATGTTGCCCGCGCCCGGCGGCGATGATGTCGCGCGCCTCATCGAAGGACATGGGGGCTTTATATACGCGGAAAGAGATCAGGGCATCGAACACGTCGGCCAGGGCCATCACCCTTGCAGAAAGCGGGATCGCGTCGCCCGCCAGCCCGTCCGGATAGCCGCTGCCATCCCATTTTTCGTGATGCCAATGGGCGATTTCCTTGGCCAGCGCCAGAAATGCCACCGGAGTGGCGGCATCCCGCTCGGCCAGCTCAATGGCCGCGCTGCCCAATACGGCATGGGTCTTCATGACCTCCCACTCCGCCGGCGTGAGCGCGCCGGGTTTCAGCAGAATGGAATCGGGGATGCCGACCTTGCCGATGTCATGGAGCGGGGCGGAGCGGGTGAGCAGCTTGATCTGGCGATCGCTCAGCGCCGAAGCGAACCGGGGGTGGTGACGGATGAGGCTGGCCAGTTCATGCACGTAACCCTGGGTCCTCAGGATGTGATTGCCGGTCTCCGTGTCGCGGATTTCGGCCAGGTGGGCCAACGCCCGGATACCCACTTCCTGGCTCAATTCGTTTTCGGCCATGCGCCGGCTGACTTCGGCTTCCAGAAATGCGTTCTGGTCCTTGAGCCAGTCCCGGGCCTGCTTCAATTCGAGTTGGGTCTTGACGCGGGCCAGAACGATGGGTGGAACGACGGGCTTGGTGATGTAGTCCACCGCCCCGGCCTTCAGCCCCCGCATCTCCGCTTCGGCGCTGTCCATGGAGGTGACGAAGATGATGGGGATGTTACTGGTGGCCGGGTCGTCCCTGAGTCGGTCGAAGACCTGGTAGCCATCCATGTCCGGCATCATGACGTCCAGCAGGATCAGGTCGGGGCGCGGTTCCGAATTGGCTATGCGCAGGGCTCGTTCACCGGAGTTGGCCGCCCGCACCAGGTAGGTGGGTTGTAGCAATTCGCTCAGAACCGCGAGGTTCTCGGGGGCGTCGTCGACGATCAGGATCGTCGAAGAGGTCTGATTCACTCTGGTGGCCTAGTCAAGGCTAAACATCGCACTTCCAAATTCCCATACTTATAGTGATAAATCGAAAGGCTTTAACTACCTCTTTATCGGTAGATATCCTCGGTTCATTAATGCTATCCCTGTCGCAAGGGAATGCCATCTATCGAAAGATATAAGCTGTGAGGTACGAAAAAATTGAAACGGGAACCGCGAATGGCGGTCCCCGTTGGTTCTTAAACCATACCTCAGACCCTCTCCCATGGCGCGTGCGATGGGCTGTGGACTTAGTTACGTGAAGCTGGAAAATCAGACTGGGTCGTGGCGGCTTTTCCCGTAGAGGTCGCCGCATGGAAGCGTCCAGTCATGACAATGCAAATCGGCCGGGAAATTCGCATTTCCCGGCCGACGCTGTTGGTGAGCAGTGTGTTGAGGTTCAGGATTCCAGGGTTAACGGGGACCCCACCCGTTGCCATGCCAGCCGGTTATCGGCGTTCTGGGACTGAAGATCCGCGTCGGGACTATCCTGGCCGGACGCCACGATTTCCTGTCCCGTCCGGTCCGGCATCTCCGCGCTGGCCGGGGCACCGCAGGCCAGCCCGGCCGCCAGAAGCAGCAGACTCGCGAGGTGTGTGAGCTTGGTTTTCATGGTGTGTCTCCCAAGTCTCATCAATTCAGGGAAACAGGCTTGGCGAAGGCATCCCGGACGGCCTCGTAGGCCTGGTCCGTCATTACCCTTCGGCTCACCGCTTCTTCGCCCAGCAGCGCGGTCAACTCCGTCAGCAGCTCGAATTGTGTTTCCCTTGCCAGGGGTGTGCGGCAGGCCACTTCCAGGCCGTTCCATTTGTAGGCGGGTTGGCGGTCGCGGATGAACAGGCGCTCGCAGGCCTCCAGAAGGTGCTGGCCCTTGTCGAGACGGGCGTTGCCGTTTTCCATCGCCATCAGATCCTCGAACTGGCTGCCCAGTATCTCGTTTTCGATGGCGGCGGCCAATGGGGTGGGGCCGTTGCCCAAGGCTCGCAGGGCGGCAATCTGGTATTCCCGGGCCTTGTGGGAGGCGGGATCGCTGATGCTGTGCGCCAGGCCGGCCCAATGCAGCAGGCGAGGGCGCTCCGGATCGTTGTCGGGCATGGCGCCGATCAGGTAGTCGGCCAGGCCCTGGGCGCTGGCGTCCTTGTTGGCTGAGAGCAGGTCGTAGAGGGCGCGGATGAAGGGGGGATTGGGTTCCATCAGGGTGACGTGGGCCTTGATCCACAAATCCCTTTCGATGTCCCGCAAGCGGTCCTGGTTGTGGGGCGCGATGTTCTTGCGGCTGCCCGGGTTCTCCCAGTTCTGCACCGTGGTGACGGAAACGCTGGCCAGGGCGGCCAGGGCTTCCTGGGACAGGCCATAGCGGCGCCGCAGCCCACCAACCCAGTCGGCCTCGAATTCCCGCTGGCTGCTGTAGCGGCGGCGGGGATTGAACTGGTGGCTGTGCACTTTCCACTGCTCTTGAAGAAATGACATGAGGCCTCCTGAAGTTGTCGCGCTAAGTGCAGGATAGTGCACCGATTTCTTTCCGCCACCAACCAGGTTGGCCTACCTGGTTCACCTTCCCGGTTTGAACCCGGTTGCTAACGTCGCGAGTGATGGTTGCCTAGCCTTGGGAGCGTCCGGCAATGCCGCCGGCGGATTTGCAAGGAGGCCGATCATGCTGTCCAATCAAATAGCCATCTGGATGCTGGTAATCGCCGGGGCGGTGACGGTGCCGAACGGGGCCCCCACCAAAGGCCCCGCGCTGGGAGACGGTCACCCGACGCCCCAAACCCGCCTAGCCCTCGTTCCTAGCACTGTTGAGCAGAGACAGCTCAGCCGGCGCACGGCCAAGCGGGACCAGGAAATGACCCGCGTGGCCATGCTGGCGGATTGAGCAGTAATACGGATCAGTGCAAGGACATCGCAATGGGGATGCGACGGGCGCCGAAGGGTTCGGTGAAGGTCTCGAAGCGTCCGGCGACAGTGGTTCCGCAATCCGGACAACGCCCCTCCGGGGTGAGGCGGTAGTCGGGTATCTCGTACCAGTCCCGGACGATCAGCGGGGCATGGCACTTCGGGCAGTAGGTGGTATCGCCGTTCCGGTCATGGACATTGCCGGTGTAGACGTAATTCAGCCCGGCCTCGCGGGCGATGTCGCGAGCCCGGGTCAGCGTGGTTGACGGAGTGGGCGGCAGGTCCTTCATCTTCCAGTCCGGGTGGAAGGCGGTGAAATGCAGGGGTACGTCGGGCCCCAGTTCCTTCATGACCCATTCGGAAAGGTTGCGGATCTCGTCCTCCGAGTCGTTTAGGGTCGGGATGAGCAGGGTGGTGATCTCGAACCAGACCTGGGTTTCCCGTTTCAAGTAGACCAACGTATCCAATACCGGCTGCAATTGGCCGGCGCAGTATTTGACATAAAAATCGTTCGTAAAACCTTTCAGGTCCACGTTGGCCGCGTCCATGGCCCCATAGAACTCCGCCCGGGGTTCCTTGTGTATGAAGCCGGCGGTGACGGCCACCGTCCGGATGCCCATAGCATGGCAGGCGGCCGCCGTATCCAGGGCGTATTCGGCGAAGATCACCGGGTCGTTGTAGGTGAAGGCCACGCTCTTGCAGCCCAATTCCAGCGCGACCTGGGCGATCTTTTCGGGATCGGCCGATTCCATGAGCCGGTCCATGTCCTTGGACTTGGAGATGTCCCAGTTCTGGCAGAACTTGCAGGCCAGGTTGCAGCCGGCGGTTCCGAAGGACAGCACCGAGGAGCCGGGATAGAAGTGGTTGAGGGGCTTCTTCTCGATGGGGTCCACGCAGAAGCCGGAACTGCGTCCATAGGTGGTGAGCACCATCTTGCCGGCCTCCATCTTGCGCACGAAACAGGCCCCCCTTTGCCCCTCGTGCAGCTTGCAGTCGCGCGGGCAGAGGTCGCAATGGATGCGGCCATCCTCCATGGGGTGCCACCACCGTGCCGGGTAACTGGTTTCGGGCAGGCTCATGATGCCTCCTTGAATTTTTCAACGGTATACCGGGACAGGCGCACATCGGCTTCCCAGAAATCAGGCTCCAGTCCGGCCTTGCTCTTTAGATGGGCCATGAAGGAACGGGGTTCCGGCAACTGCTCCCACACCTGGGGCAGGAAGGTGGCCCGGTGCCAGCCGTGTTCCAGGATGACGCCGTCGATGCCGGGGCGCAGTCGGTCCAGGGCATTCGCTTCGCTGCTGAAGTGCAGGGGTTCCGGGGCGGAAAGTATGGAGACCTCCACGCGCACCCGTTCCAGTTCCTCTCGGGAGAGGGGCGGGAAACGCGGATCGGCAAAGGCCGCGGCCACGGCGTTGGCTTCCAGGTCCTCCACCAGGGGACGGCGGGCTTCCAGGGAGCCGATGCAACCGCGCAGCGCACCATGCTCGGTCAGGGTCACGAAGACCGCGCCCGGTTCGCGCAACCAAGCATCGAGCGGAGGCATTGCCGAGTCCATGCCCAATTCCCGGGCGATCGCGGCGCGGGCCAGGCCGGTCAAGACCCGGCCCTTATCATGGCTGGTCATCTTGGTCTGCCGATATGAAGGCGATGCTGGCGTAACCCACCACGCTGGACTTGTCGCCGGCGGTATCGCCGGAATTGCGCAAATCCAGCAGATGGGGCGTGAGTCCATGGCGCCTTGCGGCCAACAGCAGGCCGTTGACCGGGTGGGCACCGCAGGCCTGTTCTCCCACCAGCCGGGAATCCATGGCCAGGATGCCGCTGACCGTCGCGCGGTCCACCTGAACCGCATCGGCGTAGGGCAGGAAGTGGGAAAGATCCGAGCTCACCACGATCAGCGTCTCGTCGCCGCCCCAGAGGCGCTCCAGGACCTGGGCCACCTGCTCCGGCGTGGCGCCGCCCACCGCCAGGGGGACCAGGGTGAAGCTGTCCAGGACCGTCTGCAGGAAGGGCAGATGCACTTCCAGGGAATGTTCCTGGGCATGGGCGGCGGGCATGACCTCCACCTGGGGCAGGTCCGCCAGCGCGTCCATGGCCTCCTGGTCGAGGGGGATCCGCCCCAGGGGCGTGGCAAAACTGTCCACTCCCGGGAGGGCCAGGCCCGAGACCCAGACCCGATGCACCGGACCCAGCAGGATCACGCGCCGGATGGTGGCATGCAATGGCTCCAACAGGCGGTAGGCGCTGGCGGCGACGGGTCCGGAATAGATATAGCCGGCATGCGGCGCGATCAGTGCCTTGGGCCGCAACGGCCAGGCCGGGGAAGTCTCGATATAGCCATGTACCGCGGCAGCCAGTTGGCGCGGATCGTCAGGATAGAACTGGCCGGCCACGGCGGGGAGTCGGGTATGCATCATGATCGCCTCCAAAGAATGAGCGGCTCTCAATTAGAATTTAGGGCACGAATCAGACCAGACAAGCCATGCCCCGATATTTCGCCCTATTGCCCGCCGCCGGTGTCGGTTCCCGCATGGAGGGCGGACTGCCCAAGCAATACCTGGATATCCATGGCAAGCCCATGATCTGGCATGCGATCCAGGCCTTCCATGCCCATTTCGCCATCGCCCAGATTTACGTGGTGCTGTCGCCCGACGATACCTGGTGGGAAGACTCACGACTGGTCGGCCTTCGAGCGTCTCGCGGTGCTGCATCAGGGCGGCGCCACCCGGGCGGAGAGCGTGTCGAACGGGCTGCGCGCCATCGCGGCGGAGGTGGAGTCGGACGACTGGATCCTGGTCCACGACGCCGCCCGGCCGTGCCTGTCGCATCTTCTTCTTGACCGCCTGATCGCGGAGATCGACGACGACCCGGTTGGGGGGATCCTGGCGGCCCCGGTGGCCGATACCTTGAAGCGGGAAGGGCCGGAGCGCCGGATTATGGAGACGGTATCCAGGGCGCATCTGTGGGCGGCGCAAACGCCCCAGATGTTCCGTCACGACTTGTTGCTACGGGCATTGGAGTTGGCGGGCCCGGCGGTGACCGACGAGGCCTCCGCGCTGGAGGCCCTGGGCTATGCGCCGCATCTGGTGAAGAGCGATCTGAGCAATCTCAAGGTGACGTATCCCCATGACCTGGAGATCGCCAGCTGGTTGCTGGAACGCAAATAAACCACTTACTTGGCGCTGATGCGTCCCACCTTGAAGCGGTAAGTGTCGTGGCAACCGGAACAGTAGGTCATGGTTTCCGACAGCTGGGATTCAACTTGGGAAATGTCCTTGTTTTTTTCACCATCGCGAGCCAGGACGTCGAACGACTCCTGCATGGCGAGGGCGAGCTGGATGTACTCCTCGGGTAGGCGTTCCTTCATGGAGGCAGGCAGTTTCTCCATCAGGTGGCCCAAGGGGCGGGCCACTATGGCCGCCGCCCGGTAATCGTTCTTCGACAGCGCCAAGTGCAGATTGAAAAGGCCGTGCAGTAGATCGCGCATCTCGTAGAGGGTCTGGTTGCGCTCCTGGTTGGTCACCGTGATCGGAATCCGATTGTCGATTGCCGTGTAGCCGGTGGGATCATCGGCGAATGCCGCGAGACTCATAGCTGCCAGAACGAAGGTGATGAAGATGCGTGCCATGGGGGACTCCTGTTATCGTCGCGGAATATTCAAATTAGAACATACCCTTACAGCCGATAGCGGGTATCGATGCAAATTTTCGCCGATACCCCGGTTATTTCCGCCGTGCCGACTGCATGCCCCGGATATGGCCGACCCGCGTCAGGAAGCGGGTGAGCTGATCGATATCCCTGACTTCCAGGGTGAACTCCATGCGCGCGGAATCGTGCTGTGAGAGGGTGTTTACCCTTATGACGTTGATCTTCTCCTGGGCCAGGATCTCGGTCACGTCCTTGAGCAGGCCGGAACGGTCCCGAGCGTCCAATTCCACGTCGACGGCGAACACCTGGCCATCCCCGCCGCCCCATTCGGCGCTGAGCAGCCTGGCCTGCTTGTCCTCGGCCAGATGCAGGATCATGGGGCAGTCGGCCCGGTGGATGGTGACCCCGTGCCCCTGGGTGATGTAGCCGACGATGGGATCGGGAGGCGCCGGTTTGCAGCACCCCGCCATCTGGGTCAGCAGGCCGGGTTCGCCTTCCAGCAGCACGCCGGCCACGTCTGCCTTGCGCTTGGGCGCGGCCACCAGGGGCTTTTCCGGCGCGGGTATGAATTCGTCGTGCAGTACGCGGTCCAACTGGCCGGTGCCCAGATCGCCACGGCCGAGCGCGGCGAATAGGTCCTCGGGCTTGGCGAACTTCATACGCGTCGCCAGTTTTTCCAGGTTCACGTTGCTCAGGTTCAACCGGTGCAGTTCCCGGTCCAGCAGGGCGCGGCCTTCCTGGATGTGGGTATCCAGGTCCTGCTGCTTGAACCATTGGCGCACCTTGCCCCGCGCCCGGGAGGTCTTGAGCACGCCCAGGTGGGGGTTGAGCCAGTCCCGGCTGGGTCCGCCCTGCTTGACGGTGAGGATTTCCACCCGTTGGCCGGTGGCCAGGGGCGTGTCCAGAGGGACCAGGGTGCCGTCCACCTTGGCGCCCCGGCAGCGGTGACCCAGTTCGGTATGGACCGCATAGGCGAAGTCCAGCGGCGTGGCCCCGGCCTGGAGGGCCACCACCTTGCCCTGGGGGGTGAGGACGAAGACCTCGTCCTGGAACAATTCGTTCTTGAAGTGCTGGGCCAGCTCCTGGCTGTCCGAGAGTTCCTGCTTCCAGGCCAGGAGCTGGCGCAGCCAGGTGATCTTGTCCTGGATCGTCCCGCTCTTATCGGATTCCTTGCCGCCTTCCTTGTAGCGCCAATGGGCGGCCACGCCCAGTTCCGCCTCCTGGTGCATGTCGAAGGTGCGGATCTGTACCTCCAGTGCCTTGTTCTCCGGACCTACCACGGCGGTATGCAGGCTCTTGTAGCCGTTGCTCTTGGGACGGGAGATGTAGTCGTCGAACTGTCCCGGGATGGGCTGCCAGAGGCTGTGAACCAGGCCCAGGACATGGAAGCAGTCCTTCACGTCCCGCACCAGTACCCGCACGGCGCGCACGTCGAACACCTCGTCGAAGGACAGGTGTTTCTTGCGCATCTTGGCCAGGATGCTGGAGATATGCTTGGGCCGGCCGCTGACCGACATGCCGGAAATGCCGTCCGCCTGGAGGGCCTTGATGAGCTGCTTGACCACATGGTCGATGTACCACTCCCGGTCCAGGCGCCGTTCGTCCAGATGTTTGGCGATCTGGCGGTAGGTCTCCTGCTCCAGGTAGCGGCAGGTGAGGTCCTCCAGCTCCCATTTGAGCTGCCAGGCACCCAGCCGGTTGGCCAGGGGCGCATAAAGTTCGCGCACGTCGCTGGCAATCTTGTCGCGGGTGGCCTCGTCGCCGTCGGCCAGCTCGCGCAAGGCCTGGGTCCGTTCCGCCAGCTTTATGAACACCACCCGGATATCGTCGGTCATGGCCAGCAGCATCTGGCGCAGGGATTCGCTCTGGCCGCCGTCGGCATTGATGTCGCTGAACAGCCAGTCCATCCGACCCAGTTTGGCCGCGCCCAGCACCAGGGCGGTCAGGTGCTCGCCGAAGTGGGGCAGCAGGATATCCCGCTTGATGGCCTTTTCCGGCAGGCCGCAAATGAGGGCGGCGGCAACCGTTTCCGCATCGAAGCGCATGCCGGCCAGGATGGCGGCGGTCCCCAGGGCGTGAGTGACCAGGGGTGCGCCGCTGTCCACCACCTCCGCTTCGCCGTGCTCGGCGAGCCAGTGGACCGCTCGTTCCAAAAACTTCCGTTGGTCCTCCGGGTAGCGGTCCGCCAGGCTGGCCAGCCAGGATTCCGCGTCTACCGGAGCAGTTGCCAGTGCGTGTGAAACCAACGTCTTCGGGCCGTCGCGATCAGGTTGGGTTCAATCGCCGATTTCCCAGAACTTCCACCAGGGTTTTTCCTGGGTCGGACCATGGCCTGACAGGAAACGGCTGTTTGGGAAGTTCTTCTTGAGGATGCGCAAGGCATCGTCGCGCAGATCGTTCAGCCCCAGCTTGTCGTAGCCCCTGGCCATCAGGGCCAAGGCCTCTTCCAGGGCCGGGGATTGCTGGTAATGCTCCAGAACGTACTTGGCCCGGTTGACCGCCGCCACATAGGCGCCGCGCTTCATGTAATAGCGCGCGACGTGCACCTCGTGGGAGGCCAGGGCATTGACCAGATAGTGCATGCGGGCCACCGCGTCCGGGGTGTACTTGCTATCCGGGTAGCGGGTGGCCAGTTCCTTGAAAGTTTCGAAAGCGTCCTGGGCCGCCTTGGGATCCCGCTCGCTCATGTCCTGGGCGCTCAGCTTGGCCAGGAAGCTCTGATCCTCCACGAAATTGGCCAGGCCTTTCAGGTAATAGGCATAGTCCACGTTTGGGTGATTGGGGTGCAGCTTGATGAAGCGGTCGCAAGCGGCCACGGCGGAGGCGGGCTCGTTGTCCTTGTAGTAGGCATAGGCCACTTCCAGCTGGCCCTGCTGGGAGTAGGCGCCATACGGGTAACGGGCTTCGAGTTTTTCGAACAACTGGATGCCCCGCTCGAAATTGCTGTCAGCCACTTCCTCCTTGGCGGTGTAGAAGAGCTTGGCGGCGGACCAGTCCTTGGTCTCGTCGATAACATCCGGCAACAGACCGCAACCACTCAGCAGGCCCGATACCATCAGGAAAGCTAGAATTCGCAACATGTATATCCCCTAAAGACCGGCGGATTATAACCGTCCATCATGACCGAAACCCGCTACCTTTACATCCCCGCAGGGCACGCCGGCCGCCGCCTGGACCAGAGCCTGGCCGAACTGCTGCCGGAGTATTCACGCAGCCGCTTGGCAGCCTGGATCGA
Source organism: uncultured Pseudomonadota bacterium (assembly GCA_963713085.1). Taxonomy (GTDB): domain Bacteria; phylum Pseudomonadota; class Gammaproteobacteria; order Burkholderiales; family Thiobacillaceae; genus PFJX01. Next base: position 70,717 of record CAVQKQ010000002.1, on the reverse strand, counting down.
TGCCGGCCAGGTTACCCTTTCGGGCGCCAGCTCCAGCCGCAAACAGAAGGTCTGGGGTGGCGAGGAGGTGCAGGTGCGGCCTCTGGCCCTGCCCGAGGAAACCGTTCACCGCGCGGAGGCCATCGGCCTGGATGTGGTGTACGAAGATGAGGCCATCCTGGTCATCAACAAGCCCGCCGGACTGGTGACCCATCCGGGTGCGGGAAACTGGGAAGGCACCCTGCTCAATGCCCTGCTGCACCATGTGCCGGCTGTGGCCGGCCTGCCTCGGGCCGGGATTGTCCACCGCCTGGACAAGGACACCTCCGGCCTCATGGTGGCGGCAAAGACCCTGGAAGCCCATACCCGGCTGGTGCGCGATCTGCAGGCCCGCAAAGTGAAACGGGTGTATTGGGCCCTGGCGCAGGGAGTCTTCGGGAAGGGGGAGGGGGATGTGGATGCCCCCGTCGGCCGGCATCCCACCCAGCGCACCAGGATGGCGGTGGTCGAAAGGGGAAAGCCGGCGCTGACCCACTGGACCGTATTGAAGCAGTTCGACCGTCTGGCCTGGCTGGAATGCCGCCTGGCCACCGGCCGAACCCACCAGATCCGGGTGCACCTGGCCCACCTGGGGCACCCATTGCTGGGAGACCCGGTCTATGGCGGAAAGGGCGGCGTCCAGATCCCCGGCTTCCACCGCCAGGCTCTCCATGCGGTGCGGCTGGGCCTGGCGCATCCCATAACCGGAACGGCCATGGTGTGGCAAGTCCCGCCGCCGGAAGACTTCGCACAATTGCTGGCATCCCTGGAGAAAACCGATGCACCCTGACTGGATCGTCCCGGAATGGCCCGCCCCGGCCCATGTCCATGCCTTCATGACCACCCGCGCCGGCGGCGTTAGCCTGGCCCCATTCGACAGCTTCAATCCCGCCGGCCACGTGGGCGACGACCCCGGGGCCGTTGCGGAAAACCGGCGAATCCTGGGTCAATGGCTGCCCAATGAACCCGTCTGGCTGAGCCAGGTGCATGGTTGCGGCGTGGCGGTGGCCGATGGCGAGGCGGGGACCGCGCCGCCCACCGCCGATGCCTGCCTGGTCCACCAGCCTGGCCGGGTCTGCACAGTGCTGACGGCGGACTGCCTGCCAGTGCTGTTCTGCGATGAGGAGGGTGGCGTGGTGGCGGCCGCTCATGCCGGTTGGCGCGGGCTGGCCGGTGGCGTGCTGGAGGAGACCGTCGCGGCCATGGAGGCGGAGCCTGGGCGGATCCTGGTCTGGCTGGGGGCCGCGATCGGCCCCGATTCGTTCGAGGTGGGGGAGGAAGTGCGGGAGGCCTTTGTCAGCCAGCATCCCCTTACCGCCATCGCCTTTCGTCCGGCCTTGCCGGGGACACTGGACAGGGCCCCCAGGAAATGGCTGGCGGATATCTATACCTTAGCCCGGATCCGGCTGGCCGCTGTCGGCGTCACTCGAGTATTCGGCGGCGGCCTATGCACGATGAGCGATCCCGCGCGCTTCTTTTCCTATCGTCGCGCCGACCGGACCGGGCGCATGGCCAGCCTGATCTGGATCGGCCGGCACCCTTGAGAGAGGCTAATATTCACCACTTTCCGCTTCCACGCGCTTCATGAATCTTCTCACCGCCATTCTTCTCGCCAGCGCCGCCGGCGGGATCCTCTCCGTGCTGCTGGCCAGCGTGGCCTTGCGGATGAAGGCGGAGTGGGTGCCGGTGATGGTGAGCTACGCCATCGGCGCCCTGCTTGGCGCGGCCTTTCTCGAAATCCTGCCCCATGCCCTGGAGCACAGCGACAACTTCCAGGCCCTGAGCGGGTCGGTGCTGGGGGGTATCCTGGGTTTCTTCGTGCTGGAGAAACTGGTGCTTTGGCGCCACTGCCACACCGAGCACTGCGAGGCCCACGGTTCCGCGGTCGAGGATGACCATGGCCACGATCACGGCCGCTCGGGCATGATGATCACGGTGGGCGATACGGTGCACAACTTCGTCGACGGGGTAATGATCGCCGCCGCCTTCCTGGTGGATGTCAAGCTGGGCGTGGTCACCGCCTTCGCCATCGCCGCCCACGAGGTACCCCAGGAATTGGGGGACTTCCTGATCCTGCTGCATTCCGGCTATACCAAGTTCCAGGCCTTCATGCTCAACCTGTTGAGCAGCTTCGCCATGCTGGTGGGCGCCACTCTGGGCTATTTCCTTCTGGCCTCCATGCAGAGCGTGCTGCCCTACATGCTGGCGATCGCCGCCGCCGGCATGATCTACGTGGCGGTGGCGGACCTTATTCCGGGACTGCACAAGCGGGTGGAACTGGGCCATACCGGCCAGCAGGCCCTACTCATCGGCTTGGGAGTGTTGACCGTCTGGGGGGCGGCGACCCTGGCCGAAGGGTGGATGAATGCGCCGGGGCATTGATTTCATGAAGATCCAGAGCGGCAGCACACCAAGGAACAGGGCGACGGCGATGCCCTCCAGCAGGCTGCGGCTGGTCAGCGCCACCAAGAAGATCACATAGGCATAGCCGATGGCGATGATGTACATGGAATTGCGGATCCGGTTGGGTGCGTCAATGGTTATGGGGATGTAGCGATGGCGATTGAACTTTACAACGACGGCGGCCATGCCTGCCTGATGTTCAATGATCTGGTGAACGACGCCGGCAGTTCCGCCGTGCAGGCCAACCAGTTCCTGATCGTGTCCGACGGGGAGGGCGCCCTCATCGACCCGGCCGGCAACATGACCTACAACGCACTGATCATGGCCATACAAAAGTTCTTCCAGTTCAAGCATTTGAAGTACATCTTCGCCTCCCACCAGGATCCGGACATTGTCGCTTCCCTCAACAAATGGCTAGCCGCAACGGACTGCACCGTCTACGTATCGGCCCTGTGGGAACGCTTCATTCCCCATTTCTGCACCCTGAACCGCACCGAGGGCCGGATCATCGGCATCCCCGACCCCGGCATGGTGATCCCGATGCGGGACACCCGCATCGTCGCCGTGCCGGCCCATTTCCTTCACGCCGAAGGCAATTTCCAGTTCTACGACAGCAAATCCAGGATCCTATTCTCCGGCGACATGGGCGCCTCCATGGTGCACCACGCGGAGATCGCGGATCCCATCACCGGAAAGACCCAGTTCATGGCCCATATTGCCCAGATGGAAGGTTTCCACCGGCGCTACATGGTTTCCAACAAGGCCTGCAGGTTCTGGGTCCGGATGGTGCGTGGCATGGAGTTGGACATGCTGGTGCCCCAGCATGGCCGCTGGTTCAAGGGCAAGGAGGCCATCGACGCATTCCTTGATTGGATAGAAGACCTCCACTGCGGCATCGACCTGTTCACCCAGGACAACTACAGGCTGCCCCAGTGATCGCCGGCGACAGACATCCCGGTGCCGGATTCGAACCATGACCCGGGACCTCCCCAAAATCGGTTTCGTCTCCCTGGGCTGCCCGAAGGCCACGGTGGATTCCGAACGCATCCTCACCCAATTGCGGGCCGAGGGTTATCTCATCGTGCCCACTTACAAGGACGCGGATCTGGTGGTGGTCAACACCTGTGGCTTCATCGACGCGGCGGTGGAGGAGAGCCTGGACGCCATCGGCGAGGCCCTGCGGGAGAACGGCAAGGTGCTGGTCACCGGCTGCCTGGGGGCCCGGGAGAAACTGGTCACCGACGCCCATCCCCGGGTGCTGGGCGTCACCGGCCCCCACGCCACGGAAGCGGTGATGGAGCATGTCCATGCCCATCTGCCCAAGCCCCACGATCCCTTCACCGACCTGGTGCCCCCCGGCGGCCTCAAGCTCACCCCGCGCCACTATGCCTATCTGAAGATTTCCGAGGGCTGCAATCACCGCTGCACCTTCTGCATCATCCCGTCCCTGCGCGGCGACCTGGTGTCCCGGCCCATCGGCGACGTGCTGGGAGAGGCCGAGGCCCTGGCCAAGGCCGGGGTGAAGGAACTGCTCATCGTCTCCCAGGACACCAGCGCCTACGGCGTCGACCTGAAATACCGCACCGGCTTCTTCAACGGCCGGCCGGTGAAGACCCGCATGCTGGAACTGGTCCAGGAGTTGGCCAAGCTGGGCATCTGGGTGCGGCTCCATTACGTCTACCCCTATCCCAGCGTGGACGACGTCATCCCCCTCATGGCCGAAGGGAAGGTGCTGCCCTACCTGGACATCCCGTTCCAGCATGCGAGCCACCGCATCCTCAAGGCCATGAAGCGCCCGGCCCATGCCGAGAACACCCTGCGCCGGATCGAGAAATGGCGGGCGATCTGCCCGGACCTGGCGATCCGCAGCACCTTCATCGTCGGCTTTCCGGGAGAGACGGAAGCGGATTTCGACCAACTGCTGGATTTTCTGGACGACGCCCAGCTGGACCGGGTCGGCGCCTTCGCCTACTCGGCGGTGGAAGGGGCCGCGGCCAATTCACTGCCGGACCCTGTGGACGAGGACATCAAGCAGGACCGCCTGGCCCGTCTCATGGACGTCCAGGCCGATATCAGCGCCGCCAGGCTCAAGGCCCGGATCGGCACGGAGATGACCGTGCTGGTGGACGAAGCCGGAGGTGGGAACAATCGTGGCAGGGCCGTGGCCCGCAGCCATGCCGACGCCCCGGAGATCGACGGGGTGGTGCACATCGCCCAGGGACGTGGCCTGAAACCCGGCGACTTCGTGAAGGTGCGCATCACCCGCTCCGACGACTACGACCTTTGGGGCAAACCGATATGAACGAACAGATCTGGAAACCCCACGTGGTGGTGGCGGCAGTCATCGAGCAGGACGGCCGGTTCCTGCTGGTGGAAGAACACACCAATGAAGGCATCCGCTTCAACCAGCCGGCGGGGCACCTGGAGGAGGGGGAATCACTGCTCGACGCGGTGCGGCGCGAGGCCTTCGAGGAAACCGCCCACCATTTCGAGCCCGAGGCCCTGCTGGGCATCTACCGCTGGCGCCATCCCGGCAAGCCCCAACGCACCTATCTGCGCTTCGCCTTCACCGGCCAGATCGCCGGTTTCGACCCCACCGCGCCCCTGGACAAGGGCATCCTGCGGGCCGTCTGGATGACGCCGGAAGAGATCGCGTCCACCGCGCGGCGCCATCGCAGCCCGGTGCTGCAACGCTGCGTGGACGACTATCTGGCCGGGAATCGTTACCCGCTGGCGCTGCTGACGGACTTCGCCGATTCCCTCGCAAAATCCTTATGAGCCGCATCGTCGTGGGCCTGTCCGGGGGCGTGGACTCCGCCGTCACCGCCTGGCTGTTGAAACAGCAGGGCCATGAGGTGGTGGGCGTGTTCATGAAGAACTGGGAGGCGGACGACCTGGAGGAGGACTGCCCCATCGCCCAGGACTACCAGGACGTGCTGGCGGTGGCCAAGGTGCTGGACATCCCGGTGGAGCTGGTCAATTTCAGCAAGGAATACCTGGACCGGGTGTTCGCCTACTTCCTCGCGGAATACCGAGCCGGCCGCACCCCCAATCCGGACGTGCTGTGCAATGCCGAGATCAAGTTCAAGGCCTTCCTGGACCATGCCCTGACCCTGGGGGCGGACTTCATCGCCACCGGCCATTACGCCCGCCTGGCGGGGGAAACGCCCCAGCGCCGCCTGCTCAAGGCGGTGGATGCCGACAAGGACCAGAGCTACTTCCTGTATCGCCTGAACCAGCGCCAGATCGCCCAAGCGCTGTTCCCCCTGGGCGAATACACCAAGCCGGCGGTGCGGGAGATGGCGCGCCAAGCCCGCCTGCCGGTGTCGGAAAAAAAGGACAGCACCGGCATCTGCTTCATCGGCGAGCGGCCGTTCCGGGAGTTCCTGCAACGCTACATGCCGATCCAGCCCGGCGACATGGTGACGCCGGAGGGCAAGGTCATGGGCCGGCATCAGGGCCTCATGTACCACACCCTGGGCCAGCGCAAGGGCCTGGGCATCGGGGGAATCAAGGGGGCGGAGGACAGTGAACCGTGGTTCGTGGCCAGCAAGGACCTGGCGCGCAACGAACTCATCGTGGTCCAGGGACACCAGCATCCCCTGCTTCTGTCCACCACGCTTACAGCGGGAGATCTGTCCTGGGTGGGCGAACCGCCCGTGGCCGGGCGACGTTATGGCGCCAAGACCCGCTACCGCCAGCAGGACGCCACCTGCGAAGTTGCCGGCATCGACCCCTCTGGCTTGAGCCTGCGCTTCGACCAGGCGCAGTGGGCGGTGACGCCGGGACAATCCGTCGTGCTCTATGACGGCGAAGTCTGCCTGGGCGGCGGCATTATCCAAAGCAGCGAATAGCCCGGCTGAAGCAAAGCCATCGCCGTGCCGGAACAGAATCCGCTCGTCGGGCGGCCCGTCGAGGCGGACAAGCGGGAACTGATCATCGGCGCCGCACCAGGTGCTGTGTCGCCTGGTACCGCTACGTCAACGAAATGGACACCTTCTTCGTACTTGCGTTGCGCGGGTAGGTGCAGCCGGCTATGCAGAAGCAAGCCTGTAAAGCTGATATTGGGCGCAATCAGCGAAGGGCATTGCGCCACATGGTTCATCCAGTGCGATACAAATTCCTCGATTGCGCCCTTGCGGGCCTTTGTCTGTCCTTCGGCGTGTGATCGACAGGAATCGACCCTAAGCAGCCAGCTGGTTGCGTGCAAAGGCTATGGCAGTTCGGCGAACGGCAAGCTGCCGCTCCTCTGAAACACCGGCACCAAGCGATGGATTGGCCGAGCCGGCAGACCTTTTCTACAGCATCAACGTTCACGATGAGGGGCCCTCGCCGCTCTTGCGCGTGTCCCTCTCGATCGATAGGCGCTGCTATTCGGGTGGCTGCAACGCCGTGCTTTGATCCAGCATGTGAATGTTCGAGCCGGCTCTTAACGTCAGCGGCACGTCCCACATGTATTTTTGCGCGCCGGCACCCCCAATTGCCAACGCGTAGTAGCGCCCGGGTGGAATACCCGGAAACTCGATCTGCCCCTTTTCATTTGCACGACCTTTGGCTACCGGGTTGGCAAAAATCGCCTGAAATCCGCGCTGGCATGCCTGTAAATCATGTGCGCCACAGGCGTTGGTCCAGGCGGCGCGAGGTTTGGGGCCGGCAAAGCCGACCGTTGCAAGTGCTTCATCAATGCTCCTGGTTTCTAGCATCACGACGGTGCCACTCGCCGGAGTGAACGGGGCGGACGTCCCGGCAGCTGGTGGTCGCACGTGGATCAGCAGGTTGAGCGTCGCCAAACCAGCATCGCCGGAAGTGGCCGTATGCGGGGCTATCCCCGTGACTGGTGCAGCGCCCGGGTGCTTACTCAGGCTCACGCGCTGGAGAATGCAACCAAGTCGGCGGGCTTCCGCTTGATCACCGTGTATGTCGAATTCAAGCAGCGTGGTCCTCATGGGGTCGGTTGGCACCATGACAACGCCGGAACTGTCAGCGTGATATTCATAGTGTGCGATGACACGCACGGCACCGCCATCATCAATCGACACGTAATCCGCGGGTCGAAATTCCACCACCCCGCCATTGGCAAACAGGTTTTTGCACGTCGCGCCATATATATCGTTTGCCATGTTCTGCGCCATGGTGGTGTATTGCGACCCCAGCAAACCTGAAAAGGCCTTCACCTGCGCGGTTCCAACCGTTGCTGTGTTATCGGTGCCAATCAGTCGCCAGCGACCAAGCAGCGGGTTCTTGTTCGGTGGCAGCTTCGGCGCGGCACGCCAACTGGCTGAGGGGCCTGAGCCTCCGCTACCGTACGATCCCGTCGCTGTTGCTGGGGGCTGACCTGGCTGTGGTTGTTGAGCCTGTTGCTGTTGCTGCTGATGTTGCTGGTACTCGTAGTCATTGGAATATGGGCGCAGTTGTTGCGGGTTCAGGCGCTGCTGCTCGTCCTCATTGAAATCTGCGAGTAGCAGGGAGCCGCCGTCTGTTATTCGATTAACCGTTGTTGACTGCGCGCAGGCATACCTTGGCAGGACAACCGATACGGTGAGTAACATTGTGGCTGCCATGAAGCCCAAGCGAATCGGATTGCCCGATAGGGCCAATGCATCCACGAGCCCGCATAAGCGAATCGTGATTCGAGCTGGAAAGATCATGCTCATGGCTATCCCCCAGAGGACGACAAAGTCAGTCTAGCTCATTCGGGAAATTGTAAGTTGCAACCTGTCGGCTGCCCAGAAAGCCGAAAATCACGATTTGCCGCGCAGGGTAAAGGGACGTATCGGCCGATGACTTGCCGACCATCCCATGTTTGCGGATGACAGCTGCCGAAGTACAGCAGTCACCCAGAAGCGTGACTTCCTGGCTCAGTGACGGGCCGGTGTTGGCCGGCTCCGGTCCGATGCAGATATCAACTTACAGCTGCCGGCCTTGAGAGCTGAGTCCAGTTGACCGCCTTCCAGGTTGCGCCGGACCAGGGTCATCAGCCATTGCCGGCGTGGCTCGGTCCGTGCTCTATCGGCAGGTGCCCTACCTTAACGAATATCAGGCAACCCGGTTCACTGAACGGCACGTGTGCGCTCATGTGCGGCGAACGTAGCCAGGTGCCGGCAGGGTAGTCACCGTGCTCGTCCTGGAAAACCCCTTCCATCACGAATATCTCTTCGCCTCCGTAGTGGCGGTGGTACTGGAACTGGGTGCCAGGTGCCCATTCAACCAAGGCGGTTTGCGTTCCCTCGGATTCGCCCAGCGAAAGCACGCGCAGTCCCGGAACGAGCCCGGGGTGCCAGGTGCGATCGCGCGGGCGCAGTGCTGCCCTTTCCCGGCCATCCCCCGTTACCGGTTCCCCGCTCTTGATGAACAGACTGCAACCCGCCACGCTGGTCAATTGCCAAGAACAGGCCGGCGGCAGTCTGAGATAGCTGCCCGGCGGATAGTCGCCGGACTCATCTTCCAGACGTCCGGTCAGGACGAGAATCTCGGCGCCTTGGAGCGCGATATCGTCGATGCATGCGCCAGCGGGATATTCGACAATGTTGGTGCTCTGGGCCGGACCGGGTGAGCCACTCGACAATGGTTTCAGTCGTAGGCCGGTGGCCGCATCAATCAGCCAATCGAGTTGGCCGGTATCGATCGCAATGCGTTGCCGCAAGTCTGAATTCAAGGGCATGGATCTTCCGCGTGCGTTGCAATTGTTCAAGTTTAGGGCCTCCCCCGGACTGCTGCGGGACTACGGATACATCAACAACACCCTTGTCCGACTCGCAGCGACCTCCAAGCTCTCCAACATCATTGGACAAGCCGTTACCCAATGACATTCACATCCCCTCCCAATGGGCCAGATTGAGCTGGAGCGTGCGGTTGCCGTTCCATTCGTTCACCTCCAGGCGATAGACCGCCTGGATGCGCCCCGGCAGGGGCGTGTCGTGGAAAAACAGCATGGCCTCCGCGGCCATGCCGGTTCCACTCAGCCGCAGCTTGAGGTGTTTTTCCCCCACCAGGCGCTGGCTCTGGACCGTGAATTCGCCCTGAAAAGCGGGGGACGGAAAGCCTTGTCCCCAGACTACGTTGCGGATGGCCTCGGCGTTCGCCAGGGTGAATTCGGCGGGAGGCAATTCCCCATCGGTTTCGATGACCCGGGTGAGGTCCGCCTCACTGAGGGTTTCCCGGGAGACGGTCTCGAAGGCGTCACGGAATGCCTCCAGCCCCTCGCGTCGGATCGTCAGGCCGGCGGCGGCGGCATGGCCGCCGAATTTCAGGATCAGGCCGGGATGATGGCGATCCACCGCATCCAGGGCATCGCGCAGGTGCAGGCCGGGTATGGACCTTCCCGAACCCTTGAGCAGACCGTCGCCGCCATCGGCGAAGACCAGGGTAGGGCGGTGGTGACGTTCTTTCAGGCGGGAGGCCAGCAGCCCCACCACGCCCTGATGCCAGCCGGGGTCGAACAGGGTGAGGCTGGCACCGTCCTCCACCTCGATACCTTCAAGCAGGGCCAGGGCCTGGTCCTGCATGTCCGCTTCGATTTCGCGCCGTTCCCGGTTGAGTCGGTCCAACTCCCTGGCCAGGGGCAGGGCGGTGGTCAGGCTGCCGGCCAGAAGGCATTCGATGCCCAGGCTCATGTCGGCCAGGCGGCCGGCGGCATTGAGGCGGGGACCCACGACGAAGCCCAGGTCTTCCGACCCGGCCCGTTCCGGCTTGCGGCCAGCCGCGCTGAACAGGGCCTGGATGCCCGGCCGGGCCAGCCCCTTGCGCATGCGGGTGACGCCCTGGGCTACCAGCAGGCGGTTGTTGGCATCCAGCCGCACCACGTCCGCCACGGTGCCCAGGGCCACCAGGTCAAGCAGTTCGGCCAGGTTGGGTTCCGGGTGGCCGGCAAACTTGCCGCGTCTGCGCAGTTCGGCGCGCAGGGCCATGAGGACGTAGAACATGACCCCGACGCCCGCAAGGTTCTTGCTGGGGAAGGGGCAGCCGGGCTGGTTGGGATTGACTATCAGGGCGTTGGGCAGGGAATCGCCGGCCAGGTGGTGGTCGGTCACCAGGACCTCCATGCCCAGACGATGGGCCTCATCGACCCCCGCGTGGGCGGCGATGCCGTTGTCCACGGTGATGAGCAGATGGGGATGGCGTTCCGCTGCCAGATGCACGATCTCCGGGGAGAGTCCGTATCCGTAGTCGAAGCGGTTGGGCACCAGATACTCCACCAGGGCGCCCATGGCCGTGAGTCCACTCACCGCCACCGTACAGGCGGTGGCGCCGTCGGCATCGTAGTCGGCCACCACCAGCAGGCGTTCCTGGCGGGCGATGGCATCGGCAAGACGCGCCGCCGCGGCTTCGCAATTAAGGAGTTGGCCATAGGGAAGCAATTCCACCAGGCCCTGGCGCAGTTCGTGGGGGCCAGCCACCCCGCGGCTGGCATAGAGGCGGGCCAGCAAAGGGGGCATGCCCGACCGAATCAGGTCCGAACTGGCCCGTGTCGGCACAGGGCGGGTACGCAGGTTAAGCATCGGGCGATTTTACAGTGACCCTGGGCATATACCTCGAAGGTCCGGGCGGAGATAATCCGGCCCCATGAAATTATCCAGGCGGTTGATCACCCTAGCCATCAGTCTGTTGCTGCTGGCCGCCCTGTCTCCGGCATCAGGTGCCGAGGCGCATCCCTTGGAAAGGGTTCGCCTGCAGCTCAAGTGGTTGCACCAGTTTCAGTTCGCGGGGTTCTACGCCGCCCTGGAGCAGGGGTATTACCGGGAGGCGGGCCTGGATGTTGAGATCATGGAAGCCCATTCCAGCGAATCGGCCATCGACGTGGTGTTGCGCAGCGATGCGGAATTCGGGGTTCACGGTTCCGATCTGGTGGTGGAACGGGCGCGCGGCAAGCCTGTCGCGGCCCTGGCCGCCATCTTCCAGCATTCCCCGATGGTGCTGCTGGCCCGCAGGGACCGGGGCATCGACAACCTGCATGACCTGGCCTACCGGCGTCTGCTGCTTGGGCCCGACGCGGCCGAGTTGGAGGCGTACCTGAAGAGCGAGGGCGTGCCGTTCAAGACGACCCAGCGGCAGCAAAGTTTCGACCTTCAGGCCCTGATCGACGGGTCGGTGGACGCCATGCCGGCATATTCCACCGATGAGGTGTTTCTGCTGGAAAAGGCGCGGATACCCTTCAGCCAGTTTTCTCCCCGTGCCGCCGGCATCGATTTCTACGGCGACGTGCTGTTCACCACGGACCGCGAACTGGCGGACCATCCCGACCGGGTCAAGCGCTTCCTGGATGCCACCCTCAGGGGCTGGTATTACGCCCTGTCCCATCGACAGGAGATCGCCCGGCTGATTTTCGACCGTTACAGCCAACGCCATTCTCTGGAACACCTGATGTTCGAGGCCGAGCAGACTCGACGCCTGATGACGCCGGAGCTGGTGGAGATCGGCCACATGAACACCGGGCGCTGGCGACACATCGCCGATACTTACGCGGAGCTGGGCATGATGCCGGCGAACTTCCCCCTGGACGGATTCCTTTATGAACGTGAACCGGCGCCCCAGGACTACTCCCGGGTCACGCTCATTTCGGCGTCTGCCCTGCTGGTCGTGTCCCTGGCGGTCTGGATCAGCATCTATTTTTCCCGTCTCAACCGGGCCTTACGCCAGGAAATCGTGGAGAGGCGCCGCCTCCAGGACGACCTGGAACGCCTCGCCAATACCGATGGCCTCACTGGATTGCCAAACCGGCGCTTTTTCATGGCGCAACTTATGGTCGAACTGGGAAGGCGCAAGCGCTACAACCATCCCCTGAGTGTACTGATGCTGGATCTGGACCACTTCAAGCAGATCAACGACCGGTACGGCCATGCCGTTGGAGACGAGGTCCTCAAGTCCTTCGCCGACACGCTGTCCAGTTGCCTACGCACCCAGGACATGGCCGGCCGACTGGGAGGCGAGGAGTTCGCCGTCTTCCTGCCGGAAACCGGTCGCCAGGAAGCCCATCCGGTGGCCGAGCGCATTCGTGGCAGGACCGAACAGATCCGTATTCCCGTCGGTGATAGCGAGGCTGTGGTCACGGTCAGCATCGGCCTTGCCCAGGTCGAGGATGGCGATGATCTGCAGGCATTGCTGCAGCGGGTGGATCATGCCTTGTACGCGGCCAAGCAGGGCGGGCGCAACCGCGTGGAGTCGACTGCCCGCTAACGTAGCGCGGCAGCCCATCAGACCATCCGCATATTCAGGGTTGCTGTTTTACGGCAGCGGGGGCGCTGGCTATTATCAGTCTATGCCCCATTACCTTCCCCTCTCCCGCGTGGCCCGCCTGGTTGGCCAATCCCGCAGTGTCATTCAGCGCATGATCCATGACGGCGAACTGCAAACCTTCGACGGCATGGTCGACATGGAAGAACTGTTGCGCGTCTTCCCCGACGTCCAATGGGAGGAGGACGGCGAGTACCAGCGTGTGGAGGAAATCAAGGAAAAGGCCTTCGGCCGGCGCGTGTTCGAACGCACCCTGCCGGACAAGGTGGTACTGGCGGAACGTCTGTACGAACTCGGCAAGGAATTCGCCGCCGCCAAATCCCTGCTGTTGCATTACGACGAGGTGTTCCGCTTTCTCGGTGACAAGCTCAACGACGTTGCGGAAACGGGTGGCGCGGCGACTTCGGATGCCGTGGCCGGTGTCAAACAATGGCTCAAGCGAGAAATCGACGCGGTTCCGCAGGGTGCGGAACGCGCCGAGGCCCTGCTGGCCCAAGAGAGTGTGATGCGCATCATGTCCGCCCATGTCACGGTACAACCCTCGGGCCACGAGTTCTTCGTGGAAGGCAACGACACGCTGCTGGAGGCGGCCCTGCGCGCCGGTATCCCGCTGGATTACGGCTGCAGCAACGGCAATTGCGGCGAATGCCAGGCGCGCCTGGTGTCCGGCCAGGTGAGGAAGGTCCACCCCCACGACTTCGCATTCAAGGAAATCGATCGGAACAACGGCGCCTTCCTGCTCTGCTCCTATACGGCCATCACCGATGTGGAGATCGAGGCCAACGTAAGCGGTGCCGCGGACATTCCCCATCAGGAGATATTGACCAAGGTAAAGTCGGTGGAGTATCTGAACGAGCACATCGCCGCCCTGCACCTGCTGGCGCCACGCAGCCAGCGTTTGCGCTTCCTGGCGGGCCAACGCGTGACCCTGAATGCCGATGGCGTGCTCGGGGAGTATTACGTGGCGAGTTGCCCATGCGAGGATCGTCATATCGAGCTCCATGTGCGGCGCGACAACCGCCCATTCGCCCGCAAGGTGTTCGATGGCCTGGGCAGGGAAGACCCGGTCCGGATCGAAGGTCCCCAGGGCCGCTTCGTAATCCAGCTGGATTCCCGCCGGCCGGTGATCTTCGTGGCCTGGGAAGACGGATTCGCCCCCGTGAAAAGCCTGATCCAGCATGCGATGAGCCTTGAACTGGCGGAAACCATGCACCTGTACTGGGCGGCGAGCGACCTGGGCCATTACCAGGACAACCTGTGCCGGGCCTGGACGGATGCGCTGGACAACTTCCATTACCATCCCCTGGATACGGCCCCCGGCGGCAAAAGGGTTTGCGAGGCCATCCTTGCCAATCACCCGGACCTGAGCCATACCGACCTCTATGCCACGGGCCCATCCCATTTCCTCCGTAGCCTGGAAGACGGCGCCCTGGCGCGAGGACTGTCCCCCATGGGCTGGCATGGAGAAACCATCGAATAATCCGGGTTGATTGTGCAGCGCAATAAGCGTTTAATGCGCTCACCTTTTGCGATGCGAAACGACATCGGGGCCGGCAATCCGGCCTAACGAGGATGGAGACATGACAAGCCGGCGCCCGTTCTTCCTGAACCTGCTCGTGATCCGTCTGCCGATCGGCGGTGTGGTCTCGATCATGCATCGCGCCAGCGGCGTGTTCCTCTCCCTGGCCATTCCCTGCCTGCTTTACAGCCTCATGCTCTCCCTGCGTTCACCCGAGGCGTTCGACCAGTTGCGCGGTTTCTTCTCCGGCGGTCTGGGCTGGCTTATTGCAGCGTTGGCGACCTGGGCCTTCCTGCATCACTTCCTGGCCGGTATGCGCCACCTGGGTTTCGATGTCGGCAAGGGAGAAGACAGGGAGACCGCCCGCGCGACCGCCTGGATCAGCCTGATCGGCGCCATCGTCCTGACAGCCCTTGGGATGTTTGTATGAGGCGCGTCGGAGGCGCCCGACGAGGTTTGGATCTATGGCTGATCCAGCGGGCCAGCGCACTCTACATGGCGCTGTTCGTACCGGTCTTCCTGGTCTGCGTGGTCAGCGCGGCCCCCCTCGACTTCCAGACCTGGCACGGCTTGTTCCAGTCCCTGGCGGTTCGGGCGGGCATGTTGCTGTTCGTGGCGTCGCTGCTGATCCATGCCTGGATCGGCCTGCGCGAGGTGTTCATCGATTACGTCCATTTCCTGGTCCTGCGCCTTGCCCTCTATTTCACCTTCGGCACCCTCTATCTGGGTTGTCTGGTTTGGGCCGCAGACATTATTTGGGGAACGAATTGATCCCGAAGAGAACCTTCGACGCGGTCATTGTCGGCGGTGGCGGTTCCGGGCTACGGGCCGCCCTGGAACTGGCCCAGGCTGACCTCAAGGTGGCGGTGATCTCCAAGGTGTTCCCCACCCGCTCGCACACGGTCTCCGCACAGGGCGGCATTACGGCGGCATTGGCCAACGTCTCGGAGGACAACTGGCATTGGCACATGTACGACACGGTAAAGGGGTCGGATTACCTGGGGGACCAGGACGCCATCGAATTCATGTGCCGCAACGCGGCCAGCGCTGTCTACGAACTGGAACACATGGGCCTGCCGTTCTCACGCCTGGACAACGGCAAGATCTATCAGCGCCCGTTCGGCGGCCAGTCCCAGAACTACGGCGGCGAACAGGCCATCCGCACCTGCGCCGCCGCCGACCGTACCGGCCACGCCCTGTTGCACACCCTGTACCAGCGCAACATCGCCGCCCGTACCCAGTTTTTCGACGAGTTCTTTGCCCTGGAACTGATCCGGGACGAGGAGGGCTATATCCTGGGCGTGGTGGCCCTGGAGATGGAAACCGGGCAACCCTGGCTGTTCGAATCCCGTGCCACCCTGCTGGCCACCGGCGGCGCCTGCCGCATCTTCCGCCACTCCACCAACGCCCACATCAATACCGGCGACGGCTTGGGCATGGTGTTGCGGGCCGGCCTGCCCCTGGAGGACATGGAGTTCTGGCAGTTCCATCCCACCGGCATCCCCGAAGTGGGCAGCCTGATCACCGAAGGCGTGCGCGGGGAGGGTGGCTACCTGCTCAACAAGGACGGCGAGCGCTTCATGCCCCGCTACGCGCCCAACGCCAAGGACCTCGCCTCCCGGGACGTGGTATCCCGCGCCATCGCCCAGGAGATCCTGGCCGGACGCGGCTGCGGGGAGCACGGCGACTTCGTCTACCTGAAGATCGATCACATCGGCGCCGACACGATCAAGGAACGGCTGCCCGGCATCCGGGAACTGTCCATGCAGTTCGCCGGGGTGGATCCCTGCGAGTCACCCATCCCGGTCACCCCCACCGCCCACTACATGATGGGGGGCATCCCGTCCAACATGCATGGACAGGTGGTGGCGCCACTCAAATTCGGCCCCGAGGAACCGGTGCCCGGGCTGTATGCCGTGGGGGAATGCGCCTGCGTCTCGGTGCACGGGGCCAATCGCCTGGGCGGGAACTCCCTGCTGGACCTGGTGGTGTTCGGTCGCGCCGCCGGCCGGCACATGATCGAGTATCTGCGCGAGAATCCCTTCCCCAGACCCTTGCCCCAGGAACAGGTGGATCGGGCCCTGTCCCGCCTGTCCCGCTGGGACAAGCGGCAGGGCACGGAAAGAGTGGCCACCCTGCGTGCTGACATGCAGCGCATCCTGCAGGAGCATTGCGGTGTTTACCGCCGCGAAGACCTGCTCCAACAAGGTATTGCCAAGCTGGACCAGGTGGAAGCCCGCCTGCCAGATGCCGCCATCGAGGATCACAGCAAAATCTTCAATACCGCCCGCCTGGAGGCCCTGGAACTGGAGAACCTGTTGCCCATCGCCCGGGCCACCTTGGTCTCTGCCCTGGCCCGTAGCGAAAGCCGCGGCGCCCATACCCGGGAGGACCATCCCGAACGTGATGACGACCACTGGCTGCGCCATACCCTTTATTTCCTAGATGGGGACCAGTTGGACTACAAGCCGGTGCGCCTCAAGCCCCTGACTGTGGATACCTTCCAGCCCAAGGCCCGCACTTACTGAGCGCCGCCATGAAATTCCGCATCTACCGCTACGACCCGGAATCCGGCGCCGGTCCGCGCATGCAGGACTACGAACTGGCCTTCGATCCGATTGGCAGGAAGGTGCTGGATGCCCTTATCGCCCTAAAGGAGCAGGACGAAACCCTGTCCTTCCGGCGCTCCTGCCGGGAGGGGGTGTGCGGCTCCGACGGCGTGAACGTGAACGGCCGCAACGTGCTGGCCTGCATCACGGCCCTGGAAGGGCTGAAGCAGCCCATCGAGATCCGACCACTGCCGCGTCTTGGTGTGGTGCGCGACCTGATCGTGGACATGGCCGAGTTCTACCGCCATTACCGGGCCGTGAAGCCTTATCTCATCAACCTGGACCCGGAACCCGAGAATGAACGGCTACAGAGCCCCGGGGACCGAGCTGAACTGGATGGACTGTACGAATGCATCCTGTGCGCCTGCTGCACCACCTCCTGCCCATCGTTCTGGTGGAATCCGGACAAGTTCCTCGGCCCGGCCGCCCTATTGCAGGGCTACCGATTCATCGCGGATACCCGGGATCAGGCCACTGACGAACGCCTGGATTTCCTGGAAGATCCCTATCGCCTGTTCCG
This sequence comes from uncultured Pseudomonadota bacterium, assembly GCA_963713085.1. Taxonomy (GTDB): domain Bacteria; phylum Pseudomonadota; class Gammaproteobacteria; order Burkholderiales; family Thiobacillaceae; genus PFJX01. Next base: position 53,418 of record CAVQKQ010000002.1, on the reverse strand, counting down.
TTGTCACGGCATCATGAATTGCGTGGAAGTCTGTCCGAAGGGCTTGAACCCCACCGCCGCCATCGGCAAAATCAAGGCGCTCCTAGTAAAACGGTCGTTGTGACGGATCTTCCCCAATGGAATCGGCTACGCTGGCTATGTCGGCGCGGCATGCTCGAACTGGATAACTGGCTTTGCCGGTTTCTGGATCAGCGCTATTCAGGGCTCCCTCCGGATCAGCAAATCGCCTTCGCCCATCTATTGAAGCATGACGACATGGTTTTGTTCGACTGGCTTACGGGCAACATGGAACCTCCCCGAGATTTTCGGGCCGTAATTGAAGCCATCAAATCAACCAGGCAGTGAAACATGACCCAGGACAAAACCCCGTCCCCAGCCAAAATCCAGATCGGTGAGCAAGTCATCGAACTCCCCACCATGACCGGTACGATCGGGCCGGATGTCATCGACACCAGGGTCTTGGGCAGCCATGGGCATTTCACATACGACCCCGGATTCCTCTCCACCGCCAGTTGCTCTTCCAGCATCACCTATATCGACGGCGACGAGGGCCTGCTGTACTACCGGGGATATCCCATAGAACAGCTGGCGGAACATGCCGATTTCATCGAAGTGGCCTATCTGCTCTGGCATGGCGAGTTGCCGACCGCCGACCAGCTGAATGAATTCAAGTACGTGGTCGGCCACCACACCATGCTGCACGACCAGATGAACAACATGGTGCGGGGCTTCCGGCGCGACGCCCACCCCATGGCGGTGATGATCTCGATGATCGGGGCCATGGCGGCCTTTTACCCGGAAAGCAGCGATGTGGCCGATCCCCACCAGCGGGAAATCTCCATGTTCCGCCTGCTGGCCAAGGTACCCACCTCCGCAGCCTGGAGCTACCGATACAACCGGGGCGACCCGTTCATGTACCCCCAGAACCACCTGAGCTATTCGGAAAACTTCCTCTATATGCTTCAGGCCACGCCTTGCGAGCCCTATGTGCCCAATCCCGTGCTGGCCCGGGCCCTGGACCGCATCTTCATCCTGCACGCCGACCACGAGCAGAATGCCTCCACTTCCACGGTGCGCATCGCCGGTTCCAGTTTTGCCAATCCATTCGCCTGCATCGCGGCAGGCATCGCCTGCCTGTGGGGGCCCCTGCACGGCGGTGCCAACGAGGAGGTACTCAAGATGCTGGAGGAGATCGGCGATGTCTCCCGCGTCGGAGAATTGGTGAAACGCGCCAAGGACAAGAGCAATCCCTTCCGTTTGATGGGTTTCGGCCATCGCATCTACAAGAACATGGACCCCCGCGCGGCCATCATGCGCCAGACCTGCCATGAGGTTTTAGACGAACTGGGACTCCATGACGACCCCTTGTTCCGGATCGCCCTCAAGCTGGAACAGATCGCCTTGGAGGACGAATACTTCATCAAGAAGAAGCTCTATCCCAATGTGGACTTCTATTCCGGCATCGTGCTGCGCGCCATGGGTATTCCCACTTCCATGTTCACAGCGATCTTCGCGCTGGCGCGTACCGCCGGCTGGATCGCCCAGTGGAGCGAGATGGTGACCACGCCGGGCCACAAAATCGCCCGCCCTCGCCAACTCTATACCGGCCCACGGCGACGCGAATTCATCCCCATCCTGGCGCGGGGATAACCTACCGAAAAATGTGGCCAAGGAACATCTTGCACTGCAACACGCGACGGGCTAGCGTGTAACGCGGTGGTCACAATTCCCGTGGGGCATGCATGAAGCGCGACTCTTTCCCTGTTACGGCATTGTTTTCAGGTAGCGCGGGCTATCTGGAGGCCCTTGAAACAGTGAATCCGGGCATCGTCCCGCCGCCACCCACAACACGCTTCAGCAAACTTGAGGCCCTGGAAGTATCCGACTTGCCGCTGCTCAAATGCGAAGCGACCCAGGTCGGGGTGCTCCAACTGATCAATGCCTACCGTTTCCACGGATTTCGCAACGCCAACCTGGATCCTCTGAAACGCCAGCCGCTGCCCCATATTCCCGAACTGGATCCAGCCAATCATGGCTTGACGCCCGATGACCTGGATGTGGAATTCGAAACCGGTTCGCTGGTCGGCCCGCCCCGGGATACTTTGCGGAGCATCATTTCCCGCCTGCGACAGGCCTATTGCGGGAATTTCTCCGCCGAATACATGTATCTCACCGATACCCAGCAAAAGCGCTGGTTGCAGAAGCGCCTGGAAGGAGAGGAAGGGGCGCCCGAATTCGATAATGACCTGCGCCGCTGGCTGCTGACCCAGGTCACGGCCGCGGAAACGCTGGAAAAGACCCTGCACACACGGTTTGTCGGGCAAAAACGCTTTTCCCTGGAGGGCGGGGAATCGCTCATTCCCCTGTTGAACGATCTCATTGATCAGGCAGCCCGGCAAGGTGTCCAGGAGATCGGCCTGGGCATGGCCCACCGGGGACGGTTGAATGTGCTGCACAACGTCCTGGGGCGCTCCGTCATCGAATTGTTCGAACACCATGTACAAGGACCGGGCGCGGATGAGAGGAAAAGCGGCGATGTGAAGTATCACCAAGGCTTCGCCGCGGACCTGGAACCAGGGGGACACATGATTCGGGTGGCCCTGGCGTTCAACCCTTCCCACCTCGAGATCGTCAACCCGGTGGTGGAGGGGTGGGTCAGGGCGCAGCAGCAGCGGCGAGGCGACCGCGACGGCAGCCAGGTCATCCCCATCCTGATCCATGGAGATGCCGCGTTCGCAGGGCAGGGGGTAGTTATGGAAACCCTCAACATGGCGGCAACACGAGGCTTCCATACCGGCGGCACGATCCATATCGTAGTCAACAACCAGATCGGCTTCACCACCTCGGACCCACGGGACTCCCGTTCCAGCCTGTACAGCACCGATGTGATGAAGATGGTGGAAGGGCCCGTCTTGCATGTCAACGGCGACGACCCGGAGGCGGTGATCCGTGCCGCCCGCCTGGCATTGGAATATCGCATGCACTGGAGGCGGGACATCGCCATCGACCTGGTCTGCTATCGCCGCCTTGGCCATAACGAACAAGACGAACCCATGGTGACGCAACCCCTCATGTACCGGCGCATCAAGGCCTTGCCTAGCACCCGCGCGCTCTACTCGGAACGCCTGGTAGAGGCCGGGGTCGTCAGCCCCGGGGAATCTGAGACCATGATCCAGGCCTACCGGGCCAAATTGGATGCCCCCACTGGTCACCAGGCAGGCGTAAAGAGTCCCTACACGGCGGATTGGAAACGCTACTCCAGTACGGACTGGCGCAAAGGCCATGGCACGGTGGTTCCCAGGAACAAGCTGCAAACCCTTGCCCGAAAACTGGTGGATGTGCCATCGGACTTCACACTACATCCACGAGTCAGGAAGGTCATGGATGACCGCGCTCAGATGGGGGAGGGCGCTTTGCCCCTTGATTGGGGGATGGCCGAGAGTCTGGCATATGCGACGCTGGTAGCGGATGGGGTCCCGGTACGACTTACAGGCCAGGATTCCGGCCGCGGCACATTCTTCCACCGCCATGCCGTACTTCATGATCAGAACAGGGAACGCTGGGATGCGGGGGTATATATCCCGCTCCAGCATTTGATTCCGGGACAAGCCAATTTCCTAGTGGTGGATTCTCTGCTATCGGAAGAGGCGGTTTTGGCATTCGAATATGGCTATGCCGGCGCCTCACCGGAGCAATTGGTGATTTGGGAAGCCCAATTCGGAGATTTTGCCAACGGCGCCCAGGTGGTCATCGATCAATTCATCGCCGCAGGCGAAACCAAGTGGAATCGCTTGAACGGTCTAGTCATGTTCTTGCCCCATGGCTATGAAGGGCAGGGTCCCGAGCACTCGTCCGCACGCATTGAACGCTTTCTCAAATTGGCAGCCAACGATAATTTCCAACTGGTGCAGCCCAGCACACCTGCTCAAATGTTTCATGTACTGCGGCGACAGGTCGTTCGTCCTTATCGTACCCCGCTTATTCTATTTACCCCGAAAAGCCTGTTGCGCCATCCACAATCCGTTTCATCACTAAAGGATTTATATCGAGGTGCATTCAATCCCGTGCTCGATATATCCGAAGAGACGGACTTGGCCGGAATCACCAGGCTGGTATTCTGCAGCGGCAGAATTTATTTCGATCTGGAACGGGCACGCAAGGAACGCCATGCCGGTCACATCGGCATTGTTCGTGTGGAACAGCTATATCCTGTGCCTGACCGGGAAATTGGTGGAATATTGCAGCGCTACCCAAATGCGGAAGAAATCGTATGGTCCCAGGACGAGCCCCAGAATCAAGGCGCTTGGCGATTCATGGCCTATCAGTTGCGCAAATTGTCGACGTTGCCGCTAATTTACGCGGGCCGACCTGAATCCGCCTCTCCGGCCACGGGCGTCGCCGACATGCACAAGCAGCAATTGCAAAACCTTATTTCCATTGCGCTGGAATGATAACAAGCCCCATTGTGGGGCTTGTTATCGGGATTAACGATAAGTCATCAAATCTTGAAATTATCCAGGCTCTTGCCCTGGGATTCCTGCTCAACGACCCAGCGCGGGCGCCGTCCCCGGCCGGACCAGGTTTTTCCGGTGGCGGGGTCCTGGTATTTTGCGGTGATCGTGCGACGGGTCTTGGCCTTGGCAGCGCGACTAGTGAACCCCAGATCGTCACAGCTGATGCCGAATTGGGCCATCAGACGCTTGATTTCTGTAATTGCCCCGGCCATTTCCTGCTTGCGGACATCTTCCGCCTTGTTCTTGAGTTCTTCGATTTGTTTAAGGATTTCTTGGTACGATGACATAGTCAGCTCCGGTCAGGTTGTCGATAAAATCAATGCCGCCTGGAAATGGTATTTTATTTATCTGCCACTGACAACAATAAATAACTCTTATTAGTTTGAACGCCACATCGATCATGCAATTGACAGTCACATCGGTAATCAATTGAATTACCTGCCTTTACATAGTTCAGCCCAATTGCCGGCGAATATGGACGAAGAATTTATGGCCGAAGCGCTACGACAGGCCGAGCTCGCCTGGAATGCCGGTGAGGTGCCGGTTGGAGCCGTTATCGTTCTGAATGGTGAAATCATAGGCCGTGGGTACAATCAACCTATTACTCTCAATGATCCGACCGCCCATGCGGAGGTCATGGCCCTGAGGGATGCGGGCCGCCGTATGGGGAATTACCGCATCCCAGGCGGCACGCTCTATGTCACGATTGAACCCTGCGTAATGTGCGCCGGCGCGATATTGCATGCCCGAATGGCCAAAGTGGTTTATGGGGCCATGGACAGCAAAACGGGCGCCGCGGGCAGTGTGGTCAATCTATTTCAGGAATCCCGTCTCAACCATCACACACTGTTATCCGGGGGGGTAATGGCCGAAACCTGTGGTGGCCTGATCAGTGCATTCTTTCAGGACCGCCGCAAAAAGCTCCCCAATTCGGATACATAGCATGCTTATCAATATCGATATTGATTCTCAACTGTTGGATCTGGTGGATGAAGGGGGAAACCTGTTGCAATCTTATCCAATCTCAACTGCGGCCAAAGGGGTTGGCGAGGCCCTGGGCAGTCATTGCACGCCGAGGGGCCTACACATCATTCGCGCCAAGATTGGCGATGGCCTGCCCATCAACAGCGTATTGGTGGGGCGTCGACCCACCGGTGAAATCTATACACCGGAGATGGGCCAGTTGGCCCCTGAGCGAGACTGGATTTTGTCGCGAATCCTGTGGCTATCGGGAAAGGAACCAGGGCGAAACAGATTGGGGTTTTGTGACACCATGAGGCGATACATCTACATACATGGCGCACCGGACGAACGCTTCAAGCAAACACCCCAGTCTCATGGCTGCATAAGAATGCGCAACCAGGACGTAATCGAACTGTTCGATCAGGTGCCGATCTATACCCGGGCTCAGATACAGGGCTGATCGGTCATTTCCCGCGCGGGTGCGATCTCAGCAGCACGACGACTGCACCGCCCCCGCCATCGACCGCTCTTGCCTGAACGAAGGCCAGGACTTCATCCCGCTGCATCAGCCAATGACGAACGTGGTGTTTAAGAACCGGTTCCCGGTTCTTCGAACGCAACCCTTTGCCATGAATGATCCGGATGCAACGGACGCCGTTATGTTTGCAACCAGTCAGGAAATCCGCCAACTCGTGCTTGGCTTCTACCCGAGTCAGTCCGTGCAGGTCCAATTCGGCCTGGATGACCCAGTCGCCCCGACGCAATCGCCGTAACGTCAACCTGGACAGGCCCGGACGGACGAAAGCTAAGTCCTCGCCGGTTTCCGCTTCCTCATCCCAATGCAACGGGTCCGTCAATGATTCTTGGATAACTTCCCGTTCATCGCGCAATCGGCTGATCGGAACCGGTGGAAGACTGGTGGGGGGGTGAAGAAAGCGCCCGTGGGGCGTGATTGGCTTGATATCAGCCAGCTCGGACCGGAACAGGTCCAGATCCGCCTGACTGAGGGTAGTGTGCCCGGGGTTCCCGCCGCTGGCCATGACGGGGTCGTGCTTGGTTCAGCCCAGGTTGTCCAGGAAGCGTTCGGCATCGAGGGCGGCCATGCAACCTGTGCCGGCGCTGGTGACGGCCTGGCGATAGATATGATCCTGAACGTCACCGGCGGCAAAGACACCAGGGGTGCTTGTCTGGGTGGCATTGCCTTCGTTGCCGCCTTTGGTAATCAGATAGCCACGGGCATCCATTTCCAGTTGTCCCTTGAAGATATCGGTATTGGGTTTATGACCTATGGCGATAAAGATCCCGGTAAGCGCGATTTCTTTGGAAGCACCCGTGTCCGTTTTTTTCAGACGCATACCCGTGACTCCGGTCTTGTCGCCAAGAGCATCGTCAAGAATGCTATTTAATTCAAGGGATATCTTGCCTTCTTTAACTTTTACCATCAGGTTATCAACCATGATTTTTTCCGCCTTGAATACTTCACGGCGATGAACCAAGGTGACATGGCGAGCGATATTGGCCAGATAAATGGCTTCTTCGACTGCGGTATTGCCACCGCCTATAACAGCCACGTCTTGTCCCTTGTAGAAAAAACCGTCGCAGGTAGCGCAACCTGACACACCCTTGCCCATGAAGTCCTGTTCCGATTTGAGCCCCAAGTACATGGCCGAGGCCCCGGTAGCGATGATCAAGGCATCGCAGGTATAGATTCCTGAATCGCCCGTGAGGGTAAAAGGGCGCTTATTCACATCCACGGTATGGATGTGGTCGAAGATGATTTCGGTACTGAAACGTTCCGCGTGCTGCTGGAAGCGCTGCATCAGGTCGGGACCTTGGACACCATTGACATCTGCGGGCCAGTTATCCACGTCGGTGGTCGTCATCAACTGACCACCTTGCTGCAGGCCGGTCACCAAGACCGGCGTCAGATTGGCTCGTGCAGCATATACAGCGGCGGTGTAACCGGCAGGACCGGAACCAAGAATGAGCAATCGGCAATGCTTGGAAGACATGTTTACTCCTGTTGGTAATGCTTGGATTCAAGCATGGGATATGTGGGCTTTGTCGCGGGTTTAAACCCTGGAGGAGAGGTACGGGCATTTTATCAGCCCCACAACAAATGGATCAGGCTGAAGAATTTTGCTATTTAACATAATATACATTCAGTATCTTTTCCCCCTGGTTAAGGCGGATGTGATCATGGAGTGTAAGCCGGCCTTCATTTATAGTTCGCGCCATGATTGGTAAGTCTTCGCGCCGCTGTGCCGTCGCCAAACCCCCACGCTCTTCCATCAATCCTCGAGTCGCTAGACTGCTCCGTGAGGTCTGGTGGATAGCGGCCGTCGCCGTGGCCTTGTACCTCGGCATGATTCTGCTTACCTACAGTCCTTCGGACCCGGGTTGGTCACGGACCGGCGTCAATCACCCGGTCATGAACGCAGGCGGCGATTTCGGCGCTTGGCTCTCGGATCTTCTGCTGTACCTGTTCGGCTTGTCGGCCTGGATCTGGGCAGTACTGGGTTTCGTTTTGGTCTGGTGGGGATATCGTCGTATCAGTGCCCACCCCGGTGCCGACGACCATCACGGCCTGACGCTGACACTGGTTGGATTTCTGCTGGTTCTTTTTACCAGCAGCGCCCTGGAGGCCTTACGCTTCCACTCCCATGCTCCGAGCCTGCCCCTGACCACCGGCGGCGCCTTGGGCAGCGGCTTGGCGCGATTGATTCAGGGCACCTTCGGGTTCGATGGCGGCACCGTTTTGTTGCTGCTGGCATGGGGTGCCGGGTTCAGCCTGTTTACCGGATTGTCATGGCTCACAACCGCCGAAAAGCTGGGCGCTGCACTGGAGGATCTGTTTACTCGTACTCTGGCAGGCTGGCAGGAACGCCGCGACAGGAAGGCGGGCCTCGAGGCGGTCACGGAACGGGAACAGTTGGTCAAGCAGGAGCGCAAGCGGCAGCGCAAGGAGGGGCCGGTCATGATTGCTGCCCCGGCCCATGAGATAGAACAGTCGGAGCGCGTCGATGAAGAGCGCCAGGAGATGCTGTTCAAGGACCTGCCGGACGCCCAGCGCCCCCCCCTGCGCCTGTTGGATGAGCCGATCAGGACCACAACCCAGGTGGACGAGGTCGGGCTGGAGGCCACCTCACGCCTGATCGAGCGGAAATTGCGGGAATTCGGGGTGGAGGTTCAGGTCTTGGCCGCCTACCCCGGGCCGGTCATCACCCGCTACGAGGTGGAGCCCGCTTCCGGCGTGAAAGGCAGCCAGATCACCAACCTTGCCAAGGACCTGGCCCGGGCCCTGTCGGTCACCAGCATCCGGGTGGTGGAGACCATCCCGGGCAAGAGCTGCATGGGCCTGGAACTGCCCAACGCCCAACGGCAGATGGTGCGGCTCTCGGAAATTCTCTCGGCCAAGGTCTACAACGACAACGCCTCTCCCCTGACCCTGGCCATGGGCAAGGACATCAGCGGCATGCCCATCGTTGCAGACCTGGGCAGGATGCCGCACCTCCTGGTGGCGGGCGCGACCGGCTCAGGCAAGTCCGTGGCCATCAACGCCATGATCCTGTCCCTGATCTACAAGGCCACCCCGACCGAGGTCAGGCTGATCATGGTGGATCCCAAAATGCTGGAACTCTCCTCCTACGAGGGCATCCCCCACCTTCTGGCGCCGGTGGTGACGGACATGAAACTGGCCGCAACGGCGCTCACTTGGTGTGTTGGGGAGATGGACAAGCGCTACCGCCTGATGTCCGCCCTGGGAGTGCGCAACATCGCCAGCTTCAACCAGAAGATCCAGGAGGCGGAGAAGGCGGGCAAGCCCTTGACCCACCCCTTCACAATCACCCCGGAAAGCCCGGAACGGCTGACCACCCTGCCCTACATCGTGGTCCTCATCGACGAACTGGCCGACCTGATGATGGTCACCGGCAAAAAGGTGGAGGAACTTATCGCCCGCCTGGCCCAGAAGGCCCGCGCCGCCGGAATCCATCTGGTTCTGGCCACCCAGCGCCCCTCTGTGGACGTGATCACCGGCCTGATCAAGGCCAACATCCCGACCCGGGTCGCCTTCCAGGTGGCCAGCCGCATTGATTCCCGTACCATTCTGGACCAGCAGGGAGCCGAATCCCTGCTGGGCCAGGGTGACATGCTCTATCTGCCCCCGGGCCACGGCATGCCCACCCGGGTCCACGGCGCCTTCGTTTCCGACGACGAGGTCCATCGCGTCTGCGCCTGGCTCAAGGAACTCGGCCCACCGCAATATGACGAAGCAGTACTGGAAAGCGCGGATGAGGATGAAGGTGACGGTGGCGAAGGCGACAACCCGGAATCGGACCTGCTGTACGACGAGGCCGTGGCCTACGTGCTCAAGAGCCGGCGCGCTTCCATCTCCTCGGTCCAGCGCCAGTTGCGCATCGGCTACAATCGGGCCGCCAGACTTGTGGAGGCCATGGAACGCGCCGGCCTCGTTTCTCCCATGCAGTCCAACGGCAACCGTGAAGTGATCGGTCCCCGCCATGATTCCTAAAATGATCTCCAAGCATCTGATTTTCCTGTGTCTTGTCGGTTTGACCGCCCTCCCCGCCCACGCGGAGGGAAAGAACCGCCTGGAAGCCTTCGTCGACGGCACCAAGAAACTCAAGGCCCAGTTTTCCCAGACGGTATTCGACCGCAACGGCCGAAAAACCCAGGAGGCCACCGGCGACCTTTTCTTCTCCCGGCCGGGCAAGTTCCGCTGGGTCTACCAGAAGCCCTACGCCCAGCTCATCGTCGGCGACGGCAAGAAGCTCTGGGTCTACGATGAGGACCTGGATCAGGTCACGGTGCGCAAGCTGGATCGCGCCATCGGCGAAAGCCCAGCGGCACTCCTGGCCGGAAGCAACGACATCGAAAAGCTGTTCAACCTGAAACCCATCGGGGAGAGGGACGGCATGGAATGGATGGAAGCCACCCCGAAGAGCGCCGAGGGCAGCTTCGAGCGTGTCCGGATGGGCTTCAAGGGCGACGACCTGCAGGTCATGGAACTCAAGGACAATTTCGGCCAGACCACGGTGCTGCGCTTCTCCGGCATGGTGCGCAACCCCTCCCTGGGATCCAGCCTGTTCCGCTTCTCTCCGCCCAAAGGCGCCGACGTCATTGGCGATCGCTGATCCCGGCACCCCCGACCTGTTCGCCACGCCGGAGCCATCCGCACCCACATCTGCGCCCTCATCGGACTCCAACAGCAATATTCCCCTGGCCGAGCGGCTGCGCCCGGCCCACATCGACGAAGTCATCGGCCAGGAACACCTGCTCGGCCCGGGCAAGCCCCTGCGCTTGGTCTTTTCCGCCGGCCGTCCCCACTCCATGATCCTCTGGGGGCCGCCCGGCGTGGGCAAGACCACCCTGGCCCGCATCATGGCACGGCACTTCGACGCGGATTTCATCCAGATCTCCGCCGTGCTGGCCGGGGTGAAGGAAATCCGGGAGGCGGTGGAGCGGGCCCGCATGAACCGGGCCGGCGGACGCGAGACCATCCTGTTCGTCGACGAGGTGCATCGCTTCAACAAGGCCCAGCAGGACGCCTTCCTGCCCCATGTGGAATCGGGCCTGATCACCTTCATCGGCGCCACCACTGAGAACCCCTCCTTCGAGGTGGTGGGCGCCCTGCTCTCCCGGGCCCAGGTCTATGTGCTGAAGCCCCTGGACGATCAGGCCCTGGCCGCCTTGCTGGCCCGAGCATTAGAGGCCGGCCATCTTGAGATCGAGCCGGACGGACCCACCCGGTCCCTGCTCCTGGCCTATGCGGACGGCGACGGCCGCAGGCTGCTGAACCTGCTCGACCAACTGGCCACCGCCGCCCGGGCCGCCGGCCGCAGGACGGTGGACGAGGCCTTCGCCGGCGATGCCCTGGCCCCCTCCCGGCGCCGTTTCGACAAAGGGGGGGACGATTTCTACGACCAGATCTCCGCCCTGCACAAATCGGTGCGGGGTTCCAGCCCCGATGCCGCGCTCTACTGGCTGACCCGGATGCTGGACGGCGGCGCCGACCCCCTGTACCTGGGGCGGCGCCTGCTCCGCATGGCGGTGGAGGATATCGGCCTGGCCGACCCGCGGGCCCTGACCACGGTGATGGATGGCGTCCGGACTTACGAGCGGCTGGGCAGCCCCGAAGGCGAACTGGCCCTGGCCCAGGCCGTCCTCTACCTGGCCTGCGCCCCCAAGAGCAATGCCGTCTACACCGCCTTCAAGGCGGCCCAGTCCTTCGTCAGCCAAGACGGTTCCCGTCCCGTCCCGGTTCACCTTCGCAACGCGCCCACCCGCCTGATGAAGGAACTCGGCTACGGCCACGCCTACCGTTATGCCCATGACGAACCGGAGGCCTACGCCGCCGGGGAACACTACTTTCCGGACGAGTTGCAGCCAGCCCCCCGGTTTTACGCACCCACGCCCCGAGGCCTGGAAGGCAAGATCGGCGAACGCCTGTCCTATCTTCAGACCCTGGACCAAGCCGCAAGTAAGCCGCAGAAGAAATAACAGGCGTTTGGCCAGTGGGTAGGACATGGCTTGCAACTTGTCCCAAACCCGTGCCGATGCTAGAATGCGCGCCGCTTCGCGTGTTGCGGAGCAAATCCACACATCCGCCCTTGTTAAGGTGTCCCTGCGGGGATTCAAGGCGAATGGCGGCTTAACCTTAACCATCTGGAGCAGTTATATGTCTGTGACCATGCGTCAAATGCTGGAAGCCGGGGTCCACTTCGGCCATCAAACCCGTTACTGGAACCCGAGGATGGCACCCTACATCTTCGGCCACCGCAACAAGATCCACATCATCAACCTGGAAAAGACCCTGCCGCTGTTCGAGGACGCGGCCAAGTTCGCGCGCCAGCTGGCGTCCAACCGGGGTTACATCCTATTCGTGGGCACCAAGCGCCAGGCCCGCGACATCATGGCCGAGGAGGCCGCCCGTTGCGACATGCCCTGGATTTCCCACCGCTGGCTGGGCGGCATGCTGACCAACTTCAAGACCGTCAAGCAGTCGGTCAAGCGCATGAAGGACCTGGAGGCCCAACTGGCCGACGCCGCGTCCCTGTCCAAGAAGGAAACCCTGCGTATCCAGCGCGAGTACGACAAGCTGGTCCAGAGCCTGGGCGGCATCAAGGAAATGGAGCGTCTGCCCGATGCCCTGTTCGTGGTGGACGTGGGTTACCAGAAGATCGCCATCACCGAGGCCAACAAGCTGGGCATTCCGATCATCGGCGTGGTGGACTCCAACAACACCCCGGAAGGCGTGGACTACGTCATCCCCGGCAACGACGACTCCAGCCGCGCGATCCGGCTTTATGCCCGGGGCCTGGCCGACGCCATTCTGGAAGGCAAGTCCCAGGTCATCGAGGAACTGGTGGCCGCTAGCGAGGACGAATACGTGGAAGTGGAAGAGGCTGGTGAAGCCCCCGCTGCCTGAGTCGCGGACCGGGCGTGTCCCCGGTTGTTTTGAGATTTACGACGCCCCGCTCATCGGGGCGTTTTTCCAATACGGAACTGTTTCAGGAGAGATGCAATGGCGGAAATTACCGCATCCATGGTCAAGGAACTGAGGGAGCGCACCGACGCTCCCATGATGGACTGCAAGAAGGCGCTGACCGAGGCCGTCGGCGAAATGCAGAAGGCGGAGGAGATCCTGCGCGTGCGTTTCGGCAACAAGGCGGCCAAGAGCGCCGGCCGGGTCGCCGCCGAAGGCGTGGTGAGGATCGCCATCTCCGCCGACGGCAAGAGTGCCGCCATGGTGGAAGTGAACTGCGAGACCGACTTCGTGGCCAAGAACGACGACTTCCTGGCCCTGTCCAATTCCCTGGCTGAGATGGTCCTGGAGCGGAACCCCGTTGACCTGGCCGCCCTCTCCGCCCTGCCCTATGAGGGCAAGACCGTGGAACAGACGCGCACCGAACTGGTGGGCAAGATCGGCGAGAACATGTCCATCCGCCGCTTCGTGCGCTTGAACGCCACCGGCAAATTCGCCAGCTACATCCACGGCAACAAGATCGGCGTGCTGGTCGATGTGTCCGGCGACGAGGCCATCGCCAAGGACATCGCCATGCACGTCGCCGCGTCCAAGCCCAAGTCCCTAGACGCCTCCGGCGTAGCCCAGGAACTGATCGACACCGAGCGCCGCGTCGCCATCGAGAAGGCCAAGGAAGCCGGCAAGCCGGAAGCCATGCTGGAAAAGATCGCCGAGGGCACCGTGCAGAAGTTCCTCAAGGAAGTCACCCTGCTGTCCCAGCCTTTCGTCAAGGACGACAAGCAGACCGTGGAACAGGTGCTGAAGTCCAAGGGTGCCCAGTGCCACGGCTTCGCCATGTACATCGTCGGCGAGGGCATCGAGAAGAAGGTGACCGACTTCGCCGCCGAAGTGGCCGCAGCCGCCAAGGTCTGACCAACTCATGCCCGCCTGCCGCCGCATCCTGCTGAAGCTCTCCGGCGAGGCCCTGATGGGGCCGGATGCCTTCGGCTACCACGCCGCCACCCTGGCGGGCATGGTGGTCCAGATCCGGGAGGTCATGGAACTGGGTGTGCAGGTGGGTGTCGTGGTGGGTGGCGGCAACCTGTTTCGCGGGGCCACCGGCGCCCTGTCCGGTATGGACCGGGCCACCGCCGACAGCATGGGCATGCTGGCCACGGTGATGAACGCCCTGGCTCTGAAGGACGCATTGCAACAGGCCGGGGTCAAGGCCAGGGTGCAGACCGCCGTCACCATCTCCCACGTGGGCGAAGCATTCGAGCGGGATGCCGCCATCCACCATCTGGAGGCGGGTTATGTGGTGATCTTCGGCGGCGGCACGGGCAATCCCTTCTTCACCACGGATACCGCGGCGGCCCTGCGGGCGGCGGAGATCGGCGCGGACCTGCTGCTCAAGGCCACCAAGGTGGACGGGGTGTATTCCGCCGACCCCAGGAAGGATCCCGACGCCACCCGTTACGAGAGCCTCAGTTTCGATGAGGCCATCGCCCGGAATCTGGGGGTGCTCGATACCGCGGCCTTCGCCCTCTGTCGCGACCAGGGACTGCCCTTGGCCGTATTCAGTATTTTCAAGGAAGGGGCCCTCAAGCGCGTGGTCATGGCGGAACCAGAAGGTACCCGCGTCCATCCTTGAGCCGTCCTTGCCAAGTGTCACCAGGAGAACAGCATGATTGCCGACATCAAAAAAACCGCTGAAGAAAAGATGAAGAAGTCCATCGAGTCGCTCAAGGCGGATTTCGGCAAGGTACGCACCGGCCGGGCAAACGCCGGCATCCTGGACCACGTCAAGGTGGATTATTACGGCAACCCCGTGCCCATCAACCAAGTGGCCAACATCAGCGTCATCGATGCCCACACCCTGGGCGTGCAGCCCTGGGAGAAGCCCATGGTCGCCAAGGTGGAAAAGGCCATCCGCGATGCGGACCTGGGCCTGAATCCCGCCTCCATGGGGGAGATTATCCGGGTGCCCATGCCGCCGCTTACCGAGGAACGCCGCAAGGAACTGGTGAAGCTGGTGCGGGGCGAGGCCGAGAACGGCAGAGTAGCCATCCGCAACATCCGCCGGGATGCCATCACCCACCTCAAGGATCTGCTCAAGGCCAAGGACATCAGCGAGGACGACGAACGCCGCGCCGCCGACGACATCCAGAAGCTCACCGACAAATACATCGCCGAACTCGATAAACACCTGGCGGAAAAGGAAAAAGACCTGATGGTGGTCTGAGTCCGGCCCGAGTCGATAAGGCCCCGTATCCATCATGTTGAAGCGTTTCTTCAGCTCCACGGCGGCGGTACCGACCACCACCGCCGTTCCTCGCCACATTGCCATCATCATGGACGGCAACGGCCGCTGGGCCAAGAAACGCCTGATGCCCCGCGTGGCCGGCCACGCACAGGGCGTGGAACGGGTCCGGGACATGGTCGAGGCCTGCATCGAACGCGGTGTGGAATTCCTGACCCTGTTCGCCTTCAGTTCCGAGAACTGGCGCCGTCCCGAGGACGAAGTCCAACGCCTCATGGAATTGTTCGTCATGGCCCTGGAACGAGAGGTGGTGAAGATGCACCGCAACGGCATCCGTCTCAAGGTCGTGGGCGACTTGTCGCGCTTCGATGAGCGACTGCGCGACCTGATCCTCCAGGGCGAGGAACTCACCGCCAACAACGAGCGGCTGACCGTGACGGTATGCGCCAATTACGGTGGACGCTGGGACGTTCTGAATGCGATGAACCGCTGGATGAAGGACCATCCAGGCGAGGAACTCAGCGAGGATGGCCTGGCCTCCTACCTCACCATGCCCTACGCGCCCGAGCCGGACTTGTTTATCCGCACCGGCGGCGAACAGCGCATCAGCAACTTCCTGCTCTGGCAACTGGCCTATTCCGAGCTTTTCTTCACCGACACGCTTTGGCCGGATTTCGACGCCAAGGCCCTGGACCAGGCCATAGACTCCTACAAGAAACGCGAGCGCCGATTTGGACGCACCAGCGAACAGCTCACCAAGCCTTAAGTCGGCGGTCCGGACCCGCATCCTGACGGCGATCCCATTGATCGCCGGTTTCATGGTGGCGTTGTTTTTCGCCTCGCCCCAGGTCTGGATGGGACTCATGGCCCTGATCACCCTGGTGGCCGGGGTTGAATGGGCGACCTTGGCCAAGCTCACACGCCTGAACGGCCTTCTGTACGGCAGTCTGGTCGGCCTGACCGGCATCCCCATCGCTTTGAGCTTCCATGGCCAGCCCTGGATCTATTACCCCGCCCTGCTGTTCTGGCTGCTGGCCCCGGTTCTGCTGAAGCATGAACTGCCCCTGCGCGCTCCGAGCCTGCTGCTGCCTCTGGGCGCCCTCATCCTGATATCCACCTTTCTGGCCATGGTCGAACTGCGGGCGGAGAGTCCCGACCTGTTGCTGGTGGTCGTCGGCGTGGTGGTTGTGGCGGACAGCGCGGCCTACTTCTCCGGCCGCCGCTTCGGCCGCAACAAGCTGGCACCCAGCATCAGCCCCGGCAAAACGCGGGAAGGTGCCATCGGCGCCTGGCTGGCGGTGACCGTGTATGCCCTCCTGGTCCACTTCAACTGGCCCAGGTCCTGTGGATTCCAGTGTCTGCCCCAGGTGCTGGCCTCGTTTTGGACCTTATTCGTCTTGTCGGTCTTGGGCGACCTGTTCGAGAGTTGGCTGAAGCGCCAAGCCGGGGTCAAGGACAGCGGCAACATCCTGCCCGGCCATGGCGGCGTGTTGGACCGCATCGACAGTCTCACCGCCGTCCTGCCGGCGGCGGCCCTGTTCTGGATGTGGCTGAAATGACACCTCGTAACCTCACCATTCTGGGTGCCACCGGGACCATCGGGGTCAATACCCTCGACGTGGTGGCAAGGCATCCAGAGAGATTTCGCGTCATCGCCCTCTCCGGTCAGAATCAGGTCGAGAAACTCGCCGCCCAATGCCGGCAATTCCGTCCCCGCTACGCTGTGGTGCTGGAAAACGACAAGGCCGCCGAGTTGGAGCGGCTCCTGATCGGCACCCATGTGGAGGTGCTGGTGGGCATGGAGGCCCTGGAGTTCGTCTCCGGCCTGCCGGAGGTGGACAGCGTCATGGCCGCCATCGTCGGGGCGGCCGGTCTGCGTCCGGCACTGGCCGCCGCACGCGCCGGAAAACGGGTGTTGCTGGCCAACAAGGAAACCCTGGTGATGGCCGGCCATTTCTTCATGGAGGCGGTGCGTGCGCACGGCGCCACTCTGCTGCCCATCGACAGCGAGCACAATGCGGTCTTCCAATCCATGCCGGCCGCCTTTGACGGGGACCTCGCCGCTCACGGGGTAAGGCGCATCCTGCTCACCGCCTCCGGTGGACCGTTCCGCACCCGCCCGGTGGAAACCCTGGCCGACGTGACTCCGGAACAGGCCGTGGCCCATCCCAACTGGGTCATGGGTAAGAAGATCTCGGTGGATTCGGCCACCATGATGAACAAGGGGCTGGAGGTCATCGAGGCCCGCTGGCTGTTCAATGCCCACCCGGATCAGATCGAGGTGCTTATCCATCCCCAGAGCATCGTCCATTCCATGGTGGAATACCTGGACGGCTCGGTGCTGGCCCAGCTTTCCAACCCGGACATGCGCACCCCCATCGCCCATTCGCTGGCCTATCCGGAGCGGGTGGAGGCCGGCGTGACCTGGCTGGACCTGGCCAGGATCGGCACCCTGACCTTCGAAGCGCCGGATCATCGGCGTTTTCCCTGCCTTAAATTGGCCTATCAAGCTCTGGCGGCCGCAGGCGCCGCCCCAGCCATCCTGAATGCGGCCAATGAGGAAGCGGTGGCGGCATTCCTGGATCACCGCCTCCCCTACCTCGGCATCGGCGCCACCTTGGAACGGGTGCTCGACCGCATGTCCGGCCACCCCGCCGCCACCCTGGCGGATCTCATGGAAGCGGACAGTGCTGCCCGCGGCATCGCCCGGGAAGTGATCGCCGGCACATGAACACACTCCTGGCTTTCCTGGCCACCCTGGCCATTCTCATCGTGTTCCATGAGTTCGGCCACTACCTGGTGGCCCGCCTGGCAGGCGTCAAGATCCAGCGATTCTCGGTGGGCTTCGGCAAGGTCATCGCCAGCAGATCCGATCGACACGGCACCCAATGGGCGCTGTCCGCCGTTCCCCTCGGCGGCTACGTAAAGATGCTGGACGAGCGGGAGGGCCCGGTCCCCCCCGACCTCTTGCCCCAGGCTTTCAACCGCCAGGGCCTGGGCGCCCGTGCCGCCATTGTGGCGGCCGGCCCGGCCGCCAACTTCCTGCTGGCCATCCTGTTGTTCTGGGGCCTCTACCTGACCGGTGTGCCGGTGTTGAAACCGGTGGTCGGCGAGCCTCCGCCGGGTACGCCCGCCGCTGTGGCTGGCGTCCTGTCCGGCGAAACCATCCTGAGCGTGAATGGCGAAAAGGTGGACAGCTGGCAGGATCTGCATCTGCTGGCGCTCAAGCACGCCCTGCGCGGCCAGGGCCTGCAACTGGAAACACGGGATCATTCCGGGGCCCGCCGCTATCGCGACCTGAGCGGTCTGGTCACCGACGAATCGTTCGAGCAAACGCCCCTATCCTCATTGGGCCTGGTGCGATATTTGCCACCCCTCCCGCCCGTCCTGGGCGATCTCAGCACTGACGGCGCTGCACGCAAGGCGGGGTTGGCTCCGGGGGATCGCGTCCTGGCGATCGACGGTAGCGGGATCACGGAATGGGAATCCCTGGTCAACGTGGTGCGGGCTTCGCCCGGCAAGCCGTTGCAATTCTCATTGCAACGCGACGGACGGCGCCTGGACATCACCGTCACCCCGGATCCCGTGACGGAGGGCACGACCACCATCGGCCGAATCGGCGTCGCGCCCCGGGTCGACCCGGAACTCATGGAGACACTCCACGGTGAAATCCGCTACGGCCCAATCAAGGCGTTCTCCCAAGCCGTCGTCCGTACCTGGGACCTGTCGGCGTTCAGCCTGGAAATGCTGGGACGCATGGTCATGGGGGAATCCTCCCTCAAGAACCTGTCCGGCCCCATCACCATCGCCGACTATGCCGGCCAATCCGCCGAGATGGGGGTGTCCGCCTTCGTCGCCTTTCTGGCCCTGATCAGCCTCAGTCTGGGCGTGCTGAATCTGCTGCCCGTGCCGCTACTGGATGGGGGGCACTTACTGTATTATTTCGCGGAGTTTCTGACAGGGCGCCCTGTCTCCGAGCGCATTCAGGAAATTGGCCAGAAAATCGGCATCAGCCTGTTAGGTTTGCTCATGTTCTTAGCCCTTTACAACGATCTTCAACGCCTAATTGCCGGATGACCGACCGGATAACAAACCGATAACAAACCCTATGCGCTCCTTCCGCCCCACCTTGCTAGCCCTGGCTCTGTTCGCCTCCCAGGCCCATGCCTTCGAGCCCTTTACCGTCAAGGACATCCGGGTCGAAGGGATCCAGAGGACCGAGGCGGGCACCGTGTTCAGCTACCTGCCCGTGAAAGTCGGGGAAACCCTGACCCCGGACTTGGCCTCCTCCGCGATCAAGGCCCTATACGCCACAGGATTCTTCAAGGATGTGCGCCTGGACGTGAATAACGATGTGCTCATCGTCACCGTCGAGGAACGGCCGGGCATCGCCAGTGTGGAATTCAACGGCATGAAGGAGTTTTCCAAGGACGACATCAAGAAAAGCCTCAAGGAGCTTGGGTTGGCCGAGGGTCGCATCCTGGACAAGTCCCTTCTGGACAAGGCGGAACAGGAACTGAAGCGCCAGTACTACAACCGCGGCCTGTACGCGGTCCAGGTCAAGGCCACGGTCACGCCTCTGGAACGGAACCGGAACGCCATCACCTTCGATGTGACGGAAGGTGCAGTATCCAAGATTCGGTCCATCAATATCGTCGGCGCCAAGGCATTCAAGGAAAAAGACCTGCTCAAGCTGTTCTCCATCGGCACGACCGGCTGGATGAGCTGGTGGACCAAGAATGACCAGTACTCCAAGGAAAAGCTCGCCGGCGATCTGGAAACCCTGCGCTCCCAATACCTGAACCAGGGGTACCTGGAATTCAACATCGATTCCACCCAGGTTTCCATCACCCCGGACAAAAAAGACATCTACATCACCATCAACATCCACGAGGGCGAGAAATTCACCGTTTCGGATTACCACATCGCCGGAGATCTTCCGATTCCCGAAGCAGAGATCAGGGCCCTGGTCACCATGAAACCAGGGGACGTGTTCTCCAGGAAGCGCCTGAACGAGTCCACCAAGCGTATCGGCGACCGTTTGGGCAATGACGGCTTTGCCTTCGCCAACGTCAACGCGGCACCCGAGATCGACAAGGAAAAGCGCACTGTCTCCTTCACCTTCCTGGTGGACCCAGGCCGCAAAGTGTATGTAAGGCGGATCAACGTGACCGGCAACACCCGGACCAAGGACGAAGTGGTTCGCAGGGAGATGCGCCAGATGGAGGACGCCTGGTATGCCGCAGACAAGGTCAACCGCTCCCGCGAACGGGTGGAGCGACTGGGTTACTTCGACAACGTCAACGTGGAAACGCCCCCCGTTCCGGGAACGACCGACCAAGTGGATGTCAACATGAACGTCACGGAAAAGGCCACCGGCAGCGTCATGGTCGGGGCTGGCTTCTCCAGTTCCGATGGCCTGGTGTTGTCGGGCTCCATCTCCCAAAACAACCTGTTCGGGACCGGCAACCGGCTGTCCGCGCAAATCAACAGCGGCAGCGTGAACAAGGTCTACGCCGTGTCCTTCACCAACCCTTATTTCACCCAGGACGGCATCAGCCTTGGCTATGACGTCTACCGGCGTGACCTGAATACCAACCGCCTGAGCAACACCGTTGCCGATTACAGCACTTCCACCGTGGGTCTCGGGCTGCGCGTGGGCGTACCCCTGAATGAGAATGACACGGTCAACTTCGGGGCGGCCCTGGAGCAGGTGACCCTGGACTTGAGCGCGACCGCGCCGAATGTCTACTTTAATTACGCGAATCAGTATGACCCGAATTGCCCCACCACTTCCGGCGTGGCCTGCAGCGCCACCACCAACAGCCTGCGCCTGGAAAGCGGTTGGGCCCGAGACAGCCGGGATAGTTTGCTCTATCCCACCAAAGGCAGCTATCAGCGGGTTTTCGCCGAACTGGGCACCCCCGTCGGCGACCTGAAATATTACAAGATCAGCTACCAGAACCAATGGCTGCATCCGCTGACTCGCAACATCAGCCTCATGCTCAACGGAGAGATCGGCATCGGCGGGGGATATGGTGGCAAGGGCCTGCCCCTGTTCCGCAATTTCTACGCCGGCGGCATCGGCTCGGTTCGCGGCTACGATAGCAGCACCCTCGGTCCCAAGGCCGTCAACTCGACCGGGACGGCCTTCGCCATCGGCGGCGACAGGCGCCTGGTGGGCAGCGCCGAGGTCCTGTTCCCGTTCCCGGGCGCGGGTAACGACCACTCCCTGCGCCTGAGCACCTTCCTGGATGCGGGCATGGTCTGGGGTCCCAGCGACGACCCGGACAACAATCCCGCGACACCGGGGCGCTACAGCAAGTTCGCACTGGGAGACTTGCGCTACTCGGTGGGCGCCGCGGTGACCTGGTATTCGCCGTTCGGACCCATCAAGCTCTCGCTGGCCAAGGCACTCAACGCCGCTTCCGACGACAAGACCCAATCGTTCCAGTTCCAGTTGGGCAACGTGTTCTGATTTAAGGAGACCGACTTGAAACACATCATCACCCTGATCCTGGCGCTGGCCATCACCGTGCCGGCATGGGCCGCAGACATCAAGATCGGCTTCGTCAACACCGAACGGGTGTTCCGGGATTCCCAACTGGCCATCAAGGCCCAGAAAAAGCTGGAAAAGGAGTTCTCGTCCCGGGAGCAGGACATCCAGAAGAAAGTGAAACAGGCCCGGGATCTCCAGACTTACCTTGAGAAGGAAGGCCTGGCCCTTTCCGATGCGGACCGGACCAAGAAACAACAAGAGCTCGCCAATCTGAGCCGGGATCTGCAGCACGCCCAGAGGGAATTCCGCGAGGACCTCAACCAACGCAAGAACGAGGAGTTCGCGGCGGTGCAGGAACGCGCCCGCAAGGCCATCATGGATATCGCCGAAAAGGAAAGATTCGATCTCATCCTGGAAAACGTGGTGTACGCCAGCCCCAAGGTCGACATCACCGAGCGCGTGCTGAAATCCCTGGAGCGCTAAGCCTTCCATGGCCCGGTTGACGCTGGCTGAACTCCAGGCGTGCCTGGGTGGCAGCACTCGGGGCGATGTAGTCACGCTTGTTTCTGGCGTCGCATCCCTGGAATTGGCCGGCAAGGAACACCTCAGTTTCCTGCTTGGCCCCAAATATCTGGCCCAGGCCAAGCACAGCAACGCCGGGATTCTCATCGTTCCGGAAACATTGGCGGATGAATTACCCCAAGCCTGCCTGGCGGTAGCCAATCCCCATGGGGCCTTCGCCCGCGCCGCGGCGCTGCTTAGCCCGGAGCCGGCCCTGCCGCCGGGCATCCATCCCGACGCCGCCATCGACCCGGATGCGCTACTCGGTCCGGATGTCAGGGTCGGTCCCGGCGCCGTCGTCGGTCCCGGTGCGCGAATCGGCGCCCGCAGTTCCATCGGCCCCCAATGCGTGATCGGCCCCGACGCCGCGATCGGCTCCGACTGCCTGCTGCACCCGCGCGTGACGGTCCAGCACGGCTGCCTGGTCGGCGACCGGGCCATCCTGCATCCCGGCTGCGTCATCGGCTCGGACGGCTTCGGCCTGGCCTGGGACGACGGGCACTGGCTGAAAGTGCCCCAGGTCGGCCGCGCCGTCATCGGCAACGATGTTGAAATCGGTGCCAATACCACCATCGACCGGGGCGCCCTGGACGACACGGCGATCGAAGACGGCGTCAAGCTCGACAACCTCATCCACATCGCCCACAACTGCCGCATCGGCCGGCACACCGCCATCGCCGCCTGCACCGGCATCGCGGGCAGCACCCGAATCGGGGCCTACTGCCAGGTCGGCGGCGCCGCCATGATCAGCGGCCACCTGACGATCTGCGACTCGGTCATCATTTCCGCGGGCACCCTCGTGGCCAAGGACATCAGGGAACCGGGCACCTATACCTCGGTGCAGCCCCTCATGCGTCATGACGAATGGAAGCGGAATGCCGCGCATTTGCGCCACCTGGATGCCCTGGCCCGGCGCGTCAAGGCGTTGGAACAAGCATCGAAAAACCACGACTAGGAAATCATGATGGAAATGGACATCACCCAGATCATGAAACATCTGCCCCACCGCTACCCGTTCCTGCTGGTGGACCGGGTGCTGGAGCTGGTGCCGAATGAGCGCATCCTGGCCATCAAGAACGTGACCATGAACGAACCCCAGTTTCCCGGGCATTTCCCTCACCACCCCGTCATGCCCGGAGTGCTCATGATCGAGGCGCTGGCCCAGACCTCCGGCCTGCTGGCCTTCACCAGTTCGGGCCGGGAGGTGAACGATGACAGCGTGATCTATTTCGTCGGCATCGACGGCGCCCGTTTCAAACGCCCCGTGGTGCCGGGCGACCAGCTTCGCATGGAAGCCACCATCCTGCGTCACACCCGGGGCATCTGGAAATTCGCCACCAAGGCCACCGTGGACGGCCACCTCGCCTGCGAGGCCGAGCTGATGTGCACCCTGAAGCAGCTGGACTAAAGCGGCATGAGCGGCACTTCCGTGCAGGTCCATCCGACCGCCCTGGTCCATTCCGGCGCCCGGCTTGGGCAGAACGTCGACATCGGTGCCTATACCCTGATCGGCGAGCATGTCGAGATCGGCGACGGCACCACGGTGGGACCCCATGCGGTAATCACCGGCCATACCCGGATCGGGGCGAACAACCGCATCTTCCAGTTTGTTTCCCTGGGGGCCGAGCCCCAGGACAAGAAATACGCGGGGGAACCCACCCGACTGGAGATCGGCGACCACAACGTCATCCGCGAGTTCTGCACCTTCAATACCGGCACGGTGCAGGAGCAGGGCCTGACCCGGGTCGGCAACCACAACTGGATCATGGCCTACGTCCATATCGCCCACGATTGCATGGTGGGCGACCATACCGTATTCGCCAACAACGCCACCCTGGCCGGTCATGTCACCATCCAGGACCATGTGATCCTGGGCGGCTTCACCGGCATCCACCAGTTCTGCCGGGTGGGCGCCCACGTCATCACCGGCATAGCTTCCGTGGTGCGCCAGGACATTCCCCCCTTCGTCATGGTCGCCGGCAATCCCACCGCGCCCTACGGCATCAATGCCGAAGGCCTGAAGCGGCGGGGATTCAGCGCCGAGGCCATCGCCGCCCTCAAGCGCGCCTATAAGACGCTCTACAAGTCCGGCCTGAGCCTGGCGGATGCCCAGGCAGCCCTGGCCGAGGCCGCGCAATCAACGCCCGAACTCGCACCCCTGATCGAATTCCTCGCGGTGCCCGGACGAGGCATCATTCGGTGAAACCGCATGAGGAATGGGGACAGGGCGACCAGCCTGCAACCCCCATTCCTTCTGCCCATCCCATCTCCAAGGTTGCCATCGTGGCCGGCGAGGCCTCCGGCGATCTGCTGGGCAGCCTGCTCATCCGGGCCGTGCACGGGGCAGGACTCAAGGCCGACTTCGAGGGCATCGCCGGCCCCAGGATGCAGGCGGGCGGGGCGCGCAGCCTGTACCCCATGGAGGCCCTCTCGGTCCGGGGCTATGTGGAAGCCCTGGGCAGCCTGCGCCGGATCCTGGGTATCCGCCGCGCACTCAAACGACGCCTGATCGAGCATCGACCGCGCCTGTTCATCGGCGTGGACGCCCCGGATTTCAACCTGGCCCTGGAGGCCGGCCTGAAGCGCAAGGGCGTTCCCACGGTGCATTTCATCAGCCCCTCGATATGGGCCTGGCGTCCTAAACGCATCAAGAAGGTGGCCAAGGCCGTTTCCCATATGCTCCTGGTGTTTCCCTTCGAGGAGGAGATCTACCAGCGGGCGGGCATACCCGCCACCTATGTGGGCCACCCCATCGCCCACGCCCTGCCAGAACCCAATCGACTGGCGGCGCGCGCGCGCCTGGGGTTGCCGAAAGAGGGGGAATTCGTCGTGCTCATGCCCGGCAGCCGGTCCGGCGAGTTGAAGGCCCTGGCGCAACTGTTCATCACGGCCGCCCAGCGGCTGCATGCGGAACGTCCCCAAACGCGTTTTCTGATCCCCCTGGTCAACAGGGAAACCCGGCTGCTGTTCGAGCGGGCCATGGCCGAGGCCAAGGCCGAAGAATTGCCGCTGCGGGTGTTGTTCGGGCACGGCCACGATGCCCTCCAAGCCGCGGATGCGGCCCTCATCGCCTCGGGCACGGCCACCCTGGAAGCCCTGTTGCTGGATTGTCCCCACGTCATCACCTACAAGGTGCCGTGGCTGACCTTCCAGATCATGAAACGACAGGCCCTGCTGCCATGGATTGGCCTGCCCAATATCTTGGCCGGCCGCGAAGTGGTACCGGAGATCATCCAGGACCAAGCCACACCCGAGGCCCTGTCCCGGTCCCTGCTTACGCTGCTGTCCGACAAAGCGGCCAGTCAGGCCCAGTTGGATGATTTCCGCATCCAGCGGGCCCGCCTGAAACGGGACACCCCCCGCCTTATCGCCGAGACCCTCAGGCCCTTTCTTACATGATCGACCTCATCCGGACACCCCTCCTGTGCGGTGTGGACGAGGCCGGACGAGGCCCCCTGGCCGGGCCCGTCTGTGCCGCCGCGGTGATCCTCGACCCGAACCATCCCATTCCCGGACTTAACGACTCGAAAAAACTGGCGGAGCCAAGACGGCGCCACCTGGCGGAACAGATCCGCGCCCATGCCACGGCCTGGTCCGTGGCCTACGCGACGCTGGAGGAAATCGAGCGGTTGAATATCCTGCACGCCACCATGCTGGCCATGCGTCGGGCGGTGCTGGGCTTAAACCCGGTGGCAGAGATGGCCCTGATCGACGGTAATCGCTGTCCGGAACTTCCAATGCCCTGTCGCGCCATCGTCGGAGGTGACGCCCAGGAACCTTGCATTTCCGCGGCATCCATCCTGGCCAAGACGGAGAGGGATAAAGAAATGCGGCGCCTGGCCGTTACATACCCGGGATATGGTTTTGAACGACACGCCGGCTATCCGACTCCTGACCATCTGGCTGCCCTGGAGAGGCTGGGCCCGAGCGCCGTCCACCGGCGCGGATTCGGACCGGTTAAACGCTTGTTGGAAAAATTTGATCAAGCAGATAGGAGTGCCAGACCATGTTTGTGATCATTGGCTGGGTAGTAGCCCTGGCCGGTATCTTCGGCGGTTTCCTGGCGGCGGGCGGCCATCTTGCCGCCCTGCTGCAGCCAGTGGAATTCCTGATGATCGGAGGCGGCGCCTTCGGCGCCTTCATCGCGGCCAGCAACGCCCATAGCCTCAAACACACCCTGGGCGGCATCGCCAGCTGTTTCAAGGGCTCGAAATTCACCAAGGTCTTCTACATGGAACTGCTCGGGCTGCTGTTCGAACTCCTTGCCAAGGCCCGCAAGGAAGGCCTCATGTCCCTTGAGGGCGATGTGGAAGAACCGGACAAGAGCGCCATCTTCAGCAAGTACCCCAATATCCTGGCCCACCACCATCTGGTGGAGTTCATCACCGACTACATGCGCATGATGGTGGGGGGAAACCTCAATGCCATGGAGATCGAAAACCTCATGGACAACGAGATCGAAACCCATCACCACGAGGAAATGCACGTTTCCCATTCCGTGGCCAAGCTGGCGGACAGCATGCCCGCGTTCGGTATCGTGGCGGCGGTGATGGGGGTGGTGCACACCATGGAATCCCTGTTCCTCCCGCCTTCCGAACTCGGCATCCTGATCGCCCACGCGCTGGTCGGCACCTTTCTCGGTATCCTGCTTTCCTACGGATTCGTCTCACCCCTGGCCAGCGTCCTGGAAGGCAAGGCCGCGGAATCCAGCAAGGTACTCCAGACCGTCAAGGTCGTGCTGCTTGCCTCCCTGAACGGCTTCGCGCCCCAGACCTGCGTGGAATTCGGCCGCAAGGTTCTGTTCTCCACCGAGCGCCCTTCATTCCTGGAGATGGAGGAAGACATCAAGGCTCGCAAAGCCAGGTAACCCCCTGACCGGCAACCGCTGAGCAGCACACGGAGACAGACATGGTCGACGACACCCAACGCCCGATCGTCATCAAACGCATCAAGAAGGTCAGCGCCGGCGCCCACGGCGGCGCCTGGAAGATCGCCTATGCCGACTTCGTGACCGCCATGATGGCCTTCTTCCTGCTCATGTGGCTTCTGGGTTCCGCCACCAAGGCCAAGTTGGAAGGCATCGCCGACTATTTCAAAACCCCCATGAAAGTCGCCATGAGCGGAGGCTCCGGCGCGGGCGACGCCACCAGCGTGATCCAGGGCGGGGGAACCGACCTCACCCGAAGGGCCGGGCAGGTCAAGAAAGTCGACGTGGAAGACAGTGCCACCAAGGCCGAGCGCGTGCGTCAGGAAATCGTCCGTCTGCAGGACCTCAAGGCCAAATTGGATCGGGCCATTGCCAACAATCCCCAGATGGCACAGTTCAAGAAACAGCTCAAGATCGACATTACCGAGGATGGTCTTCGGATCCAGATCGTGGATGAGAAGAACCGCCCCATGTTCGACTCCGGCAGCGCGGTCATGAAGCCCTATACCCGTGACATCCTGAGGGAGATCGGCAAGACCCTCAACGAAGTGCCCAACCGCATCAGCCTGTCCGGCCACACCGATGCGGTGCCGTATTCCGGCGGTGATTACGGCTACAGCAACTGGGAACTCTCCGCCGATCGGGCCAACGCCTCGCGCCGCGAATTGATTGCCGGCGGGCTGGAGGATGGCAAGATACTTCGGGTGGTGGGCCTGGGCTCGGCAATCCCCTTCGACAAGGACAATCCCGCCGCGCCGATCAATCGACGCATCTCCATCATCGTCATGAACAAGAAGGCGGAAGAGGCCATCACCCGGGAGGCCAGCCAGGATACGGCGGTGACCGCTGGGGAGGTGGCGGAGATGCTGCGTGTCAAACACTGACGCGACGAAGCCCTCGGTGCTCCAGCGGCTGCCACCCAGCCTGGCCGCATTGCTGGCCCATGTCCCTGCGCTGCTCGTCGTTATCACCCTGTTGGCCTCGGCCCCACCCATCCCCGCTCTGCCGGCCGCGCTGCTGGTGGGCGTCATGGCCGCTGCCGTCGCCGCCTGGTGGAAATTGCCGCCCTGGTGGCGTCTCATCAACCTCGCCTTCGTGCCCATGCTCTGGGCCGCGATGCAGATGCAAATCGACCACCGCTGGTTTCTCGCGGGCTTCATCCTGCTTGCCGTGACTTCCCTGGGGGCGGTGCGTACCCGGGTCCCCCTATACCTTTCCAGCCGGCGCGCGGCGGAGGAGCTGGCCCGGCGCATCCCGGCCAGCGGGGTTCTCATAGACCTGGGCTGCGGGCTGGGCGACCCCCTGACCCGAATACACCGGATCCGTCCCGATGCACATCTCCTCGGAGTGGAGGCGGCGCCGCTGAATTGGTGCGCAGCCAAGCTACGCCTTCTCGGCCGCGCCGATGTGCGCCTGGGCAGTTTCTGGAATACCGATCTGTCCAAATGCGACGTGGCCTACGCCTATCTCTCCCCCGCCCCCATGGCCCGCTTGTGGGACAAGGCCCGGGCCGAGATGAAACCCGGCAGCCTATTTGTAAGCAATAGCTTCACCGTGCCGGATACGCCACCGGATGAAGAGATCGAGCTCAACGATCTTTCCCATGCCCGTCTCCTAGTCTGGAGGATGCCATGACCCCCGAGGCGTGGCTCGAGGTCCTGCAGCCCGGCGTGATTCCCATCTTCCGTCGGACCCATGAGGCGCTGGCCGAACTTGAGCCCAAGCGCGACCGGATAAGCGCACGGGAAGTGGCCAAGGAAATTCTGGCCGACCCCCTGGCAAGCTTCCAGGCGCTGCACGCCATCAACAAGCGGGTCGGACCCCGCCACGGCACGGAAGTCGTCACGGTGGAACACGCCTTGATGATGCAGGGCATCGGCGTGTTCCTGGATGGCGCCCGGGATTGGCCAATGGTGGAGAACAGCTTGCCCCAACAGGATCAGCGAGTCCCACACGCCCTCTATGCGCTGACCCGACGCGCCCAGCATGCCGCCTGGCAAGCGCGGGATTTCGCCGTGCTGCATACCGACACCAGGGCGGAAGAACTCCAGGTCGCCGCCCTGCTCCAAGCGATACCGGAATTCCTGCTCTGGCTGCGGGCGCCGGATGCGGCGTTGCAACTAAAGCGGTTGCGTACCCGCATGTCGGATGAAGCGGCGGAAACCGAGGCCCTCGGAATGCCGCTGGAGGCACTTCGCAAGCAGTTGCTGGAAACCTGGAATATTCCGGCAACCCTGCTGGATCTGCTGGACAAAGCACAAGCGGACAAACCCCGACAAACCATCCTGAATGCCTGCTGCGAAATTGCCCGCCGTAGCGAGCGGGGCTGGTGGGATGAAGGTCTGCCGGAGCAGTATGCCGCCATTGCCGCCATTGAAAATACGCCGATGGAGGATGTCATCGCGACGGTGCACATGAACGCCGCCCGGGTCGCCCGGGCCGGAAACTGGCTGCCCGCCCCAGCCGCGGCTACCTGGGGCCCGATGCTGCCGGGTGAATGGCCGGTGGACGCGGAAGACATCGAGACCATGCCGGCCGCCGATGCGGACACCGGGAGTAGCGGTATCGCCGCTCCGCAACCGGTTCCGGTGGCCGCTTCCCACCCTGCCCCCCCTACCCCGCAAGCCCCATCACCGAGTATTGATGTCCCTACCCTAGCAATGCCCGCCGCGGTGCCGACGCCGCCCCCCGAGGTGGAGCCCGAGCCCGCGGTCTGTCCCATGCCGGACAAACGGGTGTTGCGCGAGACGCTCAAGGGCATCGAGAGCCATCTTGACGGCACTCTGAGCCTCAACCAGATGTCGGCCATCATCCTCAAGGGACTGCATACCGGACTGGGCCTGACCCGCATCCTGTTCGCCATGGTCACCCCCGACGGAACCAAGGTGAAATCCCGCTTTACCCTGGGCATCCCAGTTGGCGACCCGTTGCGTCAGTTCGAATTCGAGTTGGGCAGCAAAGATCTCTTCAACCAGCTGATGGGCAAGATGCAGGGGGTCTGGGTCAACGCGGACAATCGCGAAAAGCTTTGGCCCATGGTCAACCCGGACCTGCAGGCCAAGATCGGAGCCGGCGACTTCTATGCCATGAGCCTGTTCCAAGGCACTCGGGCGGTAGGTCTGATCTACGCCGACAGGGGCCATGGTCAGTGCGGTCTCGACCCACTCACCTATACCGATTTCAAGATGCTTTGCCTCCAGGCGGCACGGGGACTGGCGAAGATCAAGCAATAGCATCCTTCGAGATTCGCAAAGACCGGGATGGGAGATTAAGCTTTCAGGTATCTCCGAATTTTCCGCGAGACTCGCTTGTCCCCCATGAAACCCATCGCTTCACACATATTGCTTTTTCCGATCTTGTTATTCCTGAGCTATGCGGGCTTGGCCCAGGATATGGACCGTGCCGGCGATGCGGTCCGGAGCGCCGGCAATCAAGCGGCGCATGGCACTTTTCCCGAGGCCGAGTGGCTGGCCCATGCCGCCATGCTGGAACGAAGCCAGGATTGGCAGGGCTTGCGTGATTGGGGCCTGCGCTGGACCGACAGCGCGCCCGAAGACGCCACCGCCTGGTTCGTCCTGGGACGCGCGTTCAGTGAACTCAAGCAGTACCCGGAGGCCATCGATGCCTATCGGAAGGATCTGCGCATCGAGCCGGGCGACGTCTACGCCCTCAACAATCTGGGAAATGCCTACCGGGATAGCCGGCATTTCCATGAAGCCATGGAGACCTACCGGGAAGCGGTGCGGATCAATCCGGACTATCTCCTGGCCTGGCACAACCTGGGCCTGACCTTCTATGACCTCAAAGGGGTGTCGGGGGTCAGCCAGGCACTCAAGCAGTTGCGCGCCTCAGATCCGGACCTGGCCGAGGCCTGGCGCAAGCTGGTGATCGAATATTCCCTGTCCCGCGACGAACAGGTGGAGAAGAAGGCTATCGCGGTTTTACGCGGACTCGGGGCGGCCAAACGGCAGCGCATGTTCGAAATCCTGTTCGCCGAGGTTTAAGAACACCTCCACCAGGCCGACTATCCTTGACGCGGCCATTTTGCTATGTGGAACGGAATGGAATGGCCTTGGGATCGGCCATGCGGCTACTTTTTGGCCACCTTGTCGAACAGGGCTCGATATTCGCCGTAGCCCGCCTTGACCAGATCCTCCTTGGGGATGAACCGCAAGGAAGCGGAGTTCATGCAGAACCGCTTGCGGGTGGGCGCGGGTCCATCGTCGAAAACGTGGCCGAGATGGGAATCGGCATACCTGCTGCGCACCTCGACCCGTGTCATGCCCAGCGTATGGTCCGAGCGCATGACCACGTTGGCGGGGACCAGCGGCTTGGTAAAGCTGGGCCAGCCGGTACCGGAATCGTACTTGTCCAGGGAACTGAACAAGGGTTCCCCAGATACCACATCGACATAGATCCCTTCCTTCTCGTTGTGCCAGTAGCTGTTGTGAAAAGGCCTTTCCGTGCCGTCTTCCTGGGTGACCCGGTATTGTTCGGTGGTGAGGAAATGTTTCAGCCTAGCCGGATCCGGCTTGCTGAACCCGCTGCCGTTCCATGCCACCGCCTGTCCGCCGAAAAGCAGGGCCGCGAGCAACACCATCATCCGCTTCATGCGCTTTCTCCTTTGAGCTTCCAATCCGCCGCATGGGGTATGGAAACCCATTTGGCTGTCTTTGCCCGGACTATCGACTCGACCCCGCCATGTCAGAACGCGTGCTGTAAGTGTCCTCAATGTGAAACACTTATCATTGATTCCACAGGTTGCACCAAGTTCCTGCGTTGCCGGTCTGCGATCGAACTTGGGTAGCCACTTGGCGCTTTTCCACTGGCAGTAGGGTTGTATTGTGGGAATTAAGAGGTAAACAAATATATGGAGACGTGGTTATGAACACGTGTCAAAACAAGTCACCACACCAAATTCTTATATATTTACCGTCGGGATCGCCAAGGTTCCTGATGCCACCGGAGTGAGGAGCTGACATGCAAAAATCCTTATATATCGACCCGGTCAAGTGCACCGGCTGCCTGCAGTGCGAGATGGCCTGCTCCTACGAGCACACCGGGGCCTTCAATCCGTCCAAATCCCGCATCAAGGTATTCGACTTCGAGCACGAAGGGCGCAAGGTGCCTTACACCTGTACCCAGTGCAGCGAAGCCTGGTGCCTGCACTCCTGTCCGGTGGAGGCCATCAAGATGGATAGCCTGACAGGCGCGAAATACGTGCTGGAAGACACCTGCGTGGGCTGCAAGGTTTGCACCATCGCCTGCCCCTTCGGCACCATCAATTACATGGCCGACGTGGGCAAGGTCCAGAAATGCGACTTGTGCGGCGGCGATCCGGAATGCGCCAAGGCCTGTCCCACCGGCGCCATCACCTATGTGGACGCCGACTGGACCGGGCTGGACCGGATGCGCGCCTGGGCCGGCCGCGCCAACGCCGCGGTGCTTTGAGGAGGAGACGATCATGGCTTGGAACAGAAAGGTATTGCGCGTCAATCTGACTACCGGCACCTGTGCACCGGAACCCCTGAACATGGAATGGGCCATGGACTACCTGGGTTCCCGGGGCCTGGCCAGCAAATATCTGGTTGAAGAGATCGATCCCAAGGTCGACCCCCTTTCCCCCGACAACAAACTGATCATGTCCACCGGCCCTCTCACCGGCACCATGGCCTCCACCGGCGGCCGCTACACGGTGGTGACCAAGGGGCCGCTGACCGGCGCCATCGCCTGCTCCAACTCCGGGGGCTTCTTCGGCGCCGAGATGAAATTCGCCGGCTGGGACATGATCATCTTCGAGGGCAAGTCGCCCAAGCCGGTCTACCTCTACCTGGAAAACGACCGGGCCGAGCTGCGCGATGCTACCCACCTGTGGGGCAAGACCACCTGGGAGACCGAGGAGGCCATCAAGTCCGGCCACCAGGATCCCCAGATCCGGGTCTCCTCCATCGGCCAGGCGGGTGAAAACGGCGTGCTGTATGCCTGCGTGGTCAACGACCTGCATCGGGCCGCCGGCCGCTCCGGCGTGGGCACGGTGATGGGTTCCAAGAACCTCAAGGCGGTAGCCATTCGCGGCACCATGGGGCTCTCTGGAATCAAGGACTTTCCCGCATTCCTTAAAGTCACTACCGAGAAAAAGAAGATCCTGGCGGACAACGCAGTCACCGGCCAGGGCCTGCCCAAATTCGGCACCCAGGTGCTGATGAACGTGATCAACGAGATGGGCGCCCTGCCCACCCGCAACCACCGCGACGTGCAGTTCGAGAGCGCCGGCAAGATCGGCGGCGAGGCCATGCACGAGAAGCGCCCCAGCGACGGCAAGGCCAACCTGGTCACCAATGCCGCCTGCTTCGGCTGCACCATCGCCTGCGGCCGTATCTCCCAGATGGACCAGAAGCACTTCACCGTGGTCAACAAGCCGGAATACTGGGGCGCCACCGGCGGCCTGGAGTACGAGGCGGCCTGGGCCCTGGGCGCGGCCAACGGGGTGGGCGACCTGGAGGCCCTGACCTACGCCAACATGGTGTGCAACGAGGTCGGCATGGACCCGATCTCGTTCGGCGCCACCGTCGGCGCGGCCATGGAGTTGTACGACATGGGCGTACTGAGCAAGGAACAGATCGGCCTGGAAGCCCCGTTCGGCTCGGCCCAGGCCCTGGCCACGCTGACCGAGATGACCGCCAAGGGCGAGGGCTTCGGCAAGGAACTGGGCCTGGGCTCGAAACGCCTATGCGCCAAGTACGGCCACCCGGAACTGTCCATGACGGTCAAGGGCCAGGAATTTCCGGCCTATGACTCCCGCGGCATCCAGGGCATGGGCCTGGCCTATGCCACCTCCAACCGCGGCGCCTGCCACCTGCGCGGCTATACCGTCGCTTCCGAGGTGCTCGGCATCCCGGTCAAGACCGACCCTCTGGTCACCGAGGGCAAGCCGGGCCTGGTCAAGGCCTTCCAGGACGCCACCGCGGTGTTCGATTCCTCGGGCCTGTGCCTGTTCACCAGCTTCGCCTGGGGCCTGGGCGACGTCCAGCCGCAGATCGAGGCCGCCTGTGAAGGGGACTGGTCACTGGACAAACTCAACTTGGTGGGCGAGCGCATCTGGAACATGGAAAAGCAGTTCAACCTGGCCGCCGGCCTCACTAAGAAGGACGACAACCTGCCGCCCCGCCTTACCACCGAGCCGGCCAAGACCGGCCCGGCCAAGGGCCTGGTCAACGGCTTGGCCACCATGCTGCCGGAGTACTATGAACTGCGAGGCTGGGACACGGAGGGCGTGCCCAAGGCCGACACCCTGGAACGGCTGGGGCTATAGATCGGTTTCCCTCTCCCCCAGCCCCTCTCCCGCTCGCGGGGGAGGGGTGCGCGGTCGCGCGGGAGGGGGTGCTGTTGGCGGACCACCGAACCATGGAGGAATCCCCATGAAATATCTGATCCTGGGCAACGGCCCCACCGGCGTCATCGCTGCCGAGGCCCTGCGCCAAGCCGACCCGGCCGGCGAGATCGTCCTGGCCGGCAATGAACCCGAACCGCCCTATTCCCGCATGGCCATCCCCTATCTTCTGGAAAGCGGCATCGACGAATCCGGGACCTACCTGCGCAAGAGCCCCGACCACTTTGCTGGGCTGCGCATTACCCAACGCGAGGGCCGGGCTGTGGCGCTGGACACGGACAAGCGCAGCGTACTGTTCCACGACGGCGGCCGGGAAGGCTACGACCGCCTGCTGGTGGCTACCGGCTCTCACCCCATGCGCCCACCGATACCCGGCATCGACCTGCCCCAGGTACAGACCTGCTGGACCCTGGAGGACGCCCGCGCCATCGCCGACCTGGCGAAACCGGGCAGCCGGGTGGTGCAGTTGGGCGCCGGCTTCATCGGCTGCATCATCATGCAGGCCCTGGCGGCCCGGGGCGTGGATTTGACCGTGGTGGAAATGGGCGACCGCATGGTGCCGCGCATGATGACCCCCAAGGCGGGCACCATGATCCGGGAATGGGTGGAAGCCAAGGGCATCAAGGTGCGCACCCAGGCCAAGGTGGAACGGATTAGCACGGACGGTGACGCCCCCTTGCGGATCAAGCTCAGCACCGGCGAAACCCTGCCCTGCGACCTGCTCATCGTCGCGGCCGGCGTGGTGCCCAACGTGAGTTTCCTGGAGGGTACGCCGGTCCACGTAGCCAAAGGGGTACTGGTCAACGATCGCATGGAGACGTCGGTGCCGGGCATCTACGCGGCGGGCGACGTGGCCGAAGCGCCCGACCTGTTCACCGGGGCCCACCTGGTCTCCGCCATCCAGCCCAACGCCGCCGACCAGGCCCGGGTGGCCGCGCTGAACATGGCCGGCCGTGAGGTCAGGCTACCTGGAGTCCTGGCCATCAACGTACTGGCCACTCTGGGGCTGATCTCCTCTTCCTTCGGCCAATGGTGGGGCACGGAGGATAAGGACGGCGTGGAACTGATGGATCAGGACCATTACCGCTATCTCAGCCTGCAATTCCAGGGCGACGTACTGATCGGCGCCACCGCCATTGGCCTCACCCAGCACGTGGGCGTCCTGCGCGGACTGATCCAGAACCGAACCCGCCTGGGCCGCTGGAAACAGGTGTTGAAGGAATCACCGCTGCGCTTCCCGGAGGCCTATGTGGCATGCAGCCAGCAACCCACCGCCCTGTTGCACTGAATCATCAATGCCGATGCGAATCACCCTTAAGCTGTTCGCCAGCCTCGCCGACTACCTGCCCGCCGGTAGCCGGGACAACCGGCTGGAACTGGACGCCGGGGAGAATGAAACGGTGGCGGACATCCTCAAGCGTTATCAATTGCCCGAGCGGATGGTGCACCTTGTCCTGGTGAACGGTGTCTACCTGGCCCCCGGCGAACGTC
This sequence comes from uncultured Pseudomonadota bacterium, assembly GCA_963713085.1. Lineage (GTDB taxonomy): Bacteria > Pseudomonadota > Gammaproteobacteria > Burkholderiales > Thiobacillaceae > PFJX01. The sequence goes on along the minus strand of CAVQKQ010000002.1, from coordinate 17,330 downwards.
CGGCACGTCACCTTAACGCGGGTGACCAGTTGGCGGTGTGGCCGCCCATCGCCGGCGGCTGATGCGGGAAACCCTGGAGCGCGAGATGTCCGCCACGCCCGCCGAATTCGCCCACGGCCTGCGCCTGGCTTTCGGGGCGGCGGCGGAGGGCGGTCCTCTCAAGTTCCGTGTGCAGTGGGGTGATGCCGTGCTGGACATCGAACTGCATCCCCTCGGCGAGCGCCGCATCGCCAACCTGAGTCTGCCGCGTCTGCTGGCGCGGCTGCGTTTTTCCGCCGGCGACGCGGCGGCGTGCGAGCGCCTGCTGACGCGCATGGATCTGGCCATGCACCGGGGCGGCGGCTGAATCAGCGCGGCGGTATCCGAGGAAAAGTCTTCCCAATGCCGCATTTCCTGATCCAGCGGCAGGAACGCGGGAACCCAGCGCCGTCGCGCTGGCAAGCGGCCCTTGGAGGTCGCGGTAATCCCATGTGGAAGCGGTGATCCTATGATCTGACCAATGCGTCGGGTCAATAACAAGCTAAGAGACTGCTGTCGCTTCTTAGCGGACGGCTAGGCTCCGGTCCTCAGACGGCGGTAGTTCGGCCATTGCGGACCGTGAGGTTGGCTCAGGTCGATGGCCGGTGTTGTGCAGGTTGCCGACCTTCGTGCTGCAACTGGGTTGAAGGTCTGCTCCCTTGGGCGGTATCGGTCCGGACCCGCCTCCAAGCCGACCTACAACACGGGAGCCGTGTCAGCCCGCACCCGACCCGTTGCGTCGCACTGGCTGGGGGGCTGTACGGCAGGTGGCAGAGCGAATCGGTCATTCGAACTACAGTTTCATCCACAGCCCACCGATGATCCACTCGGCGTTAACCGGCAAGGTCTTGAGCCGCTAAGCGCGGCGTGGTTGCACGGCGTTGAACCGTGTCTCCGCCTCGCGGAACAGAAGCTTCACCTTGTCGACATCCCACGGCTGTTCGGCTAGGGTCTCGTGATCCCACTGACTGCGGGGCTCGGTCGGATGGAAGAAGTCGCCGCCATAGACGTGGATGGCGCACGTCATTTTGTCGATCGGATTCAGCACAGAATGGATCGCCTCTCGGTCGAGCAAGGCGACGTCGCCCACTCCAATAGACCTAGCTGTCGTTGCTTCGATGCCCGAAGCCGTCCGCCGCCAAAAGACATTGTCTTCACGTCCCGCATAGATACCCACCGCTGAGAACATCCGGTGATTGTGGGGCATGAGGCTCATGCACGGCGCCCAGACGAAATTGATGACTGTAACTTCTGGCGAGGTATAGAGAGGTGAGAGACCAGCGTGTTCCGGTTCGCCAAGCCTGGCAAAAATTCCACTACCATCGGCAACAGCTTCCGCCACCACATCGCGCACAGCCTGCGGGCTTTCGGCTACGGCCTTTATGCAGTCTTCGATGAAGCGGTCCTTGTCGAACATGATCGTCCCCTCCTCATAAGAATGAGATGCGGTTACACACATTTTACATTGAGTGGTCGGGTCCGTTCATCGCCTTCAGGCGAACGAGAGCCAAAGGCGATTTTTAGGAGTGGGCCGGCGGGCAGGTTTCGGAGATTTGCCGCCACTCCAATGACGGGGATTCCGGTTCTGCGAAGGGCAGATTCTGGCCGGGAGCCGAGATTCCCCGTTCTCTCCGAAAGCCGACGCTGAGGAATATGTTCGGGTCGGCAAGGTCGGCTTTCCGGCACTGACCCCAAAGGCAGCCCGGAACCTAATGCGGTCGGTCGGTGGCACTCACTATCGTGGGTGAGGACAGGAATGAAAAATCCTCCTGTTTCCAAATCTCTGTCTATCGATAGCAGTCAATGTTTAATAGTTGTTTTGCGACAGTACAGTTCAGGGCCACCTCCGTCATCTTCCCTTCAGAGGCGTTATAGACAGTGAACACTCGGTAGTCTGTGCCATCGCATGTTGCCCTGATTGACCCATCACCAAGACGAATTGCAGACGTAACCAAATGACATTTGCTTGGGAAATTGTATTTGATGATCTTCGTTGCAATCTTCTTGGCATCCCCTTTCGGTGCTGCGCCGATAGAAACCGACCCCGCCCAAGCACATGACATGCCGCAAAGAATGGTCAATGTGACCGACACGAGTAGTTTCATCTTCTTTTCTGAGAAGTACGCAAGACCATTATTGATTCATGCATTCTCGGTAGTGAGAAATGTCATTCTCTGCTGACTTCATACAGCCTGATACCTTCTGGGAACACTTCAATCGAGCCGACAATGCTTTTGGGCACACCTTTAGATCCATGACGCCTGCATCATGGACCTCCCGTATCGCCTGCTCTGTTTCCGGGTCGACCGTTTCGCCAATACCCAACGCTGACGCTATAGCTGCACCTGATCCCGCATTGGATAGCTGGAAAGAGGTTTCCTTATAACCACCGGTAAACAGGCTATATCTGATGACAATGGAATTTCCCCGCATCAATCCATTAATGGCATCGTTGCGGCCATCCCTGTCTTGGCCGTGCCAGATTAGGAAGTTGATCCACTTTGGCTCAACCTCGGCATCAACGATTCCAAGGCTCCTCAGGCGGTTAGATACATCGACGGTCTGTGGCGGGTTCTTATCAATTCGGTACATGATGGATTTCGAACCGCTCAGCACATCTAATGACTCATCAGGTAACAAGAAATTTACCCAGACTGACCCCTTGTCCGCTATGTTGACTCTGGCGCGATACACTGAGAGTGTGTAGCCATTGCTATTGGTCACGGTGGCTTTAGCCTTGACTTCATCAGTCATCGAGTCTGTCGTTGTCTTAACAGTCCATTGGTCGGCTGATGTGCCAAATGAAACTATCAGCCCCAAGAGCATGAACATAGCTTTACTAATCATGGAAATGGTCTCCCTTTTCATTTAGTGGCTCGATCCCGTACGGTTATCAGTCAAGGCGATGGGAGAGCCATACGAAACCAATGGTGGCATACCCTGTGAAAGTTTAGCCGCTAGTGGCTGCAAAGAGGCGGGTCCGGACCGATGCAGCCCACGTAAGGAGACCTTCAGCCTGATTGCAGCGCCAAGGTCGGCAACCTGCACGACACCGGCCATCGACCTGAGCCAACCTCACGGTCCGCAATGGCCGAACAACGGAAGTCGACTCCAACATCGCAAATGTCCGCTCTTGGTTCTTAGCTGCCGGTGGAATAATCCATTCGAAGTTCGATGGCCGCTTTTCGGCGCCTACCCCAAAGGCAGCACTGACCAGTCGCAGACATTGGCGCGGGTAGGCAGAACCTCCATACCTCGGCGAATGCTGCCCATCGGAATTGAGCTCATTGAATACATTCGACCATCCGACTACGCTGATTCGAAGGGGTAGCAACGCGGTAATCGGATGTGAGTAGTAGGTGCAGGCACGCAGCGTAAACTTGTCCAAGGACAAATCTATGTCAAACATGATTCTGCTCGGTACGCGCAAGGGTACCGTAATTATTGACCGTCCAAATTCCACCTTGATACCTCGACCCATCGAGCATGCGGGCATACCCGTGTGCTACGCGGCACGCGACCCGCGAGATGGTACCTTGTGGTCTTCCCTGGATCACGGTCACTGGGGTCCAAAGTTGTCACGTTCACGCGACGGCGGCAAGACTTGGGAGGACGTGCTGACCTTGAAATACCCGGACGGCGCGCGCTACATCGTCAAGTACCTGCCGACGCCGGATTTCGACCCTTCGGCCCCCGTAGGACAGCCCGAGTACAAGGACGCGACCGTTTTCAAGATCTGGAACATTGCATTCGGCACGGCCGAGCAACCCGGCAGGTTGTATGCCGGCACCATCCCAGGCGGCTTGTTCGTCAGCAATGATGGCGGAGACAACTGGGAACTCAACCGACCACTTTGGAACCATGAAAGCCGGGGCGGCAATCTGTTCGCTGGCGAGGCGACTAGTGAGAATCGGTGGGGTGGTACGCCCGCCAGCATTGACTATGGTGTGTTCGAACCCGGCATCCATTCAATCGTCATCGACCCGCACGATCCGCTGCATATACACGTCGCGGTGTCCTCCGCCGGCGTGCTGGAGACCACCGATGGAGGCCAATCCTGGACGGGACGCAATCACGGCATGTTGAACGATTACATGCCGGATCCGGAAGCGGAATGGGGGCATGATCCGCATTTCGTGGTCGGATGTCCGGCGCAGCCGGAGCAGATCTGGCAGCAGAACCACTGCGGTGTGTTTTATAGCGGTGACGGTGGGCTGCAATGGAAAAAGGTCAGCATGCCCGAAGCCGGTGTGCATTTCGGTTTTCCCATCGCTGTCGACGCACATGACGGCGGTACCGCATGGGTCGTTCCAGCACGTGCGGACATGGAGCGCATGGCCATCGGCGGCGGTTTGTGCGTCGCGCGGACCACGGACGGCGGGCAGTCATGGAAATCCTTCCACAGCGGTCTGCCACAGGAGAACACCTACGACATAGTGCTACGGCATGGCCTCGATGTGTCCGGCGATAGCCTGTGTTTCGGAAGCACGACCGGGAACGTCTACCTCTCCGAAGACCGCGGCGAAACCTGGCAATGCCTGGGCCACAACTTCCCACCGGTGTATTCTGTTCGGTTCGGCTGAGCGATATGCCTACGGTGAAGATTACCCAGCATCTGTACCGTTTCTTTCCGGCGCTCGAGAACCGCACGATATGCGTGCCGGCCGGCTCGGTAGCAGAAATCCTGCGCGCGGTTGACGAGCTAGCCCCAGGATTCTCCGATTACGTGCTCGACGAGCGTGGAGCACTGCGCCGGCATGTCAGCCTTAGCCTCAACGACACCATCGTGATCGATCGAAAGACTCTCTCTGATCACGTGCCTGAGAATGCGACGCTCTACATATTCCAAGCACTGAGCGGGGGGTAGTACTTGTCAGCTATTGATGTGTTGATGGTCCACTTGTAAAAGTTCGGGCTTGGCGTCACATCCAATTTCAAGTTGAGTCAGAAATTGAATGACCGAAAATTGAATGACCGAAAAGAGGCGGCATTCAGCAAGAAGGAAGCCGCTGTTCAGCCTAAGTTCCAGGTCAAGGGCCGGTTGAGGTTCTATACCTGCCGCCTGAGCCGCCTGCAAGCTATGACCGTTCAGGTCGAACACCTGAAGCTTGGGCCCAGGCGGCCCAGCGTCCGCAACGGGTCCAATCCGGGCTACGGGGACTGGATTCCATCTGACCACCCGTACCAGATCGAATCGGGCTTCTGCCAATCGGGTCCGGCAACTCGCCAAGACGGGGGTCCACGTATAGTCTTGCATGCCGATGCTCGCGACACTCCAACAGGCTTTCGCTCTACTCTTCCACCTCGACGCCGAGGTGCTGGCCATCGTCTGGCTGTCCCTGGAAGTGAGCCTCTCGGCGGTACTGCTGGGCACCCTGCTCGGCCTGCCGCTCGGGGCCTGGGTGGCGGTGGCCCGCTTCCCCGGCCGCGCTGGCGTCACCGTGGTGCTCAACGGCATGATGGGCATGCCTTCGGTGGTGCTGGGCGTCATCGTCTATCTCTTCCTGTCCCGTTCCGGCCCCTTTGGCAGCCTGGGCCTGCTGTTCTCGCCCGGCGCCATGATCCTCGCCCAGACCCTGCTGGTGACGCCCCTGATCGCCGCCCTGGCGCGCCAGATCGTGGCGGACGCCTGGCGGGACTACGCCGTCGAATTCGCCTCTTACGGCTTCTCGCGCCGGCAGAGCGTGGCGACCCTGCTGTTCGACTGCCGCTACTCCCTGGTGGTGGCGGTGCTGGCCGGCCTGGGCCGGGCAATTTCGGAGGTGGGCGCGGTGATGGTGGTGGGCGGCAACATCGAGGGCTTTACCCGCGTCATGACCACCGCCATCGCCCTGGAAACCGCCAAGGGCGACCTGCCCCTGTCCATCGCCCTCGGCCTGGTACTGATCGCCCTGGAACTGGGACTCAACGCCCTGGCCTACGGTCTGCGGCAATGGGCCATGCGGAGTTACGGCTAACCATGTTCCCCATCCACGTCGAACAGTTGCGCTTCACCCCCAACGGCCGGCCGGTGCTGGCGGGGGTCGACTTGACCCTGGGCGGCGAGGGCATCTCGGTGATCCTGGGCCCCAACGGCGCCGGCAAGAGCGTGCTGATGCGCATGCTTGCCGGCCTGGAGCGGCCGGATGGCGGCCACATCGCCTGGAACGGCGGCGGCGCGCCGGCGGGACGCATCGCCATGGTGTTCCAGCAGCCCATGCTGTTGCGCACCTCGGTGGCCGACAACGCGGCCCTGGGCCTCAAGCCCATGAAGCTGTCCAGAAACGAGTGCCGGCAGCGAGTGGACGAGATGCTGGCGCGGGTGGGGCTGGCCCACCGGGCCCCAGACCCCGCCCGCCTGCTGTCCGGCGGCGAGCGCCAACGCCTGGCACTTGCTCGGGCCTGGGCGGTGCGTCCTCGCCTGCTGCTGCTGGACGAGCCCACCGCCGCCCTGGACCCGACCGCCACAGAGGCGGTGGAACGGATCGTGCGCGAGATCCGCACCGACGGCGCCAAGATCGTCATGACCACCCACAACCTGGGCCAGGCCATGCGAATATCCGATGACATCGTTTTCATCGATGCGGGACGGGTGCGGGAACACACGCCCTCGGCCCGCTTCTTTTCCCGGCCCCAATCCCGCGAGGCCCGGCTTTTCATGCAAGGAGAACTGCCATGGCGTCATACTTTTCCTCCCTCTTTCGACGAATGATCCTCGGACTGGGTTTGGTCGCGCTGGCGGGCGCCGCGCATGCGGACGACTCGTTCATTCTGGCCTCCACCACCTCCACCGAGCATTCCGGCTTGTTCGGCTTCCTCCTGCCCAAGTTCACCGCCAAGACCGGAATAGTGGTGAAGGTGGTGGCCCAGGGCACGGGCCAGGCACTTGACACCGGCCGGCGCGGCGATGCCGACGTGCTGCTGGTGCACGACCGCGTCGCCGAGGACAAGTTCATCACCGAGGGCTACGGCGTGGGGCGGCGGGACGTGATGTACAACGATTTCGTCCTGGTCGGACCGAAGTCCGATCCGGCCGGGGTCAAGAATGCCAGCGATGCCGTCGATGCCTTCAAGCGCATCGCGGGCAGCGGCGCGCCCTTCGTCTCCCGGGGCGACCGCAGCGGCACCAACGCGGCTGAGCTGCGCTTCTGGAAGGCCGCCGGCGTCGATCCCAAGGCGTCCAGCGGCTACAAGGAGGCCGGCTCCGGCATGGGCCCCACCCTCAACATGTCCGCCGCGTTGAACGCCTACACCCTGTCCGATCGGGGTACCTGGCTGTCGTTCAAGAACCGCCAGGACCTGGAAATCGTGTATGCCGGCGATCGACGCATGTTCAATCCCTACGGCGTGATGCTGGTGAACCCGGCGTTGCACCCACACGTCAAAAAAGAACTGGGCATGCAGTTCATCGACTGGCTCACCGGTCCGGAAGGCCAGGCCGCCATCGCCGGCTACAAGATCAACGGCGAACAGCTGTTCTTCCCGGACGCGAAACATTGATCTGCTTTGAGCAAACAAATATACGATTTCAACTGAAAAGCGCCCTCTCCCGCGCTGCCGCGCACCCCTCCCCCGCTTGCGGGGGAGGGGCTGGGGGAGAGGGAATATTTCCTCTACTCATGTAAGAGGCAAATCATGACCGATCCCTCCGGCTGCGCCGGCAGCGAAACCACATTGAGTGTCGCCCGGGCGCGGGAAATTCTGCTCGACGCCGTCTCCCCAGTCGCCGGCTGGGAGAGCGTGCCGATCCGTTCCGCCCTGGGCCGGGTGCTGATGCGGGATGTGGTCGCGCCCTTCGACGTGCCGGCCCACGACAATTCGGCCATGGACGGCTATGCGGTGCGCGCCGCCGACCTGAGCAGCGGCGAGACCCGCCTGGCGGTGGTGGGCACGGCCTACGCCGGCGGCGCCTTTTCAGGCGTGGTAGGGGCAGGCCAGACGGTGAGGGTGATGACCGGCGCGGTGCTGCCCCGGGGCGCGGATTCCATCGTGGTGCAGGAAGCGGCGCGGGTCGATGGCGACACGGTCATCGTTCCCGCCGTCCAGCGGGTCGGCCAGCACGTGCGCCGGGCCGGCGAGGACCTGGCGGCGGGCAAGGCCGCCCTGCTTGCGGGCAAGCGGATCGGCCCTGCGGAACTGGGGCTGATGGCCTCCTTGGGCTATGCCGAGGTGGCCGTGCGCCGGCGTCCGCGCATCGCCTTCTTCTCCACCGGCGACGAGCTGGCCTCCATCGGCCGGCCCCTGGCACCGGGCGAGGTCTACGACAGCAACCGCTACACCCTATACGGCGTGCTCACCCGCCTGGGGGTGGAGATCCTGGACATGGGCGTGGTACGGGACGACCCGGCCGCCATGGAGCAGGCCTTCACCGAGGCCGCCGCCCAGGCGGACGCCATCATCACCACGGGCGGCGTCTCGGTGGGCGAAGCGGATTTCGTCAAGGACATCATGGCCCGCCTGGGGGAGGTGCGTTTCTGGAAGATCGACATCAAGCCCGGCCGGCCCATGGCCTTCGGCCGCCTGGGCACGGCCTGGCTGTTCGGGTTGCCCGGAAACCCGGTGGCGGTGCTGGTGAGCTTCTACCAGATCGTCCTGGATGCCCTGGTCAAGATCCAGGGCGTGGACCCCCTGCCGCCCCGGCCCAGCTTCCGGGTGCCTTGCGTCGACCCGATCCGCAAGATCACCGGCCGGCGCGAGTTCCCCCGGGGCGTGCTGTTCCTGGAAGACGGCCAGTGGCGGGTGAGGCTGTCGGGAAACCAGGGTTCCGGCGTACTGCGCTCCATGGTGGAGGCCAACTGCTTCATCATCCTGCCCGAGGGCGGCGACAACGTGTCCGCCGGCGATATGGTGGAAGTGCAGCCATTTGAAGGGCTGATCTGATGAACGACCGCCAGCTCATCCGCTACAGCCGCCACATCCTGCTGCCCCAGATCGATCTGTCCGGCCAGGAAAAACTGCTGGCCGGCCACGTACTGTTGATCGGCGCCGGCGGCCTGGGCTCTCCCGCCAGCCTCTACCTGGCCTCCGCCGGCGTCGGCCGGCTCACCGTCTGCGATGGCGACAAAGTGGACCTTACCAACCTGCAACGCCAGATCGTGCACCGGGAGGCCACCGTGGGCGTCAACAAGGCGGAATCCGCGCGCCGCGCCCTGGCCGAGATCAACCCGGACTGCCGGGTCACGCCGGTTGAGCATCGGGTGGGGCAGGCAGAACTCCTGGGCCTGGTCGCCACCGCCGACGTGGTGGTGGACGCCTGCGACAACTTCGCCACCCGCCACGCAGTCAACAGGGCCTGCGTGGCACTGCACAAGCCTTTGGTGAGCGGCGCCGCCATCCGTTTTGCCGGCCAGTTGGCCGTGTTCGACCTGCGCCGGGACGATTCACCCTGCTACCACTGCCTGTTTCCCGATACCGGACCCGAGGACCAGGAACGCTGCGCAACAATGGGCGTGTTCGCGCCCCTCACCGGCATGATCGGCAGTCTCCAGGCCGGCGAGGCCATCCGCCTGTTGCTGGACGTGCCCAGCCCCCTGGCGGGCACTCTGGTGCTGTTCGACGCCGACGAGATGGAATGGCATCGGATGAAGGTGCCGAAGGACCCGGGCTGCCCGGTCTGTTCTGGAGGCTGAGCCACCGTTACCTTCGCAAGGGTGCATGCCGGAATGAGGCCGGCGCATGGGCAAATATGGCGGACCAGACCACCACCCCCCAGAACAGCGGCAGCCTGAGTTCGGCGTCCAGCGCCATCCAGGCCACCACGCCCAACTTGATGACCATCGCCGCCCCCGACCACTCCAGAAGCAGGCGGGGTTTGCTCCACAGGTCCAGGACAAACATGGCGAGGCCGCTCAACAGCACGCCCAGGGATTGATTGTGCAGCGACAGCGGCGCCCCCAGGACGGCGGCCCCCAGCCCGATCACCGTGGCCAGGTGCAGGCCGCGCAGGGCCACGTTGAGCCAGCGCAGGGCCGGCGTGGGACGTCGCTGGTCCGACGGACTCAAGGGTTCCAGCCCGGCCCCGGCAGGAAGGTCAGCAGGTCGCCGGGCTTGACGCTGGCCCCCGCCGGGATGGGCGATATGCCGTCCGCCCAAACCGCCGAGGAGATGATCGCGGAATCCTGGTTCGGGTAGATGTCCAGACCTCCCCGCTCGTTGCGCCGCACACGCACGAACTCCATGCGGTTGCCCTTCACCGTGTAGCTGAAGTCGGCGCGTAAAGTTTGGGTATCCGGCTCGATCCTGGCCAGTCCCTGGCAGCGGCGCAGGAAGGGCGCCACCAGGGTGAGCAGGCCGGACCAGACCGACACAGGGTTGCCCGGAAGGCCGATGAAGGCCGCCTCCCGGTCACCGGAACGCACGCCGCCGAAGGCCAGCGGCTTGCCCGGCTTGGAGGCGATCTTCCAGACGTCGATGTGGCCTTCCGCCCGGACGGCGGCGGTGACGTGGTCCTCGTCGCCTTCCGACATGCCGCCGCTGGTGACGATCAGGTCCGCTTCGAGCGCCGCGCGGCGCAGGGCGTCCCGGGTGGCCTGGCGGTCGTCCTGGATGATGCCCAGGTCGATCACCTCCACCCCCAGTTCCTGGAGGAAACCGCGCATCACGTAGCGGTTGGAGTTGTAGATGTGGCCCGGTGGCAGGGGCTGGCCCGGCATCACCAACTCGCTGCCGGTGAAGAAGATGGCAGCCTTGATGCGTCGGAACACCTTGACCTCGGCGATGCCCACCGAGGCCGCAAGCCCCAGGGCGGCGGCGGAAAAGCGGCTGCCGGCCGCCAGGATGGGCCTGCCCTCGGTCAGGTCGGACCCTTTCAGGCGCACGTGCTGGCCGGCGGGGGGCGGCAGGTTGACGACGACGTAATCGCCGTCGGCCTGGCAGTCTTCCTGCATCACCACCGCGTCCGCCCCGTCCGGCACCTGGGCGCCGGTGAAGATGCGCGTCGCGCTGCCCGGGGCCAGGGGTTGGGCAACTTCGCCGGCGGCGACGCGCTGGGTCACGGGCAGGCGGGTGCCGACCGTGGCTGCTTCGGCGGCCCGCACGGCGTAGCCGTCCATGGCGGCGTTGGAAAAGGGCGGCACGGTCATGGGCGAGATCAAGTCCTCGGCCAGTACGCGCCCGAAGGCGTCGGCCAGATCCACGGTCTCGGTGTCGGTCACGGGTCGGGCGGAGGCCAGCAGCCTGGCCTTGGCTTCATCGAAGGCGAGCATTGCCATGGGGGTACGGGTCCTGAAAGTCGATGGTGCAGATTTTACAGGCTTGCCCGGCAGCGCACCGGTTCATGCAAGCTGCGGCCTGGAGCCGAACAAAATTCCATTTCCCTCGGAGGAAGCCTTTGGCTACGAGAGTCGCCTCCCTCCAGGAAAGCCATCAAATAGTTAATTACAAACCTAAAGATACTTGCGTAACTTATTGTTATGGTAATTATGCAGCCATCCGAATCGCATCCTCCACATCCACCGCCACTGGTCGGGAGACGCCCGGCTCCGGCATGGTGACCCCCACCAGATTCTGGGCCATCTCCATGGTGATGCGGTTGTGGGTGATGAACAGGAACTGGGTATCGGCGGACATCTTCCTGACCAGGGCGCAATAGCGCTCGGTGTTGCTGTCGTCCAGGGGCGCGTCCACCTCGTCCAGCAGGCAGAACGGCGCCGGGTTGAGACGGAACAGGGCGAACACCAGGGACAAAGCGGTGAGGGTCTTCTCGCCGCCGGAGAGCAGGTGGATGGAGCTGTTCTTCTTGCCCGGTGGCTGGGCCAGCACCGTGAGGCCAGCGTCCAGGATCTCCTCGCCGGTCAGGATCAGGGCCGCCTCGCCGCCGCCGAACAGCTCGGTGAACAGGGTCTTGAACTCGCCGTTGACCTTGTCGTAGGTCTCCTTCAGGCGCGCCCGGGTCTCGGCGTCGATGCGGCGGATGGCCTCTTCCAGGGTATTGGCGGCGGTTTCCAGGTCTTCCGCCTGGGCGTCCAGATAACGCTTGCGCTCATCGGTGGCGGTGAGTTCCTCCAGGGCGGCCATGTTCACCGGCCCCAGTTCGGCTATGGCCTTCTCCAGGCGTTCCAGCTCGGTCCTGAGCCAGCCGTCCCCGCGTCCTGACAGGCCGGCGGCCTGGGCTGCATCGTTCAGTGCCACCTCGTCCACCCCTTCCAGCTCCTCGGCGAAGCGGGCCTCCAGCAACCGGGCCTCCTGGAGCTTGAGCTCCATGGCCTGGGCGCGCTCCTTGAGGGGTTCCAGGTCCCGCTCGGTCTTGAGCCGGGCGGTCTCCATCTCGCGCAGGGCGGCATTGGCCCCTTCCAGGGCCTCCCGGGTGGCGGTCAGGGCGTCCTCCGCCTCCTGGCGTTTGGCCAGGGCCGCCACCAGGGCGTCGTTGATGGGGAGATCCTGGGCCTGGGCCAGTTCCGACTCCAGGCGCTCATGTTCATGGGCCAGCTCCTCCAGCATGCGTTCCGCCCGACCCACACGTTCCGCCAGTTCCTGCAAACGGCTGGCCAGAGAACGGGTCTGGAAAGCCGCCTCCTGGGCCTCCCGCTCGGCCCCGCGCTGGGCCTCCCGCACCATCTGCAATTTGTGGTCGGCGGCCTGGCGGGCCTGGCGTACCTCGTCCAGGCGCGCCTTGGCCATATCGTATTGTTCCTGCGCCTCAATATGGCGTTCGCCGGCGTCGTTCCAGGTTTCTTCTTCCAGGGCCATCTGTTCGTAGATCTCGTCCAGGTCCTTCTCGATCTGGGCGCGACGGTCCGCCACCCGACGGGCCGTTTCCTGGCCCCGCACCACCGCCACCTGCAACTGGTGGGCCTGGGCCTGGGCCTGGCCGATCTGGACCTGGAGCGCCTCGGCCTGGCGCCGTCCGGCCTGGAGGGCGGCATCGGCAGCCTGCACCTCCTCCGCCACCTCCTCCATGCGCGCCTGGGCCAGTTCCAGTTCCTCTTCCTGGCGCTCGATCTCCCGGGCCCGGGCGATGAGACCGTGGTGGCCCTTCTCCGGGGCGTTGAACACCAGGCTCTCCCGGCCCACCCGATGGCCTTCCCGGGTGGCGATGAAGCCGCCCAGGGGCAGTTCGCCGCGCCGGACCAGGGCATGGGCCAGGCTGTCGGTGGCGAAAGCCAGGGCCAGGCGGTCAGCCAGGAAGCGGGCCACCAGGGGATCATCGCTGTGGATCAGGTCGGTGAGGGGGTGCAGATCCCCCTCCCCCGCCGGGGGAGGGGCCAGGGGTGAGGGAGCCTGGTCTGCGTTTACCAAGGGCTCTCCCTCACCTCCTCTCCCCGAGGGAGAGGGGAGCAGAAGTTCAAACCTTGCCTCGGGCGGGTGTTCCGCCCAGGCCTCATCGGCCTCGGCGGCCAGGGCCGCCATGGCCTCGCCCAGGGCCGCCTCCACGGCGGTTTCCCAGCCCGCTTCCACCCGGATTTTCTGCCACAGGCGGGGTACGTCGGTCAGGCCTTCCCGTTCCAGCCAGGCGGTGCCTTCCGAGTCGGATTTATGGGCGTCGGCCTGGAGCTTCTGCAGGGCGGAGAGCTCGGCATCCTGGCGGTGCAGGGTCCGGTTGGCCTCGTCCAGCACCTGGCGGGACTGGCGCAGGGCGGCTTCCTGGTCCGGCAGTTCGGCGCGGGCGTTTTCCAGGTATTCGCTCAGGCTGGCGATGCGGTCCTGGGTTTCCTCCAGCTCCATCTGCTGGCGCTCCAGGTGTTCCTGGTCCTGGCCGGCAAGGCCGTCCTTTTCCTGCATCAGGCGCAGTTCACGGGCCTTGAGCTGGTCGATGGCCCGCTCGGCGTGGGCCCGGTTGCTGTCCTCCAACTGGACGGTCTGCTCGTACTGCGCCATCTCCCGCTGCACCGCCGCCACGGCGGCCTGGGCCTCGCGCCAGGCGGCCTCGCTCTCGGGCAGGTTCTCGCTGGCCTGGGCGGCCCGTTCTGAGAGGACCTCCGCCTGTTCCTCGGCGCGGGCGTGTTCTTCGCTGCGCTGTTGGATCTCGTCCCGGGTGGACTGCAATTCTTCCCCGGCCTGTTCCCGGCGGGCGGCGGTGATCTGGATTTCGTTGCCCAGGCGTTCCCGGGTGGCGTGCAGGTGCTTGAGTTCCTGCTCCACCCGGGCCACCTCGCCGCTCTCGGCGTAGAAGTGGGCCTGGGCCTGGTTCAGGGCCTCGGTGGCATCGAACTGCTCGAGCCGCTTCGTCTCCAGTTCCGACTCCAGGCGGCGCAGCTCGGCGGTCTTGGCCTCGATGTCGGTACGGGCCGCCTCCATCTGGCGTTCCAGGTCGGCCTGGCGGGCCTGGGCGTCGCGCTTGCGGGCCAGGGACAGCAGATGCGTCTTGAGGGTCCGGTCTTCGTCCAGTGCGAAGAAGCGCCGGGCCACCTCGGCCTGGACCGTGAGCTTTTCCAGTTGCCGGCCCAGTTCCTCGCGGATGTCGTGGACCCGGTCCAGATTCTCCCGGGTGTCCCGCAGCCGGTACTCGGTCTCCTTGCGCCGCTCCTTGTACTTGGACACCCCGGCGGCCTCTTCCAGGAAGCCGCGCAGTTCCTCGGGCTTGGATTCGATGATGCGGGCGATCATGCCCTGCTCGATGATGGCGTAGGCATCGCCCCCCAGGCCGGTGCCCAGGAACAGGTCGGCCATGTCCCGGCGCCGCACGTGCAGGTTGTTGATGTAGTAGTTGGACTCGCCGTTGCGCCCTAGCACCCGCTTGACCGAGATCTCGGCGTACTGGGACCACTGGCCGGCGGCGCCGCCGTCGCTGTTGTCGAACAACAGCTCTACCGTGGCCCGGGAGGCCGGCTTGCGGCCGGTGGAGCCGTTGAAGATCACGTCCTGAAGGGTGGCGCCACGCAGTTCCCGGGCCTTGGACTCCCCCAGCACCCAGCGCACCGCGTCGATCACGTTGGACTTGCCGCAGCCGTTGGGCCCGACGATGCCCGTGAGCTGGGCGTCGGCCGGCAGGGTCACGGGGTCCACGAAGGACTTGAAGCCGGCGATATGGATGTGCTTGAGGCGCAAGGGGAAAAGGGAAGGGAAAGGAAAGAGTTAAGGGGCGGGTGTTTATAATCGGTCCGGCATTTTAACTATTCCGCAAGCCTTCATGCCCACCCATCCCACCAAAGCCCTGGAAACCTTCCCCAACCCCAAGCCGGAGCGGGATTACCACATCCACATGGAGATCCCCGAGTTCACCTGCCTGTGCCCCAAGACCGGCCAGCCCGACTTCGCCACCTTGTTCCTGGACTACATTGCTGACCAGCGCTGCGTGGAGCTGAAGAGCCTCAAACTCTACATCTGGTCCTTCCGCGACGAAGGCCACTTCCACGAGGACGTCACCAACCGCATTTTGGACGAGCTGGCCGGCCTGCTGGAGCCTCGCTTCATGCGCCTCACCGCCAAGTTCTACGTGCGCGGCGGGATCTTCACCAACGTGGTGGCGGAACACCGCAAGCCCGGCTGGGAACCGGCGCCCCGGGTGGAGTTGAGCCGGTTCGCGGGGAATTCCAATACGCGGGGGTAATCGGGCTTGGATAAAACCAGCTTCCCTTTATCCGTGCAGACGCCCTGAAGCCTCGATGTTCCTGCGGAACTGGTCCAGCAGGCTCTGGCGGATCAGTTCCATATCCAGGCCGTAGATGTCCCCGGGAAACAGAAACTCGGCCACGCCCGAATCGAAGATGCGCTTCACCTCGTATTCGTCGTGGGCGATGTCCCGCTGAAAACGGTAGTTCAGGTAGGACTGGTTGGTGTGGATGATCAGTTCCACGCGCATGCCGCCCATCCGCGCGAAGAACTTGAGCATCTGCGTCTGGCTGCTGCTGCCCACGGCATTGGAATGGTAATAAGCCGCCGGTCAGGGTGTCGGAAATATCCTCCAGGGTCATGAGGGAGCCGCTCTTGATGGCGGACCGGGTCATATGCCGCACGAAGCGCTTGACGTCGCTGACGCTGTCCAGCACGGCCATCAAGCCCAGTTCGTCATCCACGGCCACCGCCGGATTCTTTTCGTTCTTGCGCAGCAGCTTGAGCACCTTGGCGGCCGAGTCCTTCTTGCGCACGCTGACGTAAGCCGGGATTTCCCGACCGTCATCCTCGAAGACGCGCCGCTTCAACAGCGTCAGCTTCTCGCCTTCGCCCAGCGCCTTCAGGTTCGCGCGGCTGGCGGCATCGATCACCTTCACGTCCAGGCAGCGGAAGTCGTCCGGATCGTGCCGGCTCAACAGGTAGGCGATCTCCAACTGGCCGATCTTGTGGCGCGGGCTCCAGACGTTGCGGTTGAGGAACTCGAGAAACGCATAGAACTTGTTCTCGATATCCGTTTCACGCTCGCGCTGGTCGATGGAACCCGCCAGATTCATCAGCACCAGTTTGCGCTTGGCCTCGAAGCGGGTCTTCATGTGAAAACGGTCGTCGAACACGCGCAGCAGGAGGTCCACCGGATCATGGGTGGTCTCGATCTCGTTGCTGATCTCCACATGAGAGGCGTACGGGGCCAGCAGCTTGTCCCGCAGCAGGTTGATCACGGCATCGGCGGTTTGCGCGTACTCCTTGATCTTGCTGCGAATTTCGGAGGTACTACCGGCAATGCCGAACAGGTTGCCCAGCAGCAGACAGGCCCGCTCGCTGCGCCGGGCGCGCGCGGCCGGGTCCGCCAGCAAACCCGGAACCTCCGCGAAGTCCTCGATTTGCAGGAAATCGAAGATCTGGGCCCGAACCACCCGGTACTTGGTGACCAACAGCCGGTCATCGCCGAACTGCCTGGCCCATGACCGCGTCTGCCTGGTAAACGGTCGGCCCAGCGTGAATCCGTCGGTGACGGCGAACGGCCCGTTCTGCTTCATCGCGGTGAAAATGGATTTATCGTCAATCAGGCTCATGCAATATCAATCATCTGAACGGTGGTGCGCCCCCTATTATTCACGCGATGCCTACACTGCGGACACCGATAACCCGAACAGGAGACCACCATGAAACACCGCGTTGCCGTATTGCTGCTCTCGATCGCCTGGCTGGTATTTGCCTGCCCCGTCCAGGCCGGCCAGGTCGCCGACATCAAGTCCATGCTGGGAACGACGCGCCAGCACACCATGGCCATGCTGAGCGAGGACGACCGGACCGTCCTGGAAATGCGCTACGAGGAGGCCCTGCAATCCAGCAAGCAAGTGGACGCGCTGCTGGCCGCCGCCCTGAAGGACGCCTCCCTCCAGCCCACCCTGCAGCAGTTCCAGTCCGTCTGGGAAGCGTTCAAGAAGACCCGCGACGAGGAAATCATCCCATTGCTGTTTGCCGGCGCCCGCGACAAGGCACGCGTCATGGCCCAAGGCATACAGGCGCCGCGCTTCAAGAAGATGAATGAATTGCTGGAG
>CAVQKQ010000001.1:0-31610 GCA_963713085.1 uncultured Pseudomonadota bacterium | reverse complement strand
TAATGTCCGATTGACGTCTCTCGAACAGAGACCGACGCTCGGAGATCGTCCGAGCTGCGATGGGGTGATAGCCAACATCCTGTCGCCGGTCATCTAGCCTGCGATCAGAGTAATGCGCATACCAACATTCGCACTTTGATTGAGTGCATTTCGGCAAAGGCAAGCGTGGAGCCTCTGCCGAGAGGTAGCGGATCCCTTCGTGATGCTTGGCTTGATTACACGCCGTGCCACGCGAGCGAATCGACACGCAGTGATACCGCTTGCGCTCACGTTGCTGAACGCGGATCAATTCCGCGTGCGCCTCCCGTCGCTTATGCCTTAGCCAGAACCAGGAAATGAGCGCGACTGTAAGGACAAGCAATTTTAGTGTCGTAACCATTGCTCTGATGCTAAATCATTTTTCACACATCAAACACGTTGCCAACCCCAGACCAAAGACGATCTCCGGCCTGCCGGTGATCCACACCCGCCTTCGTTGAGTGTCGACAGACTGTCAACGCTAAAGAGGGTTGCCACTATGATATAGTCATCCACCCCCTAATAACTCCTTGTATTGAAAAACAAAGGCTTGCAACCGGCCGGCTTCTAAGAGATTCATAATCCTTTGGTCCAGGGTTCAAGGCCCTGCGGGCCCACCAGACAAACCTGCCATCCACCATGCCGAAAACCGAAAAATTCGCCACCCCCACCTCCTTCGAAAGCGCCATCAAGGAACTGGAACAATTGGTGGCGGACATGGAGTCCGGCAGACTAAGCCTGGAAGAATCTCTGGCGGCCTATAAGCGCGGCATCGAACTCGGCAGCTATTGCCAGAAGACCCTGGACACTGCGGAACAACAAGTGAAGATCCTGGAAAACGGGGTGCTCAAGGATTTTGATCCCCAGGCGGCCCTGAACGCCAAGACGGGACGCGGCAATGCCTGACTTCGCGGTCTGGTCCCGGGCGATCCAGGCACGGACCGAAGAGGCCCTGGCCCGCGCTCTGCCCAGCACCGACATAGCCCCTGATCGGCTCCATGCCGCGATGCGCTATGCCAGCCTGGGTGGCGGCAAGCGGGTGCGCCCGATGCTGGCGTTCGCCGCCGGCGAGGCGCTGGGCGCGGATGCCCGGCGCGTGGAATACGCGGCCTTGGCGGTGGAATTGATCCACGTCTATTCCCTCACCCACGACGACCTGCCCTGCATGGACGACGACGAATTGCGCCGGGGCAAGCAGACCTGCCATGTCCAGTTCGACGAGGCCTCCGCATTGCTGGCGGGCGATGCCCTGCAGAGCCTGGCCTTCGAGGTGCTGGCGGCACCCGAGCTGGACGTGGATGCGCCGACCCAGCTGGAAATGCTGCGGCTGCTGGCCCATGCCGCCGGGTCCCGGGGCATGGCCGGCGGCCAGGCAGTGGATCTGGCAAGCACCGGCAAGACCCCGGATTTCGCGGGCCTGGAGTTCATGCACATCCACAAGACCGGCGCCCTGATCCATGCCGCCGTTCTGCTCGGCGCCATGTGCGCCGGCCCTCTTGATGCCGATACCCGCACGCGCCTGGAGCGTTATTCCCATTGTGTCGGACTGGCCTTCCAGGTCATGGACGACGTGCTGGACAGCGAGACCGATACCGCCACCTTGGGCAAGACCGCGGGCAAGGATGCCGCCCAGGGCAAGGCCACCTACCTGACCCTGATGTCCGCCAGGGAGGCTCGGAATTATGCCCAGGAACTCGCCGACGACGCGCTCGCCAGCGTCGCCCCTCTCGGCAAGGCTGGCGAGCGGCTGGCCGACCTCGCCCGCTTCATCATCGAACGCCGTTTCTGAGCACCGCCTGCCATGACCCTGTTGGAACGCATCGACTCCCCCGCCGACCTGAAACAGCTCAATCGGGCCGAACTCAAGGAACTCGCCGGCGAACTCCGGGCATTCATCATCGACAGCGTATCCCTCACGGGCGGCCACCTTGCCTCCAATCTGGGCGTGGTGGAGTTGACCCTGGCCCTGCATGCCGTGTACGAAACCCCGGATGACCGGATCATCTGGGACGTGGGTCATCAAACCTATGCCCACAAGATCCTGACCGGCCGACGCAAACGCATGAATACCCTGCGCCAGACCGACGGCCTGTCCGGCTTCCCGAAGCGGGAAGAAAGCGAATACGATGCCTTCGTCGCAGGCCATTCCAGCACTTCCATCTCCGCCGCCTTGGGCATGGCCGTGGCCGCCAAGCTCAAGGGCGAGGATCGCCGGGTGGTGGCGGTGATCGGCGACGGCGCCATGACCGCCGGCATGGCCTTCGAGGCCCTCAACAACGCCGGCGCCATGGATGCCAACCTGCTGGTGGTGCTCAACGACAACGACATGTCGATCAGCCCCAACGTGGGCGCCATGAACAGCTACCTGACCAAGCTCCTCTCCGGCCGCTTCTACAACAACCTGCGCAGCCGGGGCGAACGCCTGCTGTCCAGCATGCCACCCATCCATGAACTGGCGCGCAAGGCCGAGGAACACATCAAGGGCATGGTGACCCCGGGCACCCTGTTCGAGGAATTCGGCTTCAACTACCTGGGTCCTATCGACGGCCACGACCTTGACGTGCTTCTGCCCACGCTGACCAACATCCGCAAGCTGAAGGGTCCCCAGTTTCTGCACGTGGTGACCCGCAAGGGCAAGGGCTACGAGCTGGCGGAGGCCAATCCCTGCCTTTATCACGGCGTGGGCAAGTTCAAGATCGAAGTGGGCGTGGAGGCCAAGGCCGGCGCCCATCCCACCTACACCCAGGTGTTCGGCGACTGGCTGGTGGACATGGCCGAGGCGGACGAGCGACTGGTGGGCATCACCCCGGCAATGTGCGAGGGTTCGGGCCTGACCGAGTTCACCCGGCGTTTCCCGGAGCGCTATTTCGACGTGGGCATCGCCGAGCAGCATGCCCTCACCTTCGCCGCCGGCCTGGCCTGCGAAGGCCGCAAACCCGTGGTGGCGATCTATTCCACCTTCCTGCAGCGCGCCTACGACCAGCTCATCCATGACATCGCCCTGCAGGACCTGCCGGTGATGCTGGCCATCGACCGGGCCGGCCTGGTGGGCGCGGACGGCCCCACCCACGCCGGGGCATTCGACCTCTCCTTCCTGCGCTGCATCCCCAACATGCTGATCGCCGCCCCCTCCGACGAGAGCGAATGCCGCAAGCTGCTCAGCACCGCCTACCGCCACGACGGCCCCAGCGCGGTGCGCTACCCCCGCGGCGCGGGCCCCGGCGCGGTCATCGATGCTTCCCTGGAAACCCTGCCCCTGGGCAAGGGCGTCGTGCGCCGGCAAGGGCGTGACATCGCCATCCTGGCCTTCGGCGCCGTCGTCACCCCCGCCCTGGCGGCGGCGGAACGTCTGGATGCCACCGTCGCGGACATGCGCTTCGTGAAACCCCTGGATACCGAACTGGTGCGCCAACTGGCCGAAGGCCATGACTATTTGGTCACCGTGGAAGAGAACGTGGTCATGGGCGGTGCGGGCGCCGCAGTGGCGGAACTCCTGGCCGAACTGGGCCTGGTGCGCCCCATCCGCCACCTGGGCCTGCCGGACCGTTTCATAGAGCACGGCGATCCCGCCACCCTGCTGACCCGATGCGGCCTCGACGCGGACGGGATCGAAACGGCGGTCCGGGCCGCCTTCCCCCTGAGGGGAAAAATCTTATCCGAGTAGTTTACTCAAGTATTAGCGGTGGCTTATACTCAGGCCATCTGCAGCTAGGAATAAAACATGAGCACCTGCGACACGGTCTGTGATACCGCAGTCCCCTGCCCACCGGGTAAGGCCACCTCTCCCGCCCCGGCGATCGCCGACGTCCAGAACTATCCGGACTCCCGCAAGCTGGCCATCGACAAGGTGGGCATCAAGGCCATCCGCCATCCGATCAAGGTGATGGACAAGAACAGCGGCGTGCAGCACACCATCGCCACCTTCGCCATGTATGTGTATCTGCCCCATCATTTCAAGGGCACCCACATGTCCCGTTTCATCGAGATCCTGAATGGCTACGAGCGGGAGATCTCCGTGGAGTCCTTCGAGCACATGCTGCGGGACATGGTGAAGCGTCTGGAGGCCCAGTCCGGCCACGTGGAGATGAACTTCCCCTACTTCGTAAGCAAGAAGGCGCCGGTGTCCGGCGTGGAAAGCCTGATGGACTATGACGTGACCTTCATCGGCGAGATAAAGGACGGCCAGTACCTGCAGACCATGAAGGTGGTGGTGCCCTGCACCAGCCTGTGCCCCTGTTCCAAGAAGATCTCCGAATACGGCGCCCACAACCAGCGTTCCCACGTCACCATCACGGTGCGAACCAACGCCTTCGTCTGGATCGAGGATGTGGTCAAGCTCGCCGAGGAGAACGCCTCAAGCCAGCTCTATGGCCTGCTCAAGCGCCCGGACGAGAAGTTCGTCACGGAAAAGGCCTACGAAAATCCGAAATTCGTGGAAGACCTGGTGCGGGACGTCGCGGCCGCCTTGAACAAGGACGAACGCATCGACGCCTATGTGGTGGAAGCGGAGAACTTCGAGTCTATTCACAATCACTCCGCCTACGCCCTGATCGAGCACACCAAGGTCGCAAAGGCCTGAGGTTCTCGAAGTTCGCGCCGTCTACGCGGTCACATCCCCGCCAGCGGGGCCCCTGCTCCGCGCTTCGACGTCGGTACTCCGAGTCCATCCACAATCACTCCGCCTACGCCCTGATCGAGCACACCAAGGTCGCAAAGGCCTGAGGTTCTCGAAGTTCGCGCCGTCTACGCGGTCACATCCCCGCCAGCGGGGCCCCTGCTCCGCGCTTCGACGTCGGTACTCCGAGTCCATCCACAATCACTCCGCCTACGCCCTGATCGAGCACACCAAGGTCGCAAAGGCCTGAGGTTCTCGAGCAGGATTGCGCGGTTCTGCATCGACTAATCCGACAGTCAGTAACGCTGGGTCAGGATCAGACTATCCCCTTCCCGCTGGAGGTTGGCCCGGTTGAGGAAACTCATACCGAGCAGCGCCACGTTCAACTGCCCGTCTTCCAGCACCAGGGCCTCCACCATATTGGCGGTCACGCCGCCGACCCGGACGGTATTCAACAATACCCGCTTTGCCCGGACCCGGCCGTTGGCGGTGGATACCGAAACGGATTCAGCGCCGTCCATGGCCACGCCGGCACGCTTGGCGACGCTGAGTGGCAGGGTGACCACGCTGGCCCCGGTGTCGACCAGGAATCGCACCGCGGCACCGTTCACATTGCCTTGGGCGAAGAAATGCCCGTTGCCATCCGCCGACAACACGACCTTGCCGCCGGGCGCCTCGACATCGCCGGCCGCCCCGCCCGCCCCCAGGCCGAGACTCAGGGTACGGCGCCGCCCCCCCTCCTCGATCACAACCTGCTGGCCCTGAACGCTGAGCAGCGTCACACCGCCGCGGCTCTCGCCCGCATGCATGACCTTGGGCGGCGCGCCATTGATCGAAAGCAGGGCCTTGTCCCCCAGCACCCCGCTCACTGTGACCGGGGTCCACGCCCAGACTGCGGGCGTCGACATGAACAGGCATAATGCCCCGGTCAGCCGCAACCATCGTTTGCCCGAAGCCATGAAACCCATCGCCATTTTTCGTCACGCTCCCACGGAAGGTCCGGGGCATTTTGCCAGTTTTCTGGACCGGAATGCGCTGACCTGGAAACTGATCCGCATCGATGCCGGCGACACCGCCCCCCCCATGCCGGATGACTACGCCGGCCTGGTGTTCATGGGTGGGCCCATGAGCGTCAACGACAATCTCCCGTGGATCTCCCCAATCCTGTCCCTGATCCGCGCAGCGGTGGCGGCGGACCTGCCGGTTCTCGGCCACTGCCTGGGCGGCCAACTCATCGCCAAGGCACTGGGCGGCGAGATCACCCGCAACCCGATCAAGGAGATCGGTTGGGGCACCGTGCGGTCCGTGGCCGGTCCCGATACGCGACACTGGCTGGGGGACATCGACGCGTTCGAAGCGTTCCACTGGCATGGTGAAACCTACTCGACCCCGCCGGGCGCCACCCGCATCCTGGAAAGCGCTTATTGCCGCAATCAGGCCTTTGTCATGGGCAAGCACCTGGGCATGCAATGCCACGTGGAAATGACCGACGAGATGATCCGCGACTGGTGCGCTGTCGGGGCGGAGGAAATCGCCGCCTCTCCCAGCCCGGCGGTACAAACACCGCAACAGATGCAGGCCATGAGCCCGACCCTGCTTCCCCGGCTGAACCAGGTGGCGGAATCCCTTTATACCCGCTGGATAGAGGGCCTCAAGTCTTGACCCTCCCCATCATCACCCTGCCCCATCTGCGCACCCTGATCGGGCTTCGTGTAAGACATCAGAACGAGATCTGCACGGTTGTGGAGGTGCTGGAAGACCCACCCGCCCTCGTGCTGGAGCCGGATACTTCATCCGTGCGCCTGGCCGATATCCATGGACGCCCTTGGGAATACGGCATGAGTACCCACGTCCTCCTGGTCCTGAACGACGACCAGACCGGCCTCAATGATGCCCTGCTGGAATTGGAGATCATGGATTGACGTCTGACCGTAAGGATTTCAGGATCATGCCCGAATCATGCGCAAGGAGCGTGTCGTGCCCGTTTCTCGTCCCTTATTTTTAATTCGCCGAACCTGTTCGACAGCAAAGCTCTGCTCATGAGGCAAAACTCGGCCCTCGTCCCCGTCATCGCCGGCTTCGGCATCATGTTGCTGTTGCTGGTGGCTGTCACCGCCATCGGCATCACCCATATCCGCAACCTGAGCCACCAGTTCACCACCATCATTTCGGCGCGCACCCAGAAGGCGGATTACGCCACCACCATGCATGCCTTGCATCAGGCCCGCTACCAATCTCTCATGCTGGCCGGCAGCCTCGATGACGCCTTTCAGCGGGACGAGGAGATGATGCGCTTCGCCCAAATGGCCCGGGACTTCATCCAGGTCCGGGACAAATTCCTGGCTCTGCCGCTGGATCAGAAGGAAATCACCCTCTGGAACACCATCCGTTCCGACTTGAAGGTCGTCGATGAAACCTCCGGCCAGGTTTCGGATTTGCTGTCCAACGATCGGCTGGTTCAGGCCCGGCGGCTGATCAGGCAGGTGTTGGCCCCGCGTCAGGAACGCATGATGCAGGCATGGGAAAGCATGGTCGACCTGGAGCGCAGCAAGAATCGGCTCGCCATGAGCGAGGTCCGCGATACCGGTGTCAAGGTGCGCAACCTGGCCCTGGGCCTGTCCGCCAGCGCGGTACTGGTGGGCATCGTGATCGCGGTGTTCGTGGTAAGGCTGAGCCGGCGGTTGGAGAAAGACCTGTTCGAGGAAAAGGAACAGGCCCAGATCACGCTCCAGGCCATCGGCGACGCGGTGGTCCGTTTTACCAGGGAAAAAACCATCAGCTACCTCAACCCGGTGGCGGAATACATGCTGGGGATTCACACGGGCAAAGCTCAGGAAAAAACCATATCCGGGCATTTAAACCTGTTCGATCTCGCCAGTCGCGAGGATCTGACCAAATCCATGGTGGAGGGCATTCTCGGCGGCGACTGGGCTGAATTTCCGATCTCCGCCTGCCTGCGGTCCCAGGAAGGCATGGAATACGACGTGGAGGGCAAATGCTCTCCGATCCATAGCGAGGACGGCAGCATCATCGGCGGTGTGCTGGTCATGCGCGATGTGACCGAGGCGCGGGAATTGCACCGCATTCTGACCTGGCAGGCGGACCATGACGATCTGACCGGCTTCTACAATCGCCGCGCCTTCGAGGAACGCGCCGGTCTCACCCTTAGGAACAAGCGGGCCGGCGAGTTTCCCATGTCCCTGCTATTCATCGACCTGGACAGATTCAAGCAGGTCAACGACCAGGCCGGCCATGCCGCCGGCGATGAACTTTTGCGGCAGATCGCCCGCCTCATTCTTTCCAATGTACGAGAGAGCGATCTTGTCGGCCGACTGGGAGGGGATGAATTCGCTGTCATGCTGTTGTCCTGTCCCGATGAACGCGCAGCGCAGATTGCCGATGCCATGCGGGGCCAGGTCGTCAATTTCAATTTCGCCTGGGAGGGGAAGACCTACAAGATCGGCGCCAGCATTGGCCTGGTCCCCATCACGCCCGACTGCGAGAGCCTGGATGTGTGCCTGGCCGCCGCCGACGCGGCGTGTTACAAGGCCAAGAACAACGGCCGCAACCAGGTTGTGGTGCACAAGCAATGAAAGGCAATGAACCGACCACATGGCTATGCCGATCCGCTTCCTGAGAACCCTCATCGCAAGCCTGGACGCCGCTGGCCCTTGGCTTGGCCCGCTGGGGCTCCGCCTCCTGCTGGCCTACGAATTCTGGGGCGCCGGCATGAGGGGCCTGGGTGGACCGAATGCATTTGCCCCTATCCATGCCACGCTGATGTTTCCATTTGACACCATTCCGGTGGAGATCACTTGGCCCTTCTTCATCGTCTCGCAACTGGTCGGCGCCGTTGCTCTGCTGTTGGGCCTGGGAACACGGGTGTCCGCCCTAGCGCTCTCCCTGTTTTGTGTGTCAGGCATGGTCGCGGCGCAGGCAGGGCCGGGGGAGCAGCTAAGCCTGTTTTATCTGGCCATGCTGCTGCCCCTGATCCTTTCCGGGCCGGGAATGCTCAGCCTGGATCACTGGATCAGGTCACGTTATTTCCAGGCCGAACGTCGACTCTGGTCATGAGCGGCATCCTGGTTGGTGACATCGGAGGCACCCACACCCGTCTGGCACGGGCCCGGGTCGGCGCCGGGTCGGTCAGTCTCGATGCAATCGAGCGATTCGACAATGTCCGATATGACAGGCTCGAATCGATCCTGTCGGAGTACACCGGCCGCATCGGCCCATTCGAGCGTTGCTGTCTGGCCGTAGCCGGGCCGACCGACGGTGAGCGAGTCAGTTTCACCAACCGGGACTGGCAGATCGAGACCCGGACGTTGGCCGGGCGTTTCAATTTCTCCCGGGCACTGCTGGTCAATGACTTCGCCGCCGTCGGCTGGGGACTGAACGTCCTTGCCCCACAGGATCAGACCGTGCTGCAGCCCGGCAGCAACGAAACCGCCATGCCCCGGCTGGCCCTGGGCGCGGGTACCGGCCTGGGCGTCAGCATCTGCACGTGGCAAGGAGGGCGCTATGTCCCCCTTGCCTCCGAAGGGGGGCATATCGGCTTCGCTCCTGTCGATGCGGAGCAGGAGGCGCTGCTCCATTTCCTGCAACGACAGCATGGCCGGGTCTCTGTTGAGCGAATCCTTTCGGGACCGGGCATTGCCACCCTGTACCGCTTCTGCCTGCACCAAGCGGGACGGAGCGAGGCCGGGAACCCCCTGCTGGAGAGCTCCGAGCCACCCCAGGCCATAAGCAGCGCGGGCCTGAACGGGAACGATGCCGTAGCGGAAGCCGCGTTGCGCCTGTTCGCCTCCATACTCGGCCAGACCGCCGGAGACCTGGCCCTGGTTGCGGGCGCCGCCGGTGGCGTCTTCATCGCGGGCGGCATCGCCCCGAAACTACTCCCGGTCTTGCAGGGTTCGTGGTTCCTTGCCGGCTTCAACGACAAGGGACGATTTGCCTCCTGGGCAGAGCAGCGTCAGGTGGTTGTCGTGCTGGATCAGGATATCGGCCTAAAGGGTGCCGCGGTGGCAGGGGCGTCAGCGGCCCCTGCGAAGAATTGAAAAGTCACCCGTGAAGGACTGACCCCCGGGCCGGGGAAGCCACTTGTCCGGTTAACTTGGCGCAACATTGCCTGTTCCAGGTATCGGAAAACGCGCGTAAGTTGCTTCCGGGCTATCACGCGCGATCCATCACGTCAGCCGCCGCCGATACAGGCGTCCTCCCCAAATGTCCGCGATTCTCCTCGCCACCGACGCTCTCTGCGCTGCATGGCTCCAGAAACGGGGGTGTCTGGAATTTTGTGCCAACGGGGTATGGGTTAGCGAAGTAATCGGCCCGCAGCCGCAAATCGCGCCGAAGAAACACTGAGTGTCGTTGTTGTGGCAAGGTGGAATACGGCGCCGCGGAAGACCGATGCAGCAATGGTGCATATTGCCCGCGGGTTAGCATGGTCATGGGTGACGTCATCGACATTGGTGAATCGGCTTGGCGGTTCGCAGCCGCTGAGCCGATATCCCGTTTAAGAGAGTGAGCGAGACGACGTACCCGATGCGGCGCCACATTCCTCAACGAATGATGGAGCCAGCCATGGCACAGCGCAACGCAACGCAAAAATCAGCCTCAAGCACGGCAAGTCGCGAGCGGCGCTGACGATCACCCACCCCAATGCCGCCGGTATCGACATCGGCAGCGCTTCCCACTTCGTGGCCGTGCCGCCGGATCGGGACGACGACCCGGTGCGAGAGTTTCCCAGCTTCACAGTCGACCTCAACGCCTTGGCCGATTGGATCAAGGCCTGCGGCGTCGACACGGTGGCCATGGAATCTACCGGTGTGTACTGGATTCCCCTGATCGAGTTGCTGGAGTCGCGCGGCTTCACGGTTCTTCTTGTGAATGCGGGCCACGTAAAGAACGTCTCGGGGCGCAAGCCCGACGTGCTGGACTGCCAGTGGCTGCAGCAGCTCATGACCTACGGCCTGCTCAGCGGCGCGTTTCGCCCCGCCGATCAAGTGTGTGTGCTGCGCAGCCAAGCCAGAGAGGTGCAGCACATGCAAAAAGCGCTCACGCAGATGAACGTCCAGCTGGCCAATGTTATTTCCGACATCGTGGGCGAGACAGGCCAGAATATTCTGCGCGCCATCGTGGCGGGTGAGCGGGACGGTCAGGTACTGGGCGCGATGAAGAACGTGCGCATCCACGCCAGCGTCGATGACATCGCCAAGAGCCTGCAAGGCAACTGGCGAGCCGAGCACTTGTTCGCGCTCAAACAGGCGCTGGACGCGTTCGATTTCGTCGGCACGCAACTGGCCGAATGCGACCAGGAGATCGAAGCACAGTTGCAACATCTGCAGGCTCATGACGGCGAACCGGCCAAAGGCAAGAAGCCAGCGTAGGGCGCAATAACCAAAGGGCATTGCGCCGCATGTTACATACGGCGGAATACGCTCCGCTATTCCCCCTACCACTTCCGCCAGTACGGGACATTCTCCCCTCTGACGGAGCCGAGGGTGATGGTCTTGAGCGGGGGAGCCGAAGGCCGGCCAATTGTGTCTGAGCGAAGCGAGTTAATTGGCCGCCCGGTCAAGGCCGGCAGGCTCGGGGTTTCGACGGAAGCGGGGCGGCCTTCTTCTGATTACTCTTCTTGGCCGCTCAAGAAGAGTAAGGCGCTGCCGGGCGCCCCCGGCAAACCACTCTGAGATGTGGCAATGGTAATTCAGAGGAAAAGGCCTCCCTCTCCCCTGCCCTCCCCCGCCTGCGGGGGAGGGGGAAAAGCGTCTTACGCCGCCGGGGTAACGCCCGTGTTGCGCAGGCGGATGTGCAACTCACGCAACTGCTTCTCGTCCACTGCGTTAGGCGCGTCGGTCATCAGGCAGCTTGCGCGCTGGGTCTTGGGGAAGGCGATCACGTCGCGGATCGACTCGGCGCCGGTCATCAGCGTGACCAGGCGGTCCAGGCCGAAGGCCAGGCCGCCGTGGGGCGGGGCGCCGTACTTCAGTGCGTCGAGCAGGAAGCCGAACTTCTCGCGGCGTTCTTCCTCGCCGATGTTGAGGGCGCCGAACACCACTTCCTGCACGGCTTCCTTGTGGATACGGATGGAGCCGCCGCCCACCTCCCAGCCGTTGAGGACCATGTCGTAGGCCTTGGACAGGGCCTTGCCGGGATCGGTGGTCAGGTACTGCGCGTGGCCGTCCTTGGGGCTGGTAAAGGGGTGGTGCAGGGCGTCCCAGCGGCTCGTTTTCGTCTCCGGGTCCTCGTTGAACTCGAACATGGGGAAGTCCACCACCCACAGCGGGGCCCAGGCGCGGCCGTCGACGTAGCCCTTCTCGTGGCCCACCTTGGAGCGCAGGGCGCCCAGGGCGTCGTTGACCACCTTGGCCTTGTCGGCGCCGAAGAACAGGATGTCGCCGTCCTCAGCGCCGGTGCGGGCCAGGATCTCGGTCAGGGCGGCATCGTGGAGGTTCTTGACGATGGGGGACTGGAGGCCTTCCCGGCCCCTGGCGGTCTCGTTGACCTTGATCCAGGCCAGGCCCCGGGCGCCGTAGATCTTGACGAATTCGGTGTAGCCGTCGATCTCGCCCCGGCTGATCTCCGCGCCCCCCGGCACGCGCAGGGCGGCCACCCGGCCGTTGGCGGCGTTGGCGGGGCCGGAGAAGACCTTGAAGTCCACGTCCTTCATCACGTCGGTGAGCTCGGTGAGCTCCAGAATGACGCGCATGTCCGGCTTGTCGGAACCGTAGCGGCCCATGGCCTCGGCGTAGCTCATGCGCGGGAAGGGATCGGGCAGGTCGATCGCCTGGGCCTGCTTGAACATGTCCCGGATCATGCCTTCCACCAGGGTCATGACGTCGTTCTCCTCGACGAAGGACATCTCCAGGTCCACCTGGGTGAACTCGGGCTGGCGGTCAGCGCGCAGGTCCTCGTCGCGGAAGCATTTCACAATCTGGAAATAGCGGTCGTAGCCGGCCACCATCAGCAGCTGCTTGAACAGCTGGGGCGACTGGGGCAAAGCGTAGAACATGCCGTCGTGGATCCGGGACGGCACCAGGTAGTCACGCGCGCCTTCCGGGGTGGAGCGGGTCAGCATGGGGGTCTCCACCTCCAGGAAGCCGTGGCCGTCCAGGTAGTCGCGCATCAGCTTGGAGACCCGGTAGCGCAGCCGCATATTGTCCTGCATGGCCGGGCGGCGCAGGTCCAGGTAGCGGTATTGCAGGCGGATGTTCTCGTTGATGTTGTCCTCGTCCATCTGGAACGGGGGCGTCAGGCTGGGGTTGAGCACCTCCAGGGACTGGGTCAGGACCTCGATCATGCCGGTGGGCAGGTTGGGGTTCTCAGTGCCGGCGGGACGGGCGCGCACCCTGCCCACCACCTTGAGCACGTACTCGGCGCGCACCTCCTCGGCAACCTTGAACGCCTCCGGGGTGTCCGGGTCGATCACCACCTGGACCGTGCCTTCCCGGTCGCGCAGGTCGATGAAGATGACCCCGCCGTGGTCGCGGCGGCGATGGGTCCAGCCGCAGAGGGTGACGGTGTTGCCGATGTCCGCGCCGGTGACGGCGCCGCAGTATTGGGTGCGCATGCTTGTTGTGTCCTGGTTCTAAACTCTGTCTTCGGTGATCCCGCCGGCCTCAGTCGCCGACGTAGTTGGCGGCGGCGGGCTTGATCGTCGGCACCACCACGCCCATCGAGACGATGGTCCTGAAGGCGGCGTCCACGCTCATGTCCAGTTCGATGACCGCGTCGCGCCGCACGTAAAAATAAAAGCCGTTCACCGGGCTGGGGGTGGTGGGGATGAACACCGCCACGTAGTCCGAGTCCAGGTGCTCCTTGACTTCGCTCGGCACGTTGGTTTGGAAGGCCAGGGCCCAGGCATCCGGATGGGGGTAGCGTACCAGCAGCACCTTCTTGAAGGCCATGCCGGAACTGGACAGCAGGCTGTCGGAGACCTGCTTGACGCTGCCGTAGATGGACTTGACCACCGGGATGCGGTTGAGCAGCCCTTCCCAATAGCCCACCAGGCGCTGGCCGATCAGGTTGGTGGCGAGCAGCCCGGTCATCAGGATGACCACGGCGGTGAGGATCAGCCCCAGGCCGGGGATGCGCACGCCGAGCCAGGCATCGGGGCGCCATGAGGCCGGCAGCAGCAGCAGACTCTGGTCCATGAAGGCCAGCAGGGCCGTCAGCACCCAGAAGGTGATGCCCAGGGGGACCAGGATCAGCAGGCCGGTGATGAAATAGCGCTTCAGGTCGGTCATCAGCAGGGGTGGCATGGGATGGGCAAGGTGAACGGTTGGTAACGGGACCAAACAAATCGGGCAAACGCCTGGACGTTTGCCCGATCGGGATGGGGCGCGGCCCGGGTCAGGAGGCGGTGCAGGCCGGACAGGCGCCGGCGCCGCAGGCCGGGGCGGCCGGGGTCTCGGCGGGCTTGGCGGCGCCGTTCTTGAAGTCGGTGGCGTAATAGCCGGACCCCTTGAGCTGGAATCCGGCGGCGGTCAGCTGCTTGGCATAGCTCGACTTGCCGCACTGGGGGCACTCGGTCAGGGGGGCGTCACTCATCTTCTGCATGACGTCCTGCTCGAAGCCGCAGTCGGCGCACTTGTAAGCATAGATGGGCATGGCAATCTCCGATCTCAAAGGTTGCGTAATTATATCAACGATTTCTTATATTTAGCCGCCACCCGAGGATTTCAATAGCGCATTCAGGCCGCCGCCGTGGCGAAGGCCTTCAGGCGCACGTAATCCACCTTGCCGGTCCCCAGCAGGGGCAGGTCCGTGACCACCCTGATGCGCTTGGGCACGGCGATCTCCGGACAGCCCAGGCCCTTGGCGGCGGCGGCCATCTGCTCCCGTGTCAGGGCCGAATCGGTGGTGAACAGGACGATCATCTCCCCGCGCCCCTCGTCGGAGATGCAGGTGGCGGCGTGCAGGGCGTCGTCACCCACGTTCCTGGCCGACGAGGCCGCCCGGGCGATGGCCTCCACCACCTCCAGGGACACCATCTCGCCGGCCACCTTGGCGAAGCGCTTGAGCCTGCCCTGGATGGACAGGTAGCCGTTCTCGTCCAGGAGCACCACGTCGCCGGTGTTGTGCCAGCCCTCCCCCGCCTCGGAGCGGGGCGGCTCCAACACACCCGGATTGTGGTGGTGGTAGTAGCCGGACATGAGATTGGGGCCGCGCACATGCAATTCCCCGCCCGCGTCGATGCCCGGGACGGGGATGATCCGGGCCTCCACCCCAGGAAGCAACGGTCCCACGGAGCCGAAGCGATTGGCCTGCAGGGGGTTCACCGACAGCACCGGCGCCGCCTCGGTGGCGCCATAGCCCTCCAGCAGGTCAATGCCGAATTTGTCGCGCCACAGCCGGCGCACCGGGTCCAGCAGCTTCTCGGCCCCGGCCACGACGTATTTCAGGGTCTTGAAGTCATCGGGCGCCGCGTTGCGGGCGTAGTGGCCGAGGAAGGTGTTGGTGCCGAACAGCACGGTACAGCGCTTCTCCCGCACCAGGTCCGGGATCGCCTTGAAGTGCAGGGGGCTGGTGTAGAGCACCAGGCGCGCCCCGGACACCAGGGGGATGAAGGTGCCGGCGGTGAGGGCGAAGGAATGGAAGATGGGCAGGGCGTTGAGCACCGTGTCCTGGGGGCCGAACGGCAGGATCTCCAGCACTTGGGCCACGTTGGCCAGCATCGCCCGGTGGGACAGGACCACGCCCTTGGGCTTGCCCTCGGAACCGGAGGTGAACAGCACCACCGCCGGGGCCTCCGGCTCGCCCTTCGGCACCGCCAGCAGGGGGAACCAGAGGGCGTAGGCCATCAGCCAGGACTGGTCCAGCAGGCCGAAGCGCTTGCGCAGGTCTTCCAGATAGACCAGTTCCACCTCCGCCAGCCCGGCCGCCTGCTCGGCCAACCCGGCCTTGGCCAGGAACACCCGGGAGGTGATGACGGTCTTCACCCGGGCCGCCCGGCAGGCGCTCTGCATGCCGTCGGCGCCGGCGGTGTAGTTGAGCATGCAGGGCACCCGGCGGAAGGCCGAGAGGCCGATCATCAGCGCCACCGTGGCGGCGAGGTTGGGCATCAGCACGCCGACGTGTTCCCCCTCGGCGCTGACCTTGGTGGCCAGGCGGCCCAGGGCCAGGGTCATCTTGACCAGGTCGCCGTAGGAATACGCGCCGGGCTTCTGGTCCTCCCACTGGCCCGGGGTGTTGCGGCCGAAACGGCCCATGGCCCCGACCAGGGCGGAAAACAGGGTGTCGCCGGGACGTTGGCGGAACGGCCGGGCGGCAACCGCCTGGCTCATCCCCTCTCCGCCCTCCCCTTCCTGCCCGGCTGATCCGCTCCGCATCGGACCCCCGGTCAGAACCCGCGGGTGTACTGGACGCTCAGGATATCGACCTGGTTGCTGTAGTTGCCCGCCACCTTGATCCCGCCCTCGCTGTGGTCGATGGAGGCGTCGTTCACGAACAGGTGGGCATAGCCGAAATCCACTGCCTCCTGGAGGCCCATGCGATATTGCCCGCCCATGGCCAGCCAGGTCCGATCCGCATCGGGGATGCGCACGGTGCGCAGGCTGGCGTCCGGCACCGGCGTGGCGTCATGGGCCAGTCCCATGCGCCAGGTCCATTCCCGCACCGGACGGTAGGTCAGTCCCATGGAAACGCGCCAGCTGTCGCGCCAGTTCTCCGGGACCAGGGACACCACGGCGCCTGTGTCCTGGCGCCGGATCTCCAGCTTGTCGAAGCTGCTCCAGCCGGTCCAGGTGGCGTCCGCCAGCAGGTCCCAGCGGGGGTTGATATGGCGCAGCACGCTCAGCGAGGCGCTGTCCGGCAGGGCGATGTCCGCGCTCACGCCCACGCCGGGCAGGACGCTCATGGTGCCGGTAAGCTGATGTTCGACGCGTGAGCGGTAGGCCAGCCCCAGGCGGGTGTCCGGATTCGCCTGCCAGAGGGCCCCAAGGTTCCAGCCCCAGCTGTCGTCGTCGCCCTTCATCGTGGCCGTGGTGACGCCGGGCGCGGTCACGCTCTGGGTCAGTTTCGCGGAAATGTGCTGCCAATCCAGGCCCGCGCCCAGGGAGAGCCGCTTGTTCACGCGCCAGGCCAGGGCGGGATTGAGATTGAGGGTGCTCAGATCGGACTTGATGGCCTGGGTCTGGCCGGCCCAGGGGGCGTGGTATTCGGTGGCCAGCCCGAACGGCGAGTTCAGGCCCACCCCCAGCTTCAGGGAAGGGGAGAGATCCGCGGCGTAGTAGGCATTGGCCACGACCACCGGCTTGCCGGCATCGCCGCCGTTGCCCAGCGCGGCCAGGGTGCTGCCGGAATCGGCGAATTTGGCCGATGGCGCAATGAGGTACCCGGCCAGGATCACCTGTCGGCCCTCGATCTGGCTCAGCCCGGCCGGATTGAAGTACACCGTGCTGGCATCCTCGGCCGCCGCCGCCTGGCCGGCATAGGCGTTGCCCAGGCCGCTGGCGTTCTGCTCGAGCAGGGCAAAACCGGCCCCCCGGGCGCCGCAGGCGACCGAAGCCATTCCCAGCATCATTGCCAGCTTCATCTTGTTCATAATTTCTCCGACCCGTTGGTTGATAAGCATCCCGGACGCGAGGGCTAGAGTTTATCCAACATCCGGCGGCCGGACAGCCACCTTTAGATTTCCAGCCATCGCCCGGTCTCGCTCAATCGGTCCGCGTACGGCGCCAGATCTTCCAGATGGTATTCCACCAGCAGCACGGTCCTGCCCGGCCTGTCGCCCTCGATCTGGTCCGTGAAGGTCAGGGTCTTCGCCGGCATCACCCCGCCTTCGCGGCGCACGATGCCCATGCTGTCCAGCCTGACGCGGGTGGTTTCGAGCCTGAGATGGGCTTCCGGATGCAGCAGCACCTCGTCGATGTACTGGCCCAGGCGGCGCAGGTCCAGCGCCTCCAACGCCGCGCCCAGTTCCCGCAGGGCCGCCTCCAGCCCGGCTTGCTTCCCGTCGTCCGGCTTGCCGCCGCGCAGCCGCGCCATTTGTTCGTCGCGCGCCGTTTCGAGACGTTTCCTATCCTGGCGCAGGGCATCGACCCGCTCCCCCAGCCGGTTCAGCAGGACCTCCAGGAAATGCGCCTCGAGCTGGCGGCGCGCGCCTTCCGCCGTATCGGCCAGGCCGGCGAAGACATGGTCGGTGAAATTCACCACCTTCTGGGACACGTCGCGCCGCACGCTGTCGCCCCGGGTTTCCAGGCCGAACTGCTGTTTCTCCCGGCGCTGCAGCGTCAGATGGCCGAACAGGCGCCCCCCCGACCCCGGATGGTCCCGCTGCCAGTCGCGCAGTGCGGCGCTTTGCCCGAGCACCATGGCGATGTCGTCGGGGGTGGCGAACAGGGCGCGCACCAGGGGATCGCCGGTGAACGACGCGCGGCTGATCGGTATGGGCCCCGGCACCAGGACGCTCAGGTCCCGGACGTATTCCAGGGCACGGCCTGCGGCGGCGCGATAGCGGCCCGGATAACCCCCCGCCTGCTTGAGTCGGGGTTCCACCCGATAGGCCATTTGCTCGATGACCTCCAGGACCTCGGCGGGCACGGTCTGCGGGGCGAAGATCGCGCCGAGGCGCCCGAGCCATCCCGCCATCCTCACCCTCCGGCCGGACGGTCCAGGGCCCCGGCCGCCGGCGCCGGCGCGAACCGCGATCCCAGCCGGTCCAGGTAGAGGTAGATGACCGGCGTGATGTAGAGGGTGAGCAGTTGGGATACCACCAGCCCCCCCACCACCGCCAGGCCCAGGGGACGCCGCACCTCGGCCCCCTCGCCCCAGCCCAGGGCGATGGGCAGGGTGCCGGCCAGGGCCGCCATGGTGGTCATCATGATCGGCCGGAAGCGCACCTGGCAGGCCTGGAAGATGGCCTCCGCCGGGGCCATGCCGCCGCCGCGCTGCCGCTCCAGGGCGAAGTCGATCATCATGATGGCGTTCTTCTTGACGATACCGATCAGCATGATCACGCCAACGAAGGCGTAGAGGGACAGGTCCACCTTGAACAGCACCAGGGTCAGCAGAGCTCCCAGGCCGGCGGCGGGCAGGCCGGACAGGATGGTCAACGGATGCACGAAGCTCTCGTACAGGATGCCCAGGACGATGTAGACCACCACCACCGCCACCAAGAGCAGCAGGCCCAGGCCCTTCTGGGAATCCTCGAAGGCCTGGGCGGTGCCCTGCATGCCGGTGTTCAGGGATACGGGCATGCGCAGGTCCCGCTCCACCGCCTTGATGCGCGCCAACGCCTCGCCCAGGGACACGCCGGGCAGCAGGTTGAAGGACAGGGTCACGGCGGGCAGCTGGCCCAGGTGGTTGACGGTCAGGGCCTGGGACTTGCGGGAGATGCTGGCCACGGTGTCCAGGGGCACCAGGGCGCCGCCGCTGGCGCGGACGTGGAGCCGGGACAGGGCGTCGGGATCGGCCTGGAATGCCGGGGTCAGCTCCAGGATCACCTGGTACTGGTTGCTGGTGCCGTAGATGGTGGAGATCTGCCGGGCGCTGAAGGCGGACTGCAGGGCGTCCTCCACCTGGCCGAAGGTGAGGCCCAGGGCGGCCAGCTTGTCCCGATCCACGTCCAGGGAGATGGTGGGGCTCTTGATG
Organism: uncultured Pseudomonadota bacterium; assembly: GCA_963713085.1. Taxonomy (GTDB): domain Bacteria; phylum Pseudomonadota; class Gammaproteobacteria; order Burkholderiales; family Thiobacillaceae; genus PFJX01. Next base: position 12,382 of record CAVQKQ010000001.1, on the reverse strand, counting down.
TTCAGGTCGCTGTTCGCGTCGACGAAGCCGGGCAGCTGGCGCAGGCGCTCCAGCATCACCTCGGACCAGTGGTACAGCTCGGGCAGGTCCGTGTCCTGGAGGGTGTACTGGTACTGGGCCGCGGTGAGATGGCCGGAGATGCGGATCGGCGGCGGATTCTGCAGGGACACCCGGATGCCCGGCACCGAGTTGAGCTTGGGCCGCAGCTCCTGGATCAGCTCGTCCGGCGAGAGCTTGCGCCCGGGGCGGGGCTTGAGGGTGAACAGCATGATCCCCGAGTTGGGGGTAATGCGCGAACCGCCCGCCCCCACCACCGACATGAAGGTGGCGATGTTGGGGTCCTTGGCGACGATGGCCGCCACCTTGCGCTGGCGCTGCACCATGGCGGCGAAGGAGGTGTCCTGGGCGCCTTCGGTGAAGGCGATGATGCGGCCGGTGTCGCCGCTGGGGATGAAGTCCTTGGGGATGGTGGCGTACAGGTAGGCGCTGGCCGCCACGGTGGCGAAGAACACCAGCAGGATCAGGCGCGGGTGGGCCATGGCCGTGGCCAGGCTGGCCCGGTAGCCGGCCAGCAGGGCCCCGAATCCGCGCTCGAACAGCCAGTACAGCCGGTTGTGGGGACGGCCGGCCTCGGACTTCAGGTAGCGGCTGGCCAGCATGGGGGTCAGGGTGAGGGAGACGAAGCCGGACACCAGCACGGCGGTGCTGATTGTCACCGCGAATTCGTGCAGCAGGCGGCCGATGACCCCGCCCATGAACATCACCGGGATGAACACGGCGATCAGCGACAGGGTCATGGAGACGATGGTGAAGCCGATCTCCCGGGCCCCCTTGATGGCGGCCTGGAACGGCGGCTCCCCCGCCTCCACGTGGCGCACGATGTTCTCCAGCATGACGATGGCGTCGTCCACCACGAAGCCCACCGACAGGGTGAGGGCCAGCAGCGAGAGGTTATCCAGGCTGTAGCCCATGGCGTACATCACCGCGAAGGTGCCGATCACCGAGATGGGCAGTGCCACGGCGGGGATGGCCGTGGCCGACAGATTGCGCAGGAACAGCAGGATCACCAGCACCACCAGGGAGCCCGCCAGGATCAGGGTGAACTGGACGTCGTTCACCGACTGGTGGATGGACACGCTGCGGTCGTACAGCACCGAGAGCTGCACCGAGGCCGGCAGCTTGGCCTGGAAGGCCGGCAGGATGGCCTTGATGGCCGCCACCGTGGCGATGGTGTTGGCCCCGGGCTGGCGCTGGATGGCCAGGATGATGGCGGGCTGATAGTGGTCCTTGTCCCCCAGCCAGTTGGCCCGCTTGTCGTCCTCCACGCCGTCGATCACCTGGGCCACCTCCTCCAGGTGCACCGGCGCCCCGTTGCGGTAGGCCACCACCAGGGGCCGGTAGGCGGCGGCGTTGTCCAGCTGGCCGTTGGCCTTGATGGCGAAGATCTGGCGGCTGCCCTGGAAGGTGCCGGTGGGCAGGTTGACGTTGCCGGTCCGCACCGCCTGCTGCAGCTCGTCGATGCCGATGCCCCGGGCGGTCAGCTGGTCCGGGTCGGCCTGCACCCGCACCGCGAACTTCTGGGCGCCGTAGATCAGCACCTGGGCCACCCCCGGGATGGTGGAGATGCGCTGGGCCAGCTGGGTGTCGGCGTACTCGTTCACCGCCGTCAACGGCAGGCTGGGCGAGAGCATGGCCAGGTAGAAGATGGGCTGGTCCGCCGGGTTGACCTTGCGGAACGAGGGCGGCGCCGGCATGTCCGGCGGCAGCTTGCGCAGGGCGGCGGCGATGGCCGACTGGACGTCCTGGGCGGCGGCGTCGATGTTGCGGTCCAGGCTGAACTGGATGGTGATGCTGGTGGCCCCCTGGGCGCTGGTGGAGGTCATGTTGTCCACCCCGGCGATGGTGGAGAACTGGGCCTCCAGGGGGGTGGCCACCGCCGCCGCCATGGTCTCCGGCGAGGCCCCGGGCAGGCTGGCCGACACCGAGATGGTGGGGAAATCCACGTTGGGCAGCTCCGACACCGGCAGGGAGCGGTAGGCGATCAGGCCGAAGATGACGAAGGCCGCCATCAATAGCGTGGCCATCACCGGCCGGCGGATGCACAATTCAGGCAGCTGCATGGACCCGCCTCAGGAGGCCTGGCCGGCGGGTTGCTTCCCGCCGGGGCCCAGACCCTTCGCGCCCTGCCCACCCCCGTCGCCGCCCTCCGGCGTCTTGATCTGGACCTTGGAGTTGGGCGTCAGGCGCAGCTGGCCGTCGGTGACCACCGTGTCCCCTGGCGCCAGGCCCTGGGCGATGATGGCCAGCCCCTGGAGGGTGTCGGTCACTTTGACCGGGCGCTGGGCCACCCCCTGGTCGGGCTTGACCAGATAGACGAAGGCCCCTTCCGGGCCCTGCTGCACCGCTTCCACCGGCACTACCAGGGCATCGTGGAGCACCTCCAGCACCAGGCTGACGTCGACGAACTGGCCCGGCGCGAGTGCCTCCGTCTCATTGGCCAGGGTGGCCTTGAGCCGGATGGTGCCGGTGGCGGTGTCCACGGTGTTGTCGATGAACCGCACCGGCCCTTCGAAACCGGGGGCCGCCTGGCCGGCCGCCGCCCCCGGCAGGGTGACCCGGGCCGGCAGGCCGCCGGGCCGCTTCATGGCGGCGCGGATCCCGTCCAGGTACTTCTCCGGCACCACGAAGCTCACATAGAGGGGACGCACCCGGTTGACCACCGCCAGGTCGGTGTCGTTGGTCTTCACCACCGCCCCGGGGAAGGCCAGCTTGGCCCCCACCACCCCGTCGAAGGGCGCGCGGATGCTGGCGTAGCTCAGCTGCAGCCGGGCCAGTTCCGCCGCCGCCCGGTCCGCCTGCACCGTGGCCGCCATGGCCTGGGCCGTGGCCCGCACCTCGCCCACCTTTTCCTCGGACACGAAGTTCTGTTCCTTCAGGGCCTGGTAGCGCGCCACATCGGCCTTGGCCTTGAGCAACTGGGCCTCGTCCCGGGCCAGGTTGGCCTCGGCCTGCTTCAGCCTGGCATCGAAGTCGGACGGATCGAGCCGCACCAGCACCTCGCCCCGCCTGACATGCTGGCCCGCGTCGAAGGGCATCGCCTGTACCTGGCCGTCCACCCGGGACTTGAGGGTGACGCTCTCGTAGGCCTCGCCGCGCCCCACCACATCCAGCAGCAGGGGCATGTCCCTGGCCTCGGCCCGGGCCACGGTCACCGGCACCGGCCCCTTGGAGGCATCCTTCCTGGGCGCCTGGCCATTCCCACCCGGGAAATAGAAATAGGCCGCCCCCGCCGCCAGGGCCAGGACCAGCACGCTCACAACCGTCTTAGTTTTCAATCGATCCCACCCGACAACAGGGTTCTTGGAATGAAGCCGTCCAGCGGCCACGATCATATTTCAAAACCGCCGCGCCGGTATTGCTGCAAAGGCTATGCTTGCGCTGGCCTTGGCCTACCCTACGAAGGTATAACGCGGAAAATATCGGAGGAGCCGCCATGCCCTTGCACGTCTTCGTCGCCATGCCGTTCGGACGCAAGCAGGAGATCGATTTCGACGCGGTCTACGGCGACTACATCCGCCCCGCATTGGAGTCCGCCGGCTTCGAGGTGTTTCGCGCCGACCAGGAACAACGCGCCGGCGACATCCGCGCGGACATGTTCCAGGAGCTGCTGCTGGCGGACCTGGTGCTGGCGGACCTGTCCATCGACAACCCCAACGTCTGGTACGAGCTGGGGGTGCGCCACGCCCTGCGCGCCCGGGGCGTGGTGCTGGTGCAGGGGGACCGCGCCTACCAGCCGTTCGACATCTACACCGACCGCAAGCTGCGCTACCACCTGAAGGACGGCGTACCTGATCCGGAACACCTGGAAGCCGACCGCCAGGCCCTGGCCCAGATGGCCCAGGCCACCATCGCCTCCTGGCAGGGAAGACGCGTAAGCCCGGTGTTCAACCTGTTGGAAGGACTGAAGGAACCCAATTGGCGGAATCTGCTGCTGTCCGGCGACAACGAGTTCCGGGCGGCCTACGAGACCTGGCGCCGCCGGGTGGAGGTGGCGCGCAAGGGCAACCGGCCCGGCGACATCCTGGTGCTGGCCGAGGAGACCCCCACCTGGGCCCTGCGCCTGGAGGCCCGCTGCCAGGCCGCCAAGGCCCTGACCAAGTTGGGCCAGTTCGGCCTGGCCCTGGAACAGTATCAGGGGGTGCTGGAGATGGCCCCCGACAACCTGGCCGCCTGCCAGGCCAAGGGCACCCTGCTGGGGCGCCTGGGCCGCCACGACGAGGCGCGGGAATGGATCGAGGACCTGATTCGCGACCTGCCCGCCGACCCGGAATGCTGGTCCCTGATGGGCCGCCTGGAGAAGGAGGCCTGGGTGGAACGCTGGCGCCAGCCGGACCGGACCCCCGCCCAGATGCGGGCGACGGCGGCCGCGGAGATGAGCCTGCTGCTGGCGGCGGTGGAGCCCTACATGAACGCCTTCGTCCAGGACCCGTCCCATTGCTATTCCGGCATCAACGCCTGCACCCTGCGCCACCTCCAGCTGCACCTGGGCGGCACCCTGAAGATCCCCGCCAGCCTGCCCAACCTGGAAGGCGGCGTGCTCTGGTCCTGCCTGTCGGCTTTGGAAAAGCAGCCCCAGGACTACTGGACCCGGGCCAGCCTGGCGGAACTGGAACTGCTGCTGAACCCGCCGGAAAGGGTGGAGCAGGCCTGGCGCGAGGCTGTGGCGGTGGCCGACAAGGACTGGTTCGCCCTGGATTCCAGCCGCCAGCAGCTCTGCCTACTGCGCGACCTGGAATTCCGCCCCGAGGCGGTGGCCCCGGCCCTGGCGGTGCTGGAGGCGGAACTGGCGCGCCTGGAACCGCCCTGGCGCCCGCGCCGGATCTTTCTGTTCAGCGGCCACATGATCGACCGGCCGGACCGGACCGATCCCCGCTTTCCCGCCGACAAGGAGGCCGTAGCCGCCCAGGCCATCGCCGCCAAGCTCGACGAACTGGGCATGGGTCCCGAGGACCTGGCCATCTGCGGCGGCGCCTGCGGCGGCGACACCCTGTTCGCCGAGGCAGCCGTCAAGCGCGGCTGCCGCCTGCGCCTGCACCTGCAGTACCCGGAGCCGGATTTCCTCCAGGCCTCCGTGGCCTTCGCCGGCGAGGCCTGGGTGGACCGCTACTACGCCCTCAAGGACAACCCCCTCGCCACCATCCAGCTCCAGACCGAGGAACTGGGTCCCCTGCCCAAAGGCTTCAACCCCTACGAGCGCAACAACCTCTGGCAGCTCTACACCGCCCTGGCCCAGGGTCCGGACAAGGTGCGCTTCCTGGCCCTGTGGAACGGCGGCGGCGGCGGCGGCCCGGGGGGCACCGAGCACATGGTGGAAACGGTGCGCCATTACGCCGGGCGGGTCAGCATCCTGGACAGCAAGGCATTATTTGGGCTGTAAGGCACTCCGGCTTGCCCGATGCAACCACAACCGTACAAGGACCAGGCCACTCAGGCCCATATCGACAGGCAACTTCTCGACCAGAACAACCGTACACCCCGACCCGGAAGATGCCGTTCGCGAATAACTGCGCCCGCCCGTCCCGAATGAGAAAATCGCCCCACAAGGGCCGCCCAGCTTTCGACGCCTTGACGGTCGGCTGTCTGGGGTCGAGCGGCCTGTCGAAAATTCGAGGTGGATGCCGGATCATCGGCCGAAGCGGTCATCACAGCTCCCTCAATACCTGACGTACACGAATATCGGCTTCGCTCGGCCCCTAATCTTCGAACTTCAGACCCAACGGGCTAGGGTTGCTGCGCTAGTGCAAATACAGCGGAGCACGTATTCTTCTAGCCGGTTCACTCGCCTCACCACCGCGATGCAATCACTAGGTCTACACATACGCACCGCCGGACTGGCGCTCGCCACGTTGTTATGTTCTTACACCGTCATCGCAGCGACACCCGCCAAAGACTCCTATTCGTTCGTCGATCTGCCAACTGACTATCAGGACGACCATCCGGACTGGTTCAAGGCCAGTTTCTTCAATCTACCCGAGGATCTCGATGACACGCTGTCCTCCGGCAAGCAGGGACTGATCGTCTATTTCGGTCAGAAGCATTGCCCATACTGCCAGGCGATGGTGAGAGACAACCTGTCCAAGGGCGACCTGGTGTATTACCTGCGCAAGCACTTCGACGTTGTCGGACTGAACACTCACGACATCGAGGACATCACCGGCATGGACGGCAAGACCATGCCGATCAACGAATTCGCGACCGCGCAAAAAGCGCAGCTCACGCCGACGCTATTGTTCTACGTCAAGGGGCGCAAGCTGGCGTTGAAGCTGGTCGGCTACTACCCGCCCTACAAGATGCGCGCGGCACTCGAATACGTCGCCGATGGGCATTACAAGACCAAGAGTTTCGGCGAGTACCTGGAACAGGCAGACCCGCCCCCACTGTTCGCCGACGAAATACTGAATCCCGACCCGCTATTCAGCCCACCGCCGTACGCGCTCGACCGCAGCCATTTCGCGGCCCACCATCCACTGCTCGTGATCTTCGAACAGCCCCGCTGCTACGCCTGCGACGTTCTGCATTCGGAGCCGCTGCAAAACCCGATCGTGCGCGAGCGCCTGCAGGCCTACGAGGTGGTGCAGTTCAACGTGTGGGACGACAAGACGCCCGTGCTGACACCGGACGGCAGACGCATGACGCCACGCCAGTGGGCGCACGACCTCGGCCTGTTCTATGCGCCGACGCTGATCATGTTCGACGAACACGGCAAGGAAGTCTTCCGGGTCGAGTCGGTGGTGCAGTTCTTCCGGCTGGCCAACGTGCTGCGCTACGTGGCCGACAAGGCGTACCTGAAATACCCGCTATTCCAGTTGTGGAACCGCGACCATGCCAGCGAGGAAGTAGGTTTGCAGCGCGCTGCGGGTGTGCTGAAGTAAGGCGACTGGCCGTCCCTCGACGGCCTGGCCGACGAGATTGGCATTCGCGGCAGGAGCACCGCTGACCGGCAAGCGAACGTGGCCTGGATGCCGGGCGGTTTTTCACGGGAGTCCCCTACTTCATCTTCTTGATTTTTTCTTCCACTTCTTTTGCCCCCTTGGCATAGAGATTTTCCTCATTGGGGGCAAGCTCGCGCAGCAATCTCAGAAACTCTCCAACGTGTACAAGTTCTTCGTCCGCTATTTCCTTGAGGACTTTCACGGCGAGCTTGTTGTCGGTGGACTCGGCGAGTTGCGTCTACAACTGAGTCGCTTCGTACTCTGCGGCGACCAAGAAACGAATGGCTCTGACGAGCTCCTCATCGTTGAGTGTTCTGTCGTTTGCCAACCCTGAAAAGGGTGATCCGAATGCTGGCATATCTATTCTCCTTTGTTACCTCATTTCGGGTTCGTGTGGGGCCGGTGCCCCGCCCTTGTGATCATCAACCTCCAGAAGGCGGGAATTCTTGTGGTTGCGGTATCGATCCATCCCGGCCTTCGGCCAGGATTTTCAGTGGCGCTCGAACTCCACCAGCCACGATGGATTGACCGCCGCTTCAATGCATGAACTTCCCGGCCCGGCTCGATTCCGCCGGGCGGGAAACCCGCTGCGGCCCCGTCAGATGGTATTCTTGGCGTCAGCCTTAAGGTCGCCATAGGCACCGCGGAACTTGCCGTGGGCAGAATCAACCTTGCCTTTTTGTTCCAGGTCCTTGTTGCCAACGACCTTGCCGGCGACTTCCTTCACTTTGCCCTTGGCCTCTTCGACACGGCCCTTGACTTGATCCTTGTTCATGACGATCTCCTGGTGATGCCTGTGGTCAATGGCTCAAGGTGCCGATCTACACGTTAGGCACCCGCCATGCATGCATTTGTAGGTCTTATTTCCGCCACACTCTGTACGCCAGCACACCAACCGCAATCCGGTCGTTTCCTTGTGCAATCTGGCGCTGGAGCAAGCTTGAAGTAGTCGATCGCGGTTATTGCCCCAGGCACCCGCGATATGGGCTCGCCGTATCGGTCCGTGCAGTACTGGGTCGCACCTGTGTTCGTTACCGAACAGACTGTCTTTGATCGTCTGATCAGCCTCACTGTGCATCCAGGGCTTTCATCACGGCAGTCCTGCCATAACCACACCTTTCCTGCGGCGGCCTTTGGCCGAGCGATGCGGACAAGGGTCGGGCGACGGCACGTGGCAGCGGATGCCCGATTGGCGATTCCGCCGGTTGGAACCGTAACCAGGAGTCCGGAATGGACTGGAATATGGCTGCAGGCCACTCATGCAAGTAGACGTCGCCATCATCGGCGCCGGGACGGCAGGCTTGACCGCGTACCGGGCCGCCCGGACCGAGGGCGCCACCGCGATGGTGATCGAAAGCGGCGCCTACGGCACCAGCTGCGCCCGCCTTGCCTGCATGCCCAGCAAGTTGCTCATAGCTGCCGCGGACGCGGCCCACGCCGTCGCAATGGCGCCCGGGTTCGGCGTGCACCCGCAGGGCCGCCAGAGCATCGACGGTCGTGCCGTCATGGCGCGGGTGCGTCGCGAGCGGGACCGGTTCGTCGGATTTGTTCTGCGGGATGTGGACAGCATTCCCGACCATGACCGCATTCGCGGTCATGCGCGCTTCGTCGACGACCACACCATCCTGGTCGACGGAAAACGTGTTGTGGCCAGGGCCGTGGTCATCGCAACCGGCTCCCGGCCGGCCCGCATGGAAGGCTGCGCCGAGCTTGGCGAGCGTCTTGTCGTCAGTGACGATATCTTCGAATGGCACGACCTGCCGAACTCCGTGGCCGTGATCGGCGCGGGCATCATCGGTCTGGAACTGGGGCAGGCATTGCATCGCCTGGGTGTTCAGGTCGCCATCTTCGGGCGTGGCGGCCACCTTGGCCCTATCAACGACCCGGCGGTTCTGGCCTGCGCGGCCGCCACCTTCAATCAGGAACTTCTGCTCGATCCCGAGGCTGGCATCGAGGTCCTACACCGCGATGGCGAGCACGTCGCCATTCATCGCACCCAGTCCGATGGCGCCAAGGTAGTCGAACACTTTGACTATGTCCTGGCCGCCACGGGCCGCCTGGCCAACGTCCAGGACATCGGCCTGGAGCATACGTCGGTTCGGCTCGATGCGAAGGGCATCCCGGTGCACGACGCAGCGACCGCACAGACCGCAATCGCTGACGCGACAAGCGGCACCGGCAGTCCCATCTTTATCGCCGGCGATGCGAGTAATTTCATCCCCCTGCTGCACGAGGCGACCGACGAAGGGCGCATCGCGGGCCGGAATGCCGCACGCCTTGCGCTCGGCAGACCGGTGCAAGCGGGTTTGCGTCGCGCGCCGCTAAGCGTGGTGTTCACAGATCCGCAGATCGGCATCGTCGGCGGCGGATTTCGCGCGCAGCAGGCGGACGGATTCGTGGCTGGACAGGCGAGCTTCGAAGATCAGGGACGCGCTCGCATCCTGATGCGCAACAAGGGAATGTTGAGTGTTTACGCCGCCACTGCCAGCGGCCTGTTCAGCGGGGCGGAATTGTTCGCGCCTGCCGGCGAACATCTGGCCCACCTGCTTGCCTGGGCATTGCAGAACAGGATGAGCATCGAGCAGATGATCGAGATGCCCTTCTATCACCCAGTACTTGAAGAAGGACTTCGCACCGCCTTGCAGGACGCCAATACCAATCTGCACCTTGCCCGTGGCGCCGAATTCGTATCCACCTGACTTGCCCTCGGCCCGGCGAACCAGTGATGAGGAGATTCAGTCCACAACCAGGAGAATACGTTCGACCGACGTCCGAAAACGGCGTGCGTCTTTGAGCGTTTGCCGAGTCAGAGAGTAAGCGTCCAACCGTCCCATCAGTAGGGCGGCCTGCAAGTCAGGAGGAGGAAACGCCCCGCAACGGCAACAGCTCATCGATTCGACTATTCGGCCAGGCCGGCAGCTTCTCCAGGGTTTCCCGCAGCCAGGCGGCGGGGTCGAGGCCGTTGAGCCGGGCGGTGCCGATCAGGCTCTGGATTGCCGCCGCGCGTTTCCCGGCCCGCTCTGAACCGGCGAACAGCCAGTTCTTCTTGCCGATGGCAATCGGCCGGATCGCGTTCTCGACCGGATTGTTGTCGATCGGCAGATCGCCCGAATCGGCGTAGCGGATCAGCGCCTCCCAGCGCTTCAGGCTGTAGTCGATCGCCTTCGCCGTGGCGCTGCCGTCGGCCACACTTTGCCGGGTGGCGTACAACCACCCGAACAGCGCATCGAGCACCGGCTTCGCCTCGTCGTTGCCGCAGCGCCTGCCGCTAGCCGCGGTATCCAGCCCCCGGCCCGCCTCCTCGATGGCATAGAGCTTCCCGATCCGCGCCAACGCTTCCTGGGCCATCGTGCTCTGGTTCGCTGTATACAGGTCGAAGAACTTCCGCCGCGCGTGCGCCAGGCACGCCAGTTCCATGATCCCCGACTTGAACAGCGCCTTGTAGCCGGCGTAGTCGTCCACCATCAGATGGCCTTGCCACCCCGCGAGGAAAGCGCCGGCATGGCTGCCCGAACGGCTCGCCTGGTAGTCGAACACCACGATCGGCGGCCCCGCCGCCAGGCGCGTTGCTGCGGTAGGCCCACAGGGTAGGCCCGCTTGGTCTTGCCGCGCGCCGGGATCCAGTTGCGCAACCGGGGTTTCGTCGGCGTGCAGGACGCACGATTGCTTGAGCCGCTCGGCCAGGCGATCGGCCAGCGGGCTCAGGGCCACGCCCACGCGCCCCATCCATTCCGCCAGGGTGGAACGCGACAGGATGACCTCCTGGCGCGCGGCGATCTGTTCGATCCGGTACAGCGGCAGGTGGTCGGCAAATTTGCCGATAGTCACCCAGGCCAGCAGGCCGGGGGCGGCCAGGCCACCATCGATGATCGCGGGCGGGACCGGTGCGGCGGTGATGGTTTCGCAGGCACGGCAGGCGTATTGCGGGCGGATGTGGCGATGGACGAAGAAGCGGGCGGGTTCGACGTCGAGTTGTTCGCTGATGTCTTCGCCGATCTTGACCAGGTTCTTGCCGCATTGGCCGCAGGTGCAGGATTCCGGTTCGTGTTGGTGTTCGATGCGCGGCAGATGCTCGGGCAGGGGCTGGCGGCCGGCACGATCGCGCTTCGCACGGGGCTTCGCTTCCGGAACGGCCTGTTCGGCTTCGGCCTCGCAGGCGGCGATGTCGCTTTCCAGGGTTTCCTGGAACAGGTCGCGTTGTTCCGAGGTCAGCGCTTCGCTCTTGACGCCAAAGCGCAGCCGGCGCAGGTGGGCGAGTTCGAGGGTGAGGGCCTGGATCTTCGCCTGCGCCTCAGCTTGAGGGCAGCATTTCACGGCGGGTGGTTTCCGCGGCTCTGCCGATGCAACTGGTCGAGCAAGGCCTGGACCGTGTTGGCATCCCACTCCGGAAGGTTGCGGTCGGTGGGGCCAGGGGCCAGTTCAGAGCTCGAATTCATGCCCGGATTTTACCCGGCAAAACCCGCCGAAACCCGTGTGGACACAGGGCTCGCGGCGTATCTTTGGAAGTAGGCGGGGCTACCCGAATGGGGCGCTAAACGCGCCAGTGGGCCGGCGCGCGGCGCTTCCAGGCGTTGCCAGTCCACGCCGGTCACGAGCCATTGCCATTGGGCCGCGGTGAGGGTGCAAACCGGGGTGTCCGCGCGGGGCCAAACGAAGTGGCCGCGATGCAGGCGCCGCTGGCACAGCCAGACGCCGGTTCCGTCCCAGATCAGCAGCTTGAGCCGGTTCTGGCGCCGGTTGCGGAAGGCGTAGGCACTCCCATCGCACGGCGAGCGGCCCAGGGTGGCCTGGATGCGCTGCGAGAGGCCATCGATGCCGGCGCGCATGTCGATGGGTTCAACCACCAGCCAGACCTGGTTCGCGCTGGGCATCATGGCAGGTGTCTCAGCAGATCGGCCAACCAGGGGGCTTCCCCCGCCGGCAATTCGATTTGCCAGCCTCCGGGGCTGCGGAGCAGGATAACGTTGCTTGGGGCGGGCGCTCCGACGCTGACCGGCACCAGGGTCAGCGAGGCCTGACCCGCAGCGATGGCTTCCTTCTCCCGGCGGTGCCAGCGATAGAACGCCCGCTCTCCCAGTCCGTGCTGCGCGCAGTACGCTCGCTGCGTCAGGCCGCTTTGATTCCACGCCGCAACATGCCCTTGCCAGAATGCCGCCCCGTGCCGCTTCGCCATCTTGGGTGCCTCCCAAAAACACCCAGCTTGCACAGGCGCACGGGATCAGCACAGATGGTGGGGTTGGACGCTTACGTCAGAGAAGCCTGTGCAGCCGCAGTGTCGGACAGGCGTATGTCGATGACCTGACCTTCAACAATCAGATGTCGGTTGATGGTCAGTGAGCCGCCTGTGAGCGTGGCTCCATGCGGGGCCGTTGGTCGGCCATTGCCGCCGG